>CBDDBY010000004.1:0-612419 GCA_965225925.1 Dehalococcoidia bacterium | reverse complement strand
ATTGAAGCCCTAACCACCGAAGGCCACGGCCCCACCCCACAGAAGAACCTTTTTGATGATCAATCCGTCAACAACGGTGCCAAACTTTTCGTGGGGCAGCCGACCATCACTACTAAAAAACCATTCACGGTTGGCAACCAAAACCCCAATATGCCCGCCCGCCGCCCCGAATTTGCGACCACCAGGCTCCTAGACGCTGCTGGCCAGATTATCAACAATACTCCAAATACGGTTCATGCCAATGATGTCACGAACTCGGTATTCATCATTGAAACGAAGGAACAATTTGGCTTCGCTAAACACTCAATGGCTTCGGAATTGTACCGAGGGGCCAAAAATGGGCTGTGGGACTTTATCGGAGAGAATCGGTACCGGCGTATACAGAGATAAGAGGAAAGCGGTGGGCTGAACACTTGCGAGGTGGACCCACCGCTCTTACACACATCGTACACGGCGCAGTGGCGAAAGGGTAAACGCTCCGGCCCTGGAAGTCGGTGGGCATCTGCCCTTGTAGGTTCGAATCCTGCCTGCGCCACCAAACTTAAAAGCCCAGTGGGACGGGAGGGGTGAACCTTGCCTACCTTATACGATACAATCATAGTTTACCATATTCGAGGCTGGATATCCACCCTCGCTAGGGGGCCACCATTGGTTGCTTGTACATCAGGCGTTTCCCCTCCGTGTCCTTCAATGCCATTTCCAACTTCTCCCCCTCAGTGCTCTTCCGCCTGTTGTACTTCCACTCGAATTCATCCCAATATCGGCCTAGGTGTTCCGGGCTAACATGATGGTGGGCACCGACTATTTGTCTCTTAAACAGACTGAAAACACCCTCAATTGTGTTGGTGTGGGAGCTACCTCTGACGTACTCGCCCCGGCTATGGGACACTGTTTCATGCCCAGAAAATTCTTGGCTTAGTCCCCGATATGCTCCATGTTCATCGGTCATAATGACAGCTTCAGGAGCCACTTGTTGCCGAATGATTCCCTTCAGATTGTCACCAGTTATCATCGGTACGTGCATCCCGCGAAGCTCGCCATCGCGCTCTACCAATGCGAAGATAGGTGGCTTGCCTACCGTACCACGCCCGCCCAACTTCGCCCGCTTACTGGCATGCATGTTCCGAGCCTTGCCGCCAATATAGGTTTCGTCAGCCTCTACGGTGCCCTTAAGCAGCCCGGTCATTGGTTCTTGGGTCATGGCATAGCGGATGCGGTGGCACATGAACCACGCGCTCTTGTACGTAAGAGGTTTCATCATCCGTTGTAACTGTAATGCACTAACACCCTTCTTGGAAGCACACATGAGGTAGATTGCTATAACCCACTTGTTCAGCGGAATATGGGAACCTTCAAAGATGGTACCTACAGTGACGGTAAATTGTTTCCGGCAGTCTCCGCACTTCCAGAGACCCTTGCGTCCAGGACGCTTCGATGTAGGCTTTGGCTCCAAACGGTAAACCTTCACGCTGCCACAGTGTGGGCACGCCGCACCGTCGGGCCATCTGACGCTTTCCAGCAACTCCCTAGCTTTGTCGTTATCCAGAGAACCGCTGGGCTAGCTCTACAATGTTGATGTCCATCGTTGATTCTCCCACTTGTTTATCGCATAATCATATCATAGGCAAGTGGGTTTGTCAAGTATAGCATCGCCCAATCAAAAGGGGAAGGGATTCTCTCCCTCTCGACGGGGGATCCTCCGACGGCGGAAAAGTGGGGGTGAAACCCTACATCAATTACAAGTTGACAGAGGCGCTAGGGCCGTCCTTCCCACTCATCCTCGGTCAGGCCTTCCGATACCTCGGCTCCCTCTTTCCTCAGTCTCAGCTTCCTCACCAGATAGTTTGCCGCCAAAACCCCCGTCACTACCACGACGATGACCACTATGAGTGCGGTATCCAGGTAAGAGAAAAGGGGCGCCTCCGTTGGAGGGTTCCCTGGGTGGCTGCTGGACCAGGGAGGCGGCCCACCCCCGCTCCAGCTCCTCCAGCCCGAAGCCATAACCCACAGTTAGGGCTTCATCCACGTCACCGCCCGCATTCAGCCCCTTAAGGAAGACACGGAACCTTTCGGGGGGGAAGGACAGAAGGTAGCCGACCACGCTTTCGGCCTTCCTGTAAAAGCTGCGGATTTCGTCGGGCCGTCCGGGTACGGTATTTCATCTGACGCAGGGGCATGGCCCCCGGATCGCCACCTGTTGGCAGGCCCCGGCCGACCCCGTGAAGCCCCGGCTCGACGGAGCTGGCGAAGCCCTCATCCACCCAGGCGGGGACCCTGGCCCGGGGCGAGCCGGTCGCTTCCTTTAGGAGGAGGTGGGCCGATTCGTGGACGATTAGGCTAAGTTGCATCCCCACTCCGACGAAGGCCCCCCTGTCGGGAAAGGCGAAGCCCTGGAAGACCTGCTGTTCGGTGATCGTCTCACTCAGGTGGGGAAAGGCATCCCGGGACTCGCTCCTGGAGTTGTATATTATTCCCCGGACCGGTCTGTCCAGGCTCACTTTAAGAAGCTCACTTATATCGATTAGAGACCGTTCCACCTGTTGGGCAACCTGGAGGACCCGCTCTTCTTTCAGGTCTGTGCCAGTATATGGTCAACGGCCCGGCGTCCGTTGTACGCCATTCGAACCTGTTGTCGAAGTAGAGGAAGCTCTCGGGCATGGTCTCCAGCACGTTGCCCTCAGAATCCAGGATGGAGTAGTAATATTCCAATTCCGTTCCGGGGGGAAGGTAGCTCGTACCGGACAACTGAAGGTTGAGGCTGGTCTCCACCCGGAGGCCGGGGGTCAGGGGCGGGATAGGCGTATACCCACGGACCAGAGGGGGAAGCCCGGTAAAACAGCCTGACCTCGACTATGCTCGCCTCCCCTTCTACCTCCAGGTCGAAGACCACGTCACCGGGAAAACCGGAACTCCCAATCATTCGATACCACCCGGATGGTATCCCCGGCGGCGTAGGCCCCTGGCGCCCAGGCAAACAGGGGCCGTCAACAGCACAGCTGCTAGAAGTGCGACTCTGCCCACGACCGGCAGGCGGGACCTATCTGAATGTTTCATATCCACTACTATAAATTATACCCGATGCTCAGTAAAGCCGGCCAAAGCCTTGGCTGGGTCCTGACGAGTTGCAAAAGGCGCAACCAGGGGTTAAGTTATAGCTAGGATAGTTTCAGTGCTTTAGCAATGGCTCCAGGGAGCTGATCAGGGTATGAATTCGATGCATTGTGAGGTAATTGTGCCTGATAAGCCCGTCCCGGTCCCCATTCCCCGCGAAATTCTCGAAAATGTCTACCGCGAAGCTAGGAAGACATTCCCCGCTGAGTGCTGCGGTTGGCTCGCCAGCACCAAAGACATTGCATCGGTTTCCATAGTTCGCCCTTGTGTGAATGCACAAGAGAAGGGTGGCAATCCAGCCGTGCCCGGCCGGCGCGCTGAGACCGCCTACGTGTTCAGCGCGGATGACCTGTTAACATTCAGTCGCGGTTTCGACGCCGATGCGCCACCTCGGGTTATCTATCACTCACACCCCAATGCCCAAGCATACTTTTCGGCCACGGACCACAAAGTTGCGACAAGCCCATGGGGCGATGGTCCCGCGTATCCCGTTCAACAACTCGTGGTCGGACTCGACGCTGGCCGTGTCATTGAGGCGGCTCTTTTCGCCTGGGCGGATGAGGCCGGCGGCTTCGTCGAAATCGCCAAGTACCAGGGAGCCGACATCTGACGAGCGAACGTGGAGAACCGTAGAATCCAAAGCCCATCGTTACCCAAGAATTATACGGCAGTCGCTTTTCTAATCTCTCTGCTTTTGATACTGCTGGCCGCGTGCTCCAGTCCGTCCCCAACCTCTCCCTCCTCTCCGCCCACCTTTATTCCAAAAGATGGTGACTCCTTGGATCACCCATCTTCTGACGTTAGGGAGGCGGGAACGGCGACGGTCACGCCCATTCCCAATACCGCCACAATTCCCACTCCGATAGCTGTGCCTGGAGCCCCACCAGTTACTGCTACGGGCGAGCCACCCCCCGTTCAGCAGGTGAGGTGGGTGAGGGACAGGGTGGATGCCATTGCGGCGCTGTTCAACGTCAGCCCTGCCGGGCGGGGGTGGCTGGAAGGCTACGACCTAAGACAGATGGTGGGTCAGCCAGGGTGGTTCGGCAGCTTCGGATATGACAGCTGGGCTGGGGTAGGCCAGGCGATACCCCAAATCGTCCTTCACGAGATCAGCCACTCCTATTACGGCGCCTTCCAGGTCTCGGGCCGTCCCGAGCTATCTTGGGAACCACCGTCAGGGAACCGCCCTTCTCCGGCCACGGAACAGTACCAAAAAGACCTGATCACCTTCATGTCGCAGCCCCCCGACGGCTACGAGCCGTTGCGGGAACGCTTCAGGAACCTTCCCAACCTCTCCCGGGAGAATGACCCCGACCTGTTCCACATCGGAGAAGCGGACTTGCTGTACACAACGGCCGGGAGCCTCGGCTTGATACCTCCAATACTGCGCAAGTATTTCGACCAGTTTTTAGGGTACGGAGAGTTTCAGACCTGGAAAGAGGCAATCACCTGGTATCTGGGGTTATCCCCTGAGGATAAGAAGGCCGCCGATTCGTACATCGGGATCACCCATCTTCCTTTAGACCGCTACCTGGACCTCAAACCTCCTGAAGTCACTCTCCTGCCGGAAAGGACCAAAAATCTGCTGGAAGGGGAGGAGAGGCAGAGACTGAAGGACTTCGCTCAGCAGTTCGACCTCATAAAGAGCAACGAGTTCGGCCTCGTGGACGCAGCCAATGTGGACAGGAGCTTTCAGTTCTGGAGAAATTACCTCAGGGAGATGCTTCAGCTCCATGAAAAACATCCCCGGGTCCTGGCTGAAGCCGGGGGACAGGGACCCGGGCTGAAGGAAGCTTTGGATACCTTCCTTCGGGCTGAAGAGATGTCCCTGGACCAGAAGATAGAGTTTTTCAGGGCAGGGCTGGAGGACCCCTCTTTGATGGACTTCTCCGTGCTGCTGCCCAGCGGAGTCTTGATAGAGCTGTTTGGCCGCGGCGGCGACGGGTTGCCTTTGGACTCCGTAGGTGGGGTGGTGGGAGAGTTCAGCCGGAAGCTGACACGGTACGCCAGGGAGGTGGACGCCACCCTGGCGACAGGTCGCGAAGACATGGGAACGGGATCGCGGAGGTTAGAAGACTATTTGGAGAGCCTGTCCGATGACCAGCAGGAAAAAGACCTGAACCTCATTTTCGAGCTGATGCGGGACACGGACCGGGTAACGGCCAAGAACCTGATGGACCGTCTGAGCGATGGCTTGATCATCCGAATGCTGAAGAACAAGGCCTCGGCGGTACGCAGCGACGCCGTCTCCCCGCAGCGCCTGCTTCGGGCCTTGAAGATAACCCCCCAGCACTCCTCCAACGAAATAGTCGAAGGCCTGAAGACCCTGCTGGCGGAGATCTCGGGGAATTTTCAGATCGACGCGCCATTCACCTCTTTGGCTTACAGGGTCATCACCGGCGTTGGAACTGGGGACTACCGCCTGGGCCTGGCGATATTGGGTGACTCGAAGGTGCCCCTGCTGGATTTTGTCCGGGCATCTCCCGAGGCATCGGTCAGGATACTCTCCTCGGACCTTCCCCAGGCGGCCGGACTGGTGGCCAATCCCCACGGCTACGCCCGAAGCCCCCAGGGTATTCTCTACGGCCTGATTCACGTCGACCCTGAGTTCGCCGCCCGATTGGTGGAGCAATTGGAGGAGCTTGGTGAGCGTGGTCTGGTGGTGGAGTCGCTGGCCCACTTCGCCTACGACGCCGCCAGGCTGCGGGAGATCCCCGGCCTGGCCATCTCCCTGGAGAAAGACGGCCTATTCCTCGAGAAGCTCTTGGATGACATGTCTCCGGAGTGGCTGGAAGCTCGGCTTAGGGAGTCTGTGGACCTGTACAGGGAGCGTGTTCTTCAGGGGGAATCCCCGGACGATTTCCTGGATGCCTATAGAGACACCGCTGTGTCCGCTGCCTCGACTTTGGAGGACCCGCAGGCCCGCCGAGCCTTGCTGGAAATCATAGGGCGTATATTCCAGTGACCTTGGGAAGAGGAGCGGTCGTTAAAGGACCTGGGCCACCATCTCCCCCATCTCTCTGGTGGCGACCGTGCTCTCGCCCTCAAGGGCGATGTCGGGGGTGCGGTATCCGTCCCTGAGCACTTTCTCCACCGCCGCCTCCACGGTGGCGGCTTCATTAGGCAGGCCCAGGGAGTAACGCAACATCAGGGCCACGCTAAGAATGGTCGCGATGGGGTTGGCTATACCCTTTCCCGCGATGTCTGGGGCGCTGCCGTGGATGGGCTCGTACATGCCCATGGTCGTCTTTTTCCCCGCTTCATTTTTCAGACCGCCCTGCCCTGCCCCTGTCCCGCGGGTCAGGTCACCCATGTGGGGTGTGGAAGCCAGGCTGGCCGAGGGCAGCAGGCCCATGGATGCGGTAAGCACCGCAGCCTCGTCGGTCAGGATGTCGCCGAAGGTGTTCTCGGCCACGATAACGTCGAAGCGGGAGGGACGCTGCACAAGCTGCATGGCGCAGGTATCCACCAGCACGTGCTCCAACTCCACGTCGGGATATTCCCGTGCCATGCCGGTGGCCACCTGGCGCCACAGCCGGGAGGTCTCCAACACGTTGGCCTTGTCCACCGACGTGAGCTTCCCCCTGCGGCCCCGTGCCAGCTCGAATCCCACACGGAGCACTCGTTCTATCTCCTGCTGGTTATAGCGCAAAGTGTCCACAGCCGTCCAGCCCAGCTTTGTCTGCTGGCGGCGCTTGGGCAGGGCGTAGTACAGTCCGCCTGTAAGCTCCCGGATGACCACGATGTCCACACCCTTGAGCAGACCTGATTTTAACACACTGTAGTCCGCCAATTCTGGAAACACCTTGACCGGCCGGATGTTGGCGAACAATCCCAGGCCCTTTCGGATGGCCAGTAATCCGTCTTCCGGACGCACTTTGGCCGCCGGGTCATCCCACTTCGGCCCACCGACGGCGCCGAACATCACCGCATCGGAACGCCGGGCCATATCCAGAGTCTCAGTCTTGAGTGCGACGCCGTATTTGTCGATGGCCGCACCGCCCACTTCGTCGTAGCTCAGGTTAAAGCGGTGGCCGGATTTCTTGCCCACCGCCTCTAGGACCTTCACCCCTTCGGCTATCACCTCGGGACCGATTCCGTCGCCGGGTAGCACGGCAATATTAAATTCCATGGCCGACCTCCCAAAGGCACAATGCTGGACTCAAACGCCCCCGGAGTCCCGATATCTCACGTGTGGGTTCCGGCGGCCAGATACATTATACGAATAATGGGCGATAAGGATAGGGGCGGGATGCAGCCGTTGGGGACTCGCTTTACATGCCGTAGGGCCGATGATATTCTGGTCTAAAAGACGGCCCTTTAGCCGGCTTCCCACCGGAGGGTTCTTGCTCCGAAGTTGGGACCAGAGACGGGCTGCCGACCTTCAGCATGCCGAAGTGGCGGAATGGTAGACGCGACGGTCTCAAAAACCGTTGGGGGAAACCCCGTGTCGGTTCGACTCCGACCTTCGGCACCAGATTTCAGATACGAAATTCAGATATTTTCTCTCCTCTGTCATGGCTTTTACAGGCGGGGCCCGGCTTCCGTATTCTACGCACCCCGTTCCCAATGCCAGCCGCACCCCATCTCCTCTGCATTATCCCCCCGGTGAGGATGTGCATATGGAGGTCACGCCAGGCCGGCGGCGAAGTCCAGCCATATCCTGGCGCCGGGCACGGGCAGCATGCGCATAATGAATCCCCTTATACCGGTATATGCCATTATAATGAGAACGTCGCCGTTTACTCCTGACTTCCGGTAACCGTTTGGTCTACGCAGGCCCCTGACAGTCTGGCCCGGAATCCCACATTGTATCTCTCCTGGAGTCTGACTCGGGCCGGTTTGATAAGCAGGGGCCGATCACGGCGATGGTGAGCCGGTCCAGATTATAGAGGTTCCTATCAGAGTTATGAGGGCGATTCCCTATCCATGGGTGGTGCTTGGTCTGTGCGTGGTCGTCAGCCTTGCCATCGCTTTACTGATACAGGGCATGGGAGTGTTATATCCCTTCATCCAGGAAGAATTCGACACCAGCCGGGCACAGCTGGGCCTGATCGCCTCGGGTCAGATCGCAGGTTCCTTGATCACTGTGCTCTTCGCCGGATGGCTGGCCGACGTTGTTGGTGTCCGGCGTCTCTGGACGGCATCGATGATGGGGGTGGCGGTTGGTATCCTGCTGTTCTCTCAGATCTAGTCCGTGGTCCAGGGAGTCCTAGTGGGGTTATTCATCGGTGTTGCCGTCTCGGGCAACGCTCCATCCAACATCAAGGCACTTATGGACTGGATGACGCCGAATAGACGGGGCACGGCCATGGGCATCACCGAGGCCACAATACCCGGTGGCGGCATTGTTGCGGCAGTGCTCTTAACCTTCCTGGCCCTCACTTTTGGGTGGCGCACTGCGCTGATAGTGATGTCCATCACTGTCGCTTCAGCGGCCTTGCTCTTCGTTACTTTTTACAGGGACAAGCCTGGCAGCTATTCCAGGTCGGATAAATCCATCAAGTCGGCCAGCAAGCTACCCCAGGTTCTCAAGAATCCCTTAATCTGGATGGCCACCGTCGTCGGGACCACCGTGGGCCCCCCCAGCGCATCGTCGGCGCCTATCTGATCCTCTACTTAAAGGAAGACCTGGGCCTGTCCGCAGGAGAGGCAGGAGGGCTGATGGCCGCCCTGATGGCCGGCGGCGCGGTAGGGCGCGTTGGATGGGCAGCAGTCAGCGACTTGCTTCTGAGGGGACGGAGGGTGGGGGTCCTAGCAATGGCGGGCGTCCTGGCGGTGGTATCCATGGCTGTGTTGGCCACGCTGCCGTCGGGCCTCCCTCTCCCGGCGTTGGCGGCGCTGGTCTTTGTCTTGGGAATAGTGCTTGTTGGCCGGTCGGGAGTGTATGTTGTCTTTGTCGCCGAGCTGGCGGGGCCGGCTCTTTCTGGGACCGCAATGGGACTTAATGCCACCGTAAGCGCACTGACATCCGTCACCATCGCTCCCATTTGCGGCCTCCTCGCGGACAGGACAGGGTCCTACGCCATGTCATGGTGGATGTTGGCCGCGGTCTCGGGGTTTGGACTCATGATGCTGGCCATAGTAAGTTCCAGAACCCGCAACGTTTGACGGCTCTGCGAGGCGATGCTAAGCTCTGGCCTATATCGGGCGCGTCTTTATATTCGGGGCGATAATATTTGGATTAGAAAGGAGTCCGGTATGCCAAAGATGCCCATGCCCAGTAGAGACAAGGCGCCGCCGGCCCAGATGGCCGCCTTTGACGAGATAGCGAGGGGCCGGACGGCCATACCCGACTGGAGCCCTACGGGCATGATGGCCAATAGCCCCGAGGCGGCAAGGCATTTTGAGCAGATTAAAGTTTATCTCCGGGACGATTCCACGGCGCTGCCTCTCAGGGTCCGGGAGCTGGCAATGATCCTGACCGGCCGGGATACCGACAGCCCCTGCGTGTGGGACCTCCACGCCGCCTCCGCCCGCCGGGCCGGTCTGTCCGACCAGCTTGTGGACGCCCTTCGGGACCGGAAAGAGCTTCCTCAAATGGACTCCGACGATGCGGCCGTGGTGAAATTCGCCGGGGAGCTTCATAGGGACCACAGTGTCAAACCCGAAACCTTCCGGGCGGTCCTGGACCATTTCGGCGTCCAGGGCTCGATAGAGCTGACCATGCTCCTGGCCCTGTACGTGATGCCAGCATTCATCGCCCATGCCTTTGGGATAGAGCCGTCGCAAGATTCTCCGGAGCCCAGGTTGCCCCTATAGTGTCGGCAGGGCCAGGGGATGACCGCACCCGTGCTCCTGCCGCTGACGCCCGATGGCCAACGCCTTAAGTGGCGCCAACTTTGACATTTGGACATTTAACCCGGAAGTCCCGGTAATTTAGCCGGTTACTAAAAAGGAGGTACGGCTGATATGGCTGTAACATTGGGCAGTGGAAACCTGCTATTCGAGCCCGTCGAGGGTTGGGAGAAGCTCCCCCTGGGGTGGGCTTTCCAGGACGCGGCGGCGGTTGCCGTCGACTCCAAGGACAATGTGTATGTCCTTAACAGGAGCGACCATCCCGTGATAGTTCTGGACCGGGAGGGCAACTTCCTCAGGGCCTGGGGCGAAGGGATGTTCAGCGGACATGGGCCTGTGACAACCAGGGCCCACGGCATCCACGTAGGCCCCGACGATTCCGTCTACTGCGTGGACGATGCGTTACACACCGTCCAGAAGTTCAGCTCCGAGGGCAAGCTGCTGATGACCCTGGGCACCAAGCACCAGCCGTCGCCCAAATGGAGCGGCCGGCCCTTCAACAAACCCACCAACGTGGCTGTCTCTCCTGTGACCGGAGACATTTACGTGGCCGACGGAGAATATAACAGCAATATCCACAAGTTCGCCCCCGATGGGAAGCACATCCTATCCTGGGGGAAACCAGGAATCGACCCGGGCCAATTCATCAAGCCCCATGGCGTTCTGGTAGATAAGGACGACAAAGTCTACGTCTGTTCCAAGTACACCAGCCGGATACAGGTCTTCGATTCAAACGGCAAGTTCCTGGACATGTGGAACAATATCCACACGCCCAACGCCATGTGTATTGATTCCGAGGGGCACCTGTTCGTCGCCGAAGAGGGGGACCACGACGCCGACGGCCCCGGAGGGTTGGGCAGACGTGTGAGTGTGTATAACCTGGAGGGGAAACTCCTGACCCGGCTGGGCGACCCTAAGGAGGGGGAGGGGCCTGGGCAGTTCATGACCCCCCATGGGGTGGCGGTGGACTCCCATGGGGATGTGTATATAAGCGAGGTATCCTTCGCCAACAGGGTGCGTGGACGGGCGATGGACCCGCCGAAACTTCCAAGACGTGTGCAGAAGCTGGCCAGGAAAAGGTAGACGGGGCAGCCCTTATGAACTGACCTTCAAGCCGCGGGCGGCCTCCTAGTGTGCCAGGGCGTGTTTTGTTCGTAGGCGTGGGCCACTTTCAGCACCGTCTCCTCTTCACCGGGCCGCCCCGCTATCTGAAGTCCTATGGGAAGCCCAGCCGGGCTGAATCCGCAGGGTACGCTGATGGCTGGAGCTCCGGCGACGTTGAATATCGGGGTTAAGATGTACGGGTGGAATGCTCTCTCCGAGTCATCCATCCCCATGGCGGGCTTTCCCAAAGTGGGGAGGACCAGAATGTCGCACCTTTCCATGGCGTCAAGCACCTGCCGTCTGAGCAGACTTCTGATCTTTTGGACCTTGTAGTAGACCTGGGCCGGTATGATGCTGCCGGTTAGAAGCATCACCCGGGTGGCATCGCTATAGTCCCAGGGCCTTTGCTTTATCCAGTCCCTGTGGGTGGATGCCGCCTCCACGGTCAGCAATAGCCGGGCGATCAGCATGGAGTGTTTTGCCAAGGGGATGCTGACCTCTTCCACAGAAGCCCCAAGCTCTGCCAGCACCGAAACGGCCTTCACCACGGCCTGCCTTACTGGCTCCTCGGCCACGTCGCCGCGAAAAAACTCCGTGACCAGGCCCACCCGTATGCCTATTATGTCTCCCTCAAGGGCCTTTCGATAGTCGGGGACGGGCGTGTTCCAACTGTGTGGGTCTTTGGAGTCATATCCGGCGATGGCCCACAAGGTGATGGCGGCATCTTCCACAGTCCGCGAAATGGGGCCGATATTGTCCTGGACCAGCGGCCGGGCATCAGGCCGTACCGGCTCACCCTGCCCCAGGTGGGCATTAGACCCACCAGGCCGCAGGAAGCCGCGGGGCGGCGTACAGAGCCACCTCCGTCCTCGCCCACGGAAGTGGCGCATAGGTAGGCCGCGGTGGCGGCTGCTGACCCGCTGCTTGAGCCGCCGGTGAACATGTCCAGGTCCCAGGGATTGCGGGGCGTGCTGTACCGGTGGGAACCCCCGATGGCGAACTCGGGCATGTTGGTCTTGCCCAGGAGGACTGCACCCGCTCTCTTTAAATATTTCACCGTGGTGGAGTCCTCCGTTGGAACGAAATCCGTCAGGATGCGTGAGCCCCCGGAGCAGCGGACCCCCTTGGCCCACATCTGGTCCTTCACGGCCACGGGAATGCCGTGCATGGGTCCCAGGTAGTTTCCCCGGGAAATCTCCCGCTCTGCCCGGCGGGCCGCCCGGATGGCCTGGTCGCGGCAAACTATTAAATATGAGTTGAACTTGTAGTCGAATTCGTCTATGCGCTCCAGATATGCCTTGGTGGTCTCCACGGGGGAGACATCCCTGGTTTGTATCAGTCGGCCAAGCTCGGTGGCCGATAGAAATGGAATGTCAGCTTTGTTCATGTCCGATCCTCTTTTATGGGCTGTGTCCTGCCCACCACCTAAGCCCGAATCCACCGAAGGACGTCCTTGGGGACAGTCCTTGAAGAAGCCAGAGGGTGCTCCTCTGAATCTGGGATAATGGTTTTGGAACAGAAACCAGCCCGGAAACAAGGAGCACCCAATAGATGCTGCCACAGAACAAACCCGACCGTATGCGCATCCTCTTTGACGACCATCGCCTGGTGGCCAATGCCGGCCTGCTCCTGCCGGCCACCCTAGCCCGGCACCTGGGCCTGCGGGAACTCGTCGACCATCACCTTGACCTCGGCGGAGCGCCGGGACGGGCGAACACTGGGGACAAGATGCTGACGCTGGTCGCTTCCGCGCTGGCAGGCGGCGACTGCATCGACGACGCCGATGCGCTGCGCGCTGGTGGGACGGTCGGTGTTCTAGGCTGCGTGGTCAAGGCGTCATCCACCCTGGGGACCTTCCTGCGCAGCTTCCGGTGGGGGCATGTCCGTCAACTCGACCGCGTGAGCCGCCAGTTGTTGGCCCGGGCCTGGGCCGCTGGGGCCGGACCCGGCGACTCGCCCCTGACCATCGACCTGGACTCGACCATCTGCGAGACCTATGGACTGGCCAAGGAGGGAGCGCGCCACCACGGCTATACCGGCGCCCGCGGCTATCACCCGCTGCTGGCCATTGCCGCCGGCACCGGCGAGGTGCTGATGTCCCGGCTGCGCGAGGGCCGGGCCAACACCGCCCGTGGCGCGGCCCACTTCCTGCGTGAGACGGTGGGGCGGGTGCGCTACGGCGGGGCCAGGGGACAACTCACGGTGCGGGCCGACAGCGGCTTCTACGCCCACACTGTCGTTGCCGTCTGCCGGGAAATGGATGTCCGCTTCTCTATCACCATCCGCCAGCGCGCCAGCCTGCGGGACCTGATCGAGGCGATACCAGAGGAGGACTGGACTCCCATTCCCTACTGGATGGACGGCGCCGCCGATGTCGCCGAGACGACTTACACCCCGTTCCAGACCAAGCCGGACGCCCCGCCGGTGCGGCTCATTGTCCGGCGGGTGAAGCCGACGCCCGGTCCCCAGCTCGCCCTCTTCGCCAGATACAGCTATCACGCCTTCATCACCGACCGCGATGGGGAGACGCTGGAACTGGAGGCCGATCATCGCCGCCACGCCGAGGTCGAGAACGCCATACGCGACCTCAAGTACGGCGTCGGGCTGAACCACATGCCGTCGGGGCGCTTCGCCGCCAACGGCGCCTGGCTGGCGGTCCAGGTGATGGCGCATAACCTGGCCCGCTGGACGGCGCGGATTGGTCTGGGCGAGGGGACCGTGATCACCAAGACCTTCAGGCGGCGGGTCTTCGCTCTGGTGGGACGGATCACCCGCTCGGCGCGCCGCCTCACTTTGCATTCCCCCCGGCGCTGGCCTTGGGAAACCCAGTTCAGTCGCGCCTTGGCCCGGCTGCAAGCCATTCCGTTCCCGGCCTGACGGCCAGCCTGCAACTGACCCAACGTCCCCGCAATCTCGCGCCACCCCGGTCGCGAGAGTCCCCTGCTGCGTATCCTCTCGCCATCCCGCGCATCGCAACTCCCGCATAGGGCCTTAGGGGCCCTGTGCGGCGACTGAAGACCCTCCGCCGCCCTCCCATCTACCCCAAGAGCCCAGGCCATCTACCCTGTAGTTCCCTCACCCATCCCCTTCCGCTGCCCTCACGCCGTCCATCGGTGTCCTTCGGTGGATTCGGGCTAAATGGGTTTACCCCATCCGACGAAGGGTGCGGCCACCATGGGCGTGATGTTCTACCCCAGAGGATACTATTATTGTGACTGGAATGTGACCGTTAAAGCGCGATTTCTCAACGCAACCGTGGCGGTTCATCCCGCCGCAAGAAGGGGGTTGTTAGTGGGAACCAGCGAGACTAGTGACAGGACGCTTTTAGGGTATACCAAAGGGATGTGGAATAATGCCCTATCAAGGGCCTCGGGCTACTGCGCTTGGATGACGTTATTGTCGGTGTTCTCCTTCCTGCTCTTTGTAGCGGGGGCATCACTCATCCGATGGGGGCTGGGGGATATTGCAGCCAGGGAATCTGCCTTCGCATTTGGGATCGGCCTCGCCACGTGGGGATGGCTGCTTGTATTAGTGGGCGGCGTCGCGGCGTGGGTAAGGGTAAGTGCCACCACTGCGGTCAGCCAGGTGTAGGAATATAGAGGGTTCTCCCTAACTGTTCCTGCTCCTCTGCTTACCGGCGATGATGGCCTGAACACCTGAACGGCTTTTGTGATTAGCCTATAACCCTGATCTGCCGGATGGGGAGATGCTGGTGTCGTAACCGAGGCTGCGAGAATGCGCTGACTTCAGGCCGGGAATCCCTAGTGCCGGATAAAGAAACTAGGTCAGATGTCTACAGCCTATGTTCTATGTCAACAAAGGCCGCCGCATCAGGCATTTGGCGCGTTCTGGAGTTCCGGAAGCCAGTGGACCAAAGACACCGCTGGTCAGTAGTTGTCCTTCTGATAGACCTGGATGCGGTGATGCTCGCTGTCAATGATCAGGATCCTTCCCTCATCGTCGATTAACAACATGTTGGGATGCCACAGAGCCCGCTCGTGCTCCAGGTCTATGACCAGGGACCGGGATATGACCATCTCCCAGTTGGCATGGAGCTTTTCATCCGCCCACTTTCCCAGGCCTCCGTCGCCGGTGAAGGATGTGATGTACCGCCCGTCTGGGGTCAGCACCTGGACCCGGTCGTTCCAGCAGTCGGCGATATAGATATCCCCATATTTGTCCACGGCAACACCGCTGGGCCGGTTGAATTCCCCGGCCCGATTGCCTGAAGTACCGAACTCCGCCAGGTACTGGCCCTCGGCGGTGAACTTCTGTATCCGGTCGTTACGCCAGTCGGCCACGTACACGTCGCCCCGGCTGTCGAAACAAAGCCCCCAGGGGATGTTGAACTGGCCCTCGCCGCTGCCGGGGCCGCCCCATTTGGATAGAAACTTCCCTTCCTTGGTAAACACCTGTACCCGGTTGTTGTATCCGTCCACCAGGTACATGTAGTCTTCTTTATTGAACCTGATGCAGGCCGGCTTATTGATCTCTCCGTCGCCGGAACCGGCCACGCCCCACTTGTCCAGGAAAATCCCATCCTTGTCGAAAATGGAGATCCGGTTGAGCCACTCGTCGGCCATATACAAGTTCTGGTTGCTGTCCAGGGCGACGGAGCTGGGCCATATGGCCTCGCCGTCCCCCTCGCCTGAGGTGGAAAATTGCCCCAGGAAGCCTTCGTCCAACGTCATCATCGTTACCCGGACGGCGTTGGGATACCACTCTACTCCCCGGTTCAATACGTACAACGTGCCATCGGCAGCAGCGGCAATGTCCACCGGCTGTATCAGCCCGGTTCCTCCAAATTGTTCAAACCTGCCGATGGTCCGGTCGTAGCGAAAGGTGCGTGTGGTTATTCCAAAGAAGACGTTCATGTTAACCTCACCTAATAGCTGGCCTAAGCCCAATCCCGGGTTAGGCAGCTGGCCCAGTCTGTGGTGTAGGATAGCCGCGGACCATGCGAGCCTACGGGGAATTGGTCAGTAGTTGTCCTTCTGATAGACCTGGATGCGGTGATGCTCGCTGTCGATAATCAGGATCCTGCCCTCATCATCGATTAGCAGGGATTTGGGATGCCACAGTTGCCGCTCGTGCTCCAAGTCTATGACCAGGGACCGGGAGATGACCATTTCCCAGTTGGCATGGATCTTCTCATTTGCCCACTTTCCCAGGCCTCCGTCGCCGGTGAAGGAGGTGATGTACCGCCCGTCGGGGGTCAGCACCTGGACCCGGTCGTTCCAGCAGTCGGCGACGTAAATGTCTCCATGTTTGTCCACTGCCACGCTGCTGGGACGGTTGAACTCCCCGGCCCGATTGCCGGTCGTGCCGAACTCGGCCAGGTATTGTCCGCCGGCGGTAAACTTCTGTATCCGGTCGTTACGCCAGTCGGCCACGTACACGTCGCCCCGGCTGTCGAAGCAAAGCCCCCAGGGGATGTTGAACTGGCCCTCGCCGCTGCCGGGGCCGCCCCATTTGGACAGGAACTTTCCTTCCTTGGTAAACACCTGTACCCGGTTGTTGTATCCGTCCACCAGGTACATGTTATCTTCATTATCGAACCTGATGCAGGCCGGCCTATTTATCTCGCCATCGCCGGAACCGGCCACTCCCCACTTGTCCAGGAATTGACCGTCCTTATCGAAAATGGAGATGCGGTTAAGCCACTCGTCGGCCATATACAAGTTCTGGTTGCTGTCCAGGGCTATGGAGCTGGCCCAAATGGCCTTACCATCCTCCTGGCCACCTTCGCTAAACTGCGCGAGGAAGTCTTCGTTGAGGTTCAATATGGTAACTCGCATATTGCCCCGCCATTCCCATCCCCGGTTCAGTATGTATAACGTACCATTTTCAGCGAGGGCCATGTCCACTGGCTCAGTCAGGCCGGCCCCTCCGGCCGCTTCCATTCGGCCGAGGGTGCGGTCGTAATGGAACGTCCGAGTGGTTATCCCGAAGAAAACGTTCATACAAACCTCACCTCAACAAGGAGTTCCGGGCAATAATCCTTGGGCAAGAACCACAGGCCTGGTGAGGATGATCTCAACACCCTCAATAGGCACGGAGCCTAGGGCTCCTTTATGCGTACTGATATTCCGCTGTGGCGGATATCAGTTGAAGCATCTCTGCAACTCTCTTGGCGAATGCGGCCCGCTCTTCTTTGGTGCCCCGCCGCAGCTCCCCACCCTCTTTGACGTGCTCGATCAGGCTGCCACGGGTCTTCTCGCTGACTTCCACAGGGCCTATGAGGTCGAGGCAGCCGTCCACGAAGGCCTCGGAGGACATGATGGAGTCACCTACGCTCATCCGGTCCACGATCAGCTTCACGCCGGGTAAATCCAAATTGCCTACCTGGTCGGCGACGAAGTTGATCCTTTCCACCAAGGTTCCGCTGTCGATCCACTCCCTGCCCGTGTGCCAGCCTTCCACCGAGGGCGGGTTCAAAATCTGCTGTCCCATGTATTCCATTACCAGGGAAATGGGGAAAATACCGGGCTTCGGCTCGGTGTGGTCTTTCACCAGGCGGACTGTGCCGATGACCACGTCGGCGGGGCTCTTCATCTTTTGGAAGCGGGAGTTCTTGAAAAAGTCGGAGTTGAAGAGGGCGCGGAGGACGGGCCGCATCTCATAGTTGCCCTCTACGAAGGCCTTTTCCAGAATTTTGATGGCCGCCATGTCTCTGGGCGGGGTATCCTTCCAGGCGGGCACCTGGGGCTCGTCGGCAACGAAATAAGTATAGAGATGGCGGGAGATGAACCTGGCCGTGGCCGGCTGTTGCATGATGATGTCTATAATGTCCTTGCCATCCCAGCGACCCGTATGGCCCAGGAAGGTCTTCTCGCTGGTATCGTGGTCCGTGGCGTCGTAGCGGAACTTCCAATCGATGTGCCCCCAGGGGAAGCAGGGCAAGGTGGGCTCCAGGTTCCAGCCGGTGAAGGCCCGGGAGCAGGCCTTGACGTCATCCTCGGTGTAGTTGAACTTGCCGTCCATGCCCACGCCCAGGGAAAAGAGCTCTATCAACTCGCGGCCGTAGTTCTCGTTGACTGCGTCCTTGTGGCTCTCGCAATTGTCCAGGTAGTAGACCATGGTGGGGTGGCTGGACAGCTCCATCAGCAGGTCCTTGTAGTTACCCATTCCCTTACGGCGGAACATGTGGATGTTATGGTTCATCTGCCGGCCGTGGTCCACCTTGGCGAAGCCGGTGCACATTATACCGTGCCAGAATAGGGCCATCTTCTCCTGGAGGGGGCTTTTGCTGGCGATCATCCTGTAGGTCCATAATGTCTTGGCTGACGGAAACCCCGACATCGAAGAATATTCCGGCATGTACCGCTCCCAGAGGTCCTGCTCCGGATCAGGCTGATTCTCAGGGTGCAGCAACTCTTCCACCACCGTCTCGTACCCTTTGGCTGCGTTGGCCTCTAGTTCGTCTCTGGCGGCGCCAAACCCTGCGCGCCGCATCAGGTGGGCCATTAGCTCAATGTCTTTGTTCGCCAATTTATGTCCCTCCCAAAGATTCCTAATCTTTATAAGTGTTTTTTGTTCCCTTGGGGACAGAACCTATGATTTTACAGGACAAATTATATTGTTGAGCACTAACGCCGTCAAGCACCAGGCAGGAAAACCGCCGGTCAGTAGTTGTCCCTCTGATAGACCTGAATCCGATGGCGGTTGCTGTCGACGATCAGGATCCTGCCCTCATCGTCTATGATCAACGAATTAGGGCGCCAGAGGCGCCTTTCAGGCTCCATGTTCCGGACCATGGCCCGGGACAGCTTCATGTCCTGATTCGCCTCCACCATGTCCGATCCCCACTTGGAGAGGTTGGCGTCTCCGGTAAAGGCCGTAATGAACCGGCCGTCGGGGGTCATCACCTGTATCCGGTCGTTCCAGCAGTCGGCGACGTAGATATCGCCATGCTTGTCCACGGCCAGGCCGGTGGGCCGTTTGAACTCCCCGGCACTATCACCCGGGGTGCCGAACTCGGCCAGGTATTGGCCGCCGGCGGTGAATTTCTGTATCCGGTCGTTACGCCAGTCGGCCACGTACACGTCGCCCCGGCTGTCTATGGTCAGACCCCAGGGGAGGTTGAACTGGCCCTCGCCGCTGCCCGGTTCGCCCCACTTGGACAGGAACTTCCCGTCCTTGGTGAACACCTGTACCCTGTTGTTGACGCTGTCCACCAGGTACATGTTGTCGTCTTTATCGAACCTGATGCTGGCGGGCCTATTAATCTCGCCATCGCCGGAGCCGGCCACGCCCCATCTGTCCAGGTATTCTCCGTCCTTATTGAATATTGAGATACGGTTGAGCCACTCGTCGGCCAGATAGAGGTTCTGGTCACTGTCCAGGGCGACGGAGGTGGGCCAGGTCGCCTGTCCATCTCCCTCGCCGAAATTGGCGAACTGGCCGATGAAGTCTTCCCCCAGGGTCATGATGGTTACCCGTACGTTGGATAAGAACTCCCATGACCGGTTCAACACGTAAAGCCGCCCATCTCCGGCCATTGCCAGGTCAACGGGCTGAACAAAACCAGTGCCGCCGCCCGGTCCGAACCGGCTCAAGGTCCGGTCGTACCGGAAAGTGCGGGAATTTATGCCGAAGAATACGTTCATCGTGACCTCAAATCATGTTTTGTTTGCAAGTTTATCATCTCTTTTGTAGGGACGAGGCATGCCTCGCCTGTACCTACCACCGGGGGAGGGGGAACAAGGTCCGGCTACGCGTACTGATATTCGCCCGTGGCGACTATCAGCTGGAGCATCTCGGCCACTCGCCTGGCGAATTCTCTCCCTTCTTCCTCCGTGCCACGCGGCAGCTCCCCGGCGCCCTTGGTATGCTTGATCAGACTGCCACGGGTCTTCTCGCTGACCTCCACAGGTCCGATGAGGTCGAGACAGCCGTCCACGAAGTCCTCGGGGGACATAGCGCCGGCGCCGGCGCTCAACCGTTCGACGATGAGCTTTATGCCGGGCATTTCCAGGTTACCCACCTTATCGGCGACGAAGTTGATCCTTCCAACCAACGTTCCACTGTCAATCCACTCCTTGCCGGTGTGCCAGCCTTCCACGGATGGAGGGTTCATCAGGTCTTGGCCCATGTAGTTGCACTCTTCGGTTATGGAGAAGATGCCGGGCTTCGGCTCGGTGTGGTCCTTGATTAGCCTCATTGTGCCGACGACCACTTCGGCGGGGCTCTTCATCTTCTGGAAGCGGGCGTTCTTGAAGAAGTCGGAGTTGAAGAGGGTCCTGAGGACGGGCCGCATCTCGTAGTTGCTCTCCACGATGGCCTTCTCCAGAGTCTTGATGGCCTCCATGTCCCGGGGCGGAGTATCTTTCCAGGCTGGGACCTGGGCCTCGTCGGCCACGAAGAAGGTGTAGAGATGGCGGGCGATAAATCTGGCCGTGGCGGGCTGGCGCATGATGATGTCTATAATGTCTTCGCCGTTCCAAGGGCCCGTCTGGCCCAAGAAGGTTTTCTCGCCGTTGTCGTGGTCCGATGCGTCGTAGCGGAAATTCCAGTCGAAGTGGCCATAAGGGAAGACGGGCAAGGTGGGCTCCAGGTTCCAGCCGGTGAAGGCGCGTGCGCAGGCCTTGACGTCGTCCTCGGTGTAGTTGTCCTTGCCGTCCATGCCCACGCCCAGGGAGAAGAGCTCTATCAGCTCGCGGCCGTAGTTCTCGTTGACTGAGTCCTTGTGGCTCTCGCAGTTGTCCAGGTAGTAGACCATGCTGGGGTGCCGTGACAGCTCCAGCAGTAGAGTCCTGTAATTGCCCATGCCGTGCTCACGGAACAGCTCAATGTACCTGGTCATCTGCCGCCCGTGGTCCACCTTGGCGAAGCCGGTGCACATTATCCCGTGCCAGAAGAGGCACATCTTCTCCTGGAGGGGGCGGTTGGCATTGATCATCATGGTAACCCAGAGCTGGGTGTCTGAATGGAATCCCTCCAGGCAAGAGTACTCCGGCATGTACCGCTCCCAAAGGTCCTGGTCCTGTTCAGGCTGGTTCTCCGGGTGCAGAAGCTCCTCCACCTTCGCCTCGTACCTCTTGGCGACGTAGCGTTCCAGCTCGTCCCTGGTGGCGCTGAACCCGGCCCGGCGCATCAGGTGGGCCATTAATGCTATATCTTTGTCTGCCATTATTCCTTTTCCATCCCTCGGTTTTCTGATTATGGACCGTTTACAAGCCCGAAATCCGCCATTCTTCGACAGGCGAAGGACAGGCCCGCCGGACCACGGGGCCAGGCCTCCGGTAAGGCGCATTTTTGACATCCCAATTATAGAATTGGCTCGTAAGTACGTCAAGCGGCGGGGTATGTGGAGCGAACATTGGCCGCAGGGGACCCATAGCGGTAGACCTTCGCATGGAGAGGCTGGCTACGGCTGGGCGGGGGTGACGGATATGGATGACTCGAAGACGGCATAGCCGTCAACCGGGAAGACGGACCAATGCAGCATTCTGTTTCATATGGTGGGGTCGGGAACGTGAGCCATCTAAAGCGGGTCTTTTGGAGCCGGCTACGGCGCCGGCTCGTACTCAACGATATATCCGTCTGGGCGCGTGTCGTTTCCACCTAGATCATTCCACAGGCCCGCAGCTGTGTCAAAGTGAATTTTGTCCTCGCCAGCGTCAGCGTTATTCGGCTCGCCGGGAGGGGGCAGGTTAGCACCGGGACAGGACGCCCATGCGACTGGTAGTGACCACTATAGTCCGGGAATCCCCCATTGCGCACCACGGTTTTGTGTACGTCGTCGACTGGGATAAGAAGAAACTCATCCACCGGTTTCAGCCGCCCCCTCCCCGGCTCAAAAAACTCGGCCCCAGGGGTGGGAGCCGGGGATTCCGCGGTATAACCTTCGTTGGAGACCTTTGCTATGTGGCCAACCACGACTCCATATTCGCCTACGACTCCGACTGGCGGCTGGTCAACACCATCTCCCATCCCCAGTTCGCCGACATCCACGAGATCGAGGCCGTGGGTGACAGCATTTGGGTCACCTCGGCTGGGATAGACGCTGTCCTGAAGGTCACATCCTCAGGGGAGATAGTGGAGGGGCATTATCTGGGCGAGTTGGCTCCTGAAGCCCGTTCCGAGCTCGGAATCGGCGGTCGGCAAGTGGACCATGGGGCCGACTACCGGGAGCAACTTTCAGAGATCGGCTCCCATGTAGCCCATCCCAACGGTCTGTGCCTATCGGGAGGCAGGGTGTACGTAACCCTCTATTCCCCTGGCGCGATAATCTCCTTCGACCCCCTCGATCTGATCTGGCGGGACGACCGCATGTACGGCGTGCATAGTGGCCGGATCGCCCAGGGTGGACGCCTGCTGTACATGGCTGCCAGCTTTCAGTCCGAGTTCCAGGGAATTGACCTTCCCACCGGGGAGCCCGCCTTTCGGGTCAGCCCCCTGGGCGACCGGCGGGACGAGAGGGCCTTGCTGGGGCCCATTCGGGATTTACTGCACCGGCCTATATTCTGGCATCTGCCAACCACGTTCCTGCTCAAACGCTCCCCGCCGGTGGTACGCAAGCTGTTGCCAAGCGCCCGGCCCGGTTGGACCAGGGGCATCGCGGTGTTGGACGAAGACTATATCCTCGGCGGCTCCTCACCGGCGACAATCTCGTTGATCAATACCAGGAGCGGCAGCATAGAAGGACAGTTTCAGCTCGAAAAAGAGATTCGGCATTCTGTTTTCGCCATAGCGGTGGACCTTCGTTAGGAATGGGACGACTGTGGTTCAAGGGCAACAACCCTACCCAAGTTGGGCGGGTCTGGCATGGCCCATCGTTCTGGGCGCCGCCAATTTGTTTTCATGGCGGAGTAAAGATGTGAACCCGTTGAGATGCATCCTGTAGCCGCTCTCGCAGCGATTCCGCTATTGTTATTTCTACCCGGATTCTTTACCCTCCGGGGCGCCTTTTCCGTTCCTTCCCCGTGGTCAGGAGACACTGAACAGGGCCGGGGCCGGGTCAGAAATCCTGACCTCGTAGAGGCCCTAGGGTTATCCATCGCTGCCAGCTTCTTATTGACCTCTCTCGTCGCATTCATCCTGGTATTCGCCGGTATCTTCTCTCTGTGGCTTCTGATGGTGCTGATGGGCGTCTACGTCGTGCTGGCCGCTCTGTTGACGAAGGGTAAGAACGTGGGATGGCCCTGGGTCCCCCTAACTTCCCTGTCCAGAGACGAGATGGGGGTGGCGCTGGCCGGCCTGGTCTTGGTGGCCGGCGCGTTGGGTCTATACTCCAGGTACTCGGAAATCGTCCTCTCGATACGAGACCCGGGAACCCACGCTAACACCGCCGTCCATATAGCCAAGACGGGGGGGAGCCTGATAGAGGACCCCCTGTACTACTCCTTGGATGAGGGTCTGCAGACTGCCCTGGTGTACGAGAGACCCGTTCCAGGACGGCAGACTTCCCAGGAGGGATTCCGCGTCCAATACAGGTTCAGGGGGTTCCCACGAGACGCCGAGTTAGGTCGTACCACGCCCCAGTTCTTAAACCTCTTTCCCACATGGCAGGCCATGGGTTACACCCTCTTCGGTATGGCTGGAGTATTTCTGGTTTCGCCCCTGTTCGGTGCCTTGTCGGTATTGCTCATTTTCCTGGTGGGCCGGCGGCTATTCGAGTCTGTGGCGGGGGGAGCCGCCGCATTCCTACTGCTGGTAAACCTGGCCCAATTCTGGTCCGCCAGGACATCGGGCTCCGAGGTGATGTTCCAGACGGCATTCCTGGCGGCGGTGCTGTTCTGGGCTCTGTATTCCAGCACCGGGAAGAGGCCATACGCCATCTTCGCGGGCTTGGGCTTTGGCGCCCTGATGTTGATACGCGTCGATTCCTTCCTGGTGCTCACCGGCGTCTTAGCCTTTTTCCTGTACCTGTATGCTACCCGGGGCGTACACCGTAAAGACCTATTTTTCATTCTTCCTCTGGTGGCGGTCACGGGGTTGGGGCTTGGGGACTCCCTTTACTCATCCCGGCCCTACATTTCACTGCTGTATCGGACTACACCGTGGGTAACACCGGCTCTGGTGGGACTCATCGCGGTGGCGGTTGCGGCTGGGTTGGCCGGTACCATCCCTCGTTATGGGTGTGGGTGCTTTCATTAAGCAAATAATTGCCGGCCACGCACTCACCATCCGATATGGCTTGGCGGCCGGGCTGGTGGGGCTGGCGGTTTTCGCTTACTTATTCAGACCCATGATCCAGGAGACCAGCTATGTGAATCCCCAGGGGTTGGTATTACCCCGATACGCGGAGGAATCCTTCGTCCGTTTGGGCTGGTATCTGGCTCCCCTTGGCCTGGCGCTGGCAACCATAGGTGGGGCTGCGGCCCTTCTTAGGGGAAGGGGCCGCGCACTGATCCTGTTCCTCCTCGTCGGGCTCCTGATTAGCATATATCAACTGATTGACCCACGGGTGGCGCCGGACCATATTTGGGCCGCCAGAAGGTATGTCCCCGTTGTCCTGCCCATGAGCCTCCTTTTCATCGGCCTGGTAGTGCAGCTTCTAGGGTGGAGGCGCGTCGAGCCCTGGTCGCCTCCGGAGGCGGTTGCAGCGGACCCGGCTCCTTAAAAGGGTACCACAGAACTTCTATTATAGCTATAAATTGACCTACCCACCGTTCTTATTACCACTTCCAGCACCATAAGTTTGCTTCCCTTCAGGCAACACCCGTCAGTCCGGCCAGGCCCGCCGCCCGCTCAACTTCCATGCCGCCGCCCACCATGTTTGAAAGGCCCGGGCCCGACCGCTCAGGTCTGAGGCCCTGAGCTCCTGCCATGACAAGGAGACTTCATCGTCGAGCTTGTCCTTCAACTCAGCTTCAACTAACCTGCCCAAGGGGGACAACACCCCGAATAGGGCTAATCTCCATGCCTCACGCACAGAGGCCGCCTGAGAGCCGCCCCATAATGCGCTGTTGAATCCGCACGCCGCGTATATCTGCCTGCTGGATACGTCTACTAGCTCCACCAACGACGCCGGCGGCTCGGCGCCGAAACGCTCCGTTTTGAGGTCAACCTTAGCGTCACCGCCCGCGTTGCCCCAATCGCCCGTCTCCTAGGAGCGCAACCTTACCCCGAGCATCCCGTATGTCGGCCTTGAGGCCCTCTACCGTGGCATCCGCCCCATCAACCGGAATCCCCAGGAGTCTACCGACTGGCCCGCTGGACTCGTTCGCCAAGGCGTTGACCGTCTCGGCACTCAGACGTCCGGCTAGGTTCGCAACGGCAAGCGGTCCGTTGCCGCGCCATGGCGTCGAAGGGTCTGTAGCATAGCGAAAGTGGAGTACAGAGGCCGCCGGGACAAAGTCGTAGGTGATCGTCCTGGACGGTCCGCCGAGGGTAAGCCGGTACTCCCATTCGTCCGGGAACGGCCCGCCCTCAACGTCGTGTGTCTCCGCAGGTATCAGCCGCAGCCGTCCGCTCGTGGTGTCAATCAGGAAGACGATCTCACCATGGCGGATTAGTGACCGGCCCACCAGCTCCAATACTCCCGGCGTCAACGCCCGGGTGAGAGAGTCCGGGCCCGTGACTTCCGAGGCCGCAAAGCCCCGGCCCACGGTACCCGCGCACGCTTCGAGCGCCGCCGTTGCCGTGGGTATGCTCAAGGTCTTACCCTGGGCGCGGCTTACCAGCGCCGCGATTAAGACGTCCGAGTAAGAGTCGTCCCGGGTTTCTAGCTTGTTGCCAAAAGGCCACTTCATCCTTGTATCCCTTGGAGGTCCAGGAACTTTCGGCGAAGGTCGGGCGCTCGCCGTTGCTCCGTGACTTCAACCATGTTAATGACGGTGAAGGTCTCCGCCCCGTCTTCAACTTGCAGTAGGCTCGTAGGAGAGTTGGCGATGCGAGAGTCCCAGCGAACACGCCAGTCACGGCTTGTTTGATCACGAGTACCGCCCCGTTCTAGCTTGCGTACCTGGTCCACGTCCCGCCGGCTGGCCCACGCCCCGATAGCGGTGACCGGCCCGGGGATATAGTCGCCATGTTCGTTGCGATGGCCCTCTGTGCTCACGTTGACGGTGATTCGGCGGTCTGCTGGCATATTAGGACACCCCATCCGCCTGGGCCGCCTCTACCGCGTCCGAGTATCCCGCCCGGTGGATGCGGTAGGGCAACAACATCCTCGCCGCGCCCGAGTTCCGCATGGCGTTGGAGTAACCGTCAGATCGGGCCGCTTCGGGCATATCGAAAAGATAACCGGCCAACCTCCGCACTGCCTCATTCATGGCCGTGTCGGAGGCGTCGGGCGCGTGTTGGGTGACGGCCTCTGTAGAGTAGGCCAGGAGTCTCGTTACTTCGGCGGTCTCCTCTGCGCTGTCATTCAGGCGAAGTGCAGCCCTAAGCTCCGCAACGGTGATTGTTACAGCCATACGAAGACACCCCTCGGCTGGAAGGTTGCGACTGCCAGGTCTTCGGCCCGCAGTTCCACCAGGGCGTCGTCGTAAATGCCCGCCGTCACGATGCTGAATTCCCGCAGCACGGCGTCATTGATCAAGCGTATCTGGACGCCTGGATTGCCAGGCTCGGGGATAAGCCGTTCGGCATTTGGAACAACGGAGGTAGGGGCACTCGAAACCCTGGGGATAATCCTCTCATCGTGCCGTTAGCAATGGCCTTTTCCACGTCCAGCACCCAGCAACTCGGCGTCAACTCGGCTGAGGGTAGGGTAGCCGTGAACGTCACCGCAGAGTCGCTGTCGGCTATGACCAATGAGCCTGATTGTCGTGAGGCGATGGGCTTCCCGAAGTCATGCCCCACCAGTAGGTCGATCTTGCGGTCCGGCTGTTCATCTATGGCAAAGCGAAAGGCCCGACTTGCGAACGACTCTTTACGGACTCGCCCACGGTCTGAGACGGTGCCCGTGGTGCCATAGTTGAAGGTGCCTACGGCTTTGCACCAAAAGTAGGATTTCCCACCGACTTTTAGTTCAAAGACCGCACTTTTGGTTCAAGTGCTACTTCTGGTTCAACTGCCATTCGCTAGAGGCATGGTACAATGGCCGCAGCAAAACCCCAGCATAGCAAATGCTGGGGTTTTGTCCGACGGGGTCCGACGGGGCAATACCACGATAACCCTATCCTAAATCTGCAGGCTAGCCTGTGTCCATTCAATTTAGCCCGAATCCACCGAAGGACGTCCTTGGGGACAGTCCTTGAAGAAGCCAGAGGGTGCTCCTCTGAATCTGGGATAATGGTTTTGGAACAGAAACCAGCCCGGAAACAAGGAGCACCCAATAGATGCTGCCACAGAACAAACCCGACCGTATGCGCATCCTCTTTGACGACCATCGCCTGGTGGCCAATGCCGGCCTGCTCCTGCCGGCCACCCTAGCCCGGCACCTGGGCCTGCGGGAACTCGTCGACCATCACCTTGACCTCGGCGGAGCGCCGGGACGGGCGAACACTGGGGACAAGATGCTGACGCTGGTCGCTTCCGCGCTGGCAGGCGGCGACTGCATCGACGACGCCGATGCGCTGCGCGCTGGTGGGACGGTCGGTGTTCTAGGCTGCGTGGTCAAGGCGCCATCCACCCTGGGGACCTTCCTGCGCAGCTTCCGGTGGGGGCATGTCCGTCAACTCGACCGCGTGAGCCGCCAGTTGTTGGCCCGGGCCTGGGCCGCTGGGGCCGGACCCGGCGACTCGCCCCTGAGCATCGACTTGGACTCGACCATCTGCGAGACCTATGGACTGGCCAAGGAGGGAGCGCGCCACCACGGCTATACCGGCGCCCGCGGCTATCACCCGCTGCTGGCCATTGCCGCCGGCACCGGCGAGGTGCTGATGTCCCGGCTGCGCGAGGGCCGGGCCAACACCGCCCGTGGCGCCGCCCACTTCCTGCGTGAGACGGTGGGGCGGGTGCGCTACGGCGGGGCCAGGGGACAACTCACGGTGCGGGCCGACAGCGGCTTCTACGCCCACACTGTCGTTGCCGCCTGCCGGGAAATGGATGTCCGCTTCTCTATCACCATCCGCCAGCGCGCCAGCCTGCGGGACCTGATCGAGGCGATACCAGAGGAGGACTGGACTCCCATTCCCTACTGGATGGACGGCGCCGCCGATGTCGCCGAGACGACTTACACCCCGTTCCAGACCAAGCCGGACGCCCCGCCGGTGCGGCTCATTGTCCGGCGGGTGAAGCCGACGCCCGGTTCCCAGCTCGCCCTCTTCGCCAGATACAGCTATCACGCCTTCATCACCGACCGCGATGGGGAGACGCTGGAACTGGAGGCCGATCATCGCCGCCACGCCGAGGTCGAGAACGCCATACGCGACCTCAAGTACGGCGTCGGGCTGAACCACATGCTGGCGGTACAGGTGATGGCGCATAACCTGGCCCGCTGGACGGCGCGGATTGGTCTGGGCGAGGGGACCGTGATCACCAAGACCCTCAGGCGGCGGGTCTTCGCTCTGGTGGGACGGATCACCCGCTCGGCGCGCCGCCTCACTTTGCATCTCCCCCGGCGCTGGCCTTGGGAAACCCAGTTCAGTCGCGCCTTGGCCCGGCTGCAAGCCATTCCGTTCCCGGCCTGACGGCCAGCCTGCAACTGACCCAACGTCCCCGCAATCTCGCGCCACCCCGGTCGCGAGAGTCCCCTGCTGCGTATCCTCTCGCCATCCCGCGCATCGCAACTCCCGCATAGGGCCTTAGGGGCCCTGTGCGGCGACTGAAGACCGTCTGCCGGCCTCCCATCTACCCCAAGACCTCAGGCCATCTCCCCTGTAGCTCCCTCACCCACCCCCTTCCGCTGCCCTCACGCCGTCCATCGGTGTCCTTCGGTGGATTCGGGTTAAGCAGTCTGGCCGGTAAGATCGGTGCTTTGGTGGATGGCAGGATTGTAGCCGCAGGACTGCTGGCGGCATTGATCGGGCTATCGGTGCACCAGATTTGGGACTTCGTGCCCTACCGGGAGCAGGGGGGATCGGCGAGCCAGGTGGAAAGGGTTGCGTCAATTTTCCCGGAGGACGCGGTGGTTGTGTTGGAGGGCTCGTCGGCTATGGAGATTTTGGCGCCACCCCTCAAGCTGGTCCATGGGCTCGAGACCTTCGTCATGGGTTCCCCGCGGAATTTAGACACCCACCGAGCTCTGTGCGGACCGGAACACCATTATCCGTCCGCCCTATACCCTCGAAGTTGTGTTCTTGAGGAGCTTGCCGCTGCCGCGGGGCCGAGGCCCTTCTTTTGGGTGACGTCGGGACTAGGCGGACAGCCCAGGTTCGTCCAGGAGGCATTCACGAGGATGGAGGGTTACCAGATAGAAGTAAATGTTCCGAAGCTTGAGCAGACGATGATATGGCTGCCGAAGAGGTCCGGCGTTTCACGGCTTGAGCTGACGGGTTCAGTGTACCAACTGGAAAGGTAGCTGGCCGGTAGTCGAGGACGATGCCAGTTAGTCCCCTGCTAAATAGCCCAGGGCCGTCATGGCGTTCAGTATCTTGCCCAGGCTTACATCCACCGGCTCCCGGTCGGTCTCCGCCACCACTTCTGGGGACAGGGGCGGTTCATAAGGGTCGGACACGCCTGTGAAATTAGATATTTCCCCCCTGAGGGCCTTCTCATAATGGCCTTTGTAGTCCCGTTTGATACATTCTTCAACGGGACATTTGGCGTAGACCTCGACAAAGCGCCGGATCTCGCTGCGGGCCTCGTCTCGAATGGCGCGGTAGGGGGAGATGGCTGATACGATGGTAATGACGCCGTTCCTCACCAGGAGCTGGGCGACGAAGGCAATTCGCCGGATATTTTCGTCACGGTCCTCCTTGGAAAAGCCCAACCCTTTCGTCAAACGCTCCCTGATTTCATCCCCATCCAGCACCTCGACCCTGTGGCCTCGTTGCCTGAGCTCCGCCTCAAGCCCTCTTGCAAGGGTAGTCTTCCCCGCACGGGGCAATCCGGTGAACCATACTGCCACCCCCTCCGTCATTCTATTCTTCTCATGAAAGGCAAAAGGGGCATTCTATTGCTGCAGCCGGTCCGGCCGGTAACCGTATACTCATCCGTCAAATATACAGCCTCCCGAACATACTCCCGCGCAGTGCAGGAGCGAGTCTAGCAAGCGCCGCCGAAATCTGTCAAACCGGCTGTCATGCCCTTCCGGACTTACCCGGATGCCAGAGCCAGCCCTTCGATGGCAGCGCTTACCTGGCCAAGGGATGTGACGGTGGCGTCGGGCTGCCCATCATCATCGGGCCGGGCCCCGTCCCGATTTATCCAGATGGTCTTCATGCCGGTACGCCCCGCGCCTACCACGTCGTTCTTGTAATGGTCTCCGATGTGGACCGCCTTCCCGGGTAGGATGTCCAGGGAGCGAAGGGTGCGAAGGAATATCTCTTTCGATGGCTTGGCCAGGCACACCTCGTCTGAGAAGGTCAGAATGTCAAAGTAGTGCAGTATTCCTACCTGTTCCATATAGTCTCTAAATGTGACACCCGGAGTCATCCCGGTGTTGGATATCAGCCCCACCAGATATCCCTTCTCCTTCACGCCGCTCAGGACGTTCGCCGCATTGGGGTGGGGAGGTGGGGGATGGGAGTACAGGGAATCGGCATATGCTGTGGTTATGCGTGCTATAGTTCCGGCCCCCAGGCGGTCGTTAAGGCCCTGATCAATGTGGCGAAGGAAGATAGCAATCTGCTCTTCGAAGGCGACATCCCGCTCCCCGGCCCGGATTTCGTGGCAGGTGTGGTAGCACTGGCGGTAGGCTTCAACAATCTGGTCTTCGGAGAAACCCTCACCCACCTCTTTCAAAGCCTCCAGTGCCCCATCAAGGCGGATTTTCATCCGGGCCTTGCCAAGCTGAGGGTTGTCGATCAGCAGGGTCTGCCATAGGTCGAAGGTAACGGCCTTGATAGCCAAACTTCCCGGCTCCTGGCCAGCGTTTCCAAAGCTATTGTACACTAAGCTCGTCTATGGTGGAGCAGGCCCGAACTTTTTCAGAGATCAAGGCCGGAGGTTAGAATGTTGACCCTCTTTGGTTCCATAGCGGTGGCCACAATGCTGGTTTCTTACTGGCTGGAGCCCCGGTCCAGGTGGTTTGTCCTGGTCTTCGCTGGAGGGTGTGCTGCTACATCGGCCTATACTTTGCTTGAAGAGGTCTATCCAATTACCGCAATTGAAGCCCTGTGGGCCCTGGTGGCCCTTCAGCGTTTCCTCCGAAGGCCGACCAAGGATGCCCCGTCCCACCCATCTGAGATCCTTGGGGGATAAGAGATGTTGGAATGCCCACCGGGGTGCCTGGTCATACGCCAGATACAATATGTTATACTCTGAGGCACAATCATGCTTCACCGCACTCACCGGGTCGCAGTGTCCGAAAACTTGAAGCCGTACTAAAACCGAGGCCGCTGTGTCGGGTAAAAATATGCGCAACCCCCGCTCCGCTCAGTGCAGGCTTTTTCGCATCGCCCTGGCTCAGATCAACCCCACGGTGGGGGACCTGGATGGGAACGTCCGAAAGATCATCGAGCTGATGGACGAGGCCCGTGGCCAGTTGGCCGACCTGGTGGCCTTCCCTGAGATGGCCGTTACCGGTTATCCCGCCGAAGACCTCCTCTTCAAGCCCTCCTTTATCCACGACAATATGGCGGCTATGCGGAAGGTCGTTGCGGCCTCCAGAGATATAGCGGTGGTGGTCGGATTCGTGGACGCCGATTCGGATATTTACAACGCCTGCGCCGTGGCATTTCAGGGGGAGATGGCAGGGATCTATCACAAGATGCACCTTCCCACCTATGGTGTTTTCGACGAGGAACGCTACTTTAAACGCGGGACGATCTGCCCCGTGTACACTATCAACGGAGTGGGAGTGGGGGTCAACATCTGTGAGGACATCTGGTATCCCGTGGGCCCTATCGCCGTGCAAAGGGACGCCGGCGCCGAGATTATCGTTAACATCAATGCCTCCCCCTACCATGCCGGTAAGCGGGTCCAACGGGAGCGGATGGTGTCTACCCGGGCCGTGGACAACGAGCTGTACGTGGCCTATCTCAACACCGTGGGAGGCCAGGACGAGCTGGTCTTCGATGGCGGCAGCCTCATCGTGGACCAGAGGGGAGAGGTGGTGGCCCGGGGCAAGCAGTTCCAGGAGGAGCTGATAGTAGCCGACCTGGACATGGAAGCGATATTGCGCAGCCGTCTTCGGGACCCCAGGCCTCGAAAGGAGAACCCGGCCATATTGGGCGAGATCGGCAGGCCCCAGATGGTTTCGGTCTCGGATTACAGGGCCGTTGAAAGGCCCCCATTGTCTACCAAGGACGGCGCTCAGCCCCCTAGCCCTGTGGAGGAGGTCTACAAAGCTTTGGTGCTGGGTACCGGCGACTATGTGAGGAAGAACGGCTTCAATAAGGTGATAATCGGCCTTTCTAGCGGCATAGATTCCTCGCTAACGGCGTGTATAGCCGTGGACGCCCTAGGGAGAGAGAACGTCCTGGGAGTGGGCATGGCCTCCCGCTATACCAGTGAAAGCACCGTCTCCGATACGAAGATATTGGCCGATAACCTGGGGATAGAACTCTGGGCGGTCCCGATTGGACCCGCCCACGCTGCTTTCCTGGATATGCTGGAACCTAACTTCCGGGGTACGGGCGCCAACATCGCCGAGGAGAATATCCAAGCCCGGATTCGGGGCAACATACTGATGGCCATATCCAACAAGTTCGGATGGCTGGTGCTTACCACGGGCAACAAGAGCGAGCTGGCCATGGGATACGCCACCCTCTACGGCGATATGGCAGGGGGCTTCGCCGTCATAAAGGATGTTCCCAAGACCATGGTATATAGTCTGGCCCGCTGGCGGAACGAACACGGCGAGCCCCCAAATGTGATACCCCAGGCCATTTTAGACAAGGCCCCAACTGCGGAACTGAAGCCCAACCAGACGGACCAGGACACCTTGCCCCCCTACGAAATCCTGGACCCCATCGTCACCGCCTACGTGGAGGAGGACCGCAGCTACCAGGAGATTATAGCCATGGGCTACGATCCCCGCGTAGTCAAGCAGGTCATCACCGCCGTGGACAGGAACGAGTACAAAAGAAGACAGGCCGCGCCCGGTGTCAAGATCACCCCCCGGGCCTTCGGCAAGGACCGCCGCCTGCCCATAGTCAACCACTACCGGCAGTTTTAGTCCTCCACCTCCACGATCATCTCGATCTCGACGCAGTTGTTGCCGGGCAATGCACCCATCCCCACGGCGGACCTGGCATGGCGTCCCTGGTCGCTGTAAAGCTCTACCAGCAGGTCAGAGGCGCCGTGGGCCACCTTGGGCTGGTCGCCGAACTCGGGGGTGCCGTTGATCATACAGAGCAGCTTGACCACCCGCTTGACCTTGTCCAAGTCTCCCAGGTTGGCCTTGATGCTGGCCAGGCAGTTGATGGCAGCCAGCCGCGCCGACTGGTAGCCCTGCTCTATGGTTACATCCCGCCCCAGCTTGCCTGGGTTCAGCGGCCCACCATCGGATTCCCTGGGTATGTGCCCGGCAACGAACAGCAGGTTACCCGTTCGTACCGCTGCCACAAAGTTGGCAATGGGCGCCGGTGCAGGTGGTAATGCCAGGCCCATTTCCGCCAGCTTCTTCTCTACTTTCATTCCTCGTCTCCTTCAAATTTAAGGCAAACTTAAGGCAAACTCCAGGGGGGAAAATGTTGGCCGCCGCCATCGCCCCTGGACTTCGGCCATTGTAGCCCTTTGGCTTCATATTACAAGGGCCGTCCACCAATCCTCCATGCTGGCCCGTGGTCTTTTGAAAGTCCTGCCACTGTCATTGCGCCAATGTCATTGCAAACCAAGCGGAGCAATCCCTTCTGGCCCTGCTGAAATTGCTTCGGGGTTTTGCCCCTCGCAATGACAGTCGAAAGACCCTCCATGCTGACCCGTGGTCCTTGTGACCATGTTGGGGGTATGCTAAGATGCCCTAAATGAGAGGAGCCTACTGGAGGAAGAATGGCTACTGAGAAAGAGAAATCCCTGGATATAGCCATCTCACAGATTGAGCGTCAATACGGCAAGGGCTCCATCATGCGCCTCGGCCATGATGGGCAGAAGCTGACCACGGAGGTGGTGCCCACCGGTTCCCTCTCTCTGGACATGGCCCTGGGTGTGGGTGGAATCCCCAGGGGTAGAGTCACTGAAATATACGGTACCGAAGCGGCAGGGAAGTCCACTCTGGCGCTTCACATAATGGCTGAGACCCAGAAACTGGGTGGCACCGCAGCCTACGTGGATGTGGAGCACGCCCTGGACCCTTTCTACTCCGCCAACTGTGGCGTCAATCTGGATGACCTCCTTGTATCCCAGCCCGACAGCGCCGAGCAGGCCCTGGAAATCACAGAGTACCTGGTGCGCAGCGGGGCCGTGGAAACCATCGTGATTGACAGCGTGGCCGCCCTGGTCCCCAAGTCGGAGCTGGAGGGCGACATGGGCGACTCCCACGTCGGCCTTCAGGCGCGGCTCATGTCCCAAGCCCTGCGAAAGCTGACGTCGGCCATCCACCGCTCCCGGACCGGGGTTGTGTTTATAAACCAGCTCAGGGAGAAAGTGGGCGTGATGTACGGGAGCCCCGAGGTCACTCCCGGGGGCCGGGCGCTGAAGTTTTACAGCTCTGTACGCATAGACCTGCGGCGCATAGATTCCATAAAGCAGGGGACCGCCATCGTGGGCAACCGGGTGAGGGCCAAGGTGGTCAAAAACAAGGTGGCCCCTCCCTTCAGAATCGCCGAGTTCGACATCATGTTCAGCCAGGGCATCAGCAAGACGGGGGACCTGTTGGACCTGGGGGTCAGCCAGGACATAGTCAAGAAGTCCGGGTCATTCTACTCCTACGGCGACATCCGCCTGGGCCAGGGCCGGGAGAACTCCAAAGAGTATCTGTCACAAAACCCCGAGCTGGCCCAGGAGCTGGAGACCCGGATCCGTGGCGGGGATGTCCCAATGCCCATCCAGACTGTGGGCTCCAAAAATGGAGCGGAGGGCGATGCGGAGGAGCCGGAGGAGGCGTAGCCCCTGCCGGCCAAGACCTGAGTGAAACGCCCGCGAAAAGATATACATTCGCTGGAGGCCGCCTTGGCCGCCGCCCGGCGGTTTCTTTCCCACAGGCCCAGGAGCGAGTCGGAGGTGCGGGCCCGACTTTCGCCGCGTTTTTCCCAAACGGTGATCGAAGAGGCCGTCGGTCTCCTGAAGGGTTGGCGACTGCTGGATGACGGTGAATTCGCCCGTTTTTGGCTGCAAAACCGCGAACGCCTTCGGCCAAGGGGCCGATCTGCCATCAAATGGGAGCTCTTGCGTAAGGGCGTGGCCCGGGAAGTGGTGGAGGATGTCCTGGCCGGGGCCGATGAAGAGGGGAACGCCTACCGCGCAGCCCATCAGGTCCTCGGCAGGTTGAGCGATATGGGCTATCAGGCCTTCAGGACAAAGCTGACGGCATATCTCCGCCGCAGGGGCTTCGCCGCAAGGGCTACAAGGGAGACGGTGGAGCGGTTATGGGGAGAGTTATCGGACCCGGCTGACGGCCGTGTAGAAGGCCCCGGCGACGATGATCAGCCAGAAGATGCTAAATGACACGGAGAATGAGGGCAGGAATCCACTGACAATAATGGCCAGGACTATGCTCAGCCCGGCGGTGATGGCCAGCCCCCGGCCACGCTTGCGATTTACGGATAGGCTGATAGCCTCTCCCACCAGATAGCCCATGCCGATAGCCAGAAGCCACGGCAAGAAGGGTACGCCCAACCTCAGCAAATATCCCCAAACAATCCCTCCCGAAACCGCCACTAATCCCCCGGCCAACGCCGCCCGAAGGTAGTAAGTGGGCTGTACATTGAAGGTGGGGAATTTCGTCACCTGGGCGCAGGAGGGACACCGGGAGCCCACCGGGGTTTGAATCATGCACCTCGGGCATATATACCTGCCACACTTGCCACAGGCCAACGCGGTTTCCACGTCCGGGTGGAAGGAACATTGCTGAGGCAGGTATTCCTGCCCAGCTTCAGGTAGGTTGTATTCATCCTGTTTAGGCAGGCCCAAGGCGTCAACCGAGGCCGGGTTGTCAACCGAGGCCGCGCCGCACTGACTACAGAACCTGGACTCTTCCGGGTTAACGGCGCCGCAGGCGGTGCATTTCATGGACGCTGGTCCCTTCCACCCGGCTGCCGGTCCAGCCACTTGTCCCTACGGGCGAGGTCCCTGTCCCTGAACAAACGGTTAAAAAGCACTTCGCTCTTGGGCTCCGACTCGGGTAGTGGGTTCCAGTTGGAGGTAAGCCGCTTGGCCGTTACCAACCCCAAGATTCCGATGCAGAACCAGGTTATGGCCAGAGGCTCTCCCAACAGGAGGCTCCACAGAGGCAGCGCCAGGAGCGAAATGTAGGTCCACACGCCCGAGCTCCTAAAGATGAGCCAGCCGCCAAAAGCTACGCCGATGAATGCTAACAATTGCCAGAAGGCCAACACGAAGAGGGCACCGATGGCTACGGTCATCCCCCTGCCTCCGGTGAATCGCAGGAACAACGACCAGTTGTTGCCGAAGATGGCCGCTAGCGGGGCCCCCATCAGGGCTGGGGAACTCCTGTCCATGTCCAGGGCGTACATACCTATCCACACGGGAGAACTGCCCTTGACGAAGAAGTCGAAGAGTCCCAGGGGCACTACCCATCTTTTGCCCACGTTGTAGTATAGGTTCGTACCTCCAACGTTGCCGCTGCCGAACTGGCGGATGTCTATCCCCTTGGCCAGCCGGGCGATTATGTAGGCCGTGGGCACAGCGCCTAATAGATAGGCATAAAGGTAAAGGCCGGCAAGCTCCATATCTGACGGTGTGGGCCTAGGTGCTGGCCTAGGCTTTTTCCCTGGCCAATTTTTCCAGCCTTTCCACCACCTCCAGCGGGGGACCCAAGGTGCCCGGTAGTGGCTCGACGCGATCGTCCAGGCCGTGGTAGTCGCTTCCGCCACATGGAGTCAGGCCGTGCCTCCGGGCAAACTCCGCCAGCTCCCGGACCTTCTCCGAGGAGTAGCGAGCGTAATAAACCTCCATACCTGCTATGCCTGCGTCCTTTAGATTCTCCAGGGTGCTGTCCAGGTCCGGAATATCCCCCGGGTGGGCCAGGACCGCCGCGCCACCCCAACGGTTTATCAGGCGTACAGCGTCTTCCGGGGTTAACTTCTCCCTTTCCGCATAGGCCGGTCCATTTCTGCCTATGTACAGGTCGAAGGCTTCCTGGGTGTTCTTTACGTAGCCCTTCTCCACCATTGCCAGGGCCACGTGGGGCCTTCCCACTGATCCATCACCCGCGAACCCCTGTACCCGTTCCCATTCGAGGTCCAATCCCAGTCCATTCAGTTTTTCCACCATCCGCTTGCCCCTGTCCAGTCTCCCCAGGCGGAAACCTCGCAGACTCTCCAGGAGAAGAGGGTCCTTTTCCCGGATGAAGTAGGCGAGCACATGGATTTCTCCTCCGGGAACGTCGGTGCTGAGCTCGATTCCGGGAATAACGGTAAGCTGGGGGAATGCGGCTGCCGTCGCCATGGCCTCATCCAGGCCCTCGGTGGAGTCGTGGTCCGTTATTGCGATGGCCTGAAGGCCCCTTTGGGCCACCAGGTTAATTAACTGGGTGGGACTGAGGCGGCCATCGGAGGCCGTGGTGTGGAGGTGGAGGTCGACTAAAGCCAAGCTAAACCGCCATTCTGTCGATACGGCAGATTTCGGTGGCTACCCGGCGCTGTTCGTCAATTTCCACCATTACCGAGTTAAGGATTACAGGGCCACTTGCGACCGTCAAACGCCGGGGCATCTGGGTCAAGAAGCCTTCCAGGACCCCTCCGATTTCGCTGCCTATAACAGAGTTGTAAGGCCCGGTCATGCCTACGTCGGTAACGAAGGCGGTGCCTTTAGGTAAGATCCTAGCGTCGGCAGTTGCCACATGGGTATGGGTGCCCAGGACAGCGCTCACCCGGCCGTCCAGGTACCAGCCCATTGCCTGCTTCTCCGAGGTGGCCTCGGCATGGAAGTCCACTATTATCGCCTTCGGCGGGTCCATCCCGTTAATCTCTTTGAGAAGCTGGTCTACGGTCCTGAAGGGGCAGTCAATGGCGCTCATGAACACCCGCCCCATCAGGGAAATTACCACCGTCTCACCCAGCCTTATGTAGCCTCTACCGGGTACACCGTTGGGATAGTTCGCCGGCCGGAGGAGGGGCCACTCTTCGTTGATAAAGGGTATGATCTCTTTCTGTTTCCAAATGTGGTTGCCGGAGGTGATGACATCCACGTCGCTATCTATCAACTCCCTGGCGGTGTCCGGCGTGATGCCAAATCCCCCTGCGGTGTTCTCTCCGTTGGCGATGACCATGTCGAGCTGCAATTCTGAGCGCAGACCTGGCACGAGAGATGCAATCGCATTTCTCCCCGGGTGTCCTATCACATCACCGATCATCAGGATACGCAAGGGCTGCTACTCCAATCTAGCCATCAGTGCCGTCCCTCCCCATGGCTGGGCGAGGAACCACTCTAGACTTTTACAGTTTAAGAAGACGCGGTTGCTTGACCTTCATCAAATACCGGCAGAGGGTGACCTGCCGAATAACAATTCATGCCTATAATGCGTCACCAACGAGAAATCCTAATCCACAGGGCCTGGGACGCAGTTGCGGCATAACACCGGCGCGGCCAGAAGCACAACTGGCTCCGGCAGGGACCTTAATGGTCCACCGCCCCACCGTAAGGGGCAGTATCCTTGTCCCGGGGATCTCCCGATAGGACCCGTGGACGCTGGCCCCCGTTGAGTATTTCGTTTTACCTGGCGAATTCGACCGAGCGGGTCTCGCGGATGACCGTCACCTTGATCTGGCCGGGGAATACCAGGTCCTCTTCAATTTTCTTTGCGATGTCCCGGGCCAGGGTTGTGCTGGCAAGATCATCCATGTTTTCGGGCTTCACCATGATACGGACTTCCCGTCCGGCCTGGATAGCAAAGGCCTTGTCGATTCCAGTGAAGCTGTTGGCCACCCCTTCTAAGGCCTCCAGGCGCTGTACGTAGTGCTCGGCGGTCTCTTTCCTCGCTCCGGGCCTGGATGCGCTGATGGCGTCGGCGGTGGCCACCAGGAAGGCCTCCACCGAGCCCCGTTCTTCATCGTGGTGTTCCATGATGGCCCGGTGGACCTCAGGGTGTATCCCGTACTTTCTAGCGATGTCGGCCCCTATTGCGGCATGGGGCCCGTCTACCTCGTGGGTAAGGGCTTTGCCTATATCGTGGAGCAGTCCCCCGCCTTTTGATACCTCGATGTTGGCCCCTATCTCTGCGGCGAGCATCCCTGCCAGAAGGGAAACCTCTATCGCGTGCTGGAGCACGTTCTCTCCGTAGCTGTACCGGTACTTCAAACGGCCCAGCAGCTTTACCAGTTCAGGGTTAAGGCCAGTGACACCCGACTCGAAGATGGCCCTTTGACCCTCTTTCTGGATGATTTCGTCCATTTCCTTCCGGGACCGTTCCACCATGTCTTCGATACGGGCGGGTTGTATCCGCCCGTCCAGGATCAGCTTCTCGAGGGTTAGGCGCGCTATCTCCCGGCGAACTGGATCAAAGCAGGAGATGGTGACTACCCCAGGAGTGTCGTCTATGATGACGTCAACTCCCGTGAGAGCCTCCAGAACCTTGATATTTCGGCCATCCCGGCCTATGAGACGACCTTTCATATCATCGTTGGGCAGCGATACCACCGAGGTGGTGCGCTCCGAGACCACATCGGTGGCCAACCTCTGAATAGCCAAAGTGACGACGCGACGGGCTTGCTGGTCCGCTTCTTCTTTTGACTGCCGCTCGAGCTCTCGGTACCGGAGGGCCAAGTCGTATTTCATTTCGTCTTCCGACTTTTTGAAAATGATCTCCTTGGCCTCTGCCGCCGACAGATGGGCAACCTCTTCTAGCTGCTTGACCTGTTGCTGTTTAAGGCTATCTATCTCCTGGCCTGCCTTCTCCAATTCCCGACCCCTATCGGCCAACGCCTTTTCCTGGTGTTCCAGGTTTTGGGACTGGCGCTCCAAGTTCTGGGACTGGCGCTCCAGGTTCTCCTCCCGTTGAGTATGCCGCTTCTCCTGACTCTGGAGTTCCCCGCGGCGTTCCTTCAGTTCGGCATCGGTGGAAGAACGTATACGGATAGCCTCTTCACGTGCCTCGAGAAGCATTTGTCGCTTCTGCTCCTCGGTGGAAGCCAATACTCTCTCAGCTTCCTCTTTAGCAGCCTTTAAGCGTCCCGCGCCCGCCAGGTCGGTAAGGAACTTGAATGGGTTCAATCTACTCACCTTTCCCTTTCCGCCTAGGCGAATTTTCCTTTAGGGACCCTTTGGCCCCTATAATCCCATAATAGCTTTCGAACAGAATAGTGTCAAGGCGAAACGTAACTGTTCAGACTTGATGAGGTGAATTGGCTCAAAGCCGTTGGAAAAACGCTGGCATGGCCGGGGGAGTTGTGGCATACCAGGGAGGTGGACACTGAACTAGACCTGAACGCGGCGAGTCGCGAAACTCTGCTGGAGATAATTGCCGGCCAGCGGGCAGTCATTGCCGATTTGCAAAGGCGGATTGGGGTTCTGGAATCCCGTCCCAACCGGCGCGGGTCGTCGGGGATGCCGGGTAATCAGCCGCACTCCAGCCGGCAAGCGCTGGAGAAAAAGGAGCCCAGAAAGCCGCGCCGCCATGGCTTCGCCCGCCAGCGCATGACTCCTACCCGGCGGGTGGAGCATGCCGTGGCGGTCTGTCCCGACTGCGGGACTCACCTGAACGGCGGATGGGTACAGCGAACTCGGGAAGTCATTGAGCTACCGGTGGCTCCGGTAGAAGTGACCGAGCACGCCCTGGTAGCCCGCATCTGTCCGGTATGCCAGCGGCGCCGGCGCGGCCCTGCCCAAAGAGGCCCTGCAGGGGGTGGTTCTGGGCCAGCAGCGCCTGGGGGTCAATCTGGTAAGCCTGATGGTGACCCTGCGGGAGGAGGGACGGTTGCCCATAAGAATCATCCAATGGTACCTGGAGACCGTCCATCAGTTGCACCTGAGTGTTGGTGCCATCGTCCAGGCCGTCCATGGAGTAGCCCGTCAGGCTGAGACGGCGGTGCGAGAGGTGCTCGAGCAAGTCCGCGCCAGTCCCGTGGTGCAGGGCGACGAAACCGGCTGGCGCCAGGACGGGAGCAACGGCTATGTTTGGACCTTCAGCACTCCCAGCGAACGATACTTCCTGCGTCGGGGTCGGGATAAGGGGGTGGTGGATGAGGTGCTGGATTCCTCCTTCAGCGGAGTGTTGGTCAGTGATTTCTACGCCGCCTATAACCACTACCCGGGCCTGAAGCAACGGTGCTGGGCTCATCTGCTGCGGGATATCCATGACCTGAAAGAGTTGTACCCAGAAGACGCTGGGCTGGCTCAGTGGGCCGAGGCGGTTCACCAGGTCTACACGGAGGCCAAGGCCTCGGTCCTTCCCCGAGCCCAGCCAGGCCATCGCACCCAGCTAATGCTGGAGGAGAAACTAATGGTCTTGGCGCGGCCTTTCCTTAAAGATCCCCTGGCGGTTCAGGCCAAGCTCTGCCGGCGCATGGAACGGTTCATCAAGGAACTGTTTGTCTTCGTGTCGGACCCAGCCGTGCCCTCAGACAACAACGCCGCCGAGCGGAGCCTGCGGCATCTGGTAACCAGTCGCAAGATCAGCGGCGGCACCCGCTCAGGGCAGAGCACCGACAGCAAGATGACCTTGGCATCCCTCTTTGGCACCTGGCGGGCCAGAGGTCTCAATCCCCTCCTGGAATGCCGCCGGTTGCTCACTTCCCCTCAACTCTGAACAGTTTCGGCGAAACGCCCCTCGCTGGATACGTTCTCGATACCGGAGGTGGCCAGTTCGACGCCTTGGTAGCAGACTGATCCGCGGCACAGGGGGCGGTCCCGGTCCGGGAGGCCGATGGCGACTAATCCGGCCTGATGCGCAGGCCCGCGGCCCTGCCAAATTCCGCCAGGATGGGGGTTGGCCGGAATAGGATTAGCGGGAAAGTTATGGTAATATCATTTTTAGGCCTGAAATTCCCCCTGGTAGGTAATTGGGTAGTAATCGGATTCGAGGAAAACCTGATTCCAACGGATATTCCATATGGCGATTACGAACTATAGCTCCGTGCCGGAGGAGGAGAGACCTGCCATTCCCGGTGATGAGCCCAAAAGCTCGGGCGGGGATGACACGGTGCATTACTGGCAAGAGCCTTTAGTGCCGAGGGGCCCCGAAGTGCCTGGAGTGCCCGAAGTGATGGAAGAAAGCCCGCTGGGTCTTCCCTATGACGAGCCCAAGGGCCCCGAAGTGATGGAAGAAAGCCCGCTGGGTCTTCCCTATGACGAGCCCAAGGGCCCCGACTTTCCTGGTTCAGTGTTTTACTGGCAGGAGCCCGTGGCTCCCACCTATTCCTCTTTAAGAGAACTTCCGTTGCTGGAGGGAGAGACCATAGAGGAGCAGTTCGTGCCTGATGAGGGCATGGTGTCGGATACGCCGTGGAACGGCCAGGTGCTCGTGCTTACCAACCAGCGGATCATATCCTTCGTTGAAAACGATGGGCATAACGAGACCTTACTGGCACCCATCGGCGAGATGAAGGCGGTATCGGTGATGGCCAATACCCGGGGTGTAAGGGACCTGGTCCAGGGGTTGGGCCTGGTCCTGATAGGCATCCTGGCCTACTTCATTCTGGGCTATATTCTTGATAGGGTGACCGTCGCCCTGGCGCTGGGTGCGGCGATCATTTTTGTCGGAGTGCTTTTCGTAATCAAATACCTCTTCTGGGAGGAGGAGGGCACCATCATCTTCCGGGGAGGCAGCTGGGACCTGAGCTTCCCCTATAAGAATAACAGGGCCAGCGCCGATGTCTACAAACTGGTAAACAGGTTTTTCCAGCTCAAGCTGTAGAGCCCTACCCGAGGAAGAGGCTGGGGTCCACGTCGAGGTCCATGGGTCCTTTCCGCCCCTCGATGTAATGGAAGTAGCCGCAGGCAGCGATCATGGCGCCGTTGTCGGTACAAAGTACGGGCGCGGGTATAAAGGCCGGTATCTTGGCCTGCCGCAATATCCGGTCCCGGAGCAAAGTGTTGGCAGTCACCCCTCCACCCAGGATTATCCCCCTAGCTCCCCAATTGTTTGCAGCCTCCAACGTTTTGGACACCATGACATCCACCAAAGATTCCTGGAAGGCGGAGGCCATCTCCCTGACGGCATGCTCCATCTCTTCCTGCTCCAGCTCGCCGGGAGGGGGATAGACACCTCTTGCCTGGGCCTTATGCAACAGGGCTGTCTTGACACCGCTAAAGCTGAAATCCTGGGTATCTTTTAGCCACGCCCGGGGCAAACGCTCTTCACCCAGGGCGCCACCGGCCACCCTCTGAATCTCGGGTCCTCCGGGGAACCCTAAGCCCAGTATGCGGGCTGCTTTGTCGAAGGCTTCCCCTGCGGCGTCGTCCCTGGTCCGCCCCAGCAGCCGATACTTGCCGTGGGCTTCCATGAACACCAAGTCGGTGTGGCCACCCGAGGCGATGAGGCACAGCAGCGGAAATCCGGGGTCCCTTCCGGGGTCCTGTTCACCGTCGCCCTGGCGGGACAGGAGCCAGGAGGCGTAGATGTGCCCCTCCAGGTGGTTGATGCCCAGCAGGGGTTTGCCCAGGGAGAAGGCCAGACCTTTGGCGAAGTTTAGCCCCACCAGCAGGGACCCGGCGAGGCCGGGACCGTAGGTCACCGCCACGGCGTCCAGTTCCCGGAATCCGAGCCCTGCCTCATCCATGGCCTGGTTGACGGCGGGCGCCATCTGGAGGATGTGCTGCCGCGCGGCTAATTCCGGGACTATCCCGCCATATCGGGAGTGAAGGTCAACCTGAGAGGCTATAATATTGGAGAGAAGCATCCGGCCATCCACCACCACGGCGGCGGCCGTCTCGTCGCAGGAGGTCTCGATTCCAAGGATGGTCACAGTCACGTTGTCAATAATAGGCGTGAGGGGCTTCCCCGTCAACGATGGACGGGACGACGGCTTTCCCCCCGGGGGAGTCTTACGTCAGGGGAGTCTTAACATTTCCTTAAAGGTCCTAGGGGTACAATAGTAAGGGTAGTCCTGCCGCTTTTAAGAAGCTGCCGGGAACGAGGTATGGCATGGTTGCAACGAAACGCCGGATCCTGGTGATCGAAAATGACCCCAAGACTGCGGAAATCGTCCGGCTCTACCTGGAGAGGGATGGCTATGACGTGCTCACGGCCTCCGATGGCGCCAGGGGTCTGGAGCTGGCCAGGGAGGAGACCCCGACCTGATAGTGCTGGACCTCCTCTTGCCGGGGGTGGGCGGCCTTCAAGCCTGCGGGATACTCCGGAGGGAATCGGGTGTCCCTATCATTATGCTGACGGCCCTGACCTCAGAGGATGACAAGCTCCGGGGACTAGAGCTGGGGGCCGATGATTACGTCACCAAGCCCTTCAGCCCCAGGGAGCTGACAGCCAGGGTGAAGGCGGTGCTCCGGCGCACCATCGATGAAGAGTTCGAGATGGGTCCGCGGGAGGTCCAATGGGCGGGGCTCAAGGTGGATTTCCACCATCATAAGGTCAACGTGGACGGCCGAGAGGTCCAGCTTACCCCCACCGAGTTCCGAATTCTTGGCATTCTGACCAGGGAACCCGGCAGGGTCTTCAGCCGAAGCCAGCTTGTGGACAGGGCGCTGGGGTACGATTTCGAAGGCCTGGACCGTACGGTGGATGTGCACATCCTGAATTTGCGGCGCAAAATCGAGGGTGATGCAAGCCGCCCCCAGTATGTCAGGACGATCTACGGACGGGGATACAGGTTAGGGGAATAGCTTTGTTTTATAGTCTTCGATGGCGGCTGCTGCTTAGCTTTGTCCTGGTCATCGCGGTGGCCCTGGGGATGGCGGCCTTCTTCACAAGCCGGGCTGCCAGCAACGAGATGGAGCGGTTCCAGGAAGAAAGGGCAACCGAGCGCTCTGAGAAACTGAAAGCGATGCTGTCCCATCAGTACGCCCAGTCCAGGGACTGGCGCAGGGTCCAGGTCGTGCTGGAGCAGGTGGGGCAGATTTATTCCGAACGGGTGGTGGTGATCAACCGCGGTGGGCAGGTGGTGGCCGACTCCCGCCGCTCCGTGGTGGGCCGGTTCATGGGTAGCCCCGTTCGCAGCGAAAGGATTCTGACCGTCGCGGGCCCCGGAGGGGAGGTGGGGACGATCCTTGTCAACCCCGCGATCCTTCCCGGCGAGTCCGCCGCTGTCTTGCTGGAGCCCGACCTGCCCTCCATTAACCGTTTTCTGATATGGAGCGGACTCCTGGCCGTGGCACTGGCGGGGGTGCTCACCTTCTTCCTCTCCAGACGCATCCTGGCCCCCGTGGAGTCCCTTTCCAAGGCTGCCCGGGCAATGGCTCGGGGAGATTTCTCCCGCAGGGTCGAGGCACGGTCCAGGGACGAGGTCGGCGAGCTGGCCCGCACCTTCAACACCATGGCCCAGGACCTGTCCAAGACAGAGGAGATTCGCCGCAGCCTGGTGGCCGACGTTGCCCACGAGCTGCGTACTCCCCTGTCCAACATCAGGGGTACCTGGAGGCGATCCTGGACGGAGTGGTGAGCCCCGATGCCGCTACCCTGGATTCCATGCACGAGGAGGTGCAGCTCTTTACCCGCCTTATAGAGGACCTTCAGGAGCTGGCCCTGGCGGAATCGGGCCAGCTCACCCTTCATATCCAGCACTGTGATCTGTCGGACCTGGTCAGGAAAACTGTGGCCGCCGTTCAACCCCATGCCGACGCCAAGGGGATCAGTATTGGAGTTGCGCCACTCGACACGGCCGGGGTACAGGCGGACCCGGGGCGGATAGGCCAGGTGCTTCGCAACCTGCTGGTCAACGCCACTAACTACACCCCATCCGGTGGCGCAGTCCAGGTGACGGTAAGTCCTGTAAGGGATGGAGTGGAGGTCAGCGTGCAGGACAGCGGCCCGGGAATTCCCCCGGAGGACCTGCCCTATCTGTTCGAGCGTTTCTACAGGGTCGACAAGTCCAGGTCCAGGGCCACCGGCGGCGTGGGCCTCGGCCTCACCATCGCAAAACGGCTGGTGGAAGCTCACGGCGGGGCTATAAACGTGAGGAGCCAGGCCGGCTCAGGCAGCACATTCTACTTCACGCTGCCGTCAAATGGCGGCGGCGATTCCGCAAAGGACAGTTAGCTTTGCCCAACCCGGAGATTCACTTTGGAGCGGTCCTGGGACTGGGCATCCAGGAGACGGCGGCCGAGGCCCGCTGGTTGGAGGAGCTTGGTTACGAGTACGTGGGCTCTGGTGAGCATTTCATGCGCGGCAATCCCCCCGGGCCCTCCAGCGCGGCCCTTCCCGTGCTGGCGGTGGCCGCCGGAGCCACCACTGGAATAAGGCTGGTCTCTTCTGTGATGCTCCTCCCCTTCTATCATCCCACGGTGCTGGCGAAGCTCACCTCCACGTTGGATATCGCGTCGGGCGGCCGTCTTGTGATGGGTGTTGGGGTCGGCGGTGAGTTCCCGGTGGAGTTCGAGGCGGCGGGCATCTCTGTCAAACAACGGGGTGGCAGGGCAGACGAATGCCTTGAAGCGCTGAAAATGCTGTGGAGCCAGGAGAACGTCCATTACGAAGGACGCTATTATAAGCTCAGCGATGTGACTATTACGCCACCACCAGCACAGCAGCCCCATCCACCCCTATGGGTGGCGGGACGGCGGGAGGCCGCCATGCGCCGAGCCGCCCGCTACGGCGACGGATGGTTCCCCTACCTATACAGCCCAGAGCGGTATAGAGACAGCGTGGAGAAGGTCCAGACCTACTGCGGTGAGGAAGGACGCGATCTGACAGGCTTCCAGTGGGCCAATTTCCAGTTCGTGGCACTTTACGATACTAAAGAGGAGGCGGCGGTGGTGGCAGGCCGGGCTTTGGGAACGCGGTACCGGTACTCTGGCGACTTCACGAGTATCGTGGGCTCCTACTGTGTCCTGGGGACGGTGGAAGAATGCATCCGCCGTGTCCAGGAATACGTGGACGCGGGGGTTCGCCATTTCCTTTTTAGCTGGGCCTGTCCCACCGAGGACCGGCCCCGGCATATGGAGACGGTGGCCCGGGAGGTTATCACCCACTTCCGGACCTAGCCGGGGCTATATCTTTTTCCAGTTGACTGAGCCTGCGGCGCGTTGACAGATACACCTCTGAATGGTAGAGTAAAATGCGGGCAGCAGTCACAAACGGGCTGCTAAATAGATGGCCGAAAATAGGGAGGCCCAGGTTGCCACGGTACGATTACGAGTGCCTCAGTTGCGGGCATTTGTTCGAGTTGAGGCAAAGCTTCGATTCCGATCCCGAGGGGGTCTGTCCTCAATGTGAGGGCAAGTCCAGACGTAAGTTCCACGCCGTGCCCATCATATACAAGGGTTCGGGGTTTTATACCACCGATTACAAGCACACCGGTTTCAGTGACTCATCCAAGGAGGAGAAAAAGGAAGAGAAGGACTCGTCTAAAGAATCTTCCAAGGACTCTTCGAAGGAAAAGAGCACGGCTGCCAAGTCCAGCACCGAAAGCTCCAAGAGTAAGCCGGAGGCTGCCAAGAAGGAGGCTTAAGGAGGGGTTGCGGGCTCTCATCGAGCGGGTGGCAGCGGCTTCTGTCGAGGTCGGCGGAGCCGAGGTGGCGAGGACTGGTACCGGGTTGGTCATCCTGCTGGGTATCTCCCGCGAGGATGGTGAGAAGGATGCCCGGTACCTGGTGGATAGGACCCTAAATCTGAGGGTCTTTCCGGATCAAAAGAATAGATTTAATTGCTCCGCCCTGGATACGGGGGCGGAACTTCTTGTTGTAAGCCAGTTTACCCTGTACGCCGATACCAGGCGGGGGCGTCGTCCCGACTTTACCCAGGCGGCCCACCCCCAGGAAGCAGAGAAGCTCTACGAGACCGCTGTGAAGCTCTTCAGGGAGTCCGGGCTTCGGGTGGAGACGGGCCGCTTCGGGGAGCACATGAAGGTGGACATCCAGAACGACGGCCCTGTAACTCTGATGCTCGACAGTGCCGACAGGCTCCGGCCCCGGCGGAGCTAGCTAGGAGCCTGTCCGATATTTCCGGGCAAAATAGCGAGCGATGGGGTCGCCAGCAAAGGAGTAACAGGGTAAGCTAAGCCCGAATCCACCGAAGGACACCGATGGACGGCGTGAGGGCAGCGGAAGGGGGTGGGTGAGGGAGCTACAGGGGAGATGGCCTGGGGTCTTGGGGTAGATGGGAGGGCGGCGGAGGGTATTCAGTCGCCGCACAGGGCCCCTAAGGCCCTATGCGGGAGTTGCGATGCGCGGGATGGCGAGAGGATACGCAGCAGGGGACTCTCGCGACCGGGGTGGCGCGAGATTGCGGGGACGTTGGGTCAGTTGCAGGCTGGCCGTCAGGCCGGGAATGGAATGGCTTGCAGCCGGGCCAAGGCGCGACTGAACTGGGTTTCCCAAGGCCAGCGCCGGGGGAGATGCAAAGTGAGGCGGCGCGCCGAGCGGGTGATCCGCCCCACCAGAGCGAAGACCCGCCGCCTGAGGGTCTTGGTGATCAGGGTCCCCTCGCCCAGACCAATCCGCGCCGTCCAGCGGGCCAGGTTATGCGCCATCACCTGTACCGCCAGCCAGGCGCCGTTGGCGGCGAAGCGCCCCGACGGCATGTGGTTCAGCCCGACGCCGTACTTGAGGTCGCGTATGGCGTTCTCGACCTCGGCGTGGCGGCGATGATCGGCCTCCAGTTCCAGCGTCTCCCCATCGCGGTCGGTGATGAAGGCGTGATAGCTGTATCTGGCGAAGAGGGCGAGCTGGGAACCGGGTGTCGGCTTCACCCGCCGGACAATGAGCCGCGCCGGCGCGGCGTCCCCGTCCGGCTTGGTCTGGAACGGGGTGTAAGTCGTCTCGGCGACATCGGCGGCGCCGTCCATCCAGTAGGGAATGGGAGTCCAGTCTTCCTCTGGTATCGCCTCGATCAGGTCCCGCAGGCTGGCGCGCTGGCGGATGGTGATAGAGAAGCGGACATCCATTTCCCGGCAGGCGGCAACGACAGTGTGGGCGTAGAAGCCGCTGTCGGCCCGCACCGTGAGTTGTCCCCTGGCCCCGCCGTAGCGCACCCGCCCCACCGTCTCACGCAGGAAGTGGGCCGCGCCACGGGCGGTGTTGGCCCGGCCCTCGCGCAGCCGGGACATCAGCACCTCGCCGGTGCCGGCGGCAATGGCCAGCAGCGGGTGATAGCCGCGGGCGCCGGTATAGCCGTGGTGGCGCGCTCCCTCCTTGGCCAGTCCATAGGTCTCGCAGATGGTCGAGTCCAGGTCGATGGTCAGGGGCGAGTCGCCGGGTCCGGCCCCAGCGGCCCAGGCCCGGGCCAACAACTGGCGGCTCACGCGGTCGAGTTGACGGACATGCCCCCACCGGAAGCTGCGCAGGAAGGTCCCCAGGGTGGATGACGCCTTGACCACGCAGCCTAGAACACCGACCGTCCCACCAGCGCGCAGCGCATCGGCGTCGTCGATGCAGTCGCCGCCTGCCAGCGCGGAAGCGACCAGCGTCAGCATCTTGTCCCCAGTGTTCGCCCGTCCCGGCGCTCCGCCGAGGTCAAGGTGATGGTCGACGAGTTCCCGCAGGCCCAGGTGCCGGGCTAGGGTGGCCGGCAGGAGCAGGCCGGCATTGGCCACCAGGCGATGGTCGTCAAAGAGGATGCGGATACGGTCGGGTTTGTTCTGTGGCAGCATCTATTGGGTGCTCCTTGTTTCCGGGCTGGTTTCTGTTCCAAAACCATTATCCCAGATTCAGAGGAGCACCCTCTGGCTTCTTCAAGGACTGTCCCCAAGGACGTCCTTCGGTGGATTCGGGCTAAGGTGGATGTGAAGGGAGGTGCTCCATGGCCAACAGCTTTCGTCCCTATTGCCTGTATCAGGCGTATCTACTGCCCCAGTCGCCGCGCGAGTGGCTACCCGAAGGACATTTGGCCTTCTTCCTGGAAGAGATGGTGAGCCTGCTGGATCTCAGGCCCATCTTTGAGCGGTACGAAGGAGGGCGGGGTCCCAAGGCCTACCATCCCCAGATGCTCTTGACGGTGCTACTGTACGGCTACTGCACCGGCGTGTGCAGCTCCCGGAAGATAGCCAGGAGCTGCGAGATGGACCTAGCGTTCCGGGTTCTTTCCGGGGGCCAGTTCCCCGACTTCCGGACCCTGGCGGACTTCCGGAAGGCGCACTTGGAGGCCTTCCAAGGGTTGTTCCTGGAGGTGCTGCGAATGTGCCGTGAGGCAGGTCTGGTGCGGATGGGGCACCTGTCTTTGGATGGGAGCAAATATCAGGCCAACGCCTCCAAGCACAAAGCCATGAGCTACGGGCGAATTGAGGAAGTGGAACCCCAACTGGAGGCGGAGATAAAGGAACTCCTACGGCGGGCGACAGAGGTGGACGAGGCCGAGGATGCCGAGTATGGGCCGGAGCAGAGTGGGGATGAGTTGCCTGAGGAGTTGCGGCGCCGGGAGGGCCGACTGGAGAAGATTCGAGAGGCGAAGCGGCGCTTGGAAGAGCGGGCGAGGGGCCGAGGGCAGGAGCGTGCTGAAGCGAGGGGGGCTGGAGCGGAAGAGGTGACAGCTGCTACGGCACGGGCCGTACCTCAGCCCAAGGAACAGAGCAATTTCACCGACCCGGACAGCCGGATCATGAAGACCTCTCATGGTTGGATTCAAGGCTACAATGCCCAGGTCCTAGTGGAGGAGGCCAGTGGGGTGATCGTGGCCCAGGAGGTGACGGCCCACAGCGCCGACAGCCGTAGACTCAGGCCCATGCTGGAGCGTCTGGAGGAGAACCTGGCTAGAGTGGGAGTCCTCGAAGAAGAGCGACGGCCAAAGTGGTTCACGGCGGACGCAGGGTACTGCAGCGAAGCCAATCTGGGGATGCTTGCGGAGCGGCAAATTGATGCCTACGTGGCCACCGGGCGAGAGCGACACCATCGGGGCGGGATCGCTCATGGAAACCGGACCAGGACACCGCTGCGGGCCGCCATGCGGGACAAGCTGCAGACCACGGAAAGGCGGGCGATCTACGCCCGGCGTAAAGCCATCACCGAACCCGTTCATGGACTAATCAAGCAGGCCCGGGGCTTCCGGCAGTTCCTGCTGCGGGGTCTGGACAAGGTGGCAGGGGAGTTCACCCTGATAGCCCTGACCCACAATCTCCTGAAACTCTGGCGAGCCGGACTGGCGCCAACGGGGTAAGCCAAACAGGTACCCGGACCAAGGGGCCGAAGACGGTTTAGAACCGGCGTCGCACTGCCGACGGGAACCCCCCAGGCCAAGATGGCCTCATCAAGTTCCCGCAAGACTCTCTCGGACCCGGCAGCGGTTTTTCCTCAAGAATCGTCGGACAGGCTCCTAGGGGAACTCCAAGTCCAGGCTGATATCAAGTGACATCACCGAGTGGGTCAGGCCGCCGACGGATATCAGGTCGACCCCCGTCTCTGCCACCGGCCTCACCGTCTCCAGATTAATGCCGCCGGAAGCCTCGATAACCGCCCTTCCGTTCACGATTTCAACCGCCCGCCGCATCTCCTCCAACGACATGTTGTCCAACATGATTATGTGGGCCCCGGCCTCCAGAGCCTTCTGGAGCTCCTCCAGGTTGGTGACCTCCACCTCTACTTTGATGGTGTGAGAGGCCCGCTCCAGGGCGAGCCTGGCAGTGTCCCCCAGTCCGAATCCCCTGGGTCTCAATGCGGCGATGTGGTTGTCCTTGACCAGGATGCCGTCGGCGAGACTCATCCTGTGGTTCGCCCCCCCGCCGGCCCTCACGGCGTACTTGTCCAGGGCCCTGAGTCCCGGCGCCGTCTTGCGGGTGTCCACGATCCTGGCCTTCAAGCCTTCGACGGCCTTCACGTATTGGGACGTCTCCGTGGCGATGCCGCTCATTCGTTGTATGAAATTGAGGGCGGTGCGTTCGGCCCTGAGGATGCTCCCGGCGTCGCCATTAATCCGGGAGATGGAGTCGCCTGGGGAGAGAATGCTTCCATCATCCATTACGGCGGCGGTCTCTAGCCGGGGGTCCAGGCGGCGGAACACCTCCAGAGAGACTTCCACCCCCGCAAGGACGCCTTGGGCCTCGGCCCTGATGACACCCGAGGCGGTGAGGCCGGCTGGGATGATGGCGCTGGTGGTAGGGTCATTGAAGGCTTGGTCTTCGGATAGGGCCCGGTCGATCAGGTCCCGTACATCGGGGGTCAGGTGAATCACACCCGTCTTCTAGCCGACCTTCTGCATTGCGGGTTCGTCCTCAAGCCTCATGGGGAAATGCCCCCCGAAGACACCCGCCCCGTTGGGCCACCGGTCCCTGGGCAGCTCGTAGTAGACCTCGTTGCCGTTACCGTCGGGGTCCTGAAAATAGATGCCCAGGGAGAAGCCGTGGTCTGCCACCTTTTCGATCTCAACGCCCTGTTCCTGAAGCCTCCGGTGGATTTCCTTCAGGTCCTCGAAGCTGTCCATGCGCCAGGCGATGTGGTTGACGCCCACCCGGTTCTCGCCGGGGCCGGCGGCGTCGGGGCCGAGCTGCATCAGGGCTATCTCGTGGGAGGACTCCCCGTCCGCCGCCATGAAGACAGCGAATCCTGGCCTGCGCTCGTTGCTTTGCAGACCCAGCACGCCGGCGTAGAACTGCTCCGAGCGCTCCACGTCCGGTACGTATAGGTTAACGTGCCCCAAATGGCTGGGCTTATATGTCATCCGGCAGCCCTCCTATCGGTCCAATCCGTCGAGCCTGCTTCGCAGCCCTACACCACCTGCAGCATCCGCTCCAGAGCGATGCGGGAGTATTCCTGGGTCTCACCGTCCACCGTTATCTGGTTGACCACTTGCCCTTCCAGGAGTCCCTCCAACGCCCAGTACAGGTAGGCGGGATGGATTCGGTACATGGTGGAGCAGGGGCAAACCACCGGGTCCAGGCAGAAGACCGTCTTGTCCGGGTTCTCCTTGGCTAGGCGGTTGACCAGGCTGATCTCGGTTCCCACGGCCCATTTGCTGCCCGATGGGGCCTCGGTTATGGCCTTGCGAATGAACTCGGTGGAGCCGTCCATGTCCACGGCCTGCACCACCTCCATGATGCACTCGGGGTGAGCGATGACCTTGATGTCGGGGTAGCGGGATCTGGCTGCCTCCACCTGTTTCACGGTGAAGCGCGTGTGGACCGAGCAGTGGCCCTGCCACAGGACCAGCTTGGCTTTTCGCAGCTTCTCCGGCGTGTGCCCCCCCAAGGGCTTGAAGGGGTTCCATACCAGCATGTCTTCCAGCCCCAGTCCCAGCTTCAGACCCGTGTTGCGTCCCAGGTGCTGGTCCGGGAGGAACAGTACCCGGTCAGCCCGGTCGTAGGCCCACTTCATGGCGGCGGCGGCGTTGGAGGAGGTGCAAACTATCCCGCCGTGCCGCCCGCAGAGGGCCTTGAGCCCGGCGATGGTGTTCATGTAGGTGACGGGCGCGATACCGCCGTGGCCCTCCAGCACATCCTCCAGGTCGTCCCAGGCGTCCAAAACGTCATCCAAAGGGGCCATGTCGGCCATTGAGCACCCGGCGGTAATATTTGGCAAGATTACTTTCTGATGGGGCGCGGCCAGGATGCAGGCGGTCTCCGCCATGAAATGGACGCCGCAGAATATGATGTAGTCGGCTTCCGCGTGGGAAGCGGCGTTCTGCGAGAGCTTGAAGGAGTCCCCCTGGTAGTCGGCGTACTTGATCACCTCTTCCCTCTGGTAGTGGTGGCCCAGGATGGTCACCTTCTCGCCCAGCCTCCGCCGCACCTCTTGGATACGCCTGTCCAGTTCGTCGGGTTCCATGTGAAGGTACTGGGTGGGTATCTTCTGCCAGCGAATGTTTACCCGAAGCTCCTCCGCCAAAGACTGGGACTTTAGTTTGTCTTCGGTGCGGCAGAAGGCCGCATGCTCTATTTCGGTTATGGGGATTACAGGGTCCTTGGTTCTTGTTGCCACGGGTTATACTCCTTTTCAGGCCGGCGCCTGTATAGCCGCCGGAACACCCTGGAGCGACCAGGGGCCGGTGCCGGTTATCTTGACCTCCATCAGCTCTCCAAGCCGGTCATCGCCATCCTCGAAGAACACCAGCTTGTCCTGTCTGGTCCGGCCCTGCCATTTCCCCTTGTTATGGCCGTCCACCAGGACATCCATCGTCTCTCCCAGCAGGTGGGAGTTCCTTCGGGTAAGTATCCGCTTCTGGACTTCTTCCAGGTTTTTCAGCCTGTAGGCCTTCTCCTCCCTGGGCACGTCGTCTTCCAATTTGCGTTCGGCGAAGGTGCCGGGCCTGGGAGAGTATGCTGCAGCATGCACCTTGTCAAACTCCATATCCTCGATGAGCTCCACAGTTCTCTGGTACTGCTCCCTGCTCTCACCTGGGAAGCCGATTATTACGTCGGTGCTGAGGGCCACGTTGGGTATAGCTGTCCGTATCCGGTCTACGAGACCCCGGTATTCTCTGGAGGTATAGTTGCGCCGCATACGGCTCAGCACTTCGTCGTCGCCGGCCTGAACGGGAAGGTTGATGTGCTCGCACACCTTGTCAAGCTCGGCCACCGCCTGGATGATCCGTTGGCTCATGAACATCGGGTGGGAGGTAAGGAACCGGATACGGCTGAGGTCCTCTATGGGGTCCAAAGCGTAGAGAAGGTCCGCCAGGTCGGGCTTGTCCGGCAGGTCATGGCCGTAGGCGTCCACGGTCTGGCCGAGGAGGGTAATTTCTTTTACTCCCCGGCCCACCAGGTGCTCCACCTCCGTGACGATTTCGGTAATGGGCCGGCTCACCTGGCGGCCCCTGCGGTAGGGGATGATGCAGAAAGTGCACATCAGGTCGCAGCCATGGATGATGGGCACGTAACAATTTACCGAAGGCCGGGAGGGCGTCAGGCTGCCCACGCATCCCTCCCAGTCCAAACCCATGCGCTGTCCCAACAGGTCCAGCAACGGCTTGTATTGCTGAGGGCCCATGAAGGTGTCCACGTATGGGAACCGGGCCACCAGCTCCTCGGTCCGGGGTCCCACCATGCAACCCATCACGGCCAGGACCCGCTCCGGCCGGTCCACCTTCAGGGATTTCATCGATCCCAAGGTGCCCACAACCTTGTCTTCAGCGCTCTGGCGGACTACACAGGAGTTCAGGACGATGACGTCGGCCTGCCTGGGTTCGCCAACCTCCTGGAGCCCCATCTGCTCCAAAGCGCTGGCTAGCCTCTCCGAATCGGCCTTGTTCATCTGGCAGCCGACGGTCCATATGTAGTAATTGTTCATATTGCGTGTACGGAAGCGTTCGAGATGGCGGAGGGAATGGGATTCGAACCCATGAGCCCGATTTCTCAGGCCAAGCGCTTAGCAGGCGCCCGCACTAGGCCACTATGCGATCCCTCCACCTATTGTTAAATATAGCAAATACGGGTCTCCACGGCAAGACGTAGGCCTTGGTGACGTGATCGGTCGGAAGAGGGCCGCCATTGCATTGATTTGTACTATGACCTATCATAAATCGTAGAAAGTCTCAGGAGGGATGGTGAATATGGACGAACTTGACAAAAAGATTATTGGGCTTCTGCAGGTGGACGGGCGTGCCACCAACGCCAAGATTGCGCGGGAGGTAGGGGTGAGTGAGGGGACCGTGAGGCGAAGGCTCCGTCACCTGATCCAGGGGGATGTTATCAAGGTTATAGCTGTGCCGGACCTGGAGCAGATGGGCTACGGCACCGCCGCCCTCGTGGGGATTCAAACGGACCCCGGCAAGGTCGACGAAGTCGCCGACGCTATGGCCGCCTTTGAGGAAGTCCATTACGTCGCAATCACCACTGGGGCCCACGACATTTTCGCCTGGGTAGGTCTCGATTCCCCGGAGAAGCTGGGGGTCTTTCTCAGGAGCAAGGTTGGTTCCATCGCCGCCGTCAAGAGGACGGAGACCTTCGTCAACCTCTCTATCAAGAAACGGATTTATGGCCTAGTACTATAAGGCCCTTCCTCATCCAAACACTACTTCCATTTCATCTTCCGCCGACATAGCGGAGGCTAGGGGCCATCCCTCAAGTATCTCAGCACCGAAACCTGTCCAGCATTGGGAACAAAAAGGTGTTTTTCGCCCGTTCGGGACGAGGCCACCCGTAAAGGGCTATTGGACTGCGGGCATCTTCCCGTTGGATTACTAACCTGGGTGCAGGGAAACGCTGATAGGAGGACCGTCATCATGGACACCAACGACTCGACGCCGGAATTTGTCGCCCGAATTTACGGGGCGATGGAAAGCAAGCTGGCCACAGTCCGGCGGCGTCTGGGGCGGCCCATGACGCTGGCGGAGAAGATACTCCTCTCCCACCTTGATGACCCGGAAGGCCAGGAGCTGGCGCCGGGGGAGAGCTACCTGATGCTGAGGCCCGACCGGGTGGGCCATCAGGACGTGACGGGGCAGATGGCCATCCTCCAGTTCATGCAGTCAGGGCGGAAGCGGGTGGCGGTGCCGACCACGGTGCACTGCGACCACCTGATTCAGGCGCGGGAGGAGGGGAAATCGGACACCCAGGCGGCGCTGGTGGAGAACGGGGAGGTATACGAGTTCCTGAAGTCGGCGGCGGCGAAATACGGCATGGGGTTCTGGAAGCCTGGGGCTGGGATCATCCACCAGGTGGTGCTGGAGAACTACGCCTTTCCCGGAGGGCTGATGCTGGGGACCGACTCCCACACGCCCAACGCAGGGGGGCTGGGGATGCTGGCCGTGGGTGTAGGGGGGGCGGACGCGGCGGACGTGATGGTGGGGCTGCCGTGGGAGGTGAAATATCCCACGCGCATAGGAGTGCACCTGAAGGGAGAGATGGGTGGATGGACTGCGCCCAAGGACGTGATACTGCATTTGGCTGGGATATTGACAGTGTCTGGGGGCACCAACGCCATAATAGAGTACTTTGGGCCTGGGACGGGGAGCATAAGCTGCACGGGCAAGGCGACCATCTGCAACATGGGGGCCGAGTTGGGGGCGACCTGCTCGGTGTTCCCCTATGACCAGCGGATGGAGACCTATCTGAAAGCCACGGGACGAGGGGAATTGGCGGAGCTGGCGGAGAAGAGCAGGCACTTGCTGGAGGTGGACAAAGAGGTGGAGGCGAGTGCCGAGGAGTACTACCAGCGGGTGGTGGAGATAGACCTGAGCAAGCTGGAGCCCCAGGTGGTGGGGCCCCACACCCCGGACCTGGCTAGGCCCATCTCGGCTCTGGGGAAGGAGGTGAGGGAGAAGGGATACGTGGACCATATCTCGGACGCGTTGATAGGTAGCTGCACCAACTCATCATACGAGGACATGAGCCGGGCCGCCGACGTGGCGGAGCAGGCGCGGGCGTATGGGATGAAGGTGAAGGCGCCCCTGCTGGTGACGCCTGGGTCGGAGCAGGTGAGGGCGACGATAGAGAGGGACGGGCAGTCGGAGTCGCTGGGGGCCATAGGGGCCATAGTGCTGGCCAACGCCTGCGGGCCCTGCATCGGCCAGTGGAAGCGCCAGGGTCCGCCCGAGGGGCAGCCCAACACCATAGTAACCTCCTTCAACCGGAACTTTCCCCGGCGGAACGACGGGAGGGCTGAGACCATGAACTTCATAGCCAGCCCTGAGACCGTCATCGCCTACTCCCTGGCGGGGCGTCTGAGCTTCAACCCGCTGACCGACGTGCTTACGGGTGCAGATGGGATGCCCTTCAAGCTGTCGCCGCCCAAGCCCGCGCCGGAGGTGCCGCCCGGGGGGTTCCTGAGGGGAGATGAGGTGTACGTGGCCCCGGCGGAGGACGGAGAAGGGGTGGAGGTGAGCATCTCCCGTGAGAGCGACCGGCTGGCGGTGCTGGAGCCATTTCCGGCGTGGGACGGGGAAGACTTCATAGAGCTGCCCATACTGCTCAAGGCCAAAGGGAAATGCACCACAGACCACATATCGCCTGCGGGTAGATGGCTGAGGTACCGGGGGCACCTGAACAACCTGAGCGACAACATGTTCCTGGGGGCGATAAACGCATACAGTGGCGAATCTGGGAATGGGCTGAACCAGCTCACTGGAGAGGGAGGGCAGCCATTCCCTCAGATAGCGAGGGAGTACCAGGCCGGGGGTCATCGCTGGGTGGTGATAGGAGACGAGAACTACGGAGAAGGTAGCAGCCGGGAGCACGCGGCCATGTCGCCGAGGCTGCTGGGGGCAGCGGCCATCATAGTGAGGAGCTTTGCGCGGATCCACGAGTCCAATCTGAAGAAACAGGGGCTGCTGGCCCTGGCCTTCGAGGACCCGGCCTGCTACGACCGGGTGCAGGAGACGGACCGGATCAGCCTGGTGGGGCTGAAGGGGCTTGCGCCTGGGGAACCGGTGAGCTGCCGCCTGCACCATGCCGATGGAACCGTCGAGACCATACGGCTGCTGCACACCTACAACGCCCCCCAGATAGAGTGGTTCAAGGCTGGGGCGGCGCTGAACCTGCTGCGCTAGCTGGCGGGGACGAATAAGAAGTTTAGTAAAGTAAGGCGCACGTGGCTCAAGATTTTACACTGACGACTTTCATCGAGAATCGCTGGGAAGAGGCCAGGGAGGAGCTATCGCGACAAGACCCAACCTTTGTGAATGCTCTAGAATCTTATAGAAACGTGGATGAAATGGGCGTTCGGTTGCCCGCCCTATCGGAAGTCAATAAAGCCACTGTTCCACTCTCTGATATTTGGCATGATCTATTAGAAATTAGTCTTGAGATCTACCAGGAGTTGTGGAGGTTTGAATTTACAGTCGCTCTTATGAAATCTGAAACTAGTGGCCAGATGCTGTGGTACTGCTTCGACACCTGGACTCAAGATGCCTACAACTTGTGCGAAAAGGTAAACGTCCTGATTGCGCATACTTGCAAAGTTCACAATCTGGGAAACAAGCTAAACCCGAATCCACCGAAGGACACGGATGGACGGCGTGAGGACAGCGGAAGGGGGTGGGTGAGGGAGCTACAGGGGAGATGGCCTGAGGTCTTGGGGTAGATGGGAGGCCGGCGGACGGTCTTCAGTCGCCGCACAGGGCCCCTAAGGCCCTATGCGGGAGTTGCGATGCGCGGGATGGCGAGAGGATACGCAGCAGGGGACTCTCGAGACCGGGGTGGCGCGAGATTGCGGGGACGTTGGGTCAGTTGCAGGCTGGCCGTCAGGCCGGGAACGGAATGGCTTGCAGCCGGGCCAAGGCGCGACTGAACTGAGTTTCCCAAGGCCAGCGCCGGGGGAGATGCAAAGTGAGGCGGCGCGCCGAGCGGGTGATCCGTCCCACCAGAGCGAAGACCCGCCGCCTGAGGGTCTTGGTGATCACGGTCCGCTCGCCCAGACCAATCCGCGCCGTCCAGCGGGCCAGGTTATGCGCCATCACCTGGACCGCCAGCCAGGCGCCGTTGGCGGCGAAGCGCCCCGACGGCATGTGGTTCAGCCCGACGCCGTACTTGAGGTCGCGTATGGCGTTCTCGACCTCGGCGTGGCGGCGATGATCGGCCTCCAGTTCCAGCGTCTCCCCATCGCGGTCGGTGATGAAGGCGTGATAGCTGTATCTGGCGAAGAGGGCGAGCTGGGAACCGGGCGTCGGCTTCACCCGCCGGACAATGAGCCGCACCGGCGGGGCGTCCGGCTTGGTCTGGAACGGGGTGTAAGTCGTCTCGGCGACATCGGCGGCGCCGTCCATCCAGTAGGGAATGGGAGTCCAGTCCTCCTCTGGTATCGCCTCAATCAGGTCCCGCAGGCTGGCGCGCTGGCGGATGGTGATAGAGAAGCGGACATCCATTTCCCGGCAGGCGGCAACGACAGTGTGGGCGTAGAAGCCGCTGTCGGCCCGCACCGTGAGTTGTCCCCTGGCCCCGCCGTAGCGCACCCGCCCCACCGTCTCACGCAGGAAGTGGGCGGCGCCACGGGCGGTGTTGGCCCGGCCCTCGCGCAGCCGGGACATCAGCACCTCGCCGGTGCCGGCGGCAATGGCCAGCAGCGGGTGATAGCCGCGGGCGCCGGTATAGCCGTGGTGGCGCGCTCCCTCCTTGGCCAGTCCATAGGTCTCGCAGATGGTCGAGTCCAGGTCGATGGTCAGGGGCGAGTCGCCGGGTCCGGCCCCAGCGGCCCAGGCCCGGGCCAACAACTGGCGGTTCACGCGGTTGAATTGACGGACATGCCCCCACCGGAAGCTGCGCAGGAAGGTCCCCAGGGTGGATGACGCCTTGACCACGCAGCCTAGAACACCGACCGTCCCACCAGCGCGCAGCGCATCGGCGTCGTCGATGCAGTCGCCGCCTGCCAGCGCGGAAGCGACCAGCGTCAGCATCTTGTCCCCAGTGTTCGCCCGTCCCGGCGCTCCGCCGAGGTCAAGGTGATGGTCGACGAGTTCCCGCAGGCCCAGGTGCCGGGCTAGGGTGGCCGGCAGGAGCAGGCCGGCATTGGCCACCAGGCGATGGTCGTCAAAGAGGATGCGGATACGGTCGGGTTTGTTCTGTGGCAGCATCTATTGGGTGCTCCTTGTTTCCGGGCTGGTTTCTGTTCCAAAACCATTATCCCAGATTCAGAGGAGCACCCGCTGGCTTCTTCAAGGGCTGTCCCCAAGGACGTCCTTCGGTGGATTCGGGCTAAAAGACAATTATCGGAAACGAATTAAACGCATGGTTCAAGATAATCTCGGAAAAAACAGGCAGGCAATGGTTCACGGAGCAGATGATCCAACAGTCGGGGGAAGAGGGAGGCGAGCTAGGGCCATTACTCAGCATCCCTTGGGATGGGAAACAGCCGTCGTATCAGGGACCCGGATAATCCCGGATATACTAGAATACTCTCATAAATCTTTGCCCAGGACAGCAGCGGAATATTCCAAGATGATAGAGAAAATGGGACGAAGTATGCTTTCAATAATTGGTGCGATTCTTAATGATTTTAATAACGAGATAGCCAACGCGAAGCCCAAAGCGATCTAATCTTCCTTCCGTAAATACCGCTTTCGACAGCAACCTAGGCGTAGTTAATAGGACTGGACTCACCCCAGCCCGTCCAGGCAGTCCTTCAGGGGCTTGTAGATGCAAGTGAAGATGGGTGTGTCCCTCAGGGTGTAGGGCCTAGCCTCCGACTCCCGTAGCTCCATCACCAGGTCCAGGAAATCCGAGGGGCTGTCCGTCTCGAACCCCAGCACAAACTCCTGGTCGTCCAGCCCGAAGGAGTAGCTAGTGCTTATCTTCACGGTCGGGTAGCGGTGGCCGACCTGGAAATGCCCCTCCATCATCCTCTGCCTCTCCTCCTGAGGAAGCTGGTACCACTCATGGGTCTTGACGAAGGGGTAGACGAAGAGGTAGTTTCGCCCGATAGACCTCATGCCTGCGCCCGTGCCCTCCTGGTCCGGGTGCCTGTGCTGGTCAACGTAGGGAGAGCGGCGGGTCATGGCCAGGTAGGAGTGGGGAATTTGCAGATTTCGTCCCAGCTCCGTCCGGTTGAGCTGGGAGGCCAGGCCGTCCAGCAGCTCCAGAGTGGGGCTAAGCTTCCACATCATGAAGTCCACGTCCCCTCGGGTGCCCAGCAGGCTGTAGCAGTTGATGCTCATCCGGGGGGCGAATTCCTCCACCACGGCGGCAAACTCAGCCTTGCTCCTCTCCCGTTCCCCCGTGGGCAGCTGCCGCCACTGGGGGCCCGCCTTGAAGAAAGTGTATTTGACGAACTGCCTTCCCTGGTCCCCGGACATGAGTCCCTCCTCGCAGGCTGATGGGTCAGTGGCCCAATTATATCACCCGTCCCACCAGACCCCGAATTCTTGACAATTGTAGTGATCGGAGATAGACTTACGCACAAATGAGGTTCGAGGCCGACCTTTTCCACCTTGTGTACTCGTCCGCCGGGATAGGGGGCAGGTAGGTCCTATTTAGATTCGACGCCTGCGCCCATTCAAGTTGGTCCCCCGGATGGGCGCAGCTTATTTTGTCACGTACAGGAGGTCCGTGTGGTCAGGGGAGTAGATAATTCCAAGGCAGTTTCCCAAGAAGAGATCCACGATGAGAGCATGAGGCTGTCCAGGAACGCCAAGGGCGTCATCCCCTACATGGAGGGGGAGGTGGTCAGCCTGGAAGAGGAGATAAAGGCATTCAGGGCCGGAGAGCGGGAGAATGCCCAGTTCATGGGATTCAGGCTACGCCAGGGCGTCTACGGACAGCGTCAGGCCGATTCCCAGATGATGAGAGTGAAAATCCCGGGAGGTATCCTGACACCCGAGGCCCTTGAGGCCCTGGGCCAGCTGGCGGAACGGTACGCTCCCCTCAAGAAGGGACACGTGACCACCCGGGAGAACTTTCAGTTCCACCATATCGAGCTCGAGAAGTGCCCCGAGGCCATACGCCTCCTGGGTGACGCCGGGCTGAGCACCCGCGAAGCCTGCGGCAACACGGTCCGTAATGTTGTTGGATCGCCCACGGCGGGTGTGTGCCACGACGAGTTGTTCGACGTCACCCCATACCTGACGGCCTATGTGCGCTTCGCTGTCCGGCACCCCCTCACTCAGAACTTCCCCCGGAAATTCAAGACCTCTTTCAGCGGCTGCGTGGAGCATGACGCCGTGGCCTCGGCGGTGCACGACCTCTCTTTCATCGCCCAGGTCCGGGAGGAGAACGGTGTCCAGAAAAGGGGATTCAAAGTGTTGGTAGGGGGCGCGACCTCTATAATGCCCCGCCTGGGTAAGGTGTACAGCGAGTTCTTACCAGAGGCGGACTACCTCAGGGTGGCCGAGGCCATCTGGCGGGTGTTCGATAAGGCCACGACGTTGCGGAAGAACAGGATGATGGCCCGCATCAAGGTGCTCATAGACCGCATCGGCTTTGACGCCTTCAAGGAGCTGGTGGACGAAGAGCTGAAGAGTATTGGCCCCATCGACCCCACTCCCTTGATGAATGAGGAAGAGGGCTACAAAGAGACCCCTCCCCAGGCCCCGAAGACCGGCGGCGAAGGGCAGGAGCATCCCTCGGAGTTCCGGTTCTGGAAAAACACCAACACGGTGGAGCAGAAGCAGGCCGGCTATTACGTTGTATACATCAAATTGCCTCTGGGGGACGTCTACGCTCACCAGTTCTCGGCGCTGGCCGAAATAGTGCGTAAATACACGGGAGGCGGGGCCCGCACCACTCAGGAGCAGAACCTGGCATTGCGTTGGGTCCCAGAAGGCTACCTTTACGATGTCTGGAAGGCGTTGAATGAACTGGGTATGGCCGAGGCCGAGGCCCACTCCATCACCGATGTGGTCTCCTGCCCGGGGACTGATAGCTGCAAGTTGGGCATTACCTCCTCCATGGGCCTGGGGAATGCGATAAAAGAGGGGCTGGCATCATGGAACGGGCTGCTTGAGGACCCCCTGGTGAACAAGATACATATCAAGATGAGCGGCTGCCCCAACGGATGCGGCCTCCATCATATCGCCAATATCGGATTCCACGGCGCCGCGATGAAGGGGCCGGGCGGGGTCCAGCTTCCTGCCTACGAGCTGTTTCTGGGCGGGAACTACGGCACCAGATTTGTGGAGGATACCCGCTTCGGCCAGAGGCTTCCCGGGGTGAAGGTCCCCGCCAAGCGCGTACCCGATGTCATAAAGGAAATTACCGCCTACTATAAGGGTAACCGGCTGGAGGGGGAGGAGTTCAACCAGTTCATTGACAGAGTGGGGCCAAAGCCCTTCGAAGAGATCGTAGTCCAGTACAAAGAGCTGGGAGCCCTGGGCCCGGACACCCAGGACCTGTACATGGACTGGTCCAAGGACGAGATATACAAGCTGGAGCGTGGTGAGGGAGAGTGCGCCGTGTAGGCGGGGCGATGTCTGTAAGCCGCAAGCGGGCCCTGGACTATGCCGACTCGATTATATCGGTGCCCAGGGCCCATGTTCGTGTTACGCTGCGCCAGGTTCAGAGCGGGGTCACCCTCCTTCATCAAGGCAGGGCCCTGACCAGGTGTTACATAAACCGGTCGGGAATGAGAGCAGCTCGATTCATGGCCCAGGCTTTGGGGGTGGGGTTGCCGCCCTTGGGCGGCTCGGTGGAGGCCTCGGTTTCCACTGGTGTTCTGTGGCGGGCCGTTTCCATATCCTGTCTGGACTTCCGCAAGCCGGAATCAATTCCAATTCTGGAGAGACTGCTGGAGGAAGCCCAGATGCAGAGGGGGTCGGGAAGCGACAACGTTTAGCTCAGAGCAGGGGCCTGTTATGGCCGAAGGGCCACTTCAGTTACCGGTCCAGATATTAGCCTAGCCCCGTAGCCATTGTTTGACCCGGTCCAACAGGGTGGGCCGCTCGTCTATTATCCGTCCCCGCCAGCGTTTATCGTAAGAATATGACCCACTGGGTCGAATGAAGAAGAGGGCGTAGGCGATGACGAAGAGCACCAGCCCGGCCACAACAAAGACCACCACGTTGCCTATGCCTATGGCGCCAAGAATAAGGCCCAGCAGCAGCAGCCCAAAGCTGGCCAGCATCAGCTTGCTGGGCGAGATCCTGAGGCCCTTCCCGCGGGAAACGCGGCCAAGCTGACCGAAACGTCCGCCTGAGTCACCAGCGGGCCTCGGTGATGAGCCCGCCCTGTCCTTGGGCATCACGTCATCAGCCTGCTTCAGGATTTCCTCAATCTCTTTCTTGTACTTGTCCGACATGGCCCCTCCCGGAGGGATTCCTTAAGTCGAGATTCGGGCTCGCTTGCAATACAAGTCTTGGATTCGACCTAACAGGGCCCCGAAACGCCGGGGGCATTCATGAGACCACTACAGTAAGAGGGTACGATTGGGGTCAGTTACATTAATAATACACCAAACCCAGCGGTGAAGAAAAGGCCCTATTTTTGTTGCCACCACCTGCTAACCCGCTCCGCGATCGCCTTCTCGTAGCCTTCCTCTGACGGATGGTAGTACCGCCTGGCCTTGAGCGAAGTGGGCAGGTAATCCTGAAGGACGAAGTGCCCCTCAAAATCGTGGGAGTACTTGTAGGACTCGCCATAACCCATCTTCTTCATCAGACCCGTCGCTGCGTTACGGAGGTGGAGGGGCACTGGTTCGTTGCGGCTTCCGCGTACGTCCTCCATGGCCTGTTTCAGCGCGGTGTAGGCAGAGTTGCTCTTGGGCGCGGTGGCCAGATAGACGGTGGCTTCGGCCAGGGGGATGGCCCCTTCGGGCATGCCTATGAAATGGACGGCCTGCTGGGCTGCCACCGCCATGGGAAGGGCCATGGGCTCGGCCAGGCCGATATCCTCCGCCGCCAGGATGACCAATCGCCGAGCTATAAACATCGGGTCCTCCCCCGCCACGATCATCTGGCTCAGCCAGTAGAGGGCCGCATCGGGAGAGGAGCCACGCACCGACTTGATGAAGGCCGAGATGGTGTCGTAGTGCTGGTCCCCGGCCCCGTCGTACAGGACCATCCGCTGCTGTAGGGCGTCCTCGATGGTTTCCAGGTCTATGTCCCTGACCCCCTCACTGTCGGGAGCGGTGGCGTAGGCGGCCGTCTCCAGACCGTTGAGGGCCACCCGGGCGTCTCCGTTGGCGATATTCACCAGGTGCTCCGCTACAGCGGGCTCCAAGGCTACTTTAAGGTCCCCCAGTCCCCTGGCGGCGTCGCCAATGGCTCGTTGAACAATAGCCTGCACCTCCCCATCGCCCAGCTGTTGTAAAGAGAAGACGCGGCATCGAGACAGCAGGGGGGCGATCACCTCGAAGGAGGGATTCTCGGTGGTAGCCCCGATTAATGTGAAAGTACCGTTCTCTACATGAGGGAGGATGACGTCCTGCTGGGACTTGTTGAAGCGGTGGATCTCGTCCACGAAGAGGATGGTGGGCTGGCCATGAAGGTCACGCCTTTCCCGGGCCTGGCCCACCACGCGGCGCAGGTCGGCCACACCGGCTGCGACGGCGCTGATGGGCTCAAAGTGGGTATCGGTAATGCCGGCGATGAGATGGGCCAAGGTGGTCTTCCCGCTGCCCGGCGGCCCCCAGAAGATGAGCGACGGCGCCCGGCCGGCCTCGACGGCCCGTCGGAGCACCTTGCCGGGGCCCACTATGTGCTCCTGGCCCACGAACTCCTGGAAGCTCCGGGGCCGCATTCTGGCAGCCAGGGGGGCCTCCCTTTCGCGTTGCTCCCTCCGCCCGTGCTCGAATAGCGTCAAGGTCTGCCCTCCTCAGGGGGTCCGTAGGGGCGAGGCAAGCCTAACCCCTACATTTGTTTTGTTTTTAATAACATCCCTAACCGTGTCCCACGTCGGCTTTAGTTTACAACAGCGCCCCCGGCTTGCCAATTGGTGCATTACATGTTAACATGCGCGAAAATACCGCCATTGACCCTGTATGGGGCTGCTCCGCATCCTTCCTTACGGGAAGCGCGATCATCGACTTGCCTTCGGCCTCCAAGGGCAGCTCGGCCGAAGCTCTTGTAGAGGGTTTTGTCCTACAGCAAAAGGTCCGGCGCCTCTTGTGATACACGCTCTCAGGACCATCCTGACAGGACCCGTTTTCCGAGGAGGTGACCCATGATTCGCAGAAGGAACTTCATCACGATAGTGGTTATCGCGGTTATCGCCACCGCGCTGGCTACCGTGGCCGGGGTATTCGCCGTGCAGAACGTCATAGGCACCAAGACGGTGACCGCGTCGGTGACGATCCAATCGCTGGCGGAGAGTCTGAAGGTGTGCGGCACCGCCGATTCCTCATGCGTCGGTTCGGTGTTCACCGGGGACCTGGGCTTCGGGACTATGAGTGCCGGCGCGACCAAGGAAATATCCTTCTTCGTCAAGAACACCGAGCCCTCAGGCGGTGCCAATATCTTCATCGACGCCCGCATAGACTCGGGTGGTGCCATCACCGTTCTCACTCTGGAAGGCATTACCAATGCTTCCAAGTTGACCGGTGACGCCCCTAACCTGGGGGTTTTCAAGATCAGACGGATGAACGGTACCGGCACTTTTGCCGAGGATATCAGTACCGCCATCCCTCCTGAGAATATCAAGAAGATATTTGTGGCCTTCACCCCCAATTCGGACCTCTCATCGGGGCCAAAGAACTTCTCCATCCTGATAGACGTGGTTGATACGCCGGATTAGCGTACCCTCTCTCCCACTCTCCGCCGTCAGGGGGGAGGGGATATATACCCCTTGCCCCTTGTAGGTGGAGAGAATGCTGGCTCCTTCCCCCTCGAGGAGGAATGTCAGGGTGGGTGGGAGAATGCCATTTCTCCGAAGACGAGGAAATGAACGAGAGGAGCCGTAGCCCTTGATACGTCCCGTGCTGGCAGTACTGGTGTTCGTCATGGTGGTGTCGGTCATAGTCACCGTTGTGGCCGCCTCTACCATCTTAGGCACGGTTTCCGTTTCTGCCACGGTGACCATCGTAGCCTTTCCTATCCCCGCAGACCTGGACGGGGACGGCTGCGTTGGCCAGGAGGACCTCTCGATAGTGGCCCGATCGGTTGGTGGGTTCGACCAATCACCCGAAGAGGCCGGCGCCGCTGATGTCAATGGCGATAGCCAGGTGGATGTCCTAGACGTGGCGCTAGTCGGCGCTGGCTTCGGCACCGGCACCTGCCCGTGATTTAGGACCGGGTCTTATAGAACCCCGTGTAGGGGCGAGGCATGCCTCGCCCCTACGTCAATATAATGCCTGGTCCCTACATTCATGATATGCCGCGCCCATTCTTGCACGGGGATATGAACCACAGGCCATGACATCGGGCGCGTTGAGATCGTTATAATATTGATATGAGACATGATCCCTGGGCGGACCCCGTTCGGGACGCAGGCAAGGCCGCCTTTCTTTTCGCTCCCTGGAAGACTTCCGAGGTGGCCCTCGGCATCGTCCTAGCCGCCGTCTTACTGGTGGCCCTTGCCGCCGTCTACGCGGCATTTACGGCTGAACCATTTTCCGGGGTGGGCATAGCCGTGGTCGGCGGGGGGACCGGAATCATCCTTGTCCTGACGGCCTGGGCCATAGGTCCCCGCAGGCATGGCGTATCCCTAGCTTCTTTGGGCTTGGTTCTCCCCGCCGCCAGGAGCTTCGGCCATCTCATCCTCCTGCCCCTGGCCGTGCTCGGGGGAAGCCTGGCCTTCACCGCCGTCTACGCGGGCCTGCTCTCTTTAGTGGGATGGGAGCTTCCCCAGAACCTGCCCGAAGAGTTCCAGTTTGAAGGGTCGGCGGCCATTGGCGGCCTGGCCTTCGTGGCGGTCCTGTGGGGACCCCTGGCGGAAGAGGTGTTCTTCAGGGGATTCGTCTTTGGCGGACTCATAGGACGCCTGGGATACGCCCGCGCCTTGCTCATCACCTCGCTGCTCTTCGCCCTGTTCCACGTGGAGCCCAGGCTAATCGTGCCCATATTTGTCACGGGGATGCTCCTGGCCTGGGTGTACCACAGGACCGGTTCCATGTGGAGTCCCTTCCTGGTCCATGCGTTACAGAACGCCGTGGCCTTTTCCATTAGTACCTGGGGCTAAGCCCGAATCCACCGAAGGACACGGATGGACGGCGTGAGGACAGCGGAAGGGGGTGGGTGAGGGAGCTACAGGGGAGATGGCCTGGGGTCTTGGGGTAGATGGGAGGGCGGCGGAGGGTCTTCAGTCGCCGCACAGGGCCCCTAAGGCCCTATGCGGGAGTTGCGATGCGCGGGATGGCGAGAGGATACGCAGCAGGGGACTCTCGCGACCGGGGTGGCGCGAGATTGCGGGGACGTTGGGTCAGTTGCAGGCTGGCCGTCAGGCCGGGAACGGAATGGCTTGCAGCCGGGCCAAGGCGCGACTGAACTGGGTTTCCCAAGGCCAGCGCCGGGGGAGATGCAAAGTGAGGCGGCGCGCCGAGCGGGTGATCCGTCCCACCAGAGCGAAGACCCGCCGCCTGAGGGTCTTGGTGATCAGGGTCCCCTCGCCCAGACCAATCCGCGCCGTCCAGCGGGCCAGGTTATGCGCCATAACCTGTACCGCCAACATGTGGTTCAGCCCGACGCCGTACTTGAGGTCGCGTATGGCGTTCTCGACCTCGGCGTGGCGGCGATGATCGGCCTCCAGTTCCAGCGTCTCCCCATCGCGGTCGGTGATGAAGGCGTGATAGCTGTATCTGGCGAAGAGGGCGAGCTGGGAACCGGGTGTCGGCTTCACCCGCCGGACAATGAGCCGCACCGGCGCGGCGTCCGGCTTGGTCTGGAACGGGGTGTAAGTCGTCTCGGCGACATCGGCGGCGCCGTCCATCCAGTAGGGAATGGGAGTCCAGTCCTCCTCTGGTATCGCCTCGATCAGGTCCCGCAGGCTGGCGCGCTGGCGGATGGTGATAGAGAAGCGGACATCCATTTCCCGGCAGGCGGCAACGACAGTGTGGGCGTAGAAGCCGCTGTCGGCCCGCACCGTGAGTTGTCCCCTGGCCCCGCCGTAGCGCACCCGCCCCACCGTCTCACGCAGGAAGTGGGCGGCGCCACGGGCGGTGTTGGCCCGGCCCTCGCGCAGCCGGGACATCAGCACCTCGCCGGTGCCGGCGGCAATGGCCAGCAGCGGGTGATAGCCGCGGGCGCCGGTATAGCCGTGGTGGCGCGCTCCCTCCTTGGCCAGTCCATAGGTCTCGCAGATGGTCGAGTCCAGGTCGATGCTCAGGGGCGAGTCGCCGGGTCCGGCCCCAGCGGCCCAGGCCCGGGCCAACAACTGGCGGCTCACGCGGTCGAGTTGACGGACATGCCCCCACCGGAAGCTGCGCAGGAAGGTCCCCAGGGTGGATGGCGCCTTGACCACGCAGCCTAGAACACCGACCGTCCCACCAGCGCGCAGCGCATCGGCGTCGTCGATGCAGTCGCCGCCTGCCAGTGCGGAAGCGACCAGCGTCAGCATCTTGTCCCCAGTGTTCGCCCGTCCCGGCGCTCCGCCGAGGTCAAGGTGACGGTCGACGAGTTCCCGCAGGCCCAGGTGCCGGGCTAGGGTGGCCGGCAGGAGCAGGCCGGCATTGGCCACCAGGCGATGGTCGTCAAAGAGGATGCGAATACGGTCGGGTTTGTTCTGTGGCAGCATCTATTGGGTGCTCCTTGTTTCCGGGCGGGTTTCTGTTCCAAAACCATTATCCCAGATTCAGAGGAGCACCCGCTGGCTTCTTCAAGGGCTGTCCCCAAGGCCGTCCTTCGGTGGATTCGGGCTAAGGCAGAATGTATATGTGATATACTGAAACGCGAGTTTCGCGCCCGTGATCGGGGCCGGGCCCGGCAGTGGTATCCGGGTGGGTAGTCATTGGGAGAACGTAAGAGATGACCGGCGATAAGATCGCACAAAAATTCAACCAGCTGGAAGGGGAGGGCAGGACCGGCCTTATTCTCTTCCTCACCGTCGGCTGTCCGGACCTGGAGGCCACCCTGGAGCTGGTCCCGTCTCTGGTCGAGGTTGGGGCGGACTGTATAGAGTTGGGCGTTCCCTTCAGCGATCCCCTGGCCGACGGCGCCACGATCCAGGCATCGAGCTTCCAGGCTCTGGGCAACGGGGTGACCCTGGATAGCTGCATCGGACTGGTGAGTACATTAAGAGACCTGGTACCCGACACTCCCCTGGTGTTGATGGGTTACTACAATCCCATCCTCAGCTACGGGCTTGCAAAGTTCGGGGATGAGTCTTTTCGGGCGGGGGTAGACGGGGTGATCGTAGCCGACCTGCCCTCGGACGAATCGGGCCCACTCCTGGAGGTGTGCAGTCCTAATGGTATCCACATCATACCGCTGCTGGCCCCCACCAGCACCGGCCAGCGGGTGGAGAAGGCATGCCGTGTGGCGTCGGGCTTCATCTACTGCGTTAGTCTGACGGGAGTCACCGGAGCCCGGGAAGCCCTGCCCGGCGGGGTCTTTCAGCTCATCGAGCGGGTGAGGCGGCATACCGAGCTGCCCTTGGCGGTGGGCTTCGGCGTCTCCCGCCGGGAGCACGTGGAGTCCATCGGGAAGTATGCCCAGGCCGCGGTGGTGGGCAGCGGACTCATCAGGGTCATCATGGACTCGCCCCGGGAAGAGATGGTGGACAGGGCGAGGCACTATGTACGGGAGTTGAGCGGCTCCATCGCCCCCGTCGGCGGAGGCTCGGGGTGACGACTGTCTGTCGGGGAATTAGGGGCGCCATAACGGCCGATGACAACACCAAAGAGGCCATCTTTGCTGCGACGAAGGAGCTTTTCCAGCAGGTAACTGAGGCCAACCAGATACAGGAGTCTCAGGTTGCGGCGGCATTCTTCACCACCACCCAGGACCTGAACGCCGCCTTTCCCGCCACGGCCGTGAGATTGATGGGCTGGGAACACACGGCCCTTCTGTGTGGGCATGAGATGGCGGTGCCCGGAGGACTGGCAATGTGCATTCGTTTACTCGTACTGGTGAACACTGAAAAGGAACCCAATGAGCTGGTCAACGTGTACCTGAAGGACGCCGTAAACCTCCGCTCCGAGGTCGCCTAGTCACGATGTTGAGGGAAGGATAACAGGCCATGATCGTAGTGATGCGCAAAGACTGCACCAAGCGGGAGCTGGATGCGGTCCGAAATCTTATAGAAGGTCACGGCCTCGGGGCCCACCCTTTAGAGGGGGTGGAGAGAACGGTCGTGGGGGTGGTAGGTCAGACATTCCCGGAGCTGAAGGATGAGTTGGTCTTGCTGGCGGGGGTCCTGGAGGTGGTGCCCATTTCCAAGCCTAACAAGCTCTCCAGCCGGGAATTTAAGAAAGAGGACACCGTAGTCAAAGTGGGGGATGTGTCCATCGGGGGCGGCGAACTGGTGGTCATGGCTGGACCCTGTGCCGTGGAGGACGAGGAACAGTTAATCTCCACCGCCCTAGCTGTCAAAGAGGCCGGGGCCACCGTCCTGCGGGGTGGCGCGTTCAAGCCCCGCAGCTCTCCCTATAGCTTCAGGGGTATGGGGGTGCAGGGGTTACAGCTCCTGGCCAAGGCGAGGAAGCAGACGGGCATGCCCATCATCACCGAGGTGATGACACCCGAGGATGTGGACATGGTGGCCCAGTACGCCGACATCCTTCAGATAGGCGCCCGAAACTCCCAGAACTTCAACCTCCTGGACGCGCTGGGGAAAATAAAGAAGCCGGTACTGCTCAAGCGGGGTTTCGCCTCCACCTACGAGGAGTGGCTCCTCGGCGCCGAGTACATACTCTCCGGGGGCAACAGCCAGGTGATCCTCTGTGAGAGGGGCATCAGGACCTTCGAGACGGGCACCCGCTTCACCATGGACCTGGCGGCAATCCCCATGATCAGGGACCTGAGCCACCTGCCCATTATCGCTGATCCCAGCCATAGCACGGGCAGGGCCAACCTGGTGCATCCCATGACCCTAGCGGCGGTGGCCGCCGGCGCCCACGGGATAATCGTTGACGTACACCCCAACCCACCCAGGGCTAAGTGCGACGGGGCCCAGGCCCTGACCTTCGAGAACTTCCAGGAGATGATGTCCCAGGCCAGGGCCGTGGCCCAGGCCGTGGGCAAGGTCCCCGCTGGCTCAGCCGGATAAGTCCCCCAGCCTTCCCTCTCAGCCCCCCTCTTCCATCGGCAATCTCGGGTCCGCTGATATCTGCAAATCCCTAACAGACATGTTCCCAACGCTGAAGGTGTAGACGCCTTTGATGAAGGTGTTGGTGGCTGTGTCTAGCCTCCACACCCGGAAGCTCCCTGGATGGCGTATAATCTTCTATCGTGCGCATCGCAACAGAACGGCTCGTCCTCCGGGATTACGTTATTGATGACTGGCCTGACGTGCTGGCTTATCAGCGGGACCCCCGCTATTTCCGTTTCTACCCCTGGACGGGCCGCGCTGAAGCAGGGGTCCGGGACCTGGTGCAGAAGTTTGTGGACATGCAGGTGGAGCGGCCGCGGCGCAGATTCCAGATGGCCATTGCCTTGCGGGAGAGCGAGAAGCTCATCGGCAGCTGCGGTATCCGGCGCAAGCTGGGGAATGACTGGGAAGCGGAACTGGGCTATGAGCTGGCACCTGAATACTGGGGCCGGGGCTATGCCACAGAGGCCGCCCGTGCGATGATTGACTTCGGGTTCAAGGAGTTGGGGTTGCACCGCGTCTACGCCTGGTGCATCGCCGACAACGCCGCCTCGGCAAAGATACTGGAGCGGTTGGGGCTGCGGCTGGAAGGGCGGTTGCGAGAGATTGAGTACTTCAAGGGGCGCTGGTGGGATACGCTTCACTACGGGCTGCTTGAGGGTGAGTGGGGAGGTTCTGGCGCCACCGTTCAAGTTGACGCCTAATGTGCCCTGTGCTACCATCGCTTTGTGCCGACTAAGGGTAGTCGGCACATTTATCACTGGCTCGGGCGGCAAACCCATGGGGGAGCCACCGGCAGTCGTGGCCACGTAGGATAGTGTAGGCCGTTAAAAGGTGTCCATGAACTTTCAACAAGCCCTGGCCAAAGCGGCGCCGTCAAAGGATACGGTGGTTACCATCGGCACTTTCGACGGAGTCCATCTGGGCCATCAGTGGATGTTGAAGCGGGTCACGGAGATGGCCGGCGCAAGGGACCTCGCCTCTGTGCTGCTCACCTTCAGAAATCACCCACGGCTCGTATTGAATCCCGGAATGGAGTTGCGCTATTTGACGAGCCTAAATGAGCGGGAGTCTCTCTTCCGCGGCCAGGGCGTGGACCAAGTCGTCCTGGTGGACTTCACCAGGGAGCTATCCATGCTCAAGGCAGAGGAATTCGTGGGGCTGCTTACAGGGCACCTACGCATGCGCGGCCTAGTGGGAGGCCCGGATTTCGCAGTGGGCTTTCGTAGGGAAGGGGATATGCCCACCCTGGAACGTCTCGGGTCTGAGAGGGGATTCTGGGTGGAGCCGGTGGAGCCGGTGCTGATGGACAAAATCGTCATCAAGAGCAGTGTGATACGAAGCCTGCTGGCCCAGGGTGATGTGGCCAATGCCGCCCGCATGTTGGGCCGCTCCCACTCCTTAACCGGCATGGTAGTAACAGGGGACCGGCGTGGCCGTCAGCTTGGTTTTCCCACTGCGAACCTGGCGGTGGAGGCGGACCTGGTCCTGCCGGGCGATGGTATCTACGCCACCTGGGCCATTGTGGAAGGACAACGCCACCAGGCAGCAACGTGCATTGGTGTCCGGCCTACCTTCGGAGGGAGCCGGCGGGTGGTGGAGGCCTTTATCCTGGACTTCCAGGGAGACCTGTACGGGAAACCGGTGACTCTGGAATTCGCCGGCCGCCTGAGGGAGGAATCAGCCTTCCCCAGCGCGGAAGCCCTGGTGGCCCAGATGGAGCTGGACGTGGAGCAGACAAGGGTTGTGCTTGCCAACCCCCCAGAAGCCTTGCCGATGCAGGCCTAGCCGGGCTCAATCTTGGAACGGTGAAGCCGTGTTAGACGAAGTGACGCTCCAGGGGATCACCAACCGGGGCGTAAGCGAGATAATCGTAAGGGAAGAGTTCCTCCGTCTCCTACAGGCAGGCAAACCCCTGCGTCTGAAGATGGGGTTCGATCCCAGTCGGCCCGACATACACCTGGGACACGTGGTGGGCCTGCGGAAGCTGCGCCACCTCCAGGAGTTGGGCCACGAAGTCATACTTATCGTTGGCGATTGGACCGCTCAGATAGGCGATCCCAGCGGGCAGTCCGTGACCCGGCCGACACTCACCCATGAGGAGGTTGTGGCCAACGCCGAGTCATACATGAGGCAGTTTTTCAAAATCGTGGACCGCGAACGCACCCGGGCGGTGTGGCAGAGTGAGTGGTTCGGCGATTTCACTCTGGCGGATGTGATAGGGCTCACCGGCCGGTTCACCGTAGCTCAGTTTCTGGACCGGGAGGATTTCGCCAAGCGCTTCCAGGCCCACAGGCCCATAGCGATCACAGAGCTGCTATATCCCCTTCTCCAGGCCTATGACTCAGTGGCTATAAATGCCGACGTGGAGTTTGGAGGCACCGACCAGAGGTTTAACTTGCTGGTGGGCCGGGAGCTCCAAAAAATGATGGGCCAGCGCCCCCAGCAGTGCTTTCTTATGCCCATCCTGGTTGGCACCGATGGCGTTCAGAAGATGAGCAAGAGCCTGGGCAACTACATCGCTGTCGAGGACCCTCCAAACGATATGTACGGTAAGCTGATGTCCCTACCCGACGGCCTGATAATCCAGTACTTCGAGTACCTCACCGACGTGCCCGATGATGAACTGGAGGAGATGGGCAAATCGCTGGAGGACCAATCTGTGAACCCGATGGAGTTTAAGAAGCGGCTGGCCAGGGAGATAACGGGCCAGTACAATGGCGAGGAGGAGGCCAGGAGGGCCGAAGAGCATTTCCAGCGGGTGGTGCAGCGCGGAGAGGCGCCGGAGAAGGTCCCAACCTACGTTCCACCACGCATGAGCGTGGCAGGAACCACTGGTGTAACCAAGAGCCCTGAATCCGGAGGAAGTTCTGGCACGTTCTCGATATCCATACCAGATGCGCTCATAAGTACTGGCACGGCCAGCACGCGTAGTGAGGTGAAACGTCTGATCAGCCAGGGTGCTGTGGAGGTTGACGGGCAGAAGGTCAATGTTGAAATAGTGGAAGTGAGTGATGGAACCCTTATAAGGGTTGGGAGACGTCGGTTCGTGAAAATAGTGCATTCGGATGACCGCCAAAATTAAATGGAGGTAACGTGAAATTCCCGAAGCAGAATCTCAGGACGCCAGGACCCACCCCTTGTCCCGACGAGGTACTGGAGGCTATGGCGACATCCATGGTAAACCACCGGGGACCGGAGTTTGGGCAGATTGTTCTCGACGTCACCGGCAAGATGAAAAAGGTTTTTATGACCGAGGCCCGGATGTATATCCTTACTGCCTCGGGCACCGGCGCTCTGGAGGCCGCAGTGGTGAACACTCTTTCCCCCGGTGACAAGGTGCTGGCCGTCAGCGTGGGGTATTTCGGGGACCGTTTCACCGAAATGACCCAGGCCTACGGCGCCGATGTTAAAAAGCTGGCTTTCGAGTGGGGCACCGCCGCTGACTCCGAGGCCATCCGCTCGGCTCTCAAGGAGGACCCGGAGATACGGGCGGTGCTGGTGACCCATAACGAGACATCCACCGGTATCACCAACGATGTGGAGAGCATAGCGAATGTCGTGAAGGGGGAGTTCAACAAGCTGTTGCTGGTGGACGCCATCAGCAGTATCGGGTGCGTATCCCTTCCGACGGACAAGTGGCGTTGCGATATAGTGTGCACCGCCTCGCAGAAGGGGTTGATGGTGCCGCCCGGCCTCGCCTTCATCAGTGTCAGCGATGATGCATGGGAGGCCAGCCAGCAGGCGAGGATGCCCCGGTTCTATTTCGACCTCGCCGCGGCACAGCGATATCTGGAACGGGGGGGACAAACCCCCTGGACGCCCGCCGTGTCCTTGTTCTACGGCCTGGACGTGGCGTTGGACATGTTGCTGGGAGAGGGTATGGAAAAGGTCTTCAGCCGTCACGTCCGCACAGCGGAAATGACCCGGCAGGGTGTGAAGGCCCTGGGTCTGGAGCTCCTGGCAAGGGAGTCCGAGGTCTCCAACACCGTAACGGCGGTGAGAATACCCGAGGGCGTGGATGGGGGGAAGCTGTCCTCGCTGATGCGCACGGAGCATTCGGTGGTGCTGGCAGGGGGCCAGGGCCAGCTACAGGGCAAGATATTCCGCATCGGCCACATGGGCAGGGTTAGTGAAGAGGACATACAAGAGGTCCTTGATGCCTTGGAGATCACCTTGCCCAAGGTGGGCTTTAAAAAGAGTCACGCCGTCGCAGGGTAGATTGGGAGTAGAAAATGACCAGGATTCTGATTTCGGACCCCATCGCCCAGGATGGAGTGGATCTGCTCAAGGCCCAGGCCGAGGTGGACGTGAAGAGAGGCCTGAAGCCCGAGGAACTCATAGAGATCATCGGCAACTATGAGGCCCTCATCGTCCGCAGCGAGACCAAGGTTACCTCCGAGGTGATCGGAGCGGGCAAACAGCTTAAAGTCATCGCCCGGGCCGGCGTCGGGGTGGATAATATCGATATGGAGGCCGCCACCAGCAGCGGCATCGCGGTGGTGAATGCCCCGGCCGGCAACACCATCGCGGCGGCCGAACACACCATGTCCCTTATGCTGGCCCTTGCTCGCAACCTTCCCCAAGCCCACCAGTCTCTCAAGCAGGGCAAATGGGAGCGCAAGGAATTCATGGGTGTTGAGGTGCGTAACAAGACCCTGGGCGTTCTCGGGCTCGGCAGGGTGGGCTCCGAGGTGGCCAGGCGCGCCCAGGCCTTCGGCATGTCTATAATGGGTTACGACCCATTCGTCTCTCCGGATTATGCCCGCGTCCTGGGCATAGAGCTGGCCTCCCTGGAAATGGTGCTGGCCAGCTCCGATTTCCTCACTCTCCATACTCCCCTGACCGAAAGCACCCACGGGCTGATCAGCGGACCCCAACTTGCTATGATGAAACCCGGCGCGCGTTTGATCAACGTGGCCCGTGGGGAACTTATCGACGAGGATGCCCTGCTGAAGGCCCTGGATGAGGGGAATCTGGCAGGCGCGGCGCTGGACGTGTTTATCCAGGAGCCTCCGGGGGAAAGCCCCTTGGTAACCCATCCCAAGGTGGTAGCCACCCCTCACCTTGGGGCCTCAACCCAGGAAGCCCAGAGGGAGGTGGCCATAGAGGCAGCCGAGCAGGTCATGGCTGTGTTGCGAGGAAAGCCCGCCCGCAACACCGTCAACGCTCCCTTTTTGCCGCCCGAGGTGCATTCTGTACTGGCCCCCTACCTTCCCGTGGCCTCTCTGCTTGGGAAGCTGGTCACCAACCTGGCCGATGGGCAGTTCCTGGGCGTTAACATTGGCTACCAGGGGGAGATAACCGAGTACGATACCGCCTTATTGAGGTCCGCCGTGGTCATGGGCCTCTTGACTCCTGTAAGCGGCCAGAAAGTGAACTTGATCAACGCTCCCTTCCTGGCCCAGCAGCGGGGTCTGAAGATAACGGAGCAGAAGAGCGTGTCGGCGCCCGAGTACGGGAATCTTATCACTGTATCTTTGGAGACCACCGGCGGCGGCATCACTATTGGCGGCACGTCCATGCGGAACGAGGTCCACATCGTGCGCCTCAACGATTATTGGCTGGACATGGTGCCCTCGGTGCCCTATCTACTCTTCGTGAAACAGCGGGACCAACCTGGCTCCATCGGCGCGGTGGGCACGATTATGGGTCAGAGTGACATTAACATAAGCTTCATGATGGTAGGCCGGATGAGCACCAGGGGCGATGCCATGATGGTCCTGGGGATGGACGACCCGGTCCCTCCCCAGGTGGTTGAGGAAATAAAGGCCCTGAAGCAGATCGACGGCGCCCGGTTGGTGCACATCTAGGCCGCTATATTCAATTGTCTCCAGACCCGTCAGGGGCGGCTTGGCCATGTTAAGCCATCGCCCGGCTGACCAATCGTACCCCCAGCGTTGAATTGGACCTGGTTGAATCAGGTCTGGTGGATGAGCGGTAAATGACTCGTAGTAGCCAGGTCCGCATCCTTCTCAAAACACACTTCGGCTACGACCATTTTCGTCCGCTGCAAGAAGAGATCATCGCCAATGTGCTCAATGGAAACGACACTCTCGTATTGATGCCCACCGGCGGGGGAAAGTCGCTGTGCTACCAATTGCCATCCCTGTATTCCGACGGGCTCACCTTGGTGGTTTCCCCGCTGATTGCCCTAATGAAAGACCAGGTTGACGCCCTCAAAACCAATGGAATTACGGCGGAGTACATTAACAGCACTCTTAATTATGCCGAAATCTCCCGGGTGCAAGCTCAGGCAAGAAATGGTCGGATTAAGATTCTTTACCTCGCGCCCGAACGACTGGCCCTGTCAAGGTTCCAGGAATTCTTGCGGACCCTCGATGTTAGCCTGATCGCCATCGACGAGGCCCACTGCATCTCAGAATGGGGCCATGACTTCCGCCCGGACTATCGCAATCTGAAGGCTCTGCGGCATGATTTTCCGGCTGTGTCGGTGATCGCTCTCACCGCGACAGCCACGGAAAAAGTGCGCGACGATATAATTGCCCAGCTTGATCTCCAGCGGGTCCAGCCTTTTCGCTCAAGCTTCAACCGCGCCAACCTCACTTACTCGGTCCAGTCCAAAACAACTGCCTTCAGCGACTTGCTTGAGCTTCTGCGTAGACATAAAAACGAGCCCGCGATCGTATACTGCTTTTCGAGAAAAAACACCGAAAGTCTGGCGGCAGACCTATCCGCGAACGGTCTGGAGTCGCTGCCATACCATGCGGGACTAGATAATGCGGTCCGCAAAGAGACCCAAGAAAAATTTATCCACGACGAAGTACCGATCATCGTTGCGACCATCGCATTCGGAATTGGCATAGACAAGCCCGACGTCCGACTTGTGGTCCACTATGATCTGCCAAAAACCCTGGAAGAATATTACCAGGAGACGGGACGTGCTGGGCGCGACGGCGTTCCAAGCGAATGTGTCCTCTTTTATTCTTACGGCGACAAGATAAAGCAGGACTACTTCATTGACCAGATCGAGAATGACACAAAGCGAGAAAACGCCCGGCAAAAGCTGGCGCAGGTGATTGAGTTCTGTGAGCTCCAAACCTGCCGGCGGAAGTGCCTGCTGGAGTATTTTGGGGAACAGTGGTACAGGGAGAACTGCGGAGGATGCGATGCCTGCCTCACGCCCAAAGAGGAATTTGACGCCACCGAGATCGCGCAAAAGATTCTTTCTGCCGTGATGCGTACGGGCCAGCGGTTCGGAGAGAGTCATATCATCGAAGTGTTGAGAGGCGCGAACACCAAAAGGGCCCGTGATCGTGGGCATGATAAGCTGCCGGTGTACGGCATCGCGCGGGATTTTTCCAGCGAAGAGTTGAAGGACATTGTCAGACTGTTGGTGGCGAGTGGGTTGCTGGAAAAAGATGAACACTACGGCGGGATCGCGGTTACATAGGGCGGAGGCGCGTTCCTCAGACAGCGCCAGAATTTGACCCTTACGAGGCCGAAGACCAGGCCCGAATCCGTCTTAGCTCGCGATGAGCCGGACCGTGAATACGACCAGACGCTTTTTGAGCGGCTAAGAAAATTGCGGAAAAGAATGGCGGATGAGAGAGGTGTGCCGCCCTATGTGGTATTTGGCGATAAGGCGCTTCAGCACATGGCTTTCCACCTTCCCCAGAGCCGTGATAGCTTCTCTCGCATACCGGGGGTCGGCGCCGCAAAGCTGGAGCAGTTTTGCGAAGAGTTTTTGGCCGTAATCCGAGGCTACTCACTGGAGAATGGACTTACGGAACGAAACATCCCGCCACGACGAGGGGAAAGGAGCCGCGCAGTACAGCGTGGGGGGTCAACTTACGAAGAAACGAAGAAGCTAGTGTTGCAGAAATTGCCTGTCAGTGAGATTGGTGAACGCCGTGGTATCGCAGAGCACACGATCGTGAGTCACCTAGAACGGTTGGTTACAGCCGGTGAAGAGCTGGATATTGACTATTTAATGCCACCAGCGCAGAAATTGGCAAAGATTCGGGCGGCGTTCCAGAAGGCCGGCAGTCTGACTTTCCTCACGCCTGTCCGGGAATCGCTGGGCGAGGATTACTCTTACGACGAGCTTGGATTAGTTCGCATTTACTTGCGGCAGTCAGGTAGAGTTATCGGAGTTTAGCTAGACGTCCCCATTTAGCAGGTTGATCACCAGCCCCGCCGGCAGCTTGGGGTAGAAGAAGGTGGACTTGGGGGGGAGCCGGTGGCCCGCCTTCACTATGGTCTCGAATAGGCCCAGAGGGAATGGTCTCAGGAAGAACCCCAGCTCGTATTGGCCGCTCCGTACCGATTCCGCCGCTTCGTCTCCGTCATGGACGTAGCTGATGCACCGGCCCAGCGATTCGCCCAGGATGGGCCGGAGCACCTGCTCCTCCAGGACCCATGCCTCGGAATCGCCCAAAAGTCCCCATTCTTCCTGAGCGGCCTCAGGCTTTAAAGTGAGCAATTCAAGCCCGCTGCCTTTGGGGTCCAGGAGTCCCATGACCACTTTGTCCTTACCCTGTGCCTCGACCTCCTCCAGCAGCCTAGTGTAACTCGGCGGCTGGTCCCCGTTTCCGAAGGGCTGCCGGTGGAAAAACCTCGCCAGATCGCCTCGTACCCGGTCCAGGGCGGCGTCGCCCAGGCCCCTGGCCACGCGGTGGTAGGGTAGGACCAGCAGTCCCGGGTCGTCGAAATCTATAAGGCCCATCATGACGAAGTTGGAAGGCTCATCTCCGGCCCAGGACTCCTCGATGCCCGACCTAGACAGGTTTCTGAAATTCAGTGCTGTTTCGTATCTGTGGTGTCCGTCGGCGATATATAGAGGCCTGGGGGCGATTGTTTCTTTTATCTCGTTGATCCAGCCAGTCCTGTCTATCCTCCACACTGTGTAGCCCTGTTCCGCGGCATCGGACATCTCCATTAGGGGAGGCCCGGCCATGGCACTCCGGAAGATAGCCGGCAGCCTTTTCTCCGGGTCGCGGTACAGGCCCATGATGGGGCTGAAGTTGGCGCGGCAGGCCTGCAGCAGGGCCAGGCGGTCGCTTTTGTCATCGGCCCTCGTAAACTCGTGGGGCAACACCATCCCCTGGGAGTACTCCTCCAGTCCCACACAGGCCATCAGCTCTATACGCTCTCGGTCCGCTCCCCGGAACCCGAAACTGTGACGCACCAGATAGAAGCTTGCCTCTGTGTCTCGCCTCAGGACGCCTCTTGCCATCCAGTCCTTCAGGGTGGCCGCGGCCCGGCTGTAGCGGTCGTCTCCCGGGCCGTCGGTGGCGCGGCTCTGACCGGCCTCCAGCCTGACCACGTTATGGGGGCTTCGCTGGTAGAGAGACTCCTGGAGCTCTGGAGATATGGTGTCGAAGGGAGGAGAGATAGCTTCGCCGATGTCACCGGCGACTTCCGGGCTGTAACTGAGACCCCTGAAGGGGATTAGAACGGCCATATTTCCTTTCGCACAACCTTGAGAATGATTGGTCAGGATACCAGCCCTATTCCGATGTGGCGGCCAGTCTCCCTGCGTAGATGTAGTATAAAGTCCCCTCTACTGTCCGTCTACCGCTCTCAAGGCAGCCCGGCGCTTTCCCGGACCCGGCAGGCCGTATATAATGCCGGATATGCCCTCGGCCCACATTCAAACCCACGGCGGCATCCAGCGACGGGTAGGAAATAATCGATGGTAAAAGCAAAGAGTGACCTGGAGATCACCCGGTCTCACCGGCTCAAGCCCGTCGCCCAGGTCGCCGAGGAGGCGGGGCTGCTCCCGGAGGAGCTGGAGCTGTATGGAAAGCATAAGGCCAAGGTCTCCCTGGAAGTGCTGGAGCGTCTGAGAGACAACCCTTCGGGCAGGCTGGTTGTGGTCACGGGTATCACCCCTACTCCCCTGGGAGAGGGCAAGACGGTGACGACCATCGGCCTGACCCAGGCGCTGGGAAAGCTGGGGGAGAGGGTGGTGGAGTGCCTTAGGGAGCCGTCCATGGGACCCGTGTTCGGTATCAAAGGAGGGGGCACGGGGGGTGGGTACTCCCAGGTGGTGCCCATGGAGGATATCAACCTCCACTTCACGGGCGACATCCACGCCGTGGGGTCCGCCCACAACCTGCTGGCTGCGGTGGTCGATGCATCGCTCTTTCATGGGAGCCCCGGGGAGATCGATCCCATCTCCGTTGGCTGGCGCCGGGTGCTGGACGTGAATGACCGGGTCCTGCGGGACGTCGTTCTCGGCCTGGGAGGCAAGGCCAACGGCCACCCCAGGGAGAGCGGCTTCGACATAACGGCGGCCTCGGAGGTTATGGCCATTCTCGGGCTGACCACCGGCCTTCGGGACCTCAGGGAAAGGCTGGGCCGCATCGTCATCCGATATACGAGAGAACGTATGCCGGTGACTGCCGAGGATTTGAAGGCGGCGGGCGCCATGGCGGTGTTGCTGAAGGAGGCCATCAAGCCCAACCTGGTGCAGACCCTGGAAGGCCAGCCCTGCCTTATCCACGCGGGGCCCTTCGCCAACATCGCCCAGGGGAACAGCTCGGTCCTGGCCGACATGATTGCGCTGACACTGGGGGACTACGTGGTTACCGAGGCGGGATTCGGGGCGGACTGCGGCCTGGAGAAGTTCATGGACATCATTTCCAGGCAGTCGGGGCTGCGTCCCGACTGCGTTGTGGTCACATGCACTGTCCGCGCGCTGAAGATGCACGGCGGGGTCGGACGTGTGGTGGCGGGACGTCCATTACCCCAGGAACTCAGGGAGGAGAACCTTCCCGGATTGGAGAAAGGCTCCTCCAACATGATGTGGGCGGTGGGCATAGCCCGCCGCTTCGGAGTCCCGGTGGTGGTGGCCATAAACAGGTTTGGGACCGACACGGACCGGGAAATAGACCTGCTGACGGAGAAAGCCCTGGAAGCCGGAGCGGTGGGGTGCGCCCCCAGCACGGCCCATGCCCACGGCGGCGAGGGTGCGGTGGAGCTGGCGGAGCTGGTGAAAAATGCATGCTCCAGGCCCCGGGATTTCCGGCTTCTGTACGAAGATGGCGCCACCATCAAGGAGAAGATCAACACCGTTGCCACGACGATATACAACGCCCAAGAGGTGTCCTACGAGCCGGCGGCTGAGCGTCAAATCCGGCTATACGAGAGGCTGGGCTGGGGCGCCCTGCCCCTGTGCATCGCCAAGACCCATCTCTCTCTGTCCACAACCCCTCCTGGAAAAGGGTCCCAGAAGGGTACGTATTCCCCATACGGGACGTGCGTGCTTCCATAGGCGCCGGGTTCCTCTACCCCCTGGCGGGGGACATGAGCACCATGCCGGGCCTGCCCAAGCAGCCGGCGTCCCAGAGGATGGACATCGACGCCGAAGGACGGACGGTCGGGCTGTCTTGACCGGTAGCTATTTCGAAATTGCCGGACATATACTGCCCTTTCCTCAATTCAGGACCTCGATGGCCTCCAGCTCCTCGTATACCTCGTCGCCGTAGCCTAGCAGCTCCCGCACCACATAGCGGTTGTGCTCCCCCAGGAGGGGGGCGTGGCGTCTCACCTGGCCGGGAGTATCTGAAAGCTGCCAGGGGGAGCCCGGCAGCCATTCCAAGCCTACCTTGGGGTGATCGCACTCCACGAACACGCCCCGCTCCTGAAAGTGGGGACTGGTGAACTGGTCCTCTATATTCATCACAGTCATGGCGGCGACGCCCGCTTCCTGAAGGATTTCCGCAACCTCCTCCGGCGTCCGCTCCCTGGTCCACCGGCCCAGGAGCTCGTCCAGGTCCTCCATGTGTTGAGACCGGGAATAGGAGCCGGCGAACCGGGGCTCCGAGGTCCAGGATGGCTGCCCCATGGCCCGGCACAGGGCATTCCACTCATCCTCCGTACCTATGGAAATGGAGACCCACCTGTCATCTTCCAGGCAAGGGTAATTGCCGTGGGGGACCATCAGGGGGTGGCGGGTCCCCCGCACGCCCTCGCCAACACCATTCATTCCGAATTCCATGATCGCTTCGCCCAGCAGGGCTGTTGAGGCCTCGAGCTGGGCCACCTCGATGTACTGCCCCTCGCCTGTAACCTCCCGGTGGCGCAGCGCGGCCAATACGGCGATTATGGTGGTAAGGGAGGCAATCACGTCGCACCAGGGGCCCTGGGTCTGCCCCGCCAGAATACCATCCGGGATGGCCTGGCCGTCATCATGGCCAGGAGGGTACCCGATTAACCCCATCAGTCCCGAGAGGGCGGAGGTGATGGAAGCGTAGGCCAGCACCTCCCTCAGTGGTCCATCCTCGCCCGCGCCGGGCATGGAGGCCATTATGATGTCCGGCCTGATGGACTTCAGCACCGAATAGCCCAACCCCAACTTGTTCATGACGCCGGGGGAGTTGTTGTTGACTACCACGTCGCTGACGGCCACCAGTTCCTTCACTAGGGCCAACCCCCGGGGCTCCAATAGGTTGACGGTAATACCCAGCTTGTTGCGGTTCAGGCAGTGAAACAGGGGTTGGAGCTCGGGCCACTGGCCCCGGTCTCCCCCAGTTATGTCCTCGCCCACGATGGGGCGGCCCCGCCGGGTCCCGTCCAGCCTGGTGCGGGTCTCCAGCTTGATCACCTGGGCCCCCATATCGGCCATGAACTGGCCCACCAGAGGCCCCGCCAGCACGTTTCCCAGGTCTATCACACGGTATCTTTCCAGCGCCTGCATAGTTAAGACTTTCTATCTCCCGGTTATATCCCTGAATGGGATTCTTCTAGCCGGTCCTGAAGGATAAGCTTTATGGCTTCTTTCAAACTTTCGCGACATTTATCTATGGATTCGCCATGACCGTTCCCTCCGGGAACCGCGGGACAGTAACCAATGTAGTAGGCATTCCCCTTCTCGTAGATCGCGGTGAGATGAGCCAACATGGTTACTTCCCCTCTTTCTTGAGTCAACCCCAAGATTAAACCTTTATCCTTTATATTACCCCCGCCATCCTGAGCCGGCCCATCTCCTGTCGGGACAGGCCCAGCCTGCCGCCGTATATGTCGGCGTTGTGCTGGCCCAGAAGGGGCGCCGGGCCGCCTATCTCCCCCGGAGTTTTGGAGAGGCGGAAAGGGGAGCCCGGATGGGTCAATTTGCCCGCCCCGGGATGGTCTACGTCCACGAAGAACCCGCGGTGGTTCAGGTGGGGGTCCTCCACCACCTCCTGGATTGTCCGCACCGGCGCGCAGGGCACCTTCGCCTTCATGCAGAGGCTGAAGATCTCCTCCTTGGTCCGATCCATGAACCAGGGGGCGATGAGGGCCTCCGCCTCCTTGGGATACTGCTCCGCCATGGCCCTCCGATCCCTATACCGTGGGTCTTCCTGCCACTCGGGGTTGCCGATCATCTCAAGAAACCTCAGGTACTGGGGCATCTGTAGTGGATATAGGCAGACGAAGCCGTCCTTGCAGGGCATTATGGTGTTGGGGAAGTAGGCTTCCCCTCCCCGTCTGCCCTTTCGGGTGCCCGCAACACCCCGATATATGAAATTGGGCAGGAAGTAGGCGAAGGAGATGAGGACCGCCAGCACCTGGGAGCCGGCCACATCCACCCACTGGCCTTTGCTGGTGGTCTCCCTGGCCAGGATGGCGATGAGGGTGGAAGCCGCCCCAGCCATGCCTGCCATGAAGTCGCCCTGGGACAGGGGCATGGCCAGGGGAGGCATGTCGGGCATCCCGACGCCCACGCTTATCCCTCCCGCTGCCTGTACGCTGAGGTCGTAGCCTGCGTGGTCTCTATAAGGCCCCGTCTGTCCGAAGGGTGTGATGGATGTGACCACCAGGCGCGGGAACTGGTCCTTGATGCTGGGATAGTCCAGCTTGAGCTCCTCCATGCGGGTCGGCTCGAAATTCTCCACCAGCACATCGGCCTCGGCCAGCAGGCGGAGGAAGATATCCCTGCCGGTGGAGGTGCTGACGTCCAAAGTGACCCCCATCTTGCCGGTGTTCAGGTACAGGAAAAGGCCGCTGGCTTCTCCATGGTGCTCGTCGTCGGGGAAGGGGCCGTTGCGGCGGGAGGCGTCGCCACGACCGGGGGCCTCGACCTTGATCACCTCCGCTCCCAGGTCGGCCAGAATCCTAGCGCAGAAGGGGGCCGAGACGTAGTCCCCCAGCTCGACAACCTTGATCCCTTGGAGGGCTTTCAACCCTAACCCCGGCTTTGAGTCGACCCTCTCCCCCTGGGAGAAGGATTCAGGGTGAGGGCGGAGGGAAATCTGACGAAGGGAGGGTGGATGTCCACCTGGCGGGAGACCAAAGCCACCGTGGCGGTCCCAGTGGCCGTCACCTCTCCCCGCTGGTTCTCGCAGCGGAGCTCCAGCTCGACCCTGTGCTTCTCGTCTCTTAGGCCCTGCTCAGGGGAGGCCTGGGCTGATTTGCCCTTGATGCGTCCCTTGCACCAGGTGGTGTCGTATATGAAGTTGGGCCGCTGCAGCCGGACACTCAGGGTCTCCAGGAAGCCCAGGTTGCCCATCCAGTTGGTGACCAGGTTTTCCAGCCAGCAGACCCGCTGGATGCCCGAGTCGTGGGCGAATGGGAATCCGAATACCTGGGCCACCGAGTCCTTGATCATCGAAGCGTCCCAGGAATCGGGCATGCCAGTCTCGGGGTCCCAGTACACGTCCTGGGGATGCTTCCGCCAGTGATCGAGAAAATAAGAGAAGTTGAGGACTCCCCGGACCATGTCGACGAAGTTCAGCATGTCGTCACTGGAGAGGGGGCCTTTGACGATGGGTCGAAGCTCCTCACCCACCTGGACGTCTTCCCAGTAGCGGGGCACGTCGCCCCTTATCTCCTCATCCTCGTAGGCCCGGTCTATGGCCTCCAGGTCTTCGGGGCTGTAGCGGTAGCGGGCCATCTCCATATATTTGCCCTTTTCCCTGGCGGGATCCCTGGGGAAGCGCATCACATGGGGAACGGCACGGGCCACCGCCTCGCCCTCCTGGTTCGTGTAAAGGACCTCGCCCGTCTGCAGCGCCATGGGCCCGCAGAACTCCCCATGTTTCTTCACTACCTCAAGGAGGCTTGCCTTGGCAGCGATGCGGTCGTTTAGCAGAAGTGGACGGAAGTACTCCCAGTCAACGCCCGCGTATACGGCGTGGATGCCCGCCAGACCGGGGGCCACGAAGGTATCGTCGAAGCAGTAGAGGAGGCTGGGATGGGCCGGCATGGTCCCGAACAGGTTACTGGAGACCAACTCCTCGGAAAGGTACAGGGGATTTCTGCTGCCGATGGCTCGGGCGAAGCGGATGATCAGCTCCTTCCCTGCCTGGTCCCAGCGAGGTTTGCGTCGCAGCTCCACCTCGATGAGCTTCCGGGCCTCCTGGATTGCCTCGTCTGTAAGGTCTGGATAATGCTGTTGTGCCATAGGATTTACCTTTCTCTTATACCGTTACTGTAATCACTACCTCGTGGTCTTCAGGCACTAATTGACCCTTTTCCGCAAGGTATTCAACCCACCCTTTGATAGCGTCCTTTGTCATCTCGATGGCTTCGTCTAAAGTCTCTCCCTGAGAACAACATCCAGGAAGAGCGGGGACTTCAGTCCAGTACCCGCCTTCATCTGCTGGATGAATAATGACGGTATACTTCATTTCCCCCCCCTATAATGCCTCTAGGAATTCTTCAACACTGAACCCTGCACGCTTGATTGTATTCATAAGTAATCCGGTTTTCACAACCCCGTGGAAAGGAATCTGAATTGATGGGCGTTGTGGATGCTCCATTATATAATGGCTTCCTCTAATACGATTTAGTCTATAGTTAAGGCGCTCAAAAGCCCTAATAGCTTCCCTTGGCCTAATCCCTTTCAGCATTCTGCCGTTGGGCAACGTTCACTCCATGCTACATTCAGCTCACCCCTAGCCCTTGGATGGGAGGACCACCTCCACCCGTGCCGTGCCGGTGGTCTCGCCCCGCTGGTTCTGGCAGGAGGTCTCGCACTCCACTAGGTGCTGGTCCCCTTCCAACCAGTTGCGGGTCACCTTTCCCTGCACCCAGGTGGTGTCCCCCTCTATGTTGAAGCGCCGCAGCTCGTGGCGGAACTTTCTGACGAAGGAGTTGTCGCCCGTCCAGTTGGTTACTATCTGGGCCAGCCACGAGCCCCGCTGAGGCCCCAGGTCGTATATTCCGGGTAGGGCGATGAGCTTCGCCATGGTCTCCTCCCAGTGGCCCCGGTGGGGATGGTCGGGTACGCCGGTTTCCGGGTCGGGCTCCGCGAAGCCCATGTATTTCCGGAAGACGCTCCAGCGGTAGTAATGGTTGCCCCCTGGACTTGCCCCCACGCCTATGTTGAAGGCGTCGAACCTGCCCGCGCCGAAGATGATCTCCACCACCCTCAGCGGTCCCCTGACGATGGGGGGCAGAGATTCTCCCTCCATCACATCTTCCCAATAACGAGGTTCGGCCCCTCTGATCTCCTCCCGGTCATACACGTCCCAGATGGCCTCCAGGTCTTCTTTGGTGTATTTGGGCTTCTCTATCCCCCGGAAGGCGTCCTTCTCCCTGGCCGCCTGACGCTCAGTACGGATGCTCCAGGCCTTGGCTTTGGCCACGGCCTCGGCGCCCCGGTCCACGTACAGGGTCTGAGCGTACTGGATGGCCATGTGTCCCGCGTATCTGCTGGATTTCTCCACCACGTCGTAGGGGCGGTAAGAGGTGCTGATTACGTCTCCCGGCGTTACCGGACGGAAATACTCCCACTCGCTGCCCCCGTAGAAGCTGTGCACACCCGGCATGCCGCCCAGGTTGGTGGCGGTTGGGGCACGCACCGTCCAGAGAAAGATGGGCGTGGCGATCATGCTGCCGTGGGGCGTGCTCCGGCCGTACTCCTCGTCGAAGTAAAGGGGGTTGCGCTCCCCTATGCCCTGGGCGTAGGTCCTGATGGCGTCGGAGGTGATCTCCCCGACGTGCCTTGTGCCGTGGTAGTAGACCCCCAGCCGGGCCTTGATCTTGTCGATGCCCTCCTGGGTTATCCTTCCGTAGGAACTGTCTTCGGTGGTCGTCATTTTTCAACGCCTCATCATTCAGAGATTAGGTGTCCCATCTCTCCCAGAATCACCTCAAGTTTACCCTTGAGGTCGGGTAGGTCAGATTCCACAGTGTCCCAAATCTGTCAGAGGTCTATACCCAGATAGTCGTGCTTTATCACATTGCGGAAAGCGGCAATGCTACGCTAGTCAATGTCAGGATACTCTATCTTCATGGAATGGGAAATCCGCTGTGTTGATTCGGCCAACGTGTGCAGGTTACGTATGACAGCGTCCTGAGTTTTGGGATCGGCAAAGAAATAGTCTTGCCTTCCTTGGTGTACTGCTCGATACGTTGGATGCGCTCCCGGATGTGAATGAGGTAGAGCCGGTCATCCTTCATACCGGCACCAGCTCTTTCAGCACTCGGTCACGAATGTACCAGTGGAGCGTGTCTTCGGTTACTATATCCACTTTACAACCAAGCAAGTCCTCTAGGTCAGCCAGCAGACCACCAGGGAAAAATGGGGTGCGGTTGGGTCCCATATCCACCCAAAAGCCCACGTCGCTATCGGCTCTGGCCTCGCCTCGGACCACCGAGCCGAAGATGCGAATATTTAATGCATCGTGTCGCCTGGCGATGCGGAGGATATCTTCTCGCTTGTCCCCCAGAAGTTCATTGATTTCCATAATCCGCTCCCTAGCTTATCACGCCTGCGGCGACAAGTCTGTCGAGCTCTGGCGGGCGCAGGCCCAGCAACCCCTCGAATACCGTCCGGTTGTCCTCGCCCAGGCCGGGGGCATGGCGTCGCGGCGCCGGCCTGGCCCCATCCAGCATCCAGGGAGCGGTGATGACGGTGTATTTCTTCCCCGAAGGCTCTGTAACCTCCTGGGAGAAGTCGCGCTCCGCGAGGTGGGCGTCCTGGAAAAGGTCCCTGGCGTTGTAGGAAGGCACCGCCGCCACCCCCTTCTCCTGCAACAGGGCCATAAGTTCAAATGGGGTGTAGTTCAACGTCCATGTTTTAATATCCCGGTCTAGCTGAACCTGGTGCTTCCAGCGTTTGTAGGCGTCGGAGAACCTGTCGTCGGTTAGCCACTCCTCCCGGCCCATGACCAAGCAGAGGGCCTCCCACTCCTCCTGGGTGGCGATGGCGATGCTAATCCAGGCATCCTCTATCCCATTGGTTTCAGCCAGGGCAGGCTTGCATCTATAGACGCCGTGGGGGGCCATGATCTGGTCGCGGTTGCCCATGCGGGGCCTTATCCGGGCGTCGGAATCGTCGCCGTTAAGCTGGGCGTCCAGGAGTTGCTCCCCCATAAGAGAAGTCATGGCGTCCCGGGAGGCTAGGTCGATGTACTGGCCCTGGCCCGAGGCGCGCTGGTGGTAAAGGGCTGCCAGGGCGGCATAGGCCGCGGTCTGGCCGACTGTATAGTCCACTATCAGGCGCAGCTCCGACGGGATGCCCTGGGCGTAGCCGGTTATGTGAGATATCCCTGACATCGTCCCGAAGATGGGTGCGAAGCCCGAGTAGCGGGACTGGGGCCCCTTAGCGCCCAAGGATGAAGACGAGACCATCACCAGGTCCGGTTTCAGCTTCACTAACTCATCATAGTCCAGGCCGAACCTCCCCATTGTCCCGGGCCGGTAGTTCTCTATCACCAGGTCGCAGAGCTTGATCAGCTGCTTTGCCAGCTCCGCTCCGTCGGCGGTGGTCAGGTTCAGGGTTATGCCCCTCTTATTGTAGTTCAAGTATCGGTCAACGTCAGCGGCCCGTTGGGTTGGGAACCCGCCCCGGGCACGGGCGGAGGATATCTTTATCACCTCTGCGCCCAGGGAGGAGAGCAGTAGAGTGGAATAGGGGCCCGCCGCCGCCCAGCTAAAGTCCGCCACCCTTATGTTTCGCAATGGCAAATCGGCCATGGATGCCCTTAGATGACCCCATGCCGGTGAAGCTGACTCAGCTCCTCCCGCCCATAGCCCAGCCATTCCCCATATATGTCCAGGTTGTGTTCGCCCAGGGATGGCGCGGGCCGCCTGAATGCCCAGGGTGTGTGGGAGAAGCTGTAGGCCGCCGAGGGGCCTTTGAACTTGCCGATGGCGGGATGATCCATATCCACGAAGAACCCACGGTGCTCCATCTGGAGGTCCTGGAGCACCTCCTCTGTGGAGTACACCGGCCCGGCGGCGACTCCCTGCTGCTGGAGGCCATGGTATATCTCCTCGCGTGTGTGGCCCATGGCCCAGGCCTCGATTTTCTCATCCATCTCTTCCCGGTGCTCCACCCGGGACTCTTGAGTCGAGAACCTTTCCTCATCGGCCCAAGAGGGATGCTCCATCACGCCGACCATGGCCTCCCAGTGCCGCTGGCTGGGGACCAGCAGCTCCCAGAAACCGTCCTTGCACCTGTAGAGCCCTCCTGTGTAATGGGACAGGTGCCGGTTATAGCGGCTCTCCAGTACCCCCTGGGCGGGGTACCGGCAGAAGTCGGCGCTGTTGAGGTTGATTAGGGCCTCCTGTTTGGACACGTCTATATGCCGGCCCAAGCCGTCGAACTGGCGGCCTATCAGGGCGGCGGCACTGGCTACGGCGGCGGTTAGGCCGGACTGGTACTCCCCCAGGTAACCCCCGGGCTTCACGGGCTCCCGCTCCTGATAAAGCTGGTCGGCCAGGCGGCCCCCCGGCAACATGTAGCCGTCCCCACCGCTGTGGTAGGTGTTGAGGTAGTAGGCCTTGTAGTCCTTGTAGGGCCCCGACCTGCCGAAGGGGGTGATGGAGGTGACTACCAAGTTCGGGTTGAGCTTATGCAAAGACGGATAGTCTAGGCCCAGCTTTTCCATCGTATCGGAGGGCAGGTCTTCGATGAACAGGTCCACCTTCTTCAGCAATTTCAGCAGCAGGGTTTTTCCCGTGGGGGTGTCTACCTGAAGCGAGATCCCCTGCTTGTTGAAGTTGAGGTAGATGAATAGCAGGCTGGTATCCGTTCCCGTCCCGCCTCGATAGAAGGGACCCCGGCTACGGGCCTCGTCTCCCCCGCCGGGGGGCTCCAGCTTTATGACGTCGGCCCCCATATCTCCCAGCAGCCGGGCGCAGAAGGGCCCCGCCACGAAGGAGCAGAGTTCCAGTACCTTGACCCCACCTAGAGCAGACGCTTCCATGCTCAGCTCGTATGCTTCCCGACAAACTCTCCGATGCGCTCAATAGACTGCTGCCCCTCGGGAAGGACTGAGGCAAAAAGTTGCCAGTTGTGGGGCATGTCTTCCCATACCTCCAGGGTAACGTCAACGCCCGCCTCCTTGGCCCGCTGGGCCAGGCGGGTCGCGTCGTCCAGCATCAGCTCGATGGAGCCTGCCATTATGAGAAGGGGAGGCAGGCCCCGCAGGTCGGCGTATAAAGGAGCGGCCAGGGGAGTTCGTGGGTCCTTGCCGGCCAGGAAGGCCTTGGCCATGTCATGGAGACGCTCAATCTTCACCAGCGGGTCAACCTGCGCATTGGTGGTATAGGACTCCCCGATGGACTCAAGGTCAGTCCACGGGGAGAGGCAGATGCCGGCCGCAGGCATGGGTTCGCCCAGGTACCTCAGGGCCACGCAGGCGGAAACCGTCAGCCCTCCGCCTGCCGAATCGCCCCCGATGACGATCTTCCTGGGGTCCATGCCCCTGGACAGGAGCCATCGGTAGGCGGCAATGGTGTCCTCTAGCTGGGCCGGAAAAGGGTGTTCCGGGACCAGCCGGTAGTCCAGGCCCAGCACCCGGGCCCTTGCGGACCGGGATATTCGGGAAAGAAACTCCCGGTGGGTCCTCACCGAGCCACGGGTGTATCCTCCGCCGTGGAGATAGAGCAACACCCGGTCGCCGGCAGCGCCCGGCGCCGTGATCCACTCGGCTGCCACCCCACCTGCCGCGACTCTCTCACATCTGATATCCCCCGTTAGTTTGAACTGGGACATCATTACCTCATAGCCCAGCCGGTCTTCCTCGAGGGTGGTATATGTCTCCCCCCCTCTGTCCTGGAGCATCCGTATCACCCTCTGAAGGGCTTCACTTGCGGCCATGGGCAGCCTCCCCACTATCCATTGACATAAATGCTCCTGAGTTGGTCACCGCGGGCATAGATTCGTACATGAAGGTCTTGGGTCCGGGAATAGATGCCCGTTCAGGCCGGGCCACTCACCGATGCGCCCCGGCTCGATGGAATGGTGCGGCCCTTTCATGCAGCGTGTTTCCTGATGAACTCCCCTGCTCCGTTAATGGCCTGCCGGGCTTCAGGAAGGAAGGAGGCGAAGATGTGCCAGACATGGGGCATGTCATCCCATACATCCAACGTCACATCAACCCCGGCCTCCTCGGCCCGCTGGGCGATGCGCGTGGAGTCGTCCAGGAGGGTCTCCTGGTTGCCCACCTGGATGAGCAGCGGGGGAAGGCCGCGCAAGTCGGCGTACAGGGGCGCCGCAAGGGGAGTGCGCCAGTCATTCTCCCCTAGGTACATCTTGGCCATACGCAGGGTGACCTCCCTCGCCACGATGGGGTCCACCTGTGCCTTGGTGGTCCTGGACTCGCCCAGGGCTTCCAGGTCCACCCATGGGGATATGCAGATGCCGCAGGAAGGCAGGGGTTCCCCGGCATCCCGCAGGGCCACAAGGGTGGCCAACGTGAGCCCCCCACCGGCGGAGTCTCCGGCGATCACGATATGGGAAGGGTCGGCGCCGTTGGCCAAGAGCCAGCGATAGGCGCCTGTGGCGTCATCCAAGGCGGCGGGGAAAGGGTGCTCGGGGGCCAGCCGGTAGTCAATGCCCAGGCCCCGGGCGCCGGCGGAGCGGGCCAGGCGGGAGATCAGGTCCCGGCAGGTCCATACCTCCCAGAATACGTAGCCTCCGCCGTGGAGGTAGAGGATGGTCCGGTCCTCCGCCGCTCCCGGCGCGGCGATCCACTCACCCGGCACACCGCCCGCATCCACCGGCTGCCAGCTGACGTCCCCGGCCGGCTTGAACTGGGACATCCACTTCTCGCAGGTGGTGCGCAACTCCTCCACCGTCGGGGGCGTTTCCGATCCCTTCCAGGTGTCGGATAGGGAGCGGTACGCCTGTATCGCAATTTCAAGCTCCCTGCTTGCCGCCATGGATATCCCCTTCTAGCTTACTTATGGGACTGAAGCCTTGCATGCCGGTACACAACATGTCTGTAGGAGGACACTCAGTGTTGGGGCGTGGAAACCGGGCTAATTATACCATAAGGCCTGGTAGACCTTCGTACCTTCGTTCTCGTACACCAGCTTGGCAAGCCCGGCCCGCGCCATGGCGTCGAACTTGTCCAGGCCCTGGGCCGGGTAGTAGGCCCGCTCCAGTTGTCCAACCACCATGTATTCCACCTCGTACCGTTTCAGTAACTTGATGGCCCGGTCTATATTGATGGTGGAATATACCTCATTTACCGCATTTCGACGCTCGCCTATGGCATATTGGTATTTCATCCTTTGTTGGATCTGGTGCCATGGCCAGCCGATGACCGTGGGAAGACCCGTGTAGTCGGAAATTCGCGAGCTCCAGTTGTACTGTTCTGCATGAGCTTCCAGCACCACCGGAGAGCCCTTCACATTGTCCTGAAGCCAGCCTATGGCGCCCTGGTCCCAAATAAGCTCGATGGCCGGGCCCTCCCTGGTGTACACAGCCCTCTCCATATAGGCCGCGCCGTCCAGGGTCATAGCCTGAGTGTTGAACCTGTCGGCCAGCCTGGACCTGGTCCCCAGGATGGGGTAGATGAAGCCGGCGGCCAGCAGGATGGCCAGTCCGGCCAGCCACACCCCCCTGGTGGGGGACATGCCCTTGAATCGGAAGACGCCCCGGGAGCCCAGGTGCCACAGGAAGAAGGCTGAAGCCATGGCGAAGAGCACCCAGGCCTCCAAGTAGTACTTGAACAGGGTATTCATCCTGCCGATGTCGTCCTCGACCCTCACGAACTCCACACCTATCCCGAGGAGGAGGGCCATTCCGATCATTGCCAGGGGCAGCGCTAAGAATGGAGCGGTTTCTCCTCCGCTGGATAGCACCCTCCGGGCCGCCCAGGCAGTGAGTGCCAGCACCAGAAGGAGAAGAGCGGCCGTCCAGTACCCCGCCGCGGCCAGGTATATGATGACCACGGCACCGGCGGCTCCAGTTATCGTTGCCGGGGAAGCCCATCTCATGCCGCCCACCGTAGACGCGGCCCCCTCCAACGAAAGGGAGGGTGTTCGCCGCTCTCTGATGTGGCGGGCCGTGAAGCTTAGCAGGTCCCTGAGGCGGCTTCGTAACAGGTAGATCAGGAAGCTCCCGATGAGGAAGAAGAACAAGCCGTGGATGCCCAGATAGTTATGAAGGGGAGTCTGCCACTTGCTGACGGCCATGCCCGTGGGGAAGGGATGGTAGTCCATGTGGAATGGGAGGAAGGCGAGGATACTGAGCAGTGCCACAACCGGCGCCAGGAACAGGAACAGGCCCAGCCTCTTCAGGGGCCTCCCCGGCATCAGGAAAATTCCAGCGCCTATCAGCAGCATCGTCAATATCAAGTAGCTTGGGTAGTCCCAGCTGTTAATCGCCCACAAAGACCCCACAGCCACTGCCAGGCCCGTGGCTGTGGCCGCCAGCCATCCTCTGTTGAAGGTGCGAAGGCCCACCAGCAGGCTGAAGGCCAGGCCGATGGCCAGCAAAGTGAAAGGTATGACGATCAGGTGGGCGTGGAGGTCGGCGAACAGGAAGCTGAAGAAGGGGAACTCGGTGATGTGATGCCCGATCTCGGGGTTGGTGGTCAGCTTCTCCGGCAGCCAGAAAGTGAGGGCCGAAGGCGTCACGTCCTCGGACAGGGGCATCATACGGCTGCTGCGCCAGAAGTCGAAGGCCGGGAAAGACGCGTCCGTCGTCAGGCTCCTCCATGCGCCCTGGACCAGCTGTAACAGTCCGTCCAGGTTCCCCATCACGGCGACGAACAGCCCCGCCAGGAGCCCGGCCGCCACTGGGCCCCAGGCCACTCCAAGGGTCCATCGCTTCCACCGGCCGGTGGGTGGCGGGCCGTTGTGCTCCGGATTCGCCTCTTGCTCCGCCCGTTCATCCGATGGAGGGGAGGGATCACCCCCATCCTGACGTTCCCCCATCGAGGGGGAAGGGAGCTTACCACCTGCCGGGCTCAGGCGTCGCAGCCCCGCCGTAATGTTGTACACCAGCGAGTAGGCGCCGGTCACCGTCAGGGCGAAAAGGAGGGGTATTGCCAGGTTGTAGGCCACCGACGGGACGATGCCCGTTCCCTTGATCAAAGTAGCGATAATGAACTGGCCCCAGTAGTAGTAGTTCAGATACCCTCCGGCGAACCAGGGGTCGAAGGGGGGCATGTAGGTTGACCGGAGGACGGCGTTGAGATAGGCGAAGTCCATGGGCTTTTCGCCACCCCTATAGGGATGCCACAGGTCCGGGTTGGCCATGCGTATCGCCACAAATGCCAGGAAGGCCAGCAGGAAAATCGCCTCGCCTATGGCCAGCAGCCGCCAATTCTTGACGATGAATTCCTTGAACTCTCTCCACCTGGTAGCCAGTACCAGGGCCGAAAGGGAGGCCACGACAAGAAGGCCCGCCAGGACGGAGGTCCGGGAGAAGCCCAACCAGCCGATACTGGCCAGAATCCAGGCCACGTAGGATACTCCCAGGATTCCCAGCAGCCTCGCCAGGACGATGCCCCGGTCGGGCAGGGGCCTGAACAGGAAGGTGGATAGAGGAAGGGCGGCGAGGTAGATCAGCTCCACCAGGAGGAGCCATGCCAGGATGGGGACATCGTTGGTCCAGCTGCCCCGCTTGATGATGTCCGTCCACGTGCCCCCTTCCCTCTGGGCTTCTTTCTGCTCAGGGTCCAGCATCAGGCCCAGCTCCGGGGGTTCCCCGCCCAGCCCCTGGGTCAGGAGGCCCCTGAGCTGTGGCTGGCTGAGCCGGTCCACGTTCTTGAAAAGAAGGACCTTGGGGTGGTCGTAGTCGATGACGTTTTCGTCGGCGTACCCCAGGTTGAGGGACACCGGCCCATTGCGCAGCTCCTTCAGTGCCTGGGGCTCGGGGATCTCCGCCCGGCCGAATGTATCGTCCACGAATGAGAGGCCCAGCAGGCTCGGATAAGAGGTGAAGACCTTGGCCGGTACGTAGCCGAGCTCTCCCGCGAAGAGGAGCCGGTAATAACGGGCGCTTAGAGGATAGCGCTGAGGCAGCCGGGCAACACTGCCGTAGGTACGGTTGCTGTAGAACACCAGATAGTCGCCACGGGAGAGGTATCCGGCGATTGTATCCATCTTTGCGCTGGTGTCACTCTCGTAGATGGGTATCTGACTGACTCTGTAGCCGTATATATTCGGTATCGGCTCGTCCCAGTGGTTGTCGGTGACGATACCAGCACCGGGAGATATGTTGCCGTTTATCCAGCGGGAAGCCTGCACCGCCGGGTGGGGGCTGCTGTATATCCGCTCGAAGGCGGCGGCATAGAAGGCCGTGGCGGCCACCACAAAGACTATGACGCCCAAAACCATGTGGGGAGCGTACCTGGCGGCCATGCCTTCCGGGGACGGGAGAGGAGTGAAGGAGCGGGACCTGGCCTGGTCCAGCATCCAGAATAGCATGGCCGCGCCCATGAGTATCAGGAAGGGCATGACTGGGAAGATATAGCGCAGGAACTTCACCTCGAAGATGCTTAGCATAACCAGATTGGGTACCACCCAGGCGAGGAGCAGCAGCTCCGGCCTGCAGGCCGGCCCGCTTTTCAAGGACTTGAGCACCCTGGCGCCCGTGAGGACTATGATGAATATGAGACCCCCCCAGGCCACGACTCCCAGGGGCAGCCCCAGGCCCCACAGGGAGGTCTGCCTCAGCTCGTACAGAAAGGGAGTCGAGCCGACGTACTGGACGGTGAATGGGACGTTCCCAGCCGTCCTCGCCACGTTGGACGCCTGCCAGGTTATCTGGGCCACGAACTCGAAGATGTCCAGTAGGGCGTAGGGCATGGTGATGAAGAACACCCCAGCCGCCGCCGCTGCTGCCGCCAGAACGTGGATCAATACCTTGTCGGCATCTCCCCTGGATGCAACGGCCCACCTGCCTTCGGGGCTGCTCGACAGGCAAAAGACGTAGGCTAGCGCCAGGGGCAGCAAAAGGGGAAGCACGCTCACCTTGGCGGCCAGGGTCAGCCCTACGAAGGTCCCCAGCAGCAGCGAGTCCCGTAGCCTCCGCCGCTCCATCGCCTGGAGCATGAACCAGAAGGAGACCATCAAGAAGAAGACAAGGAGCGGCTCGGGCCTGTAGAAGTGGCTTAGTTGTATGTGGACCACCGCCAGGGCCACCAGGGCCGACGCCAGCAGGCCCACCCTCTCCCCGAATATGCGCCTGCCCAGCAGGAACACCATGAACACCGTGCCCACGTCGGCCAGGGCCATGATGGTCCTGCCCATGTAGGCCATGCTCATCAGGGAGCCCAGGTCCATGAATGGCTCCAGCACCAGGCGCAGGGCCAGGATCATGTAGATCAGGATACTTCCCAGGGGGAACCAATGGGGGTTCAAAGGGCTGCGGTCGGCATCCAGGGCCGTTCTCAGGCTGGGGACGCCGGGCTCCATCTCGGGGTGGTCCGCCGTGCAGTCCGTATAGCCGGGAGATTCGGTCAGCACCCTGTACATGCAGTCGGCCCGCAGGTACAGAGAACGCTCGTCGGGGTGGAAGCCGTGCCCCTGGTCCCAGTCCATGCCGTATAGGCGCAGCCCCAGGGCCACCGCCAGGATAACTAGCAGCACTAATCCTGAAGATAGTGGTTTGAAACGAAATCCGAGTTTGGGCGAGTCCATCTATGCCTCGGTTGGCTTAGCTACCTAGCCATTCTAGCAACCTACTATACGCTGGTAAACCGAGACAGGTTTGGTATTAAACAAGTTTAGCCGATTTACACCGAGGATTCGTATAGCTAGAATTATCCGGGGCCGGAACCGATGGGCGCCCATGAGTGTTTAGAGGGGGTGGAAAATGGCCCGACGCTGTGGTTGGGCTGGTACCGACCCGCTGTACGTCGCCTACCACGATGAGGAGTGGGGAGTTCCCCGTCATGGGGACACAGAGCTGTTCGAGCTGCTGGTCCTGGAGGGCGCCCAGGCGGGTCTGAGCTGGCTCACCATCCTCAGAAAGCGTGCAGGCTACAGGGAGCCTTCGACCAGTTCGACGCTGCGGTAATAGCAAAATACGATGATGCCAAAGTCGCCCGGTTGCTCTCCAATCAGGGCATCGTGCGCAACAGACTCAAGGTCTCTGCGGCGGTCCGGAACGCCAAGAGTTATTTGGCGGTCCAGAAAGAGTTCGGGAGTTTCGACACCTACGTCTGGTCCTTTGTGGGCGGAGATCCCAGAGAAAACGCCTGGGAGACCCTGGACCAGGTCCCCTCCGCCTCGCCCGAGTCCGAGGCGATGAGCAGGGACCTAATAAAGAGGGAGTTCAAGTTCGTGGGCCCCACCATCTGCTACGCATTTATGCAGGCCGCGGGACTGGTCAACGACCACTTGGTGGACTGTTTCCGGTACAGTGAGGTCTCGTGAGCGGGGTGTCACAACCCTTTGTCAGTCATGAAGGCGCACAGGTCCGCGGTGCGGCAGGAGTAGCCCCACTCGTTGTCGTACCAGCCCAGGACCTTTATCATGGTCCCCTCCATGACGATGGTGGAAAGGGAGTCGAAAATGCAGCTATGGGGGTTGCCCTTGAAGTCCGAGCTCACCAGGGGCTCGACGCAGTATTCGAGGATGCCCTTCATCGGTCCCTGGGCCGCTTCTTTAAAGGCCGCGTTCACCTCTTCGACGGTGACCTTCCGGGACAGCGTGGCCACGAAGTCGGTCACCGAAACGGTGGCGGTGGGGACGCGGAAGGCCATTCCATGCAGTTTCCCATTGAGCTCGGGAATCACTAGGCCCACTGCCCTGGCTGCTCCGGTTGAAGTGGGAATGATGTTGGCCGCTGCGGCCCTGGCCCGCCGCAGGTCCTCATGCACCTGGTCCAGTATCTTTTGGTCGTTGGTGTAGGAATGAATGGTGGACATCAGCCCGTGCTGGACCCCGAAAGAGTCGTGGAGCACCTTGACCATGGGGGCGAAGCAGTTGGTGGTACACGAGGCGTTGGACACTATTCGATGCCGGCCCGGCTCGTACCTGTCGTCGTTTACACCCAACACCACAGTTATATCTTCGTTCTTGGCGGGAGCGGATATGATAACCTTCTTGGCCCCACCGTTGATGTGGGCCCCCGCCTTCTCGGCGTCGGTGAAAATTCCCGTTGACTCCACCACCAGCTCGACCCCCAGCTCGCCCCAGGGTATCGCTGCCGGGTCCCTTTCGGAGAAGACCTTGATCTCTTTTCTGTCGATTACCAGGTTGCTGTTTTTGGCCTCCACGGCGCCGGGGTAGATTCCGTAGTTGGTATCGTACTTGAACAGATGGGCGTTGGTCCTGGCGTCGGCCAGGTCGTTGACAGCCGCCACCTCCAGCTTTGCCGGGTACATCTCCATTATGGCCCGGGTCACCTGGCGGCCTATTCTGCCAAATCCGTTTATCCCGATCCGCGTCGCCACGATTCACCTCCTAGGATGATTGCTCCACCAGCCCTCTCACCGTTGGTAGAACCACAACCTCATCTCCTTGAGGGTGCGGAATCCGGTTTGGTCCATACCCATGGGATGGTTCATGCATTGAAATGAACCGCGGGGCGGGTTGTCATCTTCCGATGTGGGAGTAGGCCGCCGGACCTGAGTACCTGGCCGCCCTGCCCAACTCCTCCTCTATCCTCAGCAGGCGGTTGTACTTCGCCAGGCGTTCGGACCGGCAGGGGGCGCCGGCTTTGATCTGCCCGGCGTCCCAGGCCACGGAAAGGTCGGCGATAGTGGTATCTTCAGTCTCCCCCGACCGGTGGCTGACAACGGTGCCCCAGCCCGCTTCCTTCGTCATGGACACGGCGTCGAAGGTCTCGGTGAGGGTGCCAATTTGATTGGGCTTGATGAGAACGCTGTTGCTGGCCCCTTCTTTGATCCCCCTCTTTATACGCTCCGTGTTGGTGGTGTAGAGATCGTCTCCCACCAGCTGTACCTTCCCGCCCAGCCGTGAGGAAAGCAGGGCCCATCCTTCCCAGTCGTCCTCGGCCAGACCGTCCTCAATGCTCAGAATGGGGTACTTGTCCACCCATCCGGCATAGTAATCTATAAGCTCGGCGGCGCCTAGGGTGACCCCTTCCCGGGCCAGGCGGTAAAATCCGTCCTCGAAGAACTCCGAGGCCGCCGCGTCCAGGGCTATGAAGCAATCCTCCCCAGGCCTGTACCCCGCTGTCTTTATGGCGGCAAGCACGACCTCGACGGCATCGGCGTTGGAAGGCAGAAATGGGGCAAAACCTCCCTCGTCTCCCACGGTGGTGCTCAGGTTCCGGTCTTCCAGGAGCCGCCCCAAGGACCAGTATATCTCCGCCCCCGCACGAAGGGCATCCGCGAAGGATTGGGCGGCCACGGGCACCACCATGAACTCCTGTATACCGGTTGAGTCCCGGGCGTGCCGCCCGCCGTTGAGGATGTTGAACATCGGGACAGGAAGGGAAGGGTGATCATCGGGAGAGAGATGGCGGTACAGGGGCACTCCCCTGGAGGCGGAGGCGGCCCGGGCCACGGCGAATGAAACCGCAAGGATGGCATTGGCCCCCAAGCGGGACTTGTCCTGAGTCCCGTCCAGCTCCACCAGTATCCGGTCGGTCTCTGTCTGATCGAAGGGGGACTTTCCTTTGAGTAATGGACCAATCTCACGGCGGATGTTGGCGACTGCGCCCAGGACTCCCCTGCCGCCGTAGCGGCGGCCGTCGCCGTCCCTCAGCTCCACGGCCTCATGCTTTCCGGTGCTGGCCCCCGAGGGCGCCATGGCCTGGCCGGAAGAGCCGTCGGAAAGGCGGACTTCGGCCTCCACGGTTGGGTTGCCCCGGGAGTCCAATACTTCCCGGCCCTGAACACTGTCGATTATGGCCAATCTCGGACCTCGTAGCACACTTGATCCCGCACCGAGGCCGTTTCCGGTACGTGAGTCACTCTTAATGATTAAAGAACGGGCCGTAGCTACCGTTGCTGCGGAATAGGCCCCGCTATTCAGAGAAGGCCACGAATGGCGTTGCTAAGGGGCGGCTTTGGACGAGGGCACGTCCCTTAGTCTTGCAGCCTCCAGCGCCTTCTCCACCGCGTCTGTCGCCCGGATCATACCGTTGTCCTGCTTCCCGTTTATGTAAAAGAAAAAGGTCTCCAGGCCGATAACCGGTATGCCGTAACCCAACGCAAAGCCGATCTCCGATAGGGTGCCATAAGCTCCGTCTATGGCGATGACGGCACGTCCGGTAAGTACGACAATGACGTTCCGGGCGTAGCCGAAGCCGGTGCAAATGGGTATATCCACCCAGTCGTTGGCAGCTTTAGGGTCTCTGTCGGGCAGGATGCCGATGGTGGCGCCTCCACCGGCCTTGGCGCCCCGGCACACCGCCGTCATTACGCCGCTAAGCCCGCCGCATGCCACCGTTGCCCCCCGTTTGGCCAGCTCCCGTCCTACCTCCTCGGCCAATGCTTCGGCTTGGGGTGTGGCCTGGCTTCCTCCGATAACAGAAATGATGGGGCCTTTCTCAGCATTCATCGGTCATTATCCGTCATTCCAGAGTTGGGGCTCAACGGCCGGCTTCGGTGGTGGTGTTGGGTGGGAAACCTCTGCCCCGCCTTGCAGCAGGGCTTATTATACCAAAATGCTACAGCCGTGGGTAATCCGGATATGTTAAAGTAAGCCACGGGCGGGAGGTCTTCTGGCAGGGCGGTGGCGGTCTACATACTGGCCGGGACCATCCCCGAAGGAATCGATTGAGATATGAGGAGACTCACAGAGGGAAGGTGGCGGCTGTGGGGCGGCCAAAGTGGAATTTCCACGTTGACCGTCATCGGGGTGATCACGGCCTTCCTGATATTGTTTGGTGTCATGCTCTATGGAGGCCTGTCCATAGGCATTTTATTCAGCCAGAAGTCCCAAGAGACTATCGTTGCCGGTTTAACGCCTTCCCAAGTTTCGATGGAAGTGCTCGGGACTGTTACGGCGAGGGCGACTCTAGTTAAATTGGGGGGCGAGGAGGTGGAAACCCTAGGTCCCGCCGACGGTACAACAACCAGATTCTCTTTGGCCCACAGGCCGGTGCAGCCCGACTCGGAGACCATCCTTCTGGACGGGACCATAGTGAGCCGGGATGGAGGCTACATAACCAACTACGAGACCGGAACGGTCGCTTTCAACTCGCCGCCTACGCCCGGCGCACTTCTGGGGGCGGTTTACTCTTACTACACCATCGAGGACGTGACCTTGACCATCGGCCACGCCGCCGAGGGAACATCCATCAACGTGGGGCCGGGTGCAATGGTGGTCACGTACCTGGACAAGGACACCCTGGAATCTGACATCAAGGATTTCAGTTTGACAAGGCTGGGAAACGCCGATGGGGACGACCTTCTGGAGTATGGAGAGATTATTAATCTCACCATCGATATAAGCAGATACGGCCTCCTCGCCGGGCAAGATTTTGCCATACAGTTGAAGCCGCAGGTGGGTTCCGTCATCAACGTAGCCAGGGAGGTGCCAATCGCGGTCACTCCGAGGATGGCGCTCCGTTGATTTCCAAGGGGAGATAACGGCTTCAGGCGAAATTGCCTATATGGGGACCGCCGAGGGGCGGCCCATTTGAGGGGTTTCCGGGAATGGGACACATGTTATGGACCAAGGGCAGCGGAGGCGGCGTCCAACACCTCGACGACGAGAAATGGGTAGATGCCCACGAAGAATGTCCCCAGGACCGCGATGGCCAGCACGGCTAATATCAGGGGCGTAGGGGCCTCACCCCCGTTCCCCATCTCCCTTGGCGAGAGGGGGTCTAAGGGGTGAGGGTTATCGGCCGGCTGGATGTACATGTGTCTGATCACCCCCAGATAATAGTAAAGGGAAATCAGGCTGTTCATAATTGCCACTGCCGAGAGCCATAGCAGCCCCTCTGTGGCCGCCGCGGTGAACAGATAGAACTTGGTGGTGAACCCGGCGAAGAAGGGCAGGCCCGCCAGAGAGAACAGCCCCATGGCAATGGCGGCGGCGATGAAAGGATGCCTGTCGGCCAGGCCGGCGAGATCGGCGATCCCCTCTTTGCCCGTCATGTTGAAGAATGCAATGACCCCCACGAAAACCGCCAGATTGGTCAGGGAGTAGCCCACCAGGTGCAGCATCACCCCGTTTGAGGCCAGCCGGGAGAGAGAAACCTCGCCGCCAGAGTCCACGTGGGCCAGCGCCGCTATCCCAAGAAGCAGATATCCCACCTGGCCGATGCTGGAGTAGGCCAAGAGCCTCTTGATATTCTGCTGTGCCAAAGCCACCAGGTTGCCCACCGTCATGGTTACGGCCGCCAGGATGGCCAACAGAACCTTCCAGTCATCTCCAGTGGGCAGGAAGGCCTCGGCAAACAATCTCAACATCAGGGCGAAGGCGGCGGCCTTGGACCCCACGGCCAGATAGGCCGTCACCGGCAGGGGAGCGCCCTCATAGACATCGGGGGCCCACATGTGGAAGGGCACCGCCGCGACCTTGAAGCCCAGGCCCACAAGTATCAGCCCCATGCCCACCCATAGGGCCGGACTGAAATCGCCGCCACTGGCCAAAGTAGCGCTTATGTCCTCGAAGCGGGTTACCCCTATGCTGCTGTAGAGCATGCTGATCCCGAATAGCAGAATGGCCGAGGAGAAAGCCCCTATCAGGACGTACTTGATCCCCGCCTCGTTGGACTTTGGGTTGAACCTGGCGAAGGAGGCCAGGATGTAGAAGCTGAAGCTCATCAGCTCCAGGGCGATGTAGGCTGTCAGCAGCTCCTGGGATGCGGCCATGATATTCATGGCCAGTATGGAGAAGAGCACTATGCCGTAATATTCCCCCGGGTGGCTCAGGTGCTTCTTTACGTAGTCCACGGAGCTCAGGATTATGAATATGCCCATGATCAGGAAGAAGGACTTGAAGAAGAGGGCGTAGGAGTCGGCCCTCACCAGGCCACCGTACAGCTCCGTGTCCTCACCCCAGAGCAGTGCAAAGGACAGGCCCAGGAGCCCGGCCAGTCCCGCCACGCTAATCCAGGCGAGGATACCCTTCCTCTTATCCGGCAGCACCAGATCCACGGCGAAAATCACGAAGGCCAGTGCCGCCAGGAGGAACTCCGGCAGCAGCAGGTGAAGGTTGGAGGTTAGAGATATTTCTGGCATATCAATAATTACAAGGCATCAGCTTACGCCGGGTATCGTCGCCACTCCGGCATTGATCACGTCCATCAGGGGTTGCGGCCATACCCCGACAAACAACAGCACGAAGGCAAGCATGGCCGTCGCCCCGATCTCCATACGTCCGGCGTCCTTCAGGTGCTCCCACTGAGGGCTGATGGGACCGAAGAATGCCTTGGCCAGAAGGCGCAGGATGTATACGGCTGTGATGGCCGCCCCTATCACCGCCAATACGGCCAAGGGCAAATAGGTCTTGAAAACGCCGACGAACACCAGGAACTCGGCTACGAACCCGCTTAGCCCCGGAAGTCCCAGGGAGGCCAGCCCGGCCACCGCGAATAAGGCCGCGGTGAATCCCATGCGCTTTGATAGGCCCTCCAGCACGCTGATGTCCCGAACGTGGGTCCTGTCGTAGATGACCCCTACCAGGGCGAAGAAGAGGGCGGTCATTATACCGTGGGAGAACATCTGGAGCACCGCGCCCCCAACTCCCAGGGGGTGCAAAGTGGCGAGACCCATGAGTACGTAACCCATGTGGCTCACACTGGAATAGCCCACCACGTATTTCAGGTCTCTCTGGGACATGGCCGAGATGGCCCCGTAGAGGACGTTCACGGTGCCCAGGGCAATCAGCACCGGCATCCACGTATCCGCACCCTCGGGAAGGAGCACCATTCCTACCCGGATGATGCCGTAGGCCCCCAGCTTCATCAGCACTCCGGCGTGCAACATGCTCACCGCCGTGGGCGCCGCCACGTGGCCGTCGGGCGACCAGGTGTGGAAGGGCCACATCCCTGCCAGCACTCCGAAGCCCACCATGAAGAAGGAGAAGAAGAGGTCCTGGAAGTGCTTGAAGCTCTGGTTGAAGTCCACCTTATCCGGGTCCGACAGGACCTCCAGGGAGAAGCTGGGGTTCCCCGACTGGCTGGAGGCCCAGTACACCGCCAGTATTGCTATCCAGACCAGGACGCTGCCCGCCACCAGGTAGAGCACCAGTTTCATGGCGCCGTACTCCTTGGTGCGCAGAAAGGTGCCGAAGTCGGAGCTGCTGCCCCACACTCCTATGAGCAGGTACATGGGCAGCACCGCCAGCTCGTAGAAGAAGAAAAGGAAGAAGAGGTCCCGGACTATGAATACCCCATACACTCCGGCCACCAGCAGCATGATGAGAACGAAGAAGTCCTTGGGCCGGTGCTGGATGTTCCAGGAGACCAGGACGGCGGCGAACATGACGATGCCTGTGAGGAGCACCATGGGAGCGGAGATTCCGTCCAGGCCCATGCTCAGGGAGATGTTCATGGGGTCCTTCAGCCAGGTGAAGGACTCGGTGAACTGATAGCCGCCCTCTTTGTAATCGTAAAGGGAGAAGAGGACGATGCTCAGGACCAGGGTGGCGGCCGCAACGAAGAGGGCGAAGAGCTTTATCTCCCGCCCTCTCCCGGCGGGGAAGAAGGCCAGCAGCACTCCCCCGACCAGGGGGAACAGAATTGTCAGAAACAGGGCCAAGCTTTCCTATACCTTATGACCGGCCACGCAAATAGCCTCGTTCGGGATGTGAATGGTGCCGTCCGTAGTGGCGTACTGCGCTATCGCCTCTTCTATCGCTCCCAGGACCCCTGTACGCTTTTCCACCGGCTGGCGGTCAAGCATCGTTTTGAGCGGAGCGGCTATATCCAGCAGCATGTTTACGAACTCCTGGGCTGAAGGCCACTCCGCCGTTAGGACCATCCGTTCGCTATGTATATTGGCGAGCCCAGCCTGTCTGCGATCCTGCTCAAAGGCACCTACGTCTGCCAGACTGAAGGGGCCAGGCATTCCCTCTGGGGGAGCGGGCATCTCGACCATTTGCTGGATTACCCGCATCGGCAGGCCGATCATCGGCACCTTTAGCGGTTCGCTCCAGACGGCTGCCGCAAGCCCTCCATCTGGGGCCAGCAGCCTGTACATACCTTTGAGTGCGTCTCCAGAGTTGGGTAGAAACATCAGCCCCCATCTGCACATAACGGCGTTGAAAGACTCCCCTGGCAAGTCGAGGGTCTCTGCGTCCATCTCACGGAATTCAATATTCCGTAAGCCCAACGTAGCAGCACGCTCCCGTGCAATAGCCAGCATCTCTGGTGCCTGGTCAGTTGCTACAACCGAGCCTGAAGAACCTACTGCACGGGCGGCGGTGACAGCAGGCTCGCCGATACCCGTTGCCACATCTAGTACCCGATGTCCGGGCCGGATTTGGGTAAGCTCCACCAAACGGTCGCTGACAGGCTGCGAAAACCTTTCAATTGTTTCCCACTGCCTTCTCCAGCCATCAGCAGCTGCACCCCACTCCTGACGCTGTCCAGCTTTGTACTGAGCAGGATCAAAAGGCTGTGTGCTCATAGCTAACTTCTAATCTACACGATTTGGAATCATGTTCATGTGGCCAGCACCCACCAGATGATGGCGACGGCCACAGCGCCCACCGCCATGCCCAGGGCGTAGTTGTAGACCTTCCCAGTCACATGATACCGGAGGTTCAGGCCAGACTGCCGGACTGAGTCACCGACACCGTTCACCGCTGTGTCGTTTATCACGACGCGGTCGAAGAGGGCGATAAAATTCGAAAAGACCAGCACGACCCGGTCCACCGTCCACTGGTAGATGTCGTCCAGGTAATACTTGTTGGCCACAACTTTGATGGGCGCGGCCAGGCGGGCTTTCCACGGCTCCAGTGAGATGCGGCGTTCCATGTATATTCGCCAGCCCAAGGCGAAGGCGCCCAACGTCAGGATTATTGACCCGGCGCCAAGGCCGGCGTTGAACCTGAAATCATGGGCATGTTCGAAGAACAGGAAAGTGCCTATACCGCCTACGTCGTTTATCCGTATGGAGATGAAGCCGAACACCACCGCCAGCACAGCCAGCACCATCATTGGCACCAGCATAACGGGCGGCGATTCGTGGAGATGTCTATTCTCGGATTTGAGCTCGCCGAAGAATACCACGTAAAGCGCCCGGGCCATGTACATGGCGCTGAGAAAGGCGGCTATCAAGACGAAGGCGAGGATGTAGACCTTGTGGTCCAATACGGCCAGCAGCACTTCGTCCTTGCTCCAGAATCCGGCGAAGATCGGGAAACCCGCCAGGGACAGCGCCCCTATGGTGAATGTCATGGCGGTGACCGGCATCACCCTCCAGAGGCCGCCCATTTTCCTGATGTCCGTTTCGTCCCCCATGCTGTGCATCACGCTGCCGGCCCCCAGGAACAGAAGGGCCTTGGAGAAGCCGTGGGCCATGAGGTGAAATATTGCCGCCGTATATCCGAAGGCCCCCAACGACAGCATCATAAACCCCAGGTGGCTTATGGTGGAGTAGGCCAGTATGCGTTTCAGGTCCGTCATAACCAGCGCCATGGAAGCACCCAAGAGGGTGGTTATCAGGCCGATGACCGCAACCACAATCAACGCGTCGGGGGCCGCCTCGAATATGGGGAAGGTGCGGGCCACCAGGTACACCCCCGCCGCCACCATGGTGGCGGCGTGGATCAGGGCGCTTACCGGGGTGGGACCCTCCATGGCGTCGGGCAGCCAGACGTGAAAGGGGAACTGGGCTGATTTGCCCATGGCACCCAGGAAGATGAGGAGGGCCGCCAAGGTCGCCGTTCCCTCGCCGATGGCGCCGGTGCTCACCGCCTGGAAGGTGTCGGACATGTCGAAGTTGAAGGCAACCCCGCTAAGGCCGCCCACCTCCTTGCCCAGCAGGAGTATGCCCAACAGCAGGCCCACGTCGCCTATCCTGGTGATGATGAAGGCCTTCTTGGCCGCCTCCGCCGCGGGCCTTCGTTCGTACCAGAAGCCGATGAGCAGGTAGGAGCACAGCCCCACCAGCTCCCAAACTACGTAAAGAAGCAGGAAGTTGTCCGCCAGGACTAAAGTAAGCATCGAGGCGATGAACAAGGCGTGGGCGGCGAAGTACCACCCGAAGCGGGGCTGCCCTTTCATGTAACCCAGGGAGTAGACCTGAACCATCAGGCCCACCAAGGTGACCATGCCCAGCATCATCACCGTCAATGGGTCTATTAAAAGGCCCCACGCCAGCACCACGTCCCCAGCGGTGAACCATTCCCGGTTGAATAGGCAGGTCTCTCTCCCAAACTGCTCGCTACAGCCGGCGCCCAGATATCCCGCCAGCACCACCCAGAACATGGCGAACCCCCCGGCGATGGCCAGAATTGCGATGAAGGAACCGCCACCGGGGAGAAACCTGCCGAATAAGACGATTAGGAAGAAAGCGACGAAGCTGAAGGCCGGGATCAGCCAGGCTAGCTCTGCTAACTCCATGAGAAGTTCACCATTTCATCAGGTCCATTTGGTCCACGTTGGCCGTGGACTTGCTGCGGAACAGCCGTAGGATTATGGCGAGGGCAAGCCCCACTTCCGCCGCGGCGACGGTGATTATAAATATGGCGATGATCTGCCCGGTAAATGCCTGGTGGTCCAGGTGAGAAGCAGCCGCGATAAGGTTGATGTTCACGGCATTTAACATTAGCTCTATGGACATCAGTATCAGCACGGCGCTTCGCCTGGCCAATACGCCGTAGAGCCCTATACAGAAAAGGGCGGCGCTGAGTACCTGGAAAGCCTCAAGTGGCATTACCTTCCACCCTCTCTACCATCGGCCTGGGCTATGATTATCGCTCCGATGAGGGCAACCAGCAGGACCAAGGACGCCACTTCGAAAGGCACCGCCCATTCGGTAAACAGTGACTCTCCCAGCTTGGCCAGGCCGGGTCCCTGGGCCTCGACCGCCACTACTTCCCCATCCCTCACCAGAGAGTCCGGGGGCCTTTGCCACAGGAATGAGGCCGCCAGCACGCCGAAGACGGCCAGGCCGGCCACAATCGCCAGAGGCCACTGGGAATTGTCGGAGATCCGGGGGTACTCCTCACTCCTGGTGAGCATGATGGCGAAGAGGAGCACGATGATGATGGCCCCGCCGTAGATGAGCACCTGGACCAGGGCAAGGAATTCGGCAAAAAGCAGCAGGTAAAGACCCGCAACGGCTACCAGAGAAAGGAGTAGGAAGAGGGCCGCGTGGACCACATTCCTTGTTACGACTACACCCAGACCTCCCCCCAGGGTCAGTACCGCCGTGATGACGAAGAGGACTTCGGACATATTAGCTGCCCGTCTCCTCTGATTTCGCCTCGGAATCCTTGGAATCCTTGGAATCCTGGGCCAGCTTGGATGGCGGGATCCAATTCGTCTCTTTCTGGTGACGCTTCCCCATCTCCAGAAGGGGAATCAGGCCGACCCTGTCCCCGTTGCGCTCGTAGGTGCTCATCTCGTGCTCGTGGCTCATGACGATGGCGTCGAAATTGCACACCTCCACGCATATCCCACACAGGATGCAGCGGTTTAGATTTATCTCGAAGCTATCGACGATCTTTTTTCTGGTGCTCTTGCCCTCGGCCTTCAGCGGGTTATCCATCATGGTGGCGCTCATGCACTGGGTGGGGCAGTCCCGAATGCAGACCATGCAGGCGGTGCAGTAGGGCTCTCCCACTTTCTCGTCCCAGGTGAGGGCTGGGAAGCCCATGTACCTCGGCTGGATAGGGATATGCTGGTTGGGGTACTGTACCGTGACTGGCTTCCTGAACCCGTTAAGGGTGGAAACCAGCGTTATCACCATGCCCTTTATGCCGCTAATCATGGACTAACCCCCCGTCGGACTCGCGCCGCGGCGAAGCTCTGCTGCTCGCCGGCGCTGGTGAAGTTGGGCTACCTTTTGGGCAGGGCCCGCCAGGTGCCTGTGAACCAGATAGCCTATGATACCTGAGAGTGCCAGCGACATCAAAGTCAGGCTCCACCAGGGCCAGCCGTAGAACAGGTAAATGCCCGTGATGACGATGTTCAGGAAGGATAGGGGCACCATCACCTGCCAGGCGAAGGCCATGAGCTGGTCAATCCTGAGCCTGGGGAAGGTGCCCCGAATCCAGAATATGATCATTACTATGAAGTAAGTCTTGATTAGGAACCAGATCACCGCTATCAGCGCCTCCAGCCAGCCCGGCGAGGTGGGGTTATATGGCCCGTACCAGCCCCCCAGGAAGAGCAGGGCGGTGAGGGCGGCGATGAGGAAGGTGTTCATATACTCGGCCAGGAAGAAGACCGACCAATGGGCGCCGCTGTATTCGACGAAGGGACCCCCCACTATCTCCGAATCAGCGAAATATATGTCGAATGGGGTCCTGCCCACCTCGGCCAGCCCGGCGATGAGGAAAATCACGATCCCCAGGGGCTGCAAGACGGCGAAGGGTATGTTTATGGGGTTGACCTTGACTATATCCACGTCGGTTATGGGCACCTGACTGATGGAGATGACCCGCAGGTCGAGGCTCTGGGCCAGCATGGCCACGGCTATGACCACCATTATCACCGGTATCTCGTAGCTTACCAGCTGGGCGGCGGAGCGGAGGCCACCCAATACACCGTATTTGTTGGCCGACCCCCAACCTGCCAGCACAAGCCCCATGATGGTGACCACGGAGAAAGCTATGATGTAGAAGAGACCCATATCCAGGCTCCGCAGCACCAGGTTCCCGGCGGCGGGTATGGTGACCCACAGCATGAAGGATGGCACCAGGACTATAAGGGGAGCCACCCAGAAGACTCCCTTGTCCGCCGAGGAGGGCATCAGGTCCTCCTTGAGCACCAGCTTCAGGGCGTCGGCCACCGGCTGTAGCAGCCCCATGGGCCCGGTCCTGGTGGGCCCGAGACGCCGCTGGAGACGGCCCAGGAACTTCCGCTCCAGCCAGGTCAGCGACAGCACCACGATGGAGAGGGCTGTGAATAGGATCAGCAGCCCCAGTATTATCAGGAAGAAGTCGACGATTCTCATATCAGCCTAGCCAGACACATTCCCGCCGGTGTTGGGTGGGAATACGGGTAGACGCGCAGGACGGAGTTCGCACCCGGTCTCTTTCACCGGTCCACCTCCCCCAGCACTATGTCCAGGGAACCGAGGATGACGACGGCATCGGCCACCCAGGCGCCCTTCACCAAATACCTGAGAGCGCTGAGGTTGCAAAATGAGGGCGGCCTCACCTTTACCCGGTAGGGCTTGTCGGAGCCATCGCTTACCAGGTACACCCCTATCTCACCACGGGGGTTCTCGGACCGCACGTAGACATCCCCTTTTGGTGGCCGGATCAGACGCCTCCCTCGGGAGGAGACCGGCCCCTCTGGTATCTGCTTAAGCGCCTGTTCGACGATGTCCAGCGACTCGTACATCTCCTGGACTCGCACGTAGTAGCGCTCCCACGAGTCCCCGTCGATCCCCACCGGCACCTGGAAGTCCAGCCTATCGTACACCGAGTAGGGCTCAGCCTTCCGTACATCGTAGGCCAGCCCGCAGGCCCGGAGGCAGGGTCCGGTCAGGCCGTAATCTATGGCCGTCTCCAGGTCTATGGCCCCAACGCCCTTGGACCTGGCGATGAAAACCTCGTTAAAGGTGAGGAGCTTATCAGACTCCTCCACGTCTTGGTGGAGATCGTTCAGGAGTCCCCTGATCAGTTCCTGGAAATTATCCGGAAGGTCCTCCTTCACACCGCCCACTCTGAAATAGTTGTGCATCATCCGGGCGCCGCTGACGGCCTCGAACACAGACTGTATGCGCTCTCGCCCTCTGAAAGTGAACATGACGGGGGTCATGGCCCCGGCGTCCAACCCGAAGGTGCCAAGGAAAAGGAGGTGACTGGCTATGCGGTTGAGCTCGCACATGATAACCCGGATGTATTCCGCCCGTTCGGGGACCTCGACACCCATCAACTTCTCCACCGCCCGGCAGAAGACCATCTCGTTGTTGAAATTGGAGATGTAGTCCAGGCGGTCGAAAAGGGTGATAATCTGATGGTACTGCTCTCCCTCGCACAGCTTCTCCGACCCCCGGTGAAGGTAGCCTATGTGGGGCTCGACGTCCACCACTTTTTCCCCGTCGACCCACAGGACCATGCGGAACACCCCATGGGTTGAGGGGTGCTGAGGGCCCATATTTATCAGCATCTCAATGGGTTCGGCGTCTACATCTCTGTTGTTCGTAATCTCAACCATCTTCACGTCACTCTTCGAACTGCAACTCCAGCTCCGTATCCTCGTTGGCTCCGGGGTATCCTGCCTCTAACAGCTTTGTTTCCAAAGCGCCCTGACCGTCGAAAGTCTGGACCCATGCCATGAGCTTTAGCACCAGGTCGTCCTGGGCCTCTTCTGGGGTGGCGCCGCTGCCCGTCATCTCTAGGGCGTCTATGGTGGCAAGGTAATGATCCTCATTTTTGACCATCCTGGCTGCCAGTGTCAACTTCTCCATCGTCGCCTCACCCAAGGCCCGCCCTCAGCTGCCGGCCTAGAGGGTCCCACCCCGAAGGGACGCTGGCAAAGGGCACTCTGGATGAGCAAACCTCAAAACTCCTCATATTCGTGGAAGGAGTGCTCCTTTCGGCCGGGGTAGCCCTCGTACCCCTCGTACAGTATCAGGGGGCTCATGTCGGGATGTCCGTCGAACACCACGCCGAAGAGGTCGTGGGCTTCACGTTCATACCAGTCGGCGGCCCGCCATACCGGGGTCACCGACGGCAGATGGAGTTCTTCGTAAGACACCTGGGTCTTCATCAACAGTTTGTATTCGTGCTCCACGGATAGGAGGACGTACACGATCTCTATATATTTTTTGTAATCTACGCCCAGGAGGCAGAGCAGGAGCTTGAATGAAAGCTGCGGGTCCTCTTTAAGTAGGCGGCAGATGTCCAAGATGGCTTCCGGCTTAACCGTGATAGCGGGTACGTCAAGCGTAGCCCCCATCTCGGGCTGGAAGTCCTGGAGCACCTCTTCTAGACGTTGCAGCAATACCCGCATCCCCTCGCCCACAAGGCGTTTGAAGCGGGCGAACCTTCGGCGTGGAGACTAGGCCTTTTCGCCATGCTGTTTGGAGTCCCGCATTATCTTTTCCTGGAGCTTGAGGATCCCCTGCATCAGCGCCTCGGGTCTTGGAGGGCATCCGGGAACGTAAACGTCCACCGGTATTATGTGGTCCACTCCCATGACAACCGAATAGGACCGGTAATATGGGCCGCCGTTGGTGGCGCAACTGCCCATGGCGATTACCCACTTGGGTTCGGGCATCTGCTCATAGAGCAACTTGATGGGATCCGCCATCTTCTTCACCACCGTCCCCGCCACGATCATCACGTCGGACTGTCTGGGCGACGGCCAGGTGACCACTCCAAACCGGTCGAAATCGTGGTGGGCCATGTAGGTGGACATCATCTCGATGGCGCAGCAGGCGAGGCCGAAGGTGAGGGTCCATAGCGAGGACTTTCTCGCCATGGCGAACAGCTCATCCGCCCTAGCGGTCACGACCCCGGGCATCGCCCTGTCGAAAATACTGGGTCCGGGAATGTTGCCTTTGCCTTCGTTTATTTCGACCACTCTAAGGCTCCTTTCTTCCAGCCATACAGTATGGCGAAGGCGAGGACTGCCAGGAACATCATCATGGCGTAGAAGGCCACATTATTGTCCATGAAGATCACAGCCCAGGGAAAGAGGAAGACGGCCTCCACGTCGAATATCAAGAAAAGTATGGCGAAGATGTAGTAGCGGAGATTGATCTGGGACCAGCGGAAGGGAGCGGGAGGAATGCCGCACTCGTAGGGGGTCAGCTTCACAGCCGAATGGCGGCGGGAAGAGGTGAACATGGAAGCGGCGAACATCAGCCCGATGGCCACAAAGCCGATGATGCCGGAAAGTATTACCGCCGCCCAGCGGAAATCAAAATCATCGGGCATCGGTGGTCTTCCTCTATCGCTGACGTGGCGTACCGAGTCTTATCGTATGCGGCCGCCCGATTACAAAGGCGAAGTCAACTATATCATCGGCCATTTGAGAGTGTCAACGAAGGACCGAATTCCTTATGGGCCATTTGCACAGGACCCTAAACGATGCCCTCGCCACGCATGGCTGCCAGCGACTCCTCGAAGGCCGCCAAAGTGCCGTCCACATCCTGCTCTCGATGGGCGGAGGAGACGATGAAAGAACCCCTACCCATCATGTCCACGCCGGCGTTCAGCATGGCCCGTCTCAATGGTATGGTGACCGCGGGATTGGCGGCCTCCTGTATCTCCCGATGGGGCAAGGTGCACAACTCCCGGTCGCAGCCGCAATTTCTCAACGTCAGGTGGATCAGGGATGCCATGCCCCGGGCGTGGCCTGGCACCTCCATCCTGGTCAGGATGTCGTTGAGGCCGTTTTTCAGCCGGCCGGCCATGGCGTCCGCCCGCTGGTTGACCGGCTGGTTGGCGATCATCTCCAGGCAGGCCGCGCCCGCCGCCGCCGACAACGGGTTGGCATTAAATGTACCCGGGTGGGCAACCCGCTGCCGGCCGTCCCAGTCCGGTTCGTCGTGGAAGGCCATCATATCCATGATTTCCGCCTTCCCACCCACCACCCCTCCGGGCAGGCCTCCCGCCACGATCTTGGCCAAGGTGCTTAAATCCGGCTCGATCCCGAAGCGTCCCTGGGCCCCGCCGGGAGACAGACGGAACCCTGTCACCACCTCGTCCATGATGAGCACAGCCCCGTACTTTTTAGTGACATCCCTGAGGTCCTTCAGGAACTGAGGCACCATAAGTGTCAGCTGGCCGTAATGGGCCCCGGTGGGTTCGAGGATGACGGCGGCGATGTCCCCGTCCCTGGCCAGGAGTTGCTCCAGGGCGGATATCTGGGGCTGGAGTACGACCACCGATTGGGCGGTGGCATCGGGCACTCCCGCGACCGGCCTGCCGGGGCTGGCTACCACGTAGTCGTGCCAGCCGTGGAAGTGGTCCTCGAACTTGACGAACTTGGTCCGTCCGGTATAGGCCCGGGCCAGGCGGAGGGCCATCAATGTCGCCTCGGTGCCCGAACTGTGGAAGCGCAGCTTTTCCATCGCCGGCATCAGCCGTTTTATCGCCTGCGCCCAGCGCATCTCCTCCACCGTGTTGGCGCCCAGGTGAGTCCCTTTCGCCACCTGGTCTGCCACGACGGCGTTGATATCGGGGTGTGAGTGGCCCATGATTAGCGCGCCGTGGCCGCACACATAGTCCACGTACTCGTTGCCGTCCACGTCCCATTTGAGGGCGCCCTTGCCGTGGGTCATGTAGAGGAGGAAGGGCAGCATGTACCGGTTGTCGTGAGTGACGCCCCCCGGAAAGAGCCCCCGGGCATCTTCGTATCGGCTGGCCGAGGCGGGATGCTCTTGGACATATCTATCAAGTATCGTGGCCATGGGCTCTCCTTATCCTCCGGCATCCTACAGCGGCGTTGCGTGCCTGCTCTTTTCTTAGCTAATCTGGGGCGCCACGGGCCTTTGCGGCGGTTCTCCGGAAGCATGATATAATATGCTTGCCTTCTTCACAAGCAACCTGGGCAAAAGGCGCACGAAGGCGGGAAAGGAGCCATCGCTGTGGAAGTGGTCCTGAGTTTACCCCGGGGTTTCTGTGCCGGAGTGGTGCGGGCCGTGGAGGTGGTGGAGCTGTGTTTGGAGAGATTTGGCCCTCCGGTGTACGTCAAGCACCAGATAGTCCACAACCCTTACGTGGTGGCCAGCCTGGAGCGCAAGGGCGCCATAACGGTGGAGGACGTGGAGGCGATACCCACGGGTTCCGTCGTAGTCTTCTCCGCCCATGGCTCGCCACCCCAGGACTTCCAGAAGGCGGAGGCACGGGGACTCAAGGTGATAGATGCCACATGCCCCCTGGTTACCCGGGTACATAACGAGGCCAAGAAGTACCATAATGAGGGGAGAAGGGTCGTGCTGGTGGGCCACCGGGGCCACCAGGAGGTCCGGGGAACAATGGGCCAGACGCCCATGACCTTGGTGGACGAGCAGGAGGGTACCAAGGTCCCGGTTTGGGACTCCGAAACTCCCGTAGTGGTCCTGACACAGACGACTCTGTCGGTGGATGACACCCGCGAGGCGGTGAATGAGATCCAACGGGCCTTCCCCAATGCGGTGACCAGGGCGGACATATGTTATGCCACCACCAATCGCCAGGAGGCCGTTAAAGAGCTGGCCCAAGAAGTGGATATCGTGTTGGTGATCGGCTCACAGAACAGCTCCAACTGCAACCGTTTGAGAGAGGTGGCCGAGGCCCAGGGGGTACCCGCCTTCCTGATAAATGGACCCGAGGACCTGGACCCTCGATGGGTGGAGGAGGTCAGCCGGGTCGGTATCACCTCCGGCGCTTCGACGCCCGAGGAGTTGGTGGACGAGGTTATAACGGCGCTCCGGCCCGATAACGTGGCCACCATAAAGGGGATCGAGGAGAACGTCACCTTCGTCCTGCCCCGTGAGCTTCGTTAAACCCTTAACTTCTCCCACCAGAAAGGAGCAGCATGAGCAATCCCCGGGCGGACTATTCTCCCATCTTCCACCGCAAGCCCTTGAAACTGCCGGGCAATGCCCGAGTGGCCGTATGGCCCATAATCAACGTCGAAGAGTGGGATATCAACTCACCTATGGCCCGCGCCGTGCTTCCGGCCCCTCAGGGCGCCTCTGTAACACCAGACATTACCAACTTTGGCTGGTTCGACTACGGGCTCAGGGTCGGGTTCTGGCGTCTGAAACGGGTCCTTGATAAGCATCAAATAAGAGCGACGGTAAGCCTCAACGCTTCAATCTGCAAGTCCTATCCGACCATAGTGGATGAGAGCACCAAGAGTGGGTGGGAGATCCTCGCCCACGGTTTCATCCAGCGGGTCTTGAATCTGGAAGATGATGAGCGTGACGTGATCAGGAGGACAATGCAGCTTATCAAGGAAACTACGGGCAAGGCCCCCAGAGGCTGGATGGGCCCGGGGCTGGCTGAGACCTTCGATACCCCCGACATCCTGGCCGAGGAGGGGATAGAGTACGTTTGTGATTGGTGCAACGACGACCAGCCCTACCCCATGAAAGTGAAGAGTGGCAGCCTGATCTCCATACCGTACACAGTGGAGATTAACGATATACCCATGTATCTGGTGCAGAACCACTCATCGCCGGAGATATTTGAGCGGTCTCGGGACCAGTTCGACACAATGTACGAGGAGGGCGCCGAGAGCGCCAGGATAATGGCGATTTCCACCCATCCCTACATAACGGGCGTTCCCCACCGGATCCGCTACTACGACCAGATCTTCCAGTACATCAAGCGGCACGAGGGCGTTATCTTCATGACAGGCAGCGAGATACTGGATTGGTACAAGGGAGTTGTGTCCTATACCTAGACCCTTAGTCTGAATCCTTACCCTTCGGCAGGCTCGGTCGAACCAGAGGAGTTGTTATCCCTGGTCTTCCTTCTGGTCCAGCTCCCGCAGGAACTTCTCGACCTCGGGTGAAAGGGGGAGGGGCGGCTCTTCCTTTTCTTTGGCCACTTGTCGAGAGTCGTACTGGGACTCCAGTTGCTGGAGAACCCCCTTTAGCTCAGGGTTCCGCTCCACGGCTGAGGTAAGCTCGTGGTACTGTTTCTCCCCACGCTCTTCGTCCACCAGATGGGACGGCAAGTTGTATATCGAACCCAGCAAGTCCATGAGCCGCGCCACCCCCGCATAGTCCTCCTCCAGCTGGACGTACTGGGGGAGGTGTACCACGAAGGTCATGTGCCCGATTCCCAGCTTTGCGCCCTCCACGGTGATGAGGGAGGTTATGCTTGTGGGTCCCTGGTAGCTGCTTTCCTGGAGCCGCAGCCTTTTGGCCTCCTCCGAGGCGTCCTTCCCGCCGCTGGAGCCCGAAACCAGGAGAGGCCTGGTATGGGGCACTATGTCGTACATGCCGCCGATGAGACAATAGCGCTTAACCCCGAAGATCTTGAGAAGCTCCAGGATCGAATCGACGAAGTCCTCTCCTAAGGCGTGGGGCTCCCGTAGGTTGAAAAAGAGAAAATCCGGAGCTTCTTCCCTGGTGGCGTAGCTGATGGTACAGTTGGGAATGGTCATCTCCCTGCGGTCCCCCACCATCCGGGAACGGGGGCGGTAACGGGTAAAATCGAAGAACTGCCCTGGTCTGGCCAGCTCTCCAAGGGTCTGGGATGAGAAGTGGCGCTCCAGCCGGGCCAGGGACAGGGTACCCACCCTGCCCACGTTCACCCATGGGCGAAGGACGGTAATAACATGGGGGTCCCGTAGCTCCGGCAGGGGTTCCTTAATCTCAAAAGCGCCTATCCGCATGTCCCTATCTTGACAGTCTGGGGGCCTTTTTGCAACCCTTTCGTGACCGCCTTAGCCCCAAGGTTCGGGCCTAAAACTCTACTCTTAACTTAAATTATTGAAACCTGATGTCGGCCTGGTGTCTCATTGATAGCCAGCAGGATTTAAGGGAGATCTGGTAGGGGCGAGGCTTTCCACGTCCCTTCGCGGTACAACTGCCAGGCGGCATCTCGGGGGGATGGCTTTCCCATGCTAAAATACATGCCACTTCCCCGATTCCAGAGGAGGAAACGCCATGAAAAGGCCGGTGGAGTTTTACAGTGAGGGCTTGATGCTCCGCGGCGATATTTATACCCCGGATGACATGCGACCGGGTGATAAACGGGCCGCGGTGTTCCTCTGCCACGGATACACCGGCGTCAAGGACCTTTATCTGCCCGACAACGCCAGGGTGCTCAACCAGGCCGGCTACGTTGCCATGGTCTTTGACTACAAGGGTTGGGGGGAAAGCGAAGGCCCCCACACCCGGCTGGCGCCCTACAGCCGGGTCCTGGACGTGCAGGCCGCCATGACCTTCCTGGGGCTTCAGCCCGAGGTGGACGCCGGGAGGATAGGGCTCTACGGGACCAGCTATGGTGGGGCCACTGTCACTTGGGTGGGAGCGGTGGACCAGAGGGCCGGGTGCATCGTCAGCGTGGTGGGCATAGGCAACGGGGCCCGGTGGTTGAGCAGGGTTAGGAGAACAGACGAATGGTTCGACCTGCTGGAGCGCTCCAAAGCCGACAGGGAGAGGAGGGCTACCACCGGGATGTCGGAGCACGCCGACCGTACCGAGATCCTGCTGCCCGATAGGCAGTCGGCGGAGCTGGCCGCCCAGGCAAGGAAAAGTGTAGCTGCCGCCGCCGCGGTTACCACCCTACCCCTGGAGTACGTGGACGATACGGTTGACTTCAACCCGGAATGGGTGGTGGACAAGGTTTCCCCCAGGCCCATACTATTCATCACCTCGGACAATGACCGGCTGGTGTTACCCGAGGAGTCTGAGCAGTTTTACGCCCACGCCAAGGAGCCGAAGAAGCTGGTGGTGCTCAAGGGCTATGGGCATTATGAGATATATTCGGAGCCAGCCTTCAGCGAGGTCATGGCGGCGACCGTCGGCTGGTTTAAGGAGCACCTTCCGCCGCGGTTAGAGATGGGACCGGTTGGGAACGCCGGATGATCCGGGCTAGACTGATCCTGGCACTAGTCCCCGTCCTGGCAGTCATGGCCGTCATAGCCTGCGGCCAGGCGAAGGGCGCGCCCCAACCCGCCCAGGGCCCTCCCGATGCTGATGCCACAATCCTGGTCAACCTGGGCCAGGCGGCCCTCCAGCGTGTCCGCGGCCTCTCTCCGAGTGCGGTTTTGCGTCAGGTGAACGTCGTGGCAGACTCCGGGCCGTTCTTCTTCCAGTTTACAGACGCGGCTGCTACCCAAGAAATATCGGTTACCGTCCCTTCTCCTGACGCGGAAGGTGGTGCCTGGGAAGTGAAGATGCCTTCTGTCTCAAAGCTGACGAGTCATCAGGCTCCGGAGATGGCCCTGAACGGTTTGCGCGTCGGTCCTGCCAACGTCGCCAGGGTGGCTTCCGGCCACTGGCAGGGCTGCAGAATTCGGGGCCGCTCTCTGGTGGGTGACGGCGAGGAACTGGTGTGGTACGTCTTCTGCGACCTGCTTCAAGGCGTCGTTTCGGGCACGGTGGACGGTCGTACAGCAGAATTCGTTCCATCAAGCGCTCCCCCGGCTATTGTGCCGCCCATCGCGACGCCAAAGCCGTGACTGGCCACAGAGACACAGAGTCACTGAGATCGTTTGGAACTCCTCTCGAAAAGCCCGTTACCCAATGGCCCTTCCTTTTCCCCCTTGTAACGTCTGGTCCGCGGGCGTAAAGTATGAATAACGCCTTCCGCAGCCGATGGTGCGCACCATGGTGGCTACCCATGGCTGGGCGCGCCTGGGGACCCGAGTGAGCAGGTTGGTCATGAAGTGGGTGCGGCACCGTTGCCAGCTGGCTCCGCCGAAGACTGCGGCGATGGCGCCTCGGAGTCCCTGATGAGCGTCCGATACCACCAGCTCCACCCCGCCGAGGCCCCTAGCGGACAGCGAGCGTAGGAAGGCCAGCCAGAAGGCGCCGTCCTCACTGGTACCCACGTCCATCCCGATGATCTCCCGCTTGCCCTCGCCATTGACCGCCGTCGCCACCACCACGCTGACGTTGACGATCCTGCCGTCCTCCCTGACCTTCTGGGTCAGTGCGTCCAGCCACAGGTAGGGGTAGGGTCCAGCGTCCAGCGGACGGCCCATGAAGCCATCCACCACCACGTCCAGTTCCTGACAGATGCGCGACACCTGGCTCTTGGAGATACCCTCACACCCCAGGGCTTTGACCAGATCGTCCACCCGCCTTGTGGATACACCTTCCACGTAGGCCTGCTGGATCACAGCCAGCAGAGCTCGCTCGCTGCGACGCCGTGGCTCCAGCAGGCTCGGGAAGTAGCTCCCCTCTCGAAGCTTCGGGATGTGCAGATCCATCGTCCCTACACGGGTATCCCACGCCCGGGACCGATACCCGTTGCGCTGGGTCACCCGCTCAGGGCTGCGTTCTCCATACCCAGCACCGATCCTCGATGACACCTCCGCATCCATGATCCCCTCTACCAGCACTCTCAGTGCCTCCCGTAGGAAGTCCACGTCACCGTCCATTCCCCCCTTGCGCAATAGCTCCAGCAGGTCCATCCTTTCCTTGACCACCGTTGCCCTCCTTTCTCGAGCTTTCTTTTTTGCCCGCCAAGGATGACGCGGTGGTCTCTCTTTCTCCAGACTCTCTCCCTCTTACACCACTTCCTGGGACTCTACTCGAATGGATGGGGTACCCAGTTGCCACGGGGAAGTAACGGAGAGCAATCCAACGGACCAGTGGATGGGGAGACCCAGCCCCGGACCAAGCAGCGCAGGGGCTATGGGGCCAGGTCCGCGCGGAATATTAACGCTGTCATCCGGGCAAAGAAGACCAGTGACGACAGGTGGTGGGCCCGCAACCGGCAGATCATCGAGTACCTGGACCAGGACCTATCGATTCGTGCAATTGCCACCAGAGTAGGGCTTGGGGAGAGACAGATAAGGGTAGTCAGAGAAAGGTTGCTAGAGCTTCGGGCGGCCTCGGACGAAACAGCCTTCGCCAGAGAATAACGCTATATCAGGTCATCCCCCTGGAGTATTGGATGGTGGCAACACCGCCTTCAAATACTCCAGTTCCATCCTCAGGACAGGGGCCATCTGAGGTGACTCAAGGGAACTCAATAGCTTGAGATGCGCCCCCAACCTGGCCACGAGATCAGCCTTTGCCTCTTCCTTGGCGCCGGCGAAGGCGTGCAGCTTATTGAAAATCCTCTCAAATACCCAGAAGCCGTCAAGGGTGTCCATGATTATAATGGGGATGTCCTTGGCCAGCTTCCACACAGCCCCGCCGGGGGTGTCCCCTGGTCTGAGGCGGTCGATGGCTACATAGGATATCTCGCTCTGCCCGATGTGCTCGGTTGCCCTGCGGGGCCGGCTCGAGTCCAATGTGCTCCAGTCCCACCCCTCAGGCAACGCCGCCGTGGCTAGAATGGGCCTTCCCTCTTCTGATGTCACAGCTTGTCGTCCTCGATTTCCCAGGCATCCAGAACTTGCCGGGGTAACGCTATTCGCCCGACGGCGCTTTCATATTCCCGGACATGCTTCCTGGTCAGGAGACAGAAGGCCTTCAGTAGCTGGGGACTGACCTTGATCTTCGCCCTCAAAATGGGTTCCCGGTCCTCTTGAAGTTCCCCAAAGAACAGCACACTGCTGTAGAGCCCGCTGTAGACGTGCAACGAATCGGCGAAGAAGTTGGTTGTGGTCTCAGGAGAACTTTCGTAGTATTCCTCGGGGTTATATTCTCCCGGCGGCTGTAGAGGTGGATGTGGTGTCGCCATGTAACCTCCCGTAGGTCCGCAAGCGGGCCCAGCAAACGGTCCAAATGTAAGTTCCAATCCCGTTCAGGGGATGGCTTAATTGGCCGGGGCCTGATAGTGGGCTCAGACAGTGTCGGCTGACGGATTTGGGGTCCTCGGTCAGAGGGTCGGGCAGGGCCCGTTCATGCCCTGCCCGTCTGCACCTGTCCCGGCCAGGTATCCATGTTACCACCTGGGCGGCTAATTCTCTATCTTTCAGCCCCTTGGACCGAGTTCTGTCGTACCAGGTGGTAGTCGCCCACGGCGATGGCGTTCCATTCATGGGTGGTCTTTTCCTGGCCCAACAACCCCCAACGGACCATCGCCGTGTAGGCTAACTCCTCACTGGCGGCGTTTGCCCGGCCCAATACGACGGACCTGATCTCCCTGAGGGGATAGCAGTAAAGGGGCAGGTTGCGCTCCTGGGCCCATTGGTCCATGGTCCGGCTGAGCATCTCCACGCCCTCCCGCTGGTTGGGCAGGTTCATGATCGAAGGCTTCCCACACGCAGCCTCGCAGGGCCGCCATCTCTCTGCAAGGCTGTCCAAGGCCGACTGTATCTCTTTTACCCGGTCGGAAAGCTGCGCCCTCCAAGGTCGGTGTTCCCCCGTAATCACGCCGGTCTCCACCAATTGCCACTCAGGATGGGCCTGGACAAGTTCCGCGGGTATTGACCCGGTCGCTGGGTGGTCGAAGTCTCTCATGTCTTGAGGGGCCACCCCGGCCGCTAAGCGGTCTTTAGAAAAGATCGCCCAACCCGTCTTAGTTGTACTGGGGTCTATGGCTAACAGGATAAACACCTGTTCCCCCCTCTGCACGTTCCTAGGTCCACCGTAGGCCCATCACCGGAACTGTATTCTTCACCGCCGTTAACCCCCGTGTATCCCGTGTATACGGTCATTAATAATGACGCTCACCAATGGCCTCCGGACTCATCTTTCCGGCGTCGGTGCTTCCATCTTGCCCCGCAGCTTCGTCGTCCTGCTGCGGCTGGCCCAAGCCCCTTCGCGGCGCCCATCGAAAATCAACAGAGCCGTGCTGTAGTAGTACTTGCCGCATTGCAAGCACTCCCAGTCCCTTTCTTCAAGGAACAGGTCGCCGCCGCACTTGATGCATCCTTTCAGTCTGAACATCCCCAGTCCGCTCGCCTTCCTGCGGAATTACCTCCGGTCCAACCCGGCGGGTACTCCGCCAGCCTGATCTCATGGTCTTCAATCTCACCATACAAATAAAATATTAATTATTTGTTCAGAGATAATGTTGAACAAATGGGAAAGGGAAGGGCTGGGACAGGGGGCCTAGGGGAGATAATAACCGTACAAAGGTTCTATAGTCAATCCGGTTATGCCATAAAAATGGCCGGAGAAGGCTCTCCGGCGCCTTGTTTGGCCATGGACGATGAAGTATATTAGAAACTACTGTGGGCACTGATATGGCTAGAAAATCGGGAGCGCGAATCCTTGTCCTTAGCCCGAATCCACACACCGAAGGACGTCCTTGGGGACAGCCCTTAAAGAAGCCAGCGGGTGCTCCTCTGAATCTGGGATAATGGTTTTGGAACAGAAACCAGCCCGGAAACAAGGAGCACCCAATAGATGCTGCCACAGAACAAACCCGACCGTATCCGCATCCTCTTTGACGACCATCGCCTGGTGGCCAATGCCGGCCTGCTCCTGCCGGCCACCCTAGCCCGGCACCTGGGCCTGCGGGAACTCGTCGACCATCACCTTGACCTCGGCGGAGCGCCGGGACGGGCGAACACTGGGGACAAGATGCTGACGCTGGTCGCTTCCGCGCTGGCAGGCGGCGACTGCATCGACGACGCCGATGCGCTGCGCGCTGGTGGGACGGTCGGTGTTCTAGGCTGCGTGGTCAAGGCGTCATCCACCCTGGGGACCTTCCTGCGCAGCTTCCGGTGGGGGCATGTCCGTCAACTCGACCGCGTGAGCCGCCAGTTGTTGGCCCGGGCCTGGGCCGCTGGGGCCGGACCCGGCGACTCGCCCCTGACCATCGACCTGGACTCGACCATCTGCGAGACCTATGGACTGGCCAAGGAGGGAGTGCGCCACCACGGCTATACCGGCGCCCGCGGCTATCACCCGCTGCTGGCCATTGCCGCCGGCACCGGCGAGGTGCTGATGTCCCGGCTGCGCGAGGGCCGGGCCAACACCGCCCGTGGCGCCGCCCACTTCCTGCGTGAGACGGTGGGGCGGGTGCGCTACGGCGGGGCCAGGGGACAACTCACGGTGCGGGCCGACAGCGGCTTCTACGCCCACACTGTCGTTGCCGCCTGCCGGGAAATGGATGTCCGCTTCTCTATCACCATCCGCCAGCGCGCCAGCCTGCGGGACCTGATCGAGGCGATACCAGAGGAAGACTGGACTCCCATTCCCTACTGGATGGACGGCGCCGCCGATGTCGCCGAGACGACTTACACCCCGTTCCAGACCAAGCCGGACGCCGCGCCGGCGCGGCTCATTGTCCGGCGGGTGAAGCCGACGCCCGGTTCCCAGCTCGCCCTCTTCGCCAGATACAGCTATCACGCCTTCATCACCGACCGCGATGGGGAGACGCTGGAACTGGAGGCCGATCATCGCCGCCACGCCGAGGTCGAGAACGCTATACGCGACCTCAAGTACGGCGTCGGGCTGAACCACATGCCGTCGGGGCGCTTCGCCGCCAACGGCGCCTGGCTGGCGGTACAGGTGATGGCGCATAACCTGGCCCGCTGGACGGCGCGGATTGGTCTGGGCGAGGGGACCCTGATCACCAAGACCCTCAGGCGGCGGGTCTTCGCTCTGGTGGGACGGATCACCCGCTCGGCGCGCCGCCTCACTTTGCATCTCCCCCGGCGCTGGCCTTGGGAAACCCAGTTCAGTCGCGCCTTGGCCCGGCTGCAAGCCATTCCGTTCCCGGCCTGACGGCCAGCCTGCAACTGACCCAACGTCCCCGCAATCTCGCGCCACCCCGGTCTCGAGAGTCCCCTGCTGCGTATCCTCTCGCCATCCCGCGCATCGCAACTCCCGCATAGGGCCTTAGGGGCCCTGTGCGGCGACTGAAGACCGTCCGCCGGCCTCCCATCTACCCCAAGAGCCCAGGCCATCTCCCCTGTAGCTCCCTCACCCACCCCCTTCCGCTGTCCTCACGCCGTCCATCCGTGTCCTTCGGTGGATTCGGGGTTAGGCAAAGTTCTGGGTCCGGTTGACCACCCGGTGTACAGCCACTGGATCTCGCCCTACGCCGAGGGGTTGCTGGAGGAGAGCGCCACCGCCTGGAGAGCCCTGCTGGACGGGGAGGCAGTGGAGGCCGGCCAGAGGGAGAGGGATGCGATGCGGGAGGCCTTTATCACCAGCTCCCGGTACGAGTACCTGTTCTGAGAGATGGCTTATACTATGGAATCCTGGCCCCTCTGACCCCCTTAGGCGAGCTCCGCCGCCTCCGGCCAAACTTACCGTGCACCGTCGCCGAGGCCCACCGAAAATTAATTGCACCGCCCGTAAGTTAGGATGCACATGCGGGTAATAGGGCCATACTGTCGGGCTAGCTGCTCCCCTGGGACTTCCGTCGCCACAAATACCTGGCGATAAAAGCCACCAGGGCGACAAACGCGGCGATGACAATCCATTGCTTTACTGTAGGCTTACGACTCATGTGATTTCCAGTTCAGGCTTGCCAGCGCCCGGGTCGGCCCACCAGCGGTAGGCGCCATTAAATTTTTCTGCTTAAACCCGAATCCACCGAAGGACACGGATGGACGGCGTGAGTACAGCGGAAGGGGGTGGGTGAGGGAGCTACAGGGGAGATGGCCTGGGGTCTTGGGGTAGATGGGAGGCCGGCGGAGGGTCTTCAGTCGCCGCACAGGGCCCCTAAGGCCCTATGCGGGAGTTGCGATGCGCGGGATGGCGAGAGGATACGCAGCAGGGGACTCTCGCGACCGGGGTGGCGCGAGATTGCGGGGACGTTGGGTCAGTTGCAGGCTGGCCGTCAGGCCGGGAACGGAATGGCTTGCAGCCGGGCCAAGGCGCGACTGAACTGGGTTTCCCAAGGCCAGCGCCGGGGGAGATGCAAAGTGAGGCGGCGCGCCGAGCGGGTGATCCGCCCCACCAGAGCTAAGACCCGCCGCCTGAGGGTCTTGGTGATCAGGGTCCCCTCGCCCAGACCAATCCGCGCCGTCCAGCGGGCCAGGTTATGCGCCATCACTTGTACCGCCACCCAGGCGCCGTTGGCGGCGAAGCGCCCCGACGGCATGTGGTTCAGCCCGACGCCGTACTTGAGGTCGCGTATGGCGTTCTCGACCTCGGCGTGGCGGCGATGATCGGCCTCCAGTTCCAGCGTCTCCCCATCGCGGTCGGTGATGAAGGCGTGATAGCTGTATCTGGCGAAGAGGGCGAGCTGGGAACCGGGTGTCGGCTTCACCCGCCGGACAATGAGCCGCACCGGCGCGGCGTCCGGCTTGGTCTGGAACGGGGTGTAAGTCGTCTCGGCGACATCGGCGGCGCCGTCCATCCAGTAGGGAATGGGAGTCCAGTCCTCCTCTGGTATCGCCTCGATCAGGTCCCGCAGGCTGGCGCGCTGGCGGATGGTGATAGAGAAGCGGACATCCATTTCCCGGCAGGCGGCAACGACAGTGTGGGCGTAGAAGCCGCTGTCGGCCCGCACCGTGAGTTGTCCCCTGGCCCCGCCGTAGCGCACCCGCCCCACCGTCTCACGCAGGAAGTGGGCGGCGCCACGGGCGGTGTTGGCCCGGCCCTCGCGCAGCCGGGACATCAGCACCTCGCCGGTGCCGGCGGCAATGGCCAGCAGCGGGTGATAGCCGCGGGCGCCGGTATAGCCGTGGTGGCGCGCTCCCTCCTTGGCCAGTCCATAGGTCTCGCAGATGGTCGAGTCCAGGTCGATGCTCAGGGGCGAGTCGCCGGGTCCGGCCCCAGCGGCCCAGGCCCGGGCCAACAACTGGCGGCTCACGCGGTCGAGTTGACGGACATGCCCCCACCGGAAGCTGCGCAGGAAGGTCCCCAGGGTGGATGGCGCCTTGACCACGCAGCCTAGAACACCGACCGTCCCACCAGCGCGCAGCGCATCGGCGTCGTCGATGCAGTCGCCGCCTGCCAGCGCGGAAGCGACCAGCGTCAGCATCTTGTCCCCAGTGTTCGCCCGTCCCGGCGCTCCGCCGAGGTCAAGGTGACGGTCGACGAGTTCCCGCAGGCCCAGGTGCCGGGCTAGGGTGGCCGGCAGGAGCAGGCCGGCATTGGCCACCAGGCGATGGTCGTCAAAGAGGATGCGCATACGGTCGGGTTTGTTCTGTGGCAGCATCTATTGGGTGCTCCTTGTTTCCGGGCTGGTTTCTGTTCCAAAACCATTATCCCAGATTCAGAGGAGCACCCGCTGGCTTCTTCAAGGACTGTCCCCAAGGACGTCCTTCGGTGGATTCGGGCTAACTGATGGTAACTCCAGGGACAGGGAAGCAGGGCGGCCGCCGTGGCGCCAAGTCCGCCAAAAGCCGCCGTTCTGAGGAGGTGGTTGACGTAAGCAAGATTTGTGGGGGCCCGGCCCATCCTGTCCGAATCCTCCGGGGACAGGTCTACCAGGGGCATGAGCTCTTGATGGAGGGGCCGTTCTATGGGAGTGAGGACACGGTGGGATAGGAGCTCCAATGTGCGAGAGTCAGGAGCTCTGGCCAGGGCAAAGGCCACCGCTCTGGCGAAGCCTTCCAGGTACAGGTAGTCTTGGGTCAGGTAATAACGGAACTTTTCCAGCGGAAGGGCGCCCCGCTTGACCTCCGTCAGGAAGGGATGATTGAAAATCCTGCGCCATATATGGTCTGCTTCAGCCCTCAGGATGGCGGAGAAGGATTCACTCAAAGCCGTCGCCTCGTTGGTTCATATGTCAGGAAGGATGCACCCGGACCAAAGACCGGGTTTCGCTACAAATTCTCTCCGAAGTACCTGCCTTGGTAACCCTCTTCCACTGGCCTGGCCAGGTAGAGGAACACAATCTGTAGAATGCGGGCGCCCTTAGCCATGCGGTGGCCAGAGGGGTTAAAAACCGTTAGCAGCACCTGGGACCGGCCCCGATAGCCCGCGTCCCAAACCCCCGTGTGGATGGCCAAACCGGAGCGTAGAAGGCTTGAACGTGGCCTGGCCAGGGCTATGATATTCAGGGGCAGGTTCAATATCTCGTTGAGAGTCAGGACGTATGCGCCCTCCCGAAGTTGAATGTACCCGTCGGGACCGAAAGAGAGGGCCGTATTCTGGGGAAGGGTCGAGGGGCCATTCCCCGGCGCCGTAAGACCCGGCGAATTTAATTGAAGGACTTCTCCCAAGGTGAGGTCGAAGCCGTTGGGCTGGAGCTGAGCTTCCAAGGACAGGTAGCCTTCAATAAGTGGCGCAGGCAGCGGCGCGGGCAGTGGCGCGGGCAGCAGCGCGGGCGCCCTGATTAGCTCCCGTATGCTCTCTCTATCAAGCACGCTACCGGCCATCCGCTCCCCTGTGCCGCGGGCCGGATTGGTATGGGTTCAACAGGCGAGGCCCTCCTTTAGTCTGCTGGGAGCCTGCTGGAATTCTAGCACATTGAACCGGATTGGGGACCGGATTGGACCGGATGGAGGCGGGTGAGACTGCGTTTAAGCCCGAATCCACCGAAGGACACCGATGGACGGCGTGAGGACAGCGGAAGGGGGTGGGTGAGGGAGCTACAGGGGAGATGGCCTGAGGTCTTGGGGTAGATGGGAGGCCGGCGGAGGGTCTTCAGTCGCCGCACAGGGCCCCTAAGGCCCTATGCGGGAGTTGCGATGCGCGGGATGGCGAGAGGATACGCAGCAGGGGACTCTCGCGACCGGAGTGGCGCGAGATTGCGGGGACGTTGGGTCAGTTGCAGGCTGGCCGTCAGGCCGGGAATGGAATGGCTTGCAGCCGGGCCAAGGCGCGACTGAACTGGGTTTCCCAAGGCCAGCGCCGGGGGAGATGCAAAGTGAGGCGGCGCGCCGAGCGGGTGATCCGCCCCACCAGAGCGAAGACCCGCCGCCTGAGGGTCTTGGTGATCACGGTCCGCTCGCCCAGACCAATCCGAGCCGCGTCCAGCGGGCGAGGTTATGCGCCATCACCTGTACCGCCAGCCAGGCGCCGTTGGCGGCGAAGCGCCCCGACGGCATGTGGTTCAGCCCGACGCCGTACTTGAGGTCGCGTATGGCGTTCTCGACCTCGGCGTGGCGGCGATGATCGGCCTCCAGTTCCAGCGTCTCCCCATCGCGGTCGGTGATGAAGGCGTGATAGCTGTATCTGGCGAAGAGGGCGAGCTGGGAACCGGGTGTCGGCTTCACCCGCCGGACAATGAGCCGCGCCGGCGGGGCGTCCGGCTTGGTCTGGAACGGGGTGTAAGTCGTCTCGGCGACATCGGCGGCGCCGTCCATCCAGTAGGGAATGGGAGTCCAGTCCTCCTCTGGTATCGCCTCGATCAGGTCCCGCAGGCTGGCGCGCTGGCGGATGGTGATAGAGAAGCGGACATCCATTTCCCGGCAGGCGGCAACGACAGTGTGGGCGTAGAAGCCGCTGTCGGCCCGCACCGTGAGTTGTCCCCTGGCCCCACCGTAGCGCACCCGCCCCACCGTCTCACGCAGGAAGTGGGCGGCGCCACGGGCGGTGTTGGCCCGGCCCTCGCGCAGCCGGGACATCAGCACCTCGCCGGTGCCGGCGGCAATGGCCAGCAGCGGGTGATAGCCGCGGGCGCCGGTATAGCCGTGGTGGCGCGCTCCCTCCTTGGCCAGTCCATAGGTCTCGCAGATGGTCGAGTCCAGGTCGATGGTCAGGGGCGAGTCGCCGGGTCCGGCCCCAGCGGCCCAGGCCCGGGCCAACAACTGGCGGCTCACGCGGTCGAGTTGACGGACATGCCCCCACCGGAAGCTGCGCAGGAAGGTCCCCAGGGTGGATGACGCCTTGACCACGCAGCCTAGAACACCGACCGTCCCACCAGCGCGCAGCGCATCGGCGTCGTCGATGCAGTCGCCGCCTGCCAGCGCGGAAGCGACCAGCGTCAGCATCTTGTCCCCAGTGTTCGCCCGTCCCGGCGCTCCGCCGAGGTCAAGGTGATGGTCGACGAGTTCCCGCAGGCCCAGGTGCCGGGCTAGGGTGGCCGGCAGGAGCAGGCCGGCATTGGCCACCAGGCGATGGTCGTCAAAGAGGATGCGGATACGGTCGGGTTTGTTCTGTGGCAGCATCTATTGGGTGCTCCTTGTTTCCGGGCTGGTTTCTGTTCCAAAACCATTATCCCAGATTCAGAGGAGCACCCTCTGGCTTCTTCAAGGGCTGTCCCCAAGGCCGTCCTTCGGTGGATTCGGGTTAAGGGAGCATCCTCGAATCCACCCCTGGAACGGAGTACATTACTGGTGTCATAGGGCCGGATAGAGCCAATGCGAAAGCAGTTGCCTGCCGGTGAGGGCTGTGTTATACTCATCGCTAACGTGGACCTGCTCCGCCCTCGGGACCGTAATCACGGTCCCGAGATATTGTGGGGCAGGAACGGCGGGGAGTGGTCCAGGGCAAAGCCCTAAGTTAGAGGAAAGGCAGGCTGTATGGTACAGGAAAGCATGACCGCCATTAGGGAACCCATTACGATGAAGTCCCTCTTGGAAGCGGGTGTCCATTTCGGACACCAGACTCGCCGCTGGAATCCCCACATGAAGCGGTATATATTCACCCATCGTAACGGTATCCATATTATCGATCTACAGCAGACTTTGGTATTGCTGGAACACGCCCGAGCTGCCGTAACTCAGGTTGTCGCCAATGGCGGCGATATATTATTTGTGGGGACCAAGAAGCAGGCCCAATCGGCTGTAGAAAGCGAGGCCGGGCGCTGCGGAATGCCCTTTGTCAACCAACGCTGGTTGGGAGGCACCCTCACCAATTTCCAGACCATTCAGTCCAGAATAAAGCACATGGTCGAGCTCGAGGAACGAAAAGAGTCCGGCCAATTTCTGGTGTTGACTAAGAAAGAAGGCTTGAAACTGGATGAAGAGTTGGACCGGCTTCACAAATATTTCGGCGGTATACGGAGGATGAAGACCTTGCCCGGAGCCCTGTTCGTAATCGACCTGGAAAAGGAAGATATTTGTGTGGCAGAGGCCCGGAGGATGGGTATTCCCGTGGTAGCCGTGGTGGACAGCAACTGTGACCCGGACCTGGTGACAGTCGCTATCCCTGGCAACGATGACGCTATCCGGTCCATTCGGCTCATGGTCGGCCGTATGGCTGATGCTGCACTCGAAGGGTTGGACCAGAGGCAGGCGTTCCTGCACCAGCAGGATGAGCCTGAGGAGTCCGAAGAAGATGATCCAGGGGAGACCGGTCTCTTGGCGGCCAAGAGTGAGCTAGGCGAGGAACAGGATGGTAACCAGTTAGCGGCTGTGGAGAAGGAGCTGTCGGAGGCTTTACTGGCTGGGAGCTCCGAAGTTTCCGGGGTAAATGAAGAACCAAACAATGAAGTATTCTCGGACCTGGAAGAGGAGTTATCCGGCTCGGTCATGGCGGATGATGAAGAAGGCAACGCTTAGATTGGCGAAGAACACACAATCGTCCAATGTAGCGGCGGGCCCGGTTAACACCGCTCCGGCCGGCATCCGGTTGGTCAATTAGATTGGCCATGGAAATTAGTGTGGCCATGATTAAAGAGCTCCGCGAAAAGACCGGAGCGGGAATAATGGACTGCAGACGGGCACTGGAAGAAGCGGCCGGTGAATTAGAGAAAGCCCAAGACCTGCTCAAGCAGAAAGGGCTAGCCGACGCCTCTAAAAAGGTTGGAAGGGAAACGGGGGAAGGGATCGTGGAGTCCTACATCCATACCGGAGGCAGGTTGGGGGCTCTGGTAGAAGTGAATTGCGAGACAGATTTTGTGGCCCGGACCAACGAAATGAAGGAACTGGCCCACGATCTGGCCATGCAGGTGGCGGCAATGCCAACAACTTTATATGTCGACCGTACCGATGTCAAAGAGGATGAGATGCGTCCCATTGAGGAAGTATGTCTCCTGGACCAGTCTTACATCAAAGACCCATCCCGTACCGTGGGCGACGTGGTGCAGGAAGTGATAGCCAAGGTGGGAGAGAACGTCAGGGTCAGACGGTTCGCCCGGTTCGGCCTGGGAGAATAATGGGTCGAGGGTGCCGTGGGCAGCTCTCCTTATAAGAGAGCGCTTCTCAAGCTAAGCGGAGAGTCTCTGAGAGGAGAAGCGGGCTTCGGAATAGACCCCGGTGCTGCCAGGTATGCGGCGGCACAGATAAAAGAGGCGGTAGACCTGGCGGTGGAAGTGGGTGTGGTGGTGGGTGGTGGCAACCTCTGGCGGGGAGAAGAGGCCGAAGAACGGGGAATGGACCGGGTCGCCGCCGACTATGCAGGGATGCTGGCAACCGTTATTAATGCCCTGGCCCTACAAGATGCCTTGGAGAAGGCCGGACTTGTTACCCGCACCCAGACCGCAATTCAGATACAAGCCGTGGCGGAGCCCTATATCAGGCGCCGCGCCCTTCGCCATCTGGACAAGGGCAGGGTCGTCCTTTTCGCCGCAGGTACGGGAAATCCCTACATGACAACCGACACCGCCGCCGCACTACGTGCCATTGAAATCGGAGCCGACCTGCTTCTCATGGCCAAGAACGGTGTGGATGGGGTCTACAACGTCGATCCCAACAAGGATCCGGGGGCAAAGCGCTTCGACCGGATCGGCTATCTGGATGCTCTGAACCTCCGGCTTGGCGTGATGGACGCCACTGCACTTTCCCTGTGCATGGACAACAATCTCTCCATCGTAGTTTTTGACCTGTTCGAGCCAGGTAGCCTGCGGCGCATACTGACAGGTGAGGCAGTGGGTACACTTATCTCCGGGAGCGTCTAGACATGGCGACGCAAAAAGAAGACGAGTTCCCAACCATAGAAGAAGTTCTATCCAATGCCGATTCACGAATGAGCAAAACGGTGGAGGCCGTGCAGAGAGAGTTGGGCACCTTGCGTACGGGCCGGGCCACCCCCTCCGTCTTGGAGAACCTCACAGTGGAGTATTATGGAGTGCCGACTCCGTTGAATCAGCTCGCCACCATAACCGCACCCGAAGCACGGCTGATAATGATTCAACCGTGGGACAAACAGGCCCTACGGGACGTGGAGAAGAGCATCCTGAAATCGGAATTGGGATTTAACCCCACCAATGACGGCAACGTAATAAGGGTGCCCGTTCCGCCTCTCAGCCAGGAGCGCCGCTTGGAGTTGGTCAAGTTGCTGAAAAAAAAGATAGAGGATGGCAAGGTGGCGGCGCGTAACGTGCGCCGGGACGCTCTGGAGGGGATTCGGTCCATGGAGCGGGCCAAAGTCATCTCCCAGGACGACAACCGCAGGGCCCAGGAGCAGCTTCAGAAGGCCACTAACTCATACGTCGCCCGGATGGACGAGGTCTCCTCGGCGAAGGAGACCGAGATTATGCAGGTCTAGGACCGCGGAATCTGGACCAGGTATGCGCCTCAAGGATAAACCCCAAGCTAAACCGAAAAAACGAGCCTTTCGCATTCCCCGTCACGTGGCTTTCATCATGGATGGCAACGGGAGATGGGCGGAGCAGCGGGGGCTGCCTCGGCTGGCGGGCCACCGGGCGGGAGTTGATAATATCCGGCTTGTCCTGGAGTGCCTGTCGGAATACGGTGTGAAATATGTGACCGTCTACGCCTTTTCCACGGAGAACTGGAACCGCCCCCCCGATGAGGTGGATGGATTGATGGTTATTCTGAAAGAAGCTATCTACCAGGAGACCGAAGCGCTCCACGAAAGAGGGGTCCGCATACTCCATCTGGGTCGGACAGACCGCCTTTCACCCGAGCTTCAAGAGGCGGTGACATATGCTCAGAGTCTCACCAAGGATAATGGGGGCATAACCCTCTGTGTGGCCTTCGATTACGGTGGCCGGGGGGAAATCCTGGATGCGGTTAAAAGGATAGTGCGTGAGAGGGTTCCAGCCGAGCAGGTGGACGAAGGCGTCTTTCGCAAGTATCTGTACAACCCTGGGCTTCCCGACCCAGACCTGATCATTCGCACGGGGGGGGAATTGCGATTGAGCAATTTCCTGCTCTGGCAGTCGGCTTATAGCGAGTACTACTCCACATCCACCTTATGGCCGGAAATGGGCGAGGTGGATATCGCCAAAGCCATGGCGGCCTACAACCGGCGCCAGAGACGCTTCGGGACCCTTATGGAAGGGGAGTCTTCGGCCTGAGCCTGGGATACGAAGGTTAGAGTTAGGTGCGGCGAACGCTCACAGCCCTGGTGGGCGTACCCATCCTCTTCGGCGTTATCTGGGGGGGCTTTCCCTGGCTGACCATCCTCGTGGCGGCGATTGCCCTCCTGGCCCTCCGGGAATTCTACAGATTGGCTCCGGCCCCTCCGATGCCCCTCCTGTTCCCCGTGGGAGCTGTATGGGCGACGCTCTTCATCGTCAGTGGCCAGCTTGCCGATTCCTGGTACGCCTACTCTCCCCACGTATTACTGGGTGGAGGTGTCGTGTTGGCCCTCTCATGGCTCTTTTTAAACTGTGGCAGGGAGGGCTTTTCACCTAAATGGCTCTATGCAGTGGCGGGGCCTGTCTACATCGGCTTTCTCCTGGCCCATGCCCTGATGCTCCGGGAGCTGGACGACGGCGCCGACTGGGGTAGGGACTGGCTACTTTTCGCCGTGTTGGTGACCTTTGCCACCGACACGGGCGCTTTCTTGACGGGAATGGCGCTGGGAAGACATCTCATGGCGCCCTCCATAAGCCCCAGCAAGACCTGGGAGGGAGCGATTGGAGGATTTGCGTGGGCCGTGGGCATTGCCCTGGCACTGGGCGCTCTATTACAATTACCTGTGCCCATATGGCAGGAGGCTTTACTGGGGGCCGCCGTGGGAGTGTTTGCCCAGTTGGGAGACCTAGCCGAGTCGCGTCTCAAAAGGGCCGGTGGTGCAAAGGACGCGGGGAGCAGCCTGCCCGGCCATGGGGGCTTCTTGGACAGGCTGGACTCCATCCTGTTCACTATCCCGTTGGTGTATTATATCGTTGCGCTGGTGTTGGAGCCCTCCGGCTAAGCTGGCGGACGGTCCATGAGGTGTGAAAGCAATGAAGGGAATAGTGGTACTGGGTTCGACGGGCTCTATAGGGCGTCAAACTCTTGATATAGTCAGGGCATTTCCCGAGGAGTTCCGGGTGGTGGGGCTGGCCGCCGGTCTCAATCTTGACCTCCTTGGCGCCCAGATAGAAGAGTTCAAGCCCCGCATCGCCTGCTGTGCATCCGAGGAACACAGGGGTTTATTGCCGGATGGCGTGCCATACGTTCCTATGGAAGAGATGGTCTGCCAGCCCGACGTCGAGCTGGTGATGGCGGCCACCATTGGGAGCGCCGGGTTGCTACCCACCCTCCGTGCACTGGAAAACGGGAAGACGGTTGCGTTGGCCAACAAAGAGGTCATAATAATGGCCGGGGCTCTGGTGAGGTCCCTTGCAGGCTCTCATGGTGGCGCCCTCCTGCCGGTGGACAGCGAGCCCAGCGCCATATGGCAATGTCTTCGGGGAGAGCATGAGGCAGTTCGCCGGCTTATAATCACCGCCTCGGGCGGACCCTTCCGGACTATTCCTCTGGCCCAGTTGGAGCAGGTCACACCTGAACAGGCCCTGGACCATCCAACCTGGAGCATGGGTAAGAAGATAACGGTGGACTCGGCTACTTTGATGAACAAAGGCTTCGAGGTTATCGAGTCGCATTGGCTTTTTGACGTGCCCTGGGATAAAATAGAAGTAGTGGTACACCCTCAAAGCATCATCCACTCAATGGTGGAGTTCGCGGACGGCTCGGTGAAGGCCCAGATGGGCCCGCCGGATATGCGCCTGCCGATACAATACTCCCTTTTTTACCCGACCCGGCTGGAGAATCCGCAGATACCCCGGCTGGACACCGGAGTCACCCACAACCTCGCCTTTCAACCACTGGACCCTGGCCGCTATCCCTGCTTCGACCTGGCGCTGGAGTCGGGTAAAATGGGTGGCACATATACGGCTGTTTTGAGCGCCGCCGACGAGGTAGCGGTGGAGCTTTTCCTGGAGAGGCGGATAGGTTTCATGGACATATACCGGACGGTATCGGCGGTGCTGGAGGACCACAGCCCATCTGCCGGAGATTCCCCAGATTCCCCAGATTCCTTGGAGGAGATTCTGGCGGCCGACCTTTGGGCCCGAGAGCGGGCCCGGGAGGTAGCCGGGGCTCTGACCAGCGCTAACTAGGTCCCATGTGGCACACCAGACGCGGGCGTAATCGTTAATGCATATATTAATCACTATTTTAGAATTCCTGGGGGTTCTGGCCGTGGTGGTAATGGTCCACGAGTTTGGACATTTTGCCACGGCCAAGGCCTTTGGCATCCGGGTGAACGAGTTCGGGTTCGGCTTCCCTCCCAGGCTGTTGGGCCTGCGTAGGGGTGAGACCTTCTACACACTGAACCTTTTGCCTCTGGGCGGGTTTGTCAAGCTGGAGGGTGAGAACGACCCCACGGCCCCCCGCAGCCTTGCCAGTAAGGGTGTCGGGACCCGGTTTCTCGTGCTGGTGGCCGGGCCGTTCATGAATGTGGTCCTGGCCGTGGTCCTCCTGTCCGGCCTGTTCATGTTCACGGTAGGGGAGATCCGCGTTGCCGACGTCTCACCCGGCTCTCCCGCAGACCTGGCCCGGCTACTCCCCGGTGACACCATTATCGACGTGAACGGGAACCGGGTAAAGAGCTTTGAAGACCTGGTCAACGAGGTCCACCCAAACCGGGGCGCCGAAGTGGAGTGGCGCATCCGGCGGGGCGATAACCGGCTAACCTTCAGCCTGGTCCCGCAGATCAACCCCCTTTCGGAAGAGCTGGCCACCGGGATAAGCGTTGACACGATGGGCGAGCGGCGTGTGCAAAACGTCGCCTCGGGCTCACCGGCGGGATCGGCGGGAGTTCTTCCCGGTGACGTGATCCTCCAGATCAACGGCAATCCCGTGGATTCTCTCCACAAGCTGACCAGCGCGATAAACAGCAACCGGGGTAATGAGGTGGAGTGGCTGGTCCGGCGCGGATCCACTGAGCAGGTATTCCGGCTTGTGCCTCGGCTGGACCCCGTCCCCGGACAGGGGGCAACGGGTATTACTGTGGACATCGAGGGCGACATCCAGGTGAAGCAGGTGGCCCCCGGCTCACCCGCCGCCTTGGCCGGAGTGGTCCCTGGAGACACCATCGTCGTGGTGGGCGGCAATCCTGTGAGGGGGTTCCCGGATCTGGTCGCAAGCGTCAACCGGAACCGGGGAGAGGAAACAGAGTGGGTGGTCCGGCGGGGTGATCTGGAGCGGACCCTGAGGCTGGCGCCACGGGAAAGCACTCTCCTCAAAGAGGTGTCCACCGGGATCACGGTGGACTACGTGGGCCTCCAGGGGAGGCCTGTTCATCCACCTTGGGAAGCTCTGGCCATGGGTTTCAAGGGCACCGGCACTGTCATGGTGGCCATGAAGCGGGAGGTCTCCGGCTGGATATCCGAGGGCAATGCCACGGGCATCGCCGGACCCATCGGTATCGCCCAGGTGACGGGCGAAGTGGTCAGGGAGGCGGGACTGGTCTCCCTGGTGCTTCTTGCCGCCCTTATAAGCATAAGCCTGGCAATCTTCAACATATTGCCCATCCCAGCTCTGGACGGTGGGCGGCTGGTGTTCGTGATACTGGAGTGGGTGCGGCGGGGCAAGCGGATCCCCCCTGAAAAGGAGGGGATGGTCCATATGGTTGGCTTCGCTGTCCTGATGGCGGCGGTGGTGGTCATAGGCTACAACGACATCATGAGAATCGTGGAGGGCAGGAGCCTGCTTCCTTAGATAATTTTGGGCATCTTTTAGAGGAGTATGACCTATGATCAAGCGCCGGGTCACTAAGGCGTTATACGTCGGCGGAGTGAAGGTGGGAGGAGATGCGCCCATAGCTGTCCAGTCCATGACCAAGACCGATACCCGGGACGTGGCGGCCACCGTCCGGCAGATCAAGGAACTGGATGAGGTGGGGTGCGACATCATCAGGTCGGCCGTGCCGGACATGGAGGCGGCCAAGGCCATTCCCGAGATCAAAAAACAGATCGGCATTCCCCTGGTGGCTGACATCCACTTCCACTATCAGCTAGCCCTGGAGTGTATAAAGGGCGGGGTGGACATGCTGAGGCTCAACCCCGGCAATATCCGCGATGCCGATAAGGTCAAGCAGGTGGTGCAGGCCGCCAAGGAGCGGGAAATACCCATTCGCATCGGAGTCAACTTCGGCAGCCTGCCCCCGGTGGGCGGCATAGGCAAGACCGGCGGGTTCTCCCGGCACATGGACAAGGTGAACCAGTTGTCCAAGGCGGGAGAGACCATCGAAGGGGAGTATGGGATAGTTGACCACATGGTAGACACCGCTCTGTGGGAGATTGGACTCCTGGAGGACCTGGATTTCGACCTGATCAAAATTTCCCTCAAAGCCTTCGACGTGCCCACGACGGTGGAGGCCTATCAGACCATCGCCGGGTTGGTCCCCTATCCCCTTCACCTGGGCATCACCGAGGCGGGCACGATGAAGTCGGGTTCAATCCGGAGCGCCATCGGCCTTGGTCTGCTGCTCTATGAAGGCATCGGCGACACCATCCGTGTGTCCCTCAGCGCCGACCCCGTGGAAGAGGTGATGTCGGGGTACGACATCTTGAAGTCGCTGAACATGCGGCAGAAAGGGACCACTTTGGTCGCCTGCCCCAGCTGTGGGCGGGCCGACGTGGACGTTATAAAGCTGGCCAACACCGTGGACGAAATGCTGAAGAAGAAAAACAGCACCATCACGGTGGCCGTGATGGGCTGCGAGGTCAACGGCCCCGGTGAGGCCAAGGACGCGGACGTGGGCATAGCGGCCGGAGCGGGCCGTGCCGTCATCTTCCGCAAGGGCCAGAAGGCCCGTGTAGTCTCAGCCGAGGATATGCTTACGGCCCTCATGGAAGAGGTGGACCTTACCGCGGCCGCGGCGGGAGAGGGCTAATAGTCTATTACCTATGTCTCCATGGCCGCCTCCATCCGTGGACCCATATTGCGCGATTCTTACCTTCGAACAAATAGACCCTATACATGCGTTTCACCCAACTGATCTCCAAGACCATGCGCACCGAGCCGGCGGATGCCGAGACGGCCAGCCACCTCCTCATGCTGAAGGCCGGGATGATCGACCAGGTGGCCTCGGGTGTCTACAGCTACCTACCCCTGGGATGGCGCTCTCTGCGCAAGATCGAGGCTATCATCCGCCAGGAGATGGATGCCACAGGCGGCCAGGAGATCAGGATGCCCGTGCTCCAGCCGGCGGAGCTCTGGCAGGAGACGGACCGTTACGCCGCCTTCGGAGACAACCTGTTTACCCTTGACGACCGCCGGGGACGGCCCATGGTCCTGGCCCCGACCCACGAAGAAGTTATCACCAACATCGTCCGCACCAACATTCAGAGCTACCGCGACCTCCCGGCCATCCTCTACCAGATACAGACCAAGTTCCGAGACGAGGCCCGTCCCCGGGCCGGGCTGATCCGAGTCCGCGAGTTCGATATGAAGGATGCCTACAGCTTCAACGCCGACGAGGAGAGCCTTGAGGCCAGCTACCAGGCCATGGCCCAGGCGTACAGGAACATCTACCGGCGTTGCGGCCTGTCCGTTTTGATGGTGGAAGCCGACAGCGGCGCCATCGGAGGCAAGGACTCCCACGAGTTCATTTTGCCCACCCCCAGCGGCGAAGACACGATAGTAAGCTGCCCCAAATGCGGCTATGCCGCCAACATCGAAAAGGCACAGGGTGTGGCTCAGTCGCTGCCCAGCGAGGACCTTTTGCCCATGGAGCAGGTCTCCACCCCCGGTGTCAAGACCATCGCCGAGCTTTGCGATTATCTGGGAATCCAGCCCGTCAGGACCCTGAAAGCCGTTTTCTACTTCGCCGATGGTGAGGTGGTGTTCGTCACCCTCCGGGGAGACCTGGAGGTGAACGAGGTCAAGCTGAAGAACGCCCTCAAATGCCGGGACCTGAGGCTGGCCGGTGAGGCCGAGGTCGCCGCGGCGGGGCTGGTAGCCGGCTCGGCGTCGCCCGTGGGCATGGAGAAGATCAGGCGGGTCGGTGACGAGTCTATACGCTCTGGACGCTCGGGCGCCAATTTCGCGGTGGGGGCCAACCTGCCCGACACCCACACCCTCAACGCTAATTATCCCCGGGACTTCCAGGTGGATGTCCTGGGCGACATCGCGACGGCCCAGGAGGGCCACGGATGCCCCCGCTGCGGCTCGCCCCTGGAGTCCACCCGTGGCATAGAGGTGGGCCACATCTTCAAGCTGGGTACTTTTTTCAGCGAGACATTTGGGGCATATTACCTGGACCAGGAAGGCCGGCAGCGCCCTATCATAATGGGCTGCTACGGCATAGGTGTTGGAAGGCTTCTGGCGGCGGCCATCGAGCAGAACCACGATGAGAAGGGGATCACCTTCCCCGCGCCGATAGCGCCGTACCAGGTGCATCTGGTGGGCCTTAACCTGGCGGACCCCGATGTGGCAGAGGCGGCCGGCCAGCTTTACCAACGGCTCGGGGATGGCGGAATCGAGACCCTATACGATGACCGGCTGGAAGAGGCGGCGGGTGTCAAATTCAACGATGCGGATCTACTGGGATTGCCGCTGCGCCTGGTGGTCAGCCCCCGGAACCTGAAGCAAGGTTCAGTGGAGGTGAAGCCGCGCCGGGAGAAAGAGGCAACCCTGGCGCCGCTGGGGGATGTGGTGGAAAAAATCTCGGCACTTATCTCAGGAGCGGACTAGAGGACCCAAGGGCCCACACCCTACTTTAGAAGGTTTGATTCTATTGACTCCGGGTTAAACGGCTCGTAGTCGGCTAATACTTTGAGAAGAGCTTTTCTTAAGTACGAACGCGTTTCTCCTATTAAGTTTAACTTTTGTTCTGACTTCGGAACCCTACCATGGACTATCGCGGACCGCAGGTCGTATGAATTCCTTAAGTCTTTATAAACCCGTACACGTTCCTCTGTGGTCGCCCCAATAAAGGCCGCGACCCGCAGTGATGCTCGGTAGCGAACCTCTTGGGTGGATTCAGGCACGAAGAGAGCTTCTAGAGCGATCCAATAATCGATCATCGCATCATCTTCGTGGAACCTCTCCGACAGGTTGCCCCATCGCCTTAAAGCCAGCCTTATACGGCTGTTGGCAGGCAAAGCTTGGATATTACCCCATGTGTTCACGATCTCTTGCTGCATCGATGGGTCAATAAGGGCTTGAGGTCTAAGGTGGACCCCATTATTAAGACAGCACGAGGGCTAAATTAAGAGAGTCTCCCACCCCTGCGCTAGGTTTCACCAAGCCCGATGGCAGCCCTGCTTCTTCAGCTGCTGCTCCCCTTTCTTCCTGGCCATGTTGGTACACCTCTGCTGGGGTCCGGTAGCCCAAAGCCTGGTGAGGCCTCTGCCGGTTGTAGAACTCCAGGTAGGCATTGATCCCAGTTCGGGCCTCGGCGACGGTCTGGTAAGCTTTCAGATACACCTCCTCGTACTTGATGCTCCGCCACAGCCGCTCCACGAAGATGTTGTCCAGGTACCTACCCTTACCATCCATGCTGACCTGGACCCTCTGCTCCTGCAACGTCTGGGTAAAGGCCTCACTGGTGAACTGACTCCCCTGGTCGGTGTTGAATATCTCCGGTCGTCCCTTACCCAGGGCTTCCTCCAACGCCGCCACGCAGAAGCTGGTGTCCATGGTGTTGGAGAGCTTCCAGGCCAGCACGTGCCGGCTGTGCCAGTCCATGATGGCCACCAGGTACAGGAAGCCCTTCGCCATGGGGATGTAGGTGATGTCCGCGGCCCAGACCTGGTCGACCCGATTAACCTCCACTCCCTTCAGCAGATAGGGAAAGATCCGGTGTCCCGGCGCTGGTTTGCTGGTGTTGGGACGCCGGCAGATGGCTTCCAGACCCATCAACCGCATCAGCCTTCGAACCCTTTTTCGGCTCACCAGATAGCCCTGTTGCAGCAGCCAGGCCTTCATCTTCCTGGAGCCGTAGAAGGGGGTCTTCAAATACTGACGGTCCATCAGGGCCATCAACTCCAGGTCTTCTGCCCTGGTCGGTACCGGCCGGTAGTACACCGAGGCCCGGCTGACGTCCAGCAGGATACATTGACGCACCAAAGACAGCTGCTGGTGGTCTCGGTCTATCATGGCTCGCCGTATGCTGCGACTCATAGACCGGACCTTTCCGACAAAAAATCGCGTTCCACCTTCAGCTGGCCGATGTGCCGGTAGAGGTGGTTAATCTGAGCTTCCTTGGCTTTCTCCTGGGATTTCTGATTGGTGGCAAATAGCTCCGGGGCTCCTTCCACCAGGGCCCTTTTCCAGGCGTGAATCTGACTGGGATGGACCTCAAATCGGCTGGCCAGCTGGGCGATGGTCTCTTCCCCCGCAAGGGCGGCCAGGGCCACCTTGGCCTTGAACGCCGGACTGTGCTTATTCCTCGTCTGCTTCATGTCCTGCTCCTTCACGTCGGTTAGTTGCCGGTTATTTTAGGAGCTGGACTCTCTCTTAGCCAGTTGTCTAGTTTTTGGGTACCACCTCAGTCCTAGTCTACGCGGCAGAAGACTGGAGGAAGTACCGCCGTTGGGCTCGAGGATACTATTGGACATATATTGAGTGAAAGCGATGTTCACGTTACGATCAGTTAGGATGCGAAGTGTAGTTAGCAGATCAGATACCTTATCTGTGATGTCCTCAGGTGAGCCCCAAGCTTCGTAACGACTCCTTTCATAGCTCGCCTCTATCGCACAATCCGAAATCCAGGGATCAATCGGCATCATGTGGGATGTTATGGAAGGGAACTCCATATGCTGGTTCAACCATCCTTCTACTTCATTGGTTGATAGCTTTCGGATAAGTAGCCCTGGAGCGATATTGATGCGCTCACAATCAAGGCGGCAATTCATCAGAGTGCTGACCTCACTCGCGTCCAGAACTGACGACTCGATCTCAGCTATCAAGTCGTGGAATGCCATGTCAAAGGTGGTGTCTTCGAAAGCTAGTTCCCCACCACGGTCCAAATACGTCCGGAGAAATGCTCCAGCCAATTGGCTTGTACCCCTGCTTTGGTCTAGCTCGTTTTCAGCTATAGGTTTACCAGCCCCATGCAACAATAGCTTGCCCGAAAGCTCCGGATCACCACGCACCACGTTCAAGACGTGTTGAAGTGCCTCCGTTGGATTCCTATGCATCTCCACTAACAATGAAAGCTGGATCCTGCCAAAGTCAGGTCGTTCTTCCCGAGGAAAAGAAATTCCTTCATCTTTACGGACTATTCGGGTCCACAGCCGCGTGGGCATCTCGATGTGGCTATAGCCATCGCAAATGTCTTTTACGAAATCTCTTAAGGCATCCTCGAATTCCACGTAAACCGTCACCGATGATACTCCCTAGACCACTACTCCATCTCCACCCGCCGCAACGTGAAGGTGTCCGAGGCCATGACCTGAGGAATCCGGGGCGGCAGGTTGTGGAAGTCGTCGGTGACGGCCCGGATCAGCCGCCCGCTTAGGGCCCCGGACTCATCGCTAGCCAAAAACACCGCCAGCTCCGCTGCCCGCTCAATGGACGCCCCTCCGCCGCTGGTCACCCGTCGCCCCAGCTCGAACAGCTCTGTGTCCCCCACCGCCTCTGCCCCGTCCCTGGTCTCCTCCCACATCCGGGTATGAATCGATCCCGGCGCCATGGCGTTAACCTGAATGTCCTGACCATCCAGCTCCTGGGACAGCACCTCGGTGAGATTTTCCAGCGCCGTCTTCGACGCACCGTAGGCTGAGACGTTGCGCCCCCCTACGCCGGACATATTGACAATCTTGCCGCGGTTGTTGGCCAGCATCACCGGCAGCACCGCCCGGCAGCACAGGAAGGCCCCGATCAGGTTCACCTGGATGGTGCGGACCCAGTGGGCCACATCGTTGTCCTGGAGCTGTCCCACGGGCCCGGGGACGCCGGAATTGTTCACCAGGACGTCTATGGTGGAGTACCGGTCCAGCGTCCCGCGCACCATCTCCTCCACCTGGGCCTGGCCGGTTACGTCGGTGGGGATGACGCAGGTTTCAGCGCCCAACGCCTGGGCCTGCCGGGCCGTCTCCTCCAGTTCCGGAAGGGTGCGGGCCGCCAGGGCCAGCCGCGCGCCCTCCTTGGCGTAGGCCAGCGCGATGGCGCGCCCGATTCCCCGGCCTGCTCCGGTAATCAGCGCCACCTTGTTCTGCAACCGCATGGCAACGTCCCCTGTCTATTAGTTTTTCAACGCCTGGGACAGTTTATCCCATGAATATGCCGGTCGCAACCCAACCTGTGCGCGTCCCTCCCCTATACCGATGCCTTTGTCGGCCCTGTCCCAATGGTTTATAATTGATCTGCCTGAATTTCAGGTGTTGCCAGGCAAGCGGTCACTAATGCCGAAAGTCCTCATGGAAGCAACGGATAAAGATGCTGAGGAGGTCTCAATGACCGGTCGGAACAAAGAGGAATGGCGGGAGAAGATCTTAACCCCGGTGGTCAAGCGATTTCCCGAGCGGAAGGAGCCTTTCCGCACCGAGTCGGGGATGGAACAGGACACGGTCTATTCCCCCGAAGACCTCAGCGTCTCGGGCTTCGACTACGACAAGGACCTGGGCCACCCCGGAGAGTACCCATATACCCGAGGGATACAGCCCAACATGTACCGGGGCCGCATATGGACCATGCGCCAGTACTCGGGATATGCCACCGCCGAGGAGTCCAATCGCCGCTACCGTTACCTCCTGGAGCAGGGCCAGACCGGCCTTTCCATCGCCTTCGACCTTCCCACCCAGATCGGCTACGACTCGGACCATGCCCTGGCCAAGGGTGAAGTGGGAAAGGTGGGAGTGGCCATAAGCAGCCTGCGGGACATGGAGGTGCTGATGGAGGGCATACCCATGGACAAAGTCAGCACATCCATGACCATAAACTCCACTGCATCCATCCTTCTTTGCTTGTACATAGCCGTGGCCAAAAAGCAGGGAGTGCCGCCGGAGCAGCTCAATGGCACCATCCAGAACGACATCCTCAAGGAGTACATCGCCCGGGGCACCTATATCTATCCCCCAACGCCCTCGATGCGGCTGATTGTGGACGTGTTCAAGTACTGCACCCAGCATGTGCCCCAGTGGAACACCATCAGCATCAGCGGCTACCACATGCGGGAGGCGGGAGCCACAGCCGTTCAGGAGCTGGCCTTCACCTTCGCCGATGCCATAGCCTATGTCCAGGCGGCGGTGGACGCGGGCCTGGACGTGGACGATTTCGCCGGACGCCTCTCCTTCTTCTTCGTGTCCCAGAACAATCTCTTCGAGGAAGTGGCCAAGTTCCGTGCCGCCCGGCGGATGTGGGCCAAGATCATGCGGGGGAGATTCGGGGCCAAGAATCCCCGCTCGTGGACCCTACGCTTCCACACCCAGACGGCGGGGGTGACACTGACGGCCCAGCAACCCGACAACAACGTGATCCGTTCCACCATGCAGGCCCTGGCGGCAATCCTGGGCGGGACCCAGAGCCTCCACACCAACTCCCGGGACGAGGCCCTGTCCTTGCCCTCGGAGGAGTCAGTCCAGCTCTCCCTCCGCACCCAGCAGGTGCTGGCTTACGAGAACGGGGTTGGGGATGTGGTGGACCCTCTGGGAGGCTCCTACTACGTGGAGAGCCTTACCAGCCGTCTGGAGGAGGAGGCCTTCCGGCACATAGAGAAGATCGACGACATGGGAGGGGCCACCGCCGCCCTGGAGCAGGGCTACCAGATAAGGGAGATACATCAGGCGGCCTACGAGCACCAGCAGGAGGTGGAAAGGGGGAACAGGGTGATTGTCGGCGTAAACAAATACGTTGGCGAGACGCCGCCCATCCCCGGTTTGCTGAAAATGGACCCCGAGTTGCAGCGCCGCCAGATAGCGGGGCTCCAGCGGGTCCGGGCAGAAAGGGACCAAGAGGCGTCGAAGAAGGCCCTGGCCCGCCTGGAAGAGGCGGCCCGCGGCGAGGAAAACACCGTGCCCGTGATTCTGGAGTGCGTGGAGAGTTACTGCACGCTGGGAGAGATATGCGACGTCCTCAGGGGCGTGTTCGGCGAGCAGCAAGAGGTCATGGCGTTTTAGGGAGGAGTATATGCCAGATTTGTTATTAACCGAAGAGGAGCGGATGCTCCAAATGGCGGTGAGGGAGTTCGCCGACCGGGAGCTTGCTCCCAGGGCCCGGGAGCTGGACGAAAAGGAAGAGTTCTCCTGGGAGAACTGGAACGGGATGGCCTCTTTGGGCCTTACGGGCATCGGCATAGACCCGGCCTACGGCGGCAGCGGGGGCGGATACCGCCAGATGGCCATTGCCGAAGAAGAGGTGGCCCGTGGAGACGCCGCCGCCTCGGTGACCCTGGTCGCCCACCTATCCCTGGGCCTACACACCATTTACAAATATGGCAATGAAGAGCAGAAGCAGAGGTTCATCCCTCCCTTGGCCCTGGGAGAGAAGCTGGCTTCCTGGGCCCTCACCGAGCCTAGCGGCGGCTCCGACGCGGCTGGGCTCCAGACGACGGCAACCCTGCGGGACGGCTCATATCACCTGAACGGCAGCAAGATATTCATCACCAACGCCGACTTGGCGGAGTACATCGTTTTGTTCGCCACCCAGGACCCCAGCCTCGGCTCCCAGGGCATCGGGGCCTTTGTCCTGGAAAGGGGTACGCCGGGGTTCCAGGTCCATAAGCAGCACGGTAAGATGGGCCTGCGTTCCTCCACCACCACGGAGCTGGTGATCCAGGATGCGCCGGTCCCCGAGGCCAACCGCCTCGGCGAGGAGGGGAGGGGGTTCCGGTATGCCATGGAGCTGTTGGACTCCAGCCGGATCATTATCGCCGCCCAGTGCGTGGGAATTGGGCAGGCTGCTCTGGAGGCGGCGGTGAAATATGCCCAGCAACGCCAGTCCTTCGGGAAACCCATCGCCCACCATCAGGCGATCCAGTTCAAGCTGGCCGACATGGCCACGGAAGTCTTCGCATCCAGGGTCGCTACCATGCATGCCGCCACCCTCAAAGACAACCAGCACCCCTTCATCAACGAGGCCTCCATGGCGAAGCTGCTGGCCTCGGAGATGGCGGTGCGGGTCACCTCCGAGGCCCTCCAGGTCTACGGCGGTTACGGCTATTTCAAGGACGCCCCGGTGGAGCGCTACTTCAGGGACGCCCGGGCCACCACCATCTATGAGGGCACCTCCGAGGTGCAGCGGCTCATCATCGGGCGCCAGCTCCTGGCCCAGTATCCTCTGTAAATTGGGCCAGCGGGGCAGGGAAACAAACCACCGAGCAGATAAATTTCTTCGGGAAAATCTTGAGTGAGGAATAGATAAACAGTGAACGACACCTGCACAGTCCAGTATGTAGACCACATTGGCATTGCGGTACACGACCTGGAAGCGTCAATGAGCTTCTTTCAACGGGTATTCGGGGTCCCACAGGGAGAGATAAAGGAGCTGGCCGACCAGGGAGTGATAGCGACTCTCCTGCCCCTGGGCCAGACCCGGCTGGAACTGCTCCAGCCCCTCTCTCCCGAGAGTGCCGTGGGCCGGTTCCTGGAGCGTCAGGGAGAGGGGCTCCACCACCTGGCGTTCCATGTGGACCACGTCGCCGACAAACTTCAGGTGCTAAGTGGGCAAGGACTGGAGCTACTGGATAAGGAGCCGAAGGAAGGGCTTTCGGGAATGATAGCCTTCATCCATCCCAGGTCGGTGCACGGCATACTCACCGAGCTGGTCCAGACTCCCTAGTCGCCATAACTTACTGTGCAGCCGGTGGCTCCGGTGGTATCATACCCAGAGGCTAGTTATCCTCTGGCGGAGATCTCATGACGCAACAGACCAACACCATACGAGTACTGGTGGCCAAGCCCGGGCTGGATGGCCATGACCGGGGGGCGAAGGTCATCGCCAGGGCATTGCGGGATGCGGGTATGCAGGTGATATACACGGGGATACGCCAGACCCCTCGAATGATTGTCGAGACCGCGGCCCAGGAAGACGTAGACGTAATAGGGCTGAGCATTCTGTCCGGCGCCCATCTAGAAATCTTCCCTGAGATTTTGAGTGGTTTACAAGAGAAGGGAATGGGTGACGTAATAGTTGTGGCGGGGGGAATCATCCCTGAGGAGGACAGGGCCACATTGCTGGAGAAGGGAGTTAAGGCCATATTCGGCCCAGGCACGTCGACTCAGGATATCGTGAAATTCATCGGGACCGCCATGGAGGAAAAAACCAGCGAGGCTGGGAACCCGGCGTGACGGTGATACGTATCTGGCGACTCGCTGGTTAAGAGCTGAAAATCGAGCCGCCGAAAGGGGGTGCCACTTGACACGATGCCTGGTGCACCTCGTATAATTACGAGTTGAATATGAGGCCCCTGATTCCCAACCTATGTACTATAACGTCGCTCAACTCCTGATGGAGCCCACAGGCTCCACTCGGACCTACAAATTCCAAGAGCCCGTTCCCATCGAAGACGGCGCCACAATTGCGCTCGCTAAAGGCCAGGTCTCCTTGCTGCGGATCGGGAAAGGGATTTGGGCGAAAGTAGACCTGGATTTGGGAGTGCCGGCTTCCTGTAGCCGGTGCCTCAAGAAGTTGCAACATCCAATGAGGATAACGGCGGAGGAGGAATACTTGCCCACCGCGGATATCATATCCGGCGAGCCCTTGCAGTTAGAACAGGGGGAGGAAGACTCTTTTATCATAGACCAAAGACATGTGCTCGATCTGACGGAGTTGCTCAGGCAATACACCCTGGCCAACCGGCCTTTGAAACCCCTTTGCCGGGAGGACTGTCTTGGTCTGTGTCCGAGCTGTGGGACCGATATTAGTGAGACCCCATGCTCCTGCCGGGAAGGAGCATGGGACCCCCGATGGGGGCCACTTCTAAACCTTGTTGGGAGGGAAAAACCTTGAGCTTGAATCTTCATTACGCACACGAGAGAGGCTAGCCATGGGCGCACTGCCAAAAAAGAAATTGACCAGGGCCAGGGGAGGTAAGAGATTCACCAGCTACCGGTTGAAGCCAATCCATCCCTCCCGCTGCCCCCAATGTCGCAGCGCGAAGCTGCCCCATGTGGCCTGCCCCAGCTGCGGTTTCTACAAGGGGCGCCAGGTGGTGGCGACCGGAGAAGGATAGGGACTTCTTCGACAAACTTACTGTAAAGGGGGTTGGCGCCGTAAGATAATGAGATTGTCCGAGAGTTAATGTCACGGGTTCTGTGCACTAATCTTAATTTCCTTTTCAGGGGATTTGCTATTTGGAGGCTATTACGGAAAAGCAAGAGTCACATAAAATGGCTTACATTTTCCCAGGCCAGGGAGCCCAGTTCGTGGGTATGGGGCTGGAGCTATACCATAATTCCTGCGCCGCAAGGGAAGTATTTCACGAAGTTGATGATGTCTTATCCTTCCCCTTGACCCGGTTGATATTTGAGGGGCCGGAGGCTGAACTCGAGAGGACCGTAAATTCCCAGCCGGCGATAATGGCGACCAGCATCGCCTGTGCCGAAGCATTGTGGGAGTTCCACCAGCAGGACCTGGGCCAGTTGGTCGCGGTGGCGGGGCATAGTCTCGGGGAATACACCTCTCTGGTGCTCTCTGGAGCGTTGGAGATGTCCGACGGCATCCGGCTGGTAAGGGAGCGGGGCCGGCTTATGCAAGAGGCCTCGGATAGTCACCCCGGCAGCATGGCGGCCATATTGGGGCTGGACCAGGCCGCTATAGAGGAGATTTGTTTCGAGACAGGCGCCGAGATTGCCAACATCAACGGGGCAGACCAGGTAGTGATAAGCGGGGATAGGGACTATGTGGCCCGCGCCACGGAAGTCGCTTCCTCTCGTGGGGCCAAGAGGGCGATCCCGCTGGCTGTATCCGGTGCGTTTCACTCATCCCTGATGTCTTCTGCTCGAGAAGGATTGGCCGCAGCCATAGAAAAATTGGAGTTCCGCGACCCTGTGATACCCGTTATGGCCAACTCAACCTCTTTGCCTCTGACCACGGCGCTGGAGGTAAAAGAGGAGCTTCAGAACCAGCTATGTAGCTGTGTCAACTGGAAGGAGTCCGTCACCTCGATGGTGGATATGGGGGTGACCAATTTCGTAGAGTTCGGCCCAGGGAGGGTCCTGGGCGGCTTGATCAAGAGGATCTGCTCCAGCCCAATGTACAAGGATATAGGCGTAGAGGTCCAGAACGTGGCGGACCTGGCTTCTGCCATGAAGGTAGTTGCAGCCAGCGCCAATGGGGACCACCATGGACGAGGTGAGCAGGGACTTCAATAGCCGCTAATACCAGCTTATGCCGAAGGCGAATTCGACTGAATGCAGACGGAAAGCGCGGGCCCTGGCCTTACAGGCCCTGTACGAGGCAGACGTAGCCAGTCATCCAGTAGATGATTGCTTCGGATGGCTCCAGGGCGAGGCCGGGCTACCGGAAGCCTCGTTTGAGTACGCGCTGGAGTTGGTGGAAGGAGTAATCGGGCGGTGGGATGAGGTGGATGCCGCCATCGCAAAGTTCGCCACGGCCTGGCCTGTAAATCAGCTTCCTGTGGTCGACCGGAACATTCTTCGTCTGGCCTTGTTTGAGTTGATATTCAGTAAAGGTGTACCCCACAAGGTGGCCATCAACGAAGCCGTAGAGCTGGCGAAGACCTTTGGTGGTGAAAGTTCTCCCAGGTTCGTTAATGGGGTATTGGGCTCCGTTATGGACGAAATTGAGATCACCTCGCCCCAGGTGGCAGAGGTGGAGATAGATTAATCAGCAGGGAATGGAAGTGAAGTCATGGCAACCGTATACGAGCGAGTAAAAGTTATTGTGGTAGACAAGCTGGACATCAGCGAGGATGTGGTGGTGCCCAGCGCTTCTTTTGTAGACGACTTGAAAGCCGATTCTCTCGACTTGGCCGAGCTAATCATGGCTTTCGAGGAAGAATTCTCCACAGAAGAAAGCAAGATCGAGATATCAGACGAGGAAGCGGGGGAGATCGCCACCCTCCAAAACGCCATCGATTATCTGAAGAACCACGGAGTGACGGACCAATAGGTTATGCGTTATCGCCGTCGACTGGATGACCTTCCCGCCGTTGGGCGGGGATCAAGGAATTTCAGAACCGGCCGGCAGTAGCCGTAGGGCCGTCAGGGCGGCGCCCGCCTGCTGAGTCTGCCTACTGAGTCTCATGGTCCAACCTATATACCGGAAGGGTAAATTTGGCCGACATGAACAGTCTGGAAGAGGTGGCCCAGCAGGTCCGTACCTGTACCGACTGCCCCCTCAGCAACACCCGGACTAATGCGGTCCCCGGGGATGGCCCTTCGGATGCGCAGCTTATATTTATCGGAGAGGGTCCCGGCTACCATGAGGACCAGCAGGGCAAGCCCTTCGTCGGTCCGGCCGGGATGTTTCTGGAACAACTCCTGGCCTCCATAGGGCTCCAGCGGGAACAAGTTTTCATCGCCAACATGGTGAAATGCCGCCCCAAAGACAACCGTGATCCCTTACCTGCGGAAATAGCCGCCTGTAGCAAATATCTGGACCGTCAGATAGAGCTGTTAGATCCAAAGCTGGTGGTCACCTTGGGACGTTTTTCCATGTCCAAGTTCTTCCCCGGTGAGACCATAAGCAAGGTTAGGGGAAAGCTCAGAAGGGTACAAGGCCGAAACATCTACCCCATAATGCACCCCGCCGCTGCCCTTCACAGACAGGAGCTAAAGAAGGTAATCGAGGAGGACTTCAAGGCCATTCCCGGGTTGCTCCAAGAGGATATAGCCCCTCAGGAAGAATCCCAGGAAACTCCTCCGCCCCAGCAATTGTCCATGTTCTAACACATCTTTCATGTGATCTGTCACAGCGGGTTCCATTAGGTCCAGGGATTTTCCCGGGAAGTGCCTGGTGTACAGATTCGAAGGAACGCAAAGCGTGCCGTTGAAAATAATTCCCCTGGGAGGCTTGGGGGAGGTCGGCAAGAATATGATGGCCCTGGAGTACGATGACGAAATCATAGTCATCGACTGCGGGGTGCAGTTCCCCGAGGAAGACATGCCCGGGGTGGACCTTCTGATACCCGACATCACCTACCTGGTTGAGCGTCGGGAGAAGGTAAAAGGAATATTCATAACCCACGGGCATGAGGACCACACCGGCGCCCTCCCCTACGTCCTCGCCAGCCTGCCTGTTCCCGTCTACGCACCAAGGTTGGCCCATGGCCTTATATCGGTGAAGCTCAAAGAGCACCGAAACCTGCGGGGAACTAGGGTGGAGATCGTGAAGCCGGGTCATCCCATTCGGTTGGGCAAGTTCCAGGTAGAGTTCTTCCGAGTCTGCCACAGCATTCCCGACGCCATGGGTTTGGCTATAGAAACCCCGGCGGGCACGGTGGTCCATTCCGGTGATTTCAAGCTGGACCACACCCCTGTGGACGGTTTAACCACCGACCTGGGCCGGCTGGCCGCCTACGGGTCCAAGGGAGTGCTGCTGTTACTGTCGGATTCCACCTACGCGGAGCTGCCGGGCTACACCCCCTCGGAACAGGTGGTGGGAGATGCCCTCCACAGGGCCATAGGCGATGCGCCCGGCAGGGTTCTCGTTGCCACATTCGCATCGCTAATTTCCCGCATACAGCAGGTGATAAATGCCGCCGCGGCCCACAACAGAAAGGTGGCGGTGGTGGGCCGGAGCATGGTTGAAAACGTGAAGATGAGCATGGAGATGGGCTACCTTTCTCCTCCCCCCGGGGTGTTGCTGCCTCTGGGAGAGACCAAGAATCTCCCCTCGGAGGAGGTGGTGCTCATAACCACGGGTAGCCAGGGGGAGCCAACCTCGGCCCTGGTTCGCATTGCCAACCGAAACCACCGGGACATACAGTTGATTCCGGGGGACACGGTAATAATCTCGGCGACAGCCATCCCGGGAAACGAGACCGTGGTTACTAGAACGATAGACAACCTTTTCCGGCAGGGAGCCCGGGTGCTATATGACAGAGTGGCCATGGTGCATGTTCACGGCCACGCCAGCCAGGAAGAGCTGAAGCTGATGCTCAGTCTGGTTAACCCCCGATTCTTTGTGCCGGTACATGGGGAATACCACCACCTGGTGGCCCATGCGTCGCTGGCCAGGGCGATGGGTGTTCCCGATCCCGGCATCTTCATCCTGGAGGATGGCGACGTACTGGAGCTTACCGAAGACGGAGGTAGGGTGACGGACAGAGTACCGGCTGGGAACGTCTACGTGGAAGGCCGCACCGTAATGGGCGCCAGCAGCCCCCTTCTGGGAGACAGGAGGGCTTTCTCCCGGGACGGTATAATGGTGGTGGTGGTGGCCGTGGACAAGTCTACCGGACTGGCGGCCCGGTCTCCCGAAGTGGTATCCCGAGGCTTCATAGACCAGGAGCAGGCCTCCGAGGTGTTTCAAAAAGTCTCGGAATCGGTGACCGCGGCCCTGGACCGTAATCCCAACTACCCTATAAACTGGGAGTTGACCAACGCCCTTGTAAAAGAAACGGTGAGCAAACTCCTCCTGGAAAAGACGGGCCGCTGCCCGGTGATCGTGCCTGTTGCGCTGGAGGTTTAAATCCCAAAGTTAAAGGCTGTCAAACGGCATAGGCTGCCTGTTTCCTCAAACGGTCGCCGCCCATTTATTACCGTCCATTGGGACCGAATAGGGCAGCATGGGGCTCTGTTCCTTGTCCGGGGAAAGCCGGGGCTGCTGTTAATCTTCGCTGCTATCATCGCTCCCATAATCGTCTTCATACTCCATCAGCCGGTGCGGAACTGGCTATTGGGGGCCCTGGGATACGGGCTCATACCTGTAACCACGTGGCTGGCCTGCTTTCTCCTGGTACTGCGTTACAAAGCCGTCTCCATCAAGCCCCTCTGGAAGGTGTGGATGGGTTCGGCCCTGGTGGTGGCCGTCTCTCTGGGGCTTCTGTCCATGTTCGACGCCTCCAGCGGCGTAATGGAAGCAGCATCCCTGGGCGGCTACTGGGGCCAATACCTGGGGGGAACCCCCCTGGCTCTGGGGGCCTTCAAGGTTGCAGTCCTCGTGGCGCTGATGCCGCTGCTGATATTCCCCCGCAGAACGGGGCCGGTTTATTTAACCTATGCAGTAAGGTCCCTGAAGGCCTGGGCCGTGGCGTCGATGTGGCTTGCCACGCGCCTGTCACATTTAGTAAAGGCCCTGGCAGCAAAGGCGCTGGTGTCCAGGCTGGCCCGGGCCGACGTAGGAAGGCGCGACGGGTTAGCCATCGATTTGCGAAGGTCGCCTGAGCCCGTTTCCGAAGTCCCGGGAGAGGCGCCCGAGCCGGACCTCTTTAGAGCCCAGGAATTATCCGAGACCGGCCCGGAAGCTGTCCCCGACTGGGAAGGGAAAGGCAAACGTAGGGACCAGGGGTGGCAACTCCCTTCTCTTGAGCTTCTTGGCAAAGAGGAAGACCGTCCCGTCTCCCCTGAGGTACTTAAACAGATGGGGCACCGAATCGAAGAGACCCTGGCAGAGCATCGGGTGGAGGTCGCGGTGGAGGATATTCGCGCGGGTCCCCGGGTCATCAGATTCGGCCTGGTTCCCGGCTGGCTAAAGAGATACAGGGAATTCAAGGGAACCAAACCCAAGGCCGACGCCGGCCCTGAGTTGGAGATGAGCCGAGTGAAGGTCCAGAGTATCCTTATGAGGGAGAAGGATCTGGCCCTGGCCTTGAAAACACCTTACCTTCGCCTGGAGGCCCCCGTGCCCGGAGAGGCCCTGGTGGGGCTTGAGGTGCCCAACCCGTATCCCAGGAAGGTGTTGCTCCGGTCCGTGGCCGAATGCCCGGCCTTCCTGAAGATAGCCGCCAAAGGTGGGCTGCCCGTGGCCCTGGGAGAGGATACCGCCGGAGTGCCCATCGTGTCGGACCTGACGGACCTGCCCCACCTGCTTATCGCCGGAGCCACCGGCAGCGGCAAAAGCGTCGCCATAAATTCAATAGTCGCCTCCTTGCTTCTGGTCAACCGCCCAGACAAGCTGCGGATGCTTATGGTGGACCCCAAGCGCGTGGAGCTTACTCCATTCAACGGTATCCCCCACCTGGTTGCTCCCGTGATTGTAGACACCGATCAGGTGCTGGTGGTCCTGAAGGCGATTCAAAACGAGATGCTCCGCCGCTATAAGCTGATGGAAGCCAGCGGCGTGAGGAACATCGAGGGCTATAACAAGAAGTCAAAAGACCACATGCCCTTTCTGGTAATCGTAATTGATGAGTTGGCCGATATGATGATGGTCGCGGCCTACGAATCTGAGCAGGGCCTGGTGCGCCTGGCCCAGCTCGGACGGGCGACGGGGATACACCTCATCCTCTCCACCCAGCGCCCTTCGGTAAACGTGGTCACGGGACTGTTGAAGGCCAACATTCCCGCCAGGATCGCCTTTGCCGTAGCTTCCCAGGTGGACTCACGGGTGATCCTGGACTCAGTGGGCGCCGAGAAGCTGCTGGGCAAAGGGGACATGCTTCTCCTCACATCCGACTCTCCCAAGCCAAAGCGTGTGCAGGGCACCTTGGTCCACGATCGGGAGATAGATAAGCTGGTGGAGTTCTGGCGGAACCAATCTGGCCCTCCCCTACCAGAGATACCCCTAGAGGAGAATGGAGATGCCTACCAGGATGAGGAAAATGAGGACGGGCTTGACCTTTTGAATCAAGCCCGGGAGCTGGCGGAGCGTTACCAGCACTTGTCGCCGTCAGTGCTCCAGAGGCGCCTTCGTATAGGACACTCCAGGGCGGTGCAAATAATAGAGCTGCTGGAGGATGAAGGTCTGGTTCGTAGCTCGGTCTAAGCTAGCTCTTTCCCGAGTTTCGTCAAGCTATCCTTCATCTTTCGGATGATCTCCGTGAACTCCCCCATCACGTCGGCGTTGTTCAGGACTGTGGGCTTGGAGGTGTCACGGTAGTCGGGCCGAAGGGCTATGGAGCCCAAAAAGGGCAGGTCCATGGCGCTGGCCAGGCTGTCCCCTCCCCCTTGGCCGAACATCTCACCAGTGTAGTTTTCCACCACACCCAAGACGTTCACCTTGAGCTTCCTGATCATGTTGATGCAGCGTTTGGCGTCAAGGTTAGCCAGTTGCTGAGGGGTGGTGACCACCACGAAGCCGTCGAGGGGGAGTGCCTGCATGACGGTTAGGGGACCGTCGGAGGTGCCGGGAGGAAGGTCCACCACAAGATAGTCCAGATCGCCCCAGGCTGTCATCTGGAGGAACTGGTTGATGGCGTTGTGGATCATGGGCCCCCGCCAGATAATGGCTTCTTCTTCGTTTTCCTGGAAGAAGGCCATTGAGACCACCCTTACGCCGAACCTTTCCGAGGGGATGATCGAGCCGTTTTCGTAGACAGGTCTGTCGGAGATGCCCATAACCTTGGTGACGTTGGGGCAGTCTATGTCCACGTCCAGCAACCCGACCTGCTTCCCCTCCTGGGCCAGGGCCGCGGCCAGGTTGACGGCAATAGTCGTCTTGCCCACTCCGCCTTTGCCGCTATATATCGCCACCTTGGTTTTGATGCTGCCCAGGCGTTTGGTAACCTCGCGCTTCTGCTGCCAGGAGCGCTTGATTGATTCGAGCCTGGCGTTTTCCTGTGGACTGGTCATTCCTGACACCAGGTTCGGCGTATAATAGACTCTATAAAAGCCACGATAGCTAGTCCAGGCCCAGGAGCTTCTTCCCGTCTTCGCTGATCAGTTCGGGGGTCCAGGGAGGGTCGAATACCATTTCCACCTCCACGTCCTCCACGCCCTCCAGCTCCGAGATTGCCCACTCTGCCTGCTGTGCTATCATCGGCCCCATGCCACACCCCGGCGCAGTGAGGGTCATCAGCACATAGATATTGCCCTCGTTAACCTGCACGTCGTAAATGAGCCCCAGGTCCAGGACGTTGACAGGTATTTCAGGGTCGTAGACGTTCTTCAGGGCTTCTCGCACTTCATCTTGGGTCACCGTATCCTGAGCCATCCTCGCCTCCTTGGATATTTTTGGGGGATATTTTTGGGGAATATTTCTGGGGGTTATTACCCGGATATCCCCGTGCATTTTCATGCAACTGCAACGAGAATTCTACCAAAAGTCGATAGATAACGTCAATGTAGTTCCCTCTGCTCCTCCTCACAGAATATCCGAGAAAATACCCGGAACTAAAGTACTGCCATGGGGTTTTTCCCCTTGGCACATGGGTGGCAGAATTCTAATGCGCCGCTGAAACTAGCCGTACACTGTACATAAGATACTAATTCGAGGCGATAGCTCTTATCCCGAATCCACCGAAGGACACGGATGGACGGCGTGAGGACAGCGGAAGGGGGTGGGTGAGGGAGCTACAGGGGAGATGGCCTGGGGGCTTGGGGTAGATGGGAGGCCGGCGGACGGTCTTCAGTCGCCGCACAGGGCCCCTAAGGCCCTATGCGGGAATTGCGATGCGCGGGATGGCGCGAAATTGCGGGGACGTTGGGTCAGTTGCAGGCTGGCCGTCAGGCCGGGAATGGAATGGCTTGCAGCCGGGCCAAGGCGCGACTGAACTGGGTTTCCCAAGGCCAGCGCCGGGGGAGATGCAAAGTGAGGCGGCGCGCCGAGCGGGTGATCCGCCCCACCAGAGCGAAGACCCGCCGCCTGAGGGTCTTGGTGATCAGGGTCCCCTCGCCCAGACCAATCCGAGCCGCGTCCAGCGGGCGAGGTTATGCGCCATCACCTGGACCGCCAGCCAGGCGCCGTTGGCGGCGAGCCAGCGCGCCGACGGCATGTGGTTCAGCCCGACGCCGTACTTGAGGTCGCGTATGGCGTTCTCGACCTCGGCGTGGCGGCGATGATCGGCCTCCAGTTCCAGCGTCTCCCCATCGCGGTCGGTGATGAAGGCGTGATAGCTGTATCTGGCGAAGAGGGCGAGCTGGGAACCGGGTGTCGGCTTCACCCGCCGGACAATGAGCCGCACCGGCGGGGCGTCCGGCTTGGTCTGGAACGGGGTGTAAGTCGTCTCGGCGACATCGGCGGCGCCGTCCATCCAGTAGAGAATGGGAGTCCAGTCCTCCTCTGGTATCGCCTCGATCAGGTCCCGCAGGCTGGCGCGCTGGCGGATGGTGATAGAGAAGCGGACATCCATTTCCCGGCAGGCGGCAACGACAGTGTGGGCGTAGAAGCCGCTGTCGGCCCGCACCGTGAGTTGTCCCCTGGCCCCGCCGTAGCGCACCCGCCCCACCGTCTCACGCAGGAAGTGGGCGGCGCCACGGGCGGTGTTGGCCCGGCCCTCGCGCAGCCGGGACATCAGCACCTCGCCGGTGCCGGCGGCAATGGCCAGCAGCGGGTGATAGCCGCGGGCGCCGGTATAGCCGTGGTGGCGCGCTCCCTCCTTGGCCAGTCCATAGGTCTCGCAGATGGTCGAGTCCAGGTCGATGGTCAGGGGCGAGTCGCCGGGTCCGGCCCCAGCGGCCCAGGCCCGGGCCAACAACTGGCGGCTCACGCGGTCGAGTTGACGGACATGCCCCCACCGGAAGCTGCGCAGGAAGGTCCCCAGGGTGGATGGCGCCTTGACCACGCAGCCTAGAACACCGACCGTCCCACCAGCGCGCAGCGCATCGGCGTCGTCGATGCAGTCGCCGCCTGCCAGCGCGGAAGCGACCAGCGTCAGCATCTTGTCCCCAGTGTTCGCCCGTCCCGGCGCTCCGCCGAGGTCAAGGTGACGGTCGACGAGTTCCCGCAGGCCCAGGTGCCGGGCTAGGGTGGCCGGCAGGAGCAGGCCGGCATTGGCCACCAGGCGATGGTCGTCAAAGAGGATGCGAATACGGTCGGGTTTGTTCTGTGGCAGCATCTATTGGGTGCTCCTTGTTTCCGGGCGGGTTTCTGTTCCAAAACCATTATCCCAGATTCAGAGGAGCACCCGCTGGCTTCTTCAAGGGCTGTCCCCAAGGACGTCCTTCGGTGGATTCGGGCTTATGCGAAGGCAGTTACCCCAAACCCCGATCCTGACACTAGGGGACGTTGAGAACGTGGCCGGGCTAGATATGGACCTGTCCAAGAACGGGAAGCAGGATATCATCCTCTGGTATGAGGATGGACAAGCCCGCATGTTGCTCCGGATAGGCGAGGAGGTCCCACCGGTGTTCATTGCCTTAGACGCGGACTCCAACCCTACGGCCATATCGGCTCTGCCCGATGATGGCCGCTGACCTAATTGGATGACGCAAGGGGCGCCTTCTCTTCCATCACCAGCAGCCGTCGAAGCTCGTATACCTCGTCCCTGAGCATGGCCGCTTTCTCGAACTCCAGGTTTCTGGCCGCCGCCTTCATCTGAGTTTCCAGGTCCTTGACCACCCGGAACATCTCATCCTTGGACATGGCCTTTCTATTGGTCATGTGGGGCGCCCTAGTCTCCGCCACCATCCTGACCCGGTCCGTTATATCCTTGACCGCCTTTTTGATTCCCTGGGGCACTATACCGTGCGACACGTTGTGAGCGTCCTGTATGCCCCGGCGCCGGTAGGTCTCGTCTATGGCGCGGCGCATGGAGTTGGTGACCGTGTCCGCGTACATGATGACGTGCCCGTCGGCATGGCGGGCTGCCCGCCCCGTGGTCTGGATCAAAGAGGAATCGGAACGCAGGAAGCCTTCTTTGTCCGCGTCGAGGATAGCCACCAGGCTGACCTCGGGCAGGTCCAGCCCTTCCCGCAGCAGGTTAATGCCCACAACCACGTCGTATATACCCAGGCGCAGGTCCCTCAATATCTCGCTCCGCTCCAGGGTATCGATGTCTGAGTGTAGGTAATGGCCTCGGACCCCCATCTCCCGGAGGTAATCGTCCAGCTCCTCGGCCATCTTCTTGGTCAGCGTGGTCACCAGGCAGCGCTCACCCTTGTCGACCCGAGTCTTTATCTGATCGAGGAGGTCGTCGATCTGGCCCTGGGTGGGCTTCACCTCTATGGTGGGGTCCAGCAGGCCCGTGGGCCGTATCACCTGCTCAACCACCTGGCCGCTGACCTTCATCTCGTAGGGCCCTGGGGTGGCTGAGACGAGGATGGCCTGGTTTATGTGGTCCTCGAACTCCTTGAAGTCCAGCGGGCGGTTGTCCAGGGCCGAAGGGAGCCTGAAGCCGTAGTCCACCAGGGTCTTCTTACGGGACATATCGCCGTGGTACATGCCCCGGACCTGGGGCAAGGTCATGTGGGACTCGTCTACGAACATCAGGAAGTCGTTGGGGAAGTAGTCCAGGAGGGTCCAGGGAGAGCTGCCCGGGGCCCTTCTGGCCAGGTGCCGCGCATAGTTCTCGACCCCTCCGCAGAATCCTGTCTCGCTGAGCATCTCCAGGTCGTAGTTGGTGCGGGACTCCAGGCGTGCCGCCTCCAGCAGCTTCCCCTGGGACCTTAGCAACTGAAGCCTCTCCTCCAGCTCCACCTTGATGTCCTCAATGGCCATTAATAGCTTTTCCTTGGACGTGACGAAATGTTTGGCCGGGTATATTTCCATCTCCTGGCGTTGTGACAGGATCTCCCCGGTGAGGGGGTCTATCTCAACGATCCGCTCCACCTCGTCTCCGAAGAACTGGACCCGGACCGCTACCTCGTCGTAGGCGGGTAGCACCTCCAGGGTATCGCCCCGGATGCGGAACTTCCCCCGGCTCAGCTCCATGTCGTTGCGTTCGTATTGCATGTCCACCAGCTGGCGCACCAGGCGGCTCCTGTTGCGCACTTCCCCCACCTTCACCTGGGCTACAAAGCTGTAGTAGTCCTCGGGGTCGCCCAGTCCGTACATGCAGGATACCGAGGCGACGATGAGCACGTCCCTGCGGGTCAGGAGTGCCCTTGTCGCGGAGAGGCGTAGCTTGTCTATCTCATCGTTGATGTCGGAGTCCTTCTCGATGTATGTGTCCGTCTGTGGGACGTAGGCCTCGGGCTGGTAGTAGTCGTAGTAGGAGACGAAGTACTCGACGGCATTTTCGGGGAAAAAATCCCGGAACTCGGTGGCCAGCTGTGCCGCCAGGGTCTTGTTGTGGGCGATTACCAAAGTAGGCCGCTGGAGCCTCTCCACGATGTTGGCCATGGTAAAAGTCTTGCCGCTACCCGTGACCCCCATCAAAGTCTGATGGCGGTAGCCCCGGCCCACCCCTTTCACCAGGCTGTCAACGCCTTGGGGCTGGTCGCCGGTGGGCTTGAAGTCCGAGACTAGCTTGAAATCAGGCATTTTTCAACAGCTATCATATACATCAAAAGGGCTTCTTTAGGAACCGGTCGCTGCTCTACGGGGTCCACTGTCAGCAGGAATGCTTCCAGTGCATGGGCGCCTATGAGGGGTGGGGCATCGGTTGAGCCGAAGAGGCAAAGTATGGGCATCCTCTGGCCATCAATCTCGGCTTGGACTTCTCCCATGCGCCAGTTTTCTGTATGTCCTTTGGCAAAGCGAACAGGCAAGGTGAGAAAGGGCCTTACGCCCAGACGCGTCAGAATGGGCTCCGGAATGACGGTGAAAGCAGCTCCTGTATCCACCAGGGCCTCCAGGGTCTCAGCTCCGGCACCCGATGGCCCGATTAACGTAACTGTATGGGAGAACCTGCCCATTGTTTCCTATCCCCCTCCTAGCTGCTGCAGCGCCCGGCGTACCTTCTCCTCCAGGGTCAGGCCGTCGGATTTGCCCACGGACGCCACGGCACGCCGGCATTCTGCGGCGGAGTAGCCCAGGGCCATGAGGGCCGACAGCACCTCGCCGTTGTCACCGTTGGAGGCCAGATTTGGTGCTTCATCCATCTCTTTTTCCAGCTTCCCCTTCAGCTCCAATACCAGGCGGCCCGCGCTCTTGATCCCCACGCCGGGCACCTTGCTGAGAGAGCCGACGTCACCCATTACCACGGCGGTGACCAGGGCGTGGGGACCCAACGTGGAGAGGAGGGCCAGGGATATCCTGGGGCCGATACCCGCCACACCGTTGAGCTGCCGGAATAGTCGCAGGGCCGCGGCGGTCGAGAAGCCGTACAGAACGGCCTCGTCGTCCTTAATGGCAAACTGGGTGTGGAGGTGCACCTGGTCTCCGGTCCCGCCCAGCTCATCGACGGCGGAGGATGGGACAAAGACCTGGAGGCTCACACTGCCTCCGATCCTTACCTGCACCCAGTCCGGGCCCTTGGCTTCGAGGATGCCGGTGACGCCGGTTATCAAATGCCCCACCTCAACTCGGTCGTCACTAGGATTTTATCTCCCTGTCCAACACGTCCTCCATTTGCTTCTGGCGCAGATGGCAAAGGGCGATGGCCAGGGCGTCGGAGGCATCCGAGGAAGAGGGTACGGTGTCCAACCCCAGCAACATCTTGACCATCTCCTGCACCTGCTCTTTGCTGGCCGCGCCGTAGTCCGTTATCGAGCGCTTCACCTGGGCGGGGGAGTAACGGGAAACCGGGACGGCGTGGGCGGCGGCGGCGATGAGCACCACTGCCTGGGCCTGGCCGACGGCGAAGGCGGGGGCCACGTACCTGGATGCGCCGCTGCCCATAAAGGGCTCTTCCACCGCAACCGCGTCGGGCTGCCAGATGCTGATCATGTTCACTACGTGGGTATAAAGCTGGTAGAGCCGCTCCTCGATGGGCCGGGAGGGCTTGAGGGAGATAACACCCCAGTCCACCGCCACAACCTTGTCCCCATCCTCCACCAGCCCGTAGCCCATGCGGCGGGTGCCAGGGTCAATGCCCAGGACATGCATGGCGGGCCCTAGCCTTCCGTGCGGTACGACTCCAGCACCTCATCGGGAAAGTCGCCGTTGCTGTAGACCTTCTGGACGTCCAGCAGGTCCTCCAGGCTGTCCAGGAGCTTCAGCGTTTGCTGGGCCTCCTTAACCCCCAGGGACACAGTGGACTTGGGCATCATGGAGATCTCAGCAGAAGATGTGCCTATCTTGTGCTGTTCCAACTCTCTCCGCACAGTCTCCAGGGCCTCAGGACGGGTGTAAATCTCAAGATACCCGGCCTCCACCTTTACATCCTCCGCCGAGGTGTCTATGGCCATGAGGGCTACGTCCTCGGCGTTGCCCTCCTCCACCTCCAGCGTGATGACACCCTTGGAGTCGAAATTCCAGGCCACGCAACCTGCCTCGCCAAGGGTCCCTCCGGCCTTGGTAAAGACGGAGCGGACCTCGGCGGCGGTGCGGTTGCGATTGGGAGTAAAGGCCTGTAGCATGATGGCGGTGCCCCCTGGGCCATACCCCTCGTAGACCACCTCATCAAGCTGCTCCTGGGAGTCCCCTCCCCCCGCGGCACGGCTGATTGACCTTTCGATGGTATCCATGGGCATATTACCGCCTCTGGCCTTTTCAACGGCCAGACGGAGGCGGTAATTGAGCTCGGGGTCGGAGCTGTTCCCCTCCCGGACGGCTATGGCGATATCGCGGCTGAACTTGGTGAAAAGCTGCCCACGGCGGGCGTCCGCCACGCCCTTGGCTCGTTTGATGGTTGACCATTTTGAATGTCCTGACACAGTGGTGCCTCCGCATCAGAGGTATTGCAATAGCTCTCCTTGGATTGTACCATCCCCAAATTTGCGGGTCAAAGCAGGTGTATTTACGGCTGAAAGGAGAAAAGTCTCTTTGCATCAGACTTTTTAGTAATGCCATGGACTCGGCGAAGCTGAGCTTTTATAATGTGTCACCAGCGCCCTCAAGGCTGGGTAAATCTCTCACGCAAGGGACTGTCTCCAGAATGACGACCGGGCACGCCGATACCCACGACCTGGGCAAACTGACCAGGTGGCACGAAGGTTTACACAGCGACGACCTCGGTCCCTTTTCAGTCCACGCTATATTCCTGGTGAGTGCTGAGGATAAATCCGCCCACAACATCTTCAGACAGTTCCGCTCCAGTTTCGAGGACCGAGGCGCGGGGTTTCATCATCTGGTGATCTTTGGGCAACACGGCGTCTCCAGCACGGTAAACGGCCTGCTGGCCGGACTGGGGTTGGACCCTGAGTCTTTACCGATGCTGGTGCTGTTCACCGGGCCGTCCGCCACTCAGATCCATCTGCTTCCACTGCCCGGCGGTGGAGATGACGACCAGCGCTGGTCCGGGGTGCTGGCGATGACTGAGCAGGCCGCTGAAAAGGGCGAAGGCAATCTCTGTCTTGATTCGATTAAGGAGCTGACCAGCTACCAGATCGGCAACCGGTCGCTGGTTGAGGCGGTGGGCGGGGTGCTAACGGCGCTTACCTGACTGGCCGAACCTCCAGTATGCTTGCCCTGAAGGCCCCATGCCCCCCAAGACTGCCTGGACAGTATTTATCTGGGTGCGCAGGCCCTGATGGACTCCATGGCCATTTCCTTGGGGTTCTCGCCGGAGGCCCTGGGATGGATGATGGGGAGAGTTATACCTGCTCTCCGATGCTCTTGTAGCTGTTCGCGGCACTCTTCGGGGGAGCCTAACAACGATATCTTGTCAACCAATCCGTTGGGTACCAGGCGTAGGGCCCGCTCCCGGTCTCCCTCCTCCATGGCCTTGACCACAGCATCGATCTCCTCGACGTACCCGGCTTCCTGCATCAGCCTCCGGTAGCGGGGCAGCCGTTGGGCGTAGGTGACCACGGCGTTCCGCATCGGCCCCCTGGCCTCGTCTTTATCGTCGGACACCGCGCAGGCGATCAAGGTTGACAGCTCCACATCCTTTGGGTCCCTTCCCGCGGACCTGGCCCCCAGAGCGATGTTCTCGGCCGCCATCCTTGTGCGCTCCAGAGTGGACCAAACAAGCATGGCGCCCTGGGCGATCTCACCGCAGACCTGGATCATTCTGGGGTTCACCGCCCCCAGGACGATGGGTATCTCCTTCCGGTAGGGTTGAAACCAGAAGTCGAAGCGCTGGATGTTGATCGCTTTGCCCTGATAGGATACCTCCCCGTCGCGCAGCAGGATTCGGATGATGTCCACGTACTCCCGTAGATGTTGAAGGGGTTGGGAGAAGGGGACGCCGTGCTCGGGCCCAACCTGCGCCTTGTGGCTGGACCCCAGGCCCAGGATGCATCGCCCGTCGGAGAAGTGGTCCACGGATGCGGCTGCCATGGCGATGGTCGGGGCGGTCCGGACGAATACGCTGCTGATACAGGTCCCCAACTTGATTTTCTTGGTGGCCAGAGCCCAGGACGTCAGTATCGAAAACTGGTCGCCCCCTTGTCCCTCGGCCATCCATGCGGACTCGTAGCCCAGCTCTTCGGCAAGCTTCACACACTCCAGCATATCCGTGGGGGACAGGCCCCTGGTAAACCCTACGCCGACGCGCTCCATATCCACATCCTCTCATGTTCGGTGGGATCGTGGGAGTTCACATCATCTCTAAAATTATGCCTGTACCGGAAAGGCCAATATCATACCACGCACCTCCGGTAGAAGCGGGGTCTTTGCTCGTTGCAATTGTAGCTATGTCTCCGGACCGCGTCAACCTTAACCGGGGCGAACCACTCCCAGAAAGCGTCGAAGGGCGGCGCCAGCTCTCTGCCCAGGACTTTCAAAAGACCTTGCGTATGTCCCACCGTCGTTATTAAAGGGCAGGTCCCTTACCCGGTTAGGACTGTCTTTAAGAAGCAATCTGTTTTTGCCAACAATTGCGGCGGCCCTTTGTGAAACCTGGCAGTGCATCACCCCTGAATTACCGGGAGTTTCGGCCTAGCTGAAATCCTGTTGACAGCAATTTGGGGCCTGTCTATAATACCTCCAGCCAAGGGCTTGGCTGTGTTGATACAGGGGTCACGCTAAGACTTGGGACGGGAGGAGAGCGAAAATGGGCCATACCATGACCGAGAAGATCCTTGCCCGGGCTTCGGGCCGGAAAGAGGTCGAGGCAGGGGAATACATCTGGGCCAAGGTAGATGGGACGGCGGCCCTGGGTGGCAGGCTCTACAAGCGGCTGGAGGCTTTGGGGGTAGAGAAGCTCTTCGACCCCGACCGCATATACGTAACCGAGGACCACGTTGCCCCTGCCCATACAGTGGATTCCGCAAACGCCACCTCCGACATGCGCCGTATGGTCAAGAAATACGGCATCACCCACTTCTTCGAGTGGGGAAGGCACGGAATCCTCCACGAGCTGTATCCCAACCACGGCTACTGCTCCCCCGGGGAGTTCATCGCCAGCATAGACTCCCACTCCACCAGCTACGGTTGTTTCAACGTCGCCTCTTGCCCCGTCAACGAAGAGCTAATCTACATCGTAATCACGGGGGAGACCTGGCTGCGGGTCCCGCCCAGCATCAAGTTCGTAATTAACGGAAAAGTTCCGGGGCCGGAAAACTTTGTGGTGGGCAAGGACGTATTTCTGAGAATAGCGGCAGAATACGGCACCGACGTTGGGCTTTACAAGGCCGTGGAGTTCGAAGGGCCCGCGGTCAACGACCTTTCCATGCCCGGCAGGTTCACCATGTCCAACATGGGAGTGGAGTTGGGTGCCAAATTCGCCATTTTCCCCTGTGACGACAAGACGCTGGAATATCTCGACGGGAAGATGATACGGTCTCCCAAGCCGACCGCAGCCGACCTGGATGCCACATATGAGGCGGTATATACTCTGGATGTCACGGATTTGCCGCCCTATGTGGCCCTGCCCCACGATCCCGGCAACGGCGTCCCCATCGACCAGGTGGCGCCGGAGAAGGTCAAGATTGACCAGGCCTTCATCGGCTCCTGCACCAACGCTCGCATGGAAGACTTCCGCATGGCGGCCCGCATCATCAAGGGCCGGAAAATTCATCCGGATGTACGGCTGATATGCACTCCGGCCTCCCAGAATATCTGGGCAGAGTGCCTGAAGGAAGGGATCTGGGAGATAATGGCCGAGGCCGGCGCCCTGGTCACCAACTCCACCTGCGGCGCCTGTCCTGGGATGGGCATGGGAGTCCTGGGCGATGAGGAGGTATGTGTCTCCACCACCAACAGGAATTTCCAGGGGCGTATGGGAAGCCCCAAGTCATCCGTTTACCTGGCCAATCCGGCCACTGTGGCCGCCTCGGCGGTGGAGGGGCACATCGCTGACCCCCGCCAGTACCTCTAGCTTCAGGATCAAGTTTGCTCCCATGTAGGCTGAAGGCGTAGCAGGGCGGAACCGGGACCCGAAACTGGTGGCTAGGCCAAGATCCCGAGTTTCAGCCCATCTCGGACAACAAGAACGAAGGTTGGGAATATGAAATATACAGGCAAGGTCTGGAAGTTCGGGGACAAGATCAGCACCGACCTCATGATGCCGGGGTTCGCGGTGCTCACCAAGCCCGGGATCAGCGATGAAGAGGCGTCGAAATTCTGCATGATGGCCAACCGGCCGGGTTGGGCCCAGCAGGTCCAGAAGGGCGATATTTTAGTGGGAGGACGCAATTTTGGCTGCGGCTCCAGCCGTCCAGCCCAGCGGATGTTCAAAGCCCTGGGTATTCCGGTGGTTGTTGCCGATTCCACGTCCCGCCTCTTTTTCCGAAACTCCATCCACACCGGTTACCCGGTGCTCATCTGTCCGGGTGTTTCCGATGCCTTCGAGGAGGGGGACACCGCTGAGGTGGACCTGGAAACCGGCGAGGTCAAGAATCTGACCAAGGGCACTTCTTTAAAGGGCGAGGCGTTGCCCAATGGCAGCCCTCCCGACGAGATCCTCAAGGCAGGAGGATTGGAACCCTTCCTGAAGGAAGTGTTGGAAAAAATGAAAGCGGGAAAGCCTATCACTCATTGAGGTAAGGATGATGACCATAAACGGAAACGGGTCTTTCAAATGTCCCCAGTGCGGCGCCCCTGTGGCCGGTAGTGAAGAGATGGAATCCCATTGGGCGGAGTCCCACATGCGCCGGACCACTGCCCTGCGCCGGATGATCAACGGGAGCGGCATGGTCGTGGCGCCCTTCTGCATGAACGCCTTTCTAGCCAAGATCGCCCAGCAGGTGGGATTCAAGGCCATCTACATGACTGGCTTCGGCACCGCCGCCGAAAAGGGCTACCCCGACGTGGGCTTGCTCACACAGACAGAAATGGTCCAGAACGCTAAATACATCTGCCGGGCCGTGGACATACCCCTCATCTGCGACTCCGATACGGGCTACGGCAACCCTCTCAACGTGTGGCGGACCGTGCGTGAGTACGAGGATGTGGGAGTGGCGGGGATCCATCTGGAGGACCAGGTCTTTCCAAAGAAGTGCGGCTTCTTCGAGGGTAAGGATGTTATCCCCATGGAGGAGCACGTCCAGAAGATAAAGGCGGCCCTGGACGCCCGCCAGGACAAAGACTTCGTCATAATCGCCCGCTGCGACGCCCTGGCGGTCAATGGCTGGGAGGACACCGTCCGGCGATGTCGCGCCTATAGCGACGCTGGGGCCGACGTTGTTTTCGTGGATGGAGTCAAGACCCAGGAGGACCTTACCAACTACGCCACTAATCTGGCGGACCTCCCCAGGCTGTACAACGGCATCCTTCTTCCGCCTTCGGAGATCGAGAAGATGGGATTCAAAATCATGATCACGGTGGCTACTCTGGGAATCGTCTATACCGCCGTGAAGCAGGCGTTTCAGCAGCTCGCGGAGGAAGGCATCCTCTCCACCGGGGACATTCGCCCCGGCACCGCTGATATTGTGGAGATGCTGGGCCTGCCCCGTATTTACGAAATGGAACAGACCTACTCCGCTGGTTAGCAGGCCCTGTAAAGCCCCGGCAACGTAAAGCTCAAATTTGGGAGGTGACCCATGGCTGTATGGGACAGTCTGTTGAGTGAACACGATAAGAAGGTGAATTCCTTCCGGAAATTCCGCCAGCAGACGGGGTTCGGGGAGCGGCCTGCCCTTATCGTCATTGACATGAACGTGGGCGCCGTGGGGGAGGACAGGCCGATATTCGAGCAGCTGGACAAGTATCCGGGTGCATGCGGTCCCTTCGCCTGGGCCGCCCTCAAGCACATGCAGAAGCTGATTCCGGCGGCCCGGAACGCGGGCGTCCCCGTGATCTACAGCAAGCACATTTTCAAGGCCATCCACGGCCTGCCCAAGCACGATGACCCCAGCTTTCCCTACAGCGAGCTGAGCCCCCTTTCCGAGATCCAACCTGAGGTGGCAATGGAGCCCGGCGACCTGCTCATCGAAAAGCAGAAGGCCAGCGTCTTCTTCCACACCCCCCTGTTGTATGTCCTCATGGCCCAAAAGGTGGACAGTCTGATCCTCATAGGCAACTCCACCAGCGGGTGCGTGCGGGCCACCGCTGTGGACGGCAGCTACTACCCCGCCTTCAAGATATCGGTGGTGGAAGAATGCGTGTTTGACCGCATAGAGCTGTCCCACAAAGCCGCCCTCTTCGACATGCAGTTCAAGTATTGTGACGTGGTGGGTGTGGACAAGACCATGGAGTTCCTGGAACAGCTGGCGGAGATAAAGGCCGAGCGAGCCGCCGCCAACTGACGTCCTCAGCAAGCCCAGGGATGGGCCTCTCGCCAAATCGCCCACTTTAGATGCCGGAGGCAGGGCCGGACTGGAGATTTTGTGTTGGGAAAGAAGGTTGTGGCATGCGCGGCGCAGCTGGGCCCAGCTTCCGGGTCCAAGGCTGAGACCGTGGAGCGCATGGTCTCCCTGGTGCAGGAGGCCGGCCGTGCCGGGGTGGAGCTCCTCACCTTTCCCGAGCTGGCCCTCACACCATATTTCTGCACTAACGTACGGGAGGAGTACGAACACTTCTTCGACAAAGAGATGCCATCCCCGGAAACGGAACCCCTCTTCAGGGCTGCCAAGAAAAACAAGATCGCCTTTCTCCTGCCCTACGCCGAAAAAGACGGCGACACCTATTACAACAGCGCCGTTATGACGGACAACGACGGCCGGGTCCTGGGAACCTTTCGCAAGATCCACATCCCAGGCGCCGCGGAGCCCACGGGACACCGTACGCCCGAGATCCTGGAGAAGCGCTACTTCACGCCCGGGAACCTGGGCTTTCCCGTCTTCCAAACGGCCAAGGCAAGGGTGGGCGCCCTGATCTGCTACGACCGCCGCTTCCCCGAGTCCTTCCGCTGCCTGGGGCTGGAGGGCGCCGAGATAATCTGCGCCCCGTACAACACCCCGACCTTCGGTAAACCCAAGGAGGATGGCCAGAATGCCTCGCAGGTGGCTATATGCGGCGGAGCCAATGCCAACCAGTGTTTCGCCATCGGCGCCGGTAAGGGCGGAGTGGAGGAGGGAGAGGAGTTCATAGCCGGCAGCTTCATCGCCAAACCCTCGGGTGAGATCGTCGCCAAGGCGGTTACCGACGGGGACGAACTTGTTATCGCCTCTCTGGACATGGAGGAGGTAGAGTACGTTCGCCGGCGCATAGACCTGGAGAAGGACCGGCGCCCCGAGGTCTACAGCCGGATAATAGAAGGATAGAGAATACTAGGAGGGAGATATGGCGCTAACCCCGGACCGTATCGAGTACTCGCCTATCATTGACCGTCCAGCCATCAAGTGGCCCAACAACGCAAGGGTCGCCTTCTGGGTTTCCCCCAACGTAGAGCATTACGAGTACCTGCCGAATCCAGACCCCATACGGAACCCATGGTCCCGTAGCCCTCACCCCGACGTTCAACAGTACTCCAACCGGGATTACGGTAACCGGGTGTGCTTCTGGCGGATGACCGAGGTGTTGGACAAGCACAACGTTAAATGCACCGTTTCCCTGAATGAAGCCGTGCTGCAGCACTTCCCAGAGATCTGCAAGGCCATGGTGGATAGGGATTGGGCCTTCATGACCCACGGCATCTACAACACCCGCTATATCGTCAGCTATAACGAGGAGCAAGAGCGGGAGTTCTACCGGGACTGCATCGACACCCTGAAGCAGTATACGGGGAAGCAGCTCAAGGGAATGCTGGGGCCTGCCCTGTCCAACACCGTCAATACTCCCGACCTGATGGCGGAAGCGGGCCTCATCTATCACACCGACTGGTTCCACGACGACCAGCCCTTCCCCTTGAAGGTGAAGAAGGGCAAGCTCATCTCGGTCCCCTATTCCATCGAGCTCAACGATGTGCCCTTCTTCTGGAATAGCTTCGAAGGCGAGGACTTCCTCCAGATGTGCAAGGACCAGTTCGATACCCTCTATGCCGAAGGGGCCGAAAGCGGCCGGGTGATGTGCATCGCTCTCCACCCATTCCTAATCGGCCTTCCCGACCGGGCAAAGTACCTGGACAAGGCCCTGGAGTACATCCTTTTCCACGACGGAGTCTGGCAAACCACTGCCGACGAAATCGCCGAGTATTACATCGCCAACTACTATGATAAAGTCCTTGCCCACGTGCAGTAGCGGGCGAAGGCCAAACAGCCGGCTTAAATCCCATGGCCCCCGGACACCGAATGGAGCCGAGATATATCGAAGGAGATAAGTAGAATGCCAGGCATGCGCCGCCCCGGGATGGACAACGATTACTATGACTGGTCCCCCATAGTCAGCAGGCCGCCCCTCAGGTGGCCCAACGATGCTCGGGTGGCCCTATGCGTAATAGTATGCTTGGAACACTATGAGTGGGAGCTCTCGCCGGATAATTACATGCCCCCAAATCTGCCGGGAGGCCTGGGGAAAGGGGCTTTCCCGGACCTCCGTAATTTTTCTCACCGGGAGTACGGCAACCGGGTCGGTATATTCCGGGTGATGGACGTCTTGGACAGGTACGGAGTGAAGGCCACGGTGGCGATGGATGCGGCGGTGGCGGAGAACTACCCCTTCCTGGTAAACCAATGCCAAAAGCGGGGCTGGGAGGTCATCGGCCACGGCCAGACCATCAATCGTATGATCACCAGCAACATGGCTGAGGACCAGGAAAAAGAGTATATCCGCGCCTCTCTGGACTCGGTGGCAAAGGCCACGGGTCAGCGGCCCAAGGGTTGGTTTGGGCCCGAGTACGGTGAGTCCGCTCGTACCCCCGCCATATTGGCCGAGGAGGGGGTAGAGTACGTCTGTGACTGGCCCAACGACGAGCAGCCCTTCTGGATGAAGGTCCCCAAGGGGCGGATGATTTCCCTCCCCATCATGCTGGACCTGGACGATGTTTCCGCCCACTGGATCCGGCGGATAACCACAGGCCGCTGGGCCCAAAGGGTTACCGAGTCCTTCGACACCATGTATGCGGAAGGGGCCACCACCGGCCGTCTCTTAACCCTCAACCTCCATCCCTGGATGATCGGGCAGCCCTTCCGCATCAGGTACCTGGATGAGGCATTGGGCCACATAATGCGCCGCCAGGCCGTATGGCCCGCCACAGGTTCGGAGATTACGGAGCATTTCCGCAGCAGCGTTCCCGCAGCATAAAACGTCGACAGCCAAGGCCATCTCTCTGGGCTGGCGCCGTTCAAAGGATGTGCATTCCGATGGCATTGCCTCCATATCGAGTAGACTACAGCCCCATCATCGAGCGCCCCCCCATAAAGTGGCCCAACGATGCCCGGGTGGCCCTCTGGGTTGCCCCCAACGTGGAGCACTACGAATATTCCCCCGCCTTCGACGGGCGGCGTAACCCCTGGCCCCGGACACCCTATCCCGACGTGCAGCAGTATTCTTACCGGGACTATGGGAACAGGGTGGGTTTCTGGCGCATGTTGGAGGTGATGGACAAGTACGGGATCAAATGCTGCATATCCCTCAACATGGCGGTGCTGGAACATTTCCCGGAGGTTGCTGAAGCCATGGTACAGCGGGGATGGGAGTTCATGAGCCACGGCATCTACAACACCCGCTACATGAACGCCTTAACCGAGGATGAAGAGAGGGAGTTCTACCGGGACTGCATAGACACTTTGAAGAGGCACACGGGGCAGACCCTAAAAGGGATGCTGGGGCCCGCGGTTTCCGGGACACCCCGCACACCGGACTTGCTGGCCGAGGCGGGGCTCATCTACCACGCCGACTGGATGCACGACGACCAGCCGGTGCCCATCAAGGTGAAATCCGGCAAGCTGGTGTCCGTGCCCTACTCCGTCGAGCTGAACGACGTCACCGTCTTCCGGAACCACTACGAAGGAGACTACTTCACCAGGATATGCAATGCCCAGTTCGACCAGCTCTACAAGGAGGGGGCCGAGAGCGGGCGGGTGATGTGCATCGCCCTGCACCCGTATCTCATCGGGCAGCCCCACCGGATCAAGTATCTGGAGGAGACCCTGCGCTATATCCTGTCCCATGATGGTGTATGGCAGGCCACCGCCGATGAAATCGCCGAGTATTACATGGCCAACTACTATGACCAGGCGTTGGCTCACGCCGCTCAATTTAACCTATAAACGGGGTTTACATCAGGCGTCCACTGAGGGGGAGACGTTATGCCGGCGGAACGCCGACTAGGCATGGACCATGAGCATTATGACTGGTCACCCCTGCCCAACCGGGGGGTGCTCAGGTGGCCGGAAAACGCGCGGCTCGCCCTGTGCGTTATCGTAAATCTGGAGCATCTTGAATGGGAGACTCCGGCCGGCAGCTACCGGTCTCCCACCCTGTCGGGCGGAGTCACCCCCCGGCCATTCCCCGACTACGCCCTTCTGTCCCACCGGGAATACGGCCACCGGGTGGGGATATTCAGGGTCCTGGACGTGTTGGAAAGGCAGGGTGTGAAGGCCACGGTGGCCATGGATTCCCTCACCGCCGAACACTATCCTTACCTGGTAGACCACTGCCGGAAGCGGGGTTGCGAGATCATCGGCCACGGCGTCTCGGTGAGCCAAATGATTACCGGAAACATGTCGGAGCAAGAGGAGCGGGACTATATTCAGGCCTCGGTGGAGGTCCTGAAGCGCGCCACAGGGTCTATCCCGGCGGGCTGGCTGGGGCCCGAATATGGAGAATCTTCAAGGACACCCCAGCTACTGGCCGAGGCCGGGATTCGCTACGTGTGCGACTGGGCCAACGACGAGCAACCCTACCCATTGAAGAGCCCCGCCGGCGAGATTCACGCCCTTCCCATCATGCTGGAGCTGGACGACGTCAACGCCCTCTGGGACCGGCGGATGGACATAGCCAGGTACGGGCAGTTGCTGAAAGAAGGCTTCGATATACTTTACCGTGACGGGGCGCAAAACGGGCGGTTGCTGGTGCTGAACCTCCACCCCTGGCTCATCGGGCAGCCCTTCCGTATCGCGCCCCTGGAGGACGCTTTGAGTTACATGATGCGGCGCCAGGGAGTCTGGGCGGCCACCGGCGGGGAGATCATCGACTGGTACAGGCGCAACCCCACGGCGGGTTGATGGGGCAGCAGTCAAGCTAGGTGCCATTGACTGAAAGCGCTGCTATCTATCAACTCCCTCCCGTTGCCTGATGGATGAGACCACCCCAGGGCTTACGTGGAACCAATATGGCAGGAATGTGCCCAATCTGGGGTACCGGACTCGTATCAACCGGCCTGCTTTCTTGGTATGATATGATAGAATCAGGGCGAGAAATGCTGAGGCCTGTTCGAAAAATCCCAGTGAACCTGGGCAGGTTCCCGGCCATCCACTGTGCGACACGTCATAGCCAGGATTACGATCTAATAATAAGGGTGCGTTACCAACATGGTGAGCCAAGACCTTAGCGCGGGAGCGCTCCAAGAAGGCCCAGGCATTCGCGATGGGCAGACCGGCCAAAAAGCGAACGCTCAGCCAGAAAGACCAGCCTCCAGGCCCCTTTTTCCCGGCGGGACCGTAGAATCCTCACCACCCAGCGACTACGCGGAGTTGAGGCGTATCGTCAGAGAGCAGGGGTTACTGGAAAAACAGCCCCTATATTACATCGGCAAGTTCTTGCTGGTCTTGGCACTGGTGGCTGGCGGCTTGACTTTCCTTGTGCTGGTTGACAACCTCTGGCTACGCCTTGTGGACGCCGCTTTTCTGGCCTTCGTATCCGGGCAGCTGGGGCTCCTCGGCCACTCCGCCGGGCACTACCAGATGTTCCGTTCCAGGTGGAAGGACGACCTTATGGGCCTTTTTGTCACCGTTCTGGTGGGCGTTAGCCGCACCTGGTGGATCGACAAACACAACAGGCATCATACCAACCCCAACCAACTCGGCATGGACCCCGATACCTTCATACCGGTGGTCGCCTTCACCGAGGAACAGGCCCTGGGCAGGAGCGGGTTCTATGGCATGGTGGTGAGATATCAAAGCTACCTGTATGTTCTCCTGATGTGCCTTCAGGCCCTGGGGATCCGGCTGGCCAGCATCCAGTTCCTGTGGCGCGAGCGGCCTAGGTTCTTCGTCACCGAATCGGTCCTGCTTGTCCTATCGCTGGCAGCATACGTCGGCATGCTCTTCTATCTGATGAGCCCGTTACATGCGACCTTGGTGCTTGTTATACATCAGGCGCTATTCGGCCTTTACCTGAGCTCGGTGTTTGCACCCAACCACAAGGGGATGCTCATCATCGACAAGGACTCCGGTCTGGATTTCCTCAGGAGACAGGTCCTCACATCCCGAAACGTTACGCCCAACCGCCTTACCGACTTCTGGTACGGTGGCCTCAACTACCAGATCGAGCACCACCTCTTCCCCAATATGCCCCATAACAGGCTGAGGGAAGCCCAGCGACTCGTCAAAGGCTTTTGCCGGGACCGTTCGGTCTCTTACCACGAAACGAGTATGTTCCGATCGCAAAGGGAGATCCTCTCGCATCTCCATCGGGTCAGCGCGCCACTGCGTCAGAGGAAATCCTGACTTAACCCCGGTACTCGTCCTCTATTAGCGCCATCGGCCCTTGCTCCATTTTCCCGAGGCCTTCTTCCTATAGGCGAGTGGTTCGTGGGACGGCTGGGCCGTAAGGCCGGTGGCCGGTTTCTAAAATACACCGCCATGCATGTATGATATATTTTTAACTATGGTGAGAATCAAGTTTTCCTTTTAAACAGAGCTGGAGGTAAAGTCCGCTGTTCCGTAAGCTGAGGTCCCACGTTTCGATTCCTTTGCTCATAGCCACTTTAGCTCTGGTTGTTGCCATCACCAGTTGGGCCGTTAAACTGGACGTCCGGGGTGGAGACGGGCGAACCTCATCAGGTGCTACCAGTGGGTTGACGGTACCTGAAGGCGTGCCCCAGGATTTCAACAAAGTTTTTGAAGCCTGGTCTACCCTCAAGCGCGATCATTTCGATCGGGACTCCCTGGACCCCGACGTCCTGGCCGCGGGGGCCGTCAAAGGGCTGCTGGAGGCCTTGGATGACCCCTATGCCCTTTACCTGACACGCAAACAGCACGCTATCGAGTCCCAGGACTTCAAGGGGTTTTTCGAGGGTATTGGTGCCCAGGTAACCATGAAGAACGGACGGGTAACCATCGTAGCGCCTTTGGATGACACGCCTGCGGAGAAGGCAGGGATGCTTCCGGGAGATATCATCTTGGAGATAGACGGAGAAAGCACGGAGGGCATCAGTCTCCTGGAAGCAGTAAGCAAGATACGAGGTGAGAGGGGTGAGCCCGTTGACCTGGTCATCCTCCGCAAAACTGGTGGCGAACTGGTTAACATGACCGTTGTCCGGGATGTAATCAAGGTAAAAAGTGCGAACCTGAGGATGCTGGTGGGCCGTATCGCCCATCTGAAGATCATCAACTTTACGGGAACCACCGATCAGGAAGTGGCTGATGCCCTGGAGCGAATGGAGAAACTCGGCGCGCGGGCATTGATCCTGGATGTGAGGAACAATCCTGGGGGCTTATTACAGACCGTGGTGGATGTGACCGGCCAGTTTCTCGATGGCGGCCTGGTACTATACGAAGTCGACGGACATGATAACCGTAAAGACTGGAAGGCAGGGTCTGGAGGCCTGGCCAAGGACATACCTATGGTGTTGCTGGTCAACGGAGGCAGCGCCAGCGCCAGCGAGGTGCTGGCGGGGGCTCTCATGGACGGGGATCGGGCCTTGGTAGTCGGTGAAAAGACCTTTGGCAAAGGGAGCGTCAACACCCTCCGAAAACTGGGCGACGGCTCGGGGATGTATTTCACCATAGCCCGCTGGTACACCCCAGGTGGCACTCTGATCGAGGGAGAAGGCATCCAGCCGGATATTGTGGTCACCCAGCCGGAGGAGGGGGAGGAAGACCTCCAGCTGGACAAGGCCATCGAGCTCCTGGAGACCGAGGTGGGACGCCTTGAGTAAGGACAACGACAACTTCAAGCCCATCACCGTGAATAGAAAAGCCTTCTTTGATTACGAGGTGCTGGAGCGGGTAGAAGCGGGGCTGGTGCTTACCGGTACGGAGATAAAGTCCATAAGGGCGGGCCGGGTGAACATACGTGGCTCCTACGCCAAACCCGAGGACGGTGAGCTATGGCTTGTGGACACCCACATAGCAGCCTACTCTTCCGCGGGTGTTTATAACCATGACCCCACCCGCGCCCGTAAGCTGCTATTGCATAGGGACCAACTGGCGGACCTGGCGGCCAATGTGGCCCAAAAGGGATACACCGTCGTTCCCCTTAAACTTTACATCAAAAACCACGTCGCCAAGGTAGAACTCGGACTTGTCCGGGGCAAGAGGCAGTACGATAAACGTAGGACGATCATCGACCGAGACAAGGACCGGGAGGCCCAAAGGGCTATGAGGCGGGAGGTATAGCCGGGGTCATCTGGACCGGAATGGTAGACGGACCTGGAGCTAAGCCAGCCCAACCACCAGAGCCCCTACCGCGACGGAGGAGAGGCTTACCTCGAGGGGCTTCCATGAGGCTCCCCGATCGTCGCTGCAATAAACCCGCCCCCCATCCGTTCCCGCGTAGACGCGGTCGAAGTCGAATGGGTCCCAGTCCACCGCCACCACCATATCCTCTGCCGTTCCCACCGAATCTATCTGCTGCCAGCTACGTCCTCCGTTGGTGGAGCGGTGAAACTGGGGACTCTCCCGCCCGGCATTTCTGGATACCGTGAGCAGGACCAGCTCGGCGTCATCGGGGGCTGCCGCTATGTTCACGGCATATGACCGCTGGAGTCCCTGGTAGATTAGCTCCCAGTGGACACCTCCGTCATCGCTGCGGTAGGGGCCTGCGGCCGACGCTATATAGACCCTGCTGGGCTGGTCCGTGCTAAGGTTCACCATATGGATATCCGGATCGGTGCCGTCCAACTGCCGCCATGTTTCGCCGCCGTCCGAAGATCGCACCACACCGCCAACCTCGATTCCAGCATAAAGTAGGCGAGGGTCGTGGGGCGCCATACGGAGGTCGCGGACGTGGGACAACCGGGTCTCGGAGTGGAAAAATCACTGGCTGGACTGGGGCACCGCCCGAAAGCCCGAGCATTCCTCCCAGCTCTCTCCGCCATCACGAGAGCGGAATATTGCCGAAGGCTCGCTCCCAACGTATATGGTCTGGGCATCTTCGGGGTGTACCAGGACGCTGTGGGCGTAATCCGACGGATAGGATGGGAGACGCTGCCAGGAATGACCGCTGTTACCTGTCCGGTACACTCCAGCCTCGTAGGCCGCCAGGTAGGCCCGCCCGGGGTCTGCGTAGCTCACCGCCAGCCTGGCCGCCGCATGGGCCAGCGGGGTAACCTTGCCCTGCTCCCATCTCATTCCTCCGTCTGAGCTGGTCAGCACGCAAACTCCATCGTGCATTCCCACGTACAGTTTCCTGAGTTGGCCATTACCATTTTCCATATCGCTTCCTCTACTCAAGGGTTATCTGGCTGATTATAACACCCTGTCGCCCGCCACCGGGGTGTGATCCTCATTCCTGGCTCGGCGCCGTTGGCGGCACACTGGAGGGCCGGAAGACCATCGGAGTCAGCACCAGAGCAGGCAGTATCAAAAACAGTGCGATCACCTCGTTTATGGTGAGCGCCCATTGGGTGCTGAGTACGACAGCCAACGTCCCGATCTCCAGGGTCCCGATGGGGGCCCCCACGCCGATAAATACGAAGAGGAGAGACATCATCCTTCCCCGCATCTCCGGTGGGGACCAGAGCATGATAATGGAGCTCTGCATGGTCCCGAATGCTGCCTGTCCGATGCCGAAGAGGAGCCAGATGCCGAAGGCGAAGCCGTACCAGGGAGACCAGACGAACACCAGCGCCATAACCAGAGCTACCAGGGTCCCTATGACGAACATCCGACTGGGGTACTGGTGGTTTCTCATAGAACCTATCACCCCGGAGGAAGCCAGCTGGCCTATGCCGGCGGCGGTGACCAGGAGCCCTACCAGCACCGGTCCCGACCCCAGTTGGTCCCGTGCTATGGCGGGGACGAACTGCTGGGTGGGAAAGGACATGGCATTCATAATAAGGCTAATGTAGAGCACACCCATGAGAGTGGGACTGTGCACCGCGAATCGTATGGCAGCCGTCAAGCTTGTCCAGAACGGTTCCGCGGCGACGTTCATCCGGCGGAAGGGAATCTTTACCAGAAAGAACAGCCCCATGGCCACCAGGTGCAGTGCCAGTGCACATTCGTAGCCTCCTGTGAACCCCACCACGCTGATCAGGACTCCTGCCATAAGGGGGCCGGCCATCATTCCCAGAGTATTGCTTATCATCGCCCAGGACATGGCCGTGACAACCTTGTTCTGCCCCACAATGTCGAATATCGCAGGGCGGCGCGCGGGGTCGTCCAGCGCCCTGGCGAACCCGTGGAAGACCACCCCGACGAAGGCGTGCCACGGCTCCATCCGATCGGTCATGAATAGGGTGAGAATTGCCGCGGCGACCAGCACGAGGATGCCCTGGGCTACCAGAAGAATCCGGCGGCGGCTGAAGCGGTCCGCGAACACCCCGGTGAAAGGGGACAGAATGGGCCTGGGGGCGTTGAGGAACACCAGCAGCAACCCCAGCTGGAAGGGTGAATCGGTCTCCTGGAGAACGAACCAGCTGAGGACCAGCTGCTCCACCCGGCGAGAGACCTCGGTCAATAGTCCGGCGGTCCAGATGGTCCGGTAGTTGGAGTCCTGGAATAACGTAAAGATAGGGACCCGGGGGCGTCGTTGAGGTTGCAACGGGCGTTGCCTTCCAGCTCCTTGAGGATGGGAGCACCGGCGAGTCCCCTTATTCTATCAGCAACCTTACCTATGTTGAAGGAAGGGCGGCTACATCAGACCGGAAATAATCAGTTGCTGGTGGGCCTGAGGGGACTGTAGGCAGTACTGTGTTCCAGCTGATAGTTACCTTGTGAGCAATAAGTCGCACCCATTGTGGTGCTCTGACAGTAGTGGGTGCGTTCTTGCGGATCCCGGATACCAGAGGGCATCGCGTTGATTTAACTACTGAGACAGTTGCCTGGTCGCAAAGCGCGGCATCACGAAACGTTGCGGTCTTTTTGTGCTGCATTCAGTGGCAAGACCAAAGGCTATCAGTGTCTCATAATGCGTAAAGGCCTCACTGGTGAACTGACTCCCCTGGTCGGTACAACTATTGGGGGCAGGTCATCAGGGTTCCCGGCGTGCAGCCTGCCAAATGGTATTCGGCAGTACAACGCGAACGCCACCAGCAGTTGCTGGCGTGTCCAGCCTGACCTGCTAATAATGGGCATCGTTGTAATCCCACATGAGCTTGATTGCGATCACCAGTCTGCCTTCAATGTCACAGCGTGCACGATTCTTTGGATGCTGGCCTCATAGTCCCTCTGCAAGTCAGATTGCCACAGGCGTATTACCGTCCATCCCATTTCAGAGAGGCTATCGTCGTTCTTCGTGTCTCTCTCTTGGGTTTTGGATATCTTTGTCTTCCAGAAATCCGAAACCTTGTGTTCCCACGTTGGGAACCTGTAGCCATGCCAAAAGTCGCCGTCAATGAAGACGGCGACTCTTGCTTTGGTGAAGACGACGTCCGGTTTGCCTGGCAACTCTTTGAGGTGTTTACGAAACCTCAAGCCTCTCTTATGGAGTTCCGAGCGTACACGGAGTTCCAGTCCCGTATCCTTCCTCTTTATACGTGACATACAGTAACTTCTCTGTGCAGGTGTCAGATTGTCCGGCACGTCATCACCGCTCCTGGTATTGGCTGAACGATCGAGCCATCTCCGTGCGGCCTGGCAGATGAAGTTCCGGTGGAGCCGCACGCGAAGAGGTGAAACTCTGAGGTGTCTGGGGACAAATCGAACGAAAAGCGCATGTCTTGCACTTTTGAAGGTGCGGCCTCATCGGGAAGTCTGACTCGAAAATCCCAGTTACAGCCCATTCGATATTGGCTAGTGCAGCATTCACCGCGTCCTGGGTGATCGGGACTTCAATGCGCTGGCCGTCCTTTAGGAGATGGACGCTGCCGGTCTTGGCGTTCTGACCCAGCACGTGATCCGCTGCTCGGGCATACAACTGAACCTGCAACGCGAGTTCTGTCCAATCGAGGTCATCGCTAGTGGTGGGTTCCTCTCGGCCTTCCATTGTCTTGAAGTCGATGATTTCCGCCTTGAGAATGTTACCAGACGCGTCTTCATGGAATAGTAGGTCGATCGAGCCCGATATGACACATTTGGCGGCTGGCATCTCGAAAAACGCTTCCAACTGCCGCTCACGCTCAAAATCGGCCCCGAAGTTCGCTACGTAGTCCTTAGTGATTTCCACCGCGCGGTTTCGGCCATTCTCATACGCCCCAGGGCGATTTACTGGATCGCTACTCTGGGGAACATGCTTTAACCCGAATCCACCGAAGGACACGGATGGACGGCGTGAGGACAGCGGAAGGGGGTGGGTGAGGGAGCTACAGGGGAGATGGCCTGGAGTCTTGGGGTAGATGGGAGGGCGGCGGAGGGTCTTCAGTCGCCGCACAGGGCCCCTAAGGCCCTATGCGGGAGTTGCGATGCGCGGGATGGCGAGAGGATACGCAGCAGGGGACTCTCGCGACCGGGGTGGCGCGAGATTGCGGGGACGTTGGGTCAGTTGCAGGCTGGCCGTCAGGCCGGGAACGGAATGGCTTGCAGCCGGGCCAAGGCGCGACTGAACTGGGTTTCCCAAGGCCAGCGCCGGGGGAGATGCAAAGTGAGGCGGCGCGCCGAGCGGGTGATCCGTCCCACCAGAGCGAAGACCCGCCGCCTGAGGGTCTTGGTGATCACGGTCCGCTCGCCCAGACCAATCCGCGCCGTCCAGCGGGCCAGGTTATGCGCCATCACCTGTACCGCCAGCCAGGCGCCGTTGGCGGCGAAGCGCGCCGACGGCATGTGGTTCAGCCCGACGCCGTACTTGAGGTCGCGTATGGCGTTCTCGACTTCGGCGTGGCGGCGATGATCGGCCTCCAGTTCCAGCGTCTCCCCATCGCGGTCGGTGATGAAGGCGTGATAGCTGTATCTGGCGAAGAGGGCGAGCTGGGAACCGGGTGTCGGCTTCACCCGCCGGACAATGAGCCGCGCCGGCGGGGCGTCCGGCTTGGTCTGGAACGGGGTGTAAGTCGTCTCGGCGACATCGGCGGCGCCGTCCATCCAGTAGGGAATGGGAGTCCAGTCCTCCTCTGGTATCGCCTCGATCAGGTCCCGCAGGCTGGCGCGCTGGCGGATGGTGATAGAGAAGCGGACATCCATTTCCCGGCAGGCGGCAACGACAGTGTGGGCGTAGAAGCCGCTGTCGGCCCGCACCGTGAGTTGTCCCCTGGCCCCGCCGTAGCGCACCCGCCCCACCGTCTCACGCAGGAAGTGGGCGGCGCCACGGGCGGTGTTGGCCCGGCCCTCGCGCAGCCGGGACATCAGCACCTCGCCGGTGCCGGCGGCAATGGCCAGCAGCGGGTGATAGCCGCGGGCGCCGGTATAGCCGTGGTGGCGCGCTCCCTCCTTGGCCAGTCCATAGGTCTCGCAGATGGTCGAGTCCAGGTCGATGGTCAGGGGCGAGTCGCCGGGTCCGGCCCCAGCGGCCCAGGCCCGGGCCAACAACTGGCGGCTCACGCGGTTGAGTTGACGGACATGCCCCCACCGGAAGCTGCGCAGGAAGGTCCCCAGGGTGGATGGCGCCTTGACCACGCAGCCTAGAACACCGACCGTCCCACCAGCGCGCAGCGCATCGGCGTCGTCGATGCAGTCGCCGCCTGCCAGCGCGGAAGCGACCAGCGTCAGCATCTTGTCCCCAGTGTTCGCCCGTCCCGGCGCTCCGCCGAGGTCAAGGTGATGGTCGACGAGTTCCCGCAGGCCCAGGTGCCGGGCTAGGGTGGCCGGCAGGAGCAGGCCGGCATTGGCCACCAGGCGATGGTCGTCAAAGAGGATGCGAATACGGTCGGGTTTGTTCTGTGGCAGCATCTATTGGGTGCTCCTTGTTTCCGGGCTGGTTTCTGTTCCAAAACCATTATCCCAGATTCAGAAGAGCACCCTCTGGCTTCTTTAAGGGCTGTCCCCAAGGCCGTCCTTCGGTGGATTCGGGCTAAAGGGGAGGCCGTCGCGCATTTGCGGCAGTCTCCCCTATTCCTTTGTTGATATTTAGGGGCTTAACTGCGTTTCCGGAATCTCCATATGCATGGCCTTTTTTGTTGTCCAAAAGAAAGTGTCAACAGTGCAGAGTGAGGGACGGCCAGGATCTGGCGTTGGACCTCGGGGAGCTGTGAAAGCCGCAGTCTTCACTGGAGCTTGGCGCTTCAGGGGCGCAGTCCGACGGAGCCGCGGGCGGCGTTCACAATGGAGCGCCCTGGGTGGATGGACAACACTGCTTGTGTCCGATTCTCAAGGGCTGTGGGCATGGGCCTGCGGCCCAAAGCAAAGAGCGCCCGCCCACGATCGCGGTAGAGTGCCCCCGAGAGCATCCCCTTTCGTAGGTCGGAGTTTCATGTTGTTGGTGTGGCCGTTTTAAGTTCGCCGGTCCGAGAGGAACAGCAACTCCAGCACCAATTCAGAGTGTCCGAGAGTAGGGAATGGCGAGTCTTCGCTATTGCAGCGTAGGTTGTGGTGCGTAGACTACGGCGGGGGTGGTGAATCAGGCCATCTCCCCCGCGCTAAATCAAAACGATGAACATCCCGTCGTCTTAAGCATTCTATGTCATCTATCCTCTTCGTGGCAGTTGGCTAGTTGATTTGTACCCCATCTGTGGTACACTGTAAGCACATAGCGATGGAGGTGCTTTATGGCTAAGAGTGGAATGATACGTGCTCGTGTAGAACAAGAATTGAAACGCCAGGCCGAGGAGCTCTTCTCGGAGCTAGGGCTGTCGGCAACTGAGGCGATCACACTGTTTTATAAACAGGTGACCGTGCATCGGGGGTTGCCTTTCGACGTGCGGATGCCCAATGCTCAAACTCTCGAAGCGTTGGGACAGGCCCGCGACGGACACGGACTCAATGAGTACGCTAATCTGGAGGACCTCAAAGCCAGAGTCGATTGATCCATGTGCCTGCTCACAACGACGCAGTTCAATAGGGATCTGAGGCTTGCGAAGAGGCGGGGAAGGGATCTCGACAAACTCTGGTCTGTTGTCGAGCGACTCTTGTCTGAGTATCTCCTTGACCCACGCAACAGGCCGCACCGTCTGTCCGGGGAGTGGTCTAGTTGCTGGGAATGCCACATCGAGCCGGACTGGCTATTGATATGGGACCCGAGGGACGATGCCCTGATCCTGGTGCGAACTGGCAGCCATGCCGACCTGTTCGAGTGACCATCCATCGCCAGAACCCGACCCATGGGGAACTGCTTCCCCTACCGGCTGGCTATCCTCCAGTTGCAGCTGGGACCACCCTCGGCCGCATCTAAGTCAACCGCCCACGAGTACCCCAGTTAATTGTGTCGATTGCCTCTCACCCATGAGGATAGTTTAGTGGGTCTGAGTGGGACGGTACACAGTACCGTTTTCGAGTTGGTTCTCGCAATATAGCTGCAACTTACTCAATACCCAAGGCGGGCCACATGACTTGACTATCGCAGACGGTATTGTACCCGATTAAACCTCGCATTCAAGCCATTGCAGGCATGATAGTTTGTGGAGCTGGCGGTCGATATCCCAGTGCACTGTGAGGCCTTACCTGGTTATACTCTTTTCTCCACCATTCAATGAGTATCCGGGCTTCAGCAATGGTATTGAACAATGCACCATTTAGGAACTCATCCCTCAGCTTCCCGTTGAATGACTCGACGTAACCATTTTCCCAAGGACTACCAGGCTCTATGAACAGGGCCATCACCCCCAGGTTAGATAGCCATTCCCTCACCGCTTTGGAGGTGAACTCAGGGCCGTTGTCCGAGCGTATGTGCTCCGGCACCCCTCTGACCAGGAACAGCATGTAGAGCTGGTCCAGGACATCCTGTGATGTGATGCTCCGCTTCACCACCATGGCTAACCACTCCCTCGTGTACTCGTCCACGATCGCCAGGATACGGAAAGCCCTGCCATCTGCGGTCCTTGCCGCCACGAAGTCGTAGCTCCACACATGGTCTTTGCGCTCCGGCCTAAGCCTTACCCCGAATCCACCGAAGGACGGCCTTGGGGACAGCCCTTGAAGAAGCCAGAGGGTGCTCCTCTGAATCTGGGATAATGGTTTTGGAACAGAAACCAGCCCGGAAACAAGGAGCACCCAATAGATGCTGCCACAGAACAAACCCGACCGTATGCGCATCCTCTTTGACGACCATCGCCTGGTGGCCAATGCCGGCCTGCTCCTGCCGGCCACCCTAGCCCGGCACCTGGGCCTGCGGGAACTCGTCGACCATCACCTTGACCTCGGCGGAGCGCCGGGACGGGCGAACACTGGGGACAAGATGCTGACGCTGGTCGCTTCCGCGCTGGCAGGCGGCGACTGCATCGACGACGCCGATGCGCTGCGCGCTGGTGGGACGGTCGGTGTTCTAGGCTGCGTGGTCAAGGCGTCATCCACCCTGGGGACCTTCCTGCGCAGCTTCCGGTGGGGGCATGTCCGTCAACTCGACCGCGTGAGCCGCCAGTTGTTGGCCCGGGCCTGGGCCGCTGGGGCCGGACCCGGCGACTCGCCCCTGAGCATCGACCTGGACTCGACCATCTGCGAGACCTATGGACTGGCCAAGGAGGGAGCGCGCCACCACGGCTATACCGGCGCCCGCGGCTATCACCCGCTGCTGGCCATTGCCGCCGGCACCGGCGAGGTGCTGATGTCCCGGCTGCGCGAGGGCCGGGCCAACACCGCCCGTGGCGCGGCCCACTTCCTGCGTGAGACGGTGGGGCGGGTGCGCTACGGCGGGGCCAGGGGACAACTCACGGTGCGGGCCGACAGCGGCTTCTACGCCCACACTGTCGTTGCCGCCTGCCGGGAAATGGATGTCCGCTTCTCTATCACCATCCGCCAGCGCGCCAGCCTGCGGGACCTGATCGAGGCGATACCAGAGGAGGACTGGACTCCCATTCCCTACTGGATGGACGGCGCCGCCGATGTCGCCGAGACGACTTACACCCCGTTCCAGACCAAGCCGGACGCCGCGCCGGTGCGGCTCATCGTCCGGCGGGTGAAGCCGGCGCCCGGTTCTCAGCTCGCCCTCTTCGCCAGATACAGCTATCACGCCTTCATCACCGACCGCGATGGGGAGACGCTGGAACTGGAGGCCGATCATCGCCGCCACGCCGAGGTCGAGAACGCCATACGCGACCTCAAGTACGGCGTCGGGCTGAACCACATGCCGTCGGGGCGCTTCGCCGCCAACGGCGCCTGGCTGGCGGTACAGGTGATGGCGCATAACCTCGCCCGCTGGACGGCGCGGATTGGTCTGGGCGAGGGGACCCTGATCACCAAGACCCTCAGGCGGCGGGTCTTCGCTCTGGTGGGGCGGATCACCCGCTCGGCGCGCCGCCTCACTTTGCATCTCCCCCGGCGCTGGCCTTGGGAAACCCAGTTCAGTCGCGCCTTGGCCCGGCTGCAAGCCATTCCGTTCCCGGCCTGACGGCCAGCCTGCAACTGACCCAACGTCCCCGCAATCTCGCGCCACCCCGGTCGCGAGAGTCCCCTGCTGCGTATCCTCTCGCCATCCCGCGCATCGCAACGCCCGCATAGGGCCTTAGGGGCCCTGTGCGGCGACTGAAGACCGTCCGCCGACCTCCCATCTACCCCAAGCCCCCAGGCCATCTCCCCTGTAGCTTCCTCACCCACCCCCTTCCGCTGCCCTCACGCCGTCCATCGGTGTCCTTCGGTGGATTCGGGATTATACACGACCCATCGTTCAGCCATAACCGGCCTCTCTTGGGCTGTTTACCGGGTACTTTCAATCCCTCAATCCTCCATATACGTTCCACTCTCTTGTGGTTCACCCTCCACCCTTCGCTCTTCAATAGGGCTGTCACCCTACGATAACCGTACCTACCATACCTAGTGGCCAACTCCACTATCCTACTGACCAGCGCATCTTTATCTAGATCCTTGCCCTGAGAGTACCTCTGGGTTGCTCTGGGCTGGGTGATCACCTGTCACGCCCGCCTCTGAGACACTCCCAACTCCTCACATACTCTCTCCCCACCAGCTTCCGTCTCCTAGGCGGGCTCAGGAGTTTCCCCGAAGTGCCTCCTTAAGGATGTCCTTGTCCAAGCTCAGGTCTGCCACCAGCCTCTTCAGCCGAACGTTCTCCCTCTCCAACTCCCTCAGCCTCTTGGCCTGCTCTACACCCATGCCGCCATACTCCCTCCTCCATACATAATAAGTGTGATCAGACACTCCTATCCTCCTGACAGCCTCCCTTACGGCGTGCCCTTGCTGCACCAGCACGTCCACCTCCCGCAGCTTCCCTATGATCTGCTCCGGCGTATATCCCTTCCTCGGCATCCGTCCCCCATTTCTACTTGCGCCATACCGGAGTATAGTGTTTACGAAGGGACTGAGTTCCCTTGTGGAATTCCGGATCACAAGGCACGACCTTAACATGCACAAACGGGAGTTCTCCGAACGTGTCCAAGGAGGGCGAGAATGCAACCATTTCGACTGACTAGCTTCTTTATACTCATCTTACTGCTGGGGACGGTCGTAGCAGCAGCCTGCACCAACGACGATAGGGCATCAACTGTCGCCGAAACGCCGCCCCCAGCGGCACCCACGCCGGATGTCGAAGCCATCGTTGAAACGGCCGTGCGAGAGATGTTGGAAGCGATACCCACCCCGGCCCCAGCGCCCACGCCGGATATCGAGGCTATAGTCGAAACAGTCCTGCAACAGACAATGGATACCCTGTTGGAGGAGTTGTTCACCGTTCGCACTGTTGGCACCGAGACTACTACTGAGGATACGGAGCTGTCCCCGGAGCCAATCCCAGTCCCTGCGCCGCAGGGGCAGGCGGTCGAGGTTCAGGCTGTGCCCGCAGCCGGGCCTGTTGCGTCTCTATACAGGTTTGCAGGAGGCTTCAGTGCCCTGCCCATCGCACAAGAGGTCAGCGAGGCCGGGGGGCTCACCGTTACAGCCAACAGCTCGGTGAAGGTATCGGCGGACGAGGCCTACGTAATCGTGATCCCCGATCGGTTCTACGGCCCCGGAGGCCCAGAAAAGCTATCCAGCGAGGACCGCGACGATGTGGTACAGAATCTGATGGCCATCGGCATCGGCGAGGATGATGTCGATTTTGAGTCCGGGCAGGAGTACGAACCGGAAGTTATTTCGGTGGAAGTACAGATTGAGGACCTGCCGGAGATCGGTGACCTCATCCTCGATGCCGTGGAGGATGTGGTCAGACGCTCGGAACGCAGTGGGGTCCGTTTTGGCGTCTCGGGGCAGAATTGCGACCAGGCACTCGCGGCAGCCCGCCAAGAGGCGATTACCCAGGCCGAAGGAGACTCGCTCGATCTGGCCAAAGCGCTCGGTCTGGTCCGAGGCGGAATCATAGCTGCGCTCGAAAGCCCGGCCAACAGCTTCGGCCCAGGACTCCCTAGCCTAGACAAGTGTGGCGGCGGACAGTTTCACTCTTACCAAACGCCGCTAATACCGTTCGACGCCGACCCCGAGGTCGAAGTATCACTACAAATGCGGATTACCTACGGCCCCGAGTCCGAGCTAACCGGAGGTATCACGGCTACAGCCAACGGGTCGACAACAGTACCGGCGGACGATGCCTACGTAGTCGTAATCCCCGAACAGTTCTATGGCCCCGGAGGCCCAGAAAAACTATCCGGTGAGGACCGCGACAATGTCGCGCAAAATCTGATGGACATGGGCATCGGCGAGGATGATATCGAGTTCGAGTACGGACAGCCTTATGGCCCGGAGACTATTTCAGTGGAAGTGCAGGTCGGGGACTTGCCGGAGATCGGTGATCTCATCCTCAATGCCATGGAGGACGTGATCAGACGCTCAGAGCACAGTGGCGTCCGTTTCACCCTGTCCGAGGAGAATTGTGACGAGGCACTCGGGCTGGCCCGCCTGGATGCGATTTCCCAGATCGATAAGAAGGCCGACGACCTGGTTGCGGCACTTGGTATGGTCCGCGGTGGAGTGATAGGTGCGGTTGAGGAGCCGTTCAGTGACTTCCGATACGGCCCCGGCAGTGCCGATAGGTGTGGAGGATTATCCCAGGATCCTTACGCTTTGCTGTCATTCGACGCTGAACCGAGCGTCGACGTCGTCTTACCTCTACAACTCACTTATGCCCCGCAGTCAGACGAGACCGCCGGTCTCGTGGCGGTGGCCAGCATCTTCCAGACAGTAACAGCCGACGAAGCCTACGTGGTTGTGATCCCACAACGCTTCTACGGCCCTAGAGGTCCGGAGACGCTCTCTATGGAGGATCGTGCGGACGTGATAGACAAGCTCACAGAGATAGGGATCGCCAGCGATGACATCGAGATCGTTTCCGGGCGTCAGCCCTACGAGCCGGTCCAGATATCCGTAGAAGTAGCGGTCGCGGACCTGCCTGAGATCGGCGAACATATCCTTGACTCGGTCGAAGAGGTGCTCAGGCGCTCCGAAAACAGCGGGGTACGTTTTGGACTATCGGAAGAGAGCTGCAACGCAGGTCTGGCACTGGCCCGCCGGGATGCCGCCTCTCAGGCTGACAAGGACGCAGATGGTCTGGCTGAGGCAATTGGTGTGGTCCGTGGTGGCGTCGTGAGTGTTGCAGAGTATTCTCTCGGCGGCTTCAACTATGGCTCAACCAGCACCGAGGCGTGCGATGGGCAGTTCCAAGACCATAATGCGCTGCTGCCGTTCGACGCAGAGCCCAAAATCGAAGTTGCTGTACAGATACGGATTGGCTACGCTATCTCAAGGTAGGGCAGACTAACGCCAGACCTTGCGGGCGTCTAACAGAAGTGCGCGCCAGAAGGTCTTCAGCAAGCATTGGCTGCCCGACATTTAAAAGTTCGAATCAATGGTATTCCGACTGGCTTGTAGATGAGTCATTGGGAAATCAGAAGCGCGGGACTCGGGCAGCGGTAGTTGGTGGCGCTTCAGGCCTAATTCCCGCTGTCGCGCTTGCGACTGTCCCCGCTCGTTGCATCCAAATCGAGGGCCCACGAATACCGCAGTGTTTTGTGTCGATTGGATAACCGATATCTTCTTCTCCGGGGTGCCGCCTAAACCACGAATCAATACCTTCGACCCCATAAGGATTACCTCCGATTAGGTCCCAGTCTTGTACGCCACGATGCCCACTGGTTTTGATGATGAATCAATCGTACCGGCAACACCCCTGCGTTGTAACCAGGCATTAGCGAGATTGTAGCATCGTCCGAAAGGACTATTTCGGTTGGGTGCTATCAGAGAGGCCCGGGGCAACCATGAGCTACTGTGAACGCTGACCGGCGAGTTGCGGGAGCGGGATATTCAGCCCACTAACGAGACCAACATCAACGTGCCTGTCATGTGGGGTATGGAACCATGAATGTATTTTATATAGCACTTTCATACCCTATCCAATAGTCATACCTGCGACCGGACTCGTCTAGCTTGCTTCCTTTCGCAGCGTGACCATTTCAACGCCGTACTGTTCGTCGCGATGAGCACCTGTAATCTGCCAGCCGTGCTTTCGATAAAAGGCGTTGGCCTGGTCGTTGTCACGAAAGTTTTCCAGCTCTAATGCGGTGTGCTCTCTGAAGAGGCGCTCTTCGATGCGTGCCAGGAGTAACGTCCCCAGTCCCTGACGATGGAAGAGCTCGTCGATCATGAGCACGTCGACGTGGGGACCGGTAGCCACAGTGTACCCAACGACCGCATCCGCTAATGTCACAACCAGCGCTCGGGCGATGTTTGGGAGCTCTGCCTTCATTTCTGTCGTGAGATATCCGTGTTTGTCGACGAGTTCTACCGCCTGGAGTGCCGGGTTTGACCTCCGATATCTGTCCTTGGCCAAAGTGCTCCAAGGAATGACCCCTACGCCTTCGTTCTCGCCCGTGTGTTTTATGACCATCCAGTGTGTCGCGTCCTCGGGTGCCACCACGGCGCATGGGACCTCGCCCGGCAGTGCACCAGCCGCTTCGGCCTGGAGGTCCATGTACCGTTTGGCGGTAGCTTTTGCTAGCCCCAAGCTATCGATCAGGTCTGGACTAGAAAGCAGTTTCATTGCCGCCACCCTGCGGTTGCCTTCCACCACGAGATACCGCTCAGGTTGATCTGTAGGCGTGACCATTACTAGCTCTGTAGGATTAAGGCCATTCTCCACAATGTCCTGAGCAAGCTTGGTCAATTTGCGCCCCTGCCTTTGGACCATGGTGCGTAACGCCTGGTTCTGGTTTGCGGTTGTTCCATACCGCGGGTTATCAAGGCTCAGCAATAGGTTTTGTAGATTGACGGACTTAACCTCGGCCATTGGACTTATGTCTCCTTCTCCCTAATGGAGCTATTTGATGTGTCGCCGTCTATTGAAAGGGGGCCGCCCTCGCGCTGGATCCCGAGAGGCACTGAACGAATTCTCGCTGACCTCCACAATCAATATCATCTTGCGATCATCTTGCGTATAGTCAGACGATGTGCTATATTTCTGACATCCTACCATAGAGGCCTTACCTGTGCCAAGCCTCCCATTTCTGATAAAGAGCTACGCCACCGAGTCGCCGGAGGGTACGTTGCTCTGCCCGAGTGCCTTGCTGCACCTAGGCAGCAGAGCAGCCGTCGACCAAGCCCTGTCCCGGCTTGCCCGCAAGGACGAACTCCTACGAGTGTGTCAAGGCGTTTACGTCAGGCCCATACAGACTCGATTTGGTCCTCGACCGCCCGCCGTGGGCAAGGTACTTGCGTCCCTGTCCGCGCTCTGGGGCGAGACGATTGTTTCCTGCGGTGGTACGGCGGCGAATGCCCTTGGGCTCACCACGCAGGTGCCGGTACGGTCGGTCTACCTTACCTCCGGCCCCAACCACAAGCTCAAGCTCGGTGGTCTGGCGGTGGAATTGCACCATGCCCCGCGGTGGCAGCTTGTGGCGCCGCACCGACCGGCGGGCGATGCAGTCCGCGCCCTGGCCTGGCTTGGTCCTGAGGAGGTGGAGGAGAATCTGGAGACGCTTGAGCATAAGCTCTCACCCGAAGATAAAGAGGAACTCGCGGCTACCCGCGCCGTGATGCCGGCATGGTTGGCTGAACCCGTGAGCGCGATGGTAGCCGATAGCATGAACCAGACAACGTGAGCACATAATGACTGACGACAGAAACATATCCGTAGCCGACGTCCAGACGCTGGCGACGCGAGACGGAGTGGCTGCCTTCTTTGCTGCCCTTGGCTACGGCACAGACACTCGGCAGCCCCAGAGCGTGTCGGCAATTGGGATCACCGCCGGCTCCCTGTCGCGCCAGATCAGGCACATCGAACGTATAGCCGTGCATGACGACGGCGCGGAGCCGCTGGACTCGTACCTGGTAGAGCTGACCTCGGTGACCGTGGCCGCGACTCAAGGTCTGGCCCGGGCTCTGCGCAATCGTGCGGGGAACTATCTGCTGGTCCTGACGGATGACTACGAGCGTCTTGACTTCGTGCTATTGTAGCGCTCCCTGCCCGGCGCTCCGGCGTCGCCGATGACGGCACGCCAGGTCTCCGTCCGCCCGCGCATCCTCACGGTCAACCGCCGGAATCCCTCCCAGATCCAGCTTCGGGTGCTTCGCCGCTTCACCTACACCGAGTTGGACTCCGACGCCCAGTATGACAAGCTGCTCTCCGCCTATGCCGTGGCCGAGTGGTCGGAGCCACTCTTCAACAACCGCGCCCTGTTCTCCGACTACTACCTGAACGAGCGCCTGCCCGAGCTCGCCGAGTGGAGGGAGCGGCCGGAGGAGGCGTATCACCGCCTGCGGGAGCTTCTCTCGCAGTTGCGACAACAGACCAGCAATATGGGAGATGGCGCATCTGCTCGCCCCCCCGTGGAGTCAGCCCTCGAAGCGTTGGGCTTCAAAGCGGTTGGGGCTGGTGGTGGAGATGAACCCGACTACCGGCTGTACACCCCCGACAACCCGGAGAAACCGGTCGCCGTGTGCCTAGCCTACTCCTGGAACCGCTACCTGGACGGCAGGGACGAGACCCGCGATGTGCAGACGCCCGACGAGAACCCCGGCGCCCGTGTCGTCACCATCCTGGAGTCTGGCGAAGCGCCGTGGGCCATCGTGACCAACGGCAAGCTGTGGCGTCTCTACTCCGCAAGGACCCACTCCCGGTCCACCAACTACTACGAGATCGACTTGCAAGAGACCCTGGCCATGGCCGACCCCAATGAGGCGTTCCGGTATTTCTGGCTCCTCTTCCGCTGGAGCGCCTTCGCCATCAGGGAAGTCCAGAGAGACGGTCAGACCAGAGAGTTGAGCTTCCTCGACAGGCTGCTGGACGAAAGCGAAAGCTACGCCAAGGCTCTTGGGGAGCGCCTCAAGGATCGAGTGTTCGAGCGGGTGTTCCCCCATTTCGCCGCCGGCTTCATCACGCACCTGAAGGGCCAGATGGGACTGGCAGGCCCCCGCCAGACCTCATTGCTGCCGGTCTCAGAGCAGCTAGCCCTGAAGCGCGAGCCAGAGACGAGGACTTCCGCCGCCAGGTATTCAACGGCACTCTGACCCTGCTGTATCGGTTGCTCTTTCTGCTGTACGCAAAGTCGCGGGACCTGCTGCCAGTGAAGGAGGTGCGCGGCTACTGGGAGCGGAGTCTCACCAAGCTGAAGGAGGACATCGCAGAGAGGGCGGGGCCTATAGGAGATGCTGCTCCTGACCAGCTGAGCAAGGCGTACCGCGCCTCGGCAGACGCCTCAGAGCTGTACGACCGCCTTCTGGACCTGTTCTCGGTCATCGACCTGGGCAGCCGCGACCTGAACGTGCCCCTTTACAACGGCGGGCTGTTCATCACGAAGCCCGACTCAGCCGACCGCACCCAGGAGGCCGAGACCGCTCGGTTCCTGGCATCCCACAAGATACCCGACCGCTACCTGGCGCTGGGATTGGACCTGCTGGCCCGGGACCTGGACGAAAAGCGCCAGGACCTGGTGTTCATCGACTACAAGTCCCTGGGAGTCCGGCAGCTGGGCTCCATCTACGAGGGGCTGCTGGAGTTCAAGGTGCGCATCGCCCAGGAGAAGATGGTGGTGGTCAAGGGCAAGAAGACCGAAGAGGTCATCCCCTAAAAGAGGCGGTCAAGGGCAAGAGGAAAGTGTTGACCATAGGACTAGGACGCAACGCGCAGGAGCGGACCTACCAACCCGGTGACGTCTACTTGGAGAACGACCGCCGGGAGCGCAAGGCCTCCGGCTCCTACTATACGCCCGACCACATCGTGAAGTACATCGTCGAGAACACGGTGGGCCCAATGATGGCGGAGAAATTCGACAAGCTGCGCTCGAAGTTCCGGGATGCGCAGCAGGACTACAGAAAGGCTTTGGACAGGGCCGAGGCGTTCAGAAAGCAGGGTAAGAGGCCGGACGACCCCGCCAAGGTCGCCAACACCTACGCCAGCCTGGTTGACGACCTGTTCGACCTGAAGGTGCTCGACCCGGCTATGGGTTCGGGTCACTTCCTCGTAGAGGCGGTGGACTTCATCTGCGACCGCATCCTGGGGGAGCGGGAGAGCTTCCTGCGAGCTTTCCCCTGGAATCCCGTAACCAGGTTCCTCCAGGACACCCGCGAGGCCATCATTGGCGAGATGGAGAGGCAGGGAGTCGCCGTAGACACCGGCCGCCTTACCGACATCAACCTGCTGAAGCGCCATGTGCTCAAGCGGTGCACCTACGGCGTCGACCTGAACCCCATGGTGGTGGAGTTGGCCAAGGTCTCCCTGTGGCTGGACTGCTTCACCATTGGCGCGCCGCTCTCTTTCCTAGACCACCACCTCAAGTGTGGCAATTCCTTCATCGGGACGACGGTGCAGGAGATTGAGTCAGAGCTCGCCAAACAGACGAAGGGCCACGCAGGCACCTTGTTCGGCGGCCCCTTCCAAGGTCTGCTCTCAGCCACGGCATCCATCGAGCAGTTGCGTCGCATCCCAGACGCCACGGTGGAGGAGGCCGAGCGCAGCCACAGCCTCTACGCCGACTTCGAGAAGGCCCAAGCCCCCTACAAGGCCGCTCTGGACATCTGGGTAAGCCAGCACTTCGGTAACGCCAAAACGCAGGAATACCTGACGTTGGCCGGTGGCAACCTAGTGGAACAGATACTCTCCGGCGGAAAGGGGCTGTCCTCTGAATACAGGGGGGCCATCACTGAGGGAAGCAAGATCGGCTCCGACAAGCGCTTCTTCCACTGGGACCTGGAGTTTCCCGAGGCGTTCGTTGACCTCGAACGTGGAACCTGGAAGCACAAGGACGATCAGGGCTTCGACGTGGTGGTGGGCAATCCGCCGTATGATGTATTGGCCTCTGAAAAACTTGGTTACGATGTTTCAGCTTCAGCCGGATACTTCAGAATTAATCCAGTATATGGCCATGCAGTCCGAGGTAAGCTCAACCTGTACAAGCTTTTCATCTCTCAGGCCTCCTCTTTGGCTGCTCTCAATGGAATGTTTTCCTTCATTGTGCCAATGGGCCTACTTGGAGATGACCCTGCACGTGGAATGAGGAGATTGCTTCTTGAACAAAAGCAACTGGTTGCAGTGGAGTCGTTTCCTCAGAAAGATGACCCAAGACGCAGGGTGTTTCCTGAAGCGAAATTATCTTGTGCCGTGTTTGTGGCAAGAAGTAAACCGTCGGAAGAATTCTTTGTGATCCGCGTCCAAACTGCTCAGTTCATTGAAGCCTCTTCAGATTGTCTCTTGGTCAAGCCAAGTGAGGTGCTTTCGCTGGAACCAGAAAACATACCTATACCTTCATGTACACAACGCGATTGGACCATTGCGCTTAGCATACTCTCCCACAAACGCATTAGGCGCATTGGCGACCATTGCACTGCATTTCAAGGAGAAGTCAACGAGACGACTGATGGCAAGAGAAAATTCATATCCGACGACCCTTCCGCCGGACCGCAAGTCCTTCGTGGGTCCAATTTGGGGCTTTACACTCTTCGTGAAGCCTCTCAAGGAAGAGCTATGTTCTTAAGAAAGGATCGGTTCCTTTCTGGAAAGCCGGATAGTGTCAAAGCGAATCACCACCGGGCAGCGAGAGTTGGCTGGCAGGAAAGCTCAGCACAGAACAACTTCCGTCGTATAATTGCCGCAATGATTCCAGAGGGTCAGTTCTGCAATCACAAGATCAACTACTTCCCGAAGCAAGAGTGTCAATTCTCTTTGGACCTGATGTTGGCCTTGCTGAATAGCAAAATCTCTGATTGGTACTTCCGTCTGACAAGTACGAGCGCGGCGGTCAGCCACTATCAACTCTATGCTCTGCCCAGCCCGACCATCAGTGACGAACCTTGCTCACTAGACTGGCGGCCCGCATTTGAAGCAGAGGATTGGGACAACTTGTCGTCTCAACTCGTGTCAGTCTGCAAAACGGCAGGGGAATTGCCTAAAGAAGTTGCTCGGGCAATGGAACATATGAGTCTTAGGCTACAGACCATCGAGTCAAAACGAATACTCAGTAACCGGGCTGAACGCTCACGGCTTGCTTCTGAGAGCCAACCTATACAGGATGCGTTAGACAGGGTTCTCTTTCATTGCTACGGCCTGTCTGAGGATGATGCGATGTCACTACATTGAGAAACGACTTACGGAGATGCTGTGACCAGATGGTTGAGAATTGAGATTGCCTAACGCCCAAAACGCACGTATAGAGAGGGGGAAGATTACAGATTATCTGTTCTCGACCACCAGCCCACGTGGCCGAAGCAAGGCCGTCTTCTTTCTCAGCTTTGGCTTCAGCATGGAGCACTGGCAGGACTTTGCCGAGGCGTTTCGAGTTCACGGCGTAACCCATGAAGCTGTCAAGGTCGTGGAGACCGTCCATGGTCCACGGTATCATGTAGACGGGATGCTTGAAACGCCTGATGGACGTGACCTTCAGGTGAAAACCGTCTGGCAATTGGATGTTGGGAGCGACTCTCCCAGACTCATTACAGCTTATCCACTAAGGAGGTGAAGGTATGTTTCGAGAGCATGAGCAGATCGTACTCACTGCTGACCTTACCGGAGACGAAGGGGAAGAGTTGAGGCCTGGCGACGTCGGCGTCGTCGTGCACGTACATCCTGGCAACGAAGCCTACGTGGCGGAGTTCCTGACCCTCGACGGCGACACGGCCGCCATCGCGACAGTCCTGCCGTCTCAGGCGCGGCCAGTCACCAGCAAGGACATCACCCACGCCCGTCCCGTGGAGATACCAGCCTGAGCGCCATGTACATCCCCTACGTCATAGACAACCAGAACCACAGCCTGGCGGACGTGCTATGCAAAGTTCTCGCGGGGCACTGGGGCAAGTCGCTGGACATCGCCACCGCCTACTTCAACGTGCGGGGGTTCACCCTGTTGCAAGAGGGCCTTCAGGGGTTGGGCAGCTTCCGTCTGCTGCTAGGCGACGAGCCGCAGGACGGCGAATCAGTTGGACTGCGGCCCCGGGCCGCCTCCAGCCTGGTCCAGGAGTTGAACGCCGCTCCCTTCGATGAAGCGACCCTCCGAGCAGTTGAGGATCTGATTGCCTTCCTGCGCCGGGACGTGGTGGGTGTTCGGGCCTATCAACAGGGGTTCCTCCACGCCAAGAGCTACATCTTCTACGGCGACCTTCCGATGGGCGGCGCGGACCGATTCCAGCCAGTGGCAGCCATCGTCGGCTCCAGCAACTTCACCGGCGCCGGACTCACCACCAACAGGGAGCTCAACCTCTCCCACAAGACGGCCCTCACCGAAGAGGAGATGTTGAGGATAAGCCCTTCTCCTGTAGATGGGCGAGAGGAGATGGAGCGTCGACGTGAGTTGATGAGCGGCGTGGGCGCCCAGGCCATCACCGAACTGGACCGCTGGTTCCGGGAGCGATGGGAGGAGTCGCGGGACTTCAAGGAGGAGCTCATCAAGCTCCTGGACGCGTCCAAGTTCGGCCAGGTGGAGTACACCCCCTACCAGGTGTACATGAAGGCCCTCTTCTAGTACTTCAAGGACGACCTCGGAACCACCGAGGCTACGCCTGGCAAGTCGGCCGTGGAGCTGTCCGCGTTCCAGGAGGACGCGGTCAAGAAGGCCCGCCGGGTCCTTGCCCGCTACGACGGGGTCCTGGTTGGAGACTCGGTGGGGCTGGGGAAGACCTGGATCGGGAAGAAGCTCTTAGAGGACTACGCCTACCACCTGCGGCAGAAGGCGCTGGTCATCTGCCCGGCGTCCCTCCGCCAGATGTGGACCGACGAGCTTCGGGACGCCACCATCGCCGGAGCCATCGTCTCCCAGGAGGCATTGGGCCAGGCGGGTTTTGAACAGTCTTCAATCGGCGACGCCGACGTCATCCTTATCGACGAGTCCCACAACTTCCGTGACCGTACTACCCAACGTTACGAGAACCTGGAGCGCATCATCAGCGCCAACGGAGGCAGGGGGCGGGACGGCAGCCGTAAGAAGCTTGTCCTGCTGACGGCCACGCCCATCAACAACACCATCTTCGACCTCTACAACCAACTGACCCTGATAACCGGGGGCGACCGGAGCTACTTCTCAGGCGCAGGTATCGGCGACCTGTACCGCTTCTTCCTGAACGCCCGCCGCAACGTGGCCGACCACGAGACAGGTGTCGCGCTCTTCAATCTGTTGGAGGAGGTGGTAATACGGCGCACCAGGGCCTTCGTCCGCAAGACCTATCCCGAAGCTATGATCTGTGGAGAGCGCATCAAGTGGCCTGAGCGACGGCTCAAGACGGTGCGATACGACTTGGAGTCCACCTATACGGGGATCTACGACAAGGTTGTGGAGGCTGTTGAGGGCCTGCACCTGGCGCCCTATCAGCTTGACCCGAATCCACCGAAGGACGGCCTTGGGGACAGTCCTTGAAGAAGCCAGAGGGTGTTCCTCTGAATCTGGGATAATGGTTTTGGAACAGAAACCAGCCCGGAAACAAGGAGCACCCAATAGATGCTGCCACAGAACAAACCCGACCGTATGCGCATCCTCTTTGACGACCATCGCCTGGTGGCCAATGCCGGCCTGCTCCTGCCGGCCACCCTAGCCCGGCACCTGGGCCTGCGGGAACTCGTCGACCATCACCTTGACCTCGGCGGAGCGCCGGGACGGGCGAACACTGGGGACAAGATGCTGACGCTGGTCGCTTCCGCGCTGGCAGGCGGCGACTGCATCGACGACGCCGATGTGCTGCGCGCCGGCGGGACCGCCCGCGTGCTCGGTTTCACGGCTAAGGCTCCCTCCACCCTGGGCACCTTCCTGCGCAGCTTCAGGTGGGGCCATGTCCGCCAACTGGACCGGGTGAGCCGCGAGTTGCTGGCCCGGGTCTGGAAGGCCGGTGCCGGCACCGGCGAGGTGCTGTTGGCCCGCCTGCGCGAGGGCCGGGCCAACACCGCCCGCGGCGCTGCCCACTTCCTGCGTGAAACGGTGGGGCGGGTGCGCTACTGCGGAGCCAGGGGCCAACTCACGGTGCGGGCCGACAGCGGCTTCTATACCTACGCCGTGGTCGCCGTCTGCCGCCGGATGGATGTCCGCTTCTCCATCGCCATCCGCCAGCGCGCCCGCCTGCGGAATCTCATCGAGGCGATACCCGAAGATGCCTGGACGCCGATTCTTTACTGGATGGACGCCGCCGCCGATGTGGCCGAGACCACCTACACCCCGTTCCAGGCCGAGGCGGACGCCGCGCCGGTACGGCTCATCGTCCGGCGGGTGAAGCCGGCGCCCGGTTCTCAGCTCGCCCTCTTCGCCAGATACAGCTATCACGCCTTCATCACCGACCGCGATGGGGAGACGCTGGAACTGGAGGCCGATCATCGCCGCCACGCCGAGGTCGAGAACGCCATACGCGACCTCAAGTACGGCGTCGGGCTGAACCACATGCCGTCGGGGCGCTTCGCCGCCAACGGCGCCTGGCTGGCGGTACAGGTGATGGCGCATAACCTGGCCCGCTGGACGGCGCGGATTGGTCTGGGCGAGCGGACCGTGATCACCAAGACCCTCAGGCGGCGGGTCTTCGCTCTGGTGGGGCGGATCACCCGCTCGGCGCGCCGCCTCACTTTGCATCTCCCCCGGCGCTGGCCTTGGGAAACCCAGTTCAGTCGCGCCTTGGCCCGGCTGCAAGCCATTCCGTTCCCGGCCTGACGGCCAGCCTGCAACTGACCCAACGTCCCCGCAATCTCGCGCCACCCCGGTCGCGAGAGTCCCCTGCTGCGTATCCTCTCGCCATCCCGCGCATCGCAACTCCCGCATAGGGCCTTAGGGGCCCTGTGCGGCGACTGAAGACCGTCCGCCGACCTCCCCCATCTACCCCAAGACCCCAGGCCATCTCCCCTGTAGCTCCCTCACCCACCCCCTTCCGCTGTCCTCACGCCGTCCATCCGTGTCCTTCGGTAGATTCGGGATTAGGCGGCAGTCCCCTCCGCGAGATCGGCCTCTGGAAGAGCTTCGTTGAAGGTCAGCACGACAGGTGTGATGTATCGGCGGCCAACGGGCCCATTCGTCGTGCTGCTCAGCGAGGACGGCGCCAACGAGGCGGCGCACGGCCGGCCGGTTAGGGAAGATGCCCACCACATCGGTGCGTCGCCGGATCTCCTTGTTGAGACGCTCCTGTGGGTTGTTGGACCAGATCTTCTTCCAGTGGGCGAATGGGAAGTTGGAGAAGGCCAGGACGTCGGGTCCGGCCTCGTCCAGTAGAGAGGCGACCTGAGGGAACCGGTTCTGGAGTTGATCGGTCACCCTGTCGAGCTGGGCGTGTACCTCATCGGGAGAGGGTTGCTGGTAGATGGTGCGCACCATGGTGGCGCATGGGGAGCGGCGGCTACTTACGTTCAACGCGGCAGATTTTCGGCGTTACGGCGACCGCATCGAGTTGGTGGAAAGCTAAGCAGAGTTGACTGAATGGAGGACAGAATGACGAAGACGAAGCACCTACAGCCCCTAACCCCGGCGGCACTCTACGCCAGGGTGTCCAGCGACAGGCAGGACGTGGACCTGTCCGTGTCCGCACAGTTGCGGGCGCTCAAAGAATACGCGAAGGCCAACGGCTACTCCGTGGCCCGCGAGTACATCGACGAGGCCGAGAGCGGCCGCGTCGCCGACCGGCCCCAGTTCAGGGAAATGATCGAGGAGGGCGGCAAGCCGAAGGCCCCCTTCGACGTGATTCTCGTCTGGAAATTCAGCCGCTTCACCCGCAAGCGCGAGCACGCCGTAGCCTTCAAGTCCCAACTGCGGCGCAAGGGCATCCGCGTGGTGTCCATCACCGAGCAGGCCGAGGACAACGCCACAGGCAGGCTGCTTGAGGGCATCATCGAGAGCGTGGACGAATATTACAGCGAGAATCTTGCTCAGGAGGTCGTCCGGGGGATGAGGGAGGCCGCTTCGAGAGGCTTCTTCCTCGGCTCGAAGGCCCCCTTCGGCTACCGGAAGGTCAAGGTCAGCGACGGGGCGAAGGAGCGTCCCACCCTTGAAGTTGACCCGGCCACTGCCCCGGTGGTGGGGGAGATATTCGAGAAGTCCCTGCGGGGCAATGGCCTCAAGGAGCTATGCAAGGAGCTGAACGAGAGGGGCGTCACCAACAGGGGCAAGCGCTGGTACAAGGGAACGCTCCACTACGTGCTGAGGAACGAGGCGTACACCGGCATAGCCGTCTGGGGCAAAGCGTCAAAGGGAGAGAAGGCCCAGGACTCGGTGAGGGTTGAGGGAGCGTGGCCCGCCCTGGTGTCGAGGGAGCTGTTCGAGGACGTGCAGCAGGCGATGAGCGACCGAGCCCCGAAGGTGCAGAGGCCCGCGAGGGTGGGCAGCCCGTATCTTCTGAGCGGCCTCTTGCGCTGCGGGGTGTGCGGCAAGCCCTACTCGGCCCAGGGAGCCAAGAGCGGCCAATTCGCCTACTACATCTGCGGCACCCTGTTCAGGGAGGGAGCGGGGACGTGCAGCGCCCGCTACCTGAACGCCCCGAAGCTGGAGACGTTCGTGGTGGAGAATATGGATGAGAGGCAATCGATACGAAAAATTGCGGTACTCGTGGGCGGTGGACTTAAACCACTCCGGATAAGCGACAAGGCCGAAGCCCCGCAAGGTCCACTGCCCAGTCACGAATCGACTCGGAACCGATCGCCAGGCCCTTGCGGAGTTTGCCGGTCGCTGTCTAGTCGGCTTCCAGCAGTCAGGTCTTCATTTGTTGAACGTGGGGCGCTACACGGCAATTGCAGAGCGGACAGTTGCGGGGGAGAAGACGTTCGTGTTCTGAGAAGACCAGCGCTGGGCGGTCTCCACGCTGGCCGGAAAGCTCAAGAGCTGGAAGCGCACCCTGTCAGGCCCGTTGTACTGGCTGTACGAGAGGGAGACCCTGCAGGAGCGGCGGGACGGGAACGGTTTGATCAAAGAATAATGTGTCCGACATGCCATCCAACCATCGGAGATGGGGACGATTTCACAGCCTCGAATGGGTGAACCACTGTCAAACACGCCAGAAATTCAGAATTGATTGCCCTGGAATTTGCAGCCTTATCCTTGACATTGTGGATTGTTTGTATGTTACAATCGGTGTCGCCAATTGTTAAAGAGTAGCCTGTTGGGACTCGATGACCTCTTTCTGGAGGCCGTTCTAAGCGGACCAAATAGGTATCGTCGGTGTCGGGATCTGTCAACTCAGAGCCTTGAAAATCGAATGACGAATAGAAGGAAGGTGGCCAGCTATCATGAATGATTCAGTCAATCCAAACCGCATAGGGGATGATGCTGTCGCTTCAATGCGTATGACTACGCAATCTACCCGCCCTTCCCCCAGTTTAGCGCCTAAAACAGCGCAACGAACATCGCTAGGGCACCGCCTCCAACGCGCCCTGACGGGTGGTCCCAACCGTAGGTTCCCTGGTCTTCCCTCCCCTCCTGGTGGCACGGCCTCCCCTTCCCTCCTCTTAAACAGACGCCTCGCTTTTCCTATTCTAGCGCTTCTCGCACTCCTAACCGCCAGCCTGCTGTTCCTGTTGCCCGGCGGACCCCTCCACGCGCAGGACGCCGACGGCCCCATCATGTACGCGGAGAACGGGACGGGTCCGGTGGCGACGTACACGGCGGTGGACCCTGAGGGGGACGCCATTAGGTGGTCGCTGACGGGAGCCGACGCCGAGGACTTCAGCATCACAGGCGGTGTGCTTCGCTTCAACAGTACGCCGAACTATGAGGCGGCAGCAGACGTTGACATGGATAACACATACAACATCATGGTGATAGCGACCGACAGTGGCGAGCTGGCGGCTATGAGGGCAGTCACCGTCACCGTCACAGACGTGGACGAGGCGGGGACGCTAACGCTTTCGACGCTGCAACCGGTGGACGGCATACTGCTGACTACTACGCTGACCGATATCGATGGCGTGGTGTCGGCTGACATGTGGAAGTGGGCCAAGTCCACCACCGCGGCGGGCGTCTACACCGACATCGAAGGCGCGAAGTTATCGTCCTACACGCCAAAACCTGCCGACGTAAACCATTACCTGCGCGCCACGGCGACCTACACCGACCCCCAGGGTTCCGGCAAGATGAAGATGGTGGTATCGGCCTACAAGGTGCTGGTCACGCGGAGCACGAACACTGCCCCTGTGTTCAAGGACGCCGATGGCATGGAAATAGCGACCGATACAGCCATCACCAGAGAGGTGGTCGAGAACACGCCGAAGGGTGTATCCGTAGGCGCTCCGGTTGTTGCCACGGACTCTGAGGGTGACGTGTTGACCTATACGCTTACGCTGGGCGAGACCGAAGCAGGTTCGTTCAGCATTGATGTAGCGACGGGCCAGCTGAAGACGAGCGCAGCGCTGAACTTTGAGGTGACGCCCACGTACATGGTCATGGTCACGGCGACGGACCCGTCATTCACCGAGGCCGCTGGCAGTGACACGATAACGGTGACCATCAGTGTCACCAACGTGGACGAAGACCCGAAGATTGCCACCGGACCGGCTTCAGCAAGAGTTGCTGAGAACACCGCCATTGACGTAACCGTTGCGACCTACACGGCTACGGACGACGAGGACGATGTTGCGAACGCCGCGGTGGTCCTGACTAAGTCGGGGCCCGATCAGGCTTTATTCAGCCTAAATGCACAAGGTGTGCTCACCTTCAGTGCGATGCCCAACTTCGAGGCCCCGAAGGATGCGGGCAGGAACAACGTATACAACATAACGGTGGTCGCCACTGACAGTGACGGCCAAACGGATGAGATGGACGTAATCGTCACCGTGGCGAACGTGGAGGAGGATGGGACGGTAACACTGTCGCCGCTGCAGCCACGGATTGGGAGTCCGGTGACAGCCACCCTTAGCGACATTGACGGCGCGGTGTCGGATGTGAAGTGGAAGTGGGCCAAGTCCGTCCCCGAGTCGGGTGACCCCTACGAAGACATCGAAGGTGCGACGGCAGCCTCCTACACGCCGGTAATGGCCGACAATGCCATGTTCCTTCGGGCGACCGCGACCTACACCGACCCTGAGGGCTCAGACACCGCCATGTCAGATCCCACAGAGACAGGGTTTTTGATGGTGGAGATTGACGACACGAACAGAGCGCCGGAGTTCCCCGACCAGGACGACAAGATGGACGGAGACCAGACCGATCAGGAAAGAGAGATAGCGGAGAATACGGCCGCAGGACTGCCCATCGGAGGTGCCGATGGTGAGGTAGCAGCGACCGACTCCAACATGGACGACTTGACTTACTCGCTGGGCGGGACTGACGGTGCTTCATTCAGCATTGTCAGGAATACTGGTCAGTTGCAGACGAAGGCGGCGCTGAACCGGGAGGAGAAGGCCACCCACATGGTCACGGTCACGGCGACGGACCCATCCGGCCTGAGCGCCACCGTCAATGTGACCATCGAGGTCACCAACGTTGACGAAGATCCGACGCTGACCGGACCGGCGTCACCAAGGGTAGCCGAAAATACCGCCACCGCCGTAGCGACCTACGTGGCGATGGACGACGAGGACGACAAGACCGGGACCGCCATTAGGTGGACTCTGGGCGGAACCAACGCCTCGGACTTCAGCATCACAGGTGGTGTGCTTCGCTTCAAGAGTGCGCCGAACTATGAGCCTGAAGCAAATAGCACATACAACATCATGGTGATAGCGACAGACAGCGACGGCGATGCGGATGAGATGGAAGTCACCGTCACCGTCACAAACGTGGACGAGGCAGGGACGTTAACGCTGTCGACGCTGCAACCGGTGGACGGCATACAGCTGACTACTACGCTGACCGATATTGACGGCGATACGGAGGATGTCACCTGGAAGTGGGCCAAGTCCTCCAGCAAGACGGGCACCTACACCGTCATCGAAGGGGCGGCGGTGGCCACCTACACACCAAAGCCTGTCGACGTACGCCATTACCTGCGCGTCACGGCGACCTACACCGACCCTCAGGGTTCCGGCAAGATCGCGGTGGCGACAACTGCTAACAAGGTGCTGGTCGGGCGGAGCACGAACACAACCCCTGTGTTCAAGGACGCCGATGGCATGGAAATAGCGACCGATACAGCCATCACCAGAGAGGTGGTCGAGAACACGCCGAAGGGTGTATCCGTAGGCGCTCCGGTTGCTGCCACGGACTCTGAGGGTGACGTGTTGACCTATACGCTTACGCTGGGCGGGACCGAAGCAGGTTCGTTCAGCATTGATGTAGCGACGGGCCAACTGAAGACGAGCGCAGCGCTGAACTTTGAGGTGACGCCCACGTACATGGTCATGGTCACGGCGACGGACCCGTCATTCACCGAGGCCGCTGGCAGTGACACGATAATGGTGACCATCAATGTCACCAACGTGGACGAAGACCCGAAGCTTACGGGACCGGCTTCAGTAAGAGTCTCTGAGGAAACCACCACCCCCATGACTCCGAGCACGTACGAACCGACCACACCAACTTACACGGCTACGGACGACGAGGACAGGGTTGCGAGCGCCGAGGTGGTTCTGACTAAGTCGGGGCCCGATCAGGCTTTATTCAGCCTAAATGCACAAGGTGTGCTCACCTTCAGTGCGATGCCCAACTTCGAGGCCCCGAAGGATGCGGGCAGGAACAACGTATACAACATAACGGTGGTCGCCACTGACAGTGACGGCCAAACGGATGAGATGGACGTAATCGTCACCGTGGCGAACGTGGAGGAGGATGGGACGGTAACACTGTCGCCGCTGCAGCCACGGATTGGGAGTCCGGTGACAGCCACCCTTAGCGACATTGACGGCGCGGTGTCGGATGTGAAGTGGAAGTGGGCCAAGTCCGTCCCCGAGTCGGGTGACCCCTACGAAGACATCGAAGGTGCGACGGCAGCCTCCTACACGCCGGTAATGGCCGACAATGCCATGTTCCTTCGGGCGACCGCGACCTACACCGACCCTGAGGGCTCAGACACCGCCATGTCAGATCCCACAGAGACAGGGTTTATGATGGTGGAGATGGACGACACGAACAGAGCGCCGGAGTTCCCCGACCAGGACGACAAGATGGACGGAGACCAGACCGATCAGGAAAGAGAGATACCGGAGAATACGGAAGCACCACAGCCCATCGGAGCTGTGGTGACAGCGACCGACCCCAACACGGACAGCTTGACTTACTCGCTGGGCGGGACTGACGGTGCTTCATTCAGCATTGTCAGGAATACTGGTCAGTTGCAGACGAAGGCGGCGCTGAACCGGGAGGAGAAGGCCACCCACATGGTCACGGTCACGGCGACGGACCCATCCGGCCTGAGCGCCACCGTCAATGTGACCATCAAGATCACCGACGTTCCCGAACCACCGGTGATCATGAGAGCCCCCGACGCAAACGTTGCCCCCGAGTTCGCTTCCGCCACGACCAGCAGAACGGTGGCGGAGAACACGGCTGCAGGCGAGAACATCGGCAACCCGGTCGCGGCAAGCGACGCTAACGGCGACACGCTGACCTACGCCCTGAGCGGGACCGATGCCGCGTCCTTCGACATCGACACGGCCACGGGCCAGCTGATGACCCTGGCCGCCTTGGACTCCGAGACCAAGGCCAGCTACTCCGTCACGGTGACTGCCAGCGACTCAGGCGGTCTCAGTGACTCCATCGACGTCACCGTCACCGTCACGAACGTAAACGAAGCGCCGGTCGCGCCCACCGTGGCAAACCAGACGGCGACCAAGGACACGGCGTTCAGCTACACCGTGCCCGCCTTCACCGATCCGGAGGGCGGCACGATCACCTACACAGCCACCCTGTCAGACGACAGCGCACTCCCGGGATGGCTGAGCTTCAACGCATCCACCCGTGAGCTGAGCGGCACGCCACTGGAGGCCGACACCCCGGCCAGCCTGACCATCGAGGTCAGCGCCACCGACGACGGCTCGCCGTCGGCCTCTGCCCAGGTAACCTTCACCCTGACGGTGGGCGAGGAGGCACCGACGACCCTGCTAGTCAGGTACGACGACAGCAAAGATGGGTGGATACAACTGCGAGAAGCACGCGTTGCCGTGGGCGACTATTTCGGTCCCCCGAAGGGCGTGAAACTCAGCCTTGCTGATACGAGGAAAGTAGTTGGACTGTACTTCGAATACAAGAACAGCCAGTAGGGCAACAAGTTCCTGTAAGGGAGACGTGTTGAGATGAAACCGAAGCCGGGGGGAGGCAACCTTTGTTTAGAGCGTTAGTTTTGGTAGTGGCAGCGGCGGCCACCGTAGGACTTGTCGCCGTGGGACTTGTAGGAGGACAGCAATCGGCGGAGGCACAGGAGACTGCGTCGGCCACCAGGTCGTTCTCCCCCTCCGAAGTGGCGTCTGGTCGTCCGTTGACCGTGACGATAACAGTTGATAACTATGGCGGCATTGGCCAGCTGACGGAAGAGTTCCCGGCCGACTTCACCTTCGAGTCGTCGCCCGAGGGGACGCGGTCCGGCCAGACCCTGACCTTCAACCTCGTGGCCGATATGTCCGTGAGCTACACGCTCACGGCACCCACCACCACCGAGACAAGATCAATATCCGGCTTCTCGGGAACCCTTGAACCGGCGGTAACAGAAGGAGTGGGGGTCAGCGGCCCTTCCTCGGTGACCGTCTCGTCCCCCCCGGCACAGGAGACTGCGTCGGCCACCAGGTCGTTCTCCCCCTCCGAAGTGGCGTCTGGTCGTCCGTTGACCGTGACGATAACGGTTGATAACTATGGCGGCATTGGCCAGCTGACGGAAGAGTTCCCGGCCGACTTCACCTTCGAGTCGTCGCCCGAGGGGACGCGGTCCGGCCAGACCCTGACCTTCAACCTCGTGGCCGATATGTCCGTGAGCTACACGCTCACGGCACCCACCACCACCGAGACAAGATCAATATCCGGCTTCTCGGGAACCCTTGAACCGGCGGTAACAGAAGGAGTGGGGGTCAGCGGCCCTTCCTCGGTGACCGTCTCGTCCCCCCCGGCACAGGAGACTGCGTCGGCCACCAGGTCGTTCTCCCCCTCTGAAGTGGCGTCTGGTCGTCCGTTGACCGTGACGATAACGGTTGATAACTATGGCGGCATTGGCCAGCTGACGGAAGAGTTCCCGGCCGACTTCACCTTCGAGTCGTCGCCCGAGGGGACGCGGTCCGGCCAGACCCTGACCTTCAACCTCGTGGCCGATATGTCCGTGAGCTACACGCTCACGGCACCCACCACCACCGAGACAAGATCAATATCCGGCTTCTCGGGAACCCTTGAACCGGCGGTAACAGAAGGAGTGGGGGTCAGAGGCCCTTCCTCGGTGACCGTCTCGTCCCCCCCGGCACAGCAGACTGCGTCGGCCACCAGGTCGTTCTCCCCCTCTGAAGTGGCGTCTGGTCGTCCGTTGACCGTGACGATAACAGTTGATAACTATGGCGGCATTGGCCAGCTGACGGAAGAGTTCCCGGCCGACTTCACCTTCGAGTCATCGCCCGAGGGGACGCGGTCCGGCCAGACCCTGACCTTCAACCTCGTGGCCGATATGTCCGTGAGCTACACGCTCACGGCACCCACCACCACCGAGACAAGATCAATATCCGGCTTCTCGGGAACCCTTGAACCGGCGGTAACAGAAGGAGTGGGGGTCAGAGGCCCTTCCTCGGTGACGGTTCGCAGGCCGAGCTCTGGCGGTGGCGGAACGTCTGCCAACCGTGCCCCTGTATTCAGCGAGGGGGCCAGCGCCACGCGCTCCGTCGCCGAGAACTCCGCGGCTGGCACGGCCGTTGGGCGTAGGGTAACTGCCGTCGACCCTGACGGGAGCAGAGTCACCTACAGCCTCGTTGGGGGAGATACGGAGCTCTTCAACATCGCTTTGGCCACCGGCCAAATCTCCGTCGCCCAGGGCACATCGCTCGACTTTGAGGCCAAGGACTCCTATATCGTCAGCGTGCGGGCCAGAGATCCCTCCGGAAGTCGGGACACTATCTCCATGACCATCAACGTGACCAATGTGGACGAGGATGGTGCGGTGACCCTGTCGCCGGAACAACCGAAGATCGGCACAGATTTGACGGCCGCCCTGACGGACGCCGACGGAGGCGTGTCGGACGCCAGCTGGAGATGGGAGCGCTCTCAGGACAACATGACCTGGACCGCCATATCCGGGGCGACGTCGAACACCTACACGCCTGTGGAAGCCGACGAGGGTAACCACCTGAGAGCAACGGTGGAGTATACCGATGGCCACGGCAGCGGCAAGAGAGCGCAGTTGGCGTTCGCCGACCCGGTGCCCTTAATTCCGACGCCGGAGCCCACGGCCACGCCGGAGCCCACGGCCACGCCGGAGCCCACGGCCACGCCGGAGCCCACGGCCACGCCGGAGCCCACGGCCACGCCGGCACCTACTCCGACGCTGACGCCTCAACCCAGACCCACAGCGCAACCGGTCCCCGGTCCCGAGGGTGACACTGGTCCCGAGGGTGACACCGGTCCCGAGGGTGACACCGGTCCCGAGGGTGACACCGGTCCCGAGGGCGACACAGGCTCCCAGGGCAACACAGGTCCCCAGGGCGACACAGGTTCCCAGGGCAACACCGGCTCCCAGGGCAACACAGGTTCCCAGGGCGACAGTGGTTCCCAGGGCAACACCGGCTCCCAGGGCAACACAGGTTCCCAGGGCAACACAGGTTCCCAGGGCGACAGTGGTTCCCAGGGCGACAGTGGTTCCCAGGGCGACAGTGGTTCCCAGGGCGACAGTGGTTCCCAGGGCGACAGTGGTTCCCAGGGCGACAGTGGTTCCCAGGGCGACAGTGGTTCCAATGTATTGGGGATCGTGAGTTTGGTGGTTGTTATCGTAGCCATCCTTGGCGTAGGAGGAGTCTTCTTAGTGGGGCGACGCCGCAACTAAGCAACCCTGAAGCTCTATCGGGGAACTAGGAGGGGGGCTCCAAGCACAACGTGTGTAGCGAGCGCCCCTTTCTTATTTGTTGAAGTTTGAGGATATGACTTGAACGAAGAAATGGGAACGCCTTCAGCGTCTGGTCAGCTCAGGACGGTGTTTACCCGATGGTGCCGCGACTACTGCGCGGGATTGGAACTGCATGGTTGCCTTCGATGACTTCCCCAAGGAACACTGGCAGCACCTTCGGACGACCAGCCCGATGAAGTCACCCTTCGCCGCCCTCAGGCTCGGTACCAACGCCGCCAAGCGCTACAAACGAGTCGACCGGGCCATAACGGTGATCTGCAAGATGTTGACGGTCGCCGAAGGACGCTTCCGGCGTCCGGAGGCCCAAGAGTAGCTTTGGCTGCAAGTGCATAAGAGAATTGCCATGGCGCTATCTGTGGGTATCATCGGAAGCGTTATTGGGTATGCTTTCGGTGCTCTGTTTGGCTATGTGACTATGCACCTATTCGCTGAACGCGAGTATGGTCCCTCGGTTGCTTCACTGGCTCGTTCTTTGCGGTCATGGGATGGGCCATTGGTCTACTCGGAGGATATATCACCGGCTTTGAGTTTGTCTCATAGACCGGTGGGCGAGTTGACTAACACAGGTGTGGGAGCGATGAGCCTCAAGAGAGGTCGGCCCGTCCAGTTCCACCGGCCGCTTGTCGAGCCCCAGAAAGGTCGTCTGCCTCTCTTAGTTCCATGGGGTCTAGGCCCAGCCCCAAGGGGCTTGGCCACTGCGCCATAGCTTGAGCAAGTTATGGGTCATCCCTGCCAGCGACCACTCACTCTGTGCAGCGCCCAACCCCCGTCTCATAAACCGTCGGAACCCCTGTCCTTCCTTGACCTGTCCGAACACCGGCTCCACCAGTACACCCCGCTTCTTGTACAGAGCTCGGCCTCGCTTTGTCAGCAGCTTGCGCTCCATCCTGTCCCACGGGCTCAGTCTTTTTGGTATACGTCCTCGGGGACACCCCTTCTCCCGTAGCATCTTCCGCTGTTTCCAATCCTTGGTGGTGGCAATAAGAAGCTCAGGCATCTCTGGCCAGGAACAAGCCCTGATGTTGGCCTCACTCCAGTACCCGGCATCGGCCAAGCCCGCTTTTGGCCGGTCCTCTATGCCGGCTGCCTCCAGAGTATGCGCCATGGTTTGGAGCATCGGCTCCAGTTGCTGCACATCGTTGGCCTGTTGGGTCACTCCAACGGCTACTATGATCTGCTCCTCGCTCACCACCGCCTGGGCATTGTAGCCCTGCACGTACCCTTGCCTGGTCTTCATGATGCGGCTGTCCGGGTCGGTGGTATTAGCCTTCGCCTCTTCGGAAGGAAGTGGCTCTACCACCTTGGGCTTTCGCCCCCGCTTCTTTTTGCCTGTGGCCTCTTCTTCTGCCCGCCGTTGCTCCACGTGCTCTTGGACAGCCTTGGCTGCTGCTTCAGCCTCCCGCTGCAGACGCTCCTTGGCTTCCTTCAGGCGCTTGAGCCGCTCCCTCCGTCCCCCTAGCCCTTCCGGTAGATCATCCCCTCGCCGGTCGGGACCCGTAATGGCCATCCTCTTCAGCATCCGCTGCCTTGGCCTCTGCCAACATGCGCTGCACTTCTTCCCTCAATGGCCTGGTGGCTCCGGTTGGTGGCCAGCGCCGCGTTGGCTGCCACCTTCGTCCCATCAAGAACCACTACCCCCAGCTTCACCAGACCCGCTTCATGGCATAACCTCAGTACCTCTACAAAGAGCTCCTCGAGCGCCTCCTCCTGCTCCGCCCTAAAGCGACAGATGGTACGGAAGTCTGGCTGCCGGTTGGCCGCCACCACCCGGAAACCTACATCCTCCTCGAGAGCACGGGCTATGCGCCTGGAACTCCGTAGACCCAGACAGTAGGCGTACAACAGGATGGCCACCATCATTCCCGGATCGTAGGCCGCTGCATCCCAGCCATCACTTCGGTAGACTGCATAGAACTCCCTCACATCCATCTGCCCTACTGCATCCACAATGAACCAGGCCAGGTGACCCTCGCTCAACCAATCCCTCATGGACGGCGGCATCAAGTAGCTGTGGTCTCGCTCACAGCGCAGAAGATTATAAGCCATAGTATCGTACCTGCCAGTTGTTTCTACCAGCTTACTGCTTCACCAACCCCCCGGAAAGAGGGTTTATGGGACACGCTCCTGAGGCACTCTGATTTTATGTCGGCCCTGTTGATATTCCATATCATCCTACGAACTGTTACTCTCTGGCCTGTGGCCAGGTGTACTCCTCAGCTAACTACACGGCGGCCAGGTCCCTGTGTTGGGGGGCCCGCCAGCTTAAGAGCCAAAAGGCAACCGCTAGTAATGCCAGGATGGGAGTGAAAATGCTCCACCAGGTGATGGCGCCTGCCAGGATTATTGCCACCAGTGCCAGAGCGTCACCCCGTATGGACCACTTCCGGTGCAACCACAGGCCGCCAACGATAGCGAGAGTTATGCCTGTGATGCACAGCCCCCAAAGCCGGGTGGTGTCATCGCCCACACCAAGGAAAAGCATCATGGCGAATGCCAGGTAAAGTAGGGCCTGTATCGCAGCGAGTCCAATGAACCCTTTTCGGGCTACTGATACCTTCACCATCAACCTCCTTTTGGATTGATGTAAGAAATATCCCCCGCAGGCTAAATTTTGAAATGAGCCCAGGGGCCTATTTGGTATAGGCAATAAGGCCTAAGAAAAGGCCCAAGCGCCATCGCCTGAGGGCTATTTGGATGGGCGTCCAAATCCTGTACCTGCCCCGGTGGTTGTCACCGATGCGGTTTACGGGCCGGAGTATGGGAGGGAGTGATGTGGCTAATCTTGGTCGCTTGATGAGGCTGTCGGCGACAAGGCGGGTTCGTGGCGGTTATCGTAAGGGGGACAATAATGCGCCTGAGGCTTCGGGGGCAACCGGCGGGCGCCAGGGCGACGCTATGGGTTAAAGGCGGCTTCCGAGGAAAATCGCAGGTTGCTTGCGGTAGATCTGGACGCGGCAACGGGAGGATTCTACCACGAATATTCTCCCTTCATCATCGACTTCGACGGCCACGGGCGCCCAGAAGAACTTTTCACGATCAAGGCCCTGGGCCCGCTCCCGTTCTTCCCACATTTCTGGATTTGCGTCCAGCTTGGCCTTCCCCCACTTGGAGACGGTGGCATCGCCGGCCATCTTGGTGATAAAACTGCCGTCAGGGCCAAAAACCTGAAGCCGTTCGTTGCCCCAGTCGGTCACGTAGATAATCCCATCCTTATCGACGGCGACACCGGTGGGCCGATTGAATTGGCCGTCCCCGGCTCCCGAAGAGCCAAATTTCATCAGGAACCGGCCATCGGGGGTGAACTTTTGAATGCGGTCGTTGCGCCAGTCGGCGACATACAAGTCGCCTCTGCTGTCAACGTCGATGCCCCAGGGCAAGTTGAACTGGCCGTCCCCGACGCCTGGGCTGCCCCACTTGGCCAGGAAAATTCCATCCTTGGTAAACATCTGGATACGGTTGTTAAGGCCGTCCGCCAGGTAGAGGTTATCATCCTTATCGAAAGCGATTCCCGCCGGCTGATTGATCTCGCCATCGCCTTCCCCAGGCGTCCCCCACATGCCTATCCAGTCGCCGTCCTTGGTGAAGATGGAAATCCGGTTTAACCACTCGTCGGCGACATAGACGTTATTGCGGCTGTCAACGGCGATGGAAGTGGGCCACACAAGGGTCCCTTCGGGGGCGAGGCCTTCCTCATCCTCGGAAAATGTCGTGCCTCGGCCGAACTCCATGATATATTCTTCTCCGACCGTGCAGACAGTGACCCGCTTCCCGTCAGACCTGGCGGTGAAACAGCGGTTCAGCACATATAACAGGTCTCCCTCGCCCCTGGCCAGAGCCACGGGAGTCCTGAAACCGGAACCGTTGTATTCGAACCGGCCGAGGGTGTGGCTGTACTGAAAAGCTACATCTAAGTTCCGGGTAGTCATCTTCACCCCACAGATTCCATGATTGCAAATAGGCGGGTTTCCGGCCTGAGTCCCGAAAACCAGCATAGTTGCTGTGAGGAACTCAGTTCCTAGGCGAACTGGTACTCCGGGCATGCGACTATCAACTGGAGCATCTGTCCAACCATTTCAGAAAATGCTTCAGTCCCCGTGTGCAATGTGCCTTCCTTTTGCGCATGGTCCACCAGCCTGCTGCGGGTCTCCGTCGCCAGGTGGTAATCTCCCAGCATTTCCAGGCACCGGTCCACTAGGCTCTCTGGGGTAATGGTCGCTCCTTCGGAACTTAGCCTGTGGATCATGTCCCGGATACCGGGAAGATTAATGTCACCCACCTGGTTGGCGGCGAAGTTAATCCGCCCCACCAAGGTGCCGCTGTCTATCCACTCCTGGCCTGTATGCCAGCCCTCCACGGTGGGCGGGTTCCGCAGGTCCTGCCCCATGAAGGCCATTTCGTCGGCAATGGGGTCCAGGCCATGCTTGTGAGAAGTGAAGTCATCCACCACCTTAATAGTGCCTACTACCAGCTCGGCAGGGCTCTTCACCTTGGCGAAACGGGCGCTCTTGAAGAAATCGGAGTTGAACAGGACCCGCAGCATGGAGCGGATATCGTAGTTGGAGCGGAAATACTCCTCCTCCAGCATCTTGATGGCCTCGGGGTCCCGGGGTGGGATGTCCTGCCAAGCCGGCACCCCCGGCTCATCGGCGACAAAGAAGTTATACAGGTGTCTGGAGATGAACCTGGCGGTGGCCGGATTTTTGGCAATGATGTCTATGATGTCCTCGCCGTTCCAATGCCCTGTCTCCCCAAGGAAAGTCTTCTCTTCATCGTCATGGTCGTCGTGGTTATAGATGAAGTAGGGATCATATTTAAGGTAAGGGTACCGGGGTATGGCGTTTCCAATAGTCCAACCGGTGAAGGCCCGAGCGCATTCCTTCACGTCATCCTCGGAATAATTGGAGTGCCCGTCCATGCCAACACCCATTGAAAATAGCTCCAGCAACTCACGGCCGTAGTTCTCGTTGATGGCGCCCTTGTGGCTCATGCAGTTGTCCAGGAAGAAGACCATTGCGGGGTCCCTGGAAATTTCCATAAGCAGATTGGAGAAGCTGCCCATCCCTTGGATGCGGAACATCTCGATCTGCAAATGCACCTGCCTGGCATGGTCGCACTTGGAATCAGCGGTACAGAGGATGCCATGCCAGAAGAGGGCAATCTTCTCCTCCAACGGTCGCTTGGTGTTGATCATGCGGTATGTCCAGTAGATCTCGGCGTACTGACCGCCCACGAACTCCTGGCATTCTGGGAAATACCGGCGCATCAGGTCCATTTCGAATTCCGGCTGGTCTTCAGGACGGAGGAGCTCCTCCACGGTAGCCTCATATCCTTTGGCGGCCCGCGCCTCCAATTCCCCGTAATTCGCTCCAAATCCGGCGCGGCGCATCAGGTGAGCCATCAAAGCCATATCTTGCTCAACCATACTCCTACCTCCGTGGCAAGTCTTGATTGTAATCCTATTTGACTTACTATTTTGCGGAATTACTGGCAGGCTATTTGTACTTCTTAGCTGGTCTCTGAAGCATGCTACAATTCAGGGGCCATCCTGTCAACAATCTGCCATTGTCCGGTACATCCCGTAGGGTTTACCTTGTCCTTGTTATGAATGGCTATTCACCCGTTCTGACTGATATTGTAGGGTTCAGAAGAAAAAATTCAGGCTGAACGTAGAACCGTGATTCGCATTAGAGCTCTGCCTTCCATTCCCTACGCCGGGGTGGTCCTCGCCCTGTCCGTCATGGCTGCCATGGCCTTCGCCTTCCTTTCTCATGGCATGGGCGTCCTGTTCCCGTTCATACAGGAGGACCTGAATGCCAGCAGAGCTCAGCTGGGCCTCATCGTTTCGGGGGAGTTTATAGGTACAGCAGCCACGGTGTTGTTTACCGGATGGATGGCTGATGTAATAGGGGTCCGCCGATTGTTGACGGCGTCGTTGATAGTGGTGGGTGTCGGGCTTCTTCTGTTCTCCCAGATCCAGTCCGTGCTCCAAGGCATCCTTGTGGGGGTCCTGATAGGGGTTGCCTTCTCCGGCTCGGCGCCCGCCAACTCCAAGGCTATTATGGACTGGGTAGCACCGCGGTTTCGCGGAACCGCTATGAGTGTCAAGGAGGCGACGATACCCGTGGGTGGGATGATAGCGGCGGGCCTCCTGACCTTTCTGGCGGTAACATTCGACTGGCGGGTTGCAGTTATAATAATGGCCATCGTCATCGGTGCGTCGGGCCTTTTGGTCCTGGCATTTTATAGGGATAAGCCCGGCAGCTACAGTAGGGCGGACAAATCTATAAATCCCCTCAGCAAGTTTCCCCAGGTGCTCAAGAATCCCAGAATCTGGATGGCTACCTTCTACGGGGCCACCATGGGGCCGGGCCAGCGGGTCGTCGTCACCTACCTAGTCCTGTTTCTGAAGGAAGACCTGGGCATGTCCGCTGGAGTAGCCGGAGGCTTGCTGGCCGTTCTCCTGGCTGGTGGCGCAGCGGGGCGCCTCGGATGGGCATTGGTCAGCGACCTGCTGCTGAAGGGCCGCAGGGTGGGGGTCCTGGCCATGGTGAGCATGTTGACGGTGTTATCCATGGCCTTGATGGCTATGCTTCCCTCCAATACATCCCTTCCATTGGTTGCGCTGCTGGTCCTGGCCATGGGGATAGTAAACCTGGGCCGGTCGGGTGTGTACGTAGTGCTTATAGCCGAGCTGGCGGGTCCGACTCTGTTTGGGACCTCGATGGGCTTGAATAACACGATTACCTCGCTAACCGGCGTAGCCATCGCTCCTCTATTCGGCCTCATTGCGGACCGGACTGGATCATACGCCATGTCATGGTGGGTGTTGGCCGCGTTTTCGGGATTTGGAATCCTGATGCTGGCCATCGTCGGGTCGAGGCTTCGGCCATCAAGGGATGTGCTTCCCGCCCTCCCGCCTGAGTAGCGGGTATTATGAAGCAATATCCTATATATAATGAGGGGAATCATCCGGACGTTCATGGCCAGGCGGACAGTGTTGGTCTATGACCAGGAGATGCAGTATGGAAGCTCACCCACCGGCAGAGTGCGCCCGAGTCCTCCAGGATGAGGCGAAGGAGATAGAGGGCTACTTGGCCGGCTTACGACCCGAAGAATGGATGAAGCAGAGCGCCTGCGATGGATGGCAAGTACGTGATGTGGCAGCCCACCTGGCCGGTGGTGCTGAAATTCATTTGGGGATGATCATCCGCGGTCTGGAGGGTGATGCGTCACCAGGGCCGGGGCCCGCCCGCCGGGACAGCGATGCTGCCTCCGCTGCTACAGCTCAGCGTGCCGTCGGCTTGCGTGAGCAGTTGGGGCCGGGCCTTTTGGACACCTTCGCCGCCAACTACGGTAGATTCGGCCGGGTGTTGCAAGGCCTCGGTCCCCGGGACTGGGAGAAGCTTGCCTGGCACCAACCAAGGGGCGCCATTTCCCTCCACGCCCATCTGGAGCTGCGAATTCAAGAGCTGGCAATTCACGGATGGGACATCCGCTCAAAGATCGAGCCCCAGGCCCATTTGAGTCCCAGGTGTCTGCCTATTCTGATGGGAACGGTGTGGCCGTGGTTAGGCAGGACATTCCGGCCGAGACCCAGATTACCCTCACCGGTGGTTTATCGGTTTGATGTGACGGGGCCCATCTCCGCGAGACACGACATTGACGTGGAGGGGGATGAATTCAAAATTGGACATCCTGACCCGAAGACATCTTCTGTTGGCGAGAGCAGGACGCCAAGCCTCACCTATAGCTGTGACACCGATACCTTCATCTTATACCTGTACGGGCGCTTAAACGCAGACGATGCTGTGCCATCTGGTAAGATGTATCTGGAGGGCGACGTGGGCCAGGCATCCCAGTTTGAAAGATGGTTCAAAGGTGCGTGACCAGTAGCTTATAAATAGTGGGAATAGAGAGGAGGTCAGCGATGCCCAAGGCAAGATTAGACGATACCCTGGAGATGCATTATGAGGATGACGATTTTACTGACCCCTGGCGCACCCCGGAGGTCGTGGTCATGCACCATGGCAACTGCAAAAGCTCCCGGTTTTGGTATAAGTGGGTGCCGCTTCTCGCCCGCCAGTACCGGGTAATCCGGCTGGACATGCGGGGATTCGGCCGGTCCAGTGAACCCCCTCCCGGATATCAATGGTCCATCAGCAACTTAGCAGAGGACCTCAAAAGACTCCTAGACTTCCTGAATCTGGACAAAATCCACCTCATAGGGGAGACCCTGGGCGGCGCCGTATCCTATCGATTCGCTTATCAATACCCTGAGAGGTTAAAGAGTTTAACCACCTGCAACTCCCCCTTCAAGTTTGGTGCCCAATTTGCACAGTTCCTGGACAGGGTAAAAGAGAATGGTCTTGAAACAATGTACAGGAACGGAATGTCCCGGCGCTTCGACTCCGACCAGTCGGACCCCGCACATTTGGAGTGGTTCGTTCAAGAGATATCCAAGACCAACATTCGGGTCTTCGAGGGAGTTCAGGGCAATCTGGCGGGCAACGACCTTACGGAGATGCTGTCCCAGACACGGGTGCCCACTTTGATTTTATCCCCTGAACGTATCGATGAAAACCGACAGTTTCCGTTTGAGGAAGTCCACCGGCTGATGCCCAATTCTAAGCTGATCGTATTTCCAGGGACCATGGGGTTTATCCAGTATTCCGCACCCGAGATGTGTGCGGCTGCATGGCAGGAATTCGTCGGATCCCTCGGCTGAAGCAAGGCCTCGGCAGGCTGTGCTTGATCAGTTGAGTTTGTAGATCCTGGCGGCGTTGCCGCCCACGATCATTGCCCTTTCTTCCTCACTGCAGTCCGCCAGAATCTCCCCCAGCACCTGCTGACTTCTTGGAAAGGTGGAGTCTTGGTGAGGGTAGTCCGAGCCCCACATGAGGTTATCCACGCCTATGATATCCCGAAACCGTATGCCCAGGGCATCCTGCTGGAAACTCATGAACGTGTTGCGGTGGAAATAGTCGCTGGGCAGCATGTCCTCCTTGAAACGGTGGGACCCCGGTCTCCGGACCCTCTGGGTGTAGGAATAATCTATCCGGTAGAGGAAATGGGGCGCCCAGGACAACTCGTTCTCAACCGAGCCTATCTGTAGCTTCGGATAGCGCTCGAAGACACCGCTCATAATAATGTCGCCAAGGGACATCCGCACCCAATGCTCTATGTTGCAAGAGGCGGAAACGGTCTGGTCCATCTCTTTGAATTCATCCATGCTCGGACGGTTTGTGATCACATGGAGACTGATGGGCATGTCCAAGTCCTGAGCGGCGGCCCATAGGGGACCATAATCGGGCATGTGGTACCTCCTATTTTCAGGAGGATAGGCGGGAATCATGGCCCCTGTAAACCCGAGATTGGCGCAACGGTTCAGCTCATTTACAGCTACCTGCACGTCGTCTACATTGAGCATCGCTATGCATTTGAGCCTTTTGGGGTAGGCGCTGCAGAACTCTGCAACCCAATCGTTGTAGGCGGCGAAACAGGCGGTCAGCAGCTCGCTGTCGGGCATGGTGCCATACATCACGAAACCTATACTGGGGTAAATCACTCCCACGTCTACGCCATCTGTATCCATGTCCTTAACGTGTTCTCCGGGAATGTAGCCGCCGGGCCGCACCTCTTCATATCTACGTTCATTCCGAAGTTTTTCGGGAGCCTCAAATCTCAAACCAGCCTGAGACCCGATGCCCAGGCTCAACACTTTCCGGCCGTCGCAGAACCACCAGTCCGCATCCTCCATGCTGATAATATGTGGGGCCCGGTCTCCGAACCGGGACGGCATTCTACTTGTCCAGAGGTCTTGAGGCTCAACCACGTGGCTGTCCGACGATATCACCCTGTAGCTACCCATCTTAGACCCTCCTATGCCATTTAAAGGCAGTATTGCGGGATTATCCCTTATATCTCCTTTTGGACGGTCCGACCCAGGAATGCATGGTTGGAATGTTCCTACATTATCCCGATGGCCCTGGACCGCGTCAATCTTTCACAGGGGCACCCCAGGCTTGTCCAGACCACGGGTGAGTTTTGGACCCATTAGGTCCCCTACATAAGATATTCTGTTGGGCAAATGTGCGGGCGTTTTACAAATACGGCTGACCCTGGCAACCTCCAGACGCGGTTTAATCTTCGTACCGTGGACTTCGATCTTTCACGTCGTTACATCATCGCTCCCACCCAGGAGGTCCTGACTGTCATCAACGACGGTTCACAGAACCGGGGCCAGATGATGCGCCAAATGATGCGATGCAGGCTGATACCATTTTGGTCCAAAGACAAGAAAACTGGGAACGAGATGATTAACGCCCGGGCCGAAACGGTGGTCGAGACCAAGGTCTTCCGCCAGGTATTATCGAAGAAGCGATGCCTCGTGGTAGACGACGGTTTCTACGAGTGGAAGAAGATTCCCGACGACAATGATGCGGATTACCTTGAAGTCAGGTGAGCTATGCGCCTTCGCAGGGCTGTGGTCGACCTGGCGGCCCAAGGCTGAGCCAGACAGCGCTCCGCTATATTTCTGAACCATCATCTCTACTGTACCGAACCCGCTGATGGAGCCCATCCACAACTGGATGCCGGTGATACTGTCTCCCGAGGCTGAAATAAGGCCTCGGGAGGCCATGTTTGATCAGTCGAGTTTGTAGATCCTGGCGGCATTGCCGCCTGCGATAAGGCTGCTTTCTTCCTCACTGCATTCGGCCAGCATCTCGCCGAGGACCTCCTGGCTCCTGGGGAAGGTTGAGGCCTGGTGGGGGTAGTCCGAGCCCCACTGGAGATTGTCAACCCCTATGACATCTCGAAGCCTTATGCCCAGGGGGTCTTGCTGGAAGCCGAGGAACACGTTTCTTCGGAAACAGTCACTGGGGAGCATGTCCTCCTTGAAACGGTGGGACGACTGCCTCAGGATCGTCTGGGTGTAGCAATAATCAATCCTGTACAGAAAGTGGACTGCCCAAGATAGGTCATTCTCCACCGATCCTACCTGTAGCTTGGGATAGTGCTCGAAAACACCGCTAAGAATCATATCTCCCAGGGACATGCGCACCCAATGCTCTACGTTGCAGAAGTAAGAAGCACTATCGTCCTTCTTCATGAATTCCCCGGCGCTGGGGCGGTTAGTAACCGCATGGAGGCTGATGGGGAGGTCCAGATCCTGGGCTGCGGCCCACAGTTGATCATATTCGGGCAGATAGTACCTTTTTTCTTCAGGGGGATAGGAGGGGATCATGGCGCCCGTGAAACCCAGTTTGGCGCAGCGTTCTAATTCCTTCACTGCCACCTGCACGTTATCTACATTGAGCAGCGCGATGCCTTTGAGCCGTTTCGGGTAGGCACTCTGCAGAACTCGGCAACCCAATCGTTGTAGGCGGCGAAACAGGCGGTCAGCAGCTCGCTGTCTGGCACGGTGCCGTACAGGACGAAACCTATGCTGGGGTAGATTATTCCCACATCAACCCCGTCTACGTCCATGTCTTTGACGTGTTCTTGGGGAATGTAGCCGCCGGGCCTCACTTCTTCGTATCTGCGTTCGTTCCGAAGTTTGTCGACGTCCTCAAATCTCAACCCTGCTTGAGACCCGATGCCGAGGCTCAACACTTTCCGGCCGTCGCAGAACCACCAGTCCGCGTCCTCCAGGCTTTCAATGTGCGGGGTACGGTCTCCGAACTTGGACGGCATTTTACTTGTCCAGAGGTCCTGTGGCTCAACCACGTGACTATCCGACGATATTACCCTGTAGCTACCCATCGCCGATCCTCCTGTGCCTGGTTAAAGGCAGTACTGTGGGATTATCCCTTATATCTCCATTTGGACGGTCCGACCCACGAATGCTTGGTTGGAATGTTTCTATATTATCCCGATGGCCCCGGTCCGCGTCAATCTTTCCCGGGGGTCTGAAACGTCTTGCCCAGGCTCCAGGTGAGTATTGGACCCATTAGTTCCCTTACTTAGGAGATACTGTTGGGATATACTGTTGATCAGATGTGCGGGCGCTTTACAAATACGGCTGACCTTGGCTACCTCCAGACGCGGTTTAATCTTCGTACCGTGGACTTCGACCTTTCACCTCGTTACAATATCGCTCCCACCCAGGAGGTCCTGACTGTCACAAACGACGGTTCACAGAACCAGGGCCAGATGATGCGATGGGGGCTGATACCATTTTGGGCCAAAGATAAGAAAATTGGCAGCAAGATGATTAACGCCCGGGCCGAAACGGTGGTCGAGAACAAGGTCTTCCGCCAGGTATTCCCGAAGCAGCGATGCCTCGTGGCAGCCGACGGTTTCTACGAATGGATGAAGGCCCCAGAGGGCAAGAGGCCGATACGGATAATGCTCAAATCGGGAGAGCCTTTCGCCTTCGCCGGTTTGTGGTCTACATGGAGGGCCAAGGACCAGTCCGAAAGTGAGACCCTTTTCTCTTGCACCATCATAACCACCGCCCCCAACGCCCTGATGGCGCCGATCCACAACCGGATGCCGGTTATTCTTTCCAAAGAGGCCGAATCCCTCTGGCTGGACAGCAATTACATGGATACCGCCGAGCTCAGGGAGCTTCTACTACCCTACTCGGCCAGTGAAATGACCGCTTATCAGGTCTCCTCCATTGTTAACTCCTCTCGGAGCAACGACCCCGCCTGCATTGCGCCGGTCAGCTTGCCTGATTCACTATAAGGCCGGGCATATCAGTATCGGGCGTAACGTTCATTGGAGGACGATTTGGAAGAATCGGATTCCTCACTGTGGGAAGCCATCGCCAGGGTTATCCCGGAGCTATCGGATAACCCCGAAGGCGCCGCCCTCCTGGTCCAGCGACTTGAGGGGCAATACATTCCGGCGTTTCTGAAAGCGGCGACCCAAGAGGCAAGAGACCGGGCATGGCTGGCTTTCTGGAGCTATCTAACAGCCCCAATCACCCGGCGAAAGTCCTTCAGTCTATCCTCGGGGACCGCAGACCGGTTCATTGCCGAGGTCCAGATGCTCATGGAATCTTGACGGAAGCCCTTGGGCGGCCCCCCAACCGCAATATCGGCATCGCCAACTTTATACTCGAGTCGCTATAGCCGCCGGGAAGTGCGTACCACTTACGGCGGCTGCCGCGCTCCCAGGTCCTGGGTGGTTGAGCGGGCTTCCTGGGGCAGCGAATCCTCCCAGTTTGGAATCAGCATCCTAGAGGTGGGCTCCAAGAACAGGATGCATACCATTCCGCCAATGCTGGCTGCTATGGAGATGAGCCAGGCTATGTCGTAGGAACCACGCAGGTCGTAGATGACGCTTCCGATCAGGCCTCCCAGCGCCATGCCGAGGCCGGCGCCCAGAATTTGAAATCCATAGACGGTCCGCACAGGCCCCATACCGTAATACTGGCGGTTAATTACCAGGAAGGCCGACATCTCCCCGCCCAACCCAACCCCGAAAATGGCTGCGAATAGGTAGAATTGCCAGGGGTCGTGGGTCCAGAAAAGCATCGTCACGGTGACCCCCTGGACTAAATAGGCCAGCGCCATCACCCCTTTCGCCCCCCAGCGGTCTGCCAGAACAGGGGTGCCGAACCGGCTGGCCATGCTACAGAAGGAGTAGATGCTGACAATCCAGGCAGCCGACTTCAGTGGCATACCATGGGTCTCCGTCGCGAAGAAGACCACGCCGACCATGATGACGGCATGGCCCACGCACCCCAGATAGTGAATGGCTATAAGGTTCCAGAAGGGCTTGGTCCGGCTGGCATGGCGCAAAAAGGCCTTACTGCGCAGCTTGTTCACAGCGGGATCAGGCTGCTTAACGGGCTTATGTCCATCTCCGTTGGAGCCGTAGGGCCTCATTCCCCGGTCGGCAGGGTCGCTGTAGAACATGGCCAACAATGAGAGGATAATTGCACCTCCCACGCCTGATATGATCCAGAAGGCCATTTGCCAGCCGGCAGTGGCCAGCAGCAAGGCCAGGATGGGCGCCATGATGGAGGAGGCCATCCCGCCCGCCGACTGTTGAATGCCCGTCGCGACTCCCAGCCGTTTCCCGAACCAGGCCGCCACCGTGGTGGGGATGTTCACGGAGAAGAGGGCCTGGGCCACGCCAAGGATAAGGCTGTAGTAAAGGTATAGCTGCCATAACTGGCCGAGACCGCTCAATAGATACATGCCTGTTATGTAGCAGATGGCGCCCGCCAGCATAGCCCGGCGTGCACCGTATCGATCACCAATCCACCCGGCAACGGGCGACAAGACCGCGCTGATTATGCTTCGGAAGAAGTAAGCCAGAGTTATGGCGGTCAGACTCCACTGAAAATCGTCCCGCAGCACGACCAGGATAATCGCGAAGGCCTGACCAATGAAATTGGCGGTGATTTGAAGGACAGTGCCCATACCCAGGATGAGCCACGCGTGGTGGTAGTATATGCTGGAGGACCTGGCCCATCGGGCCGGGCTAAGCTTCAAGACCGTCGCCCCCGGTTACCGGCGTCAAATATGTACACGGCAGGATACCTTTCTCCAATCCCCAGCCACAGGCAAATCATACAAGAGTATACAGGAAATTGATTTTGGAATGCCTTCTAGACCGCCCTGTCCGGGACCAATGAGGACCTGCCGTCTGATGTAGGATATGGACGGGGCCTTTGACCCTCCGGAGATGGATCAGGGATACTACTGCCGGAACAGCACCTGGTGGAATCCGCCCACTGTCGCTGTTATAATCCGTCCTAAGAAATGCCCTGCCGAAGGAAACAGAAGGGAACAGGGGGTACGGGAATGGTAAAAAGCGCACCAACAACGAGTCGGACCCATTACAGCACGGCAGAAAACTCCGAGTTCTTCACCGCCGGGCCGATTACTATAGGCGTTGAGTATCGCCTCTTCTTCGCCCGGGCCTCTGGAGAGCAGACAGAGGATGCTCTGGTGGACGCCGGCATATCGGTCTATGTATTAGACAAGGGGGCGGACCCGTCGGATGAGCGGCTGCGTTTCGACTGCCTCCAGGTTATACCTCATTACCATTACATAGACCGGGCCGGAGGCACGGACGGCCTGATCTTTTATGATACGGCATCCAACGGCGACCCCTTCCAATGGACTTTGGACTGCCTCCGGGCGCGGCTCCCCGCCATGCTAACACGGGCCGGCGCCGGCCATCTGGTCCGGGATTTTGACCAGCCTGCGGTGGACCTGGTGCTTCCCAAGATTGCCGGCGCTGCGGAGCGCCTTCGGGAACGTTCTATACGCGATTGGCAGGGGCGGGTCCACTGGATCGGAGCAGAGTCCAGGGAGGATTATGTCCAATACGGCCTTGAGGTCATCTCAGGCCGCGCCTCCAGCTAGCATCGGTTACAAATTTCGAAGCCGCCATCCTTCGATAAGCTCAGGAAGTGCGGCGATCATTGCTCGCTCATGGTGAGCCCTTCGGCAAGCTGAGTACAGGCCCCGTCGAACCACGGGGCCTAGCCCCCAATATGAAATGGTAGGTAAACTAGAGGCTGCTCTTCGCCACGCGGCGCTATGCCTGGACCTCACGGCACTGGAGCTCGATCATGAACGGGAGCAGGTACTGGACGTAGAGCCCGTAAACGGCGGTGGGCTGGTCCTCGGTCTCGTCCAGCCCCTGCCTGATCTCGCCTACCTCGACGGAGGGGTCACGGGTTTCCTTGAAATCCCGTGCCTTGAGCAGAACGGCTTCCATCATCGCCTTATCGGGGACCTGGATTCCCATGTGATTGTGACCGACTTGCTCAGTCCCCGCGGGGCCGGCCAGGAGGTTTACGAACTGGCCGCGCCGGTACATCTGGAACACGACCTTCTCGTCGTTGGACCACTGGGGCATCTCCTCCCAACCGAAGACATCCTGGTAGAAGTCGCGGAGGAGGTCCCGCTTGGGCCCTTTCAGGATGTCCGGGTCCACACCCTGTCCGAAGTGGTTGATGGCCGGAAGAGGCACCATGGCTGGTTGCTTCCCTAGTGTCATCGCTATTCTCCTTTCCGCGTAGTCCATTACCAGAATTCTTGCTCCGGCCTCCGGGAGAGCCCGCCCTTGCCCTCCATTCCCGGATATCTGGCGGTATATTCGTCCCGATGGCATTATATTATCAGGCGAAGTCGCCCCGAGGGGCCCGCCTGCCGGTTAACTGCGTTCACCTGGCCGTAAACGGGTAGATTATGAAGAATTATCCCGGTTTCCATCGGAGATTCGCTGCTGCATCACGCCGGCCATGAGCTCGCTAAAGTGTGTGGACGACGTGGTAAGGGCTGTAAAGTCGGCCCCCACTCATCATAAGAATGTCGACGGGGGTGACGGCGCGGATGGAGGCCGTCCGGCGTATCCCTTGCAGCAAAGCCATCTCTCCGAAATACTCACCGGGTCCCAGGTTGGCCACGTGGGACTCCCGGCCGTCCTTTTCGTGGAATACCTGGACCTGCCTTTTTAGCATGACTGAGAAATTTCGGGCCAGCTCTCCCTCGTGGAAAATAATCTGTCCCGGCTCGTAATGGGCTCGGGAGACCCCCTGGTTCCTGGAAATATCCTGCTGAACGATATCCCGCCGGAAAATCAATCCCAGGTTCCAGTCGAGAAGCACTTTGATCTTCCGGTCTAACCGGGGTAGCTGAAAGAGATAGTACGTACGATATAGCCACCACGCCAAGATTCCGGATACCTTGGCTCCCGCTAGCTCAGCGGCTGCGGAAAACTTACCAAGGGGAACAAACACGCCCACGCTCCGATGAGAGAAGGGGCGGGGGTTTGAGCCATTAACCGTAGCAAGTATGTTGTGGGCCAGATGCCTCGCCTGCTTCAGCGCATATTGAGCCGTGGGAGGGCAGGTGCCCCCTTTGCGCACATCGGGAATGGCCGCACAATCTCCCACTGCCCAGAGACCTTGAAATCCCGGAACGGCAAGGGTTTCGTCAGCCACCAGACGTCCCCGGGAGTCCCGCGGGCCCGGCAGAGTGTTGAGCAGCCGGTTGGCGGCCGCGCCAATGGCGGCTACCAAGGTCCGGGTGGAGAGGGTAGACCTGTCGTTTAATACAGCGCTCTCGGCTGTTGCGCCGTTTATTCTTGTGTTGAGCCTGATCTCTATACCCCGCCGCTCCAGCAGCCTGTGGCTGAAGGCCGCCAAATCCTCAGTGAGCTCCGGCAGAATACGCTTGCCACTTTGCAGCAGAATGACCTTGACCTCATCGGGCGCCACGTGGCGGTAGCTCTTGGTCGCCTCTCGGACAAAGTCGTTAATCTCAGCGGCCACTTCGACGCCGGTGTAGCCGCCGCCCGCAACCACAAATGTAAGCATATTCCGCTTCTGGTCTGGATTCGCTTCAACATCCGCGCTTTCCAGGACCCCGATCAGGTGGTTTCGTAAAAAGAGGGCGTCCCCCAAAGTACTAAAGGGGAAGGCATGCTCGGCCATGCCTGGGATTGAACTCAGGTCTGTGCTGCTACCCACGGCGACTACCAGGTGGTCATAAGGTATGTGGCGGTAGTCTGTATGGCTGAGGTAGCTGATGATTACTTCCCGATTTTCTACATCGATGGCCTCGATCTCGGCCTGGTAGAAGTTGGTGAATGGGCAAAGGCGCCGTATGGGGTTCACGATGTGCGGAGGTTCGATATTGCCGGAGACCACCTCGGAAAGCATGGGCTGGAACAGGAAGTAGTTGTCCCTGCTGACCAGGGAGAGCTCAATCTGCCCCCGCCGCGCCGCCTTCTGTAACTCCAGGGCGGTGTAAATCCCACCGTAGCCGCCGTCCAGGATCACTACCCGCGGTACAGCCTGGAATGTGGCTCCCTTTACATCAGGCGATTTTGCCACTTCAATATCTTTTTAATATCTTTAGGGCGAACAAATAGTCTGGTCTGTTATGGACGAGAGTTTAGCACCACCCCTGGGAGCCGTCAAACGAGATTAGTGTTCAATTGCCCAGGTTACCTGTTGCGGGGCTCAGTCACCACCAGGGGGCAGGGGGATAACAGCAAAACTCGCCGGCTATCGCTCCTCCAGCCGGCGAGTTTTGCATAAGGAACTCTATTCAGGCCAGCTAGCCAACCTAGTCGTAGCTACGGAGCAGTTTCCCCGGCGTGGCGCCCGTGCATTCGTTGTTCTCGAAGGTCACCCCACCGTTGACCATGACGTATCTCATTCCCGTGGGCTTTTGAACCCTTCCTTTTCGCTCCACCGGGGAGGTCACTGCCACAAGCGTGTACTTCCTCAGAGATTCATCGTACATGGACTCCCAACTCCTCGAGATTGTAGATCATCAGGTCCGCCCAACCACCCGGCCGGATGATACCTCTATCCTTGAATCCAGTAAGCCAAGCCGGGAAAGCGCTGATCTTGTTATGAGCCGCCTCAAGGCTGATCACGCCCTCATCGCGACTGAAAACCGCCAGGATGGTTACGGGCCAATGTGGCTGTATGTGAAACAGCCCGTGAGCGCCGCCGTCGGAAAATGAATGATGAAAGTAGGGGTTGTTCACAACCTCGGCATTTGCCTTGGGGTCTGAGGCCGTCCCGGGAACAGCTAGCTCGGTCTGCAACTTCTCATCTATCGCCAGGTCCAGCATGGCGTCTATCGGCTCCTTCCCCATTGCTTTAGCCAACTCATTGATGGTCATTCCCTCATATTTGCGGTTCCTGTCCTCAGTGACCTCAGCCACCTGTACAATGTCCCAGTTAAATTTAGGTTTGTGCCCCATGTCGATATGGTCCCGCTTCATAGCCGCCCTGTGCTTTGGGTCCGCCAGCTTGGCCATCCGCTCGGGGACGGTCCCCACCAATGGCTCAACCCAGTTTGGAAGGTCATCCCACAGGTTCCAATCAGCAAGCTTGAAATCGAAATGGGTCCGGCCTACGTTTCTCTGGCCTATGAGCGGCAGACCTTCAGCCTGAGCCTTCCCTATCAAGCCTGGACGCTCGTGTTGGTGAGCGATATTTTGGACATGGCCCTTGTGACCGCTGCCTCTCATCATCCCCAGCAGCGCACTTTCGGCGGCATCCCTGTCGTTGTTGTAGGAGTGGTCCCCTATGGTCCAGCCGATCATTCCCACGGGGAACTGGCCCACAACCTCTGCCAACTCCACGAACTCTCTCTCCGACGCAACGTGGGACGGCAGGTAGCTCCCGTCCTCGCACCGGTCCTCATTCTGTTTGTTCCCGGAGAGGCCAAAACCTCCCGCCTTCATTCCCTCATAGAGGCCCTCATCCCTAACCCCGAATCCACGCTCCCGCCTTTCATTGAGACCAGCTTCTTCATCTGGTTCAGCTCGTCGTCGGTGACAGAGGTCCTCTCGCGAGAGGCCCTCATCCCTAACACGTAGCCACGCACAGGGGAGAAGGGGATCAACGACCCCACGTTGACCCCTAGAGGGTTCCGTTCGAGACTGTCAAGGAACTCCGGAAACGTCTCCCAGTCCCAACGCATTCCCTGTTCCATGGACTCCAGAGGTATGGCTTCAATACGGTTCATCATGCGCATGTTCAGGTCCCGGTCTTCAGGCCTGGTCGGCGCAAAACCGAAGCCGCACTGCCCCAGAGCATATGAGGTGATCCCAAACAACCCATTCCAGGTACAGTAAGGGTCTCAATTGAGCTGGGCTTCGAAATGCGTGTGCAGGTCCATCGCACCCGGGGCCACTATGCATCCCGAGGCATCGATTTCCCGCGCGGCGCCGGGCTTTATCTTCCCGGATACCTGGGAGACCCTTCCATTCTTGATTCCGATGTCCCCCTTGTACCTTGGGAACCCCGTCCCGTCGATCACCGTACCGCCCCGGACTACGACGTCGTACTCGTTCATCTTTCCCCCTCCGTATTTGAATTCAGCCGGGCTCCCCATGTAGCCGTTGCCTCGATTAGAAGCCGAGGCAGCATAAGATTGCTACCCACTCATTCCACCACTCCCACCGGAAGATGATCCGCCGGCTGAACCTAAGGCGGCGGACCTTTAGAGAAGAGTTATATCCGCAGGTCTGATATGCCGGGATTTACCTTTTCAACTCATCCCGGCTTAACTTCTGGATGGTAACAGTATATATTCGCCTTCGCGGGCCAGTCAACCGTCGTCTCCATAGCTATCAGGTCCGGTTTCGGCTCTTCATCCTCTGCGCAGTCCGCGAGGATGTTATGGAGTATCTGTAGGCACCGGGGGAAGGTGGACTCGGGGTGGGGGTAGTCCGAACCCCAACTTTTCGCAACGCTCCGTCTCTTTTATGCCTACTTGAACATCATCCAGATTGAGGAGGGCGTTGCCTTAATGGTGATCAATAAAAAGCTCGGAGGGAGTTCCCCGATCATGCCCAAGTTGGCGGATCAATTCTTGGGCTAGGATTATCCCCTATTACCCCGGCGTCCCGATGCCGAGTCAATCTTCTGTGGTGTTTGGTTGCAGGCCAAAAACCCTCTTCCTGGGCAGAGATCAGCCAAGGACCCTGGGGGTGCTGCGCTCGGACCTGGGCACGCGAATGACGACCAGCAGGAGGGCGGCCAGTAGGGTAAGAGACCCTGCGTATAGGAAGGTGGATTCCGTCCCATACCTGGTGACCAGCACACCGGCAATAATGGGGCTTGGCAGGGCTACGAACTGGGTGATGACGCTGATGATGCCCACCGTTGATGCCTGGACCTTGTCGCTGGCCACGTCCATCACTGCCGCTTGAGTTATCGTGGCGAGGGCATAGAAGAAGAGGCCGAGGGCCCCGATCACCAGAATAAGCTGAATTCCGGGGTCGGCTACCGACAGGGCCAAGTAGAGCAGGCCGAAGGTTACCAGGCTGGGGAGCAGGACGGCTTTTCGACCGAACTTGTCGGAGAAATACCCCATGGCCGGCTGGGAGACCGCTCCCATGGCGTGGAGCAGGCCCCAGAAGACGCCAAGACCCAAAGTAGAATAGTCCAGGTCTTCCTGAATGTAGATGGGCAGGAAGGTAATGATGCTGAGGCGAGCCATGCCGGTGAACACGTTCACGCCGATCATGGCCAGCACCGTCCTGTTCTGTAGCAGGCGCTTCGAGTCTTCCAGATAGGTGCCCATAGAGGGCCGGATGCCCTCCTCGTTCTTGTAGATGGGGTCAAGGACCTTCCACATAACCAGGCCTATCAGCAACGCCGGAATCATATGGATCTCCAGCAGGCGCTGCCAGGACAGGGTGAGAAGCAGGAGCCCTATTAGGATGGGGGCCACCGTGTCTCCCACGCTGGCGCCGACGCCGTGGACCGCAAGGGCGCTGCCCCTCCGCTCTGGGAAACGCAAGGAGAGGGAAGCCACGGCGGCTGGGTGCCAGAGGGCGGTTCCGATGCCCAGCAGGGCGACGAACGGGATGATCCAGAGGAAAGTAGAGGCCTGGGCCACGAGGAGATGGGAGAGGCCCAGGAACAGGAAGGAGCCCGCCAGAATGAGCGCGGTCCGCTTTCGGAAGAAGTCGGCCAGTATCCCCGACGGCAGGTTGAGGGGCCCGGTGGTGAACTGCTTTAACGAGGCCAAAGTTCCCAACTGGATGTCGGATAAGCCCAGACTTGCCTTGACTGAGGGTAGGATTACCGGCCAGAGCTGCTGGAACCAGTGTATAGCCATGTGGCCCAGGGCAAGGGTTGCCAGCAGCGTAGGGACTTTAGTCTTTTGCGGCGAGTCAGTGTCTCCGGCTTTGGTCATCTTAACTGGTGTTCCACATTACGACTCTTTGTCCGGCGAATCTCCCAAAGAACCGGACCGGCACTCATGTTAGTAGTCTGCGACCCGGCCGTCAACACCTATAGGCCTGATTTGATATCCGAGGTCTTGGGATGTTTGAGAAGACAGGGTGTTACCACTACTGTGCGCATGGTGCCAGCCCCAATGCGTACGTGTTCCATCCTATGGTAAGTTTGATCTAAGTCCTACCTCGGAATGAGCTGGGGAATCAGCTGGGAGCAGTAACACACCACACCTGGGAACGTCGTGGGTTAATAAATTGAGTCTCGGAGCAATTCTGAAGTGGTAAAGGTACTGGTTGCCAATCGTGCCCACAAGATCAGAGAATGGGTGTTGACTACCATCGGGAACCGTGGCTACGACGTGATCGAAGTAGACGATGGCAACGCGGCTCTCACCGCCTCGCTCCAGGAGTCTCCCAATATAATCCTTCTGGACACGGACCTGCCGGAGATGGACGGCTACGAGGTGTTAAAAAGGCTGAAAGAAAACTCCAGAATGGAACACACCCCCATCATCCTTACAACCGGCTACCCCACTGCCAGAGGTGAATCCATAGCATTGAGATTGGGTGCGCTACATTACATAGCCGTGCCCGATCAGCGGGATTCCTTAAGGTCTGCCGTACGCCTGGCCCTTCAAGAGGACCTGAGTAAGCACGACTATGTCAGTGAGCCCGACTCAGAAAACAGTGGGAAGATCCCATCTTACATCAAGACCGGAAACGACCAATTGGACAAGGAATTGGATGGATGAATCCCTCTCCAGTCCCTGTCAATGATTCAAGGCTTATCCCCCGCAGACAAAAGCGAATATTGCCAAATGCTGGCCTATAACTCCCTACTCAGCGGGATAGGGGTGAGCTATTTCACATCGCTATACACAGTGAGAGGGCTGATAGGCAATATGAACTCCAAAAGCACGGACGTATTGGAATATGTCCGAGCGAAGCAGTTCGGCATTCATCAGATCTCGAAGCTGGGCTCTAACGACCCTGACCGGTGTGATAATCCTGAACGGCTAATGCTCTTGCTGGGGGTCCACATCCAAAGCGTTTCTCGCCAATCCCAGGTCACCATCGTGGACTCGTTTAATGCCCTTGCAAAAAATTGCAGGGATACGGTTATAAATAAGTTCTTCACGTCTTGTTGGCACCTCTGTGAAAAAAATATGGGCACGATTATCCTTGCTATGCCTTCCTCCGAGCGGGTACAACATATCGCTGCCAACGTGCTGATGGCGCGGAATAATCTAAACTCAATGCTGGAAAGAGGCGATGGAACGAACTTCGAGGTCGGGCCTGGGGTTGGGTTGCGGGTGTTCCTCGCCTCTTAGGTTAGTGTATAGCTCCGGTCCCGGAAGCTTAAATTGAAGCCCAAATGATAGAGCCCACGCCATTGGCGTGGGCTCTTTTTTCGGTGGTGGTTGGGACCAGAAAAAAAGGTTATTCTATTTCCTATGCCGGCTGGGCGATGGGTTTGCTACTTACCTTGACCCACACCACAATGCCGGTTACAAGGACAAGCAGCCATCCCCAGGTCGCCAGTCCCAAGCCCAGAGCGAAAAAGTTTTCCCTGGCGTCAATGTTTTCCATGCCCCATCGGATTAGTAATGCTCCAGCAGAAAAAAGACAGAAAGATAAGGCCGACCCTAGTACAAGCCACCCACAGTAGCCTGAGGCATTAGAAAAGGCTCTGCCCCAGCTACTGCTCCGGATCTCCCGGTTCGATTCGGCGCCAGACCCAGTGATTCTCATTTATTTCCTCCTTCCTTTGGTTACCCGCTTCATTTGATCGTGCCCGGTGATCGTGTTCGGTGATCGTGTCCGGAACGTTGGCCCCACCAGTCACATTTGATTCACAATCTTAGTATTATGGATTAGACTGGCCAAGGCCCATGGTGCCTACCCCTTTCGTGGGATGGTGCCCACATATTTTTGACGAATTTCAAATATAAATTAAACACTTGATAATATTTGAAGGTACATTGGCCCCGAAGATACTAAGAATAGGCTAACTGGTAACCTGGAGTCGGGGCGGGTACAATGGAGCCAGCAGTAGGGTAATTCGGGAACGGGCCACAGAACCGGAGCTGTTGGTTAACACCAATCTGAGGGTCCGCCTGAAAGCCGTTGCCGGTCCCTTTGGGGCAATGCCGATTGATCGAGGGTAGAATTGCCGGACTTCGGATACGATGTGCTGGTTATTGGCTCGGGACCCGCGGGACAGCGGGCAGCCATCCAGGCGGCCAAGCTGAACAAGCGGGTGGCAATTGCCGAGCGCACCTCGGTGGTGGGCGGCAGCTGTATAAACCTGGGGACCATACCCAGCAAGACAATGAGGGAGGCGGTCCTATATTTATCGGGTTATCGAGAGCGCGGACTGTATGGCGCATCATATTCCGTGAAGCGGGACATAACCATGGAGGACTTGCTGTTCCGCACTAACCATGTGATTCGTAATGAGATCGACGTAACCCGCCATCAACTGACGCGCAATCGCGTGGAGTTGCTGGAGGCGGAAGCTTCCTTCGCAGGTCCCAACACCCTTCGCTTGAGATACCTGGACGGCCGCGGGCATCAAGATGTCACCGCCGAGCATATAGTAATCGCGACGGGGACCAAGACCACTAAAGACTCCGATATTCCCTTTGATGGGCAGCGGATATTCGTTAGCGATGACATATTGACACTGGAAGACCTCCCCCGGACCCTGACAGTTGTCGGCGCCGGTGCGATTGGCTTGGAGTACGCCAGCATCTTCGCCACCCTCGGGGTGCGCGTCACCTTGGTGGACAAGGGCACCCGGCTGCTGTCCTATATGGACGGGGAGATAATCGAGGCCCTTGTGTACCACCTCCGGCAGAACCGGGTGATCTTGCGCCTGGGGGAAGAGGTAAGCGGCATCGAGCCGGTGGTGGATAGCAACGGTGGGCGGGTCAGAATGCACCTGGCCAGTGGCAAACAGATTGTTTCCGACAAGGCGATGTACAGCATCGGGCGGACGGGCGCCACCGACAGTTTGAACCTCGCAATTGCAGGCCTGACCTCCGATGGGCGTGCACGGCTCAAAGTAAATCCCAACTACCAGACGGAAACTCCCCACATATATGCGGTGGGTGATGTAATCGGCTTTCCAAGCCTGGCATCCACTTCAATGGAACAGGGCCGTCTGGCCGTGTGTGATGCCTACGGAATCAAAGTGAACAGTGTGCCGGAGCTGTTCCCCTACGGCATCTATACCATTCCGGAGATTTCCACCGTCGGGCCCAACGAGGAAGAGCTCACTGGTCAGGGTATCCCCTACGAGGTGGGCAAGGCCCAGTACCGCGAGATCGCCAGGGGACAGATATTAGGGAACCACACCGGCTTGCTGAAGCTGATCTTCCATGCCGAGACCAGGAAGCTGCTGGGGGTGCATATTATCGGTGAAGGGGCCAGCGAGCTCATCCATATCGGACAGGCGGTCCTGGCCTTCGGGGGAGGTGTGGACTATTTCATAGATACTGTGTTCAACTACCCCACCTTGGCCGAGTGCTACAAGACAGCGGCCTTCGACGGCATCAATAGGCTTGGAGGGTAGCCGTACACGGCATCGGGCCTAAGCCCAGTGGGCACTACTGTTTACAAGCGGCCACGTAGCTTTGGCAGATCTCCTCCACCTCTTCATCCCGGCGGAAATACGGAGCATCAGCCACAGCCCTCAGCCTCTCCAGTAAGGCTTCGAATATGGCCGCCACGTCCTCCTCTTGGTAGTTCAGGCCCATGCGGTCCAGCTTCACCTTGACCGAAAGGGGAGAGAGGGAGTTGATCGACCATAGGTAATTCATACGGGCCCCGACCACCGCGGGCTCGTAGGGGCTGATGTAAAGGCTAACGCAGCCGGCCCCGTCGAGGAGTTCCTTGTACTGGACGTCCCTCGCGGGAACCCACACGGCCTCTCCCAGCACGGACTTCAAAGGATGGACCTTGAATCCGGTGATCTCCGCCACCGCCCGGCACAGCTCCGAGAGCTTCTCCAATTTTATGCCGGTGTTCACTCCGTAAAGCATCTCCAGAGAGAGAACCACCTCCTCGAAACTGGCGAACCCGTTATCTCCGAAGCCGTTCACCGCCGTTTCCGGCCAGGCCCCCGCTGAGCAGGCTGCCAGCGCGCAGGCCGTTGCCATCCCAAAGGAGTCATGGGCATGAAAGAGGAGGGGGACGTCTTTCTTTAGCCGCTTCCTGAGGCCCGCAATTACAAACCTGACGGCCTCTGGGCCCAGCTCACTAAAATGGTCCGTCAGCTTGTAGTGTTGAGCGCCGTGGTCCACCCAGAGGTTCGCCAGCCGGGATGTATCTTCCAGGTCCAGCCGTCCGATGGTGGAAAAGGAGACCCCCGCCTCGAGCCCCCTGCTTCGCACGTGTTCAAGGGCCTTGGCCACCGCCTTCTCCATCCCCGGGGTGGTGGCGCTGCCGCTCTCCCCGAACAGCGAGGGCCCTCCCACGGACACGTCGATTCCATCTACCCCGCTATCGGCGATCATGTCCATATAGCTGTAGTCACCATCGACCCATTCCGTCCTGCTGGGAACGGCTCGGACTTTCAACCTGAGGCCTGCCTGGCATAGGGCACGCATCCCCTCTATGACCAGTTCGTGCCTCACTGTTCCTTGGTACAGGCCTGGAGCGATTAAAATCTCCTGGACCCCGATGTCATCCAGGAGCCGGGCGATCTCCACCTTGTCGCCGGGTGAGAGTTCCCTGGTCCCGGCGGTATGGCCTATCTTGCGGATGGTCCCGTCCTGGAACGTCATCCTGGAAGGGAAGCTGTATGCGCTCAGGACCTCCTCACGGTAATTAAAAGGACTTACCTGGAAACGCCCGGGGACACGCCACCGGTCTGTTGCATCACCTTGGTTGCCGGCCATAATTTCCTCCTCCCGCGCCTTGCCGTGGGCGTACTCTATGGGCACCGGATTCCTCTGTCAACCAGTGGCCTAGGCCTGGCCGGCCACGACTGTTGCGGTCCCAGGTCAACGGAGTTAGTATGTGATTCTTAAAGCCCGGACTTCTGGTTAACCGGCGATGGCCGCAGCACCTGGATTTAGAGAAGGGGAGGTAGTTAACATGGCATCCCAGTGGACCACCGTACACGTTGACGGGCAGCAGATGTTCGCCTATATGAGCCTGCCGGATAGCCCAGGGCCCCATCCCGGCGTCGTGGTTATCCACCACGGCTATCTGGACGATTGGGTACAGGACATGACACGGCGGGTATCCGCCGCGGGATACGTCGCCATTGCACCTCACCTGCATCACCGGGTTGACCCTGACGTGAACGAGGTGATGGGCTGGGTGGGCGAGCTCAGGGATAACAACGTTATCAAGGACGTTAGCGCCACCATCGAGTTATTAAGGCGGCACCCGACCGTCCGTGGAGACAGGATCGGTATCACGGGGTTCTGTTTGGGCGGACGAATCACCTACATGATGGCGGCCAGCAACCCCGCTTTGAAAGCCGCGGGAGCCTTCTATCCCGGGAACACGATGGTGTCCTGGGGCTATGGCCCTACCCCCTTCGACCGCACCGTCGACATCGGGTGTCCGGTGATGGGATTATTCGGCGAGGATGACCCCAATCCCACCCCCGACGACGTGAAGAAGCTGGACGCCGAGCTGACCCGACATGGCAAGGTCCACGAGTTCCATTCTTACCCCGGCGCGGGACACTCCTTCCAGTGGAACGGTACCGACGCTTACCGGGCCGACACTGCCAGAGACTCGTGGGATAAGCTTATGGGGTGGTTTCAGAAGTACCTCAAGGACTAGGACGCTATGTCCAACTGGAGAGAATTCCCTCTCTCCTCCCGGATGGGAAAGGCCGGAGTCAGCTATCGTTGACCGGGAACCTCATCACTCTCCGTAAATTACTTCGAACGAGGTGGGGAAGCCCAGTTTGGCGAACTCCCCGGCATCGTAGGTATTCCTGTTTCCCACCCGGTCCCTGACATATGCCCAGTCCATCACCCAGATGCCGCCTTCGCTGAACTGGGGCACGGCTAATATAGGGTTGTATAACAGCTCCACTGGTCCGGCCTTAAAGGTACTGGGCGGGAAGAAGGCCCTCAGGTTCTGTTTTCCCGACGGACTGCTGTAGCTTATGGCCACCCGGTCGATGCCCGAGAGGTCTTCGTTAATACGTACGGTGAAGTCTATGGCTATGTCCCGCTGGGCCACGTTCACTGTGGATGGATTAAAGGAGAACTCCACGATTTTTGGGGGAGTAGTGTCTCCTCCGGCCGGCGTAGGCGGTGGCTTGGGGGTCGGCGTGACGGTCGGCGAAGGGCTGGGAGTCGGGGTCGGGGCCGGGACCTGTAAGGGCGCCACCGTAGGGGTAGGTGTAGGGGTCTCCTCCACCGTGCTGAGTCGCTGTTCCAGACGTTTTATATGATCAAATATTTCATCAATGCGGAGGTCGGGGGTTGGAGTCGGTTGGGGCGTAGGGGGGGTGGGGGTTGATTGGGAGCATCCCATGATAACTACCAGCACCGCGCTGATAACTATCAGCCATAGTGCACGTATTCGGGCGATTTCCTTCTGCATATTGGCCTTTCTTCGAGAATTGGTTTCTGAACATCGTAACTGAAAGAATTGGTTTCCGAACATCATAACTGAGTAGCTCTTTTAGTGAAAGCCGCATACTCCGGCATTCTGGAGAGGTAATGGTTTGGAGGCGGAGCCTGAGGGTGATTGACAGTGTCCATCATTGGCTCTAAATTGGTGTCAGTCTTAACCCATTTAATTTGAAGGAGGATGGGGATGAGTCTGGAAGATTTAGAAAAAAAAGTCCAAGTCCTGGAGGATATTGAGGCGATAAAGAAGCTCAAGGCGCTTTACTGTGCGTACTGCGACGACAGCTTTAATATCGAGAAACTGAGGACTCTATTCATCGAGGACGCCACGTGGGACGGCGGAAAGCGCGGCCAGCAGCACGGGAGGGAGGCCATCCTCAGCCAGCTAAGCCGTGCCCCTAAGTTTCGCCCCTTTGCCGTCCACATGGTCATGAACCCCATCATCGATGTAAACGGTGATACAGCGACTGGCCAGTGGTACCTCTTTATCCCCTGCATCCACGCCAACGGGTCTGAACAAGCGATGTGGGGCTCCCTGCGCTACGATGAGGAATACGTCAGGGTGAACGGTGAGTGGAAATTCAAGAGCCAGAAGCTGACGGAATTCTTCCGGACTCCCTTCGATGAGGGATGGGCGAAGACCAGGTTCGTGGGGTAGCGACCTGACCCGCTCCGCAGCCCTCGACGGGAGTGACCGAAGCCATGGGATTCAAAGTGCTGATTCGGGGTTCGGGAGAGTCCAGCGATAAGCTGTATCTAGGAGAAATGGCCCAGCAAGCTGAAAGAGGCCATACCGGATATCGAGATCATCACCTGTCCCTCGGTGGGTGATGCCTATGGAGGTGATCCCGGGGCGCTAAAGTTTGGCTATCACCTCCCCGGCGAACCTCTTCACCGTTTCGGCCATCTGGCCCGCCGTGCCCCTCCTGATGCCCATGGCCAGGTGCCTTACCCCCGCTTCTTCGTAACGCCGCACTGTGTCCAACATCTGCTGGGGCGTGCCGCTGAGACGGGCCACCCGCCCATCGGCCCCAGGTTCAACGTCCCCGAACCCGACGCCACTCAGCCAGTTGGAAATCTCGATGGTATCCGGGTCGCGGCCCGCGGCATGGCAAAGCCTCCTGATTACCTCCAGCTTTTCCGCCAACTCCGAGGGGCTGAGTTCGGCGGGCTGCCAGCCATCTCCCAGCCTGACCACCCTTTTAAGGGCCGAGGATGAGTGGCCCCCTACCCAGACCGGTGGATGGGGACTTTGCGCCGGCCTGGGATAGAAGGCTACGTTGGAAACCTGGTAATGCTCCCCCTGGAAATCGAACTCCTCTGTGGTGCATAACCCTTTGAAGATCTGGATGTACTCGTCGGTTACGCTGCCCCGGTCCTCGAAGGAAGCGCCCAAGGTCTCGAACTCCTCCCGCATCCAGCCCACCCCTATCCCGAGGACCAGCCTTCCCTTGGACAGCACGTCCAAGGTGGCCAGCATCTTCGCCATCACCAGCGGGTTGCGGTATGGGATAACCAGCACGCCGATTCCCAGCATCAGCTTATCCACTTTAGCGGCCATGAATCCAAGGGTTATCAGGGGATCGAAGATATTGTCTGAGGGCTGTAGCCCCGACTTGCCTGTGGCGCTATATGGGTAGATGGGCGACATTTGGTAAGGCAGGAACACGTGGTCGCCCACCCAGATGGAGTCGAAATTCAGCTCCTGGGCCAGCCCGGCCAACGCCACCATGCTCTCCCGGTGGGCCGTGGGCCCCGTATTGGATATGCTGATACCGAACTTCATATTTCCTCCCCAGAATTCTTATTGGGAACGTTGCAGGTCATTGTAAGCCCTCAGGGGAGCCGGCGTCAGCCCGCGGTCCTTTGGATCCTGGAACGGTTGGTATAATATTCGCGACCAGACTCAATTCATAGGTCCACAATACAGGAGGCGATGTGCGTGTGCTTATGGCTCCCATTCAGATCAAAGAGGAACACAAGGATGAATTTATTAAGGCAATGCTGGAGGATGCCCAGGGTTCGGTGAGGGACGAGCCCGGTTGCGTCAGGTTCGACGTCATCCAGGACGGGGGGGACCCCAACAAGATATGGGTATACGAAGTCTATAAGGACGAATCGTCGGTTGCGGCCCACCTCCGAGCACCCCATCTCGTGAAGTTTCGAGAAACCGTCACGGGATGGCTCGAAGAGAATCCCAGGGGTGCCGGCAGGGGCAGCTACAACATCTGGCCGCCGGACGAGGAATGGAAGTAGCTTCCAGAGGAGGATTTTTTCCGGCTGGCATGGTTGGGGTCCGGCATGTTTACGGGGACGGTGGCGGCGAGTATACTGGTGGCCAGGATTTGGGGTGAAAAGAGGGGTTCCATGGCCAATAATGATGAAATTGTGTTGATGGCCCATCTCATGCGCCGTGCAGGGTTCGGGGCCAGCCGTGATGAACTTGAGGCCCGGGTCGCCAATGGGTACGAGGCGACCGTGGAGGAGCTGATACATCCCGAGGACCATTATGACATGGACCTGGACCTGATGATGCGGTACCGGTCGGGTTATCATAATCAGGTCAACATAGAGACAACCCGGGAGTCCTGGGTATACAGGATGATAAACACCGGTCGCCCCCTCCAGGAGAAGATGGCCCTTTTCTGGCACGGGATACTATGCACCGGCGACGCTAAGGTGGACCACTCACAGCAGAGTATGCTCCTGATAGATATGTTCCGGAAGCACGGGCTGGGCAACTACAAAACCCTGCTGATGGAGCTGTCCAAGCACCCCACCATGGTCCAGTACCTGGACAACGTGGACAACCATAAAGGCTCCATGAACGAGAACTACGGTAGGGAGCTGCTGGAGCTCTTCTCCATGGGTGTGGGCATGGACGGCCAGGACAACTACACCGAGGACGACGTGAAGGCCTGCTCGTTGGCCTTTACGGGATGGAACATCGAGCCCGCCCTGCCTCCCTTCCCTTACCACAGGTCGCCCTGGATTTTCAATTACGATCCGGCAGACCACGACGACGGCGAGAAGACCTTTCTGGGCGAGACTGGGCGTTGGAACGGGGAGGACATAGTCGAGATAGTCGTCCGGCGGCCCGCCACGGCGAGGTTCATCTGCCGGCATCTGTACAGCTTCTTTGTGGCCGACGAACCCCAGGTTCCAGCCTGGAAGGATACGCCGCCCAGGGACATCGGAGCCATCAGGGCACTTGAAAAGGTGTTCATCGAGAGCAACTACGAGTTGCGGCCGGTGCTACGGACGTTGTTCAACTCCGGCTTTTTCAAGGAGGCCCGCTTCCAGAAAATGAAGAGCCCCACGGAGGTGGTGGTGGGGACCATGAAGCTGGTCAAGGACCACACCAAGCCAAAGCCGGGTATGAACGCCATCATGATGGAGACGGTTTACATGGGCCAAGAGTTGCTGAACCCTCCTTCCGTGGAGGGCTGGCACACAGGCAGGGAGTGGATAGACAGCGGCACCTTGGTGGAGCGGATCAACTTCGTTGCGGACCAGGTGGCCAATCGTGAGCTACCCGGCGTTAAGCTGATCGTCGACCGGATGAGTGAAGGGACATCCGCTATGTCCCCGGAGGAATTCGTGGACGGCTGCCTGGACCTGATTGGCCCGCTTGAGGTCAGCGAAAATACCCGTACCTCACTGGTCGAGCACGTCCAGCGGGGCGGCCCGCTGGCCATGGAGACCGGCGACCAACGCACCAGCTTCGCTACTAGAACAGTGGAAATACTCCAGTTGATAGTGGCCACGGCGGAATACCAGTACGCTTAATCGAAGCCCTGCAAACCTAATCTGCGGAGAGGTGTCGGAATGGCCAGCGTATTCTTCGGGATATCCACCAGGTCCTTCACCTACGAACGGACCATGGGCCAGACGGTAGATGTCGGAACGGGGTTCCTTCAACCAGCGGACCTGGCCCTGGGTCAGGAACATCGCATCTATGTATTGAATCAGGGATTTGAGGTCTTTCCCCAAAGTGTGCGGGTCACCATCCTGGACCTGGATGAAAACTTCATAGGCCAATTCGGTTATACCGGCGAGGGAGACGGCGACATGATCTGGCCCTCCTCCATCGCCCTGGACAGCGACCAGAACCTGTATCTGGCTGACGAGTGGCTCAACCGTATCTCCATCTTCGACAAGGACGGGGAGTACCTCGACAAGTGGGGCGTCTCCGGCGCCGGCGATGGCGAGCTTGACAAACCTGCCTGCATCCGGTTTGACAAGGAAGACCGCATGTACTTAGTGGACAGCGGCAACAACCGTGTCCAGGTGTTCACCAAGGACGGGGAATTGCTGTCCATCTGGGGTGAGGCGGGCACGGGCGAGGGCCAGTTCAACCTGCCCTGGGGCCTGGCGATAGATAATAGCGGCGACGTTTACGTAGCGGACTGGCGCAACGACCGGATACAGAAGTTCACCAAGGATGGCGGGTTCCTGGCGGAGTTCGGGACGCCGGGGAGCGGGCTGGGCGAATTCAACCGCCCCTCGGCTGTAGCCGTTGACAAAGACGGCGATATCTACGTGGCCGACTGGCTAAATGAACGGGTCCAGGTGCTGACGCCCGAGGGCAGACACATCACCACCTTCTCCGGAGATGCCGGGCTTTCCCGGCTGGGTCAGGACAAGCTCAATTCGAACCCCGACATGCTCCGGATGCGCGGTCTGGTTAGAGATCTTACGCCTGAGAAGCGCTTATGGGGCCCCAAGTCCATAGCAATAGACGACGAAGGCAGGATTTTCATAGTGGATTGCAACAGGGGCCGGCTCCAGGTGTATCGGAAGGAACATTATTAGCGCCGATTACGACAGTCTGACTTTTCGAGCCATTGAGGGATCTTATTTTATCTGGAAGGCACCCTGGTTATACTGGAAACATGAATCAGGGGGAAGGGGGTTCTGTGGCGGATAAGAATGATATTACGTTGATGGCCCATCTGATGCGCCGTGCGGGGTTCGGGGCCAGCCGTGATGAGCTGGAGGCCCGGGTCGCCAAGGGATACGAAGCCACGGTGGAAGAGCTGATACATCCCGAGGACCATTATGAACTGGACCTGGACCTGATGATGCGGTACCGGTCGGGGTACCAGGGCCAGATCAACATAGAAACGGTCCAGGAGTCCTGGATATACAGGATGATCAACACCGGTCGTCCCCTCCAGGAGAAGATGGCCCTCTTCTGGCACGGGATACTGTGCGCCGGCGATGCCAAGGTGGACCACTCTCAGCAGGTCATGCTCCTGATAGACATGTTCCGGGAGCATGGTTTGGGCAACTACAAGTCTTTGCTGATGGAGCTGTCCAGGCACCCCACCATGGTCCAGTATCTGGACAACGTGGACAACCACAAGGGCTCCATGAACGAGAACTACGGCAGGGAGCTTCTGGAGCTTTTCTCCATGGGAGTGGGGATGGACGGCAAGGATAACTACACCGAAGACGACGTGAAAGCATGCTCTTTGGCCTTTACGGGCTGGAACATCGAGCCGGCCTTCCCGGCCTTCCCATACGCCAGGATTGCCTGGCGTTTCCGATACGACCCAGGGGACCACGACAACGGTGAGAAGACCTTCCTGGGGGAGACGGGGCGATGGAACGGGGAGGACATAGTCGAAATAGTGGTCCGGCAGCCCGCCACGGCCAGGTTCATATGCCGCCACCTCTACAGCTTCTTTGTGGCCGACGAACCCCAGGTCCCGGCCTGGAAGGATACTCCGCCCAGGGACATCGGGGCCATCAGGGCCCTTGAAAATGTTTTTACCGAGAACAACTACGAGTTGCGGCCCGTCCTCCGGACCCTGTTCAATTCCGACTTTTTCAAGGAGGCCCGCTTCGAGAAGATGAAGAGCCCGACGGAGGTGGTGGTGGGGACCATGAAGCTGGTCAAGGACCACATGGAGCCAAAGCCGGGAATGCACGCCATCATGAGGGAGACCGGCTACATGGGCCAAGAGCTGCTGAATCCTCCTTCCGTGGAGGGCTGGCACACGGGGAGGGAGTGGATAGACAGCGGCACCTTGGTGGAGCGGATCAACTTCGTGGCGGACCAGCTGGGCAATCGTGAGTTGCCCGGCGTGAAGCTGATCGTCGACCGGATGAGTGAAGGGACATCCACCATGTCCCCCGAGGAATTCGTGGACGGGTGCCTGGAGCTGATGGGCCCAGTGGTGGTCAGCGAGAAGACCCGTACCTCGCTGGTCAAGCATACCGGGAGCTTCGGCCCACTGCGGCGGGACGGCGGGGAAGAGCGGGCCATCTTCTCCGGGAAAGTCGTGGAGATGCTTCAACTGATCGTCGCCACGGCGGAATACCAGTACGCTTGATTAAAGACAGGGAAACTGATAAATCGTGAGGTGCCTGATTGGCCAGCGTATTCTTCGGCATATCTACCAGGTCCTTCCATTACGATCGGACCATTGGGCGTACTGATCAGCGGGGATCGGGTTTCACTCAACCCGCGGACATGGCCTTGGGACCTGAACGTCGCATCTATGTGGTGAATCGTGGGTTTGAGGTTTATCCTCATACTGTGCGGGTCACCATCCTGGACTTGGATGAACATTTCATCAGCCAGTTCTCCCACATGGGTGAGGAAGACGGCCAGCTAGTCTGGCCCACCTCCATCGCCCTGGACAGCAGATATAAGGTGTACGTGGCAGATGAGTGGCTCAACCGTATCTCCATCTTCAACCAGAATGGAGAGTTCCTGGACAAGTGGGGCGTAGCGGGCTCCGGAGATGGGGAGATCAACAAGCCCGCCTGCATCAGGTTCGACAAAGAAGATAACATGTACCTAGTGGACAGCGGCAACAACCGCGTCCAGGTCTTCACCAAAGAGGGTAAATTCCTATCAAAATGGGGTGAGGCGGGCAGTGGGGAGGGCCAGTTTAACCTACCCTGGGGCCTTGCGATTGACAATAGCGGAGACGTTTACGTAGCCGACTGGCGCAACGACCGGATCCAGAAATTCACCCGGGATGGCGAGTTCCTGGCCGAATTCGGGTCCTCGGGGAGTGGGCTGGGCGAGTTCAACCGCCCCTGCAGCGTGGCCGTTGACAAGGATAATGATATCTACATAGTCGACTGGCTAAACGATCGGGTCCAGGTGCTGACCCCCGAAGGCAGATACATCACCAACTTCACAGGAGACGCGGGGCTTTCCGGATTAGGCATTCAGAAGCTGAATTCGAACCCTGACCTGCTCCGGATGCGCAGCCTTATCAGGGACTTTACACCTGAACAGCGCTTTTGGGGGCCAAAGTCCGTCGCAATCGACGACGAGGGCAAGATCATAATCCTCGACAGCAACCGGGGGCGCTTCCAAATTTATCAGAAGGACAACTACTAAACCAGGGCAAGGGTGGCCAGGGTTGCGAGGCCACGGTGGAATAGACGATCCATTTGATTGCAGCTGCGGCGGAATACCGGTACGCTTAGCCCGAATCCACCGAAGGACACGGATGGACGGCGTGAGGACAGCGGAAGGGGGTGGGTGAGGGAGCTACAGTGGAGATGGCCTGGGGGCTTGGGGTAGATGGGAGGCCGGCAGACGGTCTTCAGTCGCCGCACAGGGCCCCTAAGGCCCTATGCGGGAGTTGCGATGCGCGGGATGGCGAGAGGATACGCAGCAGGGGACTCTCGCGACCGGGGTGGCGCGAGATTGCGGGGACGTTGGGTCAGTTGCAGGCTGGCCGTCAGGCCGGGAACGGAATGGCTTGCAGCCGGGCCAAGGCGCGACTGAACTGGGTTTCCCAAGGCCAGCGCCGGGGGAGATGCAAAGTGAGGCGGCGCGCCGAGCGGGTGATCCGCCCCACCAGAGCGAAGACCCGCCGCCTGAGGGTCTTGGTGATCACGGTCCCCTCGCCCAGACCAATCCGCGCCGTCCAGCGGGCCAGGTTATGCGCCATCACCTGTACCGCCAGCCAGGCGCCGTTGGCGGCGAAGCGCGCCGACGGCATGTGGTTCAGCCCGACGCCGTACTTGAGGTCGCGTATGGCGTTCTCGACCTCGGCGTGGCGGCGATGATCGGCCTCCAGTTCCAGCGTCTCCCCATCGCGGTCGGTGATGAAGGCGTGATAGCTGTATCTGGCGAAGAGGGCGAGCTGGGAACCGGGCGTCGGCTTCACCCGCCGGACAATGAGCCGCACCGGCGGGGCGTCCGGCTTGGTCTGGAACGGGGTGTAAGTCGTCTCGGCGACATCGGCGGCGCCGTCCATCCAGTAGGGAATGGGAGTCCAGTCCTCCTCTGGTATCGCCTCGATCAGGTCCCGCAGGCTGGCGCGCTGGCGGATGGTGATAGAGAAGCGGACATCCATTTCCCGGCAGGCGGCAACGACAGTGTGGGCGTAGAAGCCGCTGTCGGCCCGCACCGTGAGTTGTCCCCTGGCCCCGCCGTAGCGCACCCGCCCCACCGTCTCACGCAGGAAGTGGGCGGCGCCACGGGCGGTGTTGGCCCAGCCCTCGCGCAGCCGGGACATCAGCACCTCGCCGGTGCCGGCGGCAATGGCCAGCAGCGGGTGATAGCCGCGGGCGCCGGTATAGCCGTGGTGGCGCGCTCCCTCCTTGGCCAGTCCATAGGTCTCGCAGATGGTCAAGTCCAGGTCGATGCTCAGGGGCGAGTCGCCGGGTCCGGCCCCAGCGGCCCAGGCCCGGGCCAACAACTGGCGGCTCACGCGGTCGAGTTGACGGACATGCCCCCACCGGAAGCTGCGCAGGAAGGTCCCCAGGGTGGATGGCGCCTTGACCACGCAGCCTAGAACACCGACCGTCCCACCAGCGCGCAGCGCATCGGCGTCGTCGATGCAGTCGCCGCCTGCCAGCGCGGAAGCGACCAGCGTCAGCATCTTGTCCCCAGTGTTCGCCCGTCCCGGCGCTCCGCCGAGGTCAAGGTGATGGTCGACGAGTTCCCGCAGGCCCAGGTGCCGGGCTAGGGTGGCCAGCAGGAGCAGGCCGGCATTGGCCACCAGGCGATGGTCGTCAAAGAGGATGCGGATACGGTCGGGTTTGTTCTGTGGCAGCATCTATTGGGTGCTCCTTGTTTCCGGGCTGGTTTCTGTTCCAAAACCATTATCCCAGATTCAGAGGAGCACCCGCTGGCTTCTTCAAGGACTGTCCCCAAGGACGTCCTTCGGTGGATTCGGGCTTAGGCAACGGCCAAGACACGGGGAAATGGGGAGGCGGCTAAATGGCCAGCGTATTCTTCGGAATATCCACCAGGTCATTTCACTACGACCGGACCATCGGGCGGCATGAGCAGCGGGGAACGGGTTTCCTGCAGGCCGCGGATCTGGTCCTGGGCCCTGAACATCGTATTTACGTTGTGAACCGGGGCTTTGAGGTTTTCCCCCACAGTGTTCGGGTCACCATGGTGGACTTGGATGAACACTATATAGGCCAGTTCGCCTATACCGGTGAGGGAGACGGCGACATGATCTGGCCCTCTTCCATCGCCCTGGACAGCGACCAGAACGTGTATGTAGCCGACGAGTGGCTAAACCGTATCTCCATCTTCGACAAGGACGGAGAATACCTAGGCAAATGGGGTGTCGCCGGCGCCGCTGATGGGGAGATCAACAAGCCCGCCTGTATCAGATTCGACAGGGAAGACAATATGTACATAGCGGATGGCGCCAACAACCGCGTCCAGGTGTTTACCAAGGACGGGAGATTCCTGTCCAGTTGGGGAGAGGCGGGCACGGGCGAGGGCCAGTTCAACCTGCCCTGGGGCCTGGCGATTGACAACAACGGCGACGTTTATGTCGCCGACTGGCGCAACGACCGGGTACAGAAATTCACACGAGATGGCGGGTTCCTGGCGGAGTTCGGGACCTCGGGGAGCGGCCTGGACGAGTTCAACCGCCCATCGGCGGTAGCCGTTGACAAAGACGGCGATATATACGTTGCCGACTGGCTTAACGAGCGAGTCCAGGTGCTGACCCCCGAGGGCAGACACATCACCACCTTCACGGGAGATGCCGGGCTTTCCCGGTTGGGTCAGGACAAGCTTAAATCGAACCCTGACATGCTCCGAATGCGCGGCCTTGTAAGGGACTTTACCCCTGAGAAGCGCTTAGGGGGGCCCAAGTCCATTGCCATAGACGGCGAAGGCAGGATTTTCATCGTGGACAGCAACCGGGGCCGGCTCCAGGTGTACAGGAAGGACAACTATTAGGTCCGTCTCCAACGGTCGAAAAATTACAAGCCGTAACCGGCCCAGGTTTACTCTAAATCGTACCCAGGTTATACTGAAAACCCGAAAGCGGGATGAATAGGGGGTTTGATGGCGAATTATAATGAATTAGCATTGATGGCCCATCTCATGCGCCGGGCGGGCTTTGGGGCCAGCCGGGACGAGCTGGAGGCCCGGGTCGCCAAGGGATACGAAGCCACGGTGGAGGAGCTTCTGCATCCAGAAGAGCAGTACGACCTGGACCTGGACCTGATGTTGCGGTACCGGCCCGAGTATCACGGGCTGGCCAACATAAATGCCACCAAGCAGTCCTGGGTGTTCAGGATGATCAACACCGGTCGTCCCCTCCAGGAGAAGATGGCCCTCTTCTGGCACGGCATCCTGTGCTCTGGCCATGCCAAGGTAGACTACTCCCGCCAGGTCATGCTGGAAATCGACATGTTCCGGGAGAGGGGCTTGGGGAACTATAAGTCTTTGCTGATGGAGCTGTCCAAGCACCCCACCATGGTCCAGTACCTGGACAACGTGGATAATCACAAGGGCTCAGTGAACGAGAACTACGGCAGAGAACTGCTGGAGCTTTTCTCCATGGGTGTGGGTATGGACGGCAAGGATAACTACACCGAGGACGACGTAAAGGCCTGCTCTTTGGCCTTCACCGGCTGGAACATCGAGCCGACCTTTTCTCCCTACCCCCACGGGAGAAGCCCCTGGCGTTTTCGCTACGATTCCACCGACCACGACAATAGCGAAAAGACCTTCCTGGGGGAGACGGGGCGGTGGAACGGGGAGGACATAGTCGAGATAGTGGTCCGGCAGCCCGCTACCATCAGGTTCATCTGCCGGCATCTGTACAACTTCTTCGTGGCAGACGAGCCCCAGGTCCCGGCCTGGAAGGATACGCCGCCCAGGGACATTGGGGCCATCAGGGAACTTGAAAAGGTGTTCATCGAGAACAACTACCAGCTTCGGCCGGTGCTGCGGACCTTGTTCAACTCCGGCTTTTTCAAGGAGGCACGCTTCCAGAAGATGAAGAGTCCGACGGAGGTGGTGGTTGGCACCATGAGGCTGGTCAAAGACTATACCGAGCCGAAGCCGGGGATGGATGACTTAATGCATGAGACCGCGTACATGGGGCAGGAGCTGCTGAACCCTCCTTCCGTGGAAGGATGGCACACGGGAAGGGAGTGGATAGACAGCGGCACCTTGGTGGAACGGATCAACTTCGTGGCCGAGCAGGTGGGGAACCGAGAGATGCCCGGCGTGAAGCTGATCATAGAGCGGATGAACGCGGACACGTCCGCGATGTCCCCGGAGGAATTCGTGGACGGGTGCCTTGAGCTGATGGGCCCGCTGGAGGTCAGCGAGAAGACCCGTAGCTCGCTGGTGGAGCACGCACACAAGGCCGGCCCGCTGCCCCGGGAGACAGGCGACCAGCGGGGCAAACTCGCCACGAGAGTCGTGGAGATGCTCCAGCTAATAGTAGCAACGGCGGAATATCAGTACGCTTGATCGAAGCACTGCAATCCCAATCAGTATAGAGGTGTCGCAATGGCCAGCGTATTCTTTGGTATATCCACAAGGTCCTTCGTCTACGAGAAGACCATCGGCCGGCAGGAGCAGGTCGGAACGGGTATCCTTCAGGCTGTTGACCTGGCCCTGGCTCCCGAAGGCCTCATCTACGTGCTCAGCAGGGGGTTCGAGTGCTTTCCCAATAGCACCCGTGTCACGATCTTTAACTTTGATGAAGATTTCATCGGCCAGTTCTCCTTCAGCGGTGAAGCGGATGGCCAGCTTGTCTGGCCCACCTCCATCGCCCTGGATAGCAGCCAGAACGTGTACGTGGCCGACGAGTGGCTGAACCGCATCTCCATCTTCGACAAGGATGGTAATTACTTGGACAAGTGGGGTGTACCAGGGTCCGGCGACGGCCAGCTGGACAGGCCGGCTCGCATCAGGTTCGATAGTGAGGACAATATGTACCTGGTTGACAGCCGCAACCACCGGGTCCAGGTATTCACCAAGGAAGGAAAATGCCTGTCCAAGTGGGGCGAGCAGGGCACGGGGGAGGGCCAGCTCAATATCCCCTGGGGCCTGAACTTTGACGCGAACGGCGACATTTACGTCGCCGACTGGCGTAACGACCGTATCCAGAAGTTCACGCCCGACGGGCGGTTCCTAGCGGAGTTCGGGACCTCGGGGAACGGCGTTGGCGAGTTCAACCGCCCCGCGGACGTGGCCGTTGACAAAGCCGGCGATATTTATGTCGCCGACTGGCTTAACGACCGGGCCCAAGTGTTCACCCCAGAGGGGAGGCACATCACCACCTTCACAGGAGACGCAACTCTCTCCAGGTTGGGGATGGAGAAGCTAAGCGCCAACCCCGACCACATCAGAATGAGTAACATGATTCGCGACTGGACGCCCATGAAGCGCCTGTGGGGACCCAATGCGATTGCCATAGACGGCGATGGCAGGATTATTATTCTTGACAGCAATCGCGACCGGCTGCAGGTGTACCGTAAGGAAAATTATTAAGAGCGCGGCAAAATTCGTTGCTGAAAGGGTAGAAATGCGCCTTGACAGGCGCTACAATATCTACACTTTGAAAGGGGAGGTACAGGATGCAAGGATACTGTGTCAAGTGCAGGTCGAGCCGGGATATTCAGAATGCCCAGTCCATCACCATGAAGAACGGGCGGCCGGCAACCCAGGGGACATGCCCTGTGTGCAAGACCAAGATGTTCCGAATAGGCAAGAGCTAGTCCTTCTTTACTGACCACGCGACCTCTCGTAAACCCGCATCCACCGAAGGACGGCCTTGGGGACAGTCCTTAAAGAAGCCAGCGGGTGCTCCTCTGAATCTGGGATAATGGTTTTGGAACAGAAACCAGCCCGGAAACAAGGAGCACCCAATAGATGCTGCCACAGAACAAACCCGACCGTATCCGCATCCTCTTTGACGACCATCGCCTGGTGGCCAATGCCGGCCTGCTCCTGCTGGCCACCCTAGCCCGGCACCTGGGCCTGCGGGAACTCGTCGACCATCACCTTGACCTCGGCGGAGCGCCGGGACGGGCGAACACTGGGGACAAGATGCTGACGCTGGTCGCTTCCGCGCTGGCAGGCGGCGACTGCATCGACGACGCCGATGCGCTGCGCGCTGGTGGGACGGTCGGTGTTCTAGGCTGCGTGGTCAAGGCGTCATCCACCCTGGGGACCTTCCTGCGCAGCTTCCGGTGGGGGCATGTCCGTCAACTCGACCGCGTGAGCCGCCAGTTGTTGGCCCGGGCCTGGGCCGCTGGGGCCGGACCCGGCGACTCGCCCCTGAGCATCGACCTGGACTCGACCATCTGCGAGACCTATGGACTGGCCAAGGAGGGAGCGCGCCACCACGGCTATACCGGCGCCCGCGGCTATCACCCGCTGCTGGCCATTGCCGCCGGCACCGGCGAGGTGCTGATGTCCCGGCTGCGCGAGGGCCGGGCCAACACCGCCCGTGGCGCGGCCCACTTCCTGCGTGAGACGGTGGGGCGGGTGCGCTACGGCGGGGCCAGGGGACAACTCACGGTGCGGGCCGACAGCGGCTTCTACGCCCACACTGTCGTTGCCGCCTGCCGGGAAATGGATGTCCGCTTCTCTATCACCATCCGCCAGCGCGCCAGCCTGCGGGACCTGATCGAGGCGATACCAGAGGAGGACTGGACTCCCATTCCCTACTGGATGGACGGCGCCGCCGATGTCGCCGAGACGACTTACACCCCGTTCCAGACCAAGCCGGACGCCCCGCCGGTGCGGCTCATTGTCCGGCGGGTGAAGCCGACACCCGGTTCCCAGCTCGCCCTCTTCGCCAGATACAGCTATCACGCCTTCATCACCGACCGCGATGGGGAGACGCTGGAACTGGAGGCCGATCATCGCCGCCACGCCGAAGTCGAGAACGCCATACGCGACCTCAAGTACGGCGTCGGGCTGAACCACATGCCGTCGGCGCGCTTCGCCGCCAACGGCGCCTGGCTGGCGGTCCAGGTGATGGCGCATAACCTGGCCCGCTGGACGGCGCGGATTGGTCTGGGCGAGCGGACCGTGATCACCAAGACCCTCAGGCGGCGGGTCTTCGCTCTGGTGGGGCGGATCACCCGCTCGGCGCGCCGCCTCACTTTGCATCTCCCCCGGCGCTGGCCTTGGGAAACCCAGTTCAGTCGCGCCTTGGCCCGGCTGCAAGCCATTCCATTCCCGGCCTGACGGCCAGCCTGCAACTGACCCAACGTCCCCGCAATCTCGCGCCACCCCGGTCGCGAGAGTCCCCTGCTGCGTATCCTCTCGCCATCCCGCGCATCGCAACTCCCGCATAGGGCCTTAGGGGCCCTGTGCGGCGACTGAAGACCGTCCGCCGGCCTCCCATCTACCCCAAGAGCCCAGGCCATCTCCCCTGTAGCTCCCTCACCCACCCCCTTCCGCTGTCCTCACGCCGTCCATCCGTGTCCTTCGGTGGATTCGGGGTAAAACCTAAGGGCACGGAACTTTCCCCGCCCCGCTATTCCAATGATGGTGAGGCGGTAGGTTGCCATGCCGGCGGTTGTGGCAGGAGCATAGTCAACTAGGTAAATGGCAGTTGGTCGACGGCCATTGCTGGTGCTTCTAATCTGTTATTGTGCTTGAGCGCTTCTCAGCAGCAGACTGGTAAGCGCCAAGCACAACCTTCAGGTCCTTCAAGCCCTCTTCGCCGGACATAGGTACCGGGCGGTTGGCCAGTATACGGTCCCTGAACTCCTGGACCATATTCCCGATGCCGTGCCTGTCCTTTGGGAACCTGAATACGCTCTTCCCATCCCCTGTTTCCAGGGTCATGGTGGGCTTTCCTGGCTCAAAGAATAGGCTGCCTTGGGTGCCCGAGACTGCTACCCACCGGTCCCGCCACCTCCTGGACATTCCCCATGAGTGATTGATCAGGCCCGCGCCGCCGCCTTTGAGCCGTACCATGAATACGATGCCATCTTCCCCCTCCAGGTCAGGGAGGGACCTCGGGAGTTCGGAGGCGTAGACCTCTTCGGGCATCCCCGCAAGGTGAATGAGAGCATCCACCGAATGTATTCCCCCGTCGATCAGCACGCCTCCCCCCATCGTCTCGGATATGGTCCGCCAGCTTTCAGCCGAGAATATTGATTCCTCTTGAATCTGGATGAACCGTATCGCTCCCAAAGTCCCGGCATCGATGAGCTCTTTGGCCTTAACGATGGTGGGCATAAAGCGGTAATTCTCCGCCACCATTATCTGGACTCCGGCGTCCCTGGCGGCGGCAACCATTTTTTCCCCTTCTACCATGGTCCGGGCAATGGGCTTCTCCACCAGGATATGTTTGGTGTGGCGGGCAGCCAGCAAGGTGTGTTCCAGGTGCAGGTGGTGCGGGGTGCACACGTACATTGCCTGGATTCTTGGGTCGGCGGCGGCCTCCTCGTAGCTCCCGAAGTAACCCGCGCCGTCGAAGGCCAGGCTGTAGGCCCGAGCTTTTTCCCTGTCCCTGCTGGCGAAGTACAGCTCTAGCCGGTCCCTAGTTCCGAGGCTTTTGAAGGACCGGACCGCCTCCGCGAATTTCCCGGCGAACCGGCCGCAGCCTAACACACAAAGGGCAAACCCCATGGTCTCCCTCCCATCTAATTAGATCAACTCAGGGGATGCTGGCTCAATTCTACAGTCGGCCCCCCGGGTGTCAAGAAAGAATGCTCCTTCAAAAATACCTTGACATCAGGTGTTGGAGGGTAATACAATCGGTTTTGCTGCTTGTGCGGTAATCTGAAAAGGCATTCAAAAAATGCCGGGAGGTGATAGATGAGAGACTATTTAAGTAACAGGGGGCGATGGTAGGCATCTGTCTGGACTCGAATGGGTCTCTAGTCCCCAAAAGTTAACAATGGAATAAAGTTGGTCGGGCTCAGGCGAATGCTTACCATCGCCCCGGGGGCGGAGTGCCTCCACTGGCAAAAGACTTCAAATGGGCCCAGGCCAACCATTTTATTGCCCGGTCCTCTGACCATCCTCTAAGGTACGCTTCCTACATCTCACTCCGTTTGCACCTTTTCTATCCACAGTCCGGCATTCCTGGCTAGATGCTGCCGTCTCGCGATTCCCACAGAATATTTGGCCTTGATCATGGCAGCTCCTCGACCCCCTCGTTAAGCCCGAATCCACCGAAGGACGTCCTTGGGGACAGTCCTTGAAGAAGCCAGCGGGTGCTCCTCTGAATCTGGGATAATGGTTTTGGAACAGAAACCAGCCCGGAAACAAGGAGCACCCAATAGATGCTGCCACAGAACAAACCCGACCGTATGCGCATCCTCTTTGACGACCATCGCCTGGTGGCCAATGCCGGCCTGCTCCTGCCGGCCACCCTAGCCCGGCACCTGGGCCTGCGGGAACTCGTCGACCATCACCTTGACCTCGGCGGAGCGCCGGGACGGGCGAACACTGGGGACAAGATGCTGACGCTGGTCGCTTCCGCGCTGGCAGGCGGCGACTGCATCGACGACGCCGATGCGCTGCGCGCTGGTGGGACGGTCGGTGTTCTAGGCTGCGTGGTCAAGGCGTCATCCACCCTGGGGACCTTCCTGCGCAGCTTCCGGTGGGGGCATGTCCGTCAACTCGACCGCGTGAGCCGCCAGTTGTTGGCCCGGGCCTGGGCCGCTGGGGCCGGACCCGGCGACTCGCCCCTGACCATCGACCTGGACTCGACCATCTGCGAGACCTATGGACTGGCCAAGGAGGGAGCGCGCCACCACGGCTATACCGGCGCCCGCGGCTATCACCCGCTGCTGGCCATTGCCGCCGGCACCGGCGAGGTGCTGATGTCCCGGCTGCGCGAGGGCCGGGCCAACACCGCCCGTGGCGCCGCCCACTTCCTGCGTGAGACGGTGGGGCGGGTGCGCTACGGCGGGGCCAGGGGACAACTCACGGTGCGGGCCGACAGCGGCTTCTACGCCCACACTGTCGTTGCCGCCTGCCGGGAAATGGATGTCCGCTTCTCTATCACCATCCGCCAGCGCGCCAGCCTGCGGGACCTGATCGAGGCGATACCAGAGGAGGACTGGACTCCCATTCCCTACTGGATGGACGGCGCCGCCGATGTCGCCGAGACGACTTACACCCCGTTCCAGACCAAGCCGGACGCCCCGCCGGCGCGGCTCATTGTCCGGCGGGTGAAGCCGACAGCCGGTTCCCAGCTCGCCCTCTTCGCCAGATACAGCTATCACGCCTTCATCACCGACCGCGATGGGGAGACGCTGGAACTGGAGGCCGATCATCGCCGCCACGCCGAGGTCGAGAACGCCATACGCGACCTCAAGTACGGCGTCGGGCTGAACCACATGCCGTCGGGGCGCTTCGCCGCCAACGGCGCCTGGCTGGCGGTACAGGTGATGGCGCATAACCTGGCCCGCTGGACGGCGCGGATTGGTCTGGGCGAGGGGACCGTGATCACCAAGACCCTCAGGCGACGGGTCTTCGCTCTGGTGGGACGGATCACCCGCTCGGCGCGCCGCCTCACTTTGCATCTCCCCCGGCGCTGGCCTTGGGAAACCCAGTTCAGTCGCGCCTTGGCCCGGCTGCAAGCCATTCCATTCCCGGCCTGACGGCCAGCCTGCAACTGACCCAACGTCCCCGCAATCTCGCGCCACTCCGGTCGCGAGAGTCCCCTGCTGCGTATCCTCTCGCCATCCCGCGCATCGCAACTCCCGCATAGGGCCTTAGGGGCCCTGTGCGGCGACTGAAGACCGTCCGCCGGCCTCCCATCTACCCCAAGACCCCAGGCCATCTCCCCTGTAGCTCCCTCACCCACCCCCTTCCGCTGTCCTCACGCCGTCCATCCGTGTCCTTCGGTGGATTCGGGTTTAGGCCCATGTCTGAAACTGTTCAGAGTTGAGGGGAAGTGAGCAACCGGCGGCATTCCAGGAGGGGATTGAGACCTCTGGCCCGCCAGGTGCCAAAGAGGGATGCCAAGGTCATCTTGCTGTCGGTGCTCTGCCCTGAGCGGGTGCCGCCGCTGATCTTGCGACTGGTTACCAGATGCCGCAGGCTCCGCTCGGCGGCGTTGTTGTCTGAGGGCACGGCTGGGTCCGACACGAAGACAAACAGTTCCTTGATGAACCGTTCCATGCGCCGGCAGAGCTTGGCCTGAACCGCCAGGGGATCTTTAAGGAAAGGCCGCGCCAAGACCATTAGTTTCTCCTCCAGCATTAGCTGGGTGCGATGGCCTGGCTGGGCTCGGGGAAGGACCGAGGCCTTGGCCTCCGTGTAGACTTGGTGAACCGCCTCGGCCCACTGAGCCAGCCCAGCGTCTTCTGGGTACAACTCTTTCAGGTCATGGATATCCCGCAGCAGATGAGCCCAGCACCGTTGCTTCAGGCCCGGGTAGTGGTTATAGGCGGCGTAGAAATCACTGACCAACACTCCGCTGAAGGAGGAATCCAGCACCTCATCCACCACCCCCTTATCCCGACCCCGACGCAGGAAGTATCGTTCGCTGGGAGTGCTGAAGGTCCAAACATAGCCGTTGCTCCCGTCCTGGCGCCAGCCGGTTTCGTCGCCCTGCACCACGGGACTGGCGCGGACTTGCTCGAGCACCTCTCGCACCGCCGTCTCAGCCTGACGGGCTACTCCATGGACGGCCTGGACGATGGCACCAACACTCAGGTGCAACTGATGGACGGTCTCCAGGTACCATTGGATGATTCTTATGGGCAACCGTCCCTCCTCCCGCAGGGTCACCATCAGGCTTACCAGATTGACCCCCAGGCGCTGCTGGCCCAGAACCACCCCCTGCAGGGCCTCTTTGGGCAGCCGGCGCCGCTGGCATACCGGACAGATGCGGGCTACCAGGGCGTGCTCGGTCACTTCTACCGGAGCCACCGGTAGCTCAATGACTTCCCGAGTTCGCTGTACCCATCCGCCGTTCAGGTGAGTCCCGCAGTCGGGACAGACCGCCACGGCATGCTCCACCCGCCGGGTAGGAGTCATGCGCTGGCGGGCGAAGCCATGGCGGCGCGGCTTTCTGGGCTCCTTTTTCTCCAGCGCTTGCCGGCTGGAGTGCGGCTGATTACCCGGCATCCCCGACGACCCGCGCCGGTTGGGACGGGATTCCAGAACCCCAATCCGCCTTTGCAAATCGGCAATGACTGCCCGCTGGCCGGCAATTATCTCCAGCAGAGTTTCGCGACTCGCCGCGTTCAGGTCTAGTTCAGTGTCCACCTCCCTGGTATGCCACAACTCCCCCGGCCATGCCAGCGTTTTTCCAACGGCTTTGAGCCAATTCACCTCATCAAGTCTGAACAGTTACCCATGTCTTCCCGGCTTGTCTCTTCACAGCGTCCATGCTAAACTGGCGCAAATCATGCGTAGTCCCAAAATCAAGCAGGCAAGGCAATGCGCGTATTACTATCATTGGTGCTAACTGTGATTATGGCCGGCGGCGCCATGGCTGGGGTGCTGGCTGGGAAGGCCGTAGCAGGCGGTAACGCTGTGCCCAAGGGCACGGGGGTCTTCCGGTGTGCGAGATATAGGTCTACCCAGCGAGGGCCCGGTCCAGGGGCCACATACACCGTTAACCAATGAATTTTCGGGCCGCAGTACGGGGGCCCAGTTGCCTGACCAATCCCAGCAGGTGGGTAGACAGCCCTCGTTTAGCCCGAATCCACCGAAGGACGTCCTTGGGGACAGTCCTTGAAGAAGCCAGCGGGTGCTCCTCTGAATCTGGGATAATGGTTTTGGAACAGAAACCCGCCCGGAAACAAGGAGCACCCAATAGATGCTGCCACAGAACAAACCCGACCGTATGCGCATCCTCTTTGACGACCATCGCCTGGTGGCCAATGCCGGCCTGCTCCTGCCGGCCACCCTAGCCCGGCACCTGGGCCTGCGGGAACTCGTCGACCATCACCTTGACCTCGGCGGAGCGCCGGGACGGGCGAACACTGGGGACAAGATGCTGACGCTGGTCGCTTCCGCGCTGGCAGGCGGCGACTGCATCGACGACGCCGATGCGCTGCGCGCTGGTGGGACGGTCGGTGTTCTAGGCTGCGTGGTCAAGGCGTCATCCACCCTGGGGACCTTCCTGCGCAGCTTCCGGTGGGGGCATGTCCGTCAACTCGACCGCGTGAGCCGCCAGTTGTTGGCCCGGGCCTGGGCCGCTGGGGCCGGACCCGGCGACTCGCCCCTGAGCATCGACCTGGACTCGACCATCTGCGAGACCTATGGACTGGCCAAGGAGGGAGCGCGCCACCACGGCTATACCGGCGCCCGCGGCTATCACCCGCTGCTGGCCATTGCCGCCGGCACCGGCGAGGTGCTGATGTCCCGGCTGCGCGAGGGCCGGGCCAACACCGCCCGTGGCGCGGCCCACTTCCTGCGTGAGACGGTGGGGCGGGTGCGCTACGGCGGGGCCAGGGGACAACTCACGGTGCGGGCCGACAGCGGCTTCTACGCCCACACTGTCGTTGCCGCCTGCCGGGAAATGGATGTCCGCTTCTCTATCACCATCCGCCAGCGCGCCAGCCTGCGGGACCTGATCGAGGCGATACCAGAGGAGGACTGGACTCCCATTCCCTACTGGATGGACGGCGCCGCCGATGTCGCCGAGACGACTTACACCCCGTTCCAGACCAAGCCGGACGCCGCGCCGGCGCGGCTCATTGTCCGGCGGGTGAAGCCGACGCCCGGTTCCCAGCTCGCCCTCTTCGCCAGATACAGCTATCACGCCTTCATCACCGACCGCGATGGGGAGACGCTGGAACTGGAGGCCGATCATCGCCGCCAACGGCGCCTGGCTGGCGGTACAGGTGATGGCGCATAACCTGGCCCGCTGGACGGCGCGGATTGGTCTGGGCGAGGGGACCGTGATCACCAAGACCCTCAGGCGGCGGGTCTTCGCTCTGGTGGGACGGATCACCCGCTCGGCGCGCCGCCTCACTTTGCATCTCCCCCGGCGCTGGCCTTGGGAAACCCAGTTCAGTCGCGCCTTGGCCCGGCTGCAAGCCATTCCGTTCCCGGCCTGACGGCCAGCCTGTAACTGACCCAACGTCCCCGCAATCTCGCGCCACCCCGGTCGCGAGAGTCCCCTGCTGCGTATCCTCTCGCCATCCCGCGCATCGCAACTCCCGCATAGGGCCTTAGGGGCCCTGTGCGGCGACTGAAGACCGTCCGCCGGCCTCCCATCTACCCCAAGACCCCAGGCCATCTCCCCTGTAGCTCCCTCACCCACCCCCTTCCGCTGTACTCACGCCGTCCATCCGTGTCCTTCGGTGGATTCGGGTTTAGAAATGAAGCGTTGTCGCCGACCAGTGGGGCTTCATCCCTTACCGGGGCGCCGCAGCGGGCCAGAGAGGTTGTATTCGCCGGTGAGACGCCCACGAATGTATCCCTAGTTAACCAAGCAAGACCCATCGGCAGCTTTACAAGTTCCAATCTCCCATTGATTACATCCACGACATCCACCAGCAGCTCTGCCAAGGCCGTTCAGGCCTCGCGGGAGGTGCCCTCCAACGTCTCCACGCTTCTGGTGCCCCTGGGGGATGTGAACCTGGACGGTTTGGTGGGCTTCGATGACCTTCTTCTTGTGTCCAGAGCTTTGGGCACCGTACCCTCGGAGGTGGCCTTCCTGCTGCTGGACATGAACGGAGACGGGGTGGTGGACGTTTCCGACATGGCGATAGTGGCAGCCTATCTTGGGGACCGGTTCCCATGAGCACCGCCGCAAAAGGCGGCGATTGATGTATCCGGCAATACTATACAAGGAGGGATGACATGAGACTTACACGGAAGCGGAGTATTGGCCTCATCGTGGGGATCACGGTCTTCCTGGCTGCCTTCGGTATCGCCTTTGCAGCCGTCTGGACCCAGGCGTCCCAGCAAGTGGCCAGCTAGCTCAAGGTGCAAGGCACCATAGTCATAACCGGGGACGAGGTGTTCAGGTTGTGGAAGAACCAGGCCATGACCCAGCCGGTAATTTCCGGGGATGGCTCTCATATCCTGTGGACCAAGGTGGAAACCAAGCCGCCCCTCCGGAAGATCAATTTCACCCGTGCCCGCCCGATTTATATAAAAAACATCTCCGACACATTTATAAGGCCCATCAATCCCTGCGATGATGTGAATATTGGCGGCGCTGTTGTGGGCCACGTGAGCGCCGGCTTGGAGAGGTTGGGCGAGGGAGAGAGAGTTTGACAGGGACATGCGTGGTACCTGTGATGATGAATTTAGTCGCCGTATGATGGCTCCCGGTGAGTTATGGAGGGTCCACCTAAGTCTCGGCCTAAACCAACCCCTGGCCGAAGGGTCCAATTTCTTCGACATATTCGTCGGGGTGGTTGGAGTGACCGGCGACGCGCCTGCTGGGCCGTAGCCAGAGTATTATTCTTCTCGGGCCTGTCATCAGATCCGCACGATAGTAGGCCTGTGGTCTTTCCTGTTGGGCTAAACCCGAATCCACCGAAGGACACGGATGGACGGCGTGAGGACAGCGGAAGGGGGTGGGTGAGGGAGCTACAGGGGAGATGGCCTGGGGTCTTGGGGTAGATGGGAGGTCGGCGGAGGGTCTTCAGTCGCCGCACAGGGCCCCTAAGGCCCTATGCGGGAGTTGCGATGCGCGGGATGGCGAGAGGATACGCAGCAGGGGACTCTCGAGACCGGGGTGGCGCGAGATTGCGGGGACGTTGGGTCAGTTGCAGGCTGGCCGTCAGGCCGGGAACGGAATGGCTTGCAGCCGGGCCAAGGCGCGACTGAACTGGGTTTCCCAAGGCCAGCGCCGGGGGAGATGCAAAGTGAGGCGGCGCGCCGAGCGGGTGATCCGCCCCACCAGAGCGAAGACCCGCCGCCTGAGGGTCTTGGTGATCAGGGTCCCCTCGCCCAGACCAATCCGCGCCGTCCAGCGGGCCAGGTTATGCGCCATCACCTGTACCGCCAGCCAGGCGCCGTTGGCGGCGAAGCGCGCCGACGGCATGTGGTTCAGCCCGACGCCGTACTTGAGGTCGCGTATGGCGTTCTCGACCTCGGCGTGGCGGCGATGATCGGCCTCCAGTTCCAGCGTCTCCCCATCGCGGTCGGTGATGAAGGCGTGATAGCTGTATCTGGCGAAGAGGGCGAGCTGGGAACCGGGTGTCGGCTTCACCCGCCGGACAATGAGCCGCGCCGGCGGGGCGTCCGGCTTGGTCTGGAACGGGGTGTAAGTCGTCTCGGCGACATCGGCGGCGCCGTCCATCCAGTAGGGAATGGGAGTCCAGTCCTCCTCTGGTATCGCCTCGATCAGGTCCCGCAGGCTGGCGCGCTGGCGGATGGTGATAGAGAAGCGGACATCCATTTCCCGGCAGGCGGCAACGACAGTGTGGGCGTAGAAGCCGCTGTCGGCCCGCACCGTGAGTTGTCCCCTGGCCCCGCCGTAGCGCACCCGCCCCACCGTCTCACGCAGGAAGTGGGCGGCGCCACGGGCGGTGTTGGCCCGGCCCTCGCGCAGCCGGGACATCAGCACCTCGCCGGTGCCGGCGGCAATGGCCAGCAGCGGGTGATAGCCGCGGGCGCCGGTATAGCCGTGGTGGCGCGCTCCCTCCTTGGCCAGTCCATAGGTCTCGCAGATGGTCGAGTCCAAGTCGATGCTCAGGGGCGAGTCGCCGGGTCCGGCCCCAGCGGCCCAGGCCCGGGCCAACAACTGGCGGCTCACGCGGTCGAGTTGACGGACATGCCCCCACCGGAAGCTGCGCAGGAAGGTCCCCAGGGTGGATGGCGCCTTGACCACGCAGCCTAGAACACCGACCGTCCCACCAGCGCGCAGCGCATCGGCGTCGTCGATGCAGTCGCCGCCTGCCAGCGCGGAAGCGACCAGCGTCAGCATCTTGTCCCCAGTGTTCGCCCGTCCCGGCGCTCCGCCGAGGTCAAGGTGATGGTCGACGAGTTCCCGCAGGCCCAGGTGCCGGGCTAGGGTGGCCGGCAGGAGCAGGCCGGCATTGGCCACCAGGCGATGGTCGTCAAAGAGGATGCGGATACGGTCGGGTTTGTTCTGTGGCAGCATCTATTGGGTGCTCCTTGTTTCCGGGCTGGTTTCTGTTCCAAAACCATTATCCCAGATTCAGAGGAGCACCCGCTGGTTTCTTCAAGGACTGTCCCCAAGGACGTCCTTCGGTGGATTCGGGCTAACGGATAGGAGCTAACCCAGGGCCGTGGAGTGGGTATGCCCTCCCGTCTTTTCCGGCGTGACGGACGGGTGGGACAGAGCCACAAGTGGTTCGTAGTGCTCGTGGATAAAAGGCGCGTGTACATCGCGTATGCGAAAAAGGAAGGGAGCCATGTTAGATGGCTCCCTTCTCGTTGTTCCGGTATGGGCCGCATGCTACGCCATTCAGGGTGCACACTGAGATGTTGTCCGACCGGCCTTGAATATTAATCCGATCCGCAGGCCACGCTGATTACGTCCGTGGCCTAGTCGGGCAGGGAGTGCTCTTTCCAGGTGGCGCCGCCGTCGTGGGCGCCGAAGACCTGGCCCTTGCGGGTGCAGAAGTAGACCTCTTCAGGCCGCTGAGTGTTTATTCCAATCCGAAAGGTTGCCCCATTTCATCACTAGAGGCCTGCCGCGTCACCGGCGCTTTGAAGTCTGCCCTTGACAACTGTCTGAGCCGGATAGTAGCATCGGCCCAAAGTAGGATTCCGGGAGTTGGGGACGGAGAAGTGAAATACAATCCTCTACTGATGCCTATTGTTGGGATGCGTTCGCTCATGGGAGATGCCCGGGGCGGCCGGCGCATCTGGCGCCACATTCCCAGCGGTAAGCGATGCAAGGCGTGTTTCGTACCGTTCCAAGGAGTGTTCTCGGTACCCTTCCTTATCATGCAGATACGCGCCTCCCGGAAGAATCCCAACCTGTGTACGATGTGATATGAGCTTGCTCCCCCGGGTGGGGAGCCGGCCGAAGTTTCGGTGATGTTCGTGGATGTGCGGGGCTTCACCGCCCTGGCCGAGCGGTTGCCGCCGGATGAGGTGGTTTCGCTACTTAACCGGTTCTACCATCTGGCTGCTGAGGTGGTCTTCGAACATGACGGCACTTTGGACAAGATGGTGGGGGACTAGGTTATGGCTTTCTTCGGCGCCCCCTTCCGGCCCGAAGACCATTCCGTGAGGGCCGTGAGAGCGGCCCTGGAGATAGTCGCTGCCGTCGAAGCGATAGCGGAGGGTCGTAACGCTCTTCACGTGGGTGGTGGACTGGGAACGGGCCAGGCGTTTGTGGGCAACGTGGGTGAAGGGGAGGTGCGGGACTTTACGGTCATCGGCGACGTTGTCAATACGGCGGCCCGGCTACAAGAGGCGGCGGGGCCGGGAGAGGTGCTGGTTACGGAAGAGACATATTGGGGCGTGGCGAGCCAGTTCCCCGACGCCCCCCAGCGCACCCTGGATCTCAGGGGTAAGGCGGCCCCGGTGGCCGTCCGAGTATTGAAGGCAGATTCTCCAGGGAGATAGACAGCTTCATGTCCTCCTCTAACGATCTGGAAAGGGCCCAGGAGATCGGGGCCAGGATTACCGCCAGTATAAAGAAGGTCATCGTGGGCAATGATGACCTTATCAAGATGGGGGTTGCGGCCCTGTTCTCCCAGGGTCACATCCTCATCGAAGGTGTCCCTGGAGTGGGCAAAACCATGTTCGCTCGGAGCATGGCCAAGTCCATAGGCGGGAGCTTCAGGCGTATCCAATGTACGGCGGACCTTCTCCCCACGGACATCACAGGAGTCTACGTCTTTGACCAGAGGAGCCGGGAGTTCAACTTCCGTCCCGGCCCTGTTATGGCCCACATCGTCCTAGTGGATGAGATAAACCGCGCCTCGCCCAAGACCCAGTCTGCTCTCCTGGAGTGTATGGAGGAGAGACAGATCACCATAGACGGCGTTACCCATCCAGTGCCCAACCCCTTCATGGTCCTGGCCACACGCAACCCTACGGAACATGGTGGGACCTTCCCCCTTCCCGAGACCGAGCTGGACCGTTTTCTGTTGCGTGTCCATCTGGGATACCCTTCGGATGAGGAGGAGGTGTCCATCCTTGAACGGCAGGTGTCGGCCCATCCGATAGATTCGGTGGAACAGGTGGTGTCAGAGGAGGATGTTAGTTTTGCTCAGCAGGCTGCACAGGGGATTTTCGCGGACCGGCTGGTGAAGGAGTATGTCGTGGCGATGGTCAATGCCACTCGCCGGCACCAGTCGGTATATCTGGGGGCATCGCCCCGGGCCTCCATCGGCCTTCTGCGGCTGGCCCAGGCCATGTCCCTTTTGGGTGGGCAGGACTTCGTGATACCGGATGTGGTCAAGGCCGTCGCCCCCGCCGTCCTCAGCCACCGCATGGTCCTCACCTCCGATGGACGTACCAACATGAGCGAGGACGAGACTATCAAGCAGATAATAGACTCCATCCCGGTCCCGGGGGCCATCGCTGTGGAGCGTTTCCCGTTTCCCCGGTCGGGTTAGGAGAACAATAGTCCTTTCCTGCATGGGACGCAGGCATTCTCCGCTCATCCCGGTAACCGCTCTGGCCGCAAATTGAACCAAATTCTTCGGCACGGCTTACTCTCTTAATTAAGAGTTCGACATGAATATACCGGGCGGCAAAAATATCTTGTGGCTGAGTTTGGCACTCATAGGCGTGTTGGTACTGGCCATGATCAGCGGCTTTCAGCCTTTGTACTGGTTGGTTTACCTGGTGGTGGGGGGTGTCGTGCTGGGATACCTGTGGGGGTGGCTCCAGAGTCGCGGTTTGGATGCACGGGTCCAGGAGCTCTCACCCCACCCTCAGGTCGGTGAGAATGTCCAGCTCAAAGTGACAGTGAGGGAAAGGGCCGGCCTTCCAAGGGTGGGGCTGAGGGCCCGCCTCGGTGGAGATATTGACGCATCTCAGGAACAGGAATTCAGCCTCTGGCCCAGGAGTACTGCCGGCTGGAGTGTATCGGGTACCTGCCGTCGTCGAGGGATGAACTCCATTGGTCCTCTTGCGATGATTTCCAGCGATCCTGCCGGGTTCTTACGGCTGGAGTGCTCTGCGGGCCAGGCCCGAAGCATCCTGGTGTACCCTGCTACCGTGGACTTCGCCCGCACGGTGGTTGAGGGGCATGCGTTTGGCGGCCAGGTGGGGGAGTTGGGGCAACTGATCAGCCACAGCGCCACGGCTTCCATGGTCCGGCAATACGTCCCCGGAGACAGCCTCGCCCACGTCCATTGGCCCAGCACCGCCCGCACAAACCAGCTTATGACAAAGGAGTTCGAGGGCGCGGGGATCAGCGATATATGGCTCTTCTTGGACCTTCAGGAAGAGGTCCAGTCGGGGGCCGGTGACGAAGGGACAGAAGAATACACCATCACCATCGCCGCTTCCCTAGCTAAGAGCTTAATCGAGAGCGGCTATGCCGTCGGCCTGGTCATGCAGGGAGACCGTTCCTACCGGTTTCCTCCAAACAAAGATACCAACCATTTAGTTGCCATATTGAGGGCGCTGGCCCTGGTCAGGGCTGAGGGTCGGACTCCCTTATCCGACCTGATGGGGCAGGAGAGTGGTAGCCTTGGGGCGGGTTCTGTGGCCATTGTTGTCACTCCGCGCACCGGCCAGGGGATGGGCAGTGTGCTTCAGTTCCTGACCCGGCGGGGCATACTTGCGGTCCCTATCCTCCTTCAATCGGCCAGCTTTGGCAGGCAGTCTGATCTTCATCGTCCCGCCAGGGATGAATGGGTGGAGAACCACGAATGGGCGCTAGTGGTGAAGAAGGGGGACTCGTTGTCCAGGTCCCTGGGGACTTTGCTGGACCGGCTTGCCAGTTACTGAGATGCCGGAGTAGCTATGACGGAATCCAAAATAGAAAGGGTGCCCCTTCCTCGGGAGTTGGTCGGTCTCGTCGCGCTGGCCCTTCCCCTACTGGTGACCGTCTCCACCATAGAAGCAGCCGATTGGGTTCGAGGGCTTCCCTCACTTAAGGCCCTGGTCCTAGTTTCCCTGCTGATGTGGGCCCTAGTGGCAAGGAGCAAATTGCCGTGGTGGGCCGGCCATGGCTTGGCGCTGCTGGTGGGCCTGGCGGTGGCCTTCGTCCTGGGGTCCTTGAGCCTTTCTGATGTGAGCGGTCCCAGGGACCTGGCGAGGGAACTGGCCGGCTGGTTCGGCGCCATCGGAAGCCAGGGAGGAGACCGGGGCGCCGCCTTAACGGGGATGTTCCTCATCGGGTTAACTCTCTGGATGGGGCATACCACTGTGTGGCTGGCATACCGGCGAGATTCTCCGTGGATGGCCGCGCTGCCGGGATTGGGCATTCTGCTGACTGTATTGACTTTTCTGCCCTCGGACTACTACTGGTACTTCTTTATGTACCTTCTGGCGGCTGCGCCGGGTGTAGCCTATCGTCAAAACGCGGGGATCATTGCGGCGGGCGGGCGAGCGCCGCTGATGGGGACATTAGTAGCGGGGTTGATGGTGATGGGCATAACTCTGGCGCCGGTCTGGCGCGCGCCGGCGCCGGAAGAGACTGTAATCCCCCTAGCGTCGGCCTTCGAGAAGCCCTGGCTCTCCTTTCGTGAGGACTGGTCCGACCTCTTCTATGGCGTTCCCAACAGGCGTGTTTGGCCCCACTTCTCACCTCCTCGGGACCTGCCCTTCACCGGGCCCATTGATCCAGGAGAAGACCTGCTCTACGAGGTGGAGTCTAGAGAGCCGTACAGGTGGCGCACCCGGGTATACGATACCTACACCAACACCGGGTGGGAGAGCAGCGAGGCTACTTTAAAGACGCCTTTAAGAGAGGTCCCGCTACTGGAGTACGTGGGAGACTTGAAGGACCGGAAAGACGTGGAGACAACCGTTCGGATATATTCCAAAGGCAACACTCTATTGTCGGTGGGCGAGCCGCTGGGCTCCAGTTTCCCTTCCGAAGTGGAGCTTTCCCCTCAACCCAGTTTCAAACTGTACCTGGATGGCGCCCAGACCGGCTATCTTCCACCCGAGGTTGAGGCAAACCGGAACAATATCAAGAGGCTTTTGGCCCCCAACGGCAGCGGCAGCCCTCTCCAGGGCCGGCTGCCCGAGTTTATCAGGAGCCTTCCCGAAGGTGATCAGCGGTATTTGACCTTCGACTTTGCCCTTCAAAATTTTGAGTATGACCTGACGCCAAAATTGGAGGATGGATCCCAGGTTATACCTCCCTCCTTGACCCTGGAACGGAGGGAGCCGGGACCCGAGCCTCCCGTCGCTCTGCTGGCCGAAAGGATACTCGTTCCCCCCAGGCAGTACAGGACTCTGGGTTCCATCTCCGATGCCTCCCCAGTTGATTTGCGAGAGGCGCCAAGGGACTATCCGGCCTGGGTAACGGACCGGTATCTGCAGCTACCTCACGAGTTTCCAGATACCGTAAAGGAGCTGGCGAGGGACCTGACCAAGGATGAGGACAACCCCTACGACATGGCCGAGGCCATCCGGCGACATCTTCTTAGCCTGCCCTACAGCCTGGACGTGATCCAGGCGCCGCCGGGTAGGGACTGGGTCGAGTTTTTCCTCTTCGAGCAGCGGAGGGGATATTGCCAAAACTACGCCTCAGCCATGATCACCATGCTCAGGTCCCTGGGGATTCCGGCACGCCTGGTCGTGGGATTCGCTCCCGGGCTCTGGAACGAAGATCGAGAAGTTTGGGAAGTCCAGACCCGGCATTATCACGCCTGGCCCGAGGTGTATTTCCCGGAATACGGCTGGATCGAATTCGAGCCAACCCCTTCGGATGTGCAGCCCGCCCTGGGGGAGCTGGGGTCTCCGGCGTTGATCGGTGTAGGAGATAGGGCTACGGACCCGGAGGCGTGCGCCGACTTCTTTTTCTTCGAAGATTGCATCCAACCTTTTATATCCCAAACGGCGGGGGACGGTGATGAGGATGAACTGTTTGATCCGAATGCCGGGACCCCGGACAACTCCGTCGCCTCCGATGGAGGGCTGGGGTTCTGGTCATCTCCCTGGCTGGCACTGAGCCTGGCTTTCTCCCTGGCAGGGGTGGTGATGGTGGGAGCCGTCTCCCTCATCAGGATAAGGCTATCCCAGGTGCACGAAGCCGCAGTCACTTATGCATCCATGTGCTTCCTGGGACGTCTGGCGGGGCTGGGTATGCGACCCAACGACACTCCCTGGGAGTACAGCTCCCGGCTGGCCAGGGCCTTGCCGGAACATCGGGAACCTATCGTCCAGGTTACCGGGATGTTTGTGCATCAACGCTATGGGGGCCCTGAGAAGCGAAATTACGGTCAGGAGATGTGGAGTCTGAAAGCCGCCTGGCGCTCTATCCGATGGGCGTTGATAGGCCGCATATTCCTTCGCTTCCTCCCGAATCGGAGGCGAGATAGGTTGGCTCCCTGAGGCAGGCCGCGTCTTGACCAGCCATCGCTGTTGGTCTATTCTACCCTCGAACCCCCGCCCACAGGCGACCAGGCTGCCTTTATGCTCCCGAATATCCTCCGGCGTGTCGGGGAGAGAGATAGGCGGCGCCACTACGCAAGTCGAAGGAGGGGCAAAATGGCATTTAAGATAAACCATCTTCACTTCAAGACCCCCGATCCCAAGAAGACCGCCCAGTGGTACGTGGACCATCTGGGCGCCAAGATGGTGTCAGAGCTAGGGACCTACGGTTACCAGATGGACCTCCATGGGATTCCCCTGAACGTGACCAAGTTTATCGAGGGCCAGAATCTGGAGCAGTTCTACGGACTGGAGCACGTGGCCCTGGACACCGACGACCTTGCGGGGACCCTGGCCTATCTCGAAGCCGGAGGAGCCCGCATTCTGGAACAGCGCGAGCTCAGCGGGGGCCGCAAGATATGCTTCTTCTAGGGACCCCAGGGCGTCCGCCTGGAGGTCATTGAAGATTCCCGGTAGGACGATTTGCAGCATTTTCCTAACGACTCACGGGGTCTTTCGAAGCCACTTACAGAATTCCCATTTATCTTTCAGGCAGGAGGAACACTAACCTGTCGGTTCGATCGAACCCCCGTACTCCTCCCTCAGGACTCGCTTCAACACCTTGCCCAGGGGGTTGCGGGGCAGCTCCGCCACGAACACCACCGATTCGGGCCTTTTGAAGCTGGCCAGCCTCTGGTGGCAATGCTCGATTAACTCTTTCTGTAACTCCTTCTGGCCGGCGGCCTCATCCGTGCGCACCACCACCGCCCTCACACGTTCTCCCCAATTCACGTCGGGGACCGCTATCACCGCCGCATCGCTCACTCCGGGATGGGACATCAGCACCCTCTCCACCTCTTCGGGGGAGATCATCTCTCCCCCCCGTTTGATGAAGTCCTTGGCCCGGCCCGCCAGGTACAGGTACCCATCCTCGTCCTGGTATCCCAGGTCGCCGGTGTAGAGCCATCCGTCCTTTATGGCCTCCCCGGTGGCGTCCTCCCGTTTCCAGTAGCCCTTCATGATCCGTGGGCCACTGGCGACTATTTCGCCCACCTCACCGCATCTCACTTGCTGGCCATCCTCATCCACGATGCGGACCTCCACGTCATTCAGGGGCTTGCCGATGGAGGTGAGGCGCTTCAATTTTTTATCCCTGTCCTGGGGAGGCCCGTCTAGGATATGGTCTTCGGGGGAGAGCATAGTTATGGTCGAGGCTGTCTCCGTCTGACCAAAGGCATTGATGAAATGCGAGCCGGGGAACTCATGGATGGCCAATTTAATGACCTCCAGGGGCATGGAAGCTGCTCCGTAGGTTATCACCTTGAGGCTGGAGAGATCGTAGTCATGGAAACCGGTATGGTCCATGAGCTGCTTCAGCATGGTGGGTACAATCATGGCCCGGTCAGCCTTCTCCTTTTGGACCAGGTCCATCCACTCCACAGGCTCGAACTGGCGCATGACGATCAGAGTGCGGCCGCCGTATATGGCCGCCAGCACCGACTGCATTCCGGCGATATGATAAAGGGGCACCGAAAGGAGGTTGCGCTCCTCTGTGTCCGGCTCTGGAGGGGAAACGTTTGACAGAAGGTAAGATGTGAAGCTCTGGTGTGTTAACATAACACCCTTCGGCTCCCAGGTGGTGCCGGCAGTGAATATCAGGATGGTAGTGTCATCGTCCTCCGCCTGGGGGAAATGGAGTTCATCGGGCGGTGAGGAGTCTATCAAGTCCTCGTAAAACAGCCATTCCCCTCCGACCCTCTCCTCCAGCGACGCGATGTAGTTGGGAGGGATGATCCGGTTGCGCATTGACCTGACCAGGGGCGCGTATCTTCCACCCACGAAGAGTACACCGGGTTCGGCACTGTTCAGCATGGACGCCAGCTCGTCCTCCCGGGACCGGTAGTTCAACGGTACGAAGATGGCGTCCAGCTTCGCTGCGGCGAAGTATGTCTCTATCAACTGGTTGCAGTTGACCTGGATGGTGGCGACCCGGTCCCCCCTTCCAACCCCCAGGTCCGAGAGGGCGTTGGATAGGCGGTTGACCCGTTCCTGCAAGGCCTCGTAGCTGAAGCGCTTTCCTTCGAATACCACCGCCGTCCTATCAGGCACGATGGAACCGGCGATGGTAAGGAGGTCCGTGGTGTTCACAGCCATGCCTCCAACGGCTTTGCCAACGGCTTTGATCGAAACGATTGTATCAGACTTCGGTCATCCCCTCCGGGTGGCCAGCGTCCTAACGGTCAAGCGTGCCTCCAGCTCCAGGCCCCGCTCCAATGGCAGCGCCGAGCCCTTGAGCACCGCCTCTTTAACCGCCATCAAGGTCTTCCTGTCCATGGAGAGAAGCTGCTGGGCGGTGGCTTCGGTCTCCGAGGCCAGGGACCCACCGGCAACCACTTTGGTCGCCAGTCCCCATTCCAGGGCTTCAGGAGCGCCAAACCGCCTGCGGGTGAGGAGCAGCTCCAGAGCCTTGGGAATGCCCAGGGTTCTTGGGATGGTCTGGGTGCCCCCAGCCGCTGGTATCATTCCCAGGGAGACCTCGGGCATCCCAAACACCGTGCCCTCGGCGGCGATGCGAATATCGCAAAGCAAGGCCATCTCAACGCCGGAGCCCAGGCAGTACCCGTGAATCGAGGCGATGACCGGCTTGGGGATGGCGAGGAACATCCCCCAAATATCCCGCTCCCACCTCACCTCCCGGGCGATGGCCAGGGATGGGGCCGTTCCGAACTCCGTCAGGTCGGCCCCGGCGCAGAAAGAAGGACCCTCTCCCTTAAAAATGGCCACGCCGACATCCGGGTCATCCTTCACCGCTTCCAAGGCCAGGTACAGCTCGTCGCGCATCTGCACATTGTAGGCGTTATGCACCTCTGGACGGTTCAGGGAGATGTACGCGACCTCCCCGGATTTACTGTACCTGATGGTCTGGAACCCCCTCAAAGCCTACCTCCGCAGGTAGAATGAGCTGGCGGGAGCGTGGCCGCAGCACAGGTCCGAGGCGCTGGCCGGAACTTATTCACCGTGGTACTCCGGATTCCCCTTCTCAAGAAAAGAGCGCAGTCCCTCGGCCCGGTCGGAGGTGCTCTGGAGTATAAAATTCAGGTCTGCCTCCAGCCTCAGCCCCTCCTCCAGAGGCATCTCCATGCCCTTCAGCACAGTTTCTTTGGCGTAACGGGCGGCGATGGGGGCGCCCGAGGCTATCTCCAGGGCAACGCTATTCGCGTGGCCCATGAGCCCGTCTGGTTCCACCACCGTATTTACCAGGCCTACCCTGCAGGCCTCATCGGAGTCCATCAACCTGGATGTGAGAAGCATGTCCAGCGCTCTGGTCTTCCCGACCAACCTGGGTAGCCGCTGGGTGCCGCCGTCCCAGGGGAACGCTCCCAGGGCCAGGTCCCTGAATCCCAGCTTGACGCCCCTAGCGGCGATGCGCAGGTCACAGGCCAGGGCCAGCTCAAGGCCCTGGTCAATGGCATCGCCGTTTATGGCTGCAACCAAGGGCAACGCTACCCCGGCAAGGGCAGTGGCCGCGCGGTGCAGAGCAAGCCATTCCGACGGGGAATATATTCCTCTGGCGCTCTGGGTAAAGGAGATTGTCTCCCGGCCCGATGAAAAAAAACGGCCGCCACCTGTGAGGACCACAACTCTGGCCCCCTTCTCCTCTTGGATTCTCTGGCATACCTGGACCAACTCCATAGCCATATCCAGGTTCACCCGGTTGGATGCCCTGGGCCGGTTGAGGGTCACCGTCACTATGGGAGACCTGCTCTGGTACCTCAGCGTATTATAGCTAATATCCATCCTGAACCAACGAATAAATGCCTTCGAAAATGGGCCATTGAGCCAGTGGCCGAGCCACCCCTTGACAAGGTATTTATCCTAGTGTACTATATTTGAAGCCCTCCGACAGACCGTCGGAGAGGCTTTTTGCGATGGCAATAATCCGGGCGAGCGCACAAGGAGGTCAAGGTGGTAAAGTTTGTGCCCCTGGGCGAGAGGGTAGTCATCAAGCCCATTGAGCGTGAAGAGACCACGTCGTCGGGTATTATCCTGCCCGACACGGCAAAAGAGAAGCCCCAGGAGGGCAAGGTGGTCGCCGTCGGGTCAGGCAGGGCCACGGATGATGGAAAGGGGCGGGTGCCCATGGAGATCAAAGTAGACGACAAGGTAATCTATTCCAAGTTCGCCGGCACCGAATATAAAGAGGGCGACGAAGAGTACCTTATCCTCAGAGAAAGCGACATTCTAGCTAAAATATCCAGCTAGGGAGGAGAATTAGGAATGGCAGGGAAGCAGCTTATCTATTCGGAAGATGCCAGGAAGTCCTTAAAGACTGGTATAGATATCCTGGCGGACTCCGTAAAAATCACTTTGGGTCCCAAGGGCAGGAACGTAATCTTGGATAAGAAGTTCGGTCCTCCTCAGGTCTGCAGTGACGGAGTCACCATCGCCAAGGAGATTGAGCTCCCAGATCCCTTCGAGAACATGGGCGCTCAACTGATCAAAGAGAGCGCGAGCAAGACCAATGACGCCGCCGGTGACGGGACAACCACCTCAGTGGTGCTGGCCCAGGCTATCATAACAGAAGGGTTCAAGAACGTGGCGGCCGGCGCCAACCCCATGGCGTTGAAGAGGGGTATCGATAAGGCAATCCAACATGTAGTGGGAGAACTCAAGGGGATGTCCACCTCCGTGGACAGCAGGGAACAGATCGCCCAGGTGGCTGCCCTTTCAGCTCACGAGGACGAGATAGGCACCACCATCGCCGATGCCATGGAGAAGGTGGGCAAGGACGGGGTCATAACCGTCGAAGAGTCCAAGAGCCTCAACGACGAGACCGAATACGTGGAGGGCATGCAGATAGACCGCGGGTATATCTCACCCTATTTCATAACCAACCCCGAACGCATGGAGACGGTGATCGAAGAGCCCCATATCTTGATTACCGATAAGAAGATCTCGGCGGTTTCCGACATGGTCCCCACCCTGGAGAAGCTGCTTCAGGTAGGCAAGAAAAACGTGGTGATCATCGCAGAAGACGTGGATGGAGAAGCCCTGGCGACTCTGGTGGTCAACAAGCTACGGGGCACGCTTGCCTGTTTAGCAATCAAGGCTCCCGGCTTTGGCGACAGGCGGAAAGCGATGCTTGAGGACATAGCCATCCTCACCGGGGCCAAAGTTGTCAGCGAGGAGACGGGGCGCAAGCTGGACTCCGCAACGGTGGACGACCTGGGCCAGGCTCGCAGGATTACGACCACCAAAGATGAGTGCACTATCGTAGAAGGCAAAGGCTCAGAGGACGCCATCAAAGGCCGCATTACCCAGATTAAGGCCCAGATAGAGGACACCACCTCAGAATTCGACAAGGAGAAGCTCCAGGAGCGGATGGCGAAGCTCTCCGGTGGTGTGGCTGTGATTAAGGTTGGCGCCGCGACCGAAGTGGAACTGAAGGAGCGCAAGGCCCGGGTGGAGGACGCCCTTTCAGCCACCAGGGCTGCTGTGGAAGAAGGGATCGTTCCAGGTGGCGGAGTCGCCCTGGTGAGGACCCAGAGGGCACTTGACAAATTGCAACTGCAAGGCGACGAGGCGGTAGGGGCCGGCATCATCGGAAAGGCTCTGGAGGTGCCACTACGGCTAATCGTCCAGAACGCTGACCGCGAGGGCGCCGTCGTCCTGGAGGCGGTGAGGCAGCACCAGGATGACTATGGCTACGACGCTGAGATTGGCGAGTACGCCCACATGATCAAACAGGGCATTGTCGACCCGGTCAAAGTCACCCGATCGGCCCTCCAGAACGCCGCCAGCGTGGCCGGCATGGTGCTCACCACCGAGTCAATGATCACCGAGATACCCGAAAAGGAGAAGGCCGGCCCTCCTGCTCCTCCCATGGAATACTAACGGCTGGGCTGCTTGAACAAATTTGGGCTACCAAAGATGGCCCCGGCACGTTGATGCCGGGGCCATCTTTTATAGGTGACGATACATGCTCCCCATTCGCCTCAACCTGCGCAACTTCCTGTGTTATGGCGAGGGTTTGCCCACCCTGGACCTGGAGGGTATCCGTGTAGCCTGCCTTTGTGGTCCCAACGGCCATGGCAAGTCGGCCTTGCTGGATGCCATGACCTGGGTCCTCTGGGGTGAGGCCAGGAGCAGGACACAGGACGAGTTGATTCATCACGGCCGCGACGAGATGCTGGTAGACCTGGAGTTCCTGGCCAGGGGGACACAGTACAGGGTCACCCGGGGGCATGCTATTGGCAGGGCCCGTAGACGACAGGGAGTCACCGACCTCCAGCTCCAGGTCCACAGCGGAACGGGATTCCTGCCCATCACCGGCAACTCGGTCAGGGAGACCCAGGCCAATATAGACCGGATAACCGGCATGGACTACGATACTTTCATCAACAGCGCCTTCCTTCTCCAGGGCAGGGCAGATGAGTTCACCAATAAGACACCGGGGGGTCGCAAGGAGGTGCTGGCAAAAATCATGGGGCTGGGTTTCTACGACAGCATCCAGGAGATCGCCAGAGAACGGGTTGATGAAAGGAAAGGGTCCGCCGCCGTAGTTGAAGCCGACATCGACCGCATTGGGGAAGAGGTGTACCTCAGGGATGGATATAAGACCGAGCTCGAAGCCGTGGAAACGGAGTTGGAGGATGTCAAAGGGCGCATGGGGGCCGCTGGGCGAGACCTGGATGCTGCGAAGACCCGGGTAGAGGGGCTACGGGGTAAAGCTGTCGAGCTGGAGAGGCTGAAATCCCGCATCCCTATCATGGAACAGGATATTTCCCATTTCCAGGGGGAAATGAATGTTCGCAACAACCGGATCTCGACATACCGGGGACTGATTGGGAAAAAGGAGGCTATCCAGGAAGGACTGGCCCAGTTCCAGCGGCTCCGAAGTCTCTACGAGGAGCTGAACCGGGCCAGGGAGCGGTTCGACGGGCTGGCAAAGCGCAAGTCTGACCTGGAACGGGAGATCGAGACCGCCAGGGTGAGGCTGGAAGAACGGGTCAAACAACTGGAAAGGCGTGTAGAGATCGAGCTTCGGCCCCAAGTGGAGGCCGGACCAGCAATCCGTGGCAAGCTGGAGGAGGAACGGGTCCGTCTCGGGGACCTGGAGAAGGAAGCGTCTGAAATAGCCAACGGGCAACGCCAACTCCAAGAGGTAGTTGGGAGGTTGGGGCAGCTGGAGGCCAACGCCCAGCAGCTCAAGACCGAGGGCCAGGAGCTTCGCTCCAAGCTGGACCTGGTGGACCATTCCCGCGAGGGCGCTCGCTGTCCCCTGTGCGATGCTGAGCTGGGGCCTGAGGGATGCCGGCGACTGATGGATAGCTACACTCTCCAGCGGGACGAGAAGCTCCAGCAGTACCGTCAGAACGATATTGCTGGTAAGTCTACCGAGGCTGAGAAACTTCGCTTGGAGGAGGAGCTATCCCGGCGGGAGACCACCTTACATAGAAACCAGCAGGAGGCCCAATCCTCCATCGCGGTACTTCAGAAACGATTGGATGAATCTCAAAATGCCGGTGAAGAGCTTCAGCAAAGTCGCGGTGAGTTGGAGGAGGCAAGGCGTCAGATCGAAGGCGGGCAGTTTGCCAAAGACCAGCACCGGGAGCTTGAGGAGCTGGAAGGCGAGATCGGCGCCTTGGGGTACGACCAGGAGGCCCACCGGCGTCTTTACGACGAGTTGCAGGAATTGCAGCCCGTTGAAGAACGCCATAGCCGTCTGGAAGAGGCCATGACCAACCTGTCCCAGGAAGAAGGCTTCCTGTCCACGGCTGAAGACATGGCACGCCGGCTCGAGGATGAGCTATCGGCCTCGCGAGCCGGAGAGCGGGAGATGGAATCCGAGCTCCTCGAGATTCCCTTTTGGGAGGGAAAGCTGGCCCGGGCTGTCGAGGAACACAAAGGACTTGATACGAGTCACCAGGCGTTGTTCCAGAGACATTTGGGCTTGAAAGGGGAGCTGACGAGGGTGGATGTCCTGGAGGCTGAAATGCTAAGCAAAAAAGATCACCTCGAGGCGCTAAGAGAGGAACAGGGAGTCTACCAGGGGCTGGTGGAGGCCTTCGGCAAACGGGGCATCCAGGCCATGCTCATCGAGACTGTCTTGCCTCAGCTCGAACAGGAGACCAACGGGCTACTGGGCCGGATGACCGATAACCGGATGCACGTGAAACTAGAGACTCAACGGGAGCGGAAAAGCGGGAAGGGCGAGCCTATCGAGACCCTGGAGATAAAAATAAGCGATGAGTTCGGGCCGAGAAGCTACGAGCTGTTCAGTGGAGGAGAAGCATTTCGAATAAACCTGGCCCTGAGAATCGCTCTGTCCAAGGTGCTGGCCCGCCGCCGGGGAGCTCCCCTTCCAACCTTGTTCATAGACGAGGGGTTCGGCACTCAGGACGCGGCCGGGCGGGAAAGGATTCTGGACGTTATCGCCGCCATAGAAGGGGACTTTGAGAAAATTATCGTTATAACCCACCTGGAGGACCTAAAGGAGGCCTTTCAAGCACGAATCGAGGTCCAGAAGGGGGAGGCCGGCTCCACCTTCTGGATAAGCTACTAAAGCGCGATCTCCTTCAGGTCTGGTGACGAGGTCAGCCTGGCCTCGGTCAACCCCTGGACCTCCTCCGCCGTCCAACCCGGCGCCACCTCCATGAGCACCAGCCCTTCCTTGGCGACCTCGATTACCGCGATGTCCGTGACGATGAGGCTGACGCAACCCATCCCCGTCGGGGGATAAGAGCACTCCCTGACTATTTTCGGCCTGTCATGCCGGTCGGTGTGCTCCATGGCTACGATAATGCGTCTGGCGCCCATGGCCAGGTCCATGGCCCCGCCGATGTTACCCACCCCCCGTTCGGGGAGCATCCAGTTGGCCAGGTCGCTTTTCTCCGACACCTGAAGCGCGCCAAGTATAGTCACGTCGATGTGTCCCCCCCGGATCATGGCGAAGGCGTCGGAGGAGCTGAAGAAGGACATACCCGGCAAGAGCTTGAGGAACTGGCCCCCCGCGTTGATCAGGTCTATATCCTCTTCCCCCTCTTCGGCAAGAGGACCACAGTTGAGAACCCCGCTTTCGCTGTGGTAGATGATGGTCTTCCCTTCCCCCACATAGTTGGAGACCAAGGTAGGTATCCCGATGCCCAGGTTGACGTGGGCACTGTCAGGCAGCTCCTTGGCCACCCGCATGGCTATGATCTCCCGGTCCAGCCTCTCTTTCTCCACGGCGCCTCCGACATCTGCAGGTAGACATGAGTATGTCGCCGTTCCTAACATAGTTCAATAGGGACGGCGACGGGGGTATTGAAACGGTTGAATGATAGCCATGGCGAATTGGAGAAGTCAAGTCGCCCGGTCAAGAAGACTGGGGGCGCGAAGGCGGGCCTTGCTAGTCAGGCTGAAGGGCCTGGTCAACGGTGTCAATCCAAGGTGGGGGACGAAACGGGTGGTAGTGTCAGATACCACCGGGAAGATCCTGAGGTTAGACCCGAATCCACCGAAGGACGTCCTTGGGGACAGCCCTTGAAGAAGCCAGCGGGTGCTCCTCTGAATCTGGGATAATGGTTTTGGAACAGAAACCAGCCCGGAAACAAGGAGCACCCAATAGATGCTGCCACAGAACAAACCCGACCGTATCCGCATCCTCTTTGACGACCATCGCCTGGTGGCCAATGCCGGCCTGCTCCTGCCGGCCACCCTAGCCCGGCACCTGGGCCTGCGGGAACTCGTCGACCATCACCTTGACCTCGGCGGAGCGCCGGGACGGGCGAACACTGGGGACAAGATGCTGACGCTGGTCGCTTCCGCGCTGGCAGGCGGCGACTGCATCGACGACGCCGATGCGCTGCGCGCTGGTGGGACGGTCGGTGTTCTAGGCTGCGTGGTCAAGGCGTCATCCACCCTGGGGACCTTCCTGCGCAGCTTCCGGTGGGGGCATGTCCGTCAACTCGACCGCGTGAGCCGCCAGTTGTTGGCCCGGGCCTGGGCCGCTGGGGCCGGACCCGGCGACTCGCCCCTGAGCATCGACCTGGACTCGACCATCTGCGAGACCTATGGACTGGCCAAGGAGGGAGCGCGCCACCACGGCTATACCGGCGCCCGCGGCTATCACCCGCTGCTGGCCATTGCCGCCGGCACCGGCGAGGTGCTGATGTCCCGGCTGCGCGAGGGCCGGGCCAACACCGCCCGTGGCGCGGCCCACTTCCTGCGTGAGACGGTGGGGCGGGTGCGCTACGGCGGGGCCAGGGGACAACTCACGGTGCGGGCCGACAGCGGCTTCTACGCCCACACTGTCGTTGCCGCCTGCCGGGAAATGGATGTCCGCTTCTCTATCACCATCCGCCAGCGCGCCAGCCTGCGGGACCTGATCGAGGCGATACCAGAGGAGGACTGGACTCCCATTCCCTACTGGATGGACGGCGCCGCCGATGTCGCCGAGACGACTTACACCCCGTTCCAGACCAAGCCGGACGCCCCGCCGGTGCGGCTCATTGTCCGGCGGGTGAAGCCGACGCCCGGTTCCCAGCTCGCCCTCTTCGCCAGATACAGCTATCACGCCTTCATCACCGACCGCGATGGGGAGACGCTGGAACTGGAGGCCGATCATCGCCGCCACGCCGAGGTCGAGAACGCCATACGCGACCTCAAGTACGGCGTCGGGCTGAACCACATGCCGTCGGGGCGCTTCGCCGCCAACGGCGCCTGGCTGGCGGTACAGGTGATGGCGCATAACCTGGCCCGCTGGACGGCGCGGATTGGTCTGGGCGAGGGGACCCTGATCACCAAGACCCTCAGGCGGCGGGTCTTCGCTCTGGTGGGACGGATCACCCGCTCGGCGCGCCGCCTCACTTTGCATCTCCCCCGGCGCTGGCCTTGGGAAACCCAGTTCAGTCGCGCCTTGGCCCGGCTGCAAGCCATTCCGTTCCCGGCCTGACGGCCAGCCTGTAACTGACCCAACGTCCCCGCAATCTCGCGCCACCCCGGTCGCGAGAGTCCCCTGCTGCGTATCCTCTCGCCATCCCGCGCATCGCAACTCCCGCATAGGGCCTTAGGGGCCCTGTGCGGCGACTGAAGACCCTCCGCCGCCCTCCCATCTACCCCAAGAGCCCAGGCCATCTCCCCTGTAGCTCCCTCACCCACCCCCTTCCGCTGCCCTCACGCCGTCCATCGGTGTCCTTCGGTGGATTCGGGTTAGAGAAGAGAGTCCGGAATAGGAACACGACAGTTGACAGGGGTAGGCGTCCAGGACGAGCGCGGATATTCCTTCGAATGTAAAGTGGCCTTCTGGCTGGTTGCGGCGGTCACCGTTGTCTCATTCGTCCTGTGGCTGGCACTTCCTGGGGGCCACAGGGCGGTCCCCATCCTTGAAAGCACCTGGCCTCCCCTGCTCACTGGGTTCGCGGGTCTGGTCTTCGGCAAGCTGTCGTGATGACCGCTCGGGCATCGATGGCCAAAGTGTTCCAACTGGCATCTTTAGACCCTCCCACTTTGCCATTGCTACGAAAATAGGCCGGTCCAGCCTCCTCCCCCCTTGTGGGGGAGGATTAAGGTGGGGGGCATCACCCCCATTCCTTCGACAGGCTCAGGACAGGCTCAAAACTTCCCCCGTCAAGGTGGAAGGGATTTTGTTGCGGCACATTTCCATCTTCGGTGGTGCTGCGCCCAACCAGCATGATAGTTTCTGAACAGAGTGAAGAATCTATGTTCCGCTTGGCGAGAGGATCAACTCTTACTCGTAGAATCGAAAGACCCATTGTTCGGGAGGATGTCCTCCGGTCCAGCAGCCACCTGGTCAAGCGATCGGTTCATAGGGGAAGAAGTCTTGGGGGCGTCGGACGATGCGCTGTACGAAGATGCCGGGCGTCACGATTGCGTCGGGGTCCAGCGTTCCCGCCTCCACGATCTCGTCCACCTCGGCTACGGTAATGGCCGCCGCCGGCGCCATGACGGCGTTGAAATTGCGGGATGTGCCCCGATACAGCAAGTTGCCCATGGTGTCGGCCTTGTGGGCTCGTATCAGGGCATAGTTCGCCCTTATACCGTACTCCAGCACCTGCTCCCGTCCGTTGATGATGCGAGTCTGCTTGCCCTCGCCAATCGACGTGCCCGCCCCGGCTGGGGCGTAGAAAGCGCCGATGCCGTATCCCCCCCGTATCCCCCCGCTCTGATGCGCTCCGCCAAAGTGCCCTGGGGCACCAGCTACAGCTCCGCATCGCCCCTCTTGAAGGCGAGCTCGAAAGAGGTTGGCTGGGAGGGGGAGGGAGAGACCGGGAAGGAGGCAACGGCCTTTTTAATCTGCCCGTTGTCCACCAGAAGGCTGTGGTCTATGGTGGTAAAGCCCGGGGGCGTACCGAATGCGGCGACCCGGGCGATGCCGGCGGTGTTGCTTATCATGGTCAGGGCCTTGGCCCCGTGGTCACGCAATGCCACGATCAGGTATTGGGCCATCCCACCCGGTCCCGCAAAGCCATCCAGAAGAATCACCGCGCCATCGGGAATGTCCGCCACGGCTTCGGCGCCCGTGGAGTAGACTTTGCTCAACGGCGCATCGTGCGCCTCAGCGAAGTCCATCTCCCTGATGCCAGATGCGAGCGCCATGTTGACTCCGGTGATCGCCTGGACATCATCAGTGGTCCAGCCCGGCGCCACTTCCTTCAAGATGAGGCCCTCCTTCGTAATGTCGACCACTGCGGTGTCGGTTACTATGAGGCCGACGCGCCCCCTTAGTTCTGCGGGACGGCTGCACTCCTTTAAGACCTTGGGCCGGCCTTCCGGGTTGGTATGCTCCATCATGGCTATGACAATTTTGGCGCCTGCCGCGATTTCTACGCCCTGTTCCTTGAGATCCTTCGAAAGCACCAGGTCTCCCCGCTCGGAAACCTGGTCCGTCTCCACTACCGCCACGTCCAGGTGACCACCCCTGACGATGCCGAAGGACTCCGTCTGGTTGACTACGGCGCCAGCCGGCAGCATGGTAACGGGTCCACCGTAGGCATCCACCAGCTCAACCTCTTCCTTCGCCCCTTGCTCCCTGGGCAAATAGCCCACAAGGCAGTTGCCGGCATGCAAGATTATCCCGCGGTCCGGCGGCAGATGTCCTGATACCAGAGCCGGAAACCCCGGATCCAGGTTGACCACCTGCCCACGGCAGAGTTCCGCCGCCACCCTGAGGGCCATCAGGCCGGGGCTAAGTCTGGCCTTCATCGGCCTGGGCTCCTATCTCGACGATCCTGTCCACGAATATGCCTGGAGTGATGACCAGCTCCGGGTCCAGGCCCCCGAGTTGTACGACGTGGTCCACCTCCACGATGGTCACCTCGGCAGCCATGGCCATCAAGGGGTTCCAGTTGCGCTGGGAGAGGCGGTACACCAAGTTGCCCAAAGAATCGGCCTTGTGGGCACGTATAAGGGCGAAGCCGGCCTTGATGGGCGTCTCCATAACATATTCGACGCCGTCCACCGTCAGCTTCTCCTTTCCTTCCTCGGGCATAGCCTCCCTGATAGCTGGAAGGAAAATCGCGCCCAGGCCCGCACCCCCGGCCCGGACCCTCTCGGCCAGGGAGCCCTGGGCCACCAGTTCCACCTCCATGGAGCTGCCTCTGGGTGGTTTAGCTTCAAGGGCGGCTAATGTAGCGTTTACGGGATCTGTGGTAATGAGCTTCCTGACCTGTCCATTGGCCACAAGGCTGGCGGGTCCGTACAGATGCGGGCCGCCTCCAAACCACGGCCCGCAGATGCAGGTGAGCTCTCCCACGCCCCTATTCAAGAGGGCCTTCAACAGATGCCGGGGTGTGCCCGGCCCGGCATAACCGCCCACCATGATAATGGAGCCTGGGGCTATGTCCGCCACAGCCTGGTCCGGGCTGGAATAGACTTTACTGGGAGGCATACGATGAGATTCTAGCAGGTATTGCAGGCCCGTTGAAGATTCGGTAGCGGGTCAGCTTCAAACGGCACAGTGTGGGGAACCTAAACTGTCACACCGGTGGAAGCCGGTATCCACGTACCTAGCCTGTTCAGACGCCGTATGGATTCCGGCCTTCGCCGGAATGACGGGTCCGAAACTGATACACTACCGAAGATTCGTCTAACTTGACCCTGGCTGTCCCCCAACCGTACAATCAGAACATCTGGTGGAGGCGATTCGATGTTTGATACTTTAACGGACAAGTTCAACGGGATATTCGAGCGGCTCACGCGCAAGGGACGCCTGACGGAAAAGGACGTGGAGGAGGCCCTGAGGCAGGTGCGGCTGGCCCTCCTGGAAGCCGACGTGAACTTCAGGGTGGCCAGGGCGCTGGTGAACCGGGTTCAGGAGCGGGTTGTGGGAAGTGACGTGATGGAGGCGCTGAGCCCGGGCCAGCAGGTGGTGCAAATCGTCCACGAGGAGCTCACCTCGATCCTCACCGGGGGAGACCACAAACTGGTGCAGGGAAGCCGGCCGCCCACCGTCCTGATGCTGGTGGGTCTACAGGGCGCGGGGAAGACCACCACCGCCGCCAAGCTGGCCCACCATCTTCAGCAGCAGGGGCAGCAGCCCTTGCTGATCGCCGGAGACCTCCGCCGCCCCGCCGCCGTCGAACAGCTGGCCATCCTGGGTAAGCAGCTGGGGATAGCCGTGTACCGGGAGGATACCTCCTCCACCGCCCTCAAGGTGGCCAAAGCGGGGGTGGAAGAGGCGAGGCGCATCGGGGCGGCCTGGGCTATTGTCGATACCGGGGGACGGCTCCATATAGATGACGAGATGATGTCGGAGCTGGAGGATATCAAGTCGGCGGTATCCCCCCAGGAGGTGCTCCTGGTAACCGACTCCATGATGGGCCAGGACGCTGTCACCTCGGCCCAGGAGTTTCACCAGAGGGTGTCGCTGACGGGCCTGATAATGACCAAGATGGACGGCGATGCCAGGGGCGGCGCGGCCATTTCCATCACCCAGGTAACTTCCGTTCCCATCAAGTTCATCGGTGTGGGGGAGAGGACCGATGCCCTGGAGCCCTTCTACCCCGACAGGCTGGCCTCCCGTATCCTGGGCATGGGCGACGTGCTGACCCTCATCGACAAGGCCCAGCAGTCGGTGGACGAGAAGACGGCCAAGGAGATGGAAAGGAAGATACGCACCGCCACCTTCGATCTGGAGGACTTCCTGGAGCAGTTCCAGAGCGTCAAGAAGATGGGATTCGCCCAGGTCCTAGAGATGCTCCCCGGCTTCTCCCAGATGAAGAAACGGCTCCCCGAGGAGTTCGACGAGAAGCACCTGGTCAGGTTCGAGGCGATCATCCATTCCATGACCCCGGCGGAGCGGCACAACCCCGACATGCTGAACGGCCGGCGGCGGCGGCGCATCGCCATGGGCAGCGGCACCACCCCCCAGGACGTGAACCAGCTCCTCAACCAGTTCCGCCAGGCGCAAAAGATCATGAAGCAGCTGTCCACCGCCCGAGGCCCTAGGGCCCTCCAGGGGTTATTTAGGTAACTTCGAACGGCCCGTCAAAAGATCTGCTCTACGACTCAAAGCCGCGAGCGGGAGGTCGTTCTAGCAGGCCGCTGAAAAACCCTGGCACGGACTGCACAGACCTCATGGGAGGAGAAAGCTAGGGTACAATAAAGGAAACAGCCGGGGAGGTGGCGGCGGTGCGCGGACGACGAGATCCACAGGTAACCATGTTGGCCTTCGTTGACCTGGAGACGCGAGTACCACCTGATCATCCCCTACGGCTGATCAAGGCAGTGGCCGATAAGGCCCTGACGGCGCTGTCGCCGGACCTGGACCGGATGTACGCCGAAGTAGGCCGACCTTCGATTCCTCCCGAACGACTGCTGAAGTCCTCATTACTGATTGCCCTGTACTCGGTGCGCAGTGAACGGGCTTTCTGCGAGCAACTGGATTACGACCTCCTCTTCCGGTGGTTTCTGGGCATGAACCTCATCGAGCCCAGCTTCGATCCCACCACCTTCACCAAGAATCGGGAGCGGCTGTTGAAGCACCGGCTGGGCCAGGCCTTGTTCGATGAAGTGGTGCTGGAAGCAGACCGGAAGGGCCTGCTGTCCGACGAGCATTTCACCGTGGACGGAACATTGATTGAGGCGGCCGCCAGCCTGAAGAGCTTCAAACCCAGGGACGGTGACCCACCCAAGACGACAGACGATGACCAGGGCAATCCCTCGGTGAACTTCCATGGAGAACGGCGTAGCAATGCCACCCATCAGAGCACCACGGACCCGGAGGCCCGGCTGCTGCTCAAGGGGAAAGGCAAGGAAGCCAAGCTGGTATTCATGGCCCATGCCTTGATGGAGAACCGCCATGGGATGCTGGTGGACTTCCAGACTACCCAGGCGACGGGGACGGCGGAGCGGAATACAGTACCGGTGCTGGTGGACCAAGCCAAGGAGCGGGGCTTTCACCCCAAAACGCTAGGTGGAGACAAGGGCTACGACACCAGGGATTGCGTGGCGGTTCTGCGGCGGCGCGGGGTGACGCCTCACGTAGCACAGAGCACCAATGGCCGGTCCAGCGCCATTGATGGCCGGACCACTCGCCACCCAGGGTACGCTATCAGTCAGCGGATTCGGAAACGGGTTGAGGAGATCTTCGGGTGGATGAAGACGGTGGGCGGGTTCCGGCGGACGCGGTATAAGGGGCTGGACCGGACCGGTCTGGCGGAGTATCTGGTAGCTACGGCCTACAATCTGGTCCGCATGGCAAAGCTCCTGGAGTTGGCCAAGGAAGCACCAGAAACCAAGGTGGCATGACCTGACAGTGGGACTACCCATGCCCGGTATCCCGGAAGGACCGGGTTGAGGTAGCTGCAGAGGCCAAAAGCCCCGTTCCAACGCCCCAATGTCCTCCACGAGGACCTAAGAATCAGCGGCTTGATGCTCCAAGCTCAGCATCGGACCCTATTCTTCAACAACCTGCTAGATGGAGTGTTCCAGCTGCGGTAAGGACAATCTAGCAGACGCTATGTACTGCGCTGGCTGCGGGGCTCAACTGGCTGCTGAGGGCCAAGTCAATTGTCCCCAATGTCGTCAATCCAATCCGCGCGATGCTGGTTTCTGTAGTAACTGTGGTACTGCACTTACGAAAGGCTGTCCCAGCTGCTCCCGGCAAGACGATAGGAACGGGATATTTTGCCGATGGTGCGACCAGTTCCTGGCAGGCCCGGTAGGAATCAAAGCAGCGGGTCTTGGCAGACGGGTAGAGGCTTTTATATTGGACTTCGTCTTGTTTATTGTTATTTTGATAATCGAATACATTATCTGGTGGCTGATTACCTTGGGTCGCGGCCAAACACCAGGAAAACAACTGGTGGGGATCCGCGTCATGCGCACCGACGGAAGTCGATCGGACTGGGGGTGGACTTTCCTGCGGGAGTTCGTGATCAAGTTGCTTGTGTTCGAAGCGTTGGGTGACGCCCTGACCAGCGGAATTGCCTCCCTTGTCGATCTCTTGTGGGCGTTCTGGGACAAAGACCGACAGACCCTCCATGACAAGATAATGAAGACGGTCGTGGTGGACGATCGGGAGTTGCGGAATGCTCCCACTATATAATCTTGCAGGTCCGTCCCATCTGGAGAAGCTCAGGGACGATTGAGCCGCCCCGTCAGAGCCACAATGGCGGAGCAGGCGTAGGGTATGTACTCTTCCGGCGGCAGGTCCAGCGGCCGGTAATCCTCTACTTGGTCCGCCTCGGCAACGCCCGTGGGGCCGGGGATGACGTTCAGATTTAGCTCGTACAGCTCTCCGTCGGGGCAGACCACGACACAGCCCCGGTCTGGAGGCTGGACCCCCCGGGGTTCCAGCTCCACAGCCTGGATGGAGGTCATCCCCATGAAGCCCGGAAAGGGATCCAGACTGGCCGCCAGACGATTCAGGATATCGTGGAGCTGGCGGGCAACTTGATCCAGGGCGGCCTCGGCCGCATCCTTCTCCACTCTTGGCCCTTGGCCCTCTTCTTCCATGTCAATCACCACCTGACGGAACGCGGGGATATTCTGATCATTGCCGGTAAAACCCTTGACGGAGGTTTAATCCCTAACTATAATATCTAAACAGGCGGCAGATATTGAAGATGTTAATTATCTAAAATATATCAAATGCTGGGCAACTTGAGCGGCGGCTCGGGCTTGGCCCAGCCGCCGCTCCGCACTTTAAAAAGAGAATAGGGAATAGTTTGAAATTCTTAGCGTGGGTCAAGTTACTAAGGGCCTACGGTGGATGCCTAGGGGCCAAGGACCGATGAAGGGCGCGGTAAGGCTGCGAAAAGCCTCGATGAGCCGTCTAACAGGCATAGTCGGGGATGCCCGAATGGGGAAACCCGGTCCGGCTGAAAATCCGGATCATCCTTCTCGATAGGGAAGGAGGGTAAGTGGGGGAACTGAAACATCTAAGTACCCCGAGGAAAATAAATCAACCGAGATTCCCCTAGTAGTGGCGAACGAACGGGGAACAGCCTAAACCCTTATGACTTAGTGGCCTGGGGGCCTATGTCGTAAGGGGGTTACAGGAGACACCTGCCCTAACCCCGGAAAGGGGCGAGGAGTTACAAATTTTATCTCTAGCTGAAAGCACCTGGGAAGGACTGCCGCAGAGGGTGAAAGCCCCGTAGGCGAAAGGGATAAGGCTCCTGGTGTATTTCCTAAGTACCACGGGACACGAGAAATCTTGTGGGAAGTTGGGGGGACCACCCTCCAAGGCTAAATATCCTTGGCCACCGATAGTGTACCAGTACCGTGAGGGAAAGGTGAAAAGCACCCCGGGAGGGGAGTGAAATAGATCTGAAACCGTAGGCCTACAGCAGGTCGGAGTCTTTCTAATTAAGGAGAGATGACGGCGTGCCTATTGAAGAATGATCCGGGGACTTACTATGTGGGGCGAGGTTAAGGGACTGTAGTCCCGGAGCCGGAGCGAAAGCGAGTCCGAATAGGGCGACTAGTCCCACGGAGTAGACTCGAAACCGGGTGAGCTACCCATGGCCAGGGTGAAGGTTCGATAACACGGACTGGAGGCCCGAACCCTTTGCTGGTACAAAAGCTTGGGATGAGCTGTGGGTAGAGGTGAAATGCCAATCGAACTCGGAAATAGCTAGTTCTCCCCGAAATGCATTTAGGTGCAGCCTCGGGTATAGGTGGGCGGAGGTAGGGCTCTGGATGGGCTAGGGGGCGTGAGCTTACCAAACTCAACCAAACCACCAATGCCGTCCAACCGGTTCCCGGGAGTGAGACTGCCGGAGATAAGTTTGGTAGTCGAGAGGGAAACAGCCCAGACCACCGGCTAAGGTCCCTAAGAGCAGGCTAAGTGGGAAAGGAAGTAGGATTCCCCAGACAGCCAGGAGGTTGGCTTAGAAGCAGCCACCCTTTAAAGAGTGCGTAACAGCTCACTGGTCAAGGGCTCCTGCGTCGAAAATGTAACGGGGCTCAAGCCTGTCACCGAAGCCGTGGATGTTAGAGCATGGGGGCTTGAAGTAGGGGAAAGGGAGCAATCCCGGCACCTTGCCAAGGCCTCCCTACGTTCTTGCATGGTAGGGGAGCGTTCCTCGGGCGATGAAGGTGGACTGTGAGGTCTGCTGGAGCGCGGGGAAGTGAGAATCCCGGAATGAGTAGCGTTAATCAGGGTGAAAATCCCTGACGCCGAAAGCCCAAGGTTTCCTACGCAACGTTTATCGGCGTAGGGTTAGTCGGTCCTAAGCCGTAGGCTAAAGCCGCAGGCGATGGACAGCAGGTTAATATTCCTGCACCACCGTTATCTCGTTTTAAAGCCGAGGGGGGGTGTGGAAGGGTAGGCAGAGCGCGTTATTGGATTCGCGTCCTTGTCCGTAGGCCATGCCGGGATAGGCAAATCCGTTCCGGCGTTACGAGCCGAGGGATGAGGCGAACTGAACTTTAGGGTTCGGGAAGCTGTTGAACCCATGCCAACAAGAAAAGCCTCGCGAGCTATGGGATTTCGGTGTCCGTACCGCAAACCGCCACTGGTGGGCAGGGGTAAAAGTCCCAAGGCGTTCGGGCGAACCTCCGCTAAGGAACTAGACAAAAGGGCCCTGTAACTTCGGGATATAGGGCGCCCTGGAAGGTGATACCCCTTGCGGGTGGAGCCTTTTGGGGCCGCAGAAAAGAAAGCCGGGCGACTGTTTAACAAAAACATAGGTCTCTGCTAAGGAGAAATCCTAGGTATAGGGGCTGAAGCCTGCCCAGTGCCGGAAGGTTAAGGGGATGGGTTATCCGCCGCAAGGTGGAGAAGCTCAGAACTGAAGCCCCGGTGAACGGCGGCCGTAACTCTAACGGTCCTAAGGTAGCGAAGTCCCTTGTCGGGTAAGTTCCGACCTGCATGAATGGCATAACGACCTGGCTATTGTCTCGGCGGAGGGCCCGGTGAAATTACGGTGCCCGTGAAGACGCGGGCGACCCGCGGCAGGACAAAAAGACCCCAGGAGCTTTACTGTAACCTGGTATTGGGCTGGGAGCTGGGATGTGTAGGATAGGTGGGAGGCTTTGAAATCCCCACGCCAGTGGGGATGGAGCCGACGTTGAAATACCACCCTTCACTGTTTTTGGTTCTAACCCGCCGCAGGCGGGGACAGTGCCTGGCGGGCAGTTTAACTGGGGCGGTTGCCTCCCAAAAGGTAACGGAGGCGCCCAAAGGTCCCCTCAGGGCGGATGGAAATCGCCTGTAGAGTGTATTGGTATAAGGGGGCTTGACTGCGAGGCCTACAAGCCGAGCAGGGACGAAAGTCGGGCAAAGTGATCCTACGGTCCTTTGTGGAAAGGCCGTGGCTTAACGGATAAAAGCTACCCTGGGGATAACAGGCTTATCTCGCCCAAGAGTTCACATCGACGGCGAGGTTTGGCACCTCGATGTCGGCTCGTCCCATCCTGGGGCTGAAGGAGGTCCCAAGGGTCCGGCTGTTCGCCGGTTAAAGGGGCACGTGAGTTGGGTTCAGAACGTCGTGAGACAGTTCGGTCTCTATCCGCCGCGGGCGTAGGAGGCTTGAGGGCATCTCTCCCTAGTACGAGAGGACCGGGAGGGACGGACCTATGGTGTGCCAGTTGTTCCGCCAGGAGCATTGCTGGGTAGCCATGTCTGGTGTCGATAAGCGCTGAAGGCATCTAAGCGCGAAGCGCTTCCCAAGATTAGGCCTCCCATCCTTCCCCTCGGGGAAGGAGTAAGGTTGCAGAGAGACTATCTGCTTGATAGGCCGGGAGTGTAAGCGGGGCAACCCGTTCAGCTTACCGGTACTAATCTACCGAGGGCTTGGCCCACGCTAAGAACTTCAAACTTTTAATCCCTTATTCTCGGGTTTCGACGCGGGGTGGAGCAGTGGCAGCTCGTCGGGCTCATAACCCGAAGGTCGTTGGTTCGAGTCCAACCCCCGCTACCAAAAATCGTAGCTAAAATGAGGCCGCAGGATTATTCCCGCGGCTTCATTCTTTGTTTATGCTAACGCCTGGAGGGCGGATTATGGTGAAATGTCCCAACTGTCTGGCCGAAAACGACGATGGGGCCGCGACCTGTTTCCTGTGTGGCCAGACCGTCAAGCAGAAGGGCTTTTTGAAACGAATCTTCGGCAGATCCGGTGGAAACCGTCAAAATGCCGAGGATGTTCCAAAGTACGATGTCACCGGGGCCCAGATGGGCCGGCAAGAGCCCGCTGAGGTATCCACAGCCAATCCTCCGGAGCCTGCCCCATCCCAGCCCCAGGATGCTGAAACCTTCAAGAACCAGAGCAAGGATTACTTTAACCAGGGCCGGTATCAGGATGCCATTGAGGCAGCCGGCCAGGCGATAAGTCTGAATCCCCAATATAGTGATGCCTACTACAACCGGGGATTGGCCAGGGTAAAGCTCGGACAGTATCCCGGCGCCATCGGGGACCTGGACCAGGCCATCCTTCTCAATTCCCAGGATGCCGACGCCCGTAGCAACAGAGGCTTCGCCTATTTCTCCATGGGACAGTATCGTGAGGCAGTCCAAGGCTACGATGAGGCAATCGGTCTGGACCCCACCATCGCCACCAATTACAACGGCCGGGGAGCAGCCCACTTCAGCATGGGCCATTTTGAGAAGGCGATGCAGGACTTCGGCGAGGCCATACGTCTTGATCCTGGTCTCGCCAACGCGTACTACAACCGGGCGTGGTGCCATATTCGGCTTGGCAAGTACGATGAGGCCGAGCAGGACGTTCGGCGGGCCTCTGACCTGGGCATCGACGTTTCAGAGGCTATGGATGAGCTTCAGAAGCGGCGCTAGGCAAGAGAGGCCGTTTCATTCCAATGGGTGGAATATTCTTTTACCCTGGCTGAGTGTCCCCCTGATACCCTTTGTCTTGCCAGCCGACCAGCGGCGCCGACACATACTGGCTCCGGGGAGTGTAGTCGGCCAGCTGTAAAAACCGGTGGTAAGATCTTCTCCTCAGCGGCCCTTCCTTCTCGTAGGGCGGCGCCGCCTTGCGGAAATCGGGGTCTTTTGACAGCTCGGTGAAGCGTGCGTCCCGGTCCGCCACGCTGGGGAATTCCATTATGAAGATTATACGGTCGCTGGTGCCGACAACCTCAGTAAACCAGCCAACCACCCTTATGTCGTACCGGGGGAACAAAACGGCGTTGTGGTTGTTTTCGAACAGGTGATGGAGGTCACCGATCCTGCCAGGCATGGCCTCGTTGGTCCGAATTTCATGAGTGACCCGTTCGACCTTGGGCTCAGGTGAGTAAGGGGTGGGCCTCAGAAGGGTGCTGCGGACGCTCGCTATCGGGGGTCCAAACCGGTGTTTGTTTGCCTCTGCCTGCGCTTCTTTCCAGTCTGGGTCCGCCTCGAAGGCCCTCATTTTGTCCTCCCGGTCTCCCATGTCCTCAAAGACGAAAATGCAAGGCACCTCGCTGGAATTGCCTATCTTTGATAACCAGAACCCCAGTACACCTATGCCATGCTTTTGAAGCAGGCCCACAGCATGATTGGAGAAGAGGTTATGGATGTCTGCGGTCCTGGGCTGCGCGGTCACCTCGTAGTAACGTAACTCGTATAGCATGTAATTCCTTCCTTTAATCGGGCTCTTCCGTATCGTCCTGGCTGCGCCCAGCCCCGGACACATCCACCATGGGCGAGAGTTTAGCACCAGCTTACAGGGCCGTCAAATACCGGCGCCTTCCAAGGCGGGTGATCCAATGCGCAATTGTAGAGCCGTCGGCAGGTATGACACGTTGACAGAGGGAGAGAGGGATTATTATAATCAGGCGTAAAAAGAGAGCAGAAGTCCCCATGGAGAATAAGGTGGGTGGGGAAAAAGCCGAAAGAACAGAAGAGAGAGGGATGAAGGCTGACAAAGATATAGCACAGATGGCGCACCTGATGAGGAGGACCGGGTTTGGGGCCAGCCGGGACGAGCTGGAGGAGCGGGTGGCCAAGGGATACGAAGAGACAGTGGAGGAACTGATAGACCCGGACCGGTACGGGATACCCGCAGTAGACACAGACATACTGTTCCGGTACCACCCGGTGACAGAGTCGCCTGGGCAGCCCTACGATGGGAGGTCCAATCTTGTGTACCGGATGATCAACAGCGAGAGGCCGCTGGAGGAGAAGATGGTGCTGCTGTGGCAGCAGATATTCGCCACGGGGAACTCCAAGATAGACAACCCGACGGAGATAGTTAGGCAGATAGACATGTTCCGGAGAGTGGGGATGGGGAGCTACCGGGATCTATTGGTGGAGCTGGCCAGCGATCCTGCGATGATCTTCTGGCTGGACAACAACGAGAACCACAAAGACGCCCCCAACGAGAACTGGGGGAGAGAGCTGCTGGAGCTCTTCTCCATGGGAGTGGGCAACTACACAGAGCAAGACGTATACGAGTGCTCCCGGGCCTTCACGGGGTGGACCATAGAGCCGAAGATACCGAGGCTGCCCCTGGGGCGGTTCTACTGGAAATTCCAGTACGATGCCGAGGACCACGACGATGGAGAGAAAGTATTTCTGGGGCACCGGGGGCGGTTCAACGGAGAGGACATAATAGACATAGTGGTAAGGCAACCGGCGACGGCGCGGTTCATAGCGAGGCACCTGTACAACTTCTTTGTGGCCGACGAGCCGCCGGTGCCTGCGTGGCAGAACACGCCGCCGCTGGACCCGGTGGCCATCAACATAATAGGAGACGCCTTCATAAGCTCGGAGTACGACATGAGGTCCACGCTGAGAGTACTGTTCAATTCCGCGTTCTTCAAGTCCGAGCCGGTGAGGTGGGGGAAGGTAAAGAGCCCGGTGGAGGTGGTGGTGGGGACCATGAGGCTGATGGGGGACTTCCGGTTTCCGGGGTCCGAGCTGTTGCCGGTGGCGGAGGAGGCGGGGTACCAGGGGCAGGCGCTATTGGACCCGCCCAGCGTGGAGGGATGGCACACGGGAGCGGAGTGGATAGACAGCGGGGCATTGGTGAGGCGGATCAACTTTGCGGCGGGGCGACTTGGTGACATCGAGAACCCCGGGGTGAAGGCGATAATCGGGCGGGTGAAGGCCCTGGGTAAGATCACCCCGGCGGAGATGGTGGACAGCTGTCTGGACCTGATGGGACCCATGGAGGTGGCTGACACCACCAGAGACGAGCTGATAGCCCTGGCGGAGCAGGGGGGAGAGCTGAGCTGGGAGAATGGGGATGGGGGAGCGCCGTCGCAGAGAGTGGGGGACATGCTGGCCCAGATAGCCGCCTCCATAGAATATCAATTCGGATGAACTAATAAACCAATAAATGGGTAGATAGACGGCCGGCGGAAGAACAGAGGGAGGAGAGCAGGATGACAAGCAGCAAGAAAGACCCGGTGCTGGTGGTGTTACAGCTGACGGGAGGCAACGACTACGTCAACACGGTGATACCCTACACCGACCCATTGTACAGGGACAACCGGCCGGCGGTGGGGATAGCCGAAGAGCAGATAATAAAGCTGGACGACGAGTTCGGGCTGCACCCCAGCATGGGGCCCATCAAAGAGCTGTGGGACCTGGGGAAGGTGGCCATCATCCATGGGATAGGGTACGCTAACTCAGTGAGGTCCCACTTCCGGGCCATGGACGTGTGACACACCTGCGAGCCGGACAAGGTGGCCACCGAGGGATGGCTGGGCCGGGGAGTGCAGGAGATGGACCCGGGGAAAGAGAACGTGCTGACGGCGGTAAACTTCGGGAACGGGATACCCAGGGCGCTGGCGATGCCCGGGGTGCCGGTGGCGTCGGTGTCTGACCTAGCCACCTACGGGATACTGACCAGCCTGGAGGATGACCAGAGGGTAGTGGCGCTGGAGAGGTTCGAACGGATGTATGCGCCTTCTATGGGGTCCAGGTACGTGAGAGAGTACATAAGCCAGACGGGGCTGGACGCGCTGAAAGGGGCGGACATACTGAGGACGGCGCCGGACAAATACAGCTCCATGGTGGAGTACGGGGCCAGCCCCATAGGGGCGAAGATGAGGGACATAGCTCAGGTGCACCTGGCGGAGTTCGGGACGCGGGTGTTCTACACGCAGCACGCCAGCTTCGACACCCACGGTGGGCAGTTGAGCACCCACGCTCAGCTGTGGAAGGATGTATCCGGGGCTGTGGCGGACTTCTACGAAGACCTGAAGGAGCACGACGCCGCGGACAACGTGGTGGTGTTCATGTTCTCCGAGTTCGGGAGACGGGTGCACGACAACGGGTCTGGTACTGACCACGGGTCCGGTGGAGTGGCCTTCGCCATAGGGGACTCGGTGATAGGGGGCCACCACAGCGAGTACCCATCCCGCAAGCCCGGGGACCTGCAGTTTGGAGACCTGGTGCCCAATATAGACTTCAGGGGAGTCTACTCCAACATCCTGGAGGACTGGCTGGGGCTGGACGCCAAACCCATAGTCGACGGCAGTTTCGAGAAGCTGGACTTTATCACGAAGTAGGCGCCAGTTCGTACCGCACGGTCAGATATGAACAGCGGGGCGGCGTAGGACAGTATTCCCGTCCCTGGACCACCGGGCCCGCAGTAGCTCACTGGCATCCAGAAGACCCTGCAGGCTCCGGTAGCGAGAAACGCTTAGCTTGGACACCGACAACACCTTCGCTGCCTCGGCGGCCGCCTTAGACCCGGAGATCGTATCTCCTGGTACATTCGACCAAGCCGAATCAATGGCTGTGTCCCACGACCTTGTTTGGGCTGAGTCACCAGACCCTGCCTGGGCCGAGTCCCCCACCACCATCTCTATATGGCCCTTGGTTGGGGCCAGCTCCACCATCACGTCCCCGCGGCCCCGTGGCCGGTTCAGCTTGATGGCGGTAGATGCAGTCAGGAACTGGGTGAAGAACCGGTGCCCAATGGCCCTGAAATCGAAGCTGGGGTCCATTCTCAGCATGGTGTTGTGCAGCTTCGCGGCCACCACCTGCCCCTGGGCATCGGCAGATGCCTCCACCGCCCGGGTCAGCAGGCTATCTGCCGCAGCCTTCAAGGCGGTATGGTCTTTGGCCGTGGGCTTCCCGTCATCCAAGAAGATGTATCGATCGCAAGACCTGACCAGGCCTGGCGAGACCACGCCTCTACGCCCCGCCCCGATCACGGTCTTTCCGGCGGCCCTCAAAGTGCTCACCAGCGGAACGAAATCCGTGTCGGAGGACACGATGACGAAAGTGTCCACAGGGGAGCGATGGAGGAGGTCTATGGCGTCTATGGCTAGGCTTATGTCGCTGGAGTTCTTGGCCGAGGCCGAGGCGCGAAAGACTTGCTTCGCCTCTATGCCCAGCTCTATCATCTGATTTCCCTTGTCGGATGCCATGGACCAATCGGCGTAGGCCCGTTTGACGATGATCCGTCCGATATCGGAAAGCTCATCAAACAGGGGCCCGAAATAGCCCAGGCCCACGTTCTCGTAGTCTATAAGGACTCCTATTTGACTATCTGGCAATTGGCTCCTTCCGGGCGTGTATAGCAAGATTCCCGTGACCGGGTCTTTGCTTCCTGCTCCTGAACCTCCGTCCCATTATACATCTAGCCGGGCCGTCCTAGTATAGTATTCACAAAAATGGGGCTGCCGGCTAGGCTCAGGGTAAGGTTAACGCCTGTATTCGTCACCGCAGTCGCCGATCAGAGCATACAAGTCCTTGGACTTTCCGAGGACGGCCTCGATTGGGGCATGGTCTCCTTCGTCAAGGACCAGGTCAAAAATCCTGGCATTGTCCTCCCTGTGGTCGGCCACGCCCAGTCGTGCGCCTATGATCACCCCGGCCACCGCAGGCTTGTCCAGGACGTACCTCGCAGCTACGTTGGCGATGCTGACGCCGTGTTGCTCGCCAATCCGATCCAGGGCGGCCAGCATGTCCTGGAAAAGGCTCCATCCGCCCCATGCATCCACCATCTGCTTGTATTTCCTTAGACTGGCCGTATTTAGCTCCATTGGCTGGGGCTCGGGCCGCCCCAGGTATCTGCCGGAAAGCAGTCCGCCGCAGACGCCCCCGTAGGCGAGAAGCTGTATCCCGTTCTTCTGGCAGAACGGCGCCATCTGTATCTCGGGCCTCCGGTCGATTATCGAAAACTGGACCTGGTTGGACACCAATTTTATACCATGGTCGACGATGACCTTCAGGTGCTCCGTGTCAAAATTGGTCAGGCCCAGGTGCCTGATCTTGCCTTCATCCCTCAACTCGGAAAGGTGAACCAGGGCATCGAGATAGTTGGCGTCCCGGTACTCCCACCAGTGAAACTGCAGCAGGTCGATGGTTTCCACGTCCATGCGGCGTAACGACACATCGATGCTCTCCTCCACCACCCGCCTGGTCATACTTCCCGGCCGAGGCACCCACTTGGTAAAGGCCTGGAGCCCGGCCAGCGCCCCCGCACCCCGGGAGGCCATCAGCTGGCGCCTGAATTCGCCGATAAAGTCCTCCGCCGGGCCGTAGTGGTCCGCCAGGTCCCAGGGGTGGTAAATCCGGCGTCCTGATAGTTGAACATATCCTCAATGGCGGCCTTCCGGTCGATTGGCCCATGGGCTCCGGACACCTGCCACATCCCGTTCACGACCCGGCACATTGTCAGGTCCGAAGTGAGTTGAAGTCTGCTTCCTTCTGGTTGGATCATAAATGCGTTATCCTTAGCCTTCAGGCGTTAAGGGCTGCGGCCTCCCGGACCCATGATCGGAACTGCTCGGGCTCGATGTCGCCGAGGTTCCTCACCTTCAGGTTCCTCATCTTCTTACCGGCGCCCTCGATCTGTCCCCCAGGGTCCGTCAGACTGGCCCCTTGGAAGAACCCCAGACTCACGTAGGCTTTCGTGGCCGCCAGGTAGCAAACGGGCCCATTCTTTTCATAAACGGGATTGCCCCATTTGACGGCCTCTTTGAGAGAGGGTCCGGCATCCAGGACCAGCCGGCGAAGGGCCTCGGCGATATCGCGCAACGATGGCTCCAACCCGGACATCCATGAGTCAACGGTTTTCCCAGATGTCACTTCGATGTCACTGCCCGTTGTGTTCTCCTAATAGTGAGCCTCAGAAGATGACCTCCCCCGCCATCAGACGTTCCAGGTAGACATTGATGGTGTTGGAGGAGATGGCGAAGCCCACTTCCTAGATGGCCACGCTCACGAATTTGGCGGCGACTATTCCGATTACCTTTCCCTGCAATGTGAGCAGCGGGCCGCCGCTGTTCCCGGGGTTCACGGCGGAATCCGTCTGGACCCAGACAACGTTGCGTCCCCTGTCCTCGGCTGTGGTGGACACGAACCCAGCGGTGACTGTGAAGACCTGCAGCCCCAGAGGATAGCCCAACACCACCACCTGCTGCCCTATACTAACATTGCTCAAGTCGCCCAGCTCCAGGGTTGGAAGTTGGGTGGCGTCTATCTTGAGCAGCGCCACATCCCTCACCAGGTCCCTGCCGTGCACCCTGGCGGTGTGGCCGGTGCCGTCGTCAAGATAGACAGTGATATCGGTCGCGTCCCTTATGACGTGGTTGTTGGTCAGGACCAGACCGCCAAGCCCGATGATAAATCCCGAGCCGGAGCCCAGGTCCGTTTCCACCCTGACCACGGCGCCGCGGGCGTTGGCAGTCACGGCCTGGACAGTGGCGGGCGTCAGGGACGAGTCGTTGGGGATTACCACCGAAGCCTCGCCCACATCCACGCCACGCTTGTGAGGCGCCCAACGAGGACAAAGATCGGTGGCCGTGTTGTCGGTGAGGCGGACCACGTTGCCGCCATACCGGTCCATGATGTATATCTCCGGCTTATCGGAGTCCCGGAGGGAATGGAAGGCGATCCGCCGGCCATCAGGAGACCAAGACGGACATTCGGAGGAGAATGTGGTCGTGGGTGTTAGCTGCCGGACATTGGCGCCGTCGGAGTTCATGACGTAGATACCCCATTCGAAACCGGACCGGCCTGACTGGAAGAGTATCACCCTTCCATCCGGCGACCAGGAAGGCGCCGTGTCTACTCCCTGAATCCCGCCGCCGCCGGAGATAGTCAGCCGCGCCTGATTGCTCCCGTCAGAGTCCATGACGTAAATCTCTTCGTTGCCGTCGCGGTCGGAGACGAAGACGATCTTTTTGCCATCAGGAGACCAGTCGGGCCTGAAATCGCCGGCTGAATTGTCGGTAAGCGGGGTGACATTGCCCCCATCCACATCGGCGACGCAGAGCTCCCGTTTGTCTTCAGGAAGGCAATGGAAGACGATCTTTGCTCCGTCGGGAGACCAGTCAGCTTGTGAGACCGGATAATCCTCGGACACTATGGTAAATGTCCAGGTGCCATCGTCGCTCATCAGGAGGATGACGCCGGAGCTGTCATATAGCACGCGCCTGCCATCAGAGGCCCAGCTCGGCCCCGAGGCGGCGCTGGAAGTGCGCCTACTCACGCCGGTGCCGTCGGCATTCATTACGTAAATGTCGAGTTGGTCATCCCTCTGGTCGGATTCGAATGCTATCCGCTCAGGTTCTACCGTGACGCTGGCGGTGGCGATAGCGTTGATGTCTCCCTGGGTGGCGGCAGCTTTGATTGTATTGGCGTAGCTGCCGGGTATGGTCCCGGCGGTGAAGATGCCTTCCGCGTCTATCCCGCCACCTCCATCCCCGACGCTCCAGGTAACGGCGAGGCCTGGAATCCGGTTGCCGAACCGGTCCGCTGCCATTGCCACAAACTGTTGGGCCATCCCCTTTCCGATATTCGCCGGGTTGGGGGCAATTACCACCTGGGCCATTCTGCCGGGCGTGATTGTCACATTAGCAGTCGAAGTTCGAGCCAGGCTCCCCTGGGTTGCCTGGGCCTCAACGGCCCTCTCGAAGCTCCCTGTTATCTTACCTGCCGTGAGGCGGTGCACCAAGACGTGGCGAAAGCCCTCGCCATCTTGACCCTCAAGACCTTCCGGGGACTGAGGAATCTCCATGTCTTCAGCAGCAATGGAGCCTGCCGCCGGGTCCAGGATTGTCCAGGTTATTGGAACGTCCCCAATGACGTTGTCATGCCTGTCCTTTGCAACGGCTGCCAGCTCTAGCGTCGCCCCGGCGGCGACTTCCAAATTTGGAGGAATGGATACAGCGTGCAGAGCGCCCGCCTTGATGGTGACCGAGGAGCTGGCTCCAGTAGACACGGAACCCAGGACGGCCGTGACCTTCACTCCTTGTTCGAAGCTGCCTGCCAGCGTTCCAGCGGTAAGGACCCCCGCTCCGGTAATCTCGCCGATGCCCTCCGCTCCTTGCCAGAGCATCACTACGTTGGGAATTGGATTGCCGTAGGCGTCGGCGGCCTGAACTTCGTATTCCAAGCGTCCGCCGATATCCAGAGTCGCCTTGGCGGGGCTCAACAGTACGCGTTCCAGGGTCCCAGGCCGTAAGGTGACCGTGGCGCTGGCAGTTGCCGTCCTGGTTCCCTGCCGTACCTCCACCGTCACCGCTTCCTGGTAGGCGCCGGCCCTGGTCCCCGCGGTAAACATCCCCTGGTCGTCCATCTGCCCCACTTGGTCGTCGGAACTGTAAGTAACGGCTAATTCCGGGATTGGGTTGTCGAACCGATCCAGCGCCGTAAAACTGAACTGCTGCTCCCCGGCGACTTTAAAGACTGGCGCCACCGGCTCCAGCCTCACCCGGTGCAGGGGCCCAGGCCCGACGATGACCCGCACCGATGCGGACCTGGAATCCGGACCCTGGGTCGCCTCGACGGTCAACCCCGCGGGGTAAGTGCCGGCCCGTGTGCCGGCGGTAAAAATCCCCTGTTGGTCCACACTCCCTGCCATCGCGTTGGAATTATACCTATACTCCAGGCCCGAAATAGTATTACCGTACCGGTCCACCGCCGTGGCGGCGACGCTATGAGTCATGGTGGCTTCTATCGCCGGCGGGGCAGCCTCGACGTTGACCTGGTCCAGGGGGCCGGGCAAGACGGTGATCTGTGCTGTGGACCTCCGGGTGACCTGGCCCTGGGAAGCCTCCACGCTCACACCTTCCACGTAAGAACCGGCCCTGGCGCCAGCGGTAAAGTTCCCTTCTCCATCTATTCGCCCTGCCTGGCCGTCGGAACCGAATTTGTACCCCGCACCCGATATGGGGTTACCGAATCTGTCTAAGGCCTTGGCGGTAAACTTCAGGACACCAGTGACATCCAGGGAGGCTTCGCCGGGCTCCAGATTGACCTGGTCTATGGGCCCCGGAGTGATGCCGACGTTGGCGGTGGCCGTCCTGGTCACAGAACCCTGGGTCACCTCCACGGTCACTCCGGCCTCGTAGCTGCCCGGCTTGGAACCGGCGTTGAATATTCCCTCGCTATCTATCTGGCCCGCCCGGTCATCCGAGCGGAAAAGGTGGCTCAGTCCCGGGATGGCGTTGTCGAACCGGTCAAGGGCTATCGCATTAAACTGCTGTCGCTGGGTGACCCCCAAAGATGCGCTGGAAGGGTGTATTATCACCCGGTCAAGGTGTCCTGGCACGGTGATCGCATCCGCCGTGGCTATCCTGGTGATGGAACCCTGGCTTACTTCCACAGTTACAGCGTCCTCGAATGAACCTACCTCGCTGTTGGCGGTGAATCTGCCATCCTGGTCGATCTTGCCAATCTTCTCGTCGGCCTTGAATGAAAATGTCAGGCCGGGTATCGGATTGCCGAATTCGTCCAGGGCCGTGGCGGTGAACTGTTGCTCACCAGTGCCATCCAGGTTTGGCTCGGATAGCTCGATGGTCACCTGGTGCAGCGTGCCGGGTTGGACGGTGATGGTAATGGCTGCGCTACTTGTCTGGGGCGGGTCACCAATTTTTATGGCGGTGAGGGTGACGGTGTGGGGACCAACTAGGGTGTAGGTATGGTTCACTGCCTGGTCCTGGGAGTTGGTGGTCAGTCTGGTCCCATCGCCGAAGTCCCACAGGAACTCCTCGGCGTTCTTGGAGATGTTGGTGAAGGAAACGCTGACTGGGGCCGCTCCTGAGGTTACGTCGGCCAGCAGCCCGGCTTCGGGTGAGCCGCCGCCACAGGCTGCCAGGAATGTTGTAAGGGAAAGCACCAGGAAAATGCCGGACCACAGGCGCCGGTTGAGGCTAAACGCTTGGTAATACCGCCGACCGAGATCCCGTGCGCGGGAGCCCAAACTGTCCCTCCGCCGGAAAATTCCCATAGGTGCGCCTGAATACCGGCTGTAATCATGTTATCAAAGAACTCGCCGGATTTAGAGTTAAACGGCACCCTTCCTGTTGGCTCTTTTCTCGCGACGATCAACCAGCGCTCTGTCAACCAAGATTTGATAGGTGCCTTTCACCCCCATCCCTTCGACAGGCTCAGGGCAGGCTCTGACCTTCCCCCGTCAAAGGGGGAGGGAATTCTCTCCCAATTCAAAGGTGCGAGAATTCCCTCAGGGAACCACCCGAATCCCGGCTTCTCCCTGGGCCAGCACCTCGCCGATCACCTGGGCGGGCTCGACGCCCGAGGCCTTCAGCTCTTTCAACAGGGCATCCGTTCTCTCGGCGGGCACCGACATTAGCAGGCCTCCGGAGGTCTGGGAATCGCAGAGGAGTATTCGGGCATCCTGGGATATGCCCTTGTCCCAATCTACCAGTTGTCCTGTGCCCTCCAGGTTTCGGTGAGTGCCCCCGGGGGCGATCCCCTCTTTGATAAGCTCACATGTGCCGGGTATTACCGGAACCTCGGACAGGTCAAGCCTGCAACCGGTGCCGCTGCCATCCATCATCGTGTTGAGGTGCCCTGTGAGTCCGAACCCGGTGATGTCGGTGGCTGCGTTCACTCCGACCTTGACCATTGCCTCGGAGGCCGCCCTGTTCAGCGTGGCCATGATCGCCACGGCCAGCTCCAGGACCTCAGCTTTCGCCACTCCCTGCTTTCCGGCGGTGGTGATTATCCCAGTGCCCAGGGGTTTGGTCAGCACCAGCTTGTCGCCGGGCTTCGCGCCGGAGTTGGTGATCTGCTTTCCCGGCTCCACCAGTCCAACGGCGGCCAGTCCGTACTTAGGCTCCTGGTCGTCTACGGTATGCCCCCCTATGATCAGGCACCCTGCCTCCTGGGCCTTGGTGGAGCCTCCCCGGAGTATCTCCGCCAGGATCTCGCTTGGCAGCTCCCGCGGAAACCCCACGATATTGAGGCCAAGGAGAGGCTTTCCCCCCATGGCATATATGTCGCTCAGGGAGTTGGCCACTGCGATGGCGCCGTAGCTGAAGGGGTCGTCAACGATGGGCGGAAAGAAGTCCACCGTCAGCACAAGGGCGGTGTCCTCCCCAAGGCGGTAGACCCCGGCGTCGTCACCTGTCTCGAAGCCCACCAAGAGATTCGGGTCCTTTACCACGGGGAGACGGCCCAGGACCTGTACCAGGTCCTCCTTGCTGAACTTGCCGGCTCAACCGGCGCAGCGGGCCAGGGATGTGAGCCTTATCTGCTCCTGTTTCACAACTATTCCTCGGCACCTGGATTGGCTGTCATTATAGCATGGGGGCTCATCGGCCCCGAAGCCTTCTCTCCCGCCCATCCAGGGGGGTGAAAAAGCCCCATCAAGGGTGCTCGTGTACCGGGCGGGCCTTTATCAGCCCCGCCTTGGTGGGCCCTAAATCCCTCTTATCTTACGGCCCACTCCTGTTATTCGTGGCACCTAGCAGGTCGGCGATGGTGTCAAGGACCAGCCTGGGCCTATCGGCATATTCGGGCGTGGGCCACCATTCGTAGTCGAAGCTGCGCAATATTGCCCCGTTTATGCTGCATCGCAGTGGGGGCAGCGTTACGGAAAACCCCAAGAGGCCGGTAGCCTCACCGGCAACTTTCTCCAGCACCGTGTCGGGATAACCATAGGCCACTAAATACCCACCCTCCTTGCCCTGGTCGTCCCTCACGCGAGCGCGAACCACCGGTCCCCGGCGTTCCAAGTCCGTCACCTGGCATGGCAGCGGAGGACGCCCGAAGTCCGGCCAGCCTATGTGAACCGTCTCCCCGATATCCCACATGCTCCGTCCCCACAGAGTAATTGTGAAAAGGTGAGGTAAGGGACCAACTCCTCTCCCATCCGGGATTATATTGGCGGCCTGGTTGAGGGTCAAGCCATCTGCGCCCGTGAGGTGCGCTGAGGAGCTGGGATGGATTGCTCAGATGGGCCTAGCCGCTGGCGATCAAGCGGCTGTGGTAGACTAGCTTGATGAACGCGGCCGTCCAACCCATCGTGGAGCTCATTCACGCTTCGCCGGTCCGGGCTGTCCTCGCCCTGTCCGGCGCCGGAGGTCAGGCGCTGGCCTGGATTCTTAGCGTTTCTGGAGCATCCAGAACGGTGCTGGAGGCCGTCGTGCCCTACAGCGCGAGTTCCATGGCCGAGTTCCTTGGACATAGCCCGGCCCAGTACGTGTCAACCGAGACCGCCAGGGAGATAGCGGCCGTCGCCTACAACAGGGCGGTGTTCCTGGGGGAGGGCCAACAACCTGTGGTCGGGCTGGGCTGCACGGCCACCATTGCCACCGACAGGGCCAAACGGGGAGAGCACGGGTGCTGCGTCGCGATCTGGGATGAGGCAAGAGTAGACACCTATAGCCTGAAGCTGGCCAAAGGCCGCCGGGACCGCGATGGGGAGGAGGATGTGGTCAGCCGTCTGGTCCTGGCCGCACTGGCCCGGGCATGTGGTGCAGAGATAGAGTTGCCCCTGGGGCTTCTCCCGGAGGAACGGCTGGAGGTGGAGCACGCCGGCCACGACGGTCCCATCAAGCAGCTATTAGCCGGGGAGGGCGGACAGGCGCCTGGGATGGCTGTCAGCACAGTCACCGTCTATCCAGACGGCAGGATGGACGTAAACAAGGCTTTCAAAGGCGGGGTTATGCCGGGTTCCTTCAGCCCCCTCCATGATGGACACCGGCGCCTCGCTGGGGTTGCCTCGGAGATGCTGGGGGGGCCTGTAATGCTGGAGATTTCGGTGGCCAACGTAGACAAGCCGCCTCTGGACGAGGTGGAGGTACGCCGCCGGCTGGAACCGCTCAAAGGCAGCTGGTGCGTGGTCCTTACCAAGGCTCCCACCTTCCGGGAGAAGGCGGCGCTTTTCCCTGGATGCACATTCGTAATCGGCTGGGATACGGCCGTTAGACTGTTCGACCCTCAGTACCATGGTGGACATGAGGCGGGCGTGCTGGCGGCCCTGGCTGAGATACGGTCGGTGGGCTGTAGCTTCTTGGTAGCGGGACGCCTCCACGACGGAGCCTTTCGTACCCTGGCCGATGTGGCTGTTCCCAAGGGTTATTCTGACCTGTTCAAGGCGATCCCAGAGGAACGGTTCCGGGCGGACATATCTTCCACGGAGCTTCGCTCAGGGAAGCGATAGGCGAGCTTACCTCCATCGGACCAGGACACTTCCTAGATACCTTTCACCCCCACTCTAACTTTCCCCGGTTGAGGGGGAAAGAATCCCTTCCCCCTTTGATGGGGAAAGGCTAGGATGGGGGTGAAACTCTACGTCAAATATAAATTGGCGGGGTATTAGTCGAGGTGGTAAAACTTGGAGGCATTGCCTCCAGAGATCTTGGCCTTTTCTTCCTCAGTACAGTCGGCAAGAATCTCACCTAGTATCCTTTGGCTGTAAGGCCAGGTGGACTCGTGATGGGGGTAGTCTGAGCCCCACTGGAGCTGGTCCACACCGATGATGTCCCGAAGCCTTATGCCCAGGGAATCCTCCTGGAAGCTGACGAACACATTACGGTGGAAATAATCGCTGGGAAGCATGCCCTCTGTAATTCTGTACCATCCAGGTCTGCCAGCCCTCTGGGTATACATATAGTCCAGCCGGTCCAGGTAATGGGGGATCCATGAGAGCTCCGCCTCAATCGAACCCATCATCAGCTTCGGGAAGCGTTGGAACACTCCCCCATAGATCATATTGGAGAGAGACATCCTCATCCAGTGGTCCATATTGCCATTATAAGCGGCGCTCAATCGCCCTGTGCCGAAGCCGTATTCCTGGCCCGGGCCCGGTCGGTTTGTGCCAACGTGGAGACTTAAAGGAATGTCCAGGTCCTGGGCCGCTGCCCATAGGGAATCGTACTCATCGGAGAAATAGTTGTGCTCCTCGTGGGGGTATTGGGTTATCATTGCCCCGGCTAACCCCATCCTGGCGCATCTCTGCATCTCGTTGATGGCCGAGCCCAGATCGTCTACATTGAGCATGGCGATTCCTTTGAGCCTTTCGGGATGGGCGTCGCAGAACTCGCCAAGCCAGTCGTTGTATACTTTGAATGCACTGGTCAGAAAATCGCTGTCCGGAAGGGTGTACAACAAGAGGCCTACGCTGGGATAGATCACGGAGACATCCACTCCATCCACGTCCATATCCTTAAGCCGCTCGTCTGGGTCGTATCCACCTTTCCGGACGTTCTCATAGGTATCGTTACGGTGCAGCTTTTTGGGGTCGTCCAATCTGACCCCCGTCTGGCTCCCCGGTGTCATGCTGACCAGGTTAAGGCCTTCGCAGACCCAGAAGTCACCCCCATCGATGCGTTCAACCCGGGGAGCCCTGTCCCTGTACTTCCCCTCCATCCGGCTGGTGTACAGGTCAGCCGGCTCGAAGACGTGGTCGTCAGCGGAAATTATTTTATAGCTGCCCATGAACGTGCCTCCTGCCTAACCCAGGTGATAAACCCTGGCGGCGTTGCCGCCTGCGATCTTTGCCCTCTCCTCTTCGGTACACACCGCCAGAATCTCCTTGAGGATCTCGCGGCTCTTGGGGAAGGTGGACTCTTGGTGGGGGTAGTCCGAGCCCCACAAGATATTGTCCACACCGATGATGTCACGGTCCCTGATGCCCAACGTGTCTTCCTGGAATCCCAGAAATACATTGCGGTGGAAATAATCACTGGGAAGCAAGTCGTCGTCGAAGTGCAGCCAGCCCTCTCTGGGCGCACGTTGGGTGTAGTTGTAGTCCATGCGGTCGAGGAAATGGGGGACCCAGGACAGCTCCATCTCGATGGACCCCACATGTAGTTTGGGGTAGCGTCGAAACACCCCCCCGAAGATGATGTCGGCCACGGACATCCTCACCCAGTGGTCGATGTTGGTGAAGTCGGAGAGGCTGCCGGTGATGGGTGAAATTTCGTCCGGGCCCGGACGGTTTGTGCCTATGTGGAGGCTTATGGGCATGTCCAGGTCCTGGGCAGCGGCCCATAGGGGCTCGTACTCGGGGTTTATGTAGGATTTCCCCTGGGGCGGATAGACGGCGATCATGGACCCGGCGAATCCCAGCCCGGCGCACCGCTCCATCTCCTTGATCCCATCCACCGGATCGTCCACGTTTAACATGGCTATACCCTTGAGCCGGTGGGGATGGGTCTTGCAGAAGTCGGAGACCCAGTTGTTGTAGGCACGAAAAAGAGCCGTCAAGAAATCGCTGTCGTGCATGATTCTGAAAAGGGAGACGGCGCAAGAGGGGTACAGAACTCCAAAGTCGATCCCGTCTGCGTCCATGTCCTTGACATGCTCGCCGGGGTCGTAGCCGCCGACCCGTACGCCTTCGAAGGTGCCTGCCAGGGTAAGAAATTCCGGCTCATCGAACCTCGTGCCCACCTGAGTGCCCGGAAACATACCCACCATGTTGGTATCGCCGCAGAACCAGTAGTCGCTGCCGTCCTCCAACCTGACAATGCGTGGGGCTTGGTCCCTGTACTTGGACTCCAACCTCGTCGCCCACAGGTCCGGCGGCTCAACTATATGGCTGTCCGAGGAAATCACCTTGTATTCGGCCATATCTGACGCTCCTGAGTTTCTCGCGACCCTATTCTGACCAAAATTATGCTCCGGCCCCTGAAAACTGTCAATAATAGTGGGCGGCAGCGCGGTTGCTCCGCCGGCCCCTAGTCGAGATGGTAAACTCGGGCGGCATTTCCGCCTGAGATCTTGGCCTTTTCTTCCCCGGTACATTCCGACAGTATATCGTCGAGAATCTGACGGCTCCTGGGGAAGGTAGACTCTTGATGTGGGTAGTCGGAGCCCCACAGCAGCCTATCGACTCCTATAAATTCCCGCATCTTTATTCCCAGGGCATCTTCCTGGAAGCTGACGAAGACATTGCGGCGGAAATGGTCGCTGGGGAGCATGGAATCCTTGAACCGGTGCCAGTAGTCCCGGGGAGCCCTTTGAGTGTATGTGTAGTCCATCCGGTCCAGGAAGTGGGGGACCCAGGAAAGCTCCTGCTCCACCGAGCCCACCTGTAATTTAGGAAAACGCTCGAAGACGCCGCTGAAGATCATGTCCCCCAGGGACATACGCACCCAGTGGTCTACGTTGCAAAGAAAGGAGGGCCGGGCGGATATGATGTCCCCGAACTCCTGGCCCGTGCCCGGACGGTTCGAGCCTATGTGAAGACTGAGGGGAATCTCCAGGTCCTGGGCGGCGGCCCAGAGGGGATCGTAATCATGGGAGTAGTACCCCTTGCCTTCGGGCGGGTACACGGAGATCATGGCTCCAGAAAGCCCAATGTTGGCGCAGCGATGTAGCTCCCTTACACTCTGTCTCACATCGTCCACATTAAGGGCCGCTATGCCTTTTATCCTGTCGGGGAAGGGCTTGCAGAACTCCGCCAGCCAATCGTTGTACGTCCTGAACATGGCAGTAAGCAGCTCGCTGTCCGGCACCCGGTAAAGCACGCCTGCGACGGTTGGGTAGACAATGCTTATCTCAACCCCGTCGCTTTCCATGTCTTTGACGTGCTCCTCGGGGATGTAGCCGCCCGGGCGCACGTTTTCAAATACATCAGCGTAAGTCAGGCTTTCGGGGGCTTCGAACCTGACGCCTGTCTGAGTCCCCCCCGCGACGCTGTCTATATTCTGGCCGTCGCAGACCCACCAGTCGGTGCCGTCCTCCATGCGTAGGATGTGCGGGGCACGGTCCCTGAATTTGGGCTCCATCCGGCTGGTCCACAAGTCCGGAGGCTCCAGCACGTGGTTGTCCGACGAAATTAGCCTGTAGCTATCCATTCTAACCCTCCTGTCTAACCCTCCTGCACTTTTGAGGGATTCCGGGCCTAAATATCGAGTACAGACCTATAAAAGTCAGAGTACTCTCAATTGAGAGTACTCTGCTGGTTCCTTTCGGTTGGACCTTAAGAGGCGGCCTTCTGTTCTAGTTCCGGTCTAGTTCCAGTCTAGTTCAGGTTATAGACCCTGGCCACATTCCCGCCAACGATCTTCGCCTTCTCCTCTTCGGTACAGTCCGCCAGAATCTCATCAATGATTTCCAAGCTCTTGGGGAAGGTGGACTCATGGTGGGGATAGTCCGAGCCCCACTGGAGCAGGTCCACGCCTATGATGTCGCGCATCCTTATTCCCAGGGAGTCCTCCTGGAAGCCCAGGAATACGTTGCGGTGGAAGTATTGGCTGGGAAGCATGGCCTCTTTGAAGCGGTACCAAATGTCCCTGCGGGCCCTCTGCTGATAGGTGTAGTCCAGCCTGTCCAGGAAGTGGGGCGCCCATGACAGCTCTGCCTCGATGGACCCCACTTGTAGCTTGGGGTATCTCTCAAACACTCCGCTAAAGATGATGTGGGCCAGGGACATCCGGGTCCAGTGGTCGGGGTTGCACTGGGCGGCGGCGCTCATGGCGGCGAGCTCCCAGAGCTTAGTCGCCTCGGGACGGTTGGTGCCGATGTGGAGGCTAAGGGGCAGGTTAAGATCCTGGGCAGCAGCCCACACAGGCTCGTACTCGGGTTGGTTGTAGGCGCGGCTCTCGACGGGATACACGGGAATCTGGGCGCCTATCATGCCCAGCTTGGCGCACCGCTCCATTTCTTTTAGGCCCACGTCGATATTGTCCAGGTTGATCATGCCGATACCCTTGAGGCGACTTGGTTTATGACTACAGAACTCGGCAAGCCAGTCGTTGTAGGCCCTGAATACGTCGTCTAGCAGCTCGCTGTCGCTAACGTGGCTATAAAGCCCTAGGCCGACGGAGGAATACATTATGCTCACGTCTACGCCGTCTATGTCCATGTCCTTGATGCGCTCTTTAGGATCGTAGCCCCCGGCCCGGACATTCTCGAAGGTGTCTTCCAGAGTCAACCTTTCCGGCGCCTCCAACCTGAGCCCGGCCTGGGCCCCTGGTGACATCGGTAAGACCCTGAAGTCGTCGGAAATCCACCAGTCGCTGCCGTCCTCATCGCGCTCAACGCGCAGCCGACCCCTGTTCTTGGGCGACAGCCGCTCATCCCACAGGTCGATGGGCTCGAAGATGTGATCGTCGCCGGAGAGGATCCTGTATGTACCCATTCCTAGTCCTCCTGCAAGCTGTGTCTAACCGACAGGTCTCTTAATGCCACTTCCTGTACCCTCTCTGACTGATTCGCTGCAGGAGAGCACAGAAATAACATTTTCTTGATTATTATCCACAAACTACAGCTACGTGTCAATCTCACTGTCCGGCCTAGCTAGGAGAGATGGTATATCCTGGCGGTGTTACCCCCTGCGATTTTCGCCTTCTCTTCCTCGGTGCAGTCCGACAGTATCTCGTCGAGAATCTGACGGCTCTTGGGGAAGGTGGACTCGTGATGGGGGTAGTCCGACCCCCAAGTGAGGCTGTCCACCCCGATGAACTCCCGGAGCCTGACCCCCAGTGCATCTTCCTGAAATCCAATGAATACGTTCCGGTGGAAATAGTCGCTGGGAAGCATGTCCTCCTTGAGCACGTACCAGTTGTCCCTCTTGGCCCTCTGAGTGTAGGTATAGTCCAGGCGATCGATGAAATGGGGTGCCCAGGAGAGTTCCGCCTCCACTGCTCCTATCTGAAGCCTCGGATACCGCTCGAAAACCCCTGTATAGATCATGTGGGCTATGGATACCTGTACCCAGTAGGCCTGGGTGCAGTTATGGGCGGGCAGCACAGTGCTGCTGGAAGCGAGCTCGCTCCCCCTGTTGGTGGCCACGTGTAGGCTGATGGGCATGTCCAAGTCCTGGGCTGCCGCCCATAAGGGCTCGTACTCCGGCATATTGTAAGACCGCGTCTCCTTGGGATACGCGGAGATCATGGCCCCTGCGAACCCCAGTTTGGCGCACCGCTGCAGCTCAGCGATGGCCTCTTCCACGTTGTCCACGTTGACCATTCCGACGCCTTTGAGCCTGCTGGGGAAGGGTTGGCAGAATTCGGCGAGCCAGTCATTGTAGGCCGCGAAGATGGCCGTCAGGAGCTCGCCGTCCCTCACCTGATTAAATAGGCGCAGGCCGGCGGAGGTATATATAAGACTGATGTCTACCCCGTCGAGGTCCATGTCTTTGATGCGTTCGTCGGGATCGTAGCCCCCGGGCCGTACGTTCTCGAAGACGTCTCTCAGATTCAGCTTCTCGGGAGTCTCAAGCCTTACTCCCGATTGTGATCCGGCGGACATGCCAAGGATGCTGCGGTCCTCGCAGACCCAATAGTCGGCGCCGTCCTCCAGCCGGAGGATGTGGGGGGCTCGATCCTTGAACTTCGGTGCTATCCTGTCCGTCCACAGGTCCGGCGGCTCAAATACGTGGTCGTCCCCAGATATGATCTTGTAATCGCTCATACCGAAACCTCCAGATCATTTGGTCCCGCGCAGTCAACGCCCCTCATTGGGATCCCGGGGGAACCCGGGGAAACCCGGGGAAACCCGGATGCGGGGAAGCCTAGTCGAGATGGTAGACTCTGGCGGCGTTCCCGCCAACGATCTTGGCCTTTTCCTCCTCGGTACAGTCCGCCAGTATTTCCTCTATAATCTGACGGCTCTTTGGGAAGGTGGACTCCTGGTGGGGGTAGTCCGAGCCCCACAGCAGTTTATCGACGCCTATAAATTCCCGCATCTTTATTCCCAGGGCATCCTCCTGGAAGCTCAGAAATACGTTGCGGTGGAAATAGTCACTGGGAAGCATGTCCTCTTTGAACCTGTGCCAGGTATCTCCAGCAGCCCGCTGAGTGTAGGTGAAGTCCATCCGGTCCAGGAAATGGGGTGCCCAGGAGAGCTCCATCTCTATAGAACCCACCTGTAGCTTGGGGAAGCGCTCGAATACGCCGCTGAAGATGATGTGAGACAGGGACATGCGCACCCAGTGGTCCACGTTGGTGTGGAAGGGAGGGGTAACGGACATGACATCCGCTACTTCCTGGCCCGGGCCAGGACGGTTGGTCCCTATGTGCAGACTGATGGGCATCTCCAAATCCTGGGCGGCAGCCCACAGGGGATCGTATTCAGGCAAGCTGTATGGCCTCTCCTCCACCGGATACAAGCTTATCATGGCCCCGGAAAGCCCCAACCTCGCGCAACGCTCCATCTCTTCAACCCCGGCTCCCACGTCATCCAGGTTTATCATGGCGATGCCTTTGAGGCGCTGGGGACAGGTGCCGCAAAACTCTGCCAGCCAGTTGTTATAGGTGCTGAAGATGGATGTCAGCAACTCACTGTCGGGCACACTATACAGCGCCAGACCCACGGTGGGATAGGTAATGCTCACATCCACGCCGTCGATATCCAGGTCTTTCACATGCTCTTCCGGGATGTAGGCGCCAGCCCTTACGTTGTCGAAACGGTCGATGTGACTGAGCTCTTCCGGCTCCTCGAACCTTCGGCCCGCCTGAGCCCCCGTGGCCAGCGGGACTCCCTTTCGGCCGTCGCAGACCCACCAGTCACCGCCGTCCTCCATGCGGACAATCCGCGGGGCCCGGTCTTTGAATCTGGCCAAGGCCCTGGTGGTCCAGAGGTCTGGCGGCTCCACCACGTGGTCGTCCGAGGAGATTATTCTGTAGGGACCCATCGGGTGACTCCGGCCTCCTGTGCGTGTAGTCTTGTAGTCCGGGCTCCGGGGTATGGCCTAATCCAGATTGTATATCCTGGCCGCGTTACCCCCGACGATCTTCGCCTTCTCCTCTTCGGTGCACTCGGCGAGGATCTGCTGGATGATCTCCTGACTCTTGGGAAAGGTAGACTCGGGATGGGGGTAGTCCGAGCCCCAAAGGAGGTTGTTAACTCCAATGATCTCTCTATCCCGGATGCCCAGGCCATCCTCCTGGAAACCCAGGAACACGTTGCGGTGGAAGTAGTCGCTGGGGAGCATGTCTTCTTTATACCGGTAAGGGAGCATCGTGGGGGGCCTTTGAGTGTAGGTGTAGTCCAGCCGGTCCAGGAAATGGGGCGCCCAGGAAAGCTCCATCTCCACCGAGCCCACATGCAGTTTGGGGTAGCGTTCGAAGACGCCGCTGAAGATCATCCGGGCGATGGACATCCGGACCCAATGGTCCATGTTGCATACGTAAGCAGGACTGACGGTGTCAAAGGATGTGGCCATTCCCGGCCCGGGACGGTTGGTAAGGCTGTGCAGCGTAAGGGGCAGGCCCAGGTCTTGGGCCGCAGCCCAGAGGGGTTCGTACTCCGGCAGGTCGTAGGCCTTTTCTTCGCGTGGATAAACGGTGATCATCGCCCCGGCCAGCCCCATGTTGGCGCAGCGCTCCATCTCCTTAATTCCTATGCCCACGTCGTCAACGTTGAGCATTGCGATGCCCTTGAGCCGGCTTGGTAAGGGCTTACAGAACTCGGCCAGCCAGTCGTTATAAGCACTGGCGATGGATGTGAGTAGATTGGTGTCGGTAACCGTTCTGTACAGGACCAGGGAAACGGTGGGATATACCAGGCTCACTTCCACCCCGTCGGATTCCATGTCTTTAACATGCTCTTCGGGAATGTAGCCGCCCGGCCTCACGTCTTCCGAGGATGTGATATTGGTCAGCTTTTCCGGCTCCTCGAACCTCCGCCCCACCTGACTTGCACCGGCAAAACCGATGCTCTTGATGCCATCGCAGACCCACCAGTGGCCCCCATCATCCATTGCGACGACGTGGGGCGCGCGCTCTCTGAACTTCGAGTCGATTCTGCTCGTCCAAAGGTCAGAGGGCTCGAACACGTGATTGTCCGAAGAAATAACCCTGTTTTTTGTCATAAGGGACACCCCTTATATTGGCTCCAGCCCATAAGGGTCGCAGATGCCTAATCCAGATTGTATACTCTGGCGGCATTTCCCCCGGCTATCTTAGCCTTCTCCTTTTCGGTGCAGTCGACCAGGATCTCCTCGAGAATCTGCCGGCTCCTTGGGAAAGTGGACTCGTGGTGGGGATAGTCCGAGCCCCACATGAGGCTGTCCACTCCTATGACGTCGCGAAGCCTTATCCCCAGGCCGTCCTCCTGGAAGCCAAGAAACACGTTGCGGTGGAAATAGTCGCTGGGAAGGGTGTCTTCTTTGAACCGGTACCACGGGTCGATCTGTACCCTCTGGGTGTAGGTATAGTCCATGCGGTCGACGAAATGGGGCACCCAGGACAGCTCCTGCTCCACCGATCCTATCTGCAACTTGGGATAGCGTTCGAAAACGCCGCTGAAGATGATGTTGGACAGGGACATCCTCGCCCAGTGGTCCACGTTGCAAAGAAAGGAGGGCTTGATGGTATCGGTATCACTGAACTGCTGGCCTGGGCCCGGCCGGTTCGTGGAGATGTGGAGGCTGAGAGGCATCCTCAGGTCCTGCGCTGCGGCCCAGAAGGGCTCGTAGTCCGGGGAATCGTAGGCCTTATCCTCTGGGGGATATATGGTGATCATGGCCCCCACCAACCCCATCTTCGCACAACGCTCCAACTCTTTCACGCCTACCTGGACGTCGTCCAGATTCAGCATGGCGATGCCCTTGAGACGGTCTGGAAATTGCTGACAGAACTCCGCCAGCCATTCATTGTAGGCCCTGAATATGGAAGACAGCAGGTCTCCGTCGTCCACGGTGTACAGCCTGAGGCCGACGGTGGGGTAGAGTATGGAAACCGCCAGACCATCCACATCCATGTCCTTGACGTGCTCTTCCGGAATGTAGCCTCCAGGGTGGAGGTTTTCGGGTATATCTCCGTGGGTCATCTTCTCCGGCGCCTCGAACCTCCTACCTGCCTGGGCTCCGGATCCCAGACCAACCCCCATGCGGCCTTCGTAGACCCACCAGTAGCCATCGTCCAACAAGACCACATGGGGAGCCCGTTCCCTGTACCTGGGCTCGATTCTCTCCGTCCAAAGCTCTGGGGGTTCGAAAACGTGGCTGTCGGCTGAAATGACCCTGTAGCTTGTCATATCGATCGCTCCCGCCATATATCTCGAATGCCGCCGTTCCTGGAACAGATCGTCGCCGAGGGAGGCCGAGAGTATTTCCCTGTTGGGATACGCTTCCAAAATTATGCTCCGGGCGCCCTTCTATGTCAAACGAAATATCTGATCAGGGACCCCAATATGCCGCCCATCCGGCTCAATTGTTCTTGGGTGAGACCATTACCCTGCGGTCCCCCCCGAAGCCGCTGCTTTCCGTTGTCACTTGGGGATGGTCGGCCAGGGCCATGTGGACGGTCCTTCGTTCTGCCGGTGGCATGGCCTCCAGGGAAATTGGCCGGCCGGTTGAGGACACTTTCTCGGCCACCTTCAGCGCCATATCACGGAGGGCATTGTCTCGCCGCTCCCGGTAACGCTCTATATCCAGGACCACCCTTACCTGCTGGTCTTCGAGGTTCTTGTTGACCACCAGATTAACGAGGAATTGTAGGGCCCGTAATGTCTCTCCCCTGCGGCCGATGAGCAGCCCCGAGTCTTCGCCGGTTATATCTATGACAGGGCCGCCGGTCTCGGGGTCGAACCCGCTTCGTAAGGTGGTCAGAGTTTGGCAGCCTGCCCCTAAAAGGATCTTGTTGACCACGGTCACAGCAAGCGAAGCGGCGCCTTCGGAAGGGGGAAGCTGCCTCACCCGGACGGCGGCGGGCTCGGAGCCGATGCCGAGGAAGCCCGGCTTACCTCGGCTTAATATTTCTATTTCTACTTCTTCCCGGTTTGCGTCTAACTCCTTCAGCGCCACCTCTATTGCTTCTTCGACGGTTTTTCCGGACATTCTCATCCACTCTCGTTGTTCCATCGCCTTGTATCTCCTTAGGCTCTAACTCCTGAGCTGGTTGTGGGGGAGGTTCCTGCTGTGGGGGGGTCCGCTTGATAAACCCCGGGACAAGGGGGCTCCAGTCCTTGGTAATGAAACCCTGACTGAGTACACCGATAAGGTTGGAAACCGTCCAGTAAAGGGCAAGGCCGCTGGGGAAGGAAAGGCTGAAGAATCCCAGCATGATCGGCATCATCCACAGCATCATGTTGTTGGTCTGGGCCTGCCTGGGGTCCGCCGAGGGCATCATGGTCATCTTCTGCTGGGCCCAGGTGGTGGCCGCCACCATCAGGGGGAGTACGATGGGTGAGGGGTCGGGCTCGGCCAGGTCCATCCACAGGAAATGGCTGCTCAACGGAACGATGGTATCCCCCACAGGGTTCCAGGAATACAGCCTCTGGGACAGACCCACCAGGTGGTCGGGGGAATCGCCCAAGGTCTTGATGATGGCCTGGTAGAGGCCGATCCATATCGGTATCTGGACAAAGAATGGTCCCAGGCATCCCAGGGGGTTCACCCCCGCCTCCCGGTAGAGGCGCATGGTCTCTTGTGACCTCTTCTGGGGGTCCTTGGAGTGCCTGGCCTGTATCTCCTTCATCTTGGGCTGGAGGCCCTGCATAGCCTTCATCTGGCGGGTCTGTTTCAGCTGAAGGGGCAAGGTCATCAGCCGGACCACCACGGTGAAGACAATGATTGAAAGCCCGAAGTTGTTGAACAAGATGGTATACAGTGCGACCAGAATGTTCAGCATCGGGTTGACCAAAAAGAAATTTAATATAAACTGTACGGCGTCCACTAAACCCTTAAACCCTCAGTAGGGACGAGGCATGTCTCGCCCCTACTTGGTGGATACACTCCAAACCTCTGTCCATCGCCGGACGTTGACCCCCCGCACCGTGCTGTCCTCCAGACCGAGGACCACCAGGTCTCCGTCGCTGCTCAGTGGGGCCTTCGCCCGGCCGCCTAGGTCCCTGTAGAACTCAGCCTCCTCCCCACTGCTGGTCGTCAGCAGATGAAGCCGGCCTTCGTCGGTGGCCACCACCAGGCTGTCTCCGACTATCACAGGAGCGGATATGATGGGTGATTCGGCCTGAAACCCATTCGCGTCACCGGGAGACGGCCACATGAGTTCCCCTGCCCTGTTCAAGGCATAAACCCGTTTGTCCATGGATGAAGCGAAGATGTAATTGCCATCGGTTACCGCTCCGGCCCAGAACCACCCGTTCCCCTTGAAGCTCCACAGCCGCTCGCCCAGCTTGGCATCCAGGGCATATAGCTTCTTGTCGAAGGAGCCGATTACCACCATCCCATCCGTGACCAACGGCGTGGCCAATACGGCCCCACCCGTCGCGTACTTCCACAGCAGGGTCTCTTCGTCTAATCTTCTCTGGAGCTCGCCCTTCCTCCGGTTGTACTCCCGTACGTTGAGGGCGCCGTCATCGAATTTTGCTTCGACCTCCTGGAGCTCTCCCAGTAACTTTCTCGCCAGCCTCACCGAAATGGCGTAGACGTGCCTGTCCATGGACCCGAAGTATACAACCCCGTCGGCTATCACAGGACGTGACCAGATCTGCCCTTCGGCCTGGAATTTCCAGGCAATCTTACCCGCATCGTCTCCCGTCGTCCAGATGAAGTAGATGCTGCCATCGTCGGAACCCGCCAGGACCAGACCTTCGTCTTTTGCCAGGGCCGGCCCTCCGACTACGCCCCGGTCCAACCGTCTGGCCCATTCATCGTTTTCCAGGCGGGTTTCGCTGTTGGGCCCACGGTCTGTCTTCAAAGCGTATATTCTGGCCCCATCCCCAACCCTGTCCCCGCCATCCGCCACATATATGAACCCGTCTCCCACCTCGGGCTTGCCGAATACGCCTCCCAATTTTCCGTCTCCCACCGGCTTGAAACGCCACAGCAAGATATCGTCCAGGATGACCCGGCCTTTCTCGTCGGTCCGGGCATTCTTTGCCATTTCCATGTCCAGCGCCAGCACTTCTCCCTGCCTGGTGCCCACGTACACGACGCCGTCGCTTACCGCTGTTGGAGACCATCCTGAGCCCCAGCGGATAAGTCCTCGGGCGAGGCCTCCACCGGTGCAGCTCGCCAGGACAAGGAGCAGCAATAGGAATGGAATGAGCCACCGGCCTGAGAGTCTTGGGGGACGTGAAGAAAAATCCACCCCGCGAGTACCTCCCGGATGGCCCTGCCCCGTCGAAGGGTGAAACGCATCCTGGGGGGTCTCCGCAGGAACGGAGGCCTCATCGGCCGTGCCGGGGGCAAATGGGAACCGTTCTGTGCTCTTTTCGATGAAAGAAACCACCATTCGGTTGGTCGAGTCCCGTAGACGCGACCTCACATGAAATCTTATGAGTCGGGTTTTAAAGCTACGGTACGGGGTCGTAACCGCTCTTTCCCAGGGAATGGCACCGGGCCAGGCGTTTCAGCGTCAGCCAGCTCCCTCTGACCATGCCATGCCCTTGTATGGCCTGTTGAGAGTAGTGGGAGCACGTAGGAGTATACCGGCAGGATGACGGGAGATAGGGGGAGATGGCCTGCTGGTACACAGTGATGCAGGCCAATGTCAGCCTTTTCACTCTCCGGGCCTCCGAATATTCGGGCTGGAGACCACACTTCCCGGCGCCGCCGGGTCGGGCTCACCCCTGGGTCTGTGCTGGAGAGAGTGTGGCCCTGCCGTCGCAAGTGACTCGCTGGCCCGGTTTAGATGGGAGGCATTGGAGAGGAGGCTGGCCCGCTTTAGAAGGTCTTGAGCGGCCTGTTTAAGCTCATCGTAGCCGGCTCCGGCGGCGTTCCTCCTGGCGATCACGCACATGTCCCATCCGGGCTTTACGGGGGTGCAGCGCATCATTTCCCTTAGCCGTCGCTTCAGCCTATTCCTTACAACGGCGCACCCCACCCTTTTCCCCACGACGAACCCGATTCGGCTCCGGTCTAGGTCGTTGGGGATGCCCTTCAGAACTAAAAGCCGGTTAGCACGTCCCTGGCCGTCGCGGCGTATCGTGGAGAAACGCTTATTACCGGTAAGGCGAAATGGCCGCTGCATGGACTCTCGGTAGCTGTTATACCGCCAGCTGATGGCGTCCCTTGAACCGGCGTCGCTTCAGTACGGCTCTACCCCCTGAGGAGCTGGAGCGCGCGCGGAATCCATGGACACGTTGCCGGCGCCGTTTTTTGGGTTGGTAAGTACGTTTTGGCATAATGATGACCTGACGGATGGATTATAATTCAAACACAAGAGGAGTGTCAATTTGGAAGTGGACGGTCATTGTTGGAAGTAGACGGCCATAATATGGTAAAACCATCGAAAAAACGTGCCGACCTACGGCTGGTGGAGTGCGGACTGGCCGAGAGTCGTGAACGGGCCCAGGCCCTCATCATGGAAGGGGTGGTGCACACTCCCCACGGGAAGGTACTGAAACCCGGCTCTCTCCTCCCGGCGGATGAGATGCTTGAGGTAAAAGGAAGGCTTCCATATGTCAGCCGGGGAGGGATTAAGCTGGCCCATGCACTGGAACGTTTCGGCCTGGAGGTGACGGGCCGGACTGCCCTGGACGTTGGGGCCTCCACCGGGGGATTCACCGACTGCCTTCTCCAGAAGGGAGCCAAAGGAGTTGTCGCCCTGGATGTGGGGCATGGACAGTTGGACTACCGGGTTCGTCATGACCCCCGGGTCCGGGTGATGGAGGGGCTGAACGCTCGCTATACTTTCTCATTGTCGCCGGCGGAGGGAGAACAAGAGGTTGACCTGGCCACCGTTGACGTGGCATTTATATCCATCACCAAGGTGGTCCCGACGGTGGCGCAGCACGTGAAGCCCGGCGGCTTCATGGTGGTATTGGTCAAGCCCCAGTTCGAGGCCAAGCGTGCCGAAGTGGGCCGTGGGGGAGTGATAAGGGACCCGAGGACCCACGCTCTCGTGCTGGGCCGGGTAGTCCACTGGGTGGTAGAGTCAGGCCTACGCCTTCGCAACCTGACCGCCTCCCCCATTGTTGGGGACGCTGGAAACAGAGAGTTCTTTATATTGCTGGAAAAATAGCTTAATATCTTTATTCCGCGACAGAGCGCTGGACCGTTGGTTAAGCAGGGCCGCCGCGGGTTGGGGATATTTTTGGCGCCGCACATTTAGTAAGCTATTTATCCAGGATTAGCCCGTTCATTCCGATCCATCAAAGCGGTCTATCTACGAAAAGTCATAACCCGAGGTACGCGATGTTCAGACCGGTGTCCAGCAAAATAAACTTCCCAGAGATGGAAAAGGGTATCCAGCGTTTCTGGAAAGAAGGGGAGATATTCCGCCGGACGGATAGGGAGCGGGAGGGGCAACCCATATTCATGCTCTACGAAGGGCCCCCCACGGCCAACGGGAGTCCGGGCATCCACCACGTCCTGGCCCGTGTTTTCAAGGACGTCATCTGCCGGTACAAGACCATGAAGGGCTACCGGTGCGTGCGAAAGGGGGGTTGGGACACCCACGGGCTTCCCGTGGAGCTAGGGGTTGAAAGAGAACTGGGCCTGAAGTCCAAGCGGGACATCGAGGACTACGGCATCGAAAAGTTTAACCAGAAGTGCAGAGAGAGTGTTTTCCGCTATGTGAGAGAGTGGGAGGAGTTGACAGAGCGCATTGGTTTCTGGGTGGACATGGAGAACCCGTATGTCACCATGGAGAACGACTACATCGAGACGGGCTGGTGGATCCTCCGACAGCTTTGGGACCGGGGTCTGCTGTACCAGGACATAAAGGGGACTCCCCACTGCCCCCGCTGCGTCACCAGCCTGAGCTCCCACGAGGTGGCCCTGGGCTATCAGGAGAACACTCCGGACCCGTCGGTGTATGTCAAGTTCCCTCTCGTAGAACCCGTGGACGAAAGCACCGTGCCTATCTATTTTTTGGCGTGGACGACGACCCCATGGACGTTGCCAGGAAATACCGCCCTGGCGGTGAAACATGATGCGGACTACTCCATCGTCGAAGTGGAAGGGGAGAACGGCCCTGAGAGGCTGATCTTGGCCTCCGCTCTTGTGGAACCCTCCATTAAGGACGAATATCAAGTGGTCGGTGCGGTGAAAGGCGCAGACCTCGTTGGTCGAGAATACCAACCCCTTTACAATCCGTTCCTGAGCGGGGTAATGCCAAGTCCAATCCAAGATAGAGCTAAGGAAAGCATAAGCCCAGAGCACTTACGGGCTTCTGTCAGATGGGAGAAGGATTTAAGCCACCAAGACTCGTTGCATTTCTGGGTTGTACCCGCAGATTTTGTATCTATGGAGGATGGCACCGGCATTGTCCACATCGCCCCTGCCTTCGGCGACGAAGACCTGAGTATTGGTCGATTACGGGATCTCTACCTCGTTCAGCATGTCAATCTCCAGGGAATCATTTCGGGCGATTACCCCTTCGCCGGCAAGTTCGTGAAAGATGCCGACGAAGAGATCATGGCCGACCTGGAAGAGAAGGGCCTGCTCTACCATCGGGGAGTGTACAAACACACCTACCCTTTTTGCTGGAGGTGTAGCAGCCCCCTCCTCTACTACGCTAAACCTTCCTGGTACATCCGTACAACCGCCTTAAATCAACGGCTTGTCAGTGGCAACGGGGAAATAAACTGGCACCCCGAACACATCAAGGAGGGCCGGTTCGGCGAGTGGCTGCGGAACAACGTGGATTGGGCTATCTCCAGGGAGCGCTACTGGGGCACACCCATACCCGTCTGGCAGTGCGAGAAGTGTGGTCACCGACACTGCATCGGGTCCCGGAAGGAGCTGAAGGAGATGGCTGTCCCGGAGCACAAGACCCTAGTGGACGGCCCCTCAGGGGAGAACTTGGACCTTCATCGCCCCTACGTTGACCAGATAGCCCTCTGCTGCCCCCAATCCGGCTGCCAGGGAGAGATGAAACGGATCCCTGAGGTGATGGACGCATGGTTCGACTCGGGGGCGATGCCATATGCCCAGTGGCACTATCCCTTCGACGGCAGTGACACCTTGGACGCGGGACGTTTCCCGGCGGACTACATCTGCGAGGCGGTGGACCAGACTCGTGGCTGGTTCTATACCCTCCATGCCCTGTCCACTCTCCTGATGGACCAGCCCAGCTACAAGAACGTTATATGCCTGGGGCTGATCCTGGATGGAAAGGGCCAGAAGATGAGCAAACGCCTGGGCAACGTGGTGGACCCCTGGACTGTGCTGGATGCCCACGGCGCCGACGCCACCCGGTGGTACCTGTTCACCGCCTCCCAGCCTGGGGAGTCGCGCCGCTTTTCTCAGGACCTGGTCAATGAAGTGGTCCGGCGGTTCCTGCTGACCTTGTGGAACGTTTACTCCTTCTTCACAACCTACGCCGCAGTGGACCGGTTCCATCCCAGCCAGGCGCCGGAGGGCTGGAAGCCCACCTCGGAGCTGGACCGGTGGCTGCTATCGGAGCTCAATACCCTCGTGCTCCAGGTGGACAGCCATCTGGAGCATTACACTCCCACCGACGCCGGCAGGAGAATCCAGGATTTTGTAGACCTGCTCTCCAACTGGTACGTGCGCCGGAGCCGTCGCAGGTTCTGGAAGAGCGAGAGCGACAAGGACAAGATTTCGGCCTACGCCACCCTGTATACCTGTCTGACCAGCCTGTGCAAGCTCCTGGCCCCGTTAATGCCCTTTGTCGCCGAAGAGATGTACCAGAACCTGGTTCGCTCTGTGGACAAAGGTGCGCCGGAGAGCGTCCACCTGGCATCCTTCCCCGAAGCCGATCCCGGTCTCATAGATCAGCTCCTGATGGACGCCACCCGCCTGGCCCAGCGGATTTCCAGCATGGGCCGGAGCGCTCGGTCCAAGGCCGGGGTGAAGGTACGCCAGCCTCTCAGGAGGGCGTGGGTGAAGCCCCGGGACCCATCTGAAGCGGAATATATAACATTGATAGGCCCTCAAGTTATGGATGAGTTGAACATCAAGGAGCTCCCCTCTCTGGTGGATGAGTCCTCGGATTTGTACCGTTCAGCCCTGGAGAAGGCCGGAGATCAACCAGAGGCTACCTTGGAAGTGTCCTGGAGCACAGGTATGGATGGTGACGATGCCGAGGGCCGCTGGTTTGTGGCCTTGGAGGGCGGGTACATGGTAGCGGTAGATACCACCGTGACTCCGGAGCTGGCCGAAGAGGGCCTGGCCCGGGAGCTGGTCCACCGCATCCAGAACCTCAGAAGGGCCGCGGGTTTCGAGATCACCGACAGGATCAACACCTATTACCAGGGGCCTCAACCTGTGGTCGAGGTGATGGGGAGGTACGCCGGTTACATACAGCAGGAGACCCTGTCCGACGAGCTGGTGGACGGAGAAGCGGCGGAAGGGGCCCATGCCGAGAATAAGAAGCTGGATGGGATGGAGCTGGCCCTGGCGGTAATGAAGGTCGATGCGGGAGGTTGACGTCCCTACTGGCTGGGCCTCTTGTCTAATGTGACCTCTAATGTCCCCTGCCGCTTTTCGCGGAAAATCTTCGCCTCGATGGTCTCGCCCGCGTTGAGTTCATGGCGCAGTACATGGATCAGTTGGGCCACCGTGGAGACCTCGTGGCCGCCCAAAGAGACCACCACGTCCCCGGCCCTCATACCACCCTTCCAGGCAGGGCCTTCCGGGACAATTTGGGTTATCAACACCCCCCCGCGTATAGGAACACCTGCCTCTCCTGCACTCTCAGGGTCCAGGTCGGCCAGTAGTACCCCCAGATAGGCCCACCGCACTTGCCCCTTTTCCATGAGCTGTTGGGCGACGGGAATGGCTGTGTCCATGCCCACCGCGAACCCGATTCCCTCCAGGTCCCGTCCCGCCTGGTCCCCCCGGGCCACGGCCGTGTTGATCCCTATCACCTCGCCATCAAGATTTAGCAGGGGCCCCCCGCTGTTGCCAGGATTGATGGAGGCGTCGGTCTGGATCAGTCCGTATAGCCGCTGGTCCGCCTGCAAAGGGACGGTGCGGTCCATGCCGCTTATCACCCCGACGGTCACGCTGGGACCGCCAGGCATGGCCAGGGCGTTGCCGATGGCGATAACCCAGTCCCCTACCCTGATGCCGGCGGGGTCAGCTAGGGGTGCTATGGGCAGCTCTCCACCATCCACCCTCAGCACCGCCAGGTCGGTAAGCTGGTCCGTCCCCACCACTTCCGCCTCGAACTGCCTGGCATCGTCCATGGTTACGGTGACCCTGTTGGCGTTTTCAACGACGTGGTTATTGGTGAGGATAAATCCCCTTGAGTCGAATACTATTCCTGAGCCGCTCTGGGTGTCTCTAAGCACCCTGCCGAAGAAGTCTCGTACCAGCACCTCACTGACAACGGATACCACCGCCGGTTTAACATTCTCCACAACTCCGGCAATGTCCGGAAGCGCAAAGATTATGGCAGGTGTCGGTTCGGGGATGGGTGGGCTGGGGGTCGGTGGCTCCAGTGGAATGGGCGTGGGCGTAGGCAGGGTGGGGGTGTCTTCAGAGGCCGCCTGTGGGATGAGACTTGGGGGAATCGTAGGGCTGGGCGGCGGCGGCAAAGATGTCGGCTCGGCGCCGGAAGCTGGCAGGGACGTTGGCGCCGATGACGGAGCGGAGGTGAAGGAGTTGCATGCAACAAACAATAGCGACAGCGTTACGACCAATACCGTGGCCTTACCGAGGGACCTACATTCAGTCATCATCACCCGTCCCCAGGCTCTTTGTTGAGCTGGTGCGCCCTGCCCACAATTTCCGTAGCCCAATCAGGAGCTGCTGGGCTTTCTCCTCGACCTTAGTCGACAGATAAGCTGAATACCTGGATGTGACCAGGGCGCCAACGAGAAGGATGTTGGCGGATATGTATATCCAGGTCAGCAGGGCCACCAGAGCGCCAACAGGTCCGTAGACCGTGTCGTAGATGGGAAAGGTGTGGTTATACCAGAGGAACACCCCCTTCCATCCCTCGAAGGCCATCGTCGTCATAAGGGCCCCCGGCCACACCTCCCGAAAAGTCACCTTGATGTTGGGCAGATAGCGATAAATGAATAGGAATACGGTGAGGCTGATGAATGGTGACAGGGCATAGGATAGGTAGTTCTCCAGACGGTCGCTGCCGGCGCTGCCGGTTCGCAGGGTCGAGCCGAACTCACCCAGCACGGCCAGCCCCGCCGTCAGGGCTATGGGCACCACCATAAGAAGGCCCGCTCCGGCTGTGAAGGAGATGTCTATTAACCGCTCATGGAAGAAACGCCGGGACTGGCGTATCCCCCAAAGGGTATTGACACCCTTCCGGATGGCGCCGAAAACAGTTGTGGCTACCCACAAGAGGCCGAGAATTCCTAGCACTCCCGTAACGGTCCGTGTCCTGGCCAATGCCTGAAGAGTCTCGGCAACGGTATCGTCGGACACTGGCAATAAGGTGTTTACCGCCAGGGCGAAGCGGGTCTCCAGGCCCTCGGACCCACTGAAAAAGGTCCCCAAGATGAACATGATGGCCAAAGTGAGGGGAATGAGGGAGAAGAGGGCGTAGTAGGTTATGGCCGCCGCCAGGTGGGGTCCATTCTTGTCCAGGAAGCTATTGGTGAGGTCGGCGCATATAAGGATGAATCTCCAGAAGCGCCTGGCCATTGTCTCTAGGACAAGGGGATGGGTGAGGTGTACGCCGCCCATGGGCCGTAGACCCACTAAAACCTATGCCCTCCTTTGATGGAATGGATCGCTTCCCGTTGGGCCTGGAATAAGGGTTCCACACCGCTGGCCGCCAGGGAGAGCAGCTCCGATACCGTCTCCCTGGGGAAGGGCTTGCCCTCGGCGGTGCCCTGGATTTCCACCAGGTCTCCCTTGTCCGTCATGGCCACGTTGACGTCCAGCGCCGCCCGCACGTCTTCTCCATAAGACAGGTCCAGCAGGGGCTCACCCCCCACCAGCCCCATGCTTATAGCCGCCAGGGCACAGTCCAGGGGAATATCCGCCAGAATCCGGCCACGCACAAGCACCAGGAGGGCCTGATAGAGCGCAACGTAGGCGCCGGTTATGGCCGCCGTCCTGGTGCCGCCATCGGCCTGGAGGACGTCGCAATCCAGAAGTACAGTCCTCTCTCCCAGGGCATCTCTGTCCGTCACCGCCCTCAGGCATCTGCCGATGAGGCGCTGGATCTCCATGGTGCGGCCCTTGACCTGGCCCGTGCCCCCTTCCCTGGGGGTACGTACCCCAGTGGAGCGCGGCAGCATGGAATACTCGGCTGTCACCCAGCCGGTTCCCGCACCCCTTAAAAAAGGTGGCACCCTTTCTTCTATGGTGGCGGAACATAGGACCTTGGTCTGCCCCATTTCGATAAGGGCGGACCCCTCGGCGAAGGCCTGATAGCCGGGTGTTATGGTGGTCTTCCTGGGCTCGTCCCACCTGCGCCCGTCCGCTCTCTGTTTTCGGGAAATGACTTCCACTTGTTTGCTCCCAAAGGTCATGGCGTGGGTGTATTGAAATCAGTATATCAGAACAAGGCTAATGTCCAGCTATCCCTGGGAGCCTATATTCTGGGAAGGGGGCAACTTGGGGAGGCTCAATCTCGCAAGTTCGCCGCTTGAAGGTGGCGTAGCCTGACTGAAGGCATGAGCGGGTGGCCTGAAAATTATCGCGGCATTGAGACAGAAAGGGCCAATTTGGCCGGTTTGAGGGAGGCAAGAGCACGTTGGCCAGGGCCTTCGCCTAATCCCGAATCCACCGAAGGACGTCCTTGGGGACAGCCCTTGAAGAAGCCAGCGGGTGCTCCTCTGAATCTGGGATAATGGTTTTGGAACAGAAACCAGCCCGGAAACAAGGAGCACCCAATAGATGCTGCCACAGAACAAACCCGACCGTATGCGCATCCTCTTTGACGACCATCGCCTGGTGGCCAATGCCGGCCTGCTCCTGCCGGCCACCCTAGCCCGGCACCTGGGCCTGCGGGAACTCGTCGACCATCACCTTGACCTCGGCGGAGCGCCGGGACGGGCGAACACTGGGGACAAGATGCTGACGCTGGTCGCTTCCGCGCTGGCAGGCGGCGACTGCATCGACGACGCCGATGCGCTGCGCGCTGGTGGGACGGTCGGTGTTCTAGGCTGCGTGGTCAAGGCGTCATCCACCCTGGGGACCTTCCTGCGCAGCTTCCGGTGGGGGCATGTCCGTCAACTCGACCGCGTGAGCCGCCAGTTGTTGGCCCGGGCCTGGGCCGCTGGGGCCGGACCCGGCGACTCGCCCCTGACCATCGACCTGGACTCGACCATCTGCGAGACCTATGGACTGGCCAAGGAGGGAGCGCGCCACCACGGCTATACCGGCGCCCGCGGCTATCACCCGCTGCTGGCCATTGCCGCCGGCACCGGCGAGGTGCTGATGTCCCGGCTGCGCGAGGGCCGGGCCAACACCGCCCGTGGCGCGGCCCACTTCCTGCGTGAGACGGTGGGGCGGGTGCGCTACGGCGGGGCCAGGGGACAACTCACGGTGCGGGCCGACAGCGGCTTCTACGCCCACACTGTCGTTGCCGCCTGCCGGGAAATGGATGTCCGCTTCTCTATCACCATCCGCCAGCGCGCCAGCCTGCGGGACCTGATCGAGGCGATACCAGAGGAGGACTGGACTCCCATTCCCTACTGGATGGACGGCGCCGCCGATGTCGCCGAGACGACTTACACCCCGTTCCAGACCAAGCCGGACGCCGCGCCGGTGCGGCTCATTGTCCGGCGGGTGAAGCCGACGCCCGGTTCCCAGCTCGCCCTCTTCGCCAGATACAGCTATCACGCCTTCATCACCGACCGCGATGGGGAGACGCTGGAACTGGAGGCCGATCATCGCCGCCACGCCGAGGTCGAGAACGCCATACGCGACCTCAAGTACGGCGTCGGGCTGAACCACATGCCGTCGGGGCGCTTCGCCGCCAACGGCGCCTGGCTGGCGGTCCAGGTGATGGCGCATAACCTGGCCCGCTGGACGGCGCGGATTGGTCTGGGCGAGGGGACCGTGATCACCAAGACCCTCAGGCGGCGGGTCTTCGCTCTGGTGGGACGGATCACCCGCTCGGCGCGCCGCCTCACTTTGCATCTCCCCCGGCGCTGGCCTTGGGAAACCCAGTTCAGTCGCGCCTTGGCCCGGCTGCAAGCCATTCCGTTCCCGGCCTGACGGCCAGCCTGCAACTGACCCAACGTCCCCGCAATCTCGCGCCACCCCGGTCGCGAGAGTCCCCTGCTGCGTATCCTCTCGCCATCCCGCGCATCGCAACTCCCGCATAGGGCCTTAGGGGCCCTGTGCGGCGACTGAAGACCGTCCGCCGGCCTCCCCATCTACCCCAAGATCCCAGGCCACCTCCCCTGTAGCTCCCTCACCCACCCCCTTCCGCTGTCCTCACGCCGTCCATCCGTGTCCTTCGGTGGATTCGGGCTAAGACCGCAAAGAAGCCTTCAGGACCAGCTCGTTTCGTGCCTCCACCCAGGCCGGATGAACCAGGCTTCCCTGGTGGAGCAGAGACGCCAACTCCCGGTCCAGGAAAGTCAACATCCCCCGGTCGAGACTTTCCATGGCCAGATCCCTCAGCTCAGGCAGGTAGGGATAGCGGTCTATTTTATACGGGTCCAGCTTGTCAGCCAAGAATACCACCTTGGCCACCGGCCCCATCCCGTCGTGGGCTGTACTATGCCAGTAAACAGCCTCGTAGACCTCGGGGTCGTCAAGAGCTTCCTCACGTCTGAGCAATTCGGCGCCCACCGGGCCGTGGAGGAGTACAGGGAGCCGGGCCTCCACGGGATGGACTGGAATCCCCAACTCCCGGGCCATTCGAAGCAGCTTTCCCCCCTTCATCGCCCTGGCGACGTCACGGGCCAACGCTCCCAGGCTCGCCTTCTCCTCATTTACCGAGTGACAGCGGGCCAACTCCAGGGCCAACTGCCGCACCCTAAGAATGTGCTCAAAGAGGCCCTTTGGGAGGGCACCCATCCGCCTGGTGATGAGTTCCTCGACTTTGGAAAACACAGGGGAAGCCATAGGGGAAGACATAGGTTAGCCCAAGGGGGGCAGGCTTTTGCCGCCCAGGAGATGCACATGGGTGTGCTCTATCGCTTGCCCCGCGTCCGAGCCCTGATTCAGGATGAGCCGATAGCCGCTGATGGTCACCCCTTCCCTCCTGGCCATCTCCTCGGCGACCATGAAGATATGGCCCATCAGCTGTTCCTGGCCAGGGCCGACCTCTGCAAGGGAAGCCACGTGGCGAATGGGAATGATAAGAAGATGAACGGGGGCCTGAGGGTTTATGTCCCGGATCACATAAACCCGATCGTCCCTGAACAGGAGCTCTCCTTCAGCCTCTCCCCGAGGCATCCGGCAGAAGATGCAATCCCTGGTAGTCACGATTTACCTCTCTCTCCGGGGATATTGATTGACTCAAGCAGGCGGGCGAAATGGCGGAGCAACCGGTGGCTTTGGGCGGAAGGAAACCCTGTTAAATCCCCAGCGCCTGGGCGACCAAGTCGGTGTGAAAGTTGGCATCGCCGAAAGCCGGTTCCTGGGCCTTGGCCCGTCTTGTATAAAGCTGCAGATTGTGCTCCCTGGTGAAACCCACTGCTCCATGGCATGAGTGGGCTAGGGTGGAGACCCTTCTGTAAGCGTTGCTCACCCAGGCCTTGGCCATGGATACTTCCGTGGCGGCCGGGAGCCCTTCGGACATGAGCCAGGCCGCCTGGTAAGCGACGTAGCGGGAACATTCCACGTCGGTGGCCATGTTGGCGCAATGATGCTGAATGGCCTGGAAGCTGCCGATGGGGCGGCCGAACTGCACCCTCTGTTTGGCGTACTCCACCGTCATGGCCAGTACGGCCTCAGCGCCGCCCAGCATCTCCACACATTTGGCCGCGGCTGCCCTCTCGATGGTCCTCATAAGAATCGGCCAACCGGCGTCCACCTCTCCCAGCACGCCGCCGGCAGGGACACTGACGCCTTCAAACACCACTTCGCACTGCTTGTCGGCGCCAAGGGTATGATGGAGGTTGGTACTCATCCCGGGGCTGGAGGTGGGTACCAGGAAAGTCGTGATCCCGGATGCCGGGTCCCCGGTCCGGGATGTGCGGGTGGCGACTATCATAACGTCGGAAACGTGGGCGTCGGGCACGAATAGCTTCGTCCCGCTGAGAATGAAATCATCCCCCTCCCGGACGGCCTCCATCTGGACTCCCCAGGGCTCGTAGCTGGCGCTGACCTCGGTCAGAGCCAAGGTCATGAGGATTTGCCCCCGGGTTACTTTGGGGAGGAGGTCCTGCTTCTGGGCGTTGCTGCCGGAGTCCAGGAGGGTCAGTGCCCCCAGGACCACGGTGGAGAAGAAGGGTCCCGGCGTCAGGGCCCGTCCCATCTCCTCCAGCAGTACAGCCAGGTCCAGGAAGTTCCCCCCATCGCCGCCGTAACTCTCGGGTAATGCCACGCCGGTCCACCCCAGCTCCACCATCTGCTGCCACAGTTGGGTGGTATAGCCCTTCTCGTCCTCCTCCATGGCCCGCACCAGGGAAAGGGGAGATTCCCTGGAAAGGAACTCCCTGGCGCTGTTCCTTAGCATTTGCTGGGTTTCGTTAAGCTCTAGGTCCATTACAAGTCCTGGGCGCTACCTGGCGTCCCGGTTGTTTTCCCAAAGGCCGAAGGCGTTGCCCTCGGTGTCGGTGCATTGGGCATTGTACCCTACGTGGAGTATGGCCGCCTTGGGCGCCGTCACTTTCCCTCCCAGTTTCTCCAGCTTGCCCATGGCTTTGTCTATGGACGGGACGGTGTAGTAGTTGATGGGCGTCTGTCCGGGGGCTGTCCGCTTGATCAGCCCGCCCAGAGCGTCTCCCTCGGAGGCCCGTATAACCCAGTATTCCATGTCGGGCACGGGCGCTTTCTGGGCAGTCCAGCCGAACAGCTCGGCATAGAAGGCCTGGGCACGTTCGGCATCGTCAACGGGGATGTCGAAATGTATCTCCTGCGGCATGTATACCATCCCTGTGCCGGCATATATGGGTAACTCAGGTCTCCCGGAGTGGACTTACTAACCCCTGGGAAGTCCCAGCCCCCGGGATGCGATGATGTTGCGTTGCACTTCGGATGTGCCCGCCGCGATGGTGTGGGCGAAACTGAGCATCCAGTTTTCCGGCACCCGCCCGTTCAAGGGCGCCCACTTATCCCCCGGCCGAAGCTGGCCGAAGAGGCCGAGGACCTCCATCCCCGTGGAAGTGACCCTCTGAAGGGTTTCCGAGCCGAACACCTTGCTCATGGATGCCTCTTTGTTGGGGATGAGTCCCTTTCCCTGCATCCAAGCCACTCCATATGCCAGGAGGCGTGCCGTCTCAGCCTCTATGTACCGGTCGGCCAGCAGGTTTTTCATATAAAGGTGCCTGTTAGTTGGCGTCTCCGGCTTCCTGGTGCTCCGGAGGTGGTCTGTCAGCTCACCGAGGAGCCTGCGTGACGTGGCCGAGTAGTCGATCCCAGAACGCTCAAAATCTAGGAGGGTTATCCCCACGTACCAACCCCTGTTCTCTTCCCCGACCAGGTTCCTCTTGGGCACCCTCACATTGTCGAAAAATATCTGGTTGAAGTCGTGGCCACCGGTCATGTTATTCACCGGCTTCACGGATACGCCCTGGGATTTCATATCAACCAGAAGGAAGCTGATGCCCCGGTGCTTGGGGGCGTCGGGGTCGGTGCGGGCCAGTACCATGATCCAATCGGCGACGTGGGCCATGGTCGTCCATATCTTTGTGCCGTTCAGCACGTAGTCGTCGCCGTCGGATACTGCCCGGGACTGGAGGGAGGCCAGGTCCGATCCCGACTCCGGCTCACTGTAGCCCTGGCACCACTGCACCTCTCCCCGGGCCACCGGCGGGAGGAAGGCCTTCTTCTGGTCCTCGGTGCCGTAGATCATCAAGGTGGGGGCCAGCATGCGTACCCCGAAAATGTCGCGGCCGGGGGCACGGTTGTAGGACATTTCTTCGTTGAAGATGGCGGAGCGGACCTGAGAAGCGCCCTGGCCGCCGTACTCCTCGGGCCAGTGCATGGTCAGCCAGCCGCGTTGGGCCAGCTTCTTCCGCATCTCACGGGTGAAGTCCCAGTCTTGTTCCTCGGGCCAGCGCCCCGCCCCTTCCCAGCCGGAAGGTAACTCCAATCTCAGAAAACCTTCCAGTTCCTGGCGAAAAGCCTCCTCTTCGGGAGAGAATCGGAAGTCCATTGCCGACTATTACTCTGGCTGGGAGGGCAGCTTCGGCTTTTGGTCGGATGATGGCCTCACCCTGGACTAACCGCCTACCGCAACGCAGGTGACCGTCCGTACCACACCGCTGATGGTGTGGAGCTTCTCAGTCACCAGCGAGCCCATTGTGTTTATATCCGTAGCGTCGATAACAGCGATGACATCGTAAGGCCCGGTAACCACATCCACCGACTGCATGCCCCCGAGGTCCATCAACGTGTTGGCCACCTCCCTGGTCTTGCCCACAGCAGTTTCGATAAGGATGAATGCCTTGGTTGACATGGACCCCTCCTGGGCAAAAATTCAGCTTTCCATCAACGTTTGCGTCAGCGGGACGGCAAACAATAGTTGAACGTGACCACATTCTACGGCCAGGGTCGAAGTGTGTCAATTATTGGGTAGTGTATCAGTTTCCAACCCGTCATTCCGGCGAAGGCCGGGTTCCATAGGGCGTCTGAACAGGCTGGGTACCTGGACACCGGCTTCCGCCGGTGTGACGGTTTAGGTTCCCCATACTATGCCCTTTTAAGCTGACCCACTACCAAATATTGTTCGCCGGAGGGGGCATACTTCCGATGCTATAATACTCGAGGGAGCCGTATGTATGGAGCTACTGGTCAAGGGTGCTGAAGAGCTCGAGCTGAATCTCGACGATGGTCAGATCGAAAGGTTCCGGGTGCACTACCGTGAACTGGAACCAGAGAATGAACCTGACGGCCATCGTTGACTACCATGAGGCCCAGGTCAAGCACTTCCTTGATTCCCTGACCGTTGCCATGGTCATACCCGAAGATGTGAAAGCCAACGGCCGGCTGGTGGATATCGGTTCCGGCGGAGGGTTCCCCGGAATGCCACTGAAAGTGGCCTTCTCAGGGATGCACGTGACGGTTGTGGACTCGGTTTCCAAGAAGGCCGGCTTTATGGATCATTTGGCTCAAACCCTGGGACTCGACGGCTTCGAAGTCTGCGCAGGCCGGGCCGAAGACCTGGCCCAGGACTCCCGGCTTCGGGAGAGCTTCGACGTGGTGGTCTCAAGGGGGGTGGCTGCCATGCGTATACTAATGGAACTTACGCTCCCTTACTGTCGCGTAGGGGGGATAGTGGTAACCATGAAGAAGGGGAGTTTCAGCTCAGAGGTGGAAGCTTCGCTCCACGCCATGGATGTGCTGGGGGGTGGGATTCGGGAGACCAGGAGCGTGGACATGGATGGCCTGAGGGATGGCAGGGCGCTGGTGGTGGTGGAGAAGCTGAAGCCCACCCCTACCAAATGCCCACGCCGCCCCGGCCTTCCGGCGAAGCACCCGCTATAGATTTCAGCAGCCATCATGCCCTGGCCTCTCACAACACGCAAGCCCGCCCCGACCTTCAAAGGGCGCCTTCTCTCTCCCGCCACTGTGGTCTCCTTTGTCATGGCCGGAGCTTTCCTCCTTTTTCTCGTCACTCGTTTCGACATTGATCTCGGCGCCATTGGAGAAAGTTTCAAGGCAAGCAACCCGTTCCTGTTTGTCCTGGCGTTGCTTGTGCACTACACCACCTTCCTCTTCCGGGGGGCTCGATGGTGGATATTGTTGAAGAACGTTCAGGGCGACCATGATGCATAAAGCCCGAACCCTCTTCACTGTAGTTCTCTTATCCTGATGGGCTGGTTCGCCAATTCCGTGACCTGGTTCCGCCTGGGGGATGCCTACCGGGCCCATGCCTACGCCGGTGATACTGGAGGCAGCTTCTCCCGGACTATCGGGACCATCCTGGCCGAGAGGCTGCTGGACATGGGCCTGGTGTTGCTGCTACTGGCGTTGGCCACTTTCTTCCTGGCGCTCAACGACGTCGGCATATCCTGGGTGTTTCTGGGTCTGGCGGCGATTATGGCCGTAGGCCTGGCAGGCATCATTCTCATGATGAGCGTCTTCCGGTCTCGCCTGGCGGGCGGGTCCGGGCCGCCTGAAAGAGGCCCACCAGCGGTTCCACCAGGGGACCGTGGGAAGCTTCCAAAGGCTTCCCCTGGTTACGCTGCTGGGGGCACTGGGTTGGATGGCCGAGGCCGCCGCCTTTTCCTTGTGGTAGAGGCGCTGGGCTTCCCCCTTGGCCTTCCCCTGGTCATCTTCGTCACTTTGGCCAGCGCCATGCTGACGCTGGTCCCAATAACCCCGGGGGGCCTGGGGGCCGTGGAGTGGGGCGTCACGGGCCTCCTTTTGCTGTCGCCCGTGGTTGAATCGGAAACGGCGGCCTTCTCCATCGTCGCCCTGGACCGGTCCATCAGCTGGCTCAGCGTGATCGTGGTGGGGGCGGCTTTTTTCCTTGGCCGGGAGGTGATCCGGAGGCGCAGGCGGCTGCCGTCACCCGCCGGTGAAGCGGTGCATGGGAAGGGATGAGGCGATTTTATCCCTTTGCGCTCTTCTCCCTTAGCCCGAATCCACCGAAGGACACGGATGGACGGCGTGAGGACAGCGGAAGGGGGTGGGTGAGGGAGCTACAGGGGAGATGGCCTGGGGTCTTGGGGTAGATGGGAGGTCGGCGGAGGGTCTTCAGTCGCCGCACAGGGCCCCTAAGGCCCTATGCGGGAGTTGCGATGCGCGGGATGGCGAGAGGATACGCAGCAGGGGACTCTCGAGACCGGGGTGGCGCGAGATTGCGGGGACGTTGGGTCAGTTACAGGCTGGCCGTCAGGCCGGGAACGGAATGGCTTGCAGCCGGGCCAAGGCGCGACTGAACTGGGTTTCCCAAGGCCAGCGCCGGGGGAGATGCAAAGTGAGGCGGCGCGCCGAGCGGGTGATCCGTCCCACCAGAGCGAAGACCCGCCGCCTGAGGGTCTTGGTGATCAGGGTCCCCTCGCCCAGACCAATCCGCGCCGTCCAGCGGGCCAGGTTATGCGCCATCACCTGGACCGCCAGCCAGGCGCCGTTGGCGGCGAAGCGCCCCGACGGCATGTGGTTCAGCCCGACGCCGTACTTGAGGTCGCGTATGGCGTTCTCGACCTCGGCGTGGCGGCGATGATCGGCCTCCAGTTCCAGCGTCTCCCCATCGCGGTCGGTGATGAAGGCGTGATAGCTGTATCTGGCGAAGAGGGCGAGCTGGGAACCGGGTGTCGGCTTCACCCGCCGGACAATGAGCCGCGCCGGCGGGGCGTCCGGCTTGGTCTGGAACGGGGTGTAAGTCGTCTCGGCGACATCGGCGGCGCCGTCCATCCAGTAGGGAATGGGAGTCCAGTCCTCCTCTGGTATCGCCTCGATCAGGTCCCGCAGGCTGGCGCGCTGGCGGATGGTGATAGAGAAGCGGACATCCATTTCCCGGCAGGCGGCAACGACAGTGTGGGCGTAGAAGCCGCTGTCGGCCCGCACCGTGAGTTGTCCCCTGGCCCCGCCGTAGCGCACCCGCCCCACCGTCTCACGCAGGAAGTGGGCGGCGCCACGGGCGGTGTTGGCCCGGCCCTCGCGCAGCCGGGACATCAGCACCTCGCCGGTGCCGGCGGCAATGGCCAGCAGCGGGTGATAGCCGCGGGCGCCGGTATAGCCGTGGTGGCGCGCTCCCTCCTTGGCCAGTCCATAGGTCTCGCAGATGGTCGAGTCCAGGTCGATGCTCAGGGGCGAGTCGCCGGGTCCGGCCCCAGCGGCCCAGGCCCGGGCCAACAACTGGCGGCTCACGCGGTTGAGTTGACGGACATGCCCCCACCGGAAGCTGCGCAGGAAGGTCCCCAGGGTGGATGGCGCCTTGACCACGCAGCCTAGAACACCGACCGTCCCACCAGCGCGCAGCGCATCGGCGTCGTCGATGCAGTCGCCGCCTGCCAGCGCGGAAGCGACCAGCGTCAGCATCTTGTCCCCAGTGTTCGCCCGTCCCGGCGCTCCGCCGAGGTCAAGGTGATGGTCGACGAGTTCCCGCAGGCCCAGGTGCCGGGCTAGGGTGGCCGGCAGGAGCAGGCCGGCATTGGCCACCAGGCGATGGTCGTCAAAGAGGATGCGGATACGGTCGGGTTTGTTCTGTGGCAGCATCTATTGGGTGCTCCTTGTTTCCGGGCTGGTTTCTGTTCCAAAACCATTATCCCAGATTCAGAGGAGCACCCGCTGGCTTCTTCAAGGACTGTCCCCAAGGCCGTCCTTCGGTGGATTCGGGGTTAGCTGACGTATAATAGCGACGCCATGAGGGACCTAACGTCGAGATGGTGGCCCGTCCTACCGGTGGTGGTGCTGATGGCGTGGGGCAGCCTGGCGACAGGCTGGGGGGTCCTTTTGACCCCAACTTCGCCTGGGTCCACCTCCACTCCGATGCCATCCCAGACCAAAACTCCCGCCGCCGAGTTCACCCGACCGCCAGTACCTACCTTTACCCCTACCACCGTCCCTACCCCGACGGCGGACTTTAAATCGACCATCTCCGCAGCCGTGGCGGCTACTATATCGGCCTTGCCGACCCCGACGCCATTGCCCACACCGACAGCAACGATTCCGGCCACGCCTGCTCCTCCTCCCGTGCCATCCACCACCTCGACCGCCGATACCTCCGATGCTCCGATTCCCCTACCTGATCCTGCTCCGGCAGCAACGGTCCCACCAACCGTCGCCCCAGTTCCGGAACCCACCGCTACTGCTTCGCCAACTCTCACTCCCACTCCCATCCCAACCCCTTCGCCGGAACCCACTCCTGTCTCCAACCCGATTCCCATGCCAGCCCCCTCACCGACCCCAAACCCAACTGCCACCCCTACACCCACTCCCTGGCCCACACCCACCACCGTGCCCCCGCCACCCACCGCTGTACCTGCTCCACTCTCTGCTCCCACCCCATTACCCAAGCCTATCCCCACTCCAACGCCTACCGCCACTCCGGCGCCGACCCCAACCCTCATGCCCGTTCCAGTGTTCCCTGATGTCCAGATAGACTGCATCTTCTTCGACGGTGTCGTGCCCCGTGCGGAGGCTGACGAATATGTGCGGATCACCAACCACGGGCAGGCCGCCCAGGACCTAACGGGTTGGGTACTGTACGATAAGGCCGACGGGAGTCCCTCTTTCCTGTTCCCCAGCTACGTGCTGGGGCCTGGAGTGACGATAAGGGTCTATCACAGACTAGGTAGAGGGCTACGCCGACTGGGGCAGCTTTACTTTCAGGAGAAAGACGGCAATTTGGAACAACTCGGACCCCGACCTGGCGGCCTTGCTCAACGAGGCCGGAGAGGAGGTTTCCAGTAGGAGCTATCCCCCAGGGTGTTAGAACCCACAGTCTGTTACCCAGCTGTGCCTGGCAATCCCGACGTTAGGTCTGGCGAACGTACTTATCGATGCTTTTTTCAGCCTGCACCGTAAGATAAATGTCGCCCCGGGAATCCAGGCACATCCCATGGCCCGAGCGGACGTTCCAGCGGGCCAGTACATGCCCGTCCCGGTCGTAGATGTTCAGCTGGGGCTCGGAACCTTTCTTGATCAAGCGCCGTCCCGCGGCGTCGTTGACTGCGCTGCCGCTGCCTACCGGGGCCGGGTAATCCTCGTAGCGGTGGGTCTCGTTGAAAGAAAGCTGGCTGACGTAAAATACCCCATCCTTGTCCTTGGCGATATCGATGGGCGGCCTCAACTCCTCGGTCCAACTGGTGATGTATTCACCCTTGGATGTGAAGATTTGCACCATGGCATTCTCACGGTCGCACACGTAGATCTTTCCATCCTCGTCCACCAGGAGTCCGTGGGGCAGGTGGAACTTGCCGCCCGCCTTACCAGGCTCGCCCCAGGAGGTGATTAGCTGGCCGTCCTTGGTGAAGCGGTGCACCCGGCAATTTTTCTCCCCGTCGGTCACAAACAGGTCTCCCGTGGGGCCAGGGACCATCCTGGTGGGGTGGTTAAAGGGGCCCGCTCCATGGGGCACCAGATCGCCATAGAGGTCAGTCCCCGTGTCGGAATGCATTCCCCTTTGTCCCAGAACCTGGAGAGGTTTACCGTCCAGAGTGTAGACCATGGCCACCGAGTCGTCGGTGTCGGTGAGGTAGGCGATGTCGTTTTCGATGTGTATATAATGGGCCCGGACGAAGGCCCCGTTTCCCCAGGAGCTGAGTAAGTTCCCTTCCTGGTCGAAGATTAGCATTGGCGGGTCCTTCTGTTGGAAGACGAATATCCGGTCCTGGGAGTCGGCGGCTAATCCACTGACAGTGCCAAAGGTCTGCCCCTCGGGCAATTTGCCCCAGTCCGGGATCAGCTTGTAGGTATATTTCCCTGAGCCCACTGTCGTCATCTAACCATTACCTCCTCATTATTTGTGCTAGTCCGCATTTGTCCTAGTCCGGCGGCCCCGGTGCCACGTCAACCAAGATTTTATGAGCGTCTTTCACCCCCATCCTAACCTTTCCCCATCAATGGGGGAAGGGATTCTTTACCTCTTGACGGGGGATCCGCCTTGGGCGGACGAGTTGGTGTGAAACCCTGGACTGAATAAAAATTGACTGAGTACTAACGCCTTTAACCGGCTGAGCCTTTTGGGATTACCCCGGGTAGATACCGCCTAGGAGCCTGTCCGACGATTCTTGAGGAAAAACCGCTGCCGGGTCCGAGAGAGTCTTGCGGGAACTTGATGAGGCCATCTTGGCCTGGGGGGTTCCCGTCGGCAGTGCGACGCCGGTTCTAAACCGTCTTCGGCCCCTTGGTCCGGGTACCTGTTTGGCTTACCCCGTTGGCGCCAGTCCGGCTCGCCAGAGTTTCAGGAGATTGTGGGTCAGGGCTATCAGGGTGAACTCCCCTGCCACCTTGTCCAGACCCCGCAGCAGGAACTGCCGGAAGCCCCGGGCCTGCTTGATTAGTCCATGAACGGGTTCGGTGATGGCTTTACGCCGGGCGTAGATCGCCCGCCCTTCCGTGGTCTGCAGCTTGTCCCGCATGGCGGCCCGCAGCGGTGTCCTGGTCCGGTTTCCATGAGCGATCCCGCCCCGATGGTGTCGCTCTCGCCCGGTGGCCACGTAGGCATCAATTTGCCGCTCCGCAAGCATCCCCAGATTGGCTTCGCTGCAGTACCCTGCGTCCGCCGTGAACCACTTTGGCCGTCGCTCTTCTTCGAGGACTCCCACTCTAGCCAGGTTCTCCTCCAGACGCTCCAGCATGGGCCTGAGTCTACGGCTGTCGGCGCTGTGGGCCGTCACCTCCTGGGCCACGATCACCCCACTGGCCTCCTCCACTAGGACCTGGGCATTGTAGCCTTGAATCCAACCATGAGAGGTCTTCATGATCCGGCTGTCCGGGTCGGTGAAATTGCTCTGTTCCTTGGGCTGAGGTACGGCCCGTGCCGTAGCAGCTGTCACCTCTTCCGCTCCAGCCCCCCTCGCTTCAGCACGCTCCTGCCCTCGGCCCCTCGCCCGCTCTTCCAAGCGCCGCTTCGCCTCTCGAATCTTCTCCAGTCGGCCCTCCCGGCGCCGCAACTCCTCAGGCAACTCATCCCCACTCTGCTCCGGCCCATACTCGGCATCTTCGGCCTCGTCCACCTCTGTCGCCCGCCGTAGGAGTTCCTTTATCTCCGCCTCCAGTTGGGGTTCCACTTCCTCAATTCGCCCGTAGCTCATGGCTTTGTGCTTGGAGGCGTTGGCCTGATATTTGCTCCCATCCAAAGACAGGTGCCCCATCCGCACCAGACCTGCCTCACGGCACATTCGCAGCACCTCCAGGAACAACCCTTGGAAGGCCTCCAAGTGCGCCTTCCGGAAGTCCGCCAGGGTCCGGAAGTCGGGGAACTGGCCCCCGGAAAGAACCCGGAACGCTAGGTCCATCTCGCAGCTCCTGGCTATCTTCCGGGAGCTGCACACGCCGGTGCAGTAGCCGTACAGTAGCACCGTCAAGAGCATCTGGGGATGGTAGGCCTTGGGACCCCGCCCTCCTTCGTACCGCTCAAAGATGGGCCTGAGATCCAGCAGGCTCACCATCTCTTCCAGGAAGAAGGCCAAATGTCCTTCGGGTAGCCACTCGCGCGGCGACTGGGGCAGTAGATACGCCTGATACAGGCAATAGGGACGAAAACTGTTGGCCATGGAGCACCTCCCTTCACATCCACCTTAGCTTACCCTGTTACTCCTTTGTTGGCGACCCCATCGCTCGCCATTTTGCCCGGAAATATCGGACAGGCTCCTAGGTCTGGCGAACGTACTTGTCGATGCTTCTTTCGTGCTGCGCCGAAAGGTAGATGTCGCCCCGGGAGTCCAGGCACAAAGCATGGCCCGAGCGGACGTTCCAGCGGGAGAGCACGTTCCCGTCCCTGTCAAATATGCTTAGCTGGGCCTCGGAGCCCGGGCGGGTGAAATACCGGCCCTCCGAGTCGAGGACGGCGCTGCCGGTCCCCACCGGGGCCGGGTAGCCATCGTAGCGGTGGGCATTGTTGAACGACAGCTGAGAGACGTAATATACGCCGTCATTGTCGACTGCGATATCGGTGGGTGGGCACATATCGGTCCAACTGGTGATGTATTCGCCCTCGGATGTGAAGATTTGCACCATGGCATTCTCACGGTCGCACACATAGACCTTCCCATCCTTGTCCACCAGGAGGCCGTGGGGTAGATGGAACTTGCCACCCGCCTTGCCAGGCTCCCCCCAGGATGCGATGAACTCGCCGTTCTTGGTGAAACGGTGCACCCGGCAATTGCGTTCACCGTCGGACACGAACAGATCTCCCGTGGGGCCAGGGACCATCCTGGTGGGGTGGTTAAAAGGGCCTCCTCCATAGGGCACGAGATCGCCGTAGAGTTCAGTTCCAGTGTCGGAATGCACCCCCCTTTGTCCCAGAACCTGGAGAGGTTTACCGTCCAGAGTGTAGACCATGGCCACCGAGTCGTCGGTGTCGGTGAGGTAGGCGATGTCGTTGGCGATGTGTATGTAATGGGCCCGGACGAAGGCCCGGTTTCCCCAGGAGCTGAGTAAGTTCCCTTCCCGGTCGAATATCAGCATCGGCGGGTCTTTCTGCTGGAAGGCGAACACCCGGTCCTGGGAATCGGCAGCCAATCCACTGATTCTGCCAAAGGTCTCCCCGGGGGGCAAATGGGCCCAATCTTGGATTAGCTCGTAGGTATATTCCCCTGAGCCCACTGTGGTCATTTGACCATTGCCTCCAATTATTTAGTGCTAGTCCGCCAGCCCTAGGTTCGGGGCCACAGCCATGCTGATTATTGCCCTGCGAAACGCCACCCGGGAAGGTCGACCTTCCATTCTCCATCTTCCAGGAACATGGGTATGACAAGTCCAGATCTGAGGGTGCCGTGGTCCATCATCTCCTGGTCCTGCGTTACACCGAAGGGGAGGAAAGCAAAGGTGTGGTTGTCGTCTATGTAGCTGGTGGGAGCTACTCCTAAGTCCGTGAGGTCCTCCAACGGCCATATCTTTAATATGGTGACCCTCAAGTTCTCCATCATGAGCTGGAACATCGGATTCTGGGGGTCGTGGGCAGCCCGGTAAACCTTCTGAAGGTCGATGCCTTCCTTGGTTGCCCATACCCCCTGACGGACTCCCTGGGATTCCCTGGACAGCATGTCCCAGGCCTGGACCATTTCGTTATGCTTGACGGCTTCGGCGAACTGACCGGCCTTGATGCCGCATTGGTCCGGAGATGAGCTTCGCTTCTGTCCGGGTATGCGCATGCACCTGTTCCTACCTTGGTGTGTGTCCCTCATAACCCGGTGGAAGCCGGGTGGCGGTCTCTCTGGGCCTGGGCTTCCGGTAATGTCGCGGCGGGTTCAACGCCCCATGTCACCGCCATTGTACCACTTGGCCTGGACCGGGTCACCTCAGAAAGCCGGCTACTCCGATATGTATGACATCGTGGCTGCCGTCCCCGCACTTGACAATTGGGGGGCTTTTTCGTCCAATTAAATCCGGTTAATCTGGTTTACTTAACGGAGGCTTAAGACAGGCCACAACTGTCATTGCGGAAATGATAGCACAATGAGTCTCATCGGTCTCTTGGATGTACTGGGTGTCGCTCATCCTGCTTATCGCTCTTTGGAGGAAGGTTTGGAGTCGGAGGAGATGGTCCACCGGCTGGAGGCGCCCGATGCGGCCAAGCCCTACCTCATCGCCGCCCTGTGGCACCGGCTAAAGGTCCCGGTGATGGTAATCGTCCCCAAACCCGAAGACTCCCGGCGCCTCCATGACGAGCTTCTCTCCTATCTGGGTGATGATGCCTCTGTGCACCTCTTCTCCGAGCCGGAAGTGTTGCCTTTCGAGCGCCTGGTGGCGGATTCCGCCACCAATAACCAGAGAGTCCTTGTCCTGGCTGCCCTGGGCCAAGAATGGGATGTTGCCGGGGATGGGGTTGGAGACTTGGGACCGCCTCCCCTGGTGGTCGCATCCACCGCCGCCTCACTAAGATGGACCCTTTCCCCTGCGGCGATGAAGCAGGGGTGCCACTCCCTGCAACTGGGTGCGAAGGCGCCACTGGCCCAGCTCTTCGCCCGGTGGATAGCCCTGGGGTATCGGAGGGAGGAAGGGGTTGAGGTGCCGGGAACATTCAGTAACAGGGGTGGGATCGTGGACATCTTCCCGCCCTCCTCTCCGCTTCCTGCCAGGATAGAGTTCGGGGGAGATGAGATCGAGAGCATCCGGCTCTTCGACCCCATCTCCCAAAAGTCTGTGCGCATGGTGGAGAGTGTAGACGTCATACCCGCCAGGGAGACCCTGCCATCCCTGGCGGACCGGGACCGTGTGTCGCGGCTAATCGGAGAGATGGACTTTTCCCGTTGTAACGCATCCACCCGGGACCGTTTCGATGAGGAACTGGCCTCTCTCTTTTCCGGCCACGAAGTGGACGAACTCCCATTTTACAACGGCCTCCTCAACGACGGCTCTCTCATAGACCACCTTCCCAAGGGCGGGCTTCTGATTCTGGATCAGGAGGGGGAGATTGAATCCGAAGGATTGCGACTTACGGAGCGGGCCGAGAAACTGAGGGCCCTCCGGGAGGGTCGGGGTGAGCTACCCGGCAATTTTCCCTCCGTTCAGGTTTCCTGGCCCGAGTTTCGGCTTGCTCTGGAACTGAGGCGGCGGCTCCTGGTTTCAGGCTGGATTGGAAGTGAATCAGCCTTCCAGTTCCGGCCCCCGCCGTCATACTATGGCAGGCCCCAACAGTTTGCCAGCCAGGCGCCACGTATGCTGGAACATGGTGAGAGGGTGGTGGTCGTGAGCCGCAATGCCCGCCGCCTGGCGGAGATACTCTCGGAGCAGGGAGTGAGCTCCACTGTCGAGAATACCCTGGAATCTCCGGCCCCTCCCGGCAGCCTTAACCTGATAACCGGGACCATGAAAGAGGGTTGGAGCCTCCCCCTTGAGGGCGGGGGAATCACTCTCCTGACCGACTCGGAAATATTCGGCGCCACCAGGCAGCGACGAGTGCGGTCGAAGACTCCCGTCCAGAGGGAGGCATTCATCTCCGAGATCGTACCCGGCGGATTCGTCGTCCACATTGATCACGGCGTCGCGCGCTTCGACGGGACAATCCAGATGGAGTCCGATGGACGGGAAAAGGAATACTTGGTGTTGGCCTACGCCGAAGGGGATAAGATTTACGTACCCACCGACCATCTGGACCGGGTATCGCCCTACGTGGCCCCCAACGACCAGGTCCCCAGCCTAACCAGATTGGGCACTGCCGAGTGGAGCAGGATCAAGGAGAGGGTGAAGACCTCGGCCCGGGAGATGGCCCAGGAGCTTCTGGAGCTTTACGCTTCCCGCCAGGTGGTCCAGGGCCACGCCCTCTCACCTGATTCCCCCTGGCAGCAGGAGCTGGAGGACGCCTTTCCCTACGAAGAGACCTCGGACCAGCGAAGGACCATAGAAGAGGTGAAGCGGGACATGGAGCAAGTCCGCCCCATGGACCGGCTGGTCTGCGGCGACGTGGGCTATGGCAAGACCGAGGTGGCCCTCCGGGCAGCGTTCAAAACCGTGAATGACGGCATGCAGGTAGGCCTTCTGGTGCCCACCACGGTGCTGGCCCAGCAGCATTACGCCACATTCAGCCAGCGGCTCAGCCCGTTCCCCGTGCGGGTGGAGAGCCTCAGCCGTTTCCGGACCCGTAACGAGCAGCAGGAGGTGGTGGAAGGCCTTAAGTCGGGGGAGGTAGACGTGGTCATAGGCACCCACCGGCTTCTCCAGAAGGACGTGAAGTTTAAAAACCTGGGTCTGGTGGTGGTGGACGAGGAACAGCGTTTCGGAGTGGGCCACAAAGAGCGGCTGAAGCAGATGCGCAGGGAAGTGGATATGCTGACCCTCAGCGCCACCCCCATACCCCGTACCCTGTACATGGGTCTTTCCGGCATCAGGGACATGAGCACCATGGAGACACCCCCGGAGGAGCGGCTGCCCGTGAAGACCTACGTCTGCGAATACAGCGAGGACATCATCAAGGAGGCCATAGAAAGGGAGCTCGAGCGGGGAGGCCAGGTCTTTTTCCTGCACAACCGTGTCCAGACGATCCGCCGAGTGGCGGATGGCCTGAGGCGGCTGGTTCCCGATGCCAAGATCGCCGTGGGACACGGGCGTATGGCCGAGGGCGACCTGGAGGACGTTATGGTGTCCTTCACCCGTGGCGAAGTGGATGTGCTGGTGTGCACTACCATCATCGAGTCCGGCCTGGACATTCCAAACGCCAACACCCTCATCATAGACCGGGCCGACCGCTTCGGTCTCTCCCAGCTTTACCAACTGAGAGGAAGGGTGGGGCGGGGCGGACATCGGGCCTACAGCTACCTTATGATACCGCGAAGCAGGCGGATAACCGAGGCGGCTGGTAAGAGGCTAAAGGTGATCCTGGAGGCCACCGAGTTGGGGGCTGGATTCAGGATCGCCATGCGGGACTTGGAGATCCGTGGCGCCGGGAACATCCTGGGCCAGGAGCAGAGCGGTCATGTTCACGCGGTGGGATTCGAGCTCTATAGCCAGCTACTTAAAGAGGCTGTATCGGAGATAAAGGCAGGCCAGGACGGAGAGCCTGGTGATCTGGAACTACAGTCTGCCGGGAGTCAGGCCCGGGTAAGCCTGTCCCTGGCCGCCCATATCCCCGAGGACTACATCTCCCACCTTCCCACCCGTCTGGCCATCTATCAGCGTTTGACCAAGGTAAGCCATCGACAGGATGTGGATGACATTCGCGAAGAGCTTAAAGACCGGTTTGGGCCCCTTCCTCGGGAGGTGGACAACCTGCTTTACCTGGTGGGCTTGAAATTACTGGCCGGAGAGGCATCCGTCGAGTCTGTTACCCAGTCGGGCTCAATCGTTACTCTCAACTTGTTGGAGCCTGCAGGTGGAGCGAGGCTGGCCCTGGAAAGGGCGTTAGGACCAACGGTGAAGGTGGGCAACCAGCAGGTGCAGGTGAGCATACGCCGCACCGACCACACCTGGACCGGGGAGCTGCGCCAGGTCCTGGAGCGCCTGGTGGCCTTCAGGGAGCAGCTGCAGCTGGCAATGGCTCCTCACTGAGAAACGTTCGCCGATCTAGAGTGAAATACTGTATCTGTCGGCACGGTGATATAGGGAGCGGCGTTCGGCTCAGGGACCAACTGCAGTCCTTTCTACAGACAAAGGCGACATACTATGGCCTTCTATGTTACCTGAGCGGGCTCGAGAGCCGCATTTAGACCTGCGCCCTCTTCGACGATAGCATCCAGCCAGACAAGGCCAAAGCCGATGTCAAGCCATTGCTCACAACGTATCTTGACGTTGACATCTCGGTGTTTTCGCCGATGCTTGTTCGTAGAGATTCCTGAAGAGTTCTCGAGTAATTCCACGAGCTGGTCGAACTGATTCGGTATTCTTGGTAGCCGGACGCAACCATATTGGTTCTATTCAGTATCCGCTCTATTACTCAGGCTTCTTGAATATAAGGATGTATTCATGGACCTTGTTGACCCGAAACACGGCGGGGTATCCCAGGGGCCGGAGGTTGTTGTATTCCTGACCCCTGTCCCAAATGATAATGTCGTCGAAGATGAACCCGATGCCCTGTAAGCGTGAGGCCAGGTCGGTGTGGATGGGATAAAACCTGTCCTTCTTCCGTATGTCCATGACCACGACACAGCAATACTTGCCCGGCCTCAGGACTTGGCGCACCTTTTCGAATACCGCCGTCAGCGCTTCTAGAAACTCGTCATAGCTGGGGATTTTCCCCAGGTCTCTGTCGGCCTCCCCGTAGTGGCGGATGGCCTTGTAGTCCGCCGTCCGCTGCTGCATCAAGATGTCCCAGTAAGGAGGGGAGGTGACCACCAGGTCCACGCTGTCGGGCTCCAGATAGTCCAGCAGGTCCTTGGCGTCGGCCAGGTATAAACGTCTGTCTCCCGGCGGCAATGCCGGGTCGGTGGGCCCGAACATATCTCGCGGCGGACCTGGCCTCTTCCGCGCCTTCTTTACGTACTCCTTGGACACGTCGAAGCCGATGCCCGTTTTCCCCAGCGCCTCGGCCGCCAGCACCGTGGAGCCGGTTCCGGCGAAGGGGTCCAGGACCACCCCTTCGTCCTTGGTGGTGAAACTTTGGATCAGGCGGGCGGCCAGCTGGGCCGGGAACATGGCGGGATGTTTCAGGGAGCGCTCTTCGGCGCTCTTGGCGATGTCGTCCCAGACGCTGATGGAGTTGCGTGTCCATGTGGCCCCGTCCAGGTCGTTGGCCAGTTTAGAGGTTCTGCGACGAGGACGGGATTTTTCGGCTGGTGGCTCTGCCTGGATCAGTTCGCCCTGTTCTAGCGGCTCTTTCATGTACCTCGGCTCCTGGCCGGGAGTAAGGCAGGTTTAGCCCGAATCCACCGAAGGACGGCCTTGGGGACAGTCCTTGAAGAAGCCAGCGGGTGCTCCTCTGAATCTGGGATAATGGTTTTGGAACAGAAACCAGCCCGGAAACAAGGAGCACCCAATAGATGCTGCCACAGAACAAACCCGACCGTATTCGCATCCTCTTTGACGACCATCGCCTGGTGGCCAATGCCGGCCTGCTCCTGCCGGCCACCCTAGCCCGGCACCTGGGCCTGCGGGAACTCGTCGACCATCACCTTGACCTCGGCGGAGCGCCGGGACGGGCGAACACTGGGGACAAGATGCTGACGCTGGTCGCTTCCGCGCTGGCAGGCGGCGACTGCATCGACGACGCCGATGCGCTGCGCGCTGGTGGGACGGTCGGTGTTCTAGGCTGCGTGGTCAAGGCGCCATCCACCCTGGGGACCTTCCTGCGCAGCTTCCGGTGGGGGCATGTCCGTCAACTCAACCGCGTGAGCCGCCAGTTGTTGGCCCGGGCCTGGGCCGCTGGGGCCGGACCCGGCGACTCGCCCCTGAGCATCGACCTGGACTCGACCATCTGCGAGACCTATGGACTGGCCAAGGAGGGAGCGCGCCACCACGGCTATACCGGCGCCCGCGGCTATCACCCGCTGCTGGCCATTGCCGCCGGCACCGGCGAGGTGCTGATGTCCCGGCTGCGCGAGGGCCGGGCCAACACCGCCCGTGGCGCCGCCCACTTCCTGCGTGAGACGGTGGGGCGGGTGCGCTACGGCGGGGCCAGGGGACAACTCACGGTGCGGGCCGACAGCGGCTTCTACGCCCACACTGTCGTTGCCGCCTGCCGGGAAATGGATGTCCGCTTCTCTATCACCATCCGCCAGCGCGCCAGCCTGCGGGACCTGATCGAGGCGATACCAGAGGAGGACTGGACTCCCATTCCCTACTGGATGGACGGCGCCGCCGATGTCGCCGAGACGACTTACACCCCGTTCCAGACCAAGCCGGACGCCCCGCCGGCGCGGCTCATTGTCCGGCGGGTGAAGCCGACACCCGGTTCCCAGCTCGCCCTCTTCGCCAGATACAGCTATCACGCCTTCATCACCGACCGCGATGGGGAGACGCTGGAACTGGAGGCCGATCATCGCCGCCACGCCGAGGTCGAGAACGCCATACGCGACCTCAAGTACGGCGTCGGGCTGAACCACATGCCGTCGGGGCGCTTCGCCGCCAACGGCGCCTGGCTGGCGGTCCAGGTGATGGCGCATAACCTGGCCCGCTGGACGGCGCGGATTGGTCTGGGCGAGGGGACCCTGATCACCAAGACCCTCAGGCGGCGGGTCTTCGCTCTGGTGGGACGGATCACCCGCTCGGCGCGCCGCCTCACTTTGCATCTCCCCCGGCGCTGGCCTTGGGAAACCCAGTTCAGTCGCGCCTTGGCCCGGCTGCAAGCCATTCCGTTCCCGGCCTGACGGCCAGCCTGTAACTGACCCAACGTCCCCGCAATCTCGCGCCACCCCGGTCTCGAGAGTCCCCTGCTGCGTATCCTCTCGCCATCCCGCGCATCGCAACTCCCGCATAGGGCCTTAGGGGCCCTGTGCGGCGACTGAAGACCCTCCGCCGACCTCCCATCTACCCCAAGACCCCAGGCCATCTCCCCTGTAGCTCCCTCACCCACCCCCTTCCGCTGTCCTCACGCCGTCCATCCGTGTCCTTCGGTGGATTCGGGTTTAGGAGAGCGTATCTGACAGCAACTGGTCCAGCTGGGGCAGGGTTTCAATCCTGGAGCAGTCGTTGACGTTCTGGTACCATCCTTCCCTGTCCAGGAGCACCGGTCTGATGCCCACGGCCCTGGCCCCCTCGACGTCAGACTGGTACTGGTCGCCCACGTGGACCGCCTCCTGGGCGCTGACATGGGCCCGCTGCAGGGCCGCAAGGAATATGGGAGCATGGGGCTTTTCGGCGCCGGCCTCCCGGGATGTTACACAGAAATCGAGGTAAGGGTCCAGCTTGAGCTGCCTGCATAGCTCATCCATGTCCCTCCGCAGGTTGGAAATCACACCTAGTATGAGCCCACGCCCTTTTAGCAGTTCCAGAGCCGGCACTACGTCCTCGAACACATCAAGCTCTTTGGGCACCTGAGAGGCCATCTGCCAGACCTCCTGTGCCAGGTGCAGGGACACCTCCAAGCCGGCGCCCTTCAGGATCAGCCTTTCGTATTCGGCGAAAAAGCTATCGCGGTCCTGGGCGGAGCGGTCCGCCAGGGGCATTACGGCATTTTCCCTGGCCATGAATTCGTCGGCCAGGGAATAGCCCTTGCGTATCCCATTCTTTTTGACCTCCAGGCCCAGCTCTGCGCAGGAGGCCTGCTGTATTTCGTCCAGTGGAGGCCAGAAATAAACCAAGGTATTGTAAAAGTCAAAAAAAACTGCTTTGACCATCCACCCATGTCTCCATGTCCCAGCATCCCCTCACACCTCCCGGGTCACCTATCCAAATGATACCATACCGCCATAGCCGCCGCTGAACCCCGAGCTTCGGCGCCCCATTCACCGTCCTTGGTACGCGTTACAAGCAGGCGGCGTTCCCTCCGGTTGGAATATTGTAGTCGGGCGGGAGTACCATATTGAAAGGTGCTTCTTAACCCGAATCCACCGAAGGACACGGATGGACGGGGTGAGGACAGCGGAAGGGGGTGGGTGAGGGAGCTACAGGGGAGATGGCCTGGGGTCTTGGGGTAGATGGGAGGGCGGCGGAGGGTCTTCAGTCGCCGCACAGGGCCCCTAAGGCCCTATGCGGGAGTTGCGATGCGCGGGATGGCGAGAGGATACGCAGCAGGGGACTCTCGCGACCGGGGTGGCGCGAGATTGCGGGGACGTTGGGTCAGTTGCAGGCTGGCCGTCAGGCCGGGAATGGAATGGCTTGCAGCCGGGCCAAGGCGCGACTGAACTGGGTTTCCCAAGGCCAGCGCCGGGGGAGATGCAAAGTGAGGCGGCGCGCCGAGCGGGTGATCCGCCCCACCAGAGCGAAGACCCGCCGCCTGAGGGTCTTGGTGATCACGGTCCGCTCGCCCAGACCAATCCGCGCCGCGTCCAGCGGGCCAGGTGATGGCGCATAACCTGGCCAGCCAGCCAGGCGCCGTTGGCGGCGAAGCGCCCCGACGGCATGTGGTTCAGCCCGACGCCGTACTTGAGGTCGCGTATGGCGTTCTCGACCTCGGCGTGGCGGCGATGATCGGCCTCCAGTTCCAGCGTCTCCCCATCGCGGTCGGTGATGAAGGCGTGATAGCTGTATCTGGCGAAGAGGGCGAGCTGGGAACCGGGTGTCGGCTTCACCCGCCGGACAATGAGCCGCGCCGGCGCGGCGTCCGGCTTGGTCTGGAACGGGGTGTAAGTCGTCTCGGCGACATCGGCGGCGCCGTCCATCCAGTAGGGAATGGGAGTCCAGTCCTCCTCTGGTATCGCCTCGATCAGGTCCCGCAGGCTGGCGCGCTGGCGGATGGTGATAGAGAAGCGGACATCCATTTCCCGGCAGGCGGCAACGACAGTGTGGGCGTAGAAGCCGCTGTCGGCCCGCACCGTGAGTTGTCCCCTGGCCCCACCGTAGCGCACCCGCCCCACCGTCTCACGCAGGAAGTGGGCGGCGCCACGGGCGGTGTTGGCCCGGCCCTCGCGCAGCCGGGACATCAGCACCTCGCCGGTGCCGGCGGCAATGGCCAGCAGCGGGTGATAGCCGCGGGCGCCGGTATAGCCGTGGTGGCGCGCTCCCTCCTTGGCCAGTCCATAGGTCTCGCAGATGGTCGAGTCCAGGTCGATGGTCAGGGGCGAGTCGCCGGGTCCGGCCCCAGCGGCCCAGGCCCGGGCCAACAACTGGCGGCTCACGCGGTCGAGTTGACGGACATGCTCCCACCGGAAGCTGCGCAGGAAGGTCCCCAGGGTGGATGGCGCCTTGACCACGCAGCCTAGAACACCGACCGTCCCACCAGCGCGCAGCGCATCGGCGTCGTCGATGCAGTCGCCGCCTGCCAGCGCGGAAGCGACCAGCGTCAGCATCTTGTCCCCAGTGTTCGCCCGTCCCGGCGCTCCGCCTAGGTCAAGGTGATGGTCGACGAGTTCCCGCAGGCCCAGGTGCCGGGCTAGGGTGGCCGGCAGGAGCAGGCCGGCATTGGCCACCAGGCGATGGTCGTCAAAGAGGATGCGCATACGGTCGGGTTTGTTCTGTGGCAGCATCTATTGGGTGCTCCTTGTTTCCGGGCTGGTTTCTGTTCCAAAACCATTATCCCAGATTCAGAGGAGCACCCGCTGGCTTCTTCAAGGACTGTCCCCAAGGACGTCCTTCGGTGGATTCGGGCTTAACCCTACCTCGTTCCTTGTTGGCTACATACGCCGCTGGTATAATTATGCCACTCAGAGAACGTCTATAATACACCCACGGGAGACGAAGGCCCGATGTCCCTGCTGTACAAACGCGTGGTGGTGAAGGGTGGGACCAGCGTGCTCACCGGCGGCTCCGACCGTCTCGACATGGAGGTAATGTCTGGGCTGACAGGTCAGATAGCTGCGCTTCTTTGCTCCGGCGCCGAGGTTATTCTGGTGACTTCGGGCGCCGTCGCCGCCGGAAGGCAGACCCTTGGAGCGGCCGCCGAGCGTAAGGACATCCCATTCCGGCAAGTCCTGGCTGCGGTGGGGCAAAGCCGGTTGATGCACGTCTACCAGCAGCTCTTCGAGCCCCACAACATCATGGTGGCCCAGGCGCTGCTCACCTGGAAGGACCTCTCCGACCGGCAGGGTTATCTGAACGTCCGCAACACCCTCCTGGCGCTATTGGAGCTGAGGGTGGTGCCGGTCTTGAACGAGAACGACGTGGTGGCGGTGGACGAGATTGGAGAGGTGTTCGGAGACAACGACAAGCTTTCCGCTCTGGTGGCCAACCTGGTGGATGCCGATCTGCTGGCCATCCTCACCGACACCGGCGGCCTTTTCACCGCCGACCCCAGCATCGATCCAGGGGCGCAGCTCATCCGCCGAGTCGAAAAGGTGGACCACGCCATGGAGGCCTTTGCGGGCAAGCAGCACAGCCCCCAGACCCGGGGGGGAATGCCCACTAAGCTGGGTGCGGCTAGATTGGCCGCCGCTTCAGGCATCACCACGGTGGTATGTAACGGCCGGGACAGGGATGTTCTCCTCCGGCTGGCCCGAGGCGAGGAGCTGGGAACGCTCTTCCCGCCCACCGCCAGCAGGATGGAAAGCCGTAAACGATGGATGCTCAGCGGGCTCTCCACCCGGGGCAAGCTTCTGGTGGACCAGGGCGCCGCCACGGCCCTGGGAGAGCAGAACCGCAGCCTCCTGCCCGCTGGGGTGAAAGGAGTGGAAGGGGAGTTCCAACGAGGCGATACCGTCTATATAATCGGGCCTGAAGAAGAGAGGCTGGCATGCGGCATCGTCAACTATAGTTCGGTGGACATCGCCAGGATGATGGGCTCACGCTCCGACCGCATTCCGGCCGTCCTGGGCTACCACTATGGTGAGGAGGTGGTCCACCGCAACAACTTGGTGCTGTTGTGACCGCCAGCCCACTATAATAGATATCTTAATGATTTAACCTGGAGATGAGTTTAAGAGGTAGTTGATGACAACGGGTATTCAGGGCCTTGTGGAAATGGGGAAGGCGGCACGGGCAGCCTCCCGCCGGCTGGCCAGGCTGCCTTCCGACCTCAAAGAGCGTGGTCTCCTCAACATCGCGGACGCCCTTGAGACTCGCCAAGAGGAGGTGCTGGAGGCCAACGAGAAGGACTACCAGGCGGCCAAGGCTGACGGGCTCACCGAAGCCATGCTGGACCGGCTCTTGCTGACTCCCCAGCGGCTGACGGGGATGGCCGGCGATGTACAGGGTGTGGCGTCGTTGCCCGACCCTGTGGGGGAGTTCTTCGATATGCGGACCCTGCCCAACGGCTTGACAGCCGGGAAGAAGAGGGTCCCCCTAGGGGTCATAGGCGCCATCTACGAGAGCAGGCCCAACGTGACTGTGGACATCTCTGCCCTTGGCCTCAAGTCGGGCAACACCTGTATCCTCCGGGGAGGCAAAGAGGCGGTCCACTCCAACAAGGCGCTGGTGCGGCTTATCCAAGATGCCACGGCCTCCGCCGGCTTCCCCGATAATTGCGTGCAGCTGATAGAGAACACAGACCGCGCCCTGGTCGAGTCCCTGCTGATGATGCGAAAATACATAGACCTCATGGTGCCCCGGGGTGGCGCAGAGTTGATCCAGTTCGTTCAGGAGAAGGCGGCCATGCCGGTGGTCACGGGTGGAATTGGCGTGTGCCACACCTACGTGGACAGGTCGGCGGACCTGGACAAGGCCGAGGCCATCGCCTTTAATGCCAAGGTACAACGCCCCACGGTCTGTAACGCCCTGGACTCCCTGCTGGTGCATTCCCAGGTAGCACCAAACTTCCTACCGCGCATTGCCCGGCTATGGGGTGAGGCCGGCGTCGAGATGAGGTGCGACGGGCGAGCCCTCAGCATCTTGGGGCCTGTCCAGGGACTGAATATCGTACCCGCCGGAGAAGAGGACTGGGGGAAGGAGTTCTTGGCTCTCGTGGCGGCGGTCAAGGTGGTAGACTCTCTGGAGGAAGCCCTGGAACATGTCGAAAGGTTCGGGTCCGGCCACTCCGAGGCAATCGTGGCCGAAGATTACTCGGCGGCCATGCGATTCTTGGATGAGGTGGATGCGGCGGCGGTGTACGTCAACGCCAGCACCCGGTTCACCGACGGCTCCCAGCTGGGTTTGGGGGCAGAGGTCGGCATCAGCACTCAGAAATACCATGCCCGAGGGCCAATGGGGCTCAAAGAACTCACCTCGTACAAATGGATTGTGCTGGGCACCGGTCAGGTGCGCCCTTGATTTTGGCCACTGAGGCACAGAGGCACGGAGAGATAAATATACATCTCTGTGTCTCCGAGTCTCTGTGGCTAACATAACCGTCGTTACGGAGGTAGGCTGTGGCAGACTATTATTTCGAGCGGGACTGCAGGACCCCATTTTCCGAGTCTTACACCATCCTGCTGGACGAGCACCCAACGGGTAGAGTGGACCTGCATTACACTCCCAACGTCGTCCACGCTACCTTGTGCGTCCTGGAGAGTCTCACCCAGGAGGAGATCCAGGAGCTGATCGAGACGATAGACGACGAGCTTCTGGACGCCGTTGGAGTGTATAGGGATGAGTTCATAGTCCACGTTTACCAGGGCCGGGATGCCGGTGTCTACAGCGATAACGGGTTCAGTCAGAACGGCGCTGAAGAGGTTGACGAGGAGTAAAGGATATATAGCCGGGTTGCGGGTGAGCCCGTGAATGCCCCTTCCTGGCCAGTACCCCTTTTCGGCTGATTCAATAGCTTCATGGGGTGCATGTTGAAGACGCGGCAGCTCATCCTCACGGTCTTCCAGCAGGTCCATAGGTATCTAGCCTTTGCCTGGTCCGCTTCCTATAATTGAGCCAGGATGATAATTGACTTCCACACCCACATATTCCCCGCCAATTTCCTTGAGGACCGGGAACGGTACCTGAAGCAGGATTCGACCTTCCGCACCCTCTTTTCCAAGCCCGGAACTCGGCTGACCACCGACCAGGAGTTGGTCGAGGCGATGGACGCAGCCAAGGTGGACATGGCGGTGGTTATGGGGGTGGGATGGACGAGCAAGGATGTGGCCAGGGAGGCCAACGACTACATCATCCAGGCTGTGAAACGATTTCCTTCCAGGCTGGTGGGGTTCTGCTCGGTGAATCCAGCCTGGGGAGAGGATGCAGTGAGTGAGGTGGAACGCTGTGCCTGGGAGGGGATTAAGGGCATCGGAGAGCTGCACCCCGATACTCAGGCCTTCGATCTCACCAGCAAAGATGTGATGGCGCCCCTTATGGAGGCGGCATCCGATTTGGGCCTGATCGTCCTATGCCACTCCTCGGAACCCGTCGGACACCTCTATCCCGGGAAGGGGTCCACCACACCCGAAAAGCTCTATGCTTTTATCAACAACTTCCCTGCGAATACGATAGTCTGCGCCCACTGGGGTGGAGGTCTGCCCTTCTATAACCTGATGCCCGAGGTGGCCGAAGCCTCGAACAACGTCTTCTATGACACTGCGGCTTCCCCATTCCTTTACCAAAAAGGAGTTTTCCCGGCGGTGGTGGACCTGGTCGGCGCCGAAAGGGTACTTTTCGGTACGGACTTCCCACTGCTGGGACAAACCCGGCTACTAAACGAAGTACAGGATTCCCTCATAACCTGCCAGGCCAAGACGGACATTCTGGAGCGTAACGCCCAGACGCTGCTTGGGATATGACGACGCTGCGTACTTTCATCGCGCTGGAGGTTTCTCAGGAGGCTCGACACGCCCTGGGAGCGGTGATAACCCGTCTGCAGGATGCGGGGGTATCGGGGATCAGGTGGGTCAGGCCCGAGGGAATACACCTGACCCTGGAATTTCTGGGAGACGTGGACGCCTCAGCGGTAGAAGGAATCTTGTCAGCAATGGAACGCGCCTGCTTCGGGAATGGGCCGATCGCCTTGTCCCTAACTGGGTTGGGAGCCTTCCCCAATGCTTCCAGTCCCACGGGTCCTCTGGGCCGGCTTAGGGGGAGAACTGGAGTCCCTAGGAGGACTCCAGGGCGACCTGGACGGGGAGCTATCTGAGTCCCTGGGATTCTCCAAGGAGACCCGGCCCTTCTCGCCCCACCTCACCTTGGGAAGATTGCGGGACGGTGCCAAAGCTGAAGAGCGTCGCCTGGCGGGGGCGGCTTTGCTCGAGGCCGACCCAGTGGCCGAAGTCTGCTGGATTGCAGGGGAATTGAACCTGGTTCGCAGCATTTTAAGCCCCTCGGGGGCCGAATATAGCCTCCTGGGTTCATGCCGACTTGGAGAAAAGCCGACAGGGCCTTCTTGAACCAGGGGCCGGGGATGGACCTGGAACTGGGACCATCTGATTGACCCGAGGGTGGGCCGATAATATAATCCCGGTTGGAACTCAACTGCGCTGGACAACGGGACTTTGGAGGGTTTGAAATGGCTGGCTACCGCATCATCTCGGCGGATGACCACGTGATCGAGCCGCCGGACCTCTGGACAAGCAGGATTGAGCCCAAGTTCAGGGACCGGGCTCCACGGATCGTCAGCATGGAGGATGGTGACTGGTGGGTGTGCCAGGGCGAGGTCGTGACCGGCATGGGACAGGGCACACAAACGGGCCTCAGGATAGAAGCGCCGGAGAGGATTACTCTCGAGGACAGACATGAAAACGTCCGGCTGGGAAGTTACATGCCCGAAGAGCGTATAAAGGACATGGATATCGATGGGGTGGATGTGAGCATCGTCTACCCCACCACCGGATTTCAGCTGTACCGTAGGGTGCCCCAAAGCGACCTGCTTTCCAGTATATTCTCCGTCTACAACGACTGGGCCACCGAGTTCTGCGGGGCGTACCCCGATAGGCTCAAGGGTGTCGGTCTGGTCAATACCGACGACGTCGAGTTAGGAGTACGGGAGCTGGAGCGGTGCGCCAATATGGGCCTTATAGGCGCCATGATCAGTGTGTATCCCCCGGAGACCATGTCGTACAATTCCCCGGTATTTGAGCCCCTATGGGCGGCAGCCCAGGACCTGGACATGCCCCTTAGCCTGCACTTAGGCACAAACCGTCCGGGTCCAGGCCAGGGAGTCATTACCGGCCTCGCGAGGACTCCTGCTGACCAATCTAACCTCGACCACTGGACCAGGATGTCCCTTGCCCACATGATCTTCAGCGGCGTTTTCGAGCGCTATCCAAGGCTACAGGTTGGGTCCGTGGAGGGCGAGCTCTCTTGGGTCCCGCATTTCCTGGACATGCTGGACTACACCTACCAGCAGCGGGCCCGCAGGGACATCTGGTATCGCTTTAAGGAGGCCATGCTGCCCAGCCACTATTTCCACCGGAACGTGTTCCTGGGATTCCAGGAGGACTCCCTGGGAATAAGGCTCAGGGACGTTATCGGGGTGGACAAGCTCCAGTGGGGCTCCGATTACCCTCACCACGAGTCCACGTGGCCATACAGTCAACGGGTGCTCGAGGAGATCCTGTCGGACTGCACAGAGGAAGAAAGGGCCAAGATAGCCGGCGGCAACGCCGCCAGGGTATACCACCTCGACTAGTCTCCCATCAACTTAAATTCGGTTTGGGGTCTCATCCCCACTCTAATTTTCCGACGTCAAAAGGTGAAAGGGTCCCTCCGTCTCGGGAGCGGCAGTACTTTCGAAATACCATGGCCAGGAAGGTAGTGTATCGGTTTCGGGCCCGTCATTCCGGCGAAGGCCGGAATCCATAGGGCGTATGAACAGGCTTGGTACCTGGACACCGGCTTCCTCCGGTTTGACGGTTTAAATTCCCCACACCGTGCCGTTTGAAGCTGACCCACTACCGCCAGGAACGGTTGATTGACACGAATTCGGGGCCGTCATATAATCAGATTCCAGAGAAATCTGGGCACCAATGGGTGTGACCAACAGCCTCACAATGGAAATAGCCTCAGCAAATATGACGGGGGATATTCATGGGAAATTACCGGATCATATCTTCGGATAGCCATATCTTCGAGCCCAGGGACCTGTGGTCAGGTAGGATCGAGCCCAAATATAAAGACCGGGCGCCCGTAATCCTGAGGGAAGAGGGGGCAGACTACTGGTATTGCGACGGAATAAAGGTGCTGGGAGTCCAACCCGGCGCACAGACCGGGAGGAGGTTTGAGGACGCCGAGAACCTCAGCCGCGAAGAATTGTACGAAAACGTCCGGCTGGGTGGGTACATACCGGAAGAGCACATCAAGGACATGGATATAGACGGCATCGACATCGGGGTGGTCTACCCCAGCGTCGGCCTGCTGCTGTATGTGGTGCCCGATGGCGGTCTACTTTCGTCGGTGTTCAGCGTCTATAACGATTGGGTCTCGGAGTTCTGCAACTCATTTCCCAACCGGATCAAGGCCATCGGCATGCTTAACATAGATGACGTCCAGGATGGGTTGGCGGAGTTGGACCGCTGCGCCAAGCTGGGCCTGATAGGCGCCATGATCCCCGCCTACCCGCCCGTCGGGAGGTCCTACGACTCGGAGGAGTACGAGCCTTTGTGGGCCGCGGCCCAGGACCTGGAGATGCCCCTTAGCCTCCATGCCGCCACCAACAGGGCCGACGCATACGCCGCGGATAACACCAAGCTCTCCTACCTTATCAATATGGACTACTGGGTCCGGATGTCCGTGGCGGACATGGTGCTGTCAGGAGTATTCGACCGGCACCCCAAGCTGCAGGTGGGCGCGGTGGAGTACGAGCTTTCCTGGGTCCCCCATTTCCTGGAGCGAATGGACTACGGCTACAGTCAACGGCCTCTGGGGGTAAAGGGGCATAGATTCAAGGAGAACATGCTTCCCACCGACTTCGTCCACAGAAACGTGTTTTTCGGCTTCCAGGAGGATGCCAGGGGTATAAAGGACCGGCATATCATAGGGGTGGATAATATCCTGTGGGGCTCGGATTACCCCCATCAGGAGTCCACATTCCCTAGAAGCCGGGAGATCCTCGAGGAGGTCCTGGCCGACTGTACCGATGAGGAGAAGGCGAAAATTTGCGGTGGGAACACCGAGAGGATATATCGGCTTAACTAGAGCTTCGGAAAATTCTCTCCCTACTTAAGTTGATTTAATGGGTAATTGTTCCGGAGAAGAAGACGGAGGAGGACTAAGGATGCCCAGATATAAGGTAATGTCGTCGGACAGCCATATTGTCGAGCCCGCCGAGTTGTGGACCAGCAGAGCCGATGCCAAGTTCAGGGACCGGGTCCCCCACATCATCCGTGACCAGGATGGGTACGACTGGTGGTACACTGACACCGAGAGGTCCGTCGGCCTTCAGCCGGGGGCCCAGGCAGGAGTCAGGTTCGACGATCCGGGAAAGCTGGAAGCCAGGGACGTGCTTGAGAACGTGCGGCCCGGAGCCTACGACCCCGTAGAGCATGTGAAAGACATGGACTTCGACGGTGTGGATGTTGGGATAATCTATCCCACCGTAGGGCTTCACATGTACAAGATAGACGACAGCGAGCTCTTGACCCATATCCTGAGCACATACAACGACTGGATCGCTGAGTTTTGCAAGCCTTTCCCCGACAAGCTCAAGGGGTTGGGCATGATCAACACCGACGACATCCAACAGGGTGTAAAGGAGCTGGAGCGGTGCGCCACATTAGGCCTGGTGGGCTCTATGATCACCTCCTACTATGATGGGAAGGCCTACGATTCTCCCGATTACGAAATTCTCTGGTCCGCGGCAGAAGACCTGGGGATGCCCCTTAGCTTCCACGCCGCCACCAACCGGTTCAAGACGTACCTTTCCAAGAACAACACACCCCTGTCCAACCTGGTCAACGTGGACCATTGGGTGCGGATGTCCCTTGCTGACATGACCCTGAGCGGGGTATTCGAGAAGCATCCGAAGCTCCGGGTGGGAGCCGTCGAGCACGAGCTGGGGTGGATACCCCATTTCCTCTCCCGCCTCGACTTCGTCTACACCCAGTTCCCCCAACCGGACAACGCGGTGCGGTTTAAGGAAAACATGTTGCCCAGCGATTACGTCAAGCAGAACGTGTTCTTCTCCTTCCAGGAGGACGCCAGCGGCATCAGGGACCGGCACGCCATCGGGGTGGATACCCTGATGTGGGGTTCAGACTACCCTCATCAGGAGGGTACCTTCCCCAAGAGCCGGGAGATCCTGGAGGAGATCCTGACGGGCTGTACCGAGGAGGAGAAGGCAAAGATCGCCGGAAACAATTGCGCAAGGGTATACCAGTTCAACTAGGCCCCGCAGGTCTCCCGGATTACCATAAAAGGCTGATTTTTGATGGGCGCTCCCGTGGGGGAGCGCCTGTTTTTGGGGAAACAGGGCCGGTTGACGGGTTTGGCCGGCGGGACTATAATCGGCTTCGACATCGACAATGGCCCCTTTGGGCCGGAAAATGTAGGGGGTTAGGGATGGCCAATTACAGGGTAATATCTTCCGACAGCCATATTCTGGAGCCGGCCGGCCTATGGGCCGACAGGGTCGGGCCGAAGTTCAGGGACCAGGCTCCCAGGGTTATCCGTCAGGAGGACGGCTACGATTGGTGGTATTTCGAGGGGAAGAAGATCGTGGGCGTTAACCCCGGCACACAGACAGGCAGGAGATTCGAAGAGCCGGAGAAGTTGAGCCGCAATGACGTGATCGAGAACGTCCGGCCCGGCGCCTACATACCGGAAGAACACGTGAAGGACATGGATGTCGACGGTGTGGACGTAGGGTTAGTTTATCCCACGGTTGGTCTCTTCCTTTACAAGGTGGTGGACAGCGAGCTGTTGACGTCTGTCCTGAGCATCTATAACGACTGGATCGCCGAGTTCTGCAAGCCCTTCCCCGACAGACTCAAGGGACTGGGCATGATCAACACCGACGACATCCAACAGGGCGTGAAGGAGCTGGAGCGATGCGCCAAATTGGGTCTGGTGGGCTCCATGATCACCTCCTACTACGATGGAAAGGCCTACGACTCGCCGGAATATGAGGTTCTGTGGGACGCTGCGGAGGACCTGGGGATGCCCCTCAGCCTTCACGCCGCCACCAACCGGTTCGACACATTCATATCTCAGAACAATACACCCCTATCCAACCTGGTAAACGTGGACCACTGGGTCCGGATGTCCCTGGCCGACATGACCTTAAGTGGGGTATTCGAGAGGCATCCGAAGTTACGTATCGGTGCGATAGAGCATGAGCTGGCGTGGATCCCCCATTTCCTCTCCCGCCTCGACTTCGTCTATACCCAGTTCCCCCAGCCGGACAACGCCGTGCGGTTCAAGGAGAACATGCTACCCAGCGACCAAATCCGCCGCAATGCCTTCTTCGGGTTCCAGGAGGACGCCAGGGGAATACGGGAAAGGCATGCCATCGGTGTGGACACCCTGCTCTGGGGGTCCGACTATCCCCATCAGGAGTCGACCTTCCCCAAGAGCTGCCAGATCCTGGATGAGATTCTGGCGGAGTGCACCGAGGAAGAGAAGGCCAAAATCTCCGGGAGCAACTGCGCAAGGGTATACAATCTCAACTAGGGGTGGAATTTCCGTGTATGATTCCGGCGTGCGCCCTATTTTGCGGGGCCCGTCCCGGCTTCCGGCGGCGCCACGGCTTGTACGCGTTGTCTTATTTTGATACCATGAGAGTACAGTCCTGTAATCCGACTTAGGGCCTGGCAGGCCCTAGCCATCGAAAAGAAGCGGACCTTTAAAGACAGCCCCGTGAGGCTGGCAAGGTTATGGCCCCGTGTTAGATTCCGACCTGGGTGGGCGGAAGAGAGCTGAAACCCTTGCCGGCTAGAGGCAAGGGTTTTTTTGTATGCCGTGGAGGGCATCAGTATGACCAGAGAGACGGAACGGCAGGTGCTGGGCGGAGAGGACATCCAGCGGGCCCTCACCCGCATCGCCCACGAGATCCTGGAGCGGCACCGTGGAGTAGATGGTCTAGTGCTGGCTGGAATCTGCACCAGGGGGGTTCCCCTGGCCCAGAGCATCGCCAGAAGAATACGTGAGTTTGAAGGAGTGGAGGTTCCCGTGGGACCCCTGGACGTCAGTCCATATAGAGACGATTTGCCTTTGAGCCCAAGACCCAGGGCTGTGGCATCCAGTTTCCCTATTGACGTTAACTCCAGCAACTTGGTGCTGGTGGACGACGTGCTGTTCACCGGAAGGACCGCCAGGGCGGCCCTTGACGCCGTAACAGAACTGGGCAGGCCTCTAAGTATCCAGCTGGCGGTCCTGGTGGACCGGGGCCATAGGGAGCTTCCCATACGGGCGGACTACGTGGGCAAGAACATCCCCACATCTCTGAGAGAGAGGGTCCGGGTGAGGCTTGCCGAGACCGACGGGAAGGACGAGGTAGTCCTGGTCCGGGCGCCGGAAGTTGCGCCGGATGTTGCAATGGAGGACGGTTGAGCAGGTTCGGGAGGCCACACGGCGGGGGTAATAGAGATGTATAAGGGCAGTCTGGTAGGCATAGAGGACCTTTCCAACGGCCAGATCGAGGATATTCTTGACCTGGCCCAGGAGATCCAGGAAGACCCTGCCGCCTATTACGGCCTAGCTTCCCAACGCATCATGGCCAGCCTGTTCCTGGAGCCCAGCACCAGGACCCGGGGCTCCTTTGAGGCCGCCATGAAAAGGCTGGGCGGAGATACCATCACCACCGCCGATGCCAAATCCTCATCCATGGCCAAGGGTGAGTCCCTGGCCGACACCATCCGCATATGGAGCGGGTATTCGGACCTGATCGTCCTTCGTCATCCCTGGGATGGGTCCGCCAGGCTGGCCGCCGAGTTCAGTGAGGTCCCCGTTATCAATGCCGGCGACGGCAGCCACGAGCATCCCACCCAGACCCTGTTGGACCTGTACACCCTGCGCAAAGAGTACAAGACCCTGGAGGGGCTGCGTGTGGCCCTCTGCGGCGACCTGAAGAATGGCAGGACGGTACATTCTCTGACCTATGCCCTCCTACGATTCGGCGCGGAGATATTCTTTCTTCACGGCGAGGGGCTTGAGTTGCCTGAGAGCGTTAAGCGGAAGGTGGAGACCGTTTACGGAAGGGTTATAGAGAAGAGAAGGCCGGGGGACTTGAAAGCCCTGTATGGCGATGAGGCGGATGGTAAGCATGGCGGGTCCACGGTGGACGCCATTTATGTCACCCCGAGCAAGCCCCACATCAGGGCTTTGTACGAGGATGAGTCGGACCTCCAGGTCAAGATAAATCCAGGCCATCCGGTGGCGATCTATCAAACAAGAAGGCAGCGTGAGCGCCAATCGGCTGATGGGGCTGGCGAGGACTCGCTGGGGGCTTACCCCAGGGTTACACCCAGGCGAATGGCCGGTGGAGGCTTCAAACGCGCCATCGTCTTACATCCCCTTCCCAGGGTGGACGAGCTGTCATCGGATATGGATACGGACTCCAGGAGCAGGTACTTCGAACAGGCCCGCAACGGCGTTCCGGTCAGAATGGCCTTGATTGTCCTCATGTTGGGTTTGAGGCCCTGGCGGCCGGGCGCCAAGCCCGGTGATTATCACCTGGAAGGCCGAACTGTCTACAGCCCCATGGGAGTCGAGTGCAAGAACCTCGATTGCGTGACACAGAGGGAGCCCCAGAACGCCGCCGAGGAATTCAGTTTCTTCGAGAAGCCCGTGGTGCGTTTCGTCTGCAGCTATTGCGATGGGGAGACCTTTCCGGCCTTCTATCGCTACCCTTGGGGAGAGGTGTACCGCCCGATAGAAGAGTTTCCTTCTCCTCCGTTGAACCCATCCACTACCGCATTCTTCCTCGATGAGGCAAGCGCGGAGGATAGCGGACTGCGTCCGTTCAAGAAGATTTCCGAGAGAAATTAGAGACGGAGCGATGCTGAACCCCTTAATCTCCGATGGGATAAATTATGCCTGACGACGCGTACCTGGTTCTGGAGGACGGCTCGGTCTACAGGGGACAGGCATTCGGGGCCGGCGTTCCTGCCTACGGCGAGGTGGTCTTCAACACCAGCATGACCGGGTACCAGGAGGTGCTCACCGACCCCTCCTATTCGGGGCAGATCGTGGTGCTTACCTACCCCCTGGTGGGCAACTACGGCATCAACGCGCGGGACTTCGAGTCCAAGCGGGTCCAGGTGGCGGGATTTGTGGTAAGGGAACACTGCGAATCCCCCAGCCACGGCCTCAGCACCGGGACCCTTCACGATTTCCTGGTCTCCCAGGGAATTCCGGCCATACAGGGCTTGGACACCAGGGCGATAGCCCGCCGGCTGCGCAGCCGTGGCGTAATGATGGGCTGTATCAACTCCGACCTGTCAGTCCCCTCGCCCTCCCATGCTCAGGAGGCCTCCACGGTGGACGGAACGAACCCCGAAGCGGCCCTGGCGAAATTGAAGGAGATGCCCCACTACGGCGATATCGACTTCGTCAGACGGGTTACCACCCTCGAGCCTTATAGCTGGGATTCCGCTCCCGAGGCGGCGCCCTGCGGACCCCGGATCATTGTGGCTGATTTCGGCCTGAAGTACAACATCCTGAGGCTACTCCGCGGTCTGGGCTGTGAGGTGAGCGCTATGCCTGCCACCGCCTCCGCCGAGGATATGCTGGCCCTGAAGCCCGACGGCATCGTCCTCTCCCCCGGCCCAGGCGACCCCGCTCTGCTGGGTTACATGGTGGAAGCCGTACGGCGTTTAGTGGGGAAGGTGCCTCTGATGGGAATATGTCTGGGGCACCAGATCGTCGCCAGGGCACTGGGGGCCGATACCTTCAAGCTGAAGTTCGGCCACCGCGGGGCCAACCACCCGGTCAAAGACCTGGCCACGGGAAGGGTGTACATCACCGCCCAGAACCACGGCTACGCCGTCGAACCCGGCTCCCTGCCGCCGGCGCTGGAGGTGACCCACGTCAACCTCCACGACGGCACGGTGGAGGGGCTGCGCCACCGCAACCTGCCCGTCATGACCATCCAGTACCACTCCGAGGCCTCCCCGGGCCCCAGAGACAACGAGTACCTCTTCGAGAGGTTCTTGGGTATGGTGGAGGAGGTGAAGGTCCAGAGGTGAACGCTGTATAATGGCGGCATGCTTGGTGCTTGGGATTGTTGTGGCAGAGGGTAGAATGGAAAACATCGAAGAGCGAATAAAATAGTTGCCCCCAGAACTCCGTCGAGAGGTAGAGGACTTTGTAGAATTCTTGCTGGAAAGGCGGGCCAAAAAATACGGCAAGAAGCTGCGTCAGGATTGGGCTGGCGCGTTAAGGGGCTAAGGTGACTAATTTACTTCACTTGAACTCCAGAAAAAGTCCCTGGAATGGCGGGGCGACTAAGCAACTAGACGAGAGGCAGCCTCGATGCCCTACAAAAACAGAGTAGCCGTTCTGGGCGCCGGGCTGACCCGGTTCATGCGCCGGGCCCTGGAGACCCCCAAGGAGCTGGCCTTCGAGGCCTCCAAGGCTGCTCTGGAGGACGCTGGCTTGGGCATCGAGGACATCGACTGCGTCATCACGGTGACGGCCCCCGATGCCTTCGACGGCGTGCACATGAATGGGGAGTACCTGGCCGACGGAGCGGGGGGCCGGGGCAAGCCCTACATGAGGAGCTACGTCGGGGGCGGCTCCGGGGTCATGTCCCTCATAACCGGCTGGTACCACATCGCCAGCGGCCAGTTCCGTACCTGCCTGGTGGTGGCCGAGGAGAAGATGTCCTCGGCCCTGCCCCATGCCCAGGGCGCCTTCAACGCCATCTATGACCAGTTTCTGGAACGCCCCCTGGGAGTGAACCTGCTGTGGATATTCGCATTGGAAATGAACCGCTACATGCAGACCCACGGGATCCCCATGGAGACCTTCGCCCGCGTCGCCCAGAAGAACAAGCGCAACGGCATGGACCATCCTTCCTCCCAGGACGGCATCTCAGGCGACCTGACCATAGAGCAGATCATGTCCTCCGAGGTCATGGCCTGGCCCGTCCAACGGCTCATGGTCTCGCCGGTTAGCGACGGGGCTGGCGCCATGGTCCTGGCATCCGAGGAGTTCGCCCGGCGGCTGGCCAAACCGCCCGTGTGGATAGAGGGAGTAGGCTGGTGCCTGGACACTTCCTACTGGACCAACCGCGACCTCTCCTACCCCAGGTACCTGGAAAAAGCGGCCGCCATGGCCTATGAGATGGCCGGGATAACCGACCCTCGTCGGGACATACACGTGGTGGAGCCCTATGACCCTTTCGCCTACAAGGAGCTGCACCACCTGGAGGGGCTGATGCTGGCGGATAAAGGGGAGGCGCCACGGCTCCTGGAGAAGGGATTCTGGGACAGGGACACCACCACCGGCATACCGGCCAGCCCTTCGGGAGGGCTGTTGGGGGTGGGCAATCCCATTGCCGCCGCCGGTCTGATGAAGTGCGCGGAGATCTACTGGCAGCTCCATGGAAAGGCGGGAAACCGCCAGGTGAATCGGGAAGTGCGCCGTGGCCTGGCCCAGGCCTGGGGAGACCTGATGCAGGTGGGTACCGTGGTTGTCATGGGGAAGTGAGTGGCTAGAGGGAACGTCACCGCAGGTCATACCTGCTATAATTGGGCTGCGGCGAGGAGGTTACAGTGAGGCAGCCATTAACCGTAGTGTCTTAGCCCGAATCCACCGAAGGACACGGATGGACGGCGTGAGGACAGCGGAAGGGGGTGGGTGAGGGAGCTACAGGGGAGATGGCCTGGGGTCTTGGGGTAGATGGGAGGTCGGCGGAGGGTCTTCAGTCGCCGCACAGGGCCCCTAAGGCCCTATGCGGGAGTTGCGATGCGCGGGATGGCGAGAGGATACGCAGCAGGGGACTCTCGCGACCGGGGTGGCGCGAGATTGCGGGGACGTTGGGTCAGTTGCAGGCTGGCCGTCAGGCCGGGAACGGAATGGCTTGCAGCCGGGCCAAGGCGCGACTGAACTGGGTTTCCCAAGGCCAGCGCCGGGGGAGATGCAAAGTGAGGCGGCGCGCCGAGCGGGTGATCCGTCCCACCAGAGCGAAGACCCGCCGCCTGAGGGTCTTGGTGATCACGGTCCGCTCGCCCAGACCAATCCGCGCCGTCCAGCGGGCCAGGTTATGCGCCATCACCTGTACCGCCAGCCAGGCGCCGTTGGCGGCGAAGCGCGCCGACGGCATGTGGTTCAGCCCGACGCCGTACTTGAGGTCGCGTATGGCGTTCTCGACCTCGGCGTGGCGGCGATGATCGGCCTCCAGTTCCAGCGTCTCCCCATCGCGGTCGGTGATGAAGGCGTGATAGCTGTATCTGGCGAAGAGGGCGAGCTGGGAACCGGGCGTCGGCTTCACCCGCCGGACAATGAGCCGCGCCGGCGGGGCGTCCGGCTTGGTCTGGAACGGGGTGTAAGTCGTCTCGGCGACATCGGCGGCGCCGTCCATCCAGTAGGGAATGGGAGTCCAGTCCTCCTCTGGTATCGCCTCGATCAGGTCCCGCAGGCTGGCGCGCTGGCGGATGGTGATAGAGAAGCGGACATCCATTTCCCGGCAGGCGGCAACGACAGTGTGGGCGTAGAAGCCGCTGTCGGCCCGCACCGTGAGTTGTCCCCTGGCCCCGCCGTAGCGCACCCGCCCCACCGTCTCACGCAGGAAGTGGGCGGCGCCACGGGCGGTGTTGGCCCGGCCCTCGCGCAGCCGGGACATCAGCACCTCGCCGGTGCCGGCGGCAATGGCCAGCAGCGGGTGATAGCCGCGGGCGCCGGTATAGCCGTGGTGGCGCGCTCCCTCCTTGGCCAGTCCATAGGTCTCGCAGATGGTCGAGTCCAGGTCGATGCTCAGGGGCGAGTCGCCGGGTCCGGCCCCAGCGGCCCAGGCCCGGGCCAACAACTGGCGGCTCACGCGGTCGAGTTGACGGACATGCCCCCACCGGAAGCTGCGCAGGAAGGTCCCCAGGGTGGATGGCGCCTTGACCACGCAGCCTAGAACACCGACCGTCCCACCAGCGCGCAGCGCATCGGCGTCGTCGATGCAGTCGCCGCCTGCCAGCGCGGAAGCGACCAGCGTCAGCATCTTGTCCCCAGTGTTCGCCCGTCCCGGCGCTCCGCCGAGGTCAAGGTGATGGTCGACGAGTTCCCGCAGGCCCAGGTGCCGGGCTAGGGTGGCCGGCAGGAGCAGGCCGGCATTGGCCACCAGGCGATGGTCGTCAAAGAGGATGCGGATACGGTCGGGTTTGTTCTGTGGCAGCATCTATTGGGTGCTCCTTGTTTCCGGGCTGGTTTCTGTTCCAAAACCATTATCCCAGATTCAGAGGAGCACCCGCTGGCTTCTTCAAGGACTGTCCCCAAGGACGTCCTTCGGTGGATTCGGGTTAAGAGATTATTCCTGATCGGAATTTTGATTGTGGCCATAATGCTTCTCACGGTATCTGCTGCGTCGGCGGCGCAGGGGCAGATCACCGAAGTAAACCCGTCTGGCATAGGCAAAGCCCTGGGGGCCAGCGACGGCCGAGTAGCTTCAGGGCTTGGTCAGAGCCAAGCCGGCGCGTTGTTGCCCTCGAACTCGTTTGGTGGGACGATCGATTAACCGTGAGATTGGGAAGGCATTTCATGAAGTGGCCGCCCTGGTTCAAGTCTTCCGTAATAGCTCCAGGCTGTAGCGCCTCACTTTTGTAGTCCCGGGCGGTCCGCTGTTGTTGCCGGGATTAACAGCGTGGGCAAAGATATAGCAATCCGGCTGCTGCTGCCGTATTCGATGGGCAACGTGCTCCGCCTAGGTGAATGAGTACGGCCTATTGACACTGCCCTCTTGATTCGGTTATTATGATTCCTGCAGAACTACGCACCTTAACAATTGGATAGTGGAAGGAAGGTAAGGTTCACTTTTAGAGAGTTTGATCTTGGCTCAGAGTGAACGCTGGCGGCGCGCTTAATGCATGCAAGTCGAGCGTTCCTGACTCGATTCGTCGGATCAGGAAAGCGGCGGACGGCTGAGTAACGCGTGAGCAACCTGTCCTACGGTGGGGTAAAACCCCGAGAAATCGAGGCTAATACCGCATACGGTCCTCCAGTGATGGCTGGAGTGAAGAAAGTCCTTCTTCGGAAGGATGCCGGAGGAGGGGCTCGCGTCCCATCAGGTAGTTGGTGGGGTAATGGCCTACCAAGCCTATGACGGGTAGCTGGTCTGAGAGGATGGCCAGCCAGAGGGGGACTGAGACACTGCCCCCACTCCTACGGGAGGCAGCAGCAGGGAATCTTGGGCAATGGGCGAAAGCCTGACCCAGCGACGTCGCGTGGGGGACGAAGGCCTTCGGGCTGTAAACCCCTTTTCCGAGGGAAGAGATAGGACGGTACCTCGGGAATAAGCCCCGGCTAACTACGTGCCAGCAGCCGCGGTAATACGTAGGGGGCAAGCGTTACTCGGATTTACTGGGCGTAAAGAGCGCGTAGGTGGCAAGTCAAGTCCGCTGTGAAAGCTCCCGGCTTAACTGGGAGAGGTCAGAGGATACTGGCTAGCTTGAGGGCAGGAGAGGAGGGTGGAATTCCCGGTGTAGCGGTGAAATGCGTAGATATCGGGAGGAACACCAGTGGCGAAGGCGGCCCTCTGGACTGTTCCTGACACTGAGGCGCGAAAGCGTGGGTAGCAAACCGGATTAGATACCCGGGTAGTCCACGGCCTAAACGATGGACGCTAGGTATAGGGGGTATCGACCCCCCCTGTGCCGAAGCTAACGCGATAAGCGTCCCGCCTGGGGAGTACGGCCGCAAGGCTAAAACTCAAAAGAATTGACGGGGGCCCGCACAAGCGGTGGAGCGTGTGGTTTAATTCGATGCTAAGCGAAAAACCTTACCAGGGCTTGACATGCTGGTGGTAGTGACCCGAAAGGATAGCGACCCTGGGGTAACCTGGGGAGCCAGTGCAGGTGCTGCATGGCTGTCGTCAGCTCGTGCCGTGAGGTGTTGGGTTAAGTCCCGCAACGAGCGCAACCCCTGTCGTTAGTTAATTTCTCTAGCGAGACAGCCCCCCACAAGGGGGAGGAAGGTGGGGATGACGTCAAGTCAGCATGGCCCTTACGTCCTGGGCTACACACACGCTACAATGGTCGGTACAATGGGTCGCCAAAGCGCAAGCTGGAGCCAATCCCATCAAAGCCGGCCTCAGTTGGAATCGTAGGCTGAAACTCGCCTGCGTGAACGAGGAATCGCTAGTAACCGCAGGTCAGCATACTGCGGTGAATACGTTCCCGGGCCTTGTACACACCGCCCGTCACGTCATGGGAGCCGAGAACACCCGAAGTCGCTGAGCTAACCCGCAAGGGAGGCAGGTGCCGAGAGTGGGCCCGGTGACTGGGACGAAGTCGTAACAAGGTAGCTGTACCGGAAGGTGCGGCTGGATCACCTCCTTTCTAGGGAGTGCAGGCCTGGCTCATATATGGAGGGTTAAACCTCCGGAGAGGGTCCGGTCCATCTCCTAGGTCGTGCGGCGGATGTTCTGCCTCAAAGGGACTAGACGGTTGAGCCTTGCTCCCCGGTCCCCCAAAAGGCAGTCCCCTGAGAAAGTCCGCCGTTTTGGAACAATAACAATTCTTCCTTCCACTATCCAACTGTTAATGTGCTTTCTGTTTCAGCCTAATTCCCCTTCTACCCCGCTCTTCGGCGCGGGGTTTCCTATTTTCCTCCACTGCATTGCCAAACTACCCAGGGGCGGCGATAATAACGGTGTCCTAGACTATTCCTGTCAATGAGAAAAAGGAGTTCCGACTATGGACTGGGGAATGTCTAACCGCATGGCGCAGCTGATTCAATCCGACGGGCGCTGTCTGTTCATGCCCATAGACCACGGATATTTCCAGGGGCCCACAAGGAACCTGGAAAAACCCGGCGAGACCATCGCACCCCTTCTGCCTTACTCGGATGCTCTGTTCGTCACCAGGGGAGTATTGCGCGCAGCCGTCGACCCCGGTAATTCGGTTCCGATTATCCTCAGAGTTTCCGGCGGGACCAGCATGGTGGGACAGGATCTGGCCAATGAAGCCATAACCACCTCCATGGAAGATGCCATCCGGTTGAACGCATCCGCCGTGGGCATTTCCATTTTTGTGGGTTCGGAATACGAGCATCAGACCCTCTTGAACCTTTCCAAACTGGTTAACGAAGGCGAGAGGTACGGCATCCCGGTCATGGCCGTCACCGCAGTCGGCAAAGAGCTGGAGAGGCGGGATGCCCGTTACCTGGGTCTCTGCTGCCGTATCGCCGCGGAGCTCGGCGCAAAGGTGGTCAAGACCTATTGGTGCGAAGATTTAGAAAAGGTGGTGGACGGCTGTCCAGTTCCCGTGGTCATGGCTGGCGGGCCCCAGGTGGACACGGAGCTAGAGGTGCTGGAGTTCGTCCATGACGGCCTCCAGAGGGGCGCCATCGGCGTGAACCTGGGAAGGAACATCTGGCAGAATGAGTTTCCGGTGGCAATGATCAGGGCGATAAGATACGTAGTCCACGAGAACGGTACGCCGGAGCAGGCCCACGAGCTGTTCCAGAGTCTCAAGGTCGGGGTAGCATGAAACCATCGGGCTTATATGAGACGGTTCACTCATAATATCCTCTCACTATCACGGAGTTAGGCGTTTCCGAACCGATGGATAACCGTTGGTCTGAAAAAGAAGCCGAAGGCCTGTCGGAGCTGGACCTGCTGGTTTACCAGAGCCGCCTCATTGGGGCCGACCCGTCTCTGGTGGTTTGGGGGGGTGGCAACACCTCCATAAAGGTACCCCAGAAGGACTTCCGCGGCCGGGACACCACAATGATCGTTGTCAAGGGGTCGGGCTTCGACCTAAGGACCATCGAGCGAAGCCATTTCCCCTCCCTCCGGCTGGAGGACATACTACCCCTGTTCCAGCGGGAGTCCATGTCCGACGAGGAGATGGTTGACTACCTGAACAGGTGCATGATGGAACCCGGCGCTCCCCGGCCCTCCATCGAGACTCTGCTCCACGCCTTCCTTCCCGCCATGGCCGTGGCCCATTCCCACGCCGACGCCGTGGTAGCCCTCACTAACAACAAAGATGCACAACAAGTCCTCCAGACCGTGTACGGCGGCCAGGTGGCGGTGATCGAGTACATCCGCCCCGGCTTCCTGCTTTCCAAGAAGGTGGGGGAGGCGGTCCGTGGCAATCCGCAGATCGCCGGGGTGGTCCTGGTGAACCACGGGCTGTTCACCTGGGGAGATACTGCCAAAGCTGCCTACGATGCCCATATTGACCTGGTTACCCGAGCCGAGGATTATGCCGGTGCCCAGCCGGCGGGCAAGAAGGTGTTCGGAGGCCTGGCCCAGCGTCCTTTGGAAGCCGCCCGGCGCCGGGAGGTTGCGGCGGCCGTCGCGCCGACCCTGAGGGGCATGGTCGGCAAGGGTCGCAGGGCGGTGCTTCGGTACGACGACTCCCCCGACGTGCTGGAGTTCGTGGGCTCCCAGCGTGGTAAAGAGCTGAGCGGGATCGGGCCCGCCACCCCAGACCACCTGATTCAGACGAAGCAGAAACCTCTGTGGGTGGATATAGCTGACCCCGAGGATGTGCCCTCTCTAATTCAGGCCCTGCGGCAGGGCCTAGACCGGGCCGCCGAGGAATACAGCCAGTGGTACAGAGAGCACAATACCGGTGGTGAGCCGATGCTGGACCCAAATCCCCGTGTGGTGCTGGCGCCGGGGATTGGCATGTGGACCACAGGCCGGGACTATCGTGGGGCCCTGATCCCGGGAGACATCTACCACCATACGATAGCGGTCATGCGTGCCGCCCAGTCTGTGGGCGAGTACACCTCCCTCACATCCAGGGACGCCTACGAAGCTGAGTACTGGCCCCTTGAGCTGTACAAGCTGTCTTTGGCTCCGCCGGAAAGAGAGCTGGCCCGCCGGGTCGCCCTGGTTACAGGAGGCGCCCATGGCATCGGCCGGGCCATTGCCATCAGGCTGGCAGCCGAGGGAGCCCACGTAGCTGTTGCCGATATCAATCTGGAGGGGGCCCAGTCCCTATCCGAAGAGCTGAATCGCTCCCAAGGGGAGGGCAGGTCCATTGCCTGCCGGATGGACGTAACGAACGAGCAAGAGGTAAATGCCGCCTTCAGGGAGGTGAGACTGGTCTACGGCGGACTGGACATTCTGGTATCCAACGCAGGTATAGCCCCCGTGGGCGCTCTGGATAAGCTCTCCCTGGCCGACTGGCAGCGGGCCCTGGACATCAACACCACCGGGCACTTCCTGGTCGCCAGAGAGGCCGTAAGGTTGATGAGAGAACAGGCCATAGGCGGGAGCCTGGTGTTCATGGGCACTAAAAATGTCACTTCCCCAGGCAGGGACTTCGGGGCATACAGCGCGTCCAAGGCCGCCGAGGTGCAGATGGCGCGGGTATTGGCCATCGAGAACGGCGAGTACGGTATCCGCTGCAACGTGGTCAATCCCGACGCCGTCTTCGAGGGCTCGGGGCTATGGTCCCGGGAGGTCAGGGAGCAGAGAGCGCGGGCCCACGGCATCCCTGTGGAGGACCTGGAAGATTTTTACCGTGGCCGCAACCTGCTGAAGGAGCGGATCACGTCCGAGGACGTGGCCGAGGCGGTGCTGTTCCTGGCCTGCGACCGTTCCGCCAAGACCACTGGCGCCATGTTGCCGGTGGACGGGGGCCTCAGGGACGCGTTCCCCCGGTGATAGAAGGGGTGGACTCGCGATGCCAGAAAAAGTAGAGCTCACGAGAGAGACCTTCATGGGCATGGCCGAGGCTGCCGGCTTGGATGTGAGCGACGAGCCCCACATGGAGGAGCTGTACGCCCTGTTCCAAGCTCTCCTTCCAGGGCTGGAAGCGGTCCGCTCCCTGGACCTGGCAGCGGAAGAACCGGCCTCGGTCTTTGTCCCGCCCGTGCAGTAGTGCATCCTGAACGTAGCGACGAACCAGCCCTCCTCTCCCCGCGGGAGAGGACTGAGGTGAGGGGGTCACCCCCATTCCTTCGGCAAGCTCAGGACAGGCTCCAGCCTTCCCCCATCAAGGGGGAGGGAGTCTTTTTAAAGGAGTAGCGCCATAGACGCCACCGAGCTTTGCTACCTGAGTGCGGGCCAACTGTCCCGCCTCATCGGTAAAAAGGAACTCTCCCCGGTGGAGGTGGTGGAGGCCCACCTGGCCCGAATCGACGCCCTGGAGCCGGTGCTTATCTCCTTCATTACCTTGCTGCCCGACCAGGCGATGGCCGCGGCCCGCCGCGCAGAGCAAGAGATACAGGCCGGCAGATACCGTGGCCCCCTCCATGGCATCCCACTGGGGCTCAAGGACCTCTACTACGTCAAAGGGGTGCGTAACACATCGGGCTCCAGGACCTTCGACGATTTTTATCCCGGCTTCGACTGCACCATCGCCGCCAAGTTCAGGGAGGCCGGAGCGGTCTTGTTGGGGAAGCTGAACATGCACCAGTTCGCCTACGGGCCCACGGGGGAGAACCCGGACTATGGCCACATGCACAACCCCTGGAACCCGGAGCTAATAGCAGGCGGCTCCAGCGGTGGCTCCGGCTCAGCCGCCGCTTCCGGCCAGTGCACTTTGACCATGGGCAGCGACACGGGCGGCTCCATCCGCATCCCCAGCGCCCTGTGCGGCCTGGTGGGGCTGAAGCCCACCTACGGAAGGCTCAGCCGTCATGGTCTGACGGCCCTCTCCTGGTCCCTGGACCACCCGGGGCCCATGGCCCGCACTGTAGAGGACTGCGCCCTGGTGATGAACGCCGTGGCCGGATACGATTCCAACGACCCGGCGTCGGCGAACGTCGATGTGCCCGACTTCACCACGGCCTTGACGGGCGACATCACAGGCCTGCGTGTGGGGGTACCGAAGGAGTACTTCGAGGCGCCGTTGGACCCGCAGGTGGAGCGGGCGGTGCGGAAGGCCGTTGACGTACTGGCCGGTCTGGGCGCCACCGTGACCGAGGTGTCCTGGCCGATGTTCCAACATTCTGGGGCGATTTCCACCACCATCCTGATGGCCGAGGCAGCCGCCTATCATGCCAACCTGGTCCGTACCCGCGGGGTCCAGCTCTCGCCGCCGGTGCGCCTGCGCCTTGAGGCGGGCCTCTTTATCTCCGCCGCCGACTATCTTCAGGCCCAGCGGGCCCGCAGCCTATTCTGCCGACAGAGCCGCGATCTACTCAGGGAAATGGACGTGCTGGCCGGGCCCACAGAGCCCATAACCGCTCACAGGATCGGCGACACCAAGGCCCAAGTTGGAGACAGGGTCATGGGCTCCATCCCGGCCCTGACCCAGTACACCCGGGGCTTCAACCTGAACGGCTTCCCCGCGATAACCGTCCCCTGCGGCTTTTCCGAGGACGGGCTTCCGATAGGCTTCCAGCTTGCGGGGAGGCCCTTCGACGAGGAAACGGTGCTAAGAGCGGCCCACGCCTACGAGCAGGCGACAGACTGGCATAAGCGCAGGCCAGTCCTGAGGGAAGCCGAAGGGCCGCCGGTGTAGGGTGTCAACACAACGCCTGACGGCGGTGGCAGGCGCTTTCACCGGTCTCCGCGGTCCTGATCCGGCTTATCCGCTGCCGGCCTGGGACTCCAGCAGGTCCTTCAGGTTGCCTAGGTCGGATTCCACCTGCTTCCTGACAATGCCGGCCATTATGGGCTCGGCCAACCGGAAGAAACCGCCCGCGTCTCCCTGGATTTTGAAATTCAGCTTTGTGCCACTTCCGGCGGACTCTAGGTTGTAGCCCCCCTCCATCGGGACGGGGCCGGAGGTGGTCTTAAATCCGACCTTGCTGTTCTCTTCGTACTCGGTGACCTCGAAGGATGTCTCCATCCGGCGCCCCATAAACTGAAGCGTCTCCGAACTGGTGGAGCCCACCCCGATGGGGCCGTCGGAAGTCTTCTTCCACTCCACAAGCCCCGACCGCCATTTGGTGTCGTTTTCGTGGTCGGCCAGGAAGGCGAAGACATCCTCCACGGGCCGGTTGATAACCACGCTGTGCTCAATCGTTATCATCCCTATGCCCCCTTAAATATTCCGAGCCTTGTTTGTTGCTGAAATCACCTGCCAGTAGCGGCGGCCTTCCATCCTGACCAGCCTGCCGAAGTGCTCCTCGGGCTTGAAGTGGCCCGCCGCTATCAAGAACCCCTCCCTCTCGAACCGGTCCAGTATGGTCTCCCGGGTCCTGAGCCCCATCTCCTTGTCTATGTCCGCCCGGGAGCACCATCCCGGCTGCTCTACCTGGACCCTGCTGTGGAGCACGTCCCCCACAACCACACCCTTCTCTCCCTGGGAGCTGATAACCACGTTGACGTGGCCCGGTGTGTGGCCGGGGGTGGGGATGGTCCTGATTTCGGGGGTGATCGCTTGCTCGCCGTCTATCAGGTCCAGGACCCCGAGGGTTTCCAAAGGGAGCACGCAGTCGCTGATATGGGACTCCTTCTCCAGCACGGCGGGCGAAGTGAAATGCTCCCAGTCTGCCCGGGGGACCAAGTACCGGGCCTTCGGGAAGGTTGGCCTGGGCCGGCCTCCCTCCACGCTGATATTCCAGCCCACGTGGTCGAAGTGCAGATGGGTATGGACGACAGTGGTCACGTCCTCAGGCTTGATCCCCCCGAGCTTGAGCTGGTTCAGTAGATCCCCACGGCGGTTACCTCGGGTTGGATGGGGTCCCGGACCCACGCCCGTGTCCACGAGCACCACCTTGTCAAGGGAGCGGAGGGCGAAGCAGCCGTAGTATAGCTGGAGCCGCCCGTCCTGCAGGTGTTCGGCCTTATAGGGCGCCCAGGCTTCAGACGGCACCTCTGGGAAGAACTCCCCAGGGTCGTAGGGAGGCGGGAGCATGTCTATGAACCCGAGGACCTCTACGTTTCCAACAGTTGCGCGGTCCGCCACGATGCCTCCTCTCGGTGGATTCCAGGGCTTACCACGCCCGTCCTATCCGATCAGTATTGTATCAGGGAGAATACTTCGTAGCCCGGAAGATGTTTCCTTCCCTCCAGCTCGGTAAGCTCAATAACCAGGGCCAGTCCTACCACCCTGCCTCCGGCCTGCTCGACAAGCCGTGCCGCCGCAGCCAGGGTCCCGCCCGTGGCCAGCAGGTCGTCAACTATCAGTACCCTCTGGCCGGGCTGGATTGCGTCTCTGTGTATCTCCACCACGTTGGCGCCGTATTCCAAGGAGTACTCGGCCCTCATGGTCTGGGCTGGGAGCTTTCCCTCTTTCCGGGCGAGGACCAGCGGCTTTCCCAGCTTGCAGGCCAGCGGCGCTCCGAAGAGAAATCCCCGGGCTTCGATGGCCATGATGGCGTCCACCGCCACCGTTACGTAATTGTGCGAGAAACAGTCGAGGACGTAGCAGAATGCGGCGGGGTCGGCCAGCAGCGGGGTAATATCTCTGAACAGGATGCCTGGCGTCGGGAAGTCGGGAATATCCCTGACGTATCGTTTAAGGTCCATTGATTCACTCCCATCAATGCTATCGGTTGCAGGCCGGTGACCAATCTACGACCCCGCGAATGGCAGTGTAGTGCAGCAGGTGGAGCCGGTCAAGGGTCTCGTCCTCGGGCAGCGGCGGCCAATTGAAACCGCGCCCGGGTGATAAATACTCGTCCTCCTGGGAAATTTCCTTACTTGATGGTGGGCAATTCACGTTCCTCATCCGGGGGGGACCCCCCTGTGTTCAACTCGATCTCAGAATTAAATTGATATCAGCAGGCCTGTACATTGAAGAGAAGACATTGAAAAGACGGTCGTTGGGAATAGCTCCCCGCGGCGTCGGATTAGAAGGCGGGAGGGAACGAGATGTTCTGGCTGAAGAATTGCCCCCGATGTTCCGGAGACGTTTATCAGGAGACGGATACCTACGGCCCCTACATTTCCTGTGTCCAATGTGGATTCAACAAAGATCTCCCTGAGCAGTTTCGGGGCCTGGCCCCCTTTGGTCTCATGGAGGTGTTCGGAAGCCTCGATGTCGCCTCCCTTGCCAAAGAAGAGGTTGGCGTAGGCAGTTAACGTCTCAGAGCGCTATGGTTGCCCAGGACCGGCATATACGGTCCTGGGCAACCTTCTTTGCCCATCCGTGTTCCCGCCCGGCGACGGCACTCGCTCCCGGGCGGGCTTTTTTGTATGTTTGCAATCTGATAGTCTTCTTCGCTACGGCGCCGAGTCGCATTGGCAGATTATCGAATAATATATGATAATATATATTAATTATCAGTGGTCAAAGGCGGGCGGACATGGAAATACGGGAGCTTATAAGCTTCTATCATGTGGGGCGGCTAAGGAGTCTCTCCAAGGCTGCACAACACCTTCAGATCGGCCAGCCAACGGTGACCACCCATCTGCAGAGGCTGGAGAAAGAGTTCGGGGTATCCCTATTCGACCGGATTATGCGGCCCATCCAGCTTACCTCCGACGGACTTATCTTTTACGAACTGGCCAAGCCCATCGTCGAGGGGATAGCCAAGGGTTTGGAAACTCTCAAGTTGCGGATGGATTATCCCGAGCATAGAGGCTCTTTCGTGATCGGCGCCTACCCGGATGTCGTGCTACACCATCTTCCCCCCGTCGTGAAAGCCTTCAGGGCCGAATTTCCTCAGATCCAGATCAAGCTGGTGGCCAGGTCCCATTTCGCCCTCCTGGAGATGGTGTCGGCGGGAGACTTGGACATAGCGCTGGGCAACCGGCCGGAACCGGAGGCCAGGGCTCTGGATTTCAGGCATCTTTTCGACTCAGAGCCTGTGATGCTGACCCCATTGGGCCATGAGCTCCTCCGGCGGCCGGATGTCACCCTGGAAGACATAGCCGGATTCCCCCTCATCCTTTTGGGCCCGGAAAGCTACGCCCGGCGAACCCTGGAGCGGGCCTTGAAAGCGGAGGGGCTCCATTATGACATCGTCCTGGAGATGGACATTATGGAGATGGTCAAACGGTACGTGGAAATAGGTATGGGCATCGCTGTGACCTATGACCACGTGGTTCAGCCGGAGGACTCCGAAAGGATGGGGATCCGGACATTGACGGGTACCCTGCCATCGTCCCAGATGGGCTTGATTACCCTGCGAGGCAAGTTCCTCAGCAAGTCCGTACGAAACTTCATGGACGCCGTGGCGGCAGGCTTAGGGCCTCGTCCTCTTAGGTACGGCTATTATACCGGTAGTGGGGAGGGCCCTCCCCCGCCTGCCAGTCTCTGTAGAACCCCTTTACATGGGGAATCAGCTCCTGTACCATCTGCCTCGCCTCCAGCACCGAGGGCTCCAGGGGATGGGAGAAGCGGGCCTTCAGCTCCTTGACCACATCCTCCTTGTTTATCCTGGTGAAGCTTCCCTGGCGCAGCACCGCCTCCCCGTTAATGATCACCGTGTCCACGTGGCGCGCCTTTCCCCTGTAGATTAATGCGTCCACGATATCTACGCCAGGATCCAGATAGGGCTCCCTGATGGGCTTCATGTCCAGCAGGACTACATCGGCCCTCCATCCCACCTCCAGGGCCCCGATCTTGTTGTGAAAAAAGGTGGGTGCGGCGGCGTTGATGGTGGCCATCCGAAGGACCTGGTGGGAGCTGATGGCGGGGGCGTCTATCCCCGGCTGCCGGTGCAGCTTGGAGACCAGCCGCATCTCCTGGAGCATGTCGTCATCATCGTTGATGCCGGTGCTGTCGGTGCCCATGGCCACGTTAACGCCCCTGGCCAGCATGGGGTTCACCGGCGCTATGCCGCTCTTCAGGCGCAGGTTGGAGCTGGAGTTGTGGCAGATGGATGCACCGGATTGGGCCAGTAGCTCCATGTCCTCCTCCGTCAGCCAGATGGCGTGGGCGAATGAGAGCTCGGGACCCAGGAAGCCCAGGTCATTGAGGTGGGCAAGGGGGGTATTACCCCATCTCCGGAGCCCGTACTCCTTCTGGTAGATGGTCTCCACCAGGTGCATGTGGATTCCGGCGTTGTACCTGGTGGCGTACTCCTTGGTGCGCAGCAAGAAGTCATCGGAGACCCACTGGACGTTGGCGGGGCTGAGGAGCACCCTTACGCGGTCCGAGGGGTCTGATCCATAATGCCGGTGGATGTCTTCGAAAAGGCTAAAATATTCGCTCGCCGGCAGATCGCTGGCGGCCAGGGTTTTTCCGAGGCTGGCGGCCAGGTCTTTGGGCAAAGTCGCCATGAACCGCCGGTCGTCGTCGTAAACAACCCGGTTCTGGTCCCGGAAGTAGATGGAGAAGGCGGTCCTCATGCCCGAGTCATTGAAGGCCCTCAGTATTTCGTCCACGTCATCCCTTAGTCCTGAAACCGGCGTCTGGGCATGGTTGTACATAACCGTGGTCGTGCCGGACTCAATCATCTGCATGGCTGTGTACAGGGTTACCAGATAGTGGTCGAACGGGCGCCGGACCCAGCCCGCGAGAATCCACGTCTCCAGGGAATCGTCACATCCGCACATCTGGAAGCCTGTGCCGGCCCTGCCGTGATGGTGGGCATTGACCAGGCCTGGAATAACCATGTAATCTCTCCCGCCGATATCCTCGTCGTACTGATGGCGGGACCTGAGCTCGTCGTAAGCCCCGACGTCCTCGATTATCCCATCCCGCTGAAAGACGGCCCCGTCGGTAATCACGGTGGAGGATTCGGCATCGGCGCCTGCCCGGCAGATGACGTATTCGCCGTGTATGAGAGAGCTGGCCATGGCATTTCCCCCTTTCCTGCTGAGGATACAACAGCTATTATACTTGCACTGTAACGCACCCCCGGCCGGGCCCCGGGAGAGTCAGGTTCCCCTCGCCTTGACACCGGCTGGCACGCCCCCTAAGCTTTTGTTAGCTTTCAGCTTGATCTCTTGTCGTGGATCCGGCCAATGCAACGAAATACGCACCCCGGAGGGCTATTTGGAGGAACGGCGGGTAGGCAGAGTCGGCCTGGCCGCGCTGCTAAAGGCCATTTCAACCAGGAATATGCCTGGGGGGAAGACGCTCTATATCAGCGCAGGCCCCATCGAGGAGCGCCTTCACGAACTCCAGCCCGGCGGGGCCATGGGGCCCGACGACTTGGAAAGCCTCGCCGCCGGCATTGGGAAGTCGGAAACGGGGGCCGTTATATTCTGGAGCGATGAGGAGAAGCTGGTTGTGCTCCCTCCATTCCCAGTGGAGAGGGAGGATTCGCGGGAGAATTCAATGGAAGGCTGGCACGTCTCCCCCTTGGAGGCCCTGATGGATAGGGAGTTCGTGCTGGGGGTGGTGCTGCTGAGGTTGGGGAGATACGCCGTTGGGGTGTTCCGGGGCCAGGTGTTAGTGTCCTCCAAAACAGATACCCGGTATGTCAAAGGCAGGCACAGCGCCGGCGGCCAGTCACAGATGCGGTTCCAGCGCATCCGGGAGAAACAGGTGCAGGAGATATTCGGGAAAACGTGTTCGGTTGTGAAAGAAAAATTCGGGCCGTTCCAAGAGCAGCTGGACTATATATTCCTTGGCGGCGAAAGGTTTACGGTCCAGAGGTTCCGGAAAGTGTGCGACTACCTCCAACCCCTGTCGTCCAAAATGCACCCGAGGACCCTGAATGTCAGGGAGCCCAACCGTAAGGCCCTGGAAGGGGTCATCAACACCATCTGGGAGAGCAGGGTAGTATCTTTTCGGTAAAGGGGTTCAGCCTTAAAACTTATGCAAACGCGGCCAGAAGAGGACAGCCGAGCCGGAAGCAGCGGGGATCCCCTGGACTCCAGCGGTGACGCCCTGCGTCTGCTGGAGTTCCATCTGGTGAAGGAGAGGCTGGCGGGTTACACCAGCTTCTCCCCGGCCAGGGAGATGGCCCTCGAACTGTCCCCCTGCTACGAACTCACGGAGGTGGTGCGCCGCCAGGCGCAGACGCGCGAGGCCCGCAGCTTCCTCGAATCGGGCGCCAGCCTGGACATTGCCGGCGCGAAGGACCTCAGCCAGCCCCTTCAACGGGCTTCTTTGGGCGGAATCCTCGCGGGTGAGGAACTGAGGGACTTGGGGGACACCCTCAAGGCTATGCGGTCGGTCCGGGAAGCCGTTCTGCGGGCCAAACAACTGTCCTTGCTGAACGAGATGGCCAGGGAGCTGCCAGTCATGCCTGAATTGGAAAGAGAGCTGGCCGTTTCAATCGGCCCCCAGGGGGAAGTCCTCGATACCGCCAGCCCCGGCCTGAGAGAGATGCGGTCCGAGGCCCAGTCCGCCCACCAGAGGCTCTCGGACTCGTTACAACGGACGGTCAAGAGGTTGGAGCGCCATAATATACTCCAGGAGCCCATCATCACCCAGCGCAACGGCCGCATGGTGCTCCTGGTAAAGACTCAGATGAAGCACCGTCTCCAGGGGATCGTCCACGACGTTTCCGACAGCGGTGCGACCCTCTTCATCGAGCCCATGGCCTGTATTGGCCTGGGCAACCGCTGGAGGGAGCTGAGGATGGCCCAGGAGCGGGAAGAGGAGAGGGTGATTCGCTCCCTATCCTCAAAGGTGGAAGCCCGAAGCGGCGACCTGCTCAGTGGCCTGGAACTGCTGGCATTGCTGGACCTGGCCATGGCCAAGGCCCGTTATGCTGAGGCGACCAATGCCACCTCCCCTACTATGGTGGAAAGCGACCAGGGATATATCCAGTTGACCGATGCCAGCCATCCCCTGTTAGAGGGCGAGGCGGTGCCCATCAGCATCAGCATGGGGGATGGTTGCTCGCTCATCTTGATCACCGGGCCCAACGCCGGCGGCAAGACCGTGGCCCTGAAGACCATCGGCCTCCTCAGCCTTATGGCTCAAACTGGGCTTCAAATACCGGCCAGAGAGGCGACGATAGGCCTCTTCGATGGGGTCTATGCGGACATCGGCGACCATCAGAGTATCCAGCGTTCCCTCTCCACCTTCGGCTCTCATATCCAGAACATGCGGAACATAATGGACCAGGCCACCTCCAGATCCCTGATACTCATAGACGAGCTGGGGATCAGCACCGACCCGGAGGAGGGGGCAGCCCTGGCAAAAGCGCTCCTGCGCCACCTTTTTCAGAGGCGGGTCACCTGCGTGGCCACCACCCATCAGAGGGAAGTGGCCGCCTTCGTGCAAGAGCAGCCTGGGATGATGAACGCCAGCGTCGAGTTGGACCCCACGACTTTGGCCCCTACCTACCAGCTTACTTTGGGATTGCCGGGCAGCAGCTATGCCCTGGCCATCGCCTCCAGACTCGGTCTAGCGGGAGAGATAGTGGAGGACGCCCGGTCACTGCTCGCTCCCGTCCACCGCAGTGCCGGTACCCTGTTCAAGGAGCTCCAGGAGGAGCGTCGGCTGGCAACGGAGAAGCGCATGGAGGCCGAGGAAGCCCTGGCCCAGGTTGAAGGAACTAAAGCTGAGCTGAAAGAGCAGCTTGCTGCTATCCAGGAAGCCAGGTCGGAAATGATGGATGAGGCAAGACATCAGCTTCAGCGTAGGGTTGATGAGGTCAGCCTGCGCATCCGAGACATGGAACGGCTTACCGTATCTCAAGTGACATCATCCCAACTAACCTCCCAGGCCCCCGCCCCGCCTCGGGACATGAAGCAGGCGCGGGAGGAGGTGGATCGGGTCCGCCGGGAGCTTCGTTCGCCGGTGTGGGAACCGCCACCCAGCCGGCGGGGGGACTGGCTGAAACAGCTTCAGCCCGGCGACCGGGTCTATTTACGGGGCGTAGGCCAACCTGTGGAGCTCATAGCTCCCCCGGACAATAGCGGGATGGTGGATGTCCTCATGGGCGCTATGCGAGCCCGGCTGCCGGTGTACCAGGTTGACAGGCCGGCAGGTCCCGGGAGGACGTCTTCGCGGGATACCGTATCTTATATTCGCCGTTCCAAAGGGCAGGTGAGTCCCGAGCTGGACCTTCACGGCTGGAGGGTGGAGGAGGCCCTTGAGCGGATAGAAGGCTACCTCAACGACGCCGTCATGGCCGGCCTATCGTCGGTGCGCATCAGCCACGGCGTGGGCACCGGCGCCCTCCGCGAGGCCATCCGGGAATACCTGCGGGGCCACGCTTTGGTAAAGCTCGCCGGGCCGGATGAAAGTACTAACAGCGACGGTACCACGGTAGTTGAGCTGGCGTGAATCTGGGCGTCTTTAACTTGTGGTCGTATCCTGATAGGGGATCTGCATCAGCTCCGACAGGCCCACCATCTCCAGTATCTCAGCCTGCGCGGCATCGGCCGCCTCGTTGAGCCCTATGACGTACTGAACATCCTGCCCCACCAGGACCCGCAGCGGACGCTTCCCCAAGGGTGTTCTGATCAGGTCCTCCACCACATTGGCCACATTCTTTATATCGGGAAGCTCCCGCCCGGAGAACCACCCTTCTACGCCGTCGTCCATCCTCTTCCAGATGTCGGATAGTATTTCCAGCTCAGTCAGGCGGCCTACGTCCGCCGGGCGGACCTGCTTGCCCAATATGGGCGTCGGGTGCCAGCCGGGTTGGACAATCACCGAGTCGATTCCAAACCGGGAGAGGTCGTATCTGTAGGAGATTGACATGGCCTCGGCGGCGAACTTGCTGGCCGAGTATAACCCCATGAAGGGGTAGACGACCTGGCCTCCTGCCGAGCTCATCAGGATAAGCAACCCTCGCCCTTGCTTGCGCATATAGGGCAGCACCGCCCGGTTCATCCTGAGAACGCCGAAGAAGTTTACGTCGAACAGCTCCCGGACCTGCTCCACGGTGAAGGCCTCTGTCGCCCCCCTGTAGGCGACCCCGGCATTGTTTACCAGGACATCGATTCGCCCCGCCCAGCTGACTACCTCTTTGACGGCGGCGTCCACCGATTCCTCGTTTGTGACGTCCAGTTCCACGACCTGGAGGGATAGGCCCTCCTTTTCGGCCAGGGAGCGGAGCTCCGCATTGGCGGTGGCGTTTCTTCCAGAAGCCTCTCTCATGGATGCGAGCACCTGGTAACCGTTTTGGGCCAGGCTCTCTACCAGGGAGCGCCCGAAGCCGCTGCTGGCGCCCGTGACGAGAACGACCTCCTTCGGTCCCTCCAACCTTCCGCCTCCTTTTCCCATCTATCATTCCATGCCGGTACCCGGCTGGCCTGTGGTATGGGGGACCATTGTACATTTATGGCATAATCCGGGCAAGGGAAAGGTTGGCATCTCTGGCGCACCGTCGCTATCAATGCAGGCACCACACGAAGATGGGTGATGGGATGCTCATAGTTTGGTACAATTCCGGCGTAGTCTTTACCTGTGAATGGACTGGGCCGGCGGGAAACCCGGGCCCTGGACTCTTTAGGTAAGGGGGATGTGCCAGATGAGCCAAGATGATTCCAGCGTTGATGGGGTGCTGGCCGCCAACCTCCGGTTCTACCAGGCCTTTGGCAGCCTGGACATCGAGGAGATGGATAAGGTCTGGGAGCCCTCGGACAGGGTGCTATGTATCCATCCGGGCTGGCGGCTCCTGGAGGGCTGGAATGATGTACGTAAGAGCTGGGAGGGGATCTTCCACAACTCCACCCTCATGCACTTCAACATCTCCGACGCCCAGGCCTTCGTTCACGGTGATAGTGCCTGGGTCTCATGCGTGGAGAATATCACCAGCGTGCATGATGGAAGGGCCTCCAACTTCGCGATCCAGGCAACAAATGTATTCGTGCGGGATGGAGAGGGCTGGCTGATGGTGCACCATCACGGCTCGGGCTAATCTTCGGCACGGACCCCTCGGGTGGCCAGTCTACGGTCTACCCGGCAACAACGTTCGCTTCGATAAGCCGGGCTACCTCCCCGTCGCTAAAGCCGGCCTCCAGCAGCACCTCCCTGGAATGCTCACCCAGGTCGGGCGCCCGGCGGCGGATGGAACCGGGAGTTAGCGAGAGCTTCACAGGTATGCCGATATTCTTCAGCCTTCCCAGTTCCGGGTCCTCCAGCTCAACCAGCATCTGACGTGCCTGGACCTGGGGGTCGGAGTAGACCTGTTGCAGGTCGTTGATTGGCCCGCAGGGCACTCCTGCCCCATCAAAGACCTCCATCCAGTGTTGGTTACCTTCCTGGGAGAGAGTCTCTTCCAGCAGAGCGGCCAGCTCCTGCTCCCGCTCTTTCCGGTCTCCGATGGTGGTGAACCTGGGGTCGGCTATAAACTCCTCCCGGCCTATGGCGCGGCACAGGCCCTCCCAGGTGGGTTGGGTGGCGGCGCCGATGTTGATGTAGCCGTCCTTTGTCCTGAGGGCCTGGTAGGGGGCGGACAGGCGGTGGGCCGAACCCAGCGGCCCGGGCACCTGGCCCGTGGCGAAATATACCGAGGACTCCCAAAAGGTATAAGCCGTGCCCGCCTCCATCAGGGATGTGTCCACCATCTGGCCCTCTCCGGTGCGCAGGCGGTGAATGTAAGCGCTGAGGATACCGTAGGCCCCGTACATGCCGGCGGTAAGGTCCGTGATGGGTACGCCGACCTTCACCGGAGGGCCGCCTGGGGTCCCGGTCACGCTCATCAAGCCGCTCATTCCCTGGGCCACCAGGTCGAAGCCCCCCCTCTCTCTGTAGGGGCCCGTCTGGCCGAAGCCCGAGATCGAGCAATAGACTATGGCGGGCTTGATCTTACTGAGCTCCTGGTAGCCCAGGCCCAGCCTGTCCATGGCGCCGGGGCGGTAGTTCTCCACAACCACATCCGCCCGTTCTACCAGGCGATTGAAGACCAGCTTCCCATCCTCGGACGACAGGTCCAAGGCCAGACTTCGCTTGTTGCGGTTTATTGCCAGGAAGGCTGCCGAGCGTCGGTGGATGAATGGCGGGCCCATCCGCCGGTTGTCGTCGCCCCCATTTGGCTTCTCGACCTTGATGACGTCAGCGCCCATGTCGGCCAGGAGCAAAGAGCAGAAGGGCCCCGCCATAATCTGGGTGCAGTCGATGACGACCATGCCTTCCAGGGGCATTTTGGGGGCCGGATTATTCCTCATGTTAACCTGTGCACCTTTGATTTAGCCTGATTTCGCCGGTCGGATGGGCAATCTAACCGTTGTGGTGTCGTCTCTTGGCTGTTACATTATATCAACATCACTCAGATGTAGATGCACCCCTTCGCCTCCTTCGAGCATCTGATGTCTTGTATTATCCCGGTGAAGCTAAGGAGGGCTGATTTCAGGCCATGGCCGATACACGTGACACCGCGCCGGTGAATAGGGTTACAAAGCAAGACGCCGACTACATATTCCACGAGCTGACACGGAGCATTTGCCCCACCTGCAAAAGGGTGATCGATGCCCAGATTATCATCCGAGAGAACAGGGTGTACATGAGGAAGCGCTGCCCGGATCACGGCTGGTTCGAGGGGCTGATCAGCTCCGACGCCGAGATGTACGTGGACTCCATCGAGTTCAACAAACCGGGCACTCTTCCCCTGGATGTCAGCACCAAGGTAAAGGATGGCTGCCCGCTGGACTGTGGCCTGTGCCCCGAGCACAAGCAGCACATCTGTCTCGCCCTGATCGAGGTCAACACCGGATGCAACCTTAACTGTCCCATCTGCTTCGCCGACGCCGGGGCTGGCTACAGCCTGACCATGGAGCAGGTGGAGGGGATGCTGGACAGGCTCATGGAGATAGAGGGTGAGCCCGAGGTTGTGCAGTTCAGCGGTGGCGAGCCCACCATCCACCCCCGGATATTGGACATGGTGCAGGCCGCCAAGGACCGGGGAATCGGCCAGGTCATGATCAATACCAACGGGCTGCGCATTGCCACCGACGACCGCTTCTTGGAGGAGCTCGCCAGGCTGAAGCCGACCATTTATTTCCAATTCGACGGGCTGGAGGACCGGACCTACAGGGCCATAAGGGGAGAGGACTTCTTGGACGTAAAGCTGAAGGCCCTGGACCGTCTGGCCGAGGCGGACCTGGACGTTGCCCTGGTGGCGGCGGTGGAGAAGGGGATCAACGACCATGAAGTAGGGGCGGTGCTGAAATTCGGCCTGGCCCATCCCGCCGTCCGGGGCGTGGTGTTCCAGCCTGTGACCCACGTGGGCCGCCACGTTCCCTTCGATCCCATGGCCCGCATTACCATCCCCGATGTCATCCACGGCATCGTAGACCAGACTGAGGGGCTGTTTACTCTGAAGGACTTCGTCCCCGTGCCCTGCTGCTTCCCCACATGCCAGGTGAATTCGTATGTCCTTACCAACGGCGACGACGTGATACCCCTGCCGAGGCTCCTGGACGTGGACAAATATCTTGACTACATCACCAACCGGGCCTTCCCCAAAGCCCCATCCTCCACCGACATCCAGAAGGCCCTGGATGGCCTCTGGTCCGCATCTGCCGTGGCCGGGGCCGAGAAGGTTGCACAGATGATCCAGGAGGCCTGCGGAGGCGGCAACGGCATCTGTGACGTGCCTTTAAACATGGGAGAGGGCCTGGGACAGCTTAAGAAATCCGTATTTCAGATAGCCATCAAGGATTTCCTGGACGCATATACCTTCAACGTCAAGCAGGTGATGAAATGCTGCGTGGCGGTGATGGTGCCTGATGGGCGCGCCATCCCATTCTGCGCCTACAACTCGGTTGGGTACCGGGAGGAGGTGCGGGCCAGTCTGGCCGCCAGTCAGCGGCGTGGGCATCCATCAGCATCAGTAATAGAGCACTAGAAGCCGAGGGGAGCCGACATTGGACGAGACCAAGAGGATGCCGCTGGATATAGCGCAAGTGATGGGTCTTGGTGAGCTTGCCGCTGGACTGGCCGAGGAGGGGGATGCCGGGGCTATAAAAAGCTGTTGCGCGGCCCTCTATCAGCTGGCGCCGGTCCGCCTGCTTTTGGGGGACACCCTTCACCCCGGCGGCTTGGCCCTGACCCACCGCCTGGGCAAGCTGGCTGGTATCGGACCGGACGACCTTGTGCTTGATGTGGCCTGTGGCCGTGGCGCCAGCGCTCTGGCAGTGGCCCGCTCTTTTCACTGCCGGGTCCTGGGAGTAGACCTGGGGCGAGAGGCGATGGCCGACGCTTTCCATGGGACAAAGGACGGCGGCATGGACAAGCGAGTCTCTTTCCTATGGGGAGACGGGGAATACCTGCCTTTGAGAAAGGAATCCCTGGACGTCGCCCTCTGTGAATGTTCCATGAGCGTGTTCCCCGACAAAGGGCAGGGGGTCTCCGAGATAGCCCGTGTGCTGCGCAGCGGAGGCAGGTTGGGCTTGAGCGACGTCACGGTGGAGCCTGGAGCGTTGCCCCAGGAGCTAAGCGGGCCCCTGGGCCGGATGCTGTGCCTGGCGGATGCAGCCTCAGTGGATGGCTACCGCGACATCATCAGGGGCGGAGGTCTGACCCTGACCCACCAGGAAGATGCCTCTCAGTCGATACTCAAGCTGCTAGCCGATATAGAAGGCAAGCTGGCTGCCTTTGGGCTATTGGGGGCCCTGTCGGCGGATTCTGCCGCTATCTCCGAACTCCTCTCCCAGGGCACCCAGCTCATCCAGAAGCTGAAAGTCCTGGTAGCCGACGGAAGTATAGGCTACTGGCTGTTCGTGGCTGAGAAGGGTCACTGAGGGCTAGGATACTTTCTGCTTTGAGGGGATCTCTACACTGATCGTAGCTATGAGCGTTCCGCTGGCCTCTAGAGGGACTTCTTCTCCGTGGTCCAGTTCAGATTCAATGTAAAGCTTTATGGCCTCTTTAGCCCGAATCCACCGAAGGACACGGATGGACGGCGTGAGTACAGCGGAAGGGGGTGGGTGAGGGAGCTACAGGGGAGATGGCCTGGGGTCTTGGGGTAGATGGGAGGCCGGCGGACGGTCTTCAGTCGCCGCACAGGGCCCCTAAGGCCCTATGCGGGAGTTGCGATGCGCGGGATGGCGAGAGGGGATACGCAGCAGGGGACTCTCGCGACCGGGGTGGCGCGAGATTGCGGGGACGTTGGGTCAGTTGCAGGCTGGCCGTCAGGCCGGGAATGGAATGGCTTGCAGCCGGGCCAAGGCGCGACTGAACTGGGTTTCCCAAGGCCAGCGCCGGGGGAGATGCAAAGTGAGGCGGCGCGCCGAGCGGGTGATCCGTCCCACCAGAGCGAAGACCCGCCGCCTGAGGGTCTTGGTGATCACGGTCCCCTCGCCCAGACCAATCCGCGCCGTCCAGCGGGCCAGGTTATGCGCCATAACCTGTACCGCCAACATGTGGTTCAGCCCGACGCCGTACTTGAGGTCGCGTATGGCGTTCTCGACCTCGGCGTGGCGGCGATGATCGGCCTCCAGTTCCAGCGTCTCCCCATCGCGGTCGGTGATGAAGGCGTGATAGCTGTATCTGGCGAAGAGGGCGAGCTGGGAACCGGGCGTCGGCTTCACCCGCCGGACAATGAGCCGCACCGGCGGGGCGTCCGGCTTGGTCTGAAACGGGGTGTAAGTCGTCTCGGCGACATCGGCGGCGCCGTCCATCCAGTAGGGAATGGGAGTCCAGTCCTCCTCTGGTATCGCCTCGATCAGGTCCCGCAGGCTGGCGCGCTGGCGGATGGTGATAGAGAAGCGGACATCCATTTCCCGGCAGGCGGCAACGACAGTGTGGGCGTAGAAGCCGCTGTCGGCCCGCACCGTGAGTTGTCCCCTGGCCCCGCCGTAGCGCACCCGCCCCACCGTCTCACGCAGGAAGTGGGCCGCGCCACGGGCGGTGTTGGCCCGGCCCTCGCGCAGCCGGGACATCAGCACCTCGCCGGTGCCGGCGGCAATGGCCAGCAGCGGGTGATAGCCGCGGGCGCCGGTATAGCCGTGGTGGCGCGCTCCCTCCTTGGCCAGTCCATAGGTCTCGCAGATGGTCGAGTCCAGGTCGATGGTCAGGGGCGAGTCGCCGGGTCCGGCCCCAGCGGCCCAGGCCCGGGCCAACAACTGGCGGCTCACGCGGTCGAGTTGACGGACATGCCCCACCGGAAGCTGCGCAGGAAGGTCCCCAGGGTGGATGACGCCTTGACCACGCAGCCTAGAACACCGACCGTCCCACCAGCGCGCAGCGCATCGGCGGCGTCGATGCAGTCGCCGCCTGCCAGCGCGGAAGCGACCAGCGTCAGCATCTTGTCCCCAGTGTTCGCCCGTCCCGGCGCTCCGCCGAGGTCAAGGTGATGGTCGACGAGTTCCCGCAGGCCCAGGTGCCGGGCTAGGGTGGCCGGCAGGAGCAGGCCGGCATTGGCCACCAGGCGATGGTCGTCAAAGAGGATGCGAATACGGTCGGGTTTGTTCTGTGGCAGCATCTATTGGGTGCTCCTTGTTTCCGGGCTGGTTTCTGTTCCAAAACCATTATCCCAGATTCAGAGGAGCACCCGCTGGCTTCTTCAAGGACTGTCCCCAAGGCCGTCCTTCGGTGGATTCGGGATTAGCCATGGCCAGCGCCTCTTCCACCGTATCACCACATGTTACGCAACCAGGGAGTGCCGGAACAACTACCGTATATCTCGCTTCTTTTTCAGCGAGGAGAACGACAGTATATTTGCTATCAGTTTTCTCGGTCATAATCGCTCCTACAACATCTGCCTCAAGTCAGCTTGTCTCAGCCCGACGGACTTGAGAATCTTATGCAAAGTACCTGTGAACAGCGTGCGGCCGCCGTGGAAAGGGATAGAGACAGTGATATTCGCATATTCCAGATGTTTCATGATAACATTGCTACCCCGCTGACGGTCTACATACCAACCGAGACGCTCAAGTGCCGCAATAAGTTCACGTGCTCTGACTTGCATATCTCACAACGACAGTACCAATTCCGCTAACCCGTCTATCTACTCAAGCTGGCTGCGTTGCCAGGCGACGCACATCACCTCCGATTTGGGCCCTAACTCGGACCTGATCTCACAGGGCACCAAGCTCATCGATAAGCTGAAGGTCCTGGTAGCCGAAGGGAGGATAGGCTACTGGCAGTTCGTGGCTGAGAAGGGGACAAGGAGCTAAACCCGAATCCACCGAAGGACGTCCTTGGGGACAGTCCTTGAAGAAGCCAGCGGGTGCTCCTCTGAATCTGGGATAATGGTTTTGGAACAGAAACCAGCCCGGAAACAAGGAGCACCCAATAGATGCTGCCACAGAACAAACCCGACCGTATGCGCATCCTCTTTGACGACCATCGCCTGGTGGCCAATGCCGGCCTGCTCCTGCCGGCCACCCTAGCCCGGCACCTGGGCCTGCGGGAACTCGTCGACCATCACCTTGACCTCGGCGGAGCGCCGGGACGGGCGAACACTGGGGACAAGATGCTGACGCTGGTCGCTTCCGCGCTGGCAGGCGGCGACTGCATCGACGACGCCGATGCGCTGCGCGCTGGTGGGACGGTCGGTGTTCTAGGCTGCGTGGTCAAGGCGCCATCCACCCTGGGGACCTTCCTGCGCAGCTTCCGGTGGGGGCATGTCCGTCAACTCGACCGCGTGAGCCGCCAGTTGTTGGCCCGGGCCTGGGCCGCTGGGGCCGGACCCGGCGACTCGCCCCTGAGCATCGACCTGGACTCGACCATCTGCGAGACCTATGGACTGGCCAAGGAGGGAGCGCGCCACCACGGCTATACCGGCGCCCGCGGCTATCACCCGCTGCTGGCCATTGCCGCCGGCACCGGCGAGGTGCTGATGTCCCGGCTGCGCGAGGGCCGGGCCAACACCGCCCGTGGCGCCGCCCACTTCCTGCGTGAGACGGTGGGGCGGGTGCGCTACGGTGGGGCCAGGGGACAACTCACGGTGCGGGCCGACAGCGGCTTCTACGCCCACACTGTCGTTGCCGCCTGCCGGGAAATGGATGTCCGCTTCTCTATCACCATCCGCCAGCGCGCCAGCCTGCGGGACCTGATCGAGGCGATACCAGAGGAGGACTGGACTCCCATTCCCTACTGGATGGACGGCGCCGCCGATGTCGCCGAGACGACTTACACCCCGTTCCAGACCAAGCCGGACGCCCCGCCGGCGCGGCTCATTGTCCGGCGGGTGAAGCCGACACCCGGTTCCCAGCTCGCCCTCTTCGCCAGATACAGCTATCACGCCTTCATCACCGACCGCGATGGGGAGACGCTGGAACTGGAGGCCGATCATCGCCGCCACGCCGAGGTCGAGAACGCCATACGCGACCTCAAGTACGGCGTCGGGCTGAACCACATGCCGTCGGGGCGCTTCGCCGCCAACGGCGCCTGGCTGGCGGTCCAGGTGATGGCGCATAACCTGGCCCGCTGGACGGCGCGGATTGGTCTGGGCGAGGGGACCGTGATCACCAAGACCCTCAGGCGGCGGGTCTTCGCTCTGGTGGGGCGGATCACCCGCTCGGCGCGCCGCCTCACTTTGCATCTCCCCCGGCGCTGGCCTTGGGAAACCCAGTTCAGTCGCGCCTTGGCCCGGCTGCAAGCCATTCCGTTCCCGGCCTGACGGCCAGCCTGTAACTGACCCAACGTCCCCGCAATCTCGCGCCACCCCGGTCTCGAGAGTCCCCTGCTGCGTATCCTCTCGCCATCCCGCGCATCGCAACTCCCGCATAGGGCCTTAGGGGCCCTGTGCGGCGACTGAAGACCCTCCGCCGGCCTCCCATCTACCCCAAGCCCCCAGGCCATCTCCCCTGTAGCTCCCTCACCCACCCCCTTCCGCTGTCCTCACGCCGTCCATCGGTGTCCTTCGGTGGATTCGGGCTAAAACTCCGCGTTTTTCGGAGTCCTGGGGAATGAGATAACGTCCCTTATGTTTTGCATGCCGGTGACGAACTGGACGGCCCGCTCGAAGCCCAGGCCGAAGCCCGCATGGGGCACGGTGCCGTACTTCCGAAGGTCCAGGTACCACCAGTAGGCTTCCGGGTTCAGCCCGGAAGCCCCGATCCGCTCCAGCAGCACCTCCCGGCGTTCCTCCCTCTGGCTGCCCCCTATGATCTCTCCAATCCTGGGCACAAGCACGTCCAGGGCCCGGACCGTCCTACCGTCTTCATTCATGCGCATGTAGAAGGCCTTTATCTCCTTGGGATAATCGGTGACTATCACCGGCTTGCCGAACTTTTTCTCGGTGAGGAACCGCTCGTGCTCCGACTGGAGGTCATTCCCCCATTCCACCGGGTACTCGAACTCCTCTCCCGAGTGGCTCAGGATGTCTATCGCCTCGGTGTAAGTCAGCCTCTCGAAGTCGGAATTTACGATGCCCTCCAAAGTCGAGATGGCGCTCTTGTCTATCCACTGGTTGAAGAAGGCCATGTCTTCCCCGCAGTTATCAAGGACGTGGGAGAAGATGTGCTTCAGGAAGTCCTCGGCCAGCCCGGCCAGCCTGTCCAGGTCACAGAAGGCCACCTCGGGTTCCACCATCCAGAACTCGGCCAGGTGCCGGGATGTGTTGGAGTTCTCGGCCCGGAATGTTGGCCCGAAGGTGTAGACATCTGAGAGGGCGACGGCGAAAATCTCCGCCTCCAGCTGGCCGCTCACCGTGAGGAAGGCGGGTTTGCCGAAGAAGTCCTCCTGGTTGTCAACCGAGTCAAGCGGGCCTCCCGTCCTGGGGAGGTTTTCCAGGTCCAGGGTGGTGACCCGGAACATGTCTCCGGCCCCTTCTGCGTTGCTGGTCGTGATTATGGGTGTCTGTACGTAAAGGAAGCCGCGGGACTGGAAGAAGTTGTGGATGGCGTAGGCCATGGCGTTCCTGACCCGGGCCACCGCGCCGAAGGTGTTAGTGCGGGGCCTCAGGTGGGCGATCTCTCTCAGGTACTCCAGGCTGTGGCGTTTCTTCTGAAGCGGGTAGTCCTCCGGGTCGGCGTAGCCAAGGACCTCCAGGTTGCTTGCCTGGAGCTCGTACTGCTGCCCCTTGCCGGGAGATTCGACGAGGCTGCCCGTGACGCTCACGCTGCACCCGGTGCTGAGAGATTCCACCAGCTCGTGTCCGGGCAGGCTTCCGTCCACCACGACCTGGAGGTCCTTCAGCGTCGAGCCGTCGTTTACCTGGATGAAGGAGACGTTCTTAGAAGAGCGCCTGGTCTTTACCCAGCCCTGTACCAAGACCTCCCCGTCCGCGCTTCCCCTCTTCAGAATGTCCGCTATCCTGGTGCGCTGCAATGCCTGCCTCCTCAATCCTCCCCATTCTAGCACCGCGGGAGTGGAGAACCAAGCGTAGCGGGGATATCGCCGTCGTGAACGGTCGGCAACCTCATGGTCCTGTTTGCTCTCCACCAGCAAACCGCCACCGACGGGCCTATCAAAAATGGGACGAGATCATTTGCCGCAGTTTAGCCCGAATCCACCGAAGGACGTCCTTGGGGACAGCCCTTGAAAAAGCCAGCGGGTGCTCCTCTGAATCTGGGATAATGGTTTTGGAACAGAAACCAGCCCGGAAACAAGGAGCACCCAATAGATGCTGCCACAGAACAAACCCGACCGTATTCGCATCTTCTTTGACGACCATCGCCTGGTGGCCAATGCCGGCCTGCTCCTGCCAGCCACCCTAGCCCGGCACCTGGGCCTGCGGGAACTCGTCGACCATCACCTTGACCTCGGCGGAGCGCCGGGACGGGCGAACACTGGGGACAAGATGCTGACGCTGGTCGCTTCCGCGCTGGCAGGCGGCGACTGCATCGACGACGCCGATGCGCTGCGCGCTGGTGGGACGGTCGGTGTTCTAGGCTGCGTGGTCAAGGCGTCATCCACCCTGGGGACCTTCCTGCGCAGCTTCCGGTGGGGGCATGTCCGTCAACTCGACCGCGTGAGCCGCCAGTTGTTGGCCCGGGCCTGGGCCGCTGGGGCCGGACCCGGCGACTCGCCCCTGACCATCGACCTGGACTCGACCATCTGCGAGACCTATGGACTGGCCAAGGAGGGAGCGCGCCACCACGGCTATACCGGCGCCCGCGGCTATCACCCGCTGCTGGCCATTGCCGCCGGCACCGGCGAGGTGCTGATGTCCCGGCTGCGCGAGGGCCGGGCCAACACCGCCCGTGGCGCCGCCCACTTCCTGCGTGAGACGGTGGGGCGGGTGCGCTACGGCGGGGCCAGGGGACAACTCACGGTGCGGGCCGACAGCGGCTTCTACGCCCACACTGTCGTTGCCGCCTGCCGGGAAATGGATGTCCGCTTCTCTATCACCTGTGGGTATCCGCCAGCGCGCCAGCCTGCGGGACCTGATCGAGGCGATACCAGAGGAGGACTGGACTCCCATTCCCTACTGGATGGACGGCGCCGCCGATGTCGCCGAGACGACTTACACCCCGTTCCAGACCAAGCCGGACGCCCCGCCAGCGCGGCTCATTGTCCGGCGGGTGAAGCCGACACCCGGTTCCCAGCTCGCCCTCTTCGCCAGATACAGCTATCACGCCTTCATCACCGACCGCGATGGGGAGACGCTGGAACTGGAGGCCGATCATCGCCGCCACGCCGAGGTCGAGAACGCCATACGCGACCTCAAGTACGGCGTCGGGCTGAACCACATGCCGTCGGGGCGCTTCGCCGCCAACGGCGCCTGGCTGGCGGTACAGGTGATGGCGCATAACCTGGCCCGCTGGACGGCGCGGATTGGTCTGGGCGAGGGGACCCTGATCACCAAGACCCTCAGGCGACGGGTCTTCGCTCTGGTGGGACGGATCACCCGCTCGGCGCGCCGCCTCACTTTGCATCTCCCCCGGCGCTGGCCTTGGGAAACCCAGTTCAGTCGCGCCTTGGCCCGGCTGCAAGCCATTCCATTCCCGGCCTGACGGCCAGCCTGCAACTGACCCAACGTCCCCGCAATCTCGCGCCACCCCGGTCGCGAGAGTCCCCTGCTGCGTATCCTCTCGCCATCCCGCGCATCGCAACTCCCGCATAGGGCCTTAGGGGCCCTGTGCGGCGACTGAAGACCCTCCGCCGGCCTCCCATCTACCCCAAGACCCCAGGCCATCTCCCCTGTAGCTCCCTCACCCACCCCCTTCCGCTGTCCTCACGCCGTCCATCCGTGTCCTTCGGTGGATTCGGGTTTAGAGGGAGCTGCTGTTTCCTGAATCGTCGGTACACTCCACGGTGGTGGTGTACACGTGGCCGTCGCCCTTGCCCGAGAGTTCAGCCCTGAGGTCCACAGTCAAATTGCCGCCTTCTCCGTGTGGACGAAAGACCTGGTCTCGTCGCTCCGTTCCTAGCCGGCCTCTGCGTTGCTTACTTCTGACTGGGACACATCTGCTCCTTTCTGTGGGTACTCTACACTCACTTGAAGAGCTCACACCACCCTCTGATTCTCTGATTGTTAGCAACCAGCAAAAATGGGACACATTGGGAGCCGAGAGATCAGGGGCTGGATGGAGGTCTGGTGAGCTCCCTGAGGGCCCTGTTGTAGCGTCGTCGCCGTTCGGTGGTTTGAGCCTTCACATCCTTCCTGCGTTGTAGGATCTCTTGCAGTCTTCCCTTGAGCACGTCTGATGGTGTCACGTTGCCCAGAGCCTTGTGATAGCGCCGGTAGTTGTAGTAGCTGACGAAGGCCGCGATAGCAGCCTCAAGGTCGGCGGGCAACTCATAAACCCGAATCCACCGAAGGACACGGATGGACGGCGTGAGGACAGCGGAAGGGGGTGGGTGAGGGAGCTACAGGGGAGATGGCCTGGGGGCTTGGGGTAGATGGGAGGCCGGCAGACGGTCTTCAGTCGCCGCACAGGGCCCCTAAGGCCCTATGCGGGAGTTGCGATGCGCGGGATGGCGAGAGGATACGCAGCAGGGGACTCTCGCGACCGGGGTGGCGCGAGATTGCGGGGACGTTGGGTCAGTTACAGGCTGGCCGTCAGGCCGGGAACGGAATGGCTTGCAGCCGGGCCAAGGCGCGACTGAACTGGGTTTCCCAAGGCCAGCGCCGGGGGAGATGCAAAGTGAGGCGGCGCGCCGAGCGGGTGATCCGTCCCACCAGAGCGAAGACCCGCCGCCTGAGGGTCTTGGTGATCAGGGTCCCCTCGCCCAGACCAATCCGCGCCGTCCAGCGGGCCAGGTTATGCGCCATCACCTGTACCGCCAGCCAGGCGCCGTTGGCGGCGAAGCGCCCCGACGGCATGTGGTTCAGCCCGACGCCGTACTTGAGGTCGCGTATGGCGTTCTCGACCTCGGCGTGGCGGCGATGATCGGCCTCCAGTTCCAGCGTCTCCCCATCGCGGTCGGTGATGAAGGCGTGATAGCTGTATCTGGCGAAGAGGGCGAGCTGGGAACCGGGTGTCGGCTTCACCCGCCGGACAATGAGCCGCGCCGGCGGGGCGTCCGGCTTGGTCTGGAACGGGGTGTAAGTCGTCTCGGCGACATCGGCGGCGCCGTCCATCCAGTAGGGAATGGGAGTCCAGTCCTCCTCTGGTATCGCCTCGATCAGGTCCCGCAGGCTGGCGCGCTGGCGGATGGTGATAGAGAAGCGGACATCCATTTCCCGGCAGGCGGCAACGACAGTGTGGGCGTAGAAGCCGCTGTCGGCCCGCACCGTGAGTTGTCCCCTGGCCCCGCCGTAGCGCACCCGCCCCACCGTCTCACGCAGGAAGTGGGCCGCGCCACGGGCGGTGTTGGCCCGGCCCTCGCGCAGCCGGGACATCAGCACCTCGCCGGTGCCGGCGGCAATGGCCAGCAGCGGGTGATAGCCGCGGGCGCCGGTATAGCCGTGGTGGCGCGCTCCCTCCTTGGCCAGTCCATAGGTCTCGCAGATGGTCGAGTCCAGGTCGATGGTCAGGGGCGAGTCGCCGGGTCCGGCCCCAGCGGCCCAGGCCCGGGCCAACAACTGGCGGCTCACGCGGTCGAGTTGACGGACATGCCCCCACCGGAAGCTGCGCAGGAAGGTCCCCAGGGTGGATGGCGCCTTGACCACGCAGCCTAGAACACCGACCGTCCCACCAGCGCGCAGCGCATCGGCGTCGTCGATGCAGTCGCCGCCTGCCAGCGCGGAAGCGACCAGCGTCAGCATCTTGTCCCCAGTGTTCGCCCGTCCCGGCGCTCCGCCGAGGTCAAGGTGATGGTCGACGAGTTCCCGCAGGCCCAGGTGCCGGGCTAGGGTGGCCGGCAGGAGCAGGCCGGCATTGGCCACCAGGCGATGGTCGTCAAAGAGGATGCGGATACGGTCGGGTTTGTTCTGTGGCAGCATCTATTGGGTGCTCCTTGTTTCCGGGCTGGTTTCTGTTCCAAAACCATTATCCCAGATTCAGAGGAGCACCCGCTGGCTTCTTCAAGGACTGTCCCCAAGGCCGTCCTTCGGTGGATTCGGGATAAGGCACCTGGTTGACGTCCCGTTTGATGGTCTGGTGGTAGCGCTCCAGCTTCCCGTTGGTCTGAGGGTGGAAAGGAGTTGCTAGGATGTGCTTGATGCCAACCATCCCCAGGTAGTCCCTGAATGCTCTTGAGACATAGCCTGGACCGTTGTCACTCAGCAGCCTGGTGCGATCTGTGACTGGAACTTGGTCCATGCTGGTCGTGTCCACAGCATCCTGGACCACCTCGATGAAGGAGTCGGCCGTCATATCTTGCTGAAGCCTGTGAGCCAGGATAAAGCGGGAGTAGTCGTCCATAACGGTGACCAGGTAGTAGCAGCCCCAACCAACCACCCTGAAGTATGAGGCATCGGTGGCCCACATCTGGTGAGGCCCTGTGGTCTTGCGGTGGTACTCCTTCCCCGCGGCCAACCGCATCTCAGGCCTCTTCACTAGGCCCTCCTTGCCCAGGATACGGTAGACGCTGGACTCTGAGACTGAGAAGCCCTGGTTGTCGGTGATCCACGCGGCCAGCTGACGGCAGCTCAGCTCTGGCATCTCTCTGGCTGATAACAGGACTGAGCGTTCTTTCTGAATAATAAGACGGTTCCATGGTGGCTGATCGCCTCCTGGTCGGTCCTCAAGTCCTTGTTGGTCTTGGCGTCTGAGCCACCGGTAGTAGGTGCTCTTAGGGATGCCCAGCTCTCTGAGGACCTTTCGCTTGGGGAGGGGAGACGAGGATACTTTGGTAACTACCTCTGCCTTCTCCGGGGCGCTCATCCGCTGGTACCGGTGGCGTCCTGGGGCACTGGGATAGCCGTTTTTTTGAGACGGTACGCCTCCAGCGACAGATCGGCCACTAGCTCCTTGAGTTCCCCGTTCTCTCGCTTGAGCTGCCCTACCTCATGCTGAGTGGCGTCCCGAACCGAGTCACGGGTCAACCTCTCCTTGCCCGCCTCCATGAACTCTTTGGTCCACGAGTAGTAGGAGTGGGGCTTGATCCCCTCCCGCCGGCACAGGTCGTTGACTGTGACCTCGCGGCGGAATCGGTGACCTGCCCCCCAAAAACTGGTCCAGTTATAAACTCGTAAAGTGGAGCTGGTGAGAGGGGGTAGTCAATGGCGAGTAAAAAGCGCAGTGTAGAAGAGATCATAGGGAAGCTGCGGGAAGCGGAGGTGGCCCTGGCGCAAGGGGAGACGGTGGCCCAGGCATGCAGGGGTATCGGGGTATCAGACCATGCGTTTTACCGGTGGCGGCAGCAGTATGGGGGGCTGAGAATAGACCAGGCGAGGCGGTTGCGGGAGATGGAAGCGGAGAACGGACGACTCAGGCGTGCGGTAGCGGACCTGACGTTGGACAACCAGATTCTGAAAGGAGGCAGCACGGGGAAACTTCTGAGCCCGGCCCGCCGGCGGAGACGCGTGGAAGTGGTGGGGGACAAGTATGGCATCTCTGAGCGGCGCGCTTGCCGGGCGCTTGAGCAACCCCGGTCAACACAGAGGTACACTGCAACAGTGGCCGATGATGAGGAGGCCCTGACGATGGCAGTGGTTCGGCTGGCCAGTCGGTACGGACGGTATGGGTACCGGCGGGTGACTGCCATGCTGCAATGGGAGGGATGGAGAGTGAACCACAAGCGGGTGGAGCGGATCTGGCGACGGGAAGGACTCAAGGTACCAGCCAAACAGCCCAAACGGGGCCGACTCTGGCTTACTGACGGCTCCTGCGTGCGGCTGAGGCCACAACGACGGAACCACGTCTGGGCATACGACTTTGTGGCCCTTCGTACCAGTGACGGCAAACCCGTTCGTCTCCTGACAGTGGTGGATGAGTATACCAGGGAGTGTCTGGCCATCCATGTGGGTCGCTCGTTACGCTCACCCCATGTCATTGAATGCCTGGGGGACCTCATGGTCCAGCGTGGCGTGCCGGAGCACCTCCGCTCGGACAACGGGCCGGAGTTCACCGCCAGGGCGGTGCGGTTGTGGCTCCAAGGGGTGGGAGCCACAACCCTCTTCATCACACCGGGTAGCCCTTGGGAGAATGGGTATGTTGAGAGCTTCAACGGCAAGCTTAGGGACGAACTCTTGGACCGGGAGCTCTTCGATACCCTCTGGGAGGTGCAGGTCCTCACCGAGCAGTGGCGCCACGAGTACAACCACCAACGCCCCCACAGCGCCCTGGGCTATCGCCCTCCTGCTCCAGAGGCCATCCTCACCTCCTCTGCTCCAAGCGCTATCAGTGTCTCATGATTTGTGGTACACCTATTGGGGGCAGGTCATTTTCGCCTCGATAAGCCCCTTTTACAGTTTAGGATTCAAGGTGTGCCAGTCGGTGGCCTGCTCGTAGGCATGGGCGACGCGCAGCAAAGTCTCCTCGGACAGGGCCGGGCCGATCAGCTGCATCCCTACCGGCAGCCCCTCGGCCAGGCCGCAGGGGACGGAAATGGAGGGCAGCCCGGCCACGTTGACCGGGACGGTGTAAATATCGCTGAGGTACATCTGCACCGGGTCTTCTGTCTTCTCTCCCAGCCGGAAGGCCGCCGTGGGACAGGTGGGCGTAACAAGGGCGTCCAAGCGTTGAAAAGCGTCGTCAAATTCCCGGCGGAGAAGGGTGCGCACCTTCTGGGCCTTGAGGTAGTAGGCGTCATAATAGCCCGCGGAGAGGGCATAGGTCCCCAGCATAATGCGCCGCTTGACCTCAGCCCCTAACCCGAACTGCCGGGTCCTTTCCATGGCCTCCCACACGTTCTCCGTATCCTGGTAGGAGAAGCCGTACTTCACGCCGTCGTACCGTGCCAGGTTGGCGGAGCATTCGGAGAGGGCCAGGATGTAGTAGCAGGCCAGGGCGTAGGGCGTGGTGGGCAAAGAGACTTCCTCAAGAGAAGCCCCCAGGCCCTCAAGAACGGAGGCGGCCCTCTCCAGGGTACCCTTCACGTCGGGGTCCATCCCTTCGACGAAGTACTCCTTGGGCACGCCTATGCGGAGGCCCTGGATGTCGCCGGTTAGGGCTAGGGTATAGTCGGGGACCGCATAAGACAGGGAGGTGGAGTCCTTGGGGTCGTGGCCGGCGATGGCGTTGAGGACCAGGGCACAGTCGGTGACGTCTCTGGTGATGGGGCCGATCTGGTCCAGGGAGGAAGCGTAGGCTATAAGGCCGAAACGGCTCACCAGGCCGTAGGTGGGTTTCAGGCCGACGACGCCGCAAAAAGAGGCGGGCTGGCGTATGCTTCCGCCGGTGTCCGAACCCAGGGCGTAAATGGCCTCGCCCGCCGCCACCGACGCGGCGCCGCCTCCGCTGCTGCCGCCGGGGACCCTGTCCAGGTCCCAGGGATTCCGGCTGGGGAAGAAGGCGGAGTTCTCGGTGGAAGAGCCCATGGCGAACTCGTCCATGTTACCCTTACCCAGTAGCACAGCGCCATGGGAGTAGAGCCTGTCCACCACGGTGGCATCGTAAGTGGGGATGAAGTGCTCCAGCATTCGGGAAGAGCAGGTGGTGCGTATCCCACGGGTGCAGACCACGTCCTTGATCTGCATGGGAACGCCTGCAAGGGGAGAGGGCTGGGTGGAGGCCGGCTGTTCGTCGGCCCGCCGCGCTTGCTCTAGGGCCGTCTCCTTGGTAATGGTGATAAAGGCCTTGACCCGCTCATCCACGGCCTCCATGCGTTCGAAGCACGATTGTGTCAGCTCGTAAGAGCTAATCTCCCGCCGTTGCAGGAGGACATGGGCCTCGTGGGCAGTCAGCTGATACAGGTCTGCCAGGACAGCCTACTCATCCAGCACCACCTTTACCCGGAACAGCTCGCCCTCCAACCTGGGGGCGTTGGACAGGACGTCTTCCCCGGAGGAAGATGGGCGTGGCTCGTCGGGCCGCATCACGGTTTCCCGGGACACGGAGTGATCCGTGGGCGGCACATCATCCGTATTCAATTCCTGAAGGACCTGGAACAGCTCCAGGATATGGGACAGTTCCTGGGGCATGGTCGCCAGGTCCTCCTCCGTCATCCCGATGCGGCACAGCGTGGCTATGTGCTGTACTTCGTCTCTGCTGAGGGTCATTGTCGGCATCGCCTCCGGACAAGGTGCGGCCAGTGTAGCAGAAAGGGTAGTCCGGCTCAAGAGTAGCGGCGGCCGGTGGTTCCTGACTTTGCCGGGCCTTGTATGGTTAAGGCGAGGAAAAGTATACTGAAGTCTATTCGACTTCAAGGCGAGGGTGGCCGGAGGACCATTTAAAAGGCCATTAATAGCCGTAAGGGTCCAGGAGACTTGTATCTTTGCTATTGACCCAACGATTCTGGCTGGGGCTTATAGTAACCGTCGGGCTACTCTTCCTATTCGCATGGAAGGTGGATTTTGGAGAGACGGGCAGGGAGCTGAAAGAGGCCAATTACGCCTACTTTTTGCCGGCCGTCCTCGTATACTTCTGCGCCCTGGCCGTCCGTTCCCTGCGCTGGCGCTATCTGATGCTCCATCTTAAGCCCATATCAACCCAACGGCTTTTTCCGGTGGTGGCCATGGGCTACCTGGCCAACAACATTCTGCCCATACGTCTTGGAGAGCTGGTCAGGGCCCATTTCCTGGGCGAACGGGAGAATATAAGCCGGGCCTCCGCGCTGGCCACCATCGTTGTAGAAAGGGTATTCGACGGCATCACCCTCCTGGTATTCGCGGCGGTCATCTGGCCCTTCCTTCCGTGGACCGACGCCCTTAGGACAGATTCCGGGTCTCTCAATGCCACATGGATAGGCCTCAGCATCCTAGTGGCGGTGCTATTCATCGCTGGCTTCCTGGTATTGGTCATGCTCGCCACGTCTCCCGGAACCGGTCGCAGGTTGGTCCGCGCCGTTACGGCTCTCTGTCCCAGGAGAGTTCGCCCCAAGGTGGAGGGCTTCATCTACCTCCTGATAGACGGGCTTGGGGCCCTCAGGAGCCCCCATCAACTTTTCCTGATATCCGTTCTCTCGCTACCAGTGTGGCTGATCGAGGCCGGCGCCTACTACATCGTGGCCTTATCTTTCGATCTGGACCAGCCCTTTCAGGTGATCTTGCTGGTGACGGCCACCTCGAATCTGGCCACCGCCATCCCTTCCAGTATGGGCGGAATAGGTCCCTTTGAATTGGTGGCGAAGAGCACCCTCGTTGCCTTCGGCGTGGGGGTGGAAGCCGCCGCCGCCTACTCCTTTTTCGTGCACATCTTAGCTTTATGGCTTCCCGTCAACCTCCTCGGCCTATTTTTCCTGGGTAAGGAGAACATGTCCCTCGGCCAGCTGGCCAGGGGAAGGGGAATTAACATGTCGCCAGTCGCCCAGCCTGATGGTGGGTCCTTCGCCAATTACAGCGATGGGACCCCGGCCTCTGGAGGAGGTGAAGAGGAATGAGGGTCGGTATTATCGGAGGCGGGGCGACGGGCCTGGCGGCTGCCTATGAGCTGGTGAAAAAGGGCCACCAGGCCCACATCTTCGAGCGGGCGCCATTCCTGGGTGGCCAAGCATCAACCTTCGAAGTGGGTGGCGGACGCCTGGAGAAAGGCTATCACCACCTGTTCATGAGCGACACGCACATTGTGGACCTGATCCACGAGCTGGGCCTGGGGCACAAGCTCGCTTGGATAGAATCGAAGGTAGGGTTTTTCTACGGAGGGAGGATCTGGAAATTCGCGTCGCCAACCGACCTCCTCAAATTCAGCGCCCTGAGTCTAGCTGACCGAATCCGGCTGGGCCTGGTAACTCTCTACCTTCAGAAGACCAAGGACGGCCTCAAATTCGAGGGGGTCACCGCCTCCGAGTGGCTGCAGAAAAGGGTGGGGAGGCGGGCCTACGAGGTGGTCTGGGAACCCATGCTGCGTGGGAAATTCGGGGAGTATTACAACGAGATCGGAATGACCTGGCTGTGGGGCAAGATCTATTTGAGGGTGGCCTCCCGGGGCAAGCTGTGGGAGAAAGAGAAGCTGGGCTACCCTATGGGGAGCTTCGAAGAGATTTTCGAAACGTTGGGACATCAGATCTCCTCCAAGGGCGGTGAGGTGCATATATCCGCCGGAGTCACCAAGGTGACGGTGGACGACGAGAGGGCCACGGGGCTGGAAGTGGAGCTTCAAGGCAGACCATCGGAGTCGAGGCCCTATGACGCCGTTATCGCCACCACTCCTTCCTACGTGTTCACCAGGCTGGCGCCTCCGATGCCCGAGGCGTACCAGAAGAAGTTGACCGGCGTGAGGTACCTATCGGCGGTGCTGATGGTCCTGGTCCTGAAGCGGCCTTTATCTCACATGTACTGGCTCAACGTGGCCGACCGCACCATGCCCTTCGTGGGCATCATCGAGCAGACCAACTTCGTGGACCCTTCCATTTACGGCGGCAAGCACGTCGTCTACTTTTCCAACTATCCCAGCACCCAGAGCCCCCTTTACCAGATGACTGGCGAGGAGCTGCTGGAGGATTTCCTTCCCCACCTGAGCAAGATCAACCCCGAATTCGACCGCTCCTGGATAGAAGAGTACCACCACCACAAGGTGGATGCCGCCCAGCCGATCATCGGCGTCAATTACAGCCAGCGGATTCCCGACCTGGCCACCCCCTTGAAGGGTCTGTATCTGGCAAACACGACTCAGATTTACCCCGAAGACCGGGGAACGAATTACAGCGTCAGGTTGGGCAAGGAAGTGGTCGAGAGGGTCCTCAAGGACCATGGCCATCAATAACGGCGCTGCCGTTGAATCTCCCAATACCCTGTGTTAACATGGCACCGGCCAATCGTTATACATTTCACGAGCCGGCCGTTATCCGGGCACCGGCTGCCTGGTGAGGAATGACCGCAGAAACAACAGGGCTGCCAGAGTTGCCAGAGTTGAAGAATCAGGTTTCAAAAGCCATCACCTCTCAAGAGCAGGGGACTGTAACCGTCCTGTCCTCTTTGCTGTCGGTCCAGGATGAGGTCGGGTACTTACCCCAGGCGGCGATAGAGGAGGTGGCCCGGTTCACCGGATCCACCATCAACGACGTATGGGGAGTGGCCTCTTTCTACACCAACTTCAGGTTCAGTCCGCCGGGCAGCCATGAAGTAGAGCTTTGCTGGGGCCCGACATGCCACGTCCTAGGGGCCATGCCGGTGATTAAGGCAGTCTTGGACAGCCTGGGTCTGGAAGGGGAGGGAGACACCGCCGACGGCCGGGTGAGCGTGCGTTTCAATACATGCCTTGGCGCTTGCTCCCAGGGGCCGGTCATCGCCGTGGACCACCAGTTGACGGGACGGCTCTCGCCAGACAGGGCCAGGCAAGCAGTAAAGTTTTCCGACCCTGGATAGCAGGGCGGCATGGATAAAGGACTTCGCCGTCCCAAAATCCAGCTTCCTCCCGGGGGTGGCTCGGGAACCAGCGGCGGGCACTTTGGGAAATCCCAGTCTGGATACCTCATCCGAGGTCCGAAGTAGATAGATGGCCAAAGATTTCGAAGAGATACGCTCGGAAGCCGCCCGCCAGTGGCAGTCCCTGGCCGGCGGTGACGTTCCCTGGATCCGCATAGGCACGGCCATCTGCGGAAAGGCGGCAGGCGCCGACCAGGTGATGGATGCCGTCCGGGAGGAGCTGGGGCGCCACAACGTCGAAGCTAATGTCAGCGAAGTGGGGTGCCTAGGCCTCTGTTTCGCCGAGCCCCTCTTGGACGTTACGTTGAGCAACGGCTCCAGGCTTTTTTATCGCAACGTTACCCCAAGTACCGTGCCCGCCATCATATACTCTCACCTTGTCCGGAAGGAGCCCGTTATAGACTTGACCTTGGGCTACTTGGGTGAGGGCTCACTTGATGGCGCCGGCGACCTGAATGAGCATCCGATGATGAAGGGCCAGCTCCGGGTCGCATTGCGAAACGCGGGGAACATTGACCCATGGGACATATACCAGTACATTGCCAACGGCGGCTACGGCGCCCTCCACAAGGCCCTGACACAGATGACCCCGGAAGAGACCCTCGATGAGGTCAGCAAGTCGGGACTCAGGGGCCGGGGCGGCGCTGCATTCCCCACCGGGACCAAGTGGAGCTTCCTTGCCAGGTCTACCGAACCGGTCAAGTACATCCTGTGTAACTGCGAGGAGGGGGACCCGGGCGCCTTCAATGATAAAGGCATACTGGATAGCGACCCCCATACCCTCCTGGAAGGGATGTTGCTGGCCGGATTTGCCACGGGAGCGAACTACGGTTACGTATTCATCCGGCAGGGCCACGAGGGCCCCATACGCCGGACCTGGCAGGCCATCCATCAGGCCCGGGAGCTGGGCATCCTTGGAGACAACGTGCTCAGCTCGGGCTTCGCCTTCGACATCGAGGTGTCTCTGACCGGCGACTCTTACGTGGCCGGCGAAGAGACGGCCTTGATGGAGTCCATCGAGGGGAACAGGGCCATGCCCCGATTCCGGCCCCCATTTCCGGCCCAGGTGGGCCTGTTCGGAAAGCCCAGCAATATCAACAACGTCAAGACCCTGGCATACGTGCCGGAGATAATCTATAAGGGTGGCGACTGGTTCGCCGGCATAGGCCAGGACCGAAGCAAGGGCACCGCCATCCTGTGTCTGTCAGGGAACCTGAACTACACGGGGATGGTCGAAATACCTCTGGGCATGACCCTTCATCAGGTCATCTATCAGATGGCAGGCGGCGTTCCCAATGGCAAGATGCTGAAGCTACTTCAGACCGGCGGACCCCTGGGAGGGGTGCTCAGCGCCGACCAGTTGGAGATACCCCTGGACTTTGAAGCCATGGCCAAGGCCGGCGCAATTCTGGGGTCGGGGGGGATCATCGCCGCTGACGAGGACATTTGTGCCGTTGACATCACCCGGTCCCTCATCGCATTCTGCCAGTTCGAGTCCTGCGGCAAGTGTTTTCCCTGCCGCTTGGGCATGACCCACATCCTGGAGGTGCTGGAGCGCATATGCCGCTTCGAGGCGGAGCCGGGGGACGTGGAGCTAATGCGCCAGATGGGGCAGAGCATGCAGGCAGGGTCCCTATGTGGGCACGGACAGCTGGGGTTCAACCCCGTGTCCTCCGCCCTTCGCTACTTCGGCGAGGAGTTTCAGGTCCACATAGAAGAGAAACGGTGTCCGGCGGGCCGGTGCCTGGAGGATAAGTACTCGCCCCAAGGAACTCGCAGATAGACTCGTAATTAGAGATGTGGGGGCCCGGCATGCCTGCCCCTACTGGTCCCCAAGGAAGAGGAGTGGTACTGAGAGATGCTTGAAACGGCGAACCAACTCACCATCACAATAGACGGGGTGGAGGTCAAGACCAGGCCCGGCAAAATGCTGCTGGAGGCTGCGATAGACGCAGGCATATACGTGCCTTATCTCTGCTACCACCCGGGAATGGAGCCATTCGCCGCCTGCCGCCTTTGCGTGGTGGAGGTGGAGGGGAGCAGGGGCAGTCCCGCGTCCTGCACCTTGCCCGTGCAGGAGGGCATGGTGGTAAATACCAACACCAGCCAGCTTTACCAGCTAAGGCGCTCGGTCATGGAGATGCTGATTTCGGAGCACCCCCATGGCTGCCTCACCTGTCACCGGGTCGACCTGTGCGGCCCCGAGGACATCTGTCTCCGCCACGTCTCGGTGAACGACCGCTGCGTGACCTGTCCCAAGAACGAGCGGTGTGAGCTGAAGGACACGACCAGGTATTTGAATGTGGACCTGGAATCGCCCCTGGCCTACAAGTACCGCGATCTCCCCATCGAGACGGCGGACCCCTTTTATGACCGGGACTACAACCTCTGCATCGTGTGCGGCCGCTGTGTCCGGGCTTGCGAGGAGTTGCGGGGCGACAACGCCATCACCTTTACCGAGCGGGCGGGACGCGCCCTGGTGGGCACCTCCCACGGCACCTCCTTGCTGGAGTCAGGTTGCGAATTTTGCGGGGCGTGCCTGGATGTCTGTCCCGTGGGCGCCCTGGTGGAGAGAGACCACAAATGGGAGAAGGCCAGCAGGGTGACGCGGACCATCTGTCCCCACTGCCCGGTGGGGTGCCAGCTCAACCTGGAGGTCAACCAGTTCGACAAGGTAATACGGGTTATCCCAGAGCTAAACTCCCCCGCCAACCGTGGGCAGGCCTGCTTCAAGGGCAAATTCGGGCTAGACTTTGTGAACAGCAAGGAGCGGCTGAGAAAGCCCCTTATCCGCCGCGACGGGGCACAGGAATTCGAGGAGGTCGGCTGGGATGAGGCCCTTGACTATATAGCCCAGAAGCTGCCCCCATACAAGGGAAGCAGGTTCGCAATCCTCACCTCTCCCAACAGCACCAATGAGGAGCATTACCTGGCCCAGAAGTTCGCCAGGGCTGTGATGGTGACCAATAACGTGGACCAGAACTCCGATACCTGCCCGGAGCTGGTCAATGGCTTGCAGGAGGCCCTGGGGTTCGCGGCGGCCACCAATCCCATCTGGGATCTGGAAGGCGCCGGATGCATATTAACCTTCAACACCAACATCACCGAAGAGCATAATGTGGCCGCGGTACCCATCAAGCGGGCCGTCAAGGCTGGGACCAGCCTGCTGGTCATTGACCCCAGGGAGGTGGAGTTGACCCGCTACGCCACACTGTGGCTGAGGCCCCGCCCCGGCACCGAGCTGCTGCTCCTGGGCGGGCTGTTGAAATCCCTGGTGGATGATAAGTTGGACCAAGACGAATGGGTACAAGAGCACTGCCAGGGTTCCGACGATCTTCGGATGTCCCTGATTTCTCTGGACCTGGAGTCCATAAGCCGGGAAACTGGAGTGGCCGCGGACCAGATTCGTGAGGCGGCCCTCATGTATGCCGGCTCGGGGCGTCTGCCCTCGAGCGAAGGAAAGGGATCTGCCATTCTCTACGCCTTGGACAACATACCCCTTCAGCTACAGAGGGACTGCGTGGTCGCCATTGCGGACATGGCCCTGCTAACTGGCAACCTGGGTAGGCCCTCAACTGGCCTTTACCCCCTTCGCCAGGGGGCCAACGAGCAAGGCGCTTGGGATATGGGCTGCGTGCCTCACCTGCTACCGGGCTATCGGTCCTTGGAGGACGCAGGTGGACGCCTTGAGATTGAGGACGTCAATGGCGCCCTCGTCCCCATCGAGACGGGCCTGGACCTGAGAGGGATGCTGGGCTCGGTGATGGATGGTGAGATCAAGGCGATGTACATAGTCGGTGATAGCGCCAATTTCCAGGGAGGCGCCCTGTCCCATTGGGCCGACGCCGGCGGCCCCGGTGAGGATTTCCTGGCGGCCCTGGAAAAGCTGGACTTTCTTGTTGTTCAGGACCATTTCCTCAGCCCCACGGCACAGAGAGCCCACGTGGTCCTGCCCCGGTCCAGTTTTGCAGAGAAAGAGGGCACCTATACCAATCTGGAGCGTCGCATCCAGTCCCATCACCCTGGAATAACTCTCAAAAATAGCGAAGCCCAACCCGAGGGGTGGGCCATATCTCAGATCGCGCAGAGGATGAATGCCCCGGGCTTCGACTTCGCATCCCCGGCCCTGGTGATGGATGAGATTGCCGGGCTTGTCCCTGCATATGGTGGTGTCTCTTATCGCAGGCTCGAGGCCGAAGCCGTTCTGGTCGCCAGGCCCGATCCATCCAATCCTTTGCCGATTCAGCTGCTCTATTCGGACAAAGAGCGGCCCGGGCTCCAGTGGCCCTGCCCGACCCCGGAACATAGCGGCAGGCCGGTGCTGTACAGCGACGGCTTCCCCGGTGGCAAGGCCAGGCTGATAGCCCCCGATTTCAAGTCGGTGGCGCCACCGGAGCGAGAGGATTACCCGCTCCTGTTCGTGCCCGGCAGGGTGCTGCTACAGTCGGAGCGACAGATGGAGGTGCTCAAGGGCCGGCAAAACAGCATCGAAAGGGATGAGATTGTTGAGCTGAATCCCGAAGATGCCGCGGGTCTGGGCATAAATGATGGAGAGGAGGTGGAGGTGCGGACCCCCTTCCATCGATTGAGGGGGAGGGCGGCCATTCAGGAAGGGGCGCCTAGAGGGATCGTCTCATCCACGGGCCTCTTCGGGCAGCTTGCGGTGGAATTGCAGGCCAGCCATAGTCCGGACCCCATGTCGGGGGCGCAGGGACTTACCATAACGCCCGCCCTGGTGGTCAAGGCTTCTTCCTGATGGGGATGGATGAACTATTGGAATCGTTATTGTTATTATTCAGCTTAGAGGGAGGGTAACAAGTGGAACGGGGGGATACCAAGGTTGCGGAGCGGGACCAGCGTTTAAGGGATGCAATTGCCAGACTTCCCAGGGCCGGGCTTGTGGCCAGAACGGACGTCACTAAGGACCTGATAGTCATCACGTTAGAGCCTGAAATCGAGTTCAGTTTCAAAGCAGGTCAGTACTGCACCCTGGGCATCGACACAATAGAAAGGGCCTACTCCATCGCATCCGCCCCCCACGAGCCTCATCTGGAGATATTCGTCGAGCTTGTGCCACCCCCAGACGGCGTATTGACGCCTGAGATTTGGAAGCTCAATGTAGGGGACTCCATGAGCGTCCGTCCCCGCGCCAAGGGGATATTTACCATGGACGAAAAGTACCACCAGCACCTTATGGTGGCCACGGTGACCGGCATCGCGCCTTTCATTAGCACTCTGAGAAGCTATATCCGCCGGGGAGGCGCCGGCCACCAGTTCTACGTGCTCCAGGGAGCCAGCTACATGGAAGAGTTTACCTACCAGGAGGAGCTGGAGGCCCTGGCCGCAAGCCACCCCGACACCGTCGTATATGTTCCCACCGTGAGCCGGCCTACCGACGTGAAGAACGCTGCCTGGACGGGGGTCAAGGGACGGGTCAATACCCTGGTCGAAGAGTACGTGGATAGGTACGGGCTGAACTCAGATAGCACGTTGGTGTACGCCTGCGGCCACCCCGGCATGATAGAGGATGTCAACGAACGGCTTAATCCCAGGGGCTTCAAGGTCAAGGAGGAGCGCTACTGGAAGCAGTAGCGCTCCCCAACGTTACCTCTACAGTAGGGGATTAAGCCCCAGCAGCAGCAAACCGCCCAAGGCGACCACGGCCACCGAGAAAATCATATAAATCCAGCCTGTCGAGGTCCTCATGGCAGATGACGATGGCTCCCCCCGGTCGGCCGGCAGCAGTGCCAGGTAGAAGAACTGCATTGCCGCAAGTACGGCCAGCAGGATGGCCACAACGCCCAGGAGCCAGGTGAAGGCAATAGCTTCTCCATCCAGAAGCCTGTCTCCCACGAAGAAATAGACTGCAAACAACGCCGAGACCACCCACAGAAAGAAGCTGTAGAATCCCAGGCCACGGGCGTCAAATCCCCAGAGATAAACTCCGGCCACCAGGAACGAGTACACCGCCCACACCAGTACGAATATGGATATGGGTGTCGAGGGGGCCAGCAGCAGGTCCGTAGGCCTGTCGATGTTGACGATGAGGGGCAATCTCTCCTGGAATACTACGATGCTCAGCAGTACCACGGCTACGGCAGCACCTATCAGCCCCAGGGTTCTGGCACTGGTGAAGAATCCCAGCAGGTACCAGGACTGAACCCAGAGCAACCCAGGAAGCACCATCAGAAACAGTAGGTCCATGTCTGAAACGCTCCTTTTTCGGTGCCTTCCCCTTCGAACGATTGTTAGGTTACAGAAATCCGACGCTGGAAGTCAATTTATTCCGGTGCGAGTTTGCGAGTTTCTAAAAATGGCCTTGCAGCCTGAAAGCTGCGGCATAGTGCCACCACTTTCAGGAGTTGGCCCCGGTTGATGTCTTCCCAGTCCCCATTCCATCGGTGAGACGGCTGGGGTAAAATGGCTCTAAATGTTGAGCACCCGAGGGTTGCGTTGACTCCTATTCGTCATCAGTATCTCAGGATCAAGCAAGGCTATCCGGAAGCCATCGTGCTGTTTCGCCTGGGTGACTTCTACGAGACCTTCGATGAAGACGCCCGGCTGGCCTCCAGAGAGCTGGATATTGTCCTCACCTCCCGGAGTATGGGTAAGGGCCTCAAGGTGCCCATGGCCGGGATCCCCGCCCACTCGTTGGACCCCTACCTGGCGAGGCTGATCAAAAAAGGTCACACGGTGGCAATCTGCGAGCAGCTAAGTGATCCCAACGCCTCAAAGGGCCTGGTGGAGCGGGACGTGGTCCGGTTGGTGACCCCCGGCACCGTGCTGGAGCCCTCTTTGCTGGACCAGGGGGCCAACAACTACCTGGCCGCAGTGGTAGCGGATGGTGTAGAGGCGGGACTGGCCTACGTGGACATCTCCACCGGCGAGTTCGCCGTCACCCAGCTACCCGAAGCTGAGGTGCCCCTGGAGCTGGGCCGACTCTCCCCCGCCGAAGTCCTTGTCCCCCAGGAAGGGGATTGGTCTGAAAAGAACGCTGTCTCCCAAGATTCGAGGTCCGGAAATTGCGTCACAACGCCGATCTCTTCATCGGCCTTTGGCTACGACAACGCCCGACAGACCATCCTGGATCATTTCGGGACACTCACCCTGGAGCCCTTCGGCTGCGCCGGCCTTCCCCTGGCGATTAGAGCCGCGGGCGCCGTTGTTGAATACCTGGGCCGTACCCGGCGAGGCTCGCTGGATGAGCTGGCCAACCTCAACACCTACTCCACCAGCGGTTTTATGACCCTGGACGCTCAGAGCCGGCGGAACCTGGAACTTTTCCAGGGTGGCCGCTGGGCCAACGATGGCCCCTCCCTTCTCTCAACCTTGGACTTGACCAGGACACCCATGGGGGGCCGTCTCCTGCGCCGGTGGCTGGGCCAGCCCTTGCTGGATCTTGGAGGGCTCACCCGGCGCCAGGATGCGGTGGAATTCTTCCACGGCGCCCTGGTGACGCGGGAACGCGCCCTCTTCCAGCTATCCCGCATCGGGGACATGGAGCGTGCCCTGAACCGGGTACGCTTGGGCACGGCGGCCCCCAGGGATCTGGTAGGCCTGAAGGCAGGCCTGGAGGCGGCAGGCGAGCTGCTGAGTCTTTTCCAGCCAGGAGATGCCGAGGCCATCTCCTGGCTGTTGAAGTGGATACAGCCCTGCGGCGAGGCGGTGGACCTGATCGATGCCGCGTTGGCGCCGGAGCCCGCCGGGGAGCCGGGAGACGGCAACGTGGTCAGGGATGGCTTCTCGCCGGAGCTGGATGAGCTGAGGTTGGCCTCCCGTAACGCCAGGGAGTACATAGCCGGCTTGGAGCAGAGAGAGAAGGAGCGGACGGGTATACGGACCCTCAGGGTGGGGTATAACAAAGTCTTCGGATACTTCATCGAAATTAGCAACTCCCAGCTCGCCCAGGCGCCTGAGGACTATCTGCGACGCCAGACGTTGGTGGGTGGAGAACGTTTCATCACACCCGAGCTTAAAGAGTACGAATCTCGTATACTGAATGCCAGGGAGCGCATCGAGGAGCTGGAGCGGAGCCTCTACAAACAGGTGTGCGCCCAGATATGCGGCTACGCACATGCCATCATGTCCACCGCGGAGGGAGTTGCCCACCTGGACGTGTTCGCAGCCCTGGCCGAGGCGGCTGCCCGCTACGGTTACGTGCGTCCACGGCTGACCGATGGCGACGGTATAGAGATCAGGGGCGGCAGACATCCGGTGGTGGAGCGAGTGATGCCGCCGGGGAGCTTCGTGCCCAACGATACTTTCCTGTCCAGCGGCGACGCCCAGCTCCTCGTGGTCACCGGACCCAACATGGCGGGCAAGAGCACCTTTATCCGGCAAACGGCCATCATCGTTCTGATGGGCCAGATGGGCAGCTTCGTGCCGGCGGATTCCGCCACCATCGGTCTGGTGGACAGGATATTCACCCGGGTGGGCCTCCAGGACGACCTGGCCACCGGCCAGTCCACCTTCATGATCGAGATGGTGGAGACTGCCTCTATCCTTAACCAGGCCACCTCCCGGTCCTTGGTCATCCTGGACGAGATAGGCAGGGGAACCAGCACCTACGACGGACTCTCCATCGCCAAGTCGGTGGTGGAGTACATCCACAACAGCCCCCGGATGGGCTGCAAGACCCTCTTCGCCACACACTATCACGAGCTGACCCAACTGGCGGTCACCTTGCCACGGGTCCGGAACTACACCGTGGCTGTGTCCGAAGAGGGGGGAGAAGTGGTCTTTCTCCACCGCATCGTCCCCGGGGGCGCGGACAAGAGCTACGGCATCCACGTTGCCCAGCTTGCCGGCTTGCCCAGGGGAGTTATCAGCCGGGCATGGGAGGTCCTGGGGGAGCTGGAGGGGGACCACCAAGACGGGAAACCCTCCAAAGGCGCACGTTCCCGCAAGCAAACGGCGGCCCAAATGTCGATGTTTGGCAATTCCTCCGAGCTGGCCGAGGAGCTGTCCCTGCTGGACGTGGCCCATATGACCCCTCTGGAGGCCATCAATAAGCTCTACGAGCTACAGCAGAAGGCGGCGGACTAGCATTATATTCGACGGATAGAGCAAGGCATGGGAATGTATAGCAAAAAGGCGGCCGACCTCCATCGTGGTAGGGGCGAGGCATGCCTCGCCCTTACGGGAGGCTTGTATTTGGCCTTATACATATATTTCCGGTTCCAACAGCGGAATTCTTACTGAAGGAGGTGACCATGGCTACGAAAGTGACTCTCTACTGGTGGCCCAAGTGAACCGGCTGTCGCAAGGCGAGGGAGTTTCTCTCGCAAAAGGGCGTTGACATAACCGAAAGGGACTTCTTCAAGGAGCCCCTGTCCGAGGCGGAAATCCGTGGCTTGGCGAAGGACCGCCCGATTTCGGAGTTGTTCGCCTGGAGGAGCCCCAGCTTCAAGGCCCTGGGGCTGGAGACCGAAGCGATGACCGGCGACGACCTGGTCCGGCTTATGTTGCTGGAGCCCCGCCTCATCCGGCGTCCCATGGTCCGGATAGGGGACCGGCTGGTGGTGGGCGGCAGCGAAAAGGAGCTGGCGGCGGCCCTGGCTGAATGACGGCAACATCTGATAAGCCGATTCAGGCGCCCATGGCCATTCAAGACAGGAGCAGTGGATGAACATTTTCTTCGACGTGGACTACACGATCCTGGGGCTGGACGACAGCCTGCGCCCGGGGACCACGGAGACCTTCCAGCGGCTGATGGACGACGGGCACAGGCTGTACCTCTGGTCTGGCGTGGGCCCACGCCCGGAGGTGGTGAAGAGGCACCGGCTGGAGGCTTATTTTTGGGGTGTGTACGAGAAGCCCATCCATCATTACGTAGAGCGGCTGCCGGAACTGGGCGTGCCCCTGACGCCCGACTTCGTCATAGATGACTATCCCGAGGTGGTGGCCGCCTTCGGAGGCATCTGGGTGCCTCCCTACTTCTTCAAGCGCACTGGAGATGACCAGATGGAGAAGGTGTACATAATCATCACCGAGTACGTCCGGGATGGTCATTCGGAGGACAAGCAGTACAGGGTCAAGGGGTCCACGGTGCCTCTGTTTTAAGATGGGAGAGTGAGTAAGCTGCCATGGCAATAAACGTCCTGGACCCGGATGTCGCTTCCAAGATAGCCGCGGGCGAGGTGGTGGAGCGCCCCTCGTCGGTGGTGAAGGAGCTGGTGGAGAACTCGGTGGACGCCGGGGCCTCCCAGATTACAGTGGAGGTGAAGGGCGGGGGCGTCGAGCTTATAAGGGTCACGGATAACGGCTGCGGGATTCCGGTCGAAGAGGTGGAGACCGCATTCCTCCGCCACGCCACAAGCAAGATAACCGGCGTGCCCGACTTGGACGCAATCTCCACCTTGGGTTTCAGGGGCGAGGCACTGCCCAGCATCGCGGCGGTGGCCAGGGTCTCCCTGGTGAGCCGTACCCACGACGCCACCGTCGGCCGGGAGGTCCGGCTGCGTTGGGGGGAGCTGACCGACTCGTCTCCCAAGGGCTGCCCCGCCGGCACATCTGTCACGGTTAAGGGCCTATTCGAGAACGTGCCGGCGCGGCGCAAGTTCCTCAAGTCTCCTTCGGGCGAGCGGACCCGCATAAGCGACCTGGTGTCCCGGTTCGCCCTGGCCTACCCAGAGATTCAGTTCCGCCTTTTGGTGGAGGGCAAGACTTCCCTCAGCTCCCCCGGAAACGGTGTACTGTCCGACGCCCTGGCATCGGTATACGGACCGGACTCCGCCGGCGCCATGCTGGAAGTCTCCTTTGCAGGCTCCGGCGTAGGTTCCGGCGATGGATATAGGGTCGAGGGATTTATAAGCTCACCGCCCCTGAACCGCGCCAACCGGAGCTACATCACCTTCCTGCTCAACCGCCGCTGGATACAGAGCCCCTTCCTTTCCTTCGCCCTGGCCGAGTCCTACCAGGGTTTCCTACCCCAGAAGCGCCACCCCATGGCGGTGTTGAACCTGACGGTGCCTCTGTCCGATGTTGACGTCAACGTGCACCCGTCCAAACGGGAGGTGCGCTTCCGCCAGGACGACAAGGTGTTTTCGGCTCTCCAACGGGCCGTGCGGGGAGCCCTGATAGCCATGTCCCCGGTCCCGGAGGCGGGCCTTCCCGCCGGGTCTCCGGCTGACGAATCGTGGCAGTGGCACGCATCCCATCCTTCTCCTACTCTGGCTGCTCTGGCCGGAGATCAAAGGCAGCCGGGTCTGTCATTAGACCTGGCGCCATTGGAGGAACGCCCCAGGCCCGTGGATGCCATACCCTCCCTCCGCATTTTGGGACAGGCAGGCAGCACCTATCTGGTTGGCGAGGGGCCCGACGGACTCTACCTTATAGACCAGCACGCGGCCCACGAGAGGGTGCTGTTCGAGAAGGTCTCCAGGGAAGTACTGGAGCAGACTCCCCAGTCCCAGTCCTTTCTGGAAGTGGAGACCGTCGAGGTTTCCCCCAGCCAGGAGGAGCTCTTGACATCCAGCATGGAGCTCCTGGGCCGATATGGATTTATCATCGAACCCTTCGGGGAGAGGACCTATCTGGTGAGGGGCATACCGGCAACGGTCAAAGATGCAAGCCCTGGGAAGGCCCTTCAGGCTGTGCTGGACCTGATGGCCTACGAGGGGCTGCTGAAGGAGAGGCAGGAAGCGCTGGCCGCCTCCATCGCCTGCCACAGCGCGGTGAGGGCCGGGATGAGCCTGACTCAGATGGAGATGGAGGAGCTGGTCCTCCAACTTGGGGCCTGCGACAGCCCCCATACCTGCCCCCACGGCCGCCCCACCATGGTCCGCCTCAGCTCCCACCACCTGGAACGGGAGTTTGGCCGAAGATAATCCCGGGCACGGCCTGGTTGAGCCATCTTGATATATCACCCCGTTTTTCTGGGAAGCTCGTATTATTAATCACGAATTATACAGTCTATTATTTACTGTCCATTGACTTGATCCACACTTGCCGGTAAATTGTCGTCAGGGCCTGATCCGGTTCCATGGGAGGAGGAATTGTGTCGATTAAAGTATCCGTAGACGCAGATGCGCTGCGCCGGGAGATCCAGGTAAAGTACGCCGAGGTTGCGCTTACTCCATCGGGCAGCTTCCATTTCCATACAGGGCGGCCACTGGCTGAGCGGTTGGACTATCCTAAAGAGATCTTGGACGTGCTTCCCGGAGAATGCGTCGAGTCCTTCGCCGGTGTGGGCAACCCCTTCTCCGTGGGCGTGATCAATCCCGGCGAGAGGGTGGTTGACGTGGGTTCAGGGGCCGGGTTCGACAGCCTGGTCGCGGGTAGTATTGTTGGCGAGGCCGGCGAAGTCATCGGCGTGAACATGACCCCCGAGATGCTGCAAAAGGCGCGGCGCAATGCCCGGCGCATGAAAGCCTCCAATGTCAGCTTCCGCAAAGGCCTGGTAGAGAAGCTGCCGGTGGACGATGGTTCCGCCGACGTTGTGATCAGCAACGGCGTCATCAACTTGGTGGCGAACAAAGAAGTGGCGCTGGGGGAGATTTTCAGGGTTCTGGCGCCGGGAGGGCGGCTCCATCTGTCTGACATCATAGTCCACAAGCCGGTGCCCGACGGCGCCAAGGCGGAGATAGACCTCTGGACTGATTGAATAGGCGGCGCTCTCCTGGATGGAGAGTACCTGGACCTGCTCCGCAGCGTTGGATTCGTGGACGTAGAGTTGGTTTCGAAAGTAGATGTGTTCGAAGGCGCCGGTGGCGAAGAGCGGGCCAAGGCCTTCGAGACCGTTGGAGCCAACATCCGGGGACGAAAACCCCTGCAACCGTAAAATCCGCCGGTATCAATATTTACGACATACGATGACCTGACATGATAGGGGGTATTCCATGGCAAGGATTCTCTACTAAACCACCCATGGCACCGACGACCCCACCCGCGCCGGCCTGGCATTTATAGCCGCCAACGGGGCCAAGGAAGCGGGCCACGAACCAGTGGTGGCCCTCATCGGTGACGGCAGCTTCCTGATAAGTGGAGACATTCCAAAGTCCGTCACCCCGGTGGGTTTCCCGCCCCTCAGCGAGATCATGGCCACCACCATCAGCAACGGGACGCCGATATACGTTTGAGGGGGTTGAGCCCGCGCCCGCGGGGTAACCGACCAGGACTTGGCCGGTAAAAATGCCAGATGCATGACACCTGTGAATTTCGCGAACCTGGTGGCGGAAGTGGACAAGGTGGTGTCTTTCTGATCGAAACGGCGTTGCCGGGGGCTAATATAAATGACCCGGACCCGCTAGTGTAACGTCTCGCAAATGGCCTCGCCAGGGAGTTGGTCCTTAAGTCCCTCCCGAAGGCGGGGGTGACTTGGCCGATTTGGGACTGTATACCAGCCATGCCTCCAGGCTCCTCGTGCGCCTTAGCCCGAATCCACCGAAGGACACGGATGGACGGCGTGAGGGCAGCGGAAGGGGGTGGGTGAGGGAGCTACAGGGGAGATGGCCTGGGGTCTTGGGGTAGATGGGAGGCCGGCGGAGGGTCTTCAGTCGCCGCACAGGGCCCCTAAGGCCCTATGCGGGAGTTGCGATGCGCGGGATGGCGAGAGGATACGCAGCAGGGGACTCTCGCGACCGGGGTGGCGCGAGATTGCGGGGACGTTGGGTCAGTTGCAGGCTGGCCGTCAGGCCGGGAATGGAATGGCTTGCAGCCGGGCCAAGGCGCGACTGAACTGGGTTTCCCAAGGCCAGCGCCGGGGGAGATGCAAAGTGAGGCGGCGCGCCGAGCGGGTGATCCGCCCCACCAGAGCGAAGACCCGCCGCCTGAGGGTCTTGGTGATCACGGTCCGCTCGCCCAGACCAATCCGCGCCGTCCAGCGGGCCAGGTTATGCGCCATCACCTGTACCGCCAGCCAGGCGCCGTTGGCGGCGAAGCGCCCCGACGGCATGTGGTTCAGCCCGACGCCGTACTTGAGGTCGCGTATGGCGTTCTCGACCTCGGCGTGGCGGCGATGATCGGCCTCCAGTTCCAGCGTCTCCCCATCGCGGTCGGTGATGAAGGCGTGATAGCTGTATCTGGCGAAGAGGGCGAGCTGGGAACCGGGTGTCGGCTTCACCCGCCGGACAATGAGCCGCGCCGGCGGGGCGTCCGGCTTGGTCTGGAACGGGGTGTAAGTCGTCTCGGCGACATCGGCGGCGCCGTCCATCCAGTAGGGAATGGGAGTCCAGTCCTCCTCTGGTATCGCCTCGATCAGGTCCCGCAGGCTGGCGCGCTGGCGGATGGTGATAGAGAAGCGGACATCCATTTCCCGGCAGGCGGCAACGACAGTGTGGGCGTAGAAGCCGCTGTCGGCCCGCACCGTGAGTTGTCCCCTGGCCCCGCCGTAGCGCACCCGCCCCACCGTCTCACGCAGGAAGTGGGCGGCGCCACGGGCGGTGTTGGCCCGGCCCTCGCGCAGCCGGGACATCAGCACCTCGCCGGTGCCGGCGGCAATGGCCAGCAGCGGGTGATAGCCGCGGGCGCCGGTATAGCCGTGGTGGCGCGCTCCCTCCTTGGCCAGTCCATAGGTCTCGCAGATGGTCGAGTCCAGGTCGATGGTCAGGGGCGAGTCGCCGGGTCCGGCCCCAGCGGCCCAGGCCCGGGCCAACAACTGGCGGCTCACGCGGTCGAGTTGACGGACATGCCCCCACCGGAAGCTGCGCAGGAAGGTCCCCAGGGTGGATGGCGCCTTGACCACGCAGCCTAGAACACCGACCGTCCCACCAGCGCGCAGCGCATCGGCGTCGTCGATGCAGTCGCCGCCTGCCAGCGCGGAAGCGACCAGCGTCAGCATCTTGTCACCAGTGTTCGCCCGCCCCGGCGCTCCGCCGAGGTCAAGGTGATGGTCGACGAGTTCCCGCAGGCCCAGGTGCCGGGCTAGGGTGGCCGGCAGGAGCAGGCCGGCATTGGCCACCAGGCGATGGTCGTCAAAGAGGATGCGCATACGGTCGGGTTTGTTCTGTGGCAGCATCTATTGGGTGCTCCTTGTTTCCGGGCTGGTTTCTGTTCCAAAACCATTATCCCAGATTCAGAGGAGCACCCGCTGGCTTCTTCAAGGGCTGTCCCCAAGGACGTCCTTCGGTGGATTCGGGCTTAGGCAGACCCAGATGACAAGTTGTTACCAAGACACTGCACTAGTCGCCTCAAGGTGCTGGGGGAGGTGGCCTCTTTGGAACCAGTGCCAAGTTTATTTTATCTCAATGAAGCGTCTACGTCTCGCGGCGGCGCTCCTGGGCTTCCAGGCGGGGGTCTTTCCGGGGGTGAAAGATGGATTCTTCCCCTGGAAACTCGCCGCCCTGGCCCGGTCCGCTTTTACCACCTAGGGGAAGAATACTCCTGAGAAAGTAACCCGCGCTCGCCAGGCCGATCAGGCCCAGGGAGAGCTTGGCCAGGAAATTGCGCCGGCTGTGTCCAGTGGTCTGGTCCAGATCCTCAACTGATGACATCTGTGATGGCACCTGCTCCTCCCAATGGAAAACTGAGTCCGAAGCGCCGTTCTTTGCTGCTGAGTTTTTTACTGCGGCCCCTATTCTAAAGTGGGCCTACCGCCCGCGTCAAGGAAGCCCCATTTCCTACTTGACACTGGTTTCTACCTGTGATAGATTCCGCGTGACCTGCCGCCGTAACCATCTCGCACGTTCCCGTTTGAAGGCTCAGGGAGGGAGACAACAGATGCCCGAGGCTGATCCCGCAGCTGTCAACGCCGTTCACTGGGCCCAGATAGGCGATTGGATGCATTGGTTTTGGGCCTATTTTTTCACCATAGTAACTCTGGCATTCACCTTCCTGACCGCCCACGCGATTGTCCCTTCTCTAGTGGCCTCGGGCCACCTGCCGGACAAGTTCCTGAAGTTGAGGCAGCCCCTCTATGTAGGCGTGATCGCTCTCATCGGGCTGGCCATGCTTTTCCTTACCTGGACGGTTAACAATGCACACTTGCTGGAGACCCTGTACAATCGATTCTGGATATAAAGTAACGGACTGGTAGCTCAGTTAATTATGGGCGCGACTTGATGCCGATAAAACCGAGCCTGAAGATGTTGCCGCTGGCCATTGGCGGGCTGGTAGTAACCGCAATAATAGTGTTCGTCATGGTATTCATAATCACCGCCTGGTGGTCGACTCCTTTGTTCGGTTTCGGGTCTGGCGGCCCCGAACAGCCGATCGCGTTCTCCCACCAGGTACACGTGGACCAGGCGGGAATTCAGTGCGAGTTTTGCCACCGCAACGTGGCCAAGGGCGATGCCGCCACCGTCCCGGCCGTGGAGCAGTGCCTTTTCTGTCACAAGACCATCGTGGGTGAGACGGTGGACGGGGAGCAAAATTTGGAGATCGTTAAGCTGTTAGGTTACGCCGGGCTCACCTCGACGGGAAGTCTGAACGCCTCCATCATCCCCGAGCCCATCAACTGGGAGCGGGTACACAGGCTTCCCGACCATGTGCAATTTTTCCATGAGGCTCACATCCGCTACTTTACCGAGGGTGAGGGCAGGCCGGAGGCCATCAAGAAGGCCCAGCAGTTGGGCTTGAATATATCCGATCCCCCCCAGGCGACGGAACTGGTGGAAGCTACATGTGCCGTCTGCCACGGTAAGATACGGAGCATGGATAAGGTAAAACAGGAGCGCAGTCTGAAGATGGGGGACTGCGTGGACTGCCACAGGGACAACGACGCCCCCACCGACTGTACTACTTGCCACTATTAGAGGAGCTATGGGACTAAGCAGGCGCGACTTCCTTAAATGGTCCGCTATCTCGGCGGTTGGGGCCGTGGCGTGTAACATCTTCCGCGAAGGGGAGATGGAGATCCAGAGTCCCCTTAATATGCCCGAAGATCTGGTTACGGGCAGGGACAACTGGTATGCCACCCTGTGCCGCCAGTGCCCTGAAAGGGAGGGCATCGTCGTGCGGGTAATGGAAGGGCGGGCGAAGAAGGTCCAGGGGAACCCCCTGTATCCCACCAACCAGGGAAAACAGAGCGCCCGGTGTGAAGCGGGCTTGCAGGCCCTCTACCATCCGGACCGGTTGGCAGGGCCATTGCTGCGTGATCCATTGAGCCCCCGGGGCTCCGGGCAGTTCCGGCAGGTCAGTTGGGACCAGGCGATGGGCAGGCTTCAATTCCAGCTCGGTGAGCTAAGAGAAGGAAATAACGCTGGCGCCATGCTGGCGGTCACGGAGCCCCTGCGTGGCCATACTGGGATGGTGGTGAACAGGTTCGTGGAAGCCTACGGCGGCAGGCATCTCGCCTTCGAGCCCCTGGAGCAGGCCGGCTTACGGGTGGCCATGGAGCAGCTCTTCGGACAGAAGGTCCTCCCCGATTTCGACATCGATAACAGCCGTTACATCCTCTCCTTTGGCGCAGATTTCCTATCCACATGGGTCTCCCCGGTGCGCTACGGCCGGGGCTATGGCCAGTTCCGCTCCAGCGGAAACGGTAGCGAGAGAGGCACCTTGGTCCATGTCGGCCCCCGGTATTCCCTAACCGCAGCCAACGCCGACCAGTGGCTCCCGGTGGCCCCAGGCCGCGAGGGAACTCTGGCACTGAGCATTGCCTACGTGATTATCTCCGAGGGTCGCGCAGACCCCGGAGCGGTTGCGGCTGTTACAGGAGGCGCCGGGGCCAACGCTCTTGATGACTTCCAGCCTGAGAAGGTAGTGGACCCCGCTGACCCCCACTTTATCGGCATACCGGAGACTATCGGCGGTGAGCCTGCCGCGGAGGCCATCCGCAGAATAGCCATTGAGTTCGCCGATTCCCGGCCCAGTCTGGCCATCGGCGGAGGCGAGGCGGCGGCCCATACCAACGGGCTTTTCAACCTATCGGCCATATTCGCACTGAACTATCTGGTGGGCAGCGTGGGCAGGAGGCTGGGTCAAGGCGGGATCGTTTTCAACCCGCCTTCAGCCATAGATGGGCTTGCCGCCGCTTCCCCTTCAGGCTCCTTCGCCGACTGGCTAAGGGTCTCCGACGAGCTCCGGGGAGGCGCTATAAAGGTCCTGATGGTCCGTGGCGCCAACCCCGTCCACGGGCTCCCTACCAGCTCGGGATTCCTTGAGGCACTGAACGAAGGAGACCCATTCGTGGTAAGCTTCTCCAGCTTCATGGACGACACCACCCGGATGGCGGACCTGATATTGCCCGACCGTGTCTATCTGGAAGACTGGGGCGACGACATACCCGAACCCGGGCCTGGGTTCCAGGTGGTCGGGTTCCAGCAGCCGGTGGTGAATCCCTTGTCTGGCCTGGACCCCCGCAGTTTTCCCGACATGCTCCTTACCGCGTCCCAGGAATTGGGACTGGATGATGGACTGCCCAATTCCTTCCGGGACGTGCTGAGAGAGGGTGCGCGAAAGCTGTTCGATCTCGGCCGGGGTTCTGTGGAGGCTGCCACCTTCGAGGGATTCTGGAACGGGCTTCTTCAGCAAGGTGGCTGGTGGGACGAACATGCAGTGTCAACGGATTCGCCGCCCCCGCCTCCGAACCTGGCGAAGCTGGTCCAGAGAGAGATGCGGCCGGTCTTCCGCGATCCCAGTGGAGGCAAGGCATTTTACCTGGTTCCCTTCCTGTCCAACTCCCTTCTGGATGGACGCGGCGCCCACCTCCCATGGCTTCAGGCCACCCCTGATCCCCTGACAACAATCACCTGGCAAACCTGGGTCGAGATCAACTCCCGGGAGGCCGGCAAGATGGGGCTGATCGAGGGGGACGTGGTGCGTATCGTGTCAACCGAGGCCAGCATAGAGGCGGTAGTTTATCCTCACCCATCGATTCCTCCAGATGTGGTGGGCGTACCCGTCGGCCAGGGCCATGTCCCGGGACTGCAGTATTCCACCCGAGAGGGGGAGCAGAGGGGTTCCAACCCCATTGCCGTACTTGTGCCCGATTTCGATAAGGAGAGCGGGGCCTTGGCCTGGGCGGCGACCAGGGTACTGGTAAGCCCAACGGGGCGGAACATCCGGGTGTCCAAGTTCGAGGGAATAGTCCCGTCCTACCCGATAGGCACGACGGAAGAGGACATCGTCCAGGTGACCCGGGGCTAGCCGGGCCGGGTATCAAACCGAAGATAGGTAGGTTGATGGATGGCACAGCGCAAGAAACATAAGTGGGGAATGGTGGTAGACATCGACAAGTGCACCGGCTGCCAGGCCTGCGTCGTGGCCTGCCAGTCGGAAAACAACGTCCCCATAAATAAGGAGGAGCTTTTCCATCAGAGGCGGGCGATAGAGTGGATCCGCATCGACCGGTACTGGGAGGTTCCGCCGGAATACAGGGATAATCCCGAAGAGGCTCCCTTCCAAGACGTGAAGGCGCGTTTCATGCCGGTGCTCTGCCAGCATTGCGAGAACGCCCCGTGCGAGCCTGTGTGCCCCGTCTTCGCCACCTACCACAACGAAGAGGGGCTAAACGTACAGGTGTATAACCGGTGCGTGGGTACCCGTTACTGCGCCAACAACTGCCCTTATCAGGTTAGGTTCTTCAACTTCTGGGAGCCCGGATGGCCCGAAACCCTCAGGAACCAGCTAAATCCCGACGTCACCGTGCGCAGCCGGGGAATCATGGAGAAATGCAGCTTCTGTGTCCAGCGGATCCGCCGGGCGGAGCTCAAGATAGAGGGGAAGGAGGGTGGCGACCTGTCGGATAAGGTGCTGGCGGAAGGTAACTTCCTCCCGGCCTGCGTCCGGGCGTGCCCCACCAACACCTTGGTCTTCGGCGACAAGAACGATCCCGACAGCCAGGTTTCCCAGCTACAAGATGACCCGCGCCACTATAAGCTTCTTGAGCATATGGGCACCGAGCCCAACGTAATTTACTTGAAAAAGGTCGATCCTCACCACAACGAAGAAGGGGGCCATGGCTAGCAGCGACCATGCCCTGAACGGGGCAGAAGGTGGACATGGCGCCGGGCCCGAGATAGTGCTCACGGACCAAGGTATAACCGAGCACCTGAGCCGAAAGGTCTTCTCGTTCGACCGGCCATTTGGCATCGCCCTGGCCGGCCTGGGGTTGCTCTTTCTGCTGGGGGTCATAGGGTTCATTGTCCGGGCCGTTGGCGATGGGTTCTCTGATTCCGCCCGACCCGCGTGGGGGTACTACGCCGCCATGTTCGGCTTCCTGCTGTGCACTGCGGGGTCGGCCCCTCTGGTGGCGGTCGGCTTCCGATGGACCCGGAACCACTGGAGAAGGCCCCTTTCCAGAGCATCGGAGATGTTCGCCCTGGTTGGGCTGTTTAACATCCTCTGGTTAATCCCCATGCTGATCTTGCTCCCCGACATTGACCTGAATGGCGACAATATCCTGAGCGTGGGAGAGGACCGCAGGACTATATGGTTCGAGGTCCCTATGGGAGCGCCCATCTGGTGGGACACACTAGCGGTGGTCTTCCTGGGATTGTGCGGGCTGGCCATCCTCTGGGTCTCGGCCCGCCCGGACTTGGCCGCCGTGTCCCAGCGAGGCACTGGGTGGCGTGCCCGGCTTCAGTCCCGGATGGCGATGGGTTGGAAGGGGACGGAGCACGACTGGAAGCTGCAGGGAGCATCTTTGGCAGTTTTGGGCGCGTTCTACTTTATGCTTCTGGTACTGGTGCATACCCTTATCAGCCTCGATTTTGCCCTGTCTCTGGTGCCCGGCTGGAAGGACTCCATCTTCGCTCCACACCACGTCCTAACTGGCATCCAGGCCGGTGGGGGGACCGTGCTGGTTACTATGTTTATTATGCGTACTTGGGGGGGATACCGTCAGTACCTCGGCCTGGACCCGTTCTGGTCCTTCGCCAAGATCTTGCTGGGACTATCCCTCCTCTGGGGATATTTCTGGTTCTCGGAGTTCATGACCTTCTGGTATGGGCGGGACCCCACGGAGCAAAGCGTGATGAAGCTGGTGATGTTCGAGTCCTACCGGACGGCATTCCTATTGAACTTCTTCTTCAGCTTCCTCATACCCGTTACTCTGCTCTTGTGGAATGGGGTGCGGAAAAGTGTTGTCGGCCCGGCCATCGCCGGCGCGTCGGTGATAATCGGGGCCTTCTTCATGATGGTCAGGCTCTACGTACCCGCTTTTCAGATTGGAAACGAAGATTTCAAGTTCCATTCTATTGCGGAGTTTGAGGCGGGAGCGGGAGGAATCGCGACCCAATTGCTACCGGTCACGCCTGACGTATGGGATGTGTTCATAATACTTGGCGGGCTAGGCGGGATGGCCCTGATCTTCCTCCTGGGCACCAAGCTGATACCGGTGATGTCGATGTGGGAGACCAAGGAAGGTCTGATGTACGTAATCTTCCGGCCGTTTATGAAAGGCCGGTACATGGTGTTGGGTAAACCTGATTAGCGTGCCCTCACCTCAATCCCCTCTCCCAAAAGGGAGAGGGGCCAAGGGCGAGGAGCTAAGGGAAGGCGATGCAGGAAGGTAAGAGCCTTACCGACCGGGAAATAAACCAGAGTCTGCTCAAGAACCTGTTCGACAATCAGCTGTGGTACTGGGGGCTGGTGGCAGGGTTGGGGCTGATCGTGCTGGGCGCCATCTCGGCCGTCGGATATATGTTCAACCAGGGGCTGGGCGTTACCGGGCTGAACCGTCCGGTCATGTGGGGCTTTTTCATAACCAACTTCGTGTTTTGGATCGGTGTGAGCCACGCCGGAGTGATGTTGTCGGCAATCCTGCGCCTGTCCAAGGCAGAGTGGCGTAGGCCGGCCACCCGGGCGGCAGAGGTGCTGACCGTATTCTCCCTGATGACCGCCATGCTCATGCCCCTTATACACAGCGGGCGGCCCTGGAGGCTGATCTACTGGATCTCCATTCCCATGACTCCCATACCCTACGACTGGGCCCGGGGTATATTCCCCAGCGTCCGCTCGGCCCTTGTCTGGGATCCCAGCGCGGTCAACACTTACCTGATCTGCAGCACCATGTTCGTCCTGGTGGCCCTGCTGCCCGATCTGGCGGTGATCCGGGACCGCTCCGGGGGAATAAGACGCAAGATATACTCGGTCCTCGCCATGGGCTGGCGCGGCACTTCAAGGCAGTGGAAGCTGCAGATCATCGCCGGAGTATTGCTGTCGGCCCTGATCCTACCCGTGTTCGTCTCGGTGCACAGCATAGTTTCCTTCGATTTCAGCATGGCCCTGTCGGTGAAAAGCTGGCACTCCACCATATTCCCGCCCTACTTCGTCATAGGCGCTGTCCATTCAGGTGTGGCCATGGTGGTGATCGTAATGGTCATGATGAGGTGGTTCTTCGGCTGGAAAGAATACATCCGGCCGGAACACTTCGACTCTTTGGCCCGGCTTCTAATTGTGGTCGCCACGGGCTGGTTCTTCTTCTTCGCCATGGAGTTCATATTCGGACTTTACAGCTTGGAGGCGGATGAGATAGCCCTGAAACATTTCCTGACGGACCAGGCCCCTTGGAGCTGGTGGTTCATTGCCTTCATCGGCACCACATATTTCATTCCGGTATCGATGTGGCTATTTAAGGGCGTTCGCCGGAACCCCATGGTGATGCTGTGGACCTGCGTGTTCGTGAATATAGGCATGTGGCTGGAACGTTTCCTTATCATTGTGCCTGGCCTGGCCCAAAAGCAGACCTTTAGCCAGACCTGGTACACTTACGCTCCCAGCCCGGTGGAGATCGTGGTAGTCATCGGTACCTTCGCCCTGGTTTGTATGTTGCTGCTCCTGTTTGCAAAGGTATTCCCACTCGTCCCGCTTTACGACATCAAGGAGGGGGAGATACTGAGGGCGGAGATCCAAATCGGCCGGAGGAAGGTCCCAGCGGTTATAAGAGATGAGTAACTCTCACCCTGTCCTAGGGACTGAGGGTGAGGGAGGAGGACTGGGTTATGGGTAAACGAGCTGTTCTCGGTCTGTATGGCGACGCCAACTATGCCGCCGAGGCTGGCGACGCCCTTCAGAAGATCGGCTTCTCCAACAACGACTACGATTTCCTTACCGGAGCCCCCTATCCCGAAGGCGCTTTTGGCGAGAGGGAGGTCAGCCACCGGCTGTACGTATTTCCCTTTGTCGGCGCCCTTTGCGGCCTTACCGCCGGTATAATTCTCACAGCCATGACCCAGATGGCATATCCGGTGGTGACGGGAGGAAAGCCCATTCTGTCGTTGCCCCCCATGGCCATAGTCACCTACGAGGGGACGATGTTGGGAGCCATCCTTTTCACGGTGCTGGGCATTATTTTCGAGTCACGGCTTCCCCGTCCGCGCCTGGGGCTGTACGATGACCGGATCACCGAAGGCTACATCGGTGTCCTGGTGACCTGTGAAGAAGATCAGGTGAACGGGGTGGAGCAGGCCCTCACCCAGGCCGGGGCCGTTGACGTCAAGCGTGGAGAGGACGCGTGAGTACCCCAGATGTGAGGTCCCCGGCCAGCCGCTTTCCCATGCTAAGGCCGGGGTTGTGGGGTCGTCCCTTGCCCGGCCGCAAACGGGCAGGGCCTCCTGTGGCTCTGCTGGTCGGCCTTCTGATGGTGTTGGGAGTGGTGGCCGCGTCGGGCTGCGCCAACGGGACTTATCCTGTGGACCTGTTTTACGAGATGCACTACCAGCAGTCCTTCGGCGCCCACGAGCCTCCCCGATTGACGGTGCCCGAGGGGGCCGTTCCCGTGACAGGCAGGGAGATATTCGGCACGGAAAACCCCATCCCGTCTGGAGAGAGACTTGAGGAGGGCGCCCGGCTTTTCGTCACCAACTGCGCCTTCTGCCACGGGGCGACGGGCAAAGGGGATGGCCATGTGCTGAGGACCATGGTCGACAAGTACGGTAACCGCTATCAGGCACACCCGGTGTTGAGCCCCAACCTGACCTCCAGCGAGCTTCCCACCCATGCCAAGGGCATCGCCACCAACGACGCCGTTTTATTCGCATGGATTACAAATGGCGCCACGGTGATGCCGCCCTTCGCCAAGCTCCTCAGTGTAGAGGAGCGGTGGTTGCTGGTGAACTACATCCGTAGCCTGCCTGACTAATAGTATACTTGGTGATGGCGCCAGAGATAATATAATAGGCGGTTGGAACATGGGCTTCGTTGGTTCCCGGACCTCGGTATTTCTCGGTCTAACTCTACTGGTCATCCTCTTTGGGGCCTGTGGCGGGGAAGTAGAACCCTCCCTGGACGCGCGGGCCAATTCCATAAATAAAAGCCTTATATGTCCCGTCTGCCCCGGAGAGACCATCGATCAGGCCCAGGTCGAGCTGGCCCGCCAGATGAGGACCATCGTCAGGGAGAAGCTGGCCGATGGCTGGACCCGCGACCAGACCCTTCAGTTCTTCGTGGACCGATACGGGGATGGGGTTCTGGCGGCCCCGCCAAAATCGGGGTTTAACCTGGTGGTCTGGGTGGTGCCTTTGGCCGCAGTCATAGCCGCAGTTGGTACAGTCATGCTTGTCATCAGGGCCATGCGGAGAAGCTCCGTTACCGCCCGGGAAGATGGCCGGAAAGATGGGCCTCCGGCGGAGGCGGGGCTGGAGCCATACCTATCGCTGGTAGACCAGGAGTTGGGGTTCGCCCAGGCTGGTCCCGTGGGTAATGGACCGGAGGAGGCCCCAGGGGGAGGGGCGGAGGATATTTCGCCCGTGAACGAAGATGTCTGACCTGGGCTCGATAACCCTGTCCATCGCCATGGCCTTAGCCGCATACGCGGCTGTCGGCTCGGTGCTGGGCCAAGTCAAACGGGTCCCTCAGCTGGTGGGAAGCGCCCGCTACGCCACTTATCTGCTTGTGCTGGTCCTCGGCGTATCGGTGGCCAGTCTGGTTGCCGCCTTCCTTTCCAACGATTTCGAGCTACGGTACGTTGCCGAGCACAGCAACCTGGCCATGCCCAGGATCTACACCTGGGTGGCCTTCTACGCAGGGAACGAGGGCTCGTTACTTTACATCGCCTTCGCCCTATCCGCGTTGTCGGCCCTGGCGGTGCGGATGGCCCCCCAAAAGGTCAAAGACAGTCTCCCATACACCAACGCCGTCCTCATGCTGGTGCTGACCTTCTTCCTGTCGGTGATGGCCTTCATGGCCAACCCCTTCTCCATTTTGGCCTTCACCCCGGCGGACGGGGAAGGCATCAATCCTCTGCTCACCCATTTTGGGATGTTTATACACCCGCCGGTGATGATGGCCGGCCTGGTGGCAGTCACCATTCCCTTCGCCTTCGCCCTGGGCTCCCTTCTGGCGGGCAAAACCGGTGACGAGTGGGTCGACCCCGGCCGGACCTGGGGCATTGTTACGTGGGCCCTTCTGGGCTCAGGGCTGCTCCTGGGTTCCTGGTGGGCCTATACCATCCTGGGCTGGGGAGGCTACTGGGCATGGGACCCGGTGGAAAACGCCGGGTTTATGCCCTTCGTGGCCCTGACGGCCTTCATACATTCCATCATGGTGCAAAAGCGAAGGGGGATGTTTCGCATGTGGAACATCGTCCTCATCAACATCGCCTTCGGATTGGCCTTATACGGCATGTTTATGAACCGTGGCGGCCCGGTGCCTTCGGTCCACTCCTTCGGCGCATCAAACCTGGGCTGGATATTCCTGATGTTCACCGGATTGGGCATCGTCGCGCCTTTCGCCATTTTCTTCCGTCGCTACGGCAGTTTAAAAAGCGCCCAGAATTTGGAGTCCAGCCTATCCAGGGAGGCCGCTTTTCTGGTCAACAACCTCCTGCTACTGGCCATCGCCTTCGTCACCCTGTGGGGTGTGGTCTTTCCCCTTATCTCGGAAATGTTCAGGGGGTCCACTGTCACCGTGGGCCAGCCCTTCTACAACCAGGTCAACGGCCCCTTGCTGCTGGCCTTGATCTTCGTCATGGGGATCGGGCCGCTTCTTCCATGGCGGCGTGCCTCGGTAAGGACTCTGGGACGGGCCATCCTGATCCCCGGCCTGATCTCGGTGGCGGTGATGGTGGCGCTGGTGGTCTTGGGAGTCAGAAAGCCATACGCCGTGGCCGCCTTTGGCCTGTGCGTCATGGTAGCCTCGGGGATATTACTCGAGTGGCTGCGGGGGACCAGGGCCAGGCGCCGCCATGGTGACGGCTACGCAATGGGGTTCGTCAGGCTCATCGCCGCCAACCGGCCCAGGTACGGCGGATACATCGTCCATCTCGCCTTCGTGCTTCTGGCTCTTGGGGTTGTGGGCTCTTCTTTCTACGGTATCCAGGAGGACATAATACTGGCCCCGGGTGAAGAGGCAACGGTGGGTGATTACCGGTTGGAATACCTCAGCACCGAGGTAACGGAAATGTCCGACCGCACCGAGTTCGCCTCGACGGTGAACACCTACCGGGGCGGTGCCTACTTGGGGACCGTGACCGCTCGACGGGCCTACTATCCGGATTTCCAGATGGCATCCACCCGCGCCGGCATCCGGTCCACTCCCGTGGAGGACCTGTACATCATCCCCAGCGAAACCCTGGACGATGGCAGCGTGGGTTTCAGGGTCTATGTTAACCCCCTTGTATGGTGGATGTGGATCGCCGGGCCCATCTTTATTCTGGGCACCCTTGTGGCCCTGTGGCCCCAGCGCCTTCCCGTCTTTAAGGAGGTGAAACAGGCCGCGCCTACGCCGGTGGCTCCCACCCTTGCGCCCAACCTGCCCGAGCAGGCGGGAGATGACTGAATGAAAAACACCATTAATTTCTTGGCGTAGGCGGAACGTGGCTGTCCTGATAGCCGCTCTTCTGGCCATTTACGGCATGGCAGTGGTGCTTTACCCTTTCCTGAAGGCCCGTTCCAGAAACGATGCACCTCATCGGGCAGACCCAACCCCGGAGGATGGTCCAGGAAGCCGTGAGGCGGTCTACCAGGCCATCCGGACCCTCCAGCTTGAATACGAGCTGGGCAGCATCGAGGAGATGGAATACCGGGAGTTGCTGCGTGAATACCGCATCCAGGCGGCGGAGGCCATAAAGCGGGAAGGTTCGCGGGAAGGTTCGATGAAGGAGGGGCTGGACAGCTCACTTGAACGGGAAATCATGGCGTTGCGCGAATCCGGCGGCGAACAGGCGAGTCCCCATGGGTTGGGGAGGCCGGAAGGAGAAGGGGTTGAGGATTCTCCTTCCTAAGGCCGCCCTGGGACTCATCTCTTTAGCCGTCCTGGTCCTCGGCCTAATCTCGCTAGCGCCGGGACCGCTATATGGAGACGAGCCAGGGCACACCGTTACCGGGCGGGTTGCCAATGGCACCGCCGGCGCAGCCTCTCCCGCCGGACTGGAAGTAGTCCTCCATATCATTGGTGATACTCAAGAAGTGGATATTTACAGGGCGAAGACGGATGGCGATGGAGGGTTCCGGTTCGACGAGGTGGCGGCGGATAACGATGCCACATTCGCTGTGACGGCCACTTACGGCGACGTGCTGTACAGCGTCACCTTTGACCCATCCGATCCGGAGAAACCCATTGAGCTGGTGGTGTACGAGATTGCCAGTGACCTGGCGGACCTCCATGTGGAGGCCGACGTTCTGCTGATTCGAGGGTCCGATGGTGACCGGAGGGGTCTCTTGGCTTTTGAGGTGGTGAGCCTGGTGAACGCAGGAGACCGAACCGTGGTCCCGGACCTGGACCGTCCTGGCCTCATGAATTTCCTCCGATTTCCCCTTCCCTTGGGCGCAACTAATGTGGAAGTGTCTTCAGACCTGCCTGGTGGGGACGTGCTCTCCGTGGATACGGGATTTGCCCTCACTGCGCCGGTCCTTCCCGGACCTCATCGAGTTACCTACAGCTACCGCATCCCCTATGAGGGAAAGGAGTTGGAGTTTGTCCATTCCTTCCCCATGGGCGCTGAGATCTTCCGCCTGTTGATCGACGCTGAGGCGGGTGAGCTGACGGACCCCGGTATACTGGCCGAAGGAGCCCAAACGGACCTGGAAGGCAGTACCTATGAGGTATGGTCGGTAGGCCAGCTGGCTGAGGGAAGCTGGCTGGCGTTCAAGATCGGCGGCCTCCCAGGGCCACCGTTTTTTGACCGTTTGGGGCATGCCTTGACCGATGGGCCATACCTTAAGCTGGGCATACCTTCAGCCCTGGGGGCGGTGTTGGCCGGTCTGCTGCTATATACCCTAATATTCAGGCGGGCGGGGAGAGCCGCCCCGGCCAACAGGTCCGCGGAAGCTGCACCCGCCGTCCCCGCTACGACAGAGTCTCATGGCCCACAGGCGGCATCGGATGAGAAGGAACGCTCCTTGATGGAGGAGATAGCCCGGTTGGATGACCTGTTCCAGGAGGGTGGGATGGCCGGGGTTGACTACCGGAAACGGCGGCGGGAGTTGAAGGAGGGCCTTATAGATACAGTGCTGACCTCTCGCCGGGGCCATGAAACGGAAGAAGGGCCGGGAGGTGAGTGAGATAAGCCCCTCATCCTCATCGAGCCAAAATCAGGGGACCCGAAAACGAAACCTGATAATCATACTGTCGTTGATCCCCCTTGTGGCCTTCTTCGCCTTGCTGGGCTGGGCGGTGGCCCGGTCGGGGGGCAATCCCGGAGGGTTCGGCATAAACAGCAAGTTTGGAGAGGTGGCCATCGACCAGCGGCCTGCCCCCGGCTTCACTAAAATCGGTCTGGATGGGCAAGAGGTGAGCCTTTCCGGGGTCCTCGGTAAGGTTGTAATGCTGGACTTCTGGTCCTCCTGGTGTCCGCCCTGCCGGCAGGAGGCCCCCACGTTGGCCGAGGTCTATGGTGAGTACCGGGAGAGAGGCGTCGAGTTCGTTGGCGTCGCCATCTGGGACGACTCAGGTGATGTTGCCCGTCACATCGAGGAGTATAGCCTGACCTATCCCAACATTCTGGACGATAGAGGCGAAATTGCCATAGATTATGGAGTGGCAGGAATCCCCGAGAAGTTCTTCATAGACTCCCAAGGGATGCTCGTCGGGAAGTTCGTAGGCCCGACAGATCCTGAGGCCTTGAGGTCTGCCCTGGACGGACTCCTGGCCCCCTGAACCACCTGCCAAAGGAGGCCTGCAAATATGGATATTTTGGACACAAAGCGAACATCCCAGTGAGCGACCGGGAGCCTGTGGCCTTGGCGATGGACATTGGAGGCAACTGGGCCCGCGCGGCCCTAGTGCTGCAGAGCGGCGAGGTTGCGTGGCGGGAAAGAGTCCCCACGGAACCCCACGATGGGAAGGAAACTGTCATCGCCCGGGTGGAGGCGCTTCTGCGACGGGGCATCTCCCAGGCGGGGTCCGGGTCCGTTGCAGGTGTCGGCATGGGTGTAGCCAGTCCGGTGGACCCCGTGACTGGCATAATGTACAGCCCGCCTAACCTGCCAAGCTTGGATGGTGTATCCTTCAAGTCCCTCTGGCAAAGCAGATTCCGGTGGCCTGTACATGTGGCCAACGACGCCACACTGGCTGCTCTGGGAGAGTACCGCTACGGAGCGGCGGCGGGCGCCCATACCTTGGTCTACATCACCATCAGCACCGGCATAGGAGGTGGGGTGGTGGCAGGCGGACGTTTACAGCAGGGGGCCAACGGCATGGCCGGTGAGTTCGGCCACATGAGCGTGGACAGAAGCGGGCCCAGATGTAAGTGTGGGAACATCGGTTGTCTCGAGGCCATCGCCTCGGGCACGGCCATAGCCGACCGGGCCCGGCGATTGGTGATGGAGAAGGGCGGCTCCATGATGGCTGATATGGTATCAGGCGATCCCAGCCTTATCTCGTCGGAGACTGTGTTCGATGCCTCGGGCATGGGAGATCCCATGGCCGGGGAGATAGTGGCGGATGTGTCCAGCGCTTTAGGGGCTGGCCTGGTAAATATCCTCCACGCCTTCAACCCTGACGTTATTGTCGTCGGAGGCGGTGTCTCCCAGAACTGGGATAGGCTGGACCCGGGAGTCCGCTCATACATAGAAGAGAACGCGATGAGCCATATCCGGAAGATGGGCTTCAAGCTGCTGGTCAGCTCATTGGGCGACGACATCGGGCTGATGGGAGCGGCGGCCCTGGTCTGGGAGAATTCGGCCTCAGAAGGGACCGGGAGTTAGAACAACCGATAAGACAGGCGCCGAAAGTGGCTGCCTTGACAGCGATTTGCCGGGTAACTACACTACGGCTCAGCGAAATGGGCGTGGTGCGGAGTAGCAAAGTAAGATTGCGCGTCAACTTATAGGAAGTACCGAGCGAGGGCCAAGATGGCCAAGAAGAAGGGTACCGGGCTCCTTGTCGTAGCCACGGACGTGCCGGCGGACAGGGAAGAGGAGTTCAACCGCTGGTACGACCAGGAGCATGTCTATGAGCTCCTGGCCATCCCCGGCTTTCTCGACGCTGCCCGTTACCAGGTGGTTAGGGGACTGGAGTTCGGCGGAGGCGGCGGTCCAAAATACCTGGCAATCTACGAGCTTGAGAGCCCCGAGGTTATCTGGAGCGAGCAGTTTCAACGCCACGCGGCAAATCCTTCTACGTGGTCCAGGAGGATGTCGCCCCTGGTCATCGGGACAAACTTCACCAACAACGTATACCGTCAGGTCTTCCCAGCCGGTGTCTCCGAAACGGTCGCCAACAGTGACATGGCCCCGGCCCTACAAATCGGCCGCATGGACATCCCCCCGGAGACTGAGGACGAGTTTAACGAGTGGAACCACACAATCTATATGCCGAACTTCGAGAAGGTGCCCGGTTGCAGGTGGGGGAGGCGGCACGTGGCGGTGAGGGGCCAGCCGAAGTACCTGGTTATGTACGACTTCGACCACGCGCTGGTGTCCCAGAGCGCAGAATGGAGGGCGGCCAGGGATTCTCACCCCCAGTCTGCCCGCATCCGCCCTCAGGTCATTCACGGCTACGGCTCTCCCGGTATATTCAAGAAGATATTCCCGCTATAGCACCGCCTAATCCGGCGTCTAAGGGCCATGACCTTGCCTAAGCTGGGTATAGTTCTGGCGACCTACAACGAGGCCTCCAATCTACCCCCTCTCATTGAATCTCTGGAGGGGATATTTTACCCGCTCCATCCCGCCGGCTCCTCTGTAACGCCGCCCCTTACGGAGGGGAGATCCAGCCCGCTTTCCGAGGAACTACCGGAGCTTCAGATATTCGTGGTGGACGACAGCAGCCCCGACGGCACTTCGGAAATTGCCCGCCGGCTGGCCGCCCTGCACGGTAACATCTCGGTGGTCACCAGGCCGGGCAAGAAGGGGCTGGGATCGGCGCTGCGAGACGGGCTGAGGGCGGCGCTGGAGGGAGGCTGCGACTATGTCTTGACCATGGATGCCGACCTTTCCCACGACCCCAAGGACGTTCCGAGGCTGATGGCCTTGGCGCTGGCCGGTGAGGCAGACCTGGTGCAGGCCAGCCGCTACGTGGATGGCGGCGGTTTCGTGGGTTTTGGACGGCGGCGCCGGGTTCAGAGCCGTATCGCGAACATGGCCTGCAGGCGGTTGCTGGGTTTGCCCCTGGAGTCCACCAACGGATTCCGGGTGTATAACAGGCGGTGCGCTGGGCTGGTAGTGGAGGAAGCCAGGGCCCGCCACTACGAGTTCCAGCCCGAAGCAGTCCTCATAGCCATCAGGCACGGCCTCAGAATCGTCGAAATACCCGTCATTTTCAACGAAAGAGCGGAGGGGAAGAGTAAGCTGGGTACGGCCCAATACGTCAGGTGGGGCATCTTCTTTGTCCAGGCATTGGTATCGTCGACGTTCCGGACCGGCCGACCCCCAAAAAGATGATCGCCCCAATGCGCTGGTTCCAGGCACGTATTCGGATATACAGAGCCCGGAATTTGTACTATAATCGGGTTTTGGAAAGAGTCGTTATCCGCTTTTTCTTCATGAATTTGAGGGCATAGGGGCCCTGAGAGCATAGGCAGGCCTGTTTAGAGAGCGGCATTTGACGAGACGGGGGTCTGGCAAGACCCCCCTATGGATGGTCGTACACAGGTAGATGGAGATACTCTCCAGAATTATCAGGATGGCCTGGCGCTACCGAAGGCGCCTTGGCCTGGCATACCTGAGCTTCTTCGCCTCCGTCTTCTTTTCCCTCGCCATAGTTTGGATCATCGGCGAGGCCATCGGCAAGCTAGTCCTCAGCTCCGACGATGGAAAGATTCTCTCCCTGGGCGATGTGGAGCGTACCACCTTGGTTGTAATGGCAGCCTTGCTCCTGGGAGCAAGCCTTTTCCGGGGGCTATTCGACTTCGCCCGCACCTACACCATGGACTCTCTGGCCCAGATGGTGGCCTACGACCTGCGGAACAACCTCTACGACAAGCTCCAGCACTTGAGCTTCGCCTTCCATGACAAAGAGCACACCGGCAATCTCATGTCCAAGGCCACTGCCGACGTTGAGGCGGTGCGGCGGTTCGTGATGATGGGCATGGTCCGGTCGCTCGAGGTTGGGGTGAGGATTATCGCCCTCACCATCATGCTGGTGTTCCTGCACTGGGAACTGACCTTGATCAGCCTGGTATTTGTGCCCTTCCTGGTGTTCAGGGCAACAGCAATCCAGGGAGAGTTCCGCCGGATCTGGCTGCGTGTACAGGAGGCCATGGGGGAGTCTGTCACCGTCATTCAGGAGAACCTATCGGGCATACATGTTGTCAAGGCCTTTGCCGCCGAAGAGCACGAGAGCAAGAAGTACGAAAGGAAGGTACGCCGGGTCCGGGACGAACATTACCAGTCGGAACGGTTGCAGGGCACCAACAGCGCCTGGATGACCCTCTATTTCACGTTGGCCCTTGGCCTGGTCATGTGGTATGGGGGATGGGAAGTGATCAGAGGCGACCTCACCGCGGAAGGGTTGACCAAGTTCCTCCTCTATCTGAACCAGCTAACCTTTCCCATCCGTGTTACCCCATTTATCATAAACAGCTTCTCCCGGGCCGTCTCCTCCGGCCAGAGGCTCTTCGATGTGCTGGACTCACGCTCTCCCGTGGAGGAGAAGCCCACCGCCAGGGATATGGGCAGGACCGATGGTAACGTACGCTTCGATGATGTCTCCTTCTCCTACGACAACCATGCCTCGTCACTGAAGAATATCGACTTGTCAGTACCCTCGGGGTCGGTGGTGGCCCTACTGGGGACACCGGGAAGCGGGAAGAGCACCATCGTCAACTTGTTGCCCCGTTTCTACGACTCCACTGGCGGGCGAATCACTATAGATGGGAAGGACATCCGGGACTTCACTCTGGCTTCTCTGAGACAAAACGTGGGGATCGTGCAGCAGGATGTTTTTCTATTCACCGACACCATCAAAGAGAATATAGGCTACGGAGCAATGGGCGCCTCTCTGGAGGACATTGTCCGGGCGGCCAAGGTGGCCCAGCTTCACGAACACATCACCAGTCTTCCTGACGGCTATGATACCTGGGTAGGAGAGCGGGGAGTGACCCTCTCGGGTGGGCAGAGACAGCGACTTTCCATAGCCCGAACCATCCTGATCGACCCCCCTGTCCTGATCCTGGACGACTCCACCGCCAGCGTGGATGTGGAGACGGAACGGCTGATACATCAGGCCATGATCCAGGTGATAAAGGGACGTACCACCTTCGTAATCGCTCACCGCCTGAGCACCGTGCGGGATGCCGATATGATCCTGGTCCTGAAGGACGGAGAGATCGTGGAGCAGGGCACCCACTGGGAGCTCATGGGACAGCAGGGGATTTATAAAGATATCTTCGAGCTGCAGCTAAGGCCCCAGGAAGAGATTATGCTGGACGCGGCCATCCAGTCCGAGCCACTCACCGGAGCGGTCAACGCCGGCGACAACGGAGGAAATTCCTAGATGCGGGGCGGAGGGTTCGGCGGAGGGGTCACCGGCATGATGGGCGGCATGCGTGGCACTGGCACCGACGGCTTTCGCTCACCCACGATGGACAACCTGACCGATGAATCGGTGGTTGGAAGCCCTTACGACCACCGGGTAGTCACACGGCTTCTGCCCTACCTGGGACCCCACAAGCGCAATGTCTTCATCGCCGTTGCCGGCGTGATTACTTACACTGCGGCAAACGTGGCGATTCCCTTTCTGCTGATGCTGGGCATCAACGCCTTCATTAACGATGGGGACCAGACGGGTCTCCACCTGATTGCCCTGGGCTTTCTGGGACTGACTCTTGTGCACTTCGTCGCCAATTACGTCCAGTTCTCCTACATGCCCAAGGTTGGACAGAGCGTCTTGTACGACCTACGGACGCAGATGTTCAATCACTTACAGGCCCTTTCCCCCTCCTTTTTCCATCGGACACCGGTGGGACGGCTCGTCTCTCGGAACACCAGCGACGTGATCCAGCTCCAGGAGACCTTTGAACTCCTCGTGCAGAGCATTGCCGATATCCTGAGCCTGGGGGGCATAATAGTTTTCATGCTGGTCATAGACTGGCGCCTGGCCCTGGTCTGTATGAGCGTGATACCGGTGCTCTTCTTTATCTTGGGCTACTGGCAGCGTTTCGCCAAGCGGTCCTTCATGCGAATCAGGAGGGCCATCGCCATGGTGAACGGCGAATATAACCAGAACATAACCGGCGTGCGGGTGGTGGAGAGCCTTAACCGCCAGGAACAGAACCTGAAACACTTCGACGAGCTGAACCGGGAGCACCTGAATGCCAACATGCAGGCCAGCCGGTTCTCCGGCGCCCTGAACCCGACGGTGGAGGGTTTGACCGGATTCGCCATGGGGGCGGTGATAGTCTTCGGCGGCTCCCTGGTGCTTGACGGCAGCCTGGAGTGGGGCGTGCTGGTGGCCTTCACCATGTGGATCCAGCGTTTCTTCGAGCCCGTCCGCCACCTGACCATGCAGTACAGCCAGCTCCAGCGGGCTATGGCCGCCGGGGTGCGCATCTTCGAGGTCATAGACCTGGAGCCCGAAGTCAAAGACCTGCCAGGCGCCCCTGCCATGCCGCCCATTCGAGGCGAGGTGCGATACGAGGGGGTCTCCTTTCATTACATACCTGGCATCGAGGTCCTCAAGGACATAAACGTCCAGTTCGCACCTGGGGAGACGGTGGCCCTGGTTGGCGCCACCGGTGCGGGCAAGAGCACTTTCGTCACTTTGCTGGCCCGGTTCTCCGACGTAACCGAGGGCAGGATAACGGTGGATGGATACGATGTGAAAGAGGTGACTCGCGGTTCCCTGGTGGGGCAGATGAGCATGGTCTTGCAGGAACCCTATCTCTTCTCAGGCACCGTGAACGAAAACATCCAGTACAACCACGAGGAGGTCAGTGATGAGGCTGTAGTGGCCGCAGCCAAGGCCGTCGGGGCCCACGATTTCATAATGGCCCTTGAGGACGGTTATAATACAGTGTTGGCTGAGCGGGGCATCAACGTGAGCGTGGGCCAGCGCCAGCTTATTAGCTTCGCCCGGGCCATCGTCGGGGACCCGCGCATATTGGTCCTTGACGAAGCCACCGCCAACATAGATACTCACACGGAAATCTTGATACAGAACGCGTTGAAGCAGGTCCTCCATGGGCGCACATCCATTGTGATCGCCCACCGGCTTTCCACCATCCGAAACGCCGACAAAATAGTGGTGATGGACCAGGGCCGCGTGGTGGAGATGGGCAAACACCAGGAGCTATTGGAAGGGAAGGGGATCTATTCCAGGCTCTACGCCATAAATTACGGTTTGGAGGTCCCTTCCGGCGATGTCTCCTCCTCATCCAAGTCAGGCAGGTCCGGCGATGCCTAACCGCCTGTCGGGCTGCTGCCGCGCTAAGGGGTTGCAACTTTGACTCAAGACCTGAAACGTACTCCGCTGTATGAGACCCATGTGGCTTTGAAGGGGCGAATGGTGCCATTTGCCGGATGGGGAATGCCCGTCCAGTACAGCGGTATCCTGGCCGAGACAAGGGCGGTGCGCTCCTCATCCGGGCTCTTTGACGTATCCCATATGGGCAGGCTCCACATTACGGGACCCCAGGCCGGTGAGCTGATGGACTGGGTGCTCACCGGCAGGGCCTCTAATCTACGGCAGGGTAGGGCCAGGTACGCCTTTGTCTGTAACGAAGAGGGCGGCATAGTGGACGACACGGTCTTCTACCGTAACGGCCAGAACCATTACCTGCTGGTTTGCAACGCCTCCAACAGGCAGCAAGTGGTCTCGCAAATGCGGCGGTGGGCGGATGAGCGTTTCTCAACTGCTGCCATAGAGGACCGGACCGAGACAACAGTCATGATTGCCTTCCAGGGGCCATCAGCGGTGGAAACCCTGGACCGGCTATGCGGCGCAGACCTGGCCGCGCAAAGATCGTTCTCCGCCGTTGAAACCGAGGTGGCGTCCAGGCCGGCTTTTGTCGGGAGGACCGGGTATACCGGCGAAGAGGGTTGCGAGCTGATAGTAGGTGCGGAGGATGGACCCTACCTGTGGAAAACGCTCATGGACCAGGGGGCCGTTCCATGCGGCCTGGGGGCCAGAGACGTATTGCGCCTGGAAGCTGGGCTTCCCCTTCATGGTCACGATATTGACCCCTCCACCACTCCCCTGGAAGCTGGCCTTCAGCGATTCGTGCAGTTGGACAGGGAGTTCGTGGGTGCGGAGGCGCTCAAGCGCCAGAGTGAGAGGGGCATTCAGAAGCGGCTGGTGGGGCTTATGGTCCAGGGCCGCAGTATCGCCAGGCCGGGTTACCCCATATTCGCCGGTGGGAGTAGAGTAGGTTCAGTGACCAGTGGGACCCATTCGCCTACCCTTGACAGAAGTATCGCCATGGGCTATGTTTTGGTGGAATTTTCCGGCCCCGGCCAGAAGCTGCAGGTCGAGATTAGGGGCAAGGGCACTGAGGCGGAAGTTGTGCCTTTACCCTTTTACATCAGGAATGGAGGACGGTGAACCCCAACGACAGAAAATACACCAAAGAGCACGAATGGGTCAAACTGGAGGCGGGCTCCGCAGGTCTGGTGGGCATCACCCATTTCGCCCAGGAACAGCTGGGTGATGTGGTATATTTGGAGCTCCCCACTACTGGGACCAACCTCCAGCAGTCTTCCAAACTGGGAGAAGTAGAATCTGTCAAGGCAGTCTCGGACCTCTATTCCCCGGTCAGCGGGGTAGTAACGGAGGTCAATCAAGAAGCGATGGACCACCCGGAACTAGTGAACGAAGACCCTTACGTCCGGGGATGGCTATTTCGTGTGACATTGCAAGACCTTTCGGAACTGGACAGCCTCCTGACTGCCGAGGAGTACGAGGCGTTCCTGGAGAATTCCACATCTTAGCAGCCCTTCGTCACGTAGAGATGGTCCCGACCTAACAGGAATTGAAGGGCTGCCCTCCCTCCCCGAGGCCCAGCCGTGCCGCCTACTTAGGGGCGGTCCCAGCCTGCAGGCCACGGGAAACAGCAAGGTCAGAAACCAGAAGAATGTAATCGGTAAAGAACGTAAATATGTCTTCCCAGCATACTTTTCACTATATACCCAACATAGAGACCGACCGCAGGGAGATGCTTCGTACCTTGGGAATAGAGTCGGTACAGGAGCTTTTTGCCGACATACCCGAGGAGTTCCGAAACCCGCCCCTCGACCTTCCTCCCCATTTGTCTGAGCTGGAGCTGCGGCGGGAGCTAGAGTCCATCGCAGCCCAGAACTTTCATACTGGCGGCCGCGCATGCTTTTTGGGGGCGGGAGCTTATCAACACTTCAGCCCCAGCATAGTCCGTTCCATCATCAGCCGGGGCGAGTTCCTTACCGCTTACACGCCGTATCAGCCAGAGGTCAGCCAGGGAACTCTCCAGGCAACCTACGATTTCCAGACCATGGTCTGTAACCTTCTGGGCATGGAGGTCGCCGACGCCGGAATGTACGACGGTGCATCGGCTCTGGCTGAGGCTGCCCTCATGGCCTGCCGGATTACTGACAGAGGGTCTGTCGCGGTGCTGGATAGTGTCTCTCTCACATATCGTCAAGTGGTCAACACCTATGCCGCTCCTCAAGGAATCAAAATCCACACCCTTGATGCAAGCTCGCCTAGAATACCAGATGATGCTGCATGCCTGATGGTCCAGTACCCCAACTTCTTTGGCTACATTGAAGACCTGGCCTCACTGGAGCAGGAAGCCCACAGTAAAGGCTCGCTGCTGGTGGTGTCCGCCAATCCCGTGGCCATGGGCCTGCTCCGGCCGCCGGGAGACTTCAGAGCAGACATCGTCACCGGAGAGGGGCAAGCCCTGGGCATACCGCCCAGTTTCGGTGGGCCTTACGTAGGGTTGCTGGCAACCCGGATGGAATATGTGCGTCAGATGCCCGGAAGAATCGTGGGCAAGACGGTGGACAGCCGGGGCGAGCCGGGATACGTCCTTACATTGAGCACCAGGGAGCAGCATATAAGAAGGGAGCGGGCCACAAGCAATATCTGCACCAACCAGGCGTTGATGACCCTGGCGGCCACGGTGTACCTGGCAGCCATGGGTAAGAGAGGTCTGAGGCACGTGGCTGAGCTTTGCTATCACAAGGCCCACTATGCGGCATCCCTTATCGGTGGACTGCCCGGATTCTCCTTCCCCTACCAGGGCAGGTTTTTCCACGAGTTCGTGGTGCAGTGCCCTGTACCTCCCGCGGAAATAAACCGCAGGCTGCTGGAACGGGATATAATCGGCGGCCTCGACATCAGCGGGCTTATATCAAGCGGTATGCTGTTGTGTGTTACGGAAATGAACACCCGGGAGGATATAGAGACCCTCGTATCGCTCCTTTCGGAATTTTCCCGCGGCTGAATAGAGCAACTGTCTATCTGCCTCAGGGCGATGGGCGAGCCTCGCATAAAGGTTCAGGTGTAAATGACGACAAATATGAGAAACGTACGGGCCACCGACAGGCGCACGCTGATGGAGCGGAGCGTACCGGGAAGGCTGGGGACCGCCCTGCCGGGGCTGGATGTGCCCGAGCAATCACTTCCCCCGAGCGGGCTGCTTAGAGACGACTTGAAGCTTCCCGAGGTCTCGGAGCCGGAGGTGGTGCGCTACTTTACCCTTCTTAGCCAGCTCAACTTCTCCATCGATACCAATTTTTATCCCCTGGGAAGCTGCAGCATGAAATACAATCCCAAAGTGAATGACGAGATGGCGTTCCTCCCCGGGTTTTCCGCCATCCACCCGCTTCAGCTCCCTGAAACGGTGCAGGGAGCACTGAAGTTGATGCACACCCTCCAGCAATACCTGTCCGAGATTTGCGGCATGAAGGGCGCCGGGCTGGCTCCCCTGGCCGGGGCACAGGGGGAGTTTTGCGGCATGCTTATGATCAGGGCCTATCATCGGGACAGGGGCGATCTACATCGTAACATTGTTGCCATACCCGATAGCGCCCACGGCACCAACCCCGCTTCGGCGGCCATGGCGGGCTTCCGAGTAGTCACCGTACCGTCGGACAAAAATGGGAACATGGACCTGGAAGCCCTGGGCAATGTGGCCACCTCCGAGCTGGCCGGAGTGATGATTACCCAGCCCAACACCCTCGGTCTATTCGACACCAACATCGTCCAGCTTTGCGAGACGGTGCACCGGGCCGGCGGCATGGTCTATGGGGACGGGGCGAATATGAACGCCCTGCTGGGAAGGGTGAAATTGGCCCACCTCGGTTTTGACGTGGTGCATCTAAACCTCCACAAGACCTTCACCACCCCCCACGGTGGAGGAGGCCCTGGGGCCGGTCCGGTATGCGTCAACGATGCCCTGCTGCCTTACCTTCCCACACCGGTGGTGTGCCGCCAGGATAATGAATCCGGCGAAGTCTTCTCCCTGTCCACTCCTCCCAAAAGTATAGGAAAGGTCTGCGGGTTCCACGGCAACTTCGGGGTCCTGGTCAGGGCCTACACTTATATCCGCACCATGGGCAGTACGGGATTGCCTGAGGTCAGCGCCAATGCCGTTTTGAACGCCAACTATCTGATGGAGCGCCTCAAGGGCACGTACTATCTTCCCTACGACCGACGCTGCATGCATGAAGTGGTCTTGTCGGCCAGGGACCAGAAAGCCGCAGGGGTCAGGGGACTGGAGATTGCCAAGCGCCTGTTGGATTACGGATTCCATGCCCCGACCATGTATTTTCCCCTGATCGTGGATGAGGCCCTCATGATCGAGCCGACGGAAACCGAAAGTAAGGAAACTCTGGACACCTTCGTGGATGCGCTGAAGGCTATCGACCGGGAAGTAACGGAGAGTCCAGAGCTGGTAGTCAAAGCTCCCCACACCACCCCGGTCTCTCGGCTGGATGAGACCAGGGCGGCCAGGCAACCCAATCTCCGGGAGTAAGGTATGGCCGCCGGTTCCCGCCATGTTATTCATTTCCCAGGCGTTGGCTAGCCCATGCACAGGTTGTGATCCCGTGTCTGGCCGCACCGTGGCTGTCGTAGAGAACCCGTCCTTGGGATTGCTTGACTTAATAGGAAATATTACATAAACTCACACCTATTCAAGGAACCGATCATCCGAAAGTAGGTGCACGGAGCCGCTTAATGCAAATCCGGATCCTTGGCGCCCACAACCTGCAGAGCAGCTGCACCCGCCAAAGTGCTTACCTAGTGGACGGCGTTTTGGCCGTGGACATGGGTGGGTTTTCCAGTGCATTGAATGCCGCTGAACAGGGTGAGGTCCGCGCAATCCTCCTGACCCACCGCCACTTCGACCACACCAGAGATATACCCACCCTGGGCCTTATGACGCTGGACGACCCGAAGCAGATAGATGTCTACTCCCTGCCTGAGACCCTGGAGGGGGTGCTCACCCATCTGCTCGACGGCGATATTTACCCCGACTTCACAAAAAAACTGACGGATGCACCTCCCAAATACCGCTTTCATCCTATCGAGCCCGAAGTACCCTTCCAGGTCCTGAACTACCAGATAAAGGCGATACCACAGCCCCATCCCGTCTCTTCAGTGGGATTTATCGTAAAATCCGACTCGGGGAGCTGCTGGGCTTATACGGGAGACACGGGCGGCAACTTGCTTCCCTTTTTCCAAGAGAGTGAACTGGCTCCCCAGGCCCTGTTCATCGATGTCACCTTCCCCAGCCGCTCCGAGTACCTGGCCAAGCTGACCGGCCACCTGACTCCCAGCCTGTTGCGGGAGCAGATTCTTGAGGTTAGGAAGGCGAATCTCAATCTGCCCAAGATGATAGCCGTACATATACACGTTCCGGAGCGGGAGGAGGTGGTCGAGGAGGTGGAATCCTTGGGCAAAGAGTTGGGGATCGACCTGAGCGCCGGTGTCGAGGGGATGGCGATAGATCTCTGATCCCCGGATTTACGTGGCAGACAGTGAGGAGATAGAGGTGAGTGATGGCCATCGAACAGGACAGCCGCGCTAAGGAGTTGGACCGGGCTCGCAGCACCATCCAGCAACAAACAACCGAGATTCAGCAGTTGCGGACTTCGGTAGACACGCTGGAAGAACGGGCCAGGGATGACGCTGGCGAGCTAAACCGTAGGCTGGCCGAAAGCGACGCTTTGAGACAGGTGGCCGCCGCCATAAGCTCTGTTATGGAAGTCCAGCCCCTGCTGGAAATGATCATGGAGAAAAGCAAAGAGGTGATGGACGCCGAGGCCAGTTCCCTAATGCTGCTGGACGAAGAAACTCAGGAGCTGGTGTTTAATGTGGCTACCGGGGAGAAGGGTGCGGCCCTTCGCGAGATCCGGTTGCCCCTGGGGAGGGGTATCGCCGGTTGGGTGGCCCAGAACAAGGAACCTTTGTTAGTCCCTGATGCCTATGAGGACCCGCGCTTCAACCGTGATGCCGACAAGATGAGCGGGTTTCACACCAGGTCCATCCTATGCGTTCCCCTTATGGTGCAGGACCGGCTTCTCGGCGTGGTGCAAGTCTTGAACCCTAATGGGAAGGACAGTTTTGAGGAGAATGACCGTGGCACCTTCACGTCCTTCGCGGACCACGCGTCCATCGCCATTGAGAACGCCAGGCTTTACGAGGAGCTGAAGCAACGAGCGGAGGAGTTGCGCGAAGCTTTGGAGCGGGAACGGTGGCTTACCATCCAGAGAAATAAATTGGGGAAATACGTGCCGAAGTCCGTGGTGCAGGAGATCGAGCGGGACCGGGAGCAGGTTTTAGCATCCGCCACCAAGAGTATAGAGTGTACCATTCTTTTCTCCGACATCAAGTGATTCACTAGCTTCACCGAAGCCAATCCCGCCCACAAGATGGTGGAGATGCTTAACCAGTACCACTCGGAGATGAACGCCGTCATCGATATTTACGAGGGAATCCTGGACAAGTTTATGGGCGACGGCATCATGGTGGTGTTCCTGCAAGCGGATGACGGGGATAACCATGCGCTGAGGGCCGTGCAATGTGGCATAGATATGCAGTACGAGGTCAGCAGGCTGGACCAGGAATGGCTGGCCCAGGGGTTGGGCCACCTGAGCATTCGCATAGGTGTAAACACGGGCCAGGTTATCTCCGGTAGCATCGGAGCCTCCACCAGGATGGACTATACGGTGGTAGGGGATACGGTAAACGTGGCTTCCAGGCTTGAAAGCAACGGCAAGCCCGGTGCTGTGCTCATCAGTCAGAGCTCCTATGTGAAAATAGAGGGCCTGGTCGAGGCCGTAAAGCTGGAGCCTATCTTCGTGAAGAATCGCGTCCAGCCGGTGCAGGTCTATGCCATCGATGTCCTCCAACTGGCGACGACCTAACTGGCACAGGCAACCGCCATAGGACCAGGTTTCATGGGCGGTCAGAGCATGTGTTATTTTGGGCAACCTATAGTAAAATGGGGGAAAGCATTCAGGCTTCTTCGCGGTAAAACTGGCATGTAAAACGGCTGAGATAACCCCAATCGACTTGGGTGGGGCTTTTTGGGGCGCCCGGCCACCGGTTCCCGCGAGTACGACTGAGGCAGGTTCGCGGGCCATGTAACCGGAAGCTCCGGAAGGGTATACGGGGCGCCTGCAAGGAGAATTATATGGTACTCTCACTACGCAAAAAGACGCTGTTCTTTATAACTGTGACGCTTATCGCGCTGACCGTCATATTGTACTTTGCCATTTCAATCAATGTGCGGGGGAGTTTTGAAACTTTAGAGGAGGAGGATGTCAACAAGCACGTTCAGCGGGTCAACTAGGCCATTGACAATGAGCTAGGCGACATTAACAGCAAGCTCAATGACTGGGCTAAACCGGGCCAAGAATTGGATGTGGTCAGGTTGGCCAGTCTCCTGGATGGCGAAAGAGCTAGGCCGAGCGACCAGCGGGGAAACAAGTTAGCCGACCTTTTAGCCAACCTGGATGTGAATGTCTTCTTGTGGACTGACTCCAGAAATAAGATATTTTGTGGCTGGAGTTACAACGAGGAAACTCGACGGTTGGATTTGGTTTCGAGGAGCCTGAAGCAAGAACTCACCACGGGCAGCCCCTTATTGCAACACCCCCAGGGAGATGGCACCGTTAAGGGTTTGCTTCTTCTTCCGGAAGATCCGATGCTCGTAGTGTCAGCGCCCATCCTGTACCGCTTAGAGGGTGGACCAGTGGAAAATGGGTCTATGATGATGGGGAAGTACTTGGACAAGGCCGAAGTCGACCGGCTGGCTGAGTTGACCCGGTTGAAAGTAGACATGAAGAGGGCTCTCGACCCCAAGCTTGCTGAAGAATTCCCAGGCTTTCAGGTCGCTTTTGACGCTCTATCAGAGGGAGCGGATATTTTTGTAGATCCACTCAGCGACGAGTCCATTGCTGGGTGCGCCCTTCAGTTTAGACATCAAGGGGAGTCTTGGGCTCCTGTGGCAGGCCGAGGTGCCCAGGGACATCATGGACGAAGGCAACAAGAGCCTGAACTTCATGCTCATCGCCCTTATAGTGATCGGTGTGGTGTTGGTGGTCGTTATCGCCTTTTTACTGGACAAACTGGTCCTGTCTCGCATGTCCCGTCTTAACAGCCAGGTCAGCGGCATTAACACCCAAAGCGATCTCACGACTCGTGTTATGATACCTGGAAATGACGAATTGTCCAACCTGGGCGGCGCCATCAACGGTATGCTGGGAGATATTCAGACTGAATGGGGAAGGTCCGAATCCCTGCTCCTCAACGTCCTGCCGGCGCCGATCGCCGGCCGGTTGAAAGAGGGCGAAACCACCATTGCCGACACTTTCTCGGAGGTCAGCGTCCTCTTTTCCGACGTCGTGGGCTTCACCAAGCTCTCGGCCCGTATATCTGCCCAAGAGCTCGTCAACATGCTGAACCTGGTGTTCTCGGCCTTCGACGGACTTACAGACAAGTACGGCCTGGAGAAGATCAAGACCATCGGCGACGCGTATATGGTTGTCGGTGGCCTGCCCGAGCCCCGGACCGACCATGCCGAGGCCATTGCGAATATGGCGTTGGACATGTACAACGAGCTTTACCGTGTGAATCGGGAAAACGGGACCGATTTAAACATACGCATCGGAATCAACAGTGGGCCCGTGGTAGCGGGAGTTATCGGTACCAAGAAGTTCATATATGACCTTTGGGGCGATACGGTAAATACTGCTGCGCGTATGGAATCTCATGGTGTTGAAGGCCGCGTCCATACTACCCTGGAGACCTACGAGCTGTTGAAGGGGAAGTTCGACTTCGACGACCGGGGCATCATTGACGTCAAGGGCAAGGGAGACATGCATACCTACCTGGTCAAGGGAGCCCCCTAAGTGAGGCGGAGCAGGCTGCGGCGGCGGTGGCCGGCGACGGCGCCTCCTAAAGCGCTCGCTGCACAACCATCGAGCTCCGGCGTGAGGGTCCATCTATGACGCTCACATTCCCGGTTGTTTTCCGGCTTTCTTAATACCTGGGCCTCTTGACGCCCAGAGCGTCCAGATCCAGGTTGCTCAATCGTGCTTCCAACCGGGATCCAATGGAGGGATACAATGGCTGATAAGGTGAGGTTGAACAAGGCAATAGACTTGCTAAATCAGGGCAAGGTGGTCTTCGGCGGAGGCATGGTATACAACGGAAATCTGGATGACGTAATGTACATGGCTGACTCTGACTACGATTTTTGCATCATCGAAACGGAGCACGAAGGCTTCAGTTTCAACAACCTGCGGAACACCGTACAGCATCTGCTCAATCGTAGGCGGATTCTGGAGAAGGGGGACCTCCAGCCCGACGTGGTGCCCTTCGTTCGTGTTCCCCCCAACGCCCGCGAGCTGGGAGGGGGCCAGTGGATCATCAAACAGACGTTGGATACAGGGGTATTCGGCATTATTATTCCCCATCTCAACACTGTGGAGGAGGCAAATGCCGCTGTGGTGGCCGTCCGTTATCCTCAGGTGCCGGGAGTGCCCGACTTCGAGCCCCAGGGCCAGAGGGGTTGGTGGCCACGGCTGGCTCCCCGCTACTGGGGCCTTCCGCCCCAGGAGTATTACGATGCGGCCGATCTATGGCCCCTGGACCCAGACGGCGAGATGCTTCTGATGGGGATTATCGAGGAGTATGAGGGAGTTAAGAACCTGAAGGACATCCTGAGGGCTCAGAAAGGCATTGGAGCTGTTTGGGCGGGGTCGGGGGATATGTCCGTCGACATGGGGAAGCGGGGCAACACCAGCGATCCTGAGGTCGAGGCGGCGGTGATGCGCATCCTGGACACCTGCAAAGACGCCGGTGTGCCCTGTGCCACGTATGCCGACGCCTCCGACGTCGAACGGCGGATCGACCAGGGCTTCCGCATTATAATCTCTTCACCCAGGAAGATTAACGACACCCTGGAGCTTGGCAAGAAGCTGGCCGGCCGCTAGGGGCTGAATCGTTGCGAAGACGGGTCATATTAGCAATTCCATTACCGGAATTGGGAGGGTGCCATGGTATGGGAGTTTGAGATAGTCGCCGGTCCCTTTGAGGGCACGACGGAGGGGCCCGCCTGGGACGGCCAGGCCCTGCTTTTCACCAACATTCCCGAGAGCCTGATCATGCGTTATGACCCAGAGACCGGCGCATGCACCGAGCACCGCAAGGGCACCAACCGGACCAACGGCCTGGCCTTCGACACCGAGGGACGCCTCTACGGTTGCTCGGCTGGAGGCCGCTCTATCCTGCGATTTGAGCCAGACGGAAGCACCACGGTGGTCGCCGACAGGTTCGAGGGCAGGCGTCTCAACACCCCCAACGACCTCGCCTTGGATAGCAAAGGCAGGGTGTGGTTCACTAACCCCTGGAACGCGGGCCTGGTCGGCCCCTGGGACGCCATGGACCTGGGGGATGAGCAGGTGCTTCGAGCGGACCCACTCCCCGGCGGGGGCTGGACTGTAAGACAGGTGACCTACGACATTACCAGGCCCAATGGCATCCTGATGTCCCCGGACGAGCGGACCCTATACGTGGCCCAGGCCCATTCCGACCCTGGAAAGCTGAGGGAGCTGAGGGCCTATCCCATCCGGGATGATGGCTCTCTGGGCCTCTACACTGTGCTCCACCAGTTTGGGAAGGACCATCAGGGAGCCCACCGGGGGATCGATGGAATGTGCTTCGACACCGAGGGAAACATCATTGCCACCTGCGGTTGGAAGCAGGCCGGTCCCGGCCCCATGTTGTACGTGTGGGACCCATCGGGGCGAGTCCTGGAATCCCAGCCCATGCCCGAGGGTATAGACATGCCCACCAACTGCACCTTCGGCGATGCAGACCTCCGCACCCTCTACGTCACCGACCTTCGAGGACATCTCTTCCGTGTCCGCAACACCGGACGGAAGGGCTGGCACCTCTGGCCGAAGCCCCGGTAGCTTTTTCCACCCGGACTATATCTTGTACTTCTTCAATAGCTGCCGGGCAATGACCAATCGCTGGATCTCGTTGGTCCCCTCCCCGATTATCATCAGAGGAGCCTCTCGGTAGTATCGCTCCACGGAGTACTCCTTGATATAGCCGTAGCCCCCATGGATCCGCATGGCATCCAGAGTGACCTCCGCACACATTTCGCTGGCGAAGAGCTTGGCCATCCCCGCCTCCAGGTCCACCCGTTCGCCCCGGTCCTTCCTGGCGGCAGCGTCGTATGTCAGCAGGCGGGCGGCTTCGATGTTAGTGGCCATGTCGGCCAGTTTGAGCTGCATGGCCTGATGCTCCGCTATTGGGACTCCGAAGGCCTTGCGCTGCTGTGCGTACTTGATGGCTGCCTCGAAGGCGGCCGTCGCAATGCCCACAGACCTGGCGGCGATATTAATGCGGCCTCCCTCGAGCCCGCTCATGATCTGTCGCATTCCCTGGCCCTCCACCCCTCCCACCAGGTTTTCCGCCGGCACCCGGAAGTCCTTGAATATTAGCTCACAGGTGTCCAGACCCCTGTATCCCAGCTTGTCCAGGTCCCGGCCCACCTCGAACCCCGGCCCCTTCTCGACGATGAAGCAGGTCATGCCCTTGTGGGGTGGGACCGCCTGACGGTCCGTCTTGGTCATCAGGGCGAAGGTGTTGCCATGCCGCCCATTGGTGATGAACATCTTGGTGCCGTTGATGACATACTCCTCGCCGTCCTTGTCCGCCGTAAGCTCGATCCCCTGGACGTCGCTACCGGCGTTGGGCTCGGTGAGGGCCAGGCCTCCCCGCTTTTTCCCCTGAGCCATATCCGACAGGTACCGCTGCTTCTGCTCCTCGGTGCCGTAGTTGGCCACCACATGGGTCATAATGTGGTGTGTCCCTATAACGCCGCCTATGCTCATCCAGACCTTGGATATCTCCTCGAAGATCATGGCGAAGGTGGTGTGGTCCAGACCCATGCCCCCGTACTCCTCGGGGACGGTTATGCCGAAAAGGCCCATCTCCTTCATCTTCTCGATAACGTCCAGGGGGACGATGTCCTCCTTCTCATACTCGGCGACGATGGGTTCTACGTCCCTTCGCAGGAAATCTCGGACCATATTTACGATCTGTGTCCGGGCTTCTTCCGGTGTCTGGGTTATCACAGGCTGCTCCTTGTGTAGATTGTAATTGAAATCGCCTAGCGCGGCCCTAAGCAGTTAAAGCTAAGGAGCAAGCTTATTGTACTAGCTTGGCTTCGGGCTTTCAAGTGAAAGTTGCCAATGGGCGCCGATGCCTGCCGGGCTTGAGCCAATCAGGGCGAAGCCGTATAATTGGGCCGAAGGGGCTGGGCGCCGATGACTGCGGGTTTCCAGCGAAAGCCGATGCTTTTGGCGATAGACATAGGCAACACCAACCTGACCCTGGGGGTATTTGAAGGAACGCGTCTCAAGTCCACATGGCGTCTCGCCACCGACCCGCGCAGGATGGTGGACGAGTACGCGCTCCTGGTCTCCAACGTCCTTTCACTCAAAGGCATCGCGCCCGGCGATATTTCCGCCGCCTGCATGTGCAGCGTGGCGCCTGTCCTCACCGCCACGCTGGAAGAGGTGTGCAACAGCTATTTCAAAGTCAAGCCTCTCACCGTGTCCAGCGGAGTTAAGACGGGGGTCAGAATTCTATATGACAACCCCAGGGACGTGGGCGCCGACCGGATCGCCGATGCCGTGGCGGCCCTTCAGCTATACGGGGGCCCGTTGATAATCGTCGACTTCGGCACGGCCACCGTCTTCGACGCCATCTCTCGCGACGGTGACTACCTGGGCGGCGCGATAGCCGCAGGGATCAATGTGGCCGCCGATGCGCTATTCCTGAACACTTCTCAACTGAGGAGGGTGGAGTTGACGCCTCCGAAATCCGCCATCGGGCGAAATACGGTCGCCAGCATGCAGTCCGGATTGTTGTTGGGCCACGTCGGTCTGGTGGAGGGGATGGTGGCGAGGTTCCAGAGTGAGATGGGCGGGGATGCCCGTGTGGTGGCAACCGGCGGTCTGGCGGAGGTCATAGCGAAGGAGACTGGGATTTTCGACGCCGTTAACCCGGACCTTACCCTCATCGGGCTGCGGCTGATTTACGAGATGAACCGCGGCTCCGATTCCGATTCCACCAGTCCCCCCGATTCCCCAGAAGAGGAGGTCTGCTGAGGCCATGGCCGGCGTGCTGAAAGGCAAGAACGTAGTCCTGGGGGTAACGGGCAGCATCGCATGCTACAAAGCCCTGGACCTGGCCAGCAAACTGGTCCAAGCCGGGGCCCTGGTGGACACGGTGATGAGCTACGGCGCCACCCGGTTCGTAACGCCTCTGGCATTCCGCTCTTTGACCCATAGGCCCGTCGTCACGGATACCTTCGATGCGGAAGCCGAGCTCAGCGTCGAACACGTGGCCCTGGCCCATCGAGCGGACATCGTCGTGGTGGCTCCCGCCACAGCCAATTTCATCGCCAAGGCCGCCGCGGGACTGGCCGACAATTCGCTGACCACCACTATCCTTGCCACGCGGGCTCCAATAATGGTGGCCCCAGCCATGGACGGCCACATGTTCGACAACCCGGCAACCCAGGACAACTTGTCGAAGCTCAGAGACAGGGGCATCTCCATAGTGGGGCCGGAGAGCGGGAGGCTGGCCTCGGGGATGGCAGGTATGGGCAGGATGGTGGAGCCCGCGATGCTCGTGGGCCATATACGAGCCATCCTCGGCCGGGAGGGTGACCTTTCCGGATACAACATCGTGGTCAGCGCCGGGGGGACCCAGGAGCCCATCGATCCGGTACGGATCATCACCAACCGGTCCTCGGGGAAGATGGGATATGCCATAGCCGAAGCGGCCAGGGACCGGGGAGCACGTGTTGTCTTGGTCACAGGCCCTACTGGCCTTGTCTCCCCCGTGGCCGTCGAGGTCGTGCAAGTTGCCACTGCGTCGGAGATGCGGGAGGCTGTGCTGGAAGCCGTATCCGGTTGCCATGCCCTGATCATGGCCGCCGCGGTGGCTGACTTCAGTCCCATCTCCACGGCGTCCCAAAAGCTAAAAAAAGGGGCCGAGAGCTGGTCGTTGGAACTGGGTAAGACCCCGGACATTCTGGAGGAGTCCCGGGGAGGGTTCGTAAAGGTGGGATTCGCCGCGGAGACCCAGGACCTTCTGGAAAACGCTATGGCAAAGGTCTTGAGCAAGTCCCTGGACTTCATAGTTGCCAATGACGTCACCGCCGATGGAAGCGGCTTCGGCACAGATACCAACAAGGCCATGCTTCTGGACAGGGAAGGCAAGGCCGAAGACCTGCCCCTTATGTCCAAGTATGAGCTGGGCAACCGGATATTGGACCGGGTCCGGGCGTTCCTCAAAAACCCGGCCCGCCCATAGCACCCGCGCCTCCGCCTCCAAATTACAGAGCCCGGCGGATAGCTTTAGTGGGTATCTGTGTTAGAATTCGTTTGTGTTCAGCAGTCGGATAGAGGTCAACCAGCCGCCGATCATGGTACGGGCCAGGGTCAAATTCCCATTTCGTGTAAAGCTATACCCGGTCCTGGTTTTCTCAGCTATCCTAGGAGCCTGTCCGACGATTCTTAAGGAAAAACCGCTGCCGGGTCCGAGAGAGTCTTGCGGGAACTTGATGAGGCCATCTTGGCCTGGGGGGTTCCCGTCGGCAGTGCGACGCCGGTTCTAAACCGTCTTCGGCCCCTTGGTCCGGGTACCTGTTTGGCTTACCCCGTTGGCGCCAGTCCGGCTCGCCAGAGTTTCAGGAGATTGTGGGTCAGGGCTATCAGTGTGAACTCCCCTGCCACCTTGTCCAGACCCCGCAGCAGGAACTGCCGGAAGCCCCGGGCCTGCTTGATTAGTCCATGAACGGGTTCGGTGATGGCTTTACGCCGGGCGTAGATCGCCCGCCCTTCCGTGGTCTGCAGCTTGTCCCGCATGGCGGCCCGCAGCGGTGTCCTGGTCCGGTTTCCATGAGCGATCCCGCCCCGATGGTGTCGCTCTCGCCCGGTGGCCACGTAGGCATCAATTTGCCGCTCCGCAAGCATCCCCAGATTGGCTTCGCTGCAGTACCCTGCGTCCGCCGTGAACCACTTTGGCCGTCGCTCTTCTTCGAGGACTCCCACTCTAGCCAGGTTCTCCTCCAGACGCTCCAGCATGGGCCTGAGTCTACGGCTGTCGGCGCTGTGGGCCGTCACCTCCTGGGCCACGATCACCCCACTGGCCTCCTCCACTAGGACCTGGGCATTGTAGCCTTGAATCCAACCATGAGAGGTCTTCATGATCCGGCTGTCCGGGTCGGTGAAATTGCTCTGTTCCTTGGGCTGAGGTACGGCCCGTGCCGTAGCAGCTGTCACCTCTTCCGCTCCAGCCCCCCTCGCTTCAGCACGCTCCTGCCCTCGGCCCCTCGCCCGCTCTTCCAAGCGCCGCTTCGCCTCTCGAATCTTCTCCAGTCGGCCCTCCCGGCGCCGCAACTCCTCAGGCAACTCATCCCCACTCTGCTCCGGCCCATACTCGGCATCTTCGGCCTCGTCCACCTCTGTCGCCCGCCGTAGGAGTTCCTTTATCTCCGCCTCCAGTTGGGGTTCCACTTCCTCAATTCGCCCGTAGCTCATGGCTTTGTGCTTGGAGGCGTTGGCCTGATATTTGCTCCCATCCAAAGACAGGTGCCCCATCCGCACCAGACCTGCCTCACGGCACATTCGCAGCACCTCCAGGAACAACCCTTGGAAGGCCTCCAAGTGCGCCTTCCGGAAGTCCGCCAGGGTCCGGAAGTCGGGGAACTGGCCCCCGGAAAGAACCCGGAACGCTAGGTCCATCTCGCAGCTCCTGGCTATCTTCCGGGAGCTGCACACGCCGGTGCAATAGCCGTACAGTAGCACCGTCAAGAGCATCTGGGGATGGTAGGCCTTGGGACCCCGCCCTCCTTCGTACCGCTCAAAGATGGGCCTGAGATCCAGCAGGCTCACCATCTCTTCCAGGAAGAAGGCCAAATGTCCTTCGGGTAGCCACTCGCGCGGCGACTGGGGCAGTAGATACGCCTGGTACAGGCAATAGGGACGAAAACTGTTGGCCATGGAGCACCTCCCTTCACATCCACCTTAGCTTACCCTGTTACTCCTTTGTTGACGACCCCATCGCTCGCCATTTTGCCCGGAAATATCGGACAGGCTCCTAGCGTTGGTCTCCCTCAACTGCATTGGGCCATCTCCTACTCCTGGTAGCGGCCCGACTCCCACATCCAGCTCGGTCCAAACCCTGGCGCCATCGGCTACGGGTCCTCCCGGAGAGACGGCCATCCCAACGCCCACGCTAAGTCAGGGGCAAACTCCGAGCCCCACGACTGAAACCTCTCCTCCCATTGAGCCCACCGAGGTAGGGGCAGCGCCGGGCACGACCACTCCGGGGCCGACTTCCCCAGTAGGTGAGACACCAGTCCCAAAATCTACTTTGGCGCCGGCTCCGGGGGTTACTCCTACACCGACCGAAGGCGGCCAGGTTCCTCAACCGAGCCCCACTCCCTTGCCTACCGCCGTGTCACCGGTCCCTACCCCGCAAGCGACCTCAGCGCCACTCCCAGTTCCAACCAATGCGCCCGTAGTGACCCCGACGGTCGCACCTCCGCCTCCTACCACACCCGAACCTGAGACCACGCCCACGCCAGAGCAGACTCCTGCCCCAACGCTGGAACCTGGTCCCACCATCACTCCAGAAGCCTCTCCTACTACCGTCCCCCAGCCAACGCCCACTCCCTTCACCCCTATCCCCGTCATTCCTCAACCAACGCCAACTTCTCCCTCGCCGGCTGAACCCACCACCGCTGCCACGCAAAGGGTCGTGGAGGTTGTTATGCAACCGGCGCCGGGCCAGATGTCAATAGGAACGACGGTGGACTATACGGTGAGGGTCCTGACCCATGGCGAGGAGGTGAGCGGAGTTACCCTGTCCATGAGTTTCGATCCGGCCTTCCTGGAGGTGGTGGATGAGAGCGGGAACCCGGCGGGAGTAATCCGGCCCCATCAAGAGTCTCCAATGGGCGTAGCGCCGTCGGTTAACCAGGTGGACAATGCCACTGGGGCCATCCGCTACACTATTGCTGCGTCTGCCGCGGTCTCAACAGATTTCGATCTGGCCATCGTCAGCTTCAAGGCCAAAAAAAACTCCGACGCTAGTGGGCCTTCCCACCGAGGTAGTCTTCCTAGTCCGGGGGGACGAAGAGACTGCGGTCAGCAACAGCGGGAGCGCCATGCTCCTGAAAACCACCTCCGGCTACGCCGGCAGCCTGATAAGCATAGATGAGAGGGTGGTTGCAATTGTGATGGAGCCTGTAAGCGCCGCATCGGCCCCGGTGGTCATAGTCCCCGGGAGCACCGTCGACTTCACCGTGAAAGTTCTCACCCCCGGCGTAGAAATCACGGCGGTGCAGCTCTCCATCAGCTTTGACCCCCAGTTTATCGAGGTTGTGGATGCCGTCCCGCTCACCTTTGTGTCCGGAGTGCAAATAGAGCCCCACTCTACAAGCCCCTTCCATCCCAACATCCCCGGCACTTTCACACTAGATAATATTGCAGACAATATCGAAGGGACCATAAGGTACACCATCGGCAATTCCAACCCGGCCGCCACTGACTTCAATCTGGCTATCATCAGTTTCAAGGCAAAAGAAGCGGCGACGCCCGTGGGAAGCCCCACTGCGGTGGTGTTTGTGGTCCAGGACGGGCTGGATACCGCTGTATCCAAAAGCGGGGCGCTGCTGCATAAAGCCAGGGAGAACTTCGCCGGCGCCTTTATCTCCATCCAGGCCCAGTAGCCCGTTTTCTGCAAAAGGTTGGAGACCCCCACCCGATTCCGGTGGGTTACGCCGCAGTGGAATCGGGTGGTGACCCCTAAGTCAGCGGCGGTGGGTTAATGGAAGCGGAGTGTTATAATATAGACGCTGTAATAACGATATTTCGTAATTGCGCGGGAGGTAACGGTTATGGGACCGGCGGATTTCCTTAGCAACATGGCCATATTTTCCCAGCTCGAGCGGGAGGAGCTGGAGCCCCTGGCCACAAAGCTGAGGCGCCGTAACTTTCAGAGAGGTGAGGTGATCTTTCACCAGGGTGACCCCGGGGACCGGCTGCATTTCGTGGCCGAGGGCATGGTGAAGATCTCGATTGTATCCCAAGACGGCCGGGAGAACGACATCGCTCTGCTGTCCTCCGGCGATTGTTTCGGGGAGATGTCGGTGCTTAACGGGGGATTCAGGTCGGCCACCGCCGTTGCCACCGAACCGACGGAAACGATGACCCTGGCTGGCGAAGACTTCGTGGAATTTCTGCACAAGCATTGCGAGGTAGCCATCGAGATCATAGCCCTGCTGGTTCGCAGGTTACGTGCCATGGACGAGATGATCGGCGATATGGTGTTCCTGGATGTGCCCACCAGGGTAGCGAAGAAACTTCTGGAGCTGGCAAACACCTACAAAGACAACAAAGATACCCTGGGACAGCTGACGATACCGTTGGGACAGGAGGAACTGTCCAGACAGGTGGGATGCAGCCGGGAAACCGTGAGCAGGGCCCTTACCACCTACCGTAGGATGGGCCTTCTTACCACCTCCCACAGAAGGATCACCATCACGAATATGGGAGGACTGGAGAAGGTGGCCACTACATAACCTGAGGCGGATCCATAACGTGGGTGATCTTGCTCGGAGTCTCAGGTTTCGCCCACCCCGAAGGCACGAAAGGGCTGGCCTAGTAGGTAAGCCTCTCTTGGAGGGCGCGCAAGCGCTGACTCAAGATGCGATTGAAGTAGAAGGCCAGTGAAAGATTCTCGGCCACCAACTGGTCGAAGGCGACCTTGGGTAAACGCCACACCGACACATCGGTGCTTGCAATGACGTTGGCGGACCGGGGCTGGTCTGTAAGAAGGGACATCTCTCCGAATCCATCGTTGAGCCCCAGGACGGCGATGGGAGTAGCGGATTTCGATGGCCTCTCCAGTATCACCTGGACGTTTCCTTTCCTGACCATGTAGAATGAGTCCCCAATCTCACCCTGTTTGACTATTGTAGTGCCACTGGGGTAGTGGTGAGACTCCAGGGCTGGGATCACCTTGATGAGATTATTCGGGCCCAGCCCGGCGAAGCAGGGGACTTCCTGCAACTCCTCCACCAGCTCGTGAGCAGGCACCTCACCGTCGTCCGAGGAGTTCTCTATCCCCAACAGCTGGCTGTCCTTGCTGCTAAGGCGAATTTCCAGGGACATCTGCTCATCTTCGGTAAGTTTAAGCCCGAATCCACCGAAAGACACGGATGGACGGCGTGAGGACAGCGGAAGGGGGTGGGTGAGGGAGCTACAGGGGAGATGGCCTGGGGTCTTGGGGTAGATGGGAGGCCGGCGGACGGTCTTCAGTCGCCGCACAGGGCCCCTAAGGCCCTATGCGGGAGTTGCGATGCGCGGGATGGCGAGAGGATACGCAGCAGGGGACTCTCGAGACCGGGGTGGCGCGAGATTGCGGGGACGTTGGGTCAGTTGCAGGCTGGCCGTCAGGCCGGGAACGGAATGGCTTGCAGCCGGGCCAAGGCGCGACTGAACTGGGTTTCCCAAGGCCAGCGCCGGGGGAAATGCAAAGTGAGGCGGCGCGCCGAGCGGGTGATCCGTCCCACCAGAGCGAAGACCCGCCGCCTGAGGGTCTTGGTGATCACGGTCCGCTCGCCCAGACCAATCCGCGCCGTCCAGCGGGCCAGGTTATGCGCCATCACCTGTACCGCCAGCCAGGCGCCGTTGGCGGCGAAGCGCCCCGACGGCATGTGGTTCAGCCCGACGCCGTACTTGAGGTCGCGTATGGCGTTCTCGACCTCGGCGTGGCGGCGATGATCGGCCTCCAGTTCCAGCGTCTCCCCATCGCGGTCGGTGATGAAGGCGTGATAGCTGTATCTGGCGAAGAGGGCGAGCTGGGAACCGGGTGTCGGCTTCACCCGCCGGACAATGAGCCGCGCCGGCGGGGCGTCCGGCTTGGTCTGGAACGGGGTGTAAGTCGTCTCGGCGACATCGGCGGCGCCGTCCATCCAGTAGGGAATGGGAGTCCAGTCCTCCTCTGGTATCGCCTCGATCAGGTCCCGCAGGCTGGCGCGCTGGCGGATGGTGATAGAGAAGCGGACATCCATTTCCCGGCAGGCGGCAACGACAGTGTGGGCGTAGAAGCCGCTGTCGGCCCGCACCGTGAGTTGTCCCCTGGCCCCGCCGTAGCGCACCCGCCCCACCGTCTCACGCAGGAAGTGGGCGGCGCCACGGGCGGTGTTGGCCCGGCCCTCGCGCAGCCGGGACATCAGCACCTCGCCGGTGCCGGCGGCAATGGCCAGCAGCGGGTGATAGCCGCGGGCGCCGGTATAGCCGTGGTGGCGCGCTCCCTCCTTGGCCAGTCCATAGGTCTCGCAGATGGTCGAGTCCAGGTCGATGCTCAGGGGCGAGTCGCCGGGTCCGGCCCCAGCGGCCCAGGCCCGGGCCAACAACTGGCGGCTCACGCGGTCGAGTTGACGGACATGCCCCCACCGGAAGCTGCGCAGGAAGGTCCCAAGGGTGGATGGCGCCTTGACCACGCAGCCTAGAACACCGACCGTCCCACCAGCGCGCAGCGCATCGGCGGCGTCGATGCAGTCGCCGCCTGCCAGCGCGGAAGCGACCAGCGTCAGCATCTTGTCCCCAGTGTTCGCCCGTCCCGGCGCTCCGCCGAGGTCAAGGTGATGGTCGACGAGTTCCCGCAGGCCCAGGTGCCGGGCTAGGGTGGCCGGCAGGAGCAGGCCGGCATTGGCCACCAGGCGATGGTCGTCAAAGAGGATGCGGATACGGTCGGGTTTGTTCTGTGGCAGCATCTATTGGGTGCTCCTTGTTTCCGGGCTGGTTTCTGTTCCAAAACCATTATCCCAGATTCAGAGGAGCACCCGCTGGCTTCTTCAAGGGCTGTCCCCAAGGACACCGATGGACGGCGTGAGGGCAGCGGAAGGGGGTGGGTGAGGGAGCTACAGGGGAGATGGCCTGGGCTCTTGGGGTAGATGGGAGGGCGGCGGAGGGTATTCAGTCGCCGCACAGGGCCCCTAAGGCCCTATGCGGGAGTTGCGATGCGCGGGATGGCGAGAGGATACGCAGCAGGGGACTCTCGCGACCGGGGTGGCGCGAGATTGCGGGGACGTTGGGTCAGTTGCAGGCTGGCCGTCAGGCCGGGAATGGAATGGCTTGCAGCCGGGCCAAGGCGCGACTGAACTGGGTTTCCCAAGGCCAGCGCCGGGGGAGATGCAAAGTGAGGCGGCGCGCCGAGCGGGTGATCCGTCCCACCAGAGCGAAGACCCGCCGCCTGAGGGTCTTGGTGGTCGCGATCTGCTCGCCCAGCCCGATCCGTGCCCGTCCAGCGGGCCAGGTTATGCGCCATCACCTGGACCGCCAGCCAGGCGCCGTTGGCGGCGAAGCGCGCCGACGGCATGTGGTTCAGCCCGACGCCGTACTTGAGGTCGCGTATGGCGTTCTCGACCTCGGCGTGGCGGCGATGATCGGCCTCCAGTTCCAGCGTCTCCCCATCGCGGTCGGTGATGAAGGCGTGATAGCTGTATCTGGCGAAGAGGGCGAGCTGGGAACCGGGCGTCGGCTTCACCCGCCGGACAATGAGCCGCACCGGCGCGGCGTCCGGCTTGGTCTGGAACGGGGTGTAAGTCGTCTCGGCGACATCGGCGGCGCCGTCCATCCAGTAGGGAATGGGAGTCCAGTCCTCCTCTGGTATCGCCTCGATCAGGTCCCGCAGGCTGGCGCGCTGGCGGATGGTGATAGAGAAGCGGACATCCATTTCCCGGCAGGCGGCAACGACAGTGTGGGCGTAGAAGCCGCTGTCGGCCCGCACCGTGAGTTGTCCCCTGGCCCCGCCGTAGCGCACCCGCCCCACCGTCTCACGCAGGAAGTGGGCGGCGCCACGGGCGGTGTTGGCCCGGCCCTCGCGCAGCCGGGACATCAGCACCTCGCCGGTGCCGGCGGCAATGGCCAGCAGCGGGTGATAGCCGCGGGCGCCGGTATAGCCGTGGTGGCGCGCTCCCTCCTTGGCCAGTCCATAGGTCTCGCAGATGGTCGAGTCCAGGTCGATGGTCAGGGGCGAGTCGCCGGGTCCGGCCCCAGCGGCCCAGGCCCGGGCCAACAACTGGCGGCTCACGCGGTCGAGTTGACGGACATGCCCCCACCGGAAGCTGCGCAGGAAGGTCCCCAGGGTGGATGGCGCCTTGACCACGCAGCCTAGAACACCGACCGTCCCACCAGCGCGCAGCGCATCGGCGTCGTCGATGCAGTCGCCGCCTGCCAGCGCGGAAGCGACCAGCGTCAGCATCTTGTCCCCAGTGTTCGCCCGTCCCGGCGCTCCGCCGAGGTCAAGGTGATGGTCGACGAGTTCCCGCAAGCCCAGGTGCCGGGCTAGGGTGGCCGGCAGGAGCAGGCCGGCATTGGCCACCAGGCGATGGTCGTCAAAGAGGATGCGCATACGGTCGGGTTTGTTCTGTGGCAGCATCTATTGGGTGCTCCTTGTTTCCGGGCTGGTTTCTGTTCCAAAACCATTATCCCAGATTCAGAGGAGCACCCTCTGGCTTCTTTAAGGGCTGTCCCCAAGGACGTCCTTCGGTGGATTCGGGCTAAAGCCTAGCAGGTAACTATCCAGGGTGACAGGGTGGTAGCTCCCTGTAGCCGTGAGGGCTGGCACCACTGGACCCGAAACTGTTCAGAGTTGAGGGGAAGTGAGCAACCGGCGGCATTCCAGGAGGGGATTGAGACCTCTGGCCCGCCAGGTGCCAAAGAGGGATGCCAAGGTCATCTTGCTGTCGGTGCTCTGCCCTGAGCGGGTGCCGCCGCTGATCTTGCGACTGGTTACCAGATGCCGCAGGCTCCGCTCGGCGGCGTTGTTGTCTGAGGGCACGGCTGGGTCCGACACGAAGACAAACAGTTCCTTGATGAACCGTTCCATGCGCCGGCAGAGCTTGGCCTGAACCGCCAGGGGATCTTTAAGGAAAGGCCGCGCCAAGACCATTAGTTTCTCCTCCAGCATTAGCTGGGTGCGATGGCCTGGCTGGGCTCGGGGAAGGACCGAGGCCTTGGCCTCCGTGTAGACCTGGTGAACCGCCTCGGCCCACTGAGCCAGCCCAGCGTCTTCTGGGTACAACTCTTTCAGGTCATGGATATCCCGCAGCAGATGAGCCCAGCACCGTTGCTTCAGGCCCGGGTAGTGGTTATAGGCGGCGTAGAAATCACTGACCAACACTCCGCTGAAGGAGGAATCCAGCACCTCATCCACCACCCCCTTATCCCGACCCCGACGCAGGAAGTATCGTTCGCTGGGAGTGCTGAAGGTCCAAACATAGCCGTTGCTCCCGTCCTGGCGCCAGCCGGTTTCGTCGCCCTGCACCACGGGACTGGCGCGGACTTGCTCGAGCACCTCTCGCACCGCCGTCTCAGCCTGACGGGCTACTCCATGGACGGCCTGGACGATGGCACCAACACTCAGGTGCAACTGATGGACGGTCTCCAGGTACCATTGGATGATTCTTATGGGCAACCGTCCCTCCTCCCGCAGGGTCACCATCAGGCTTACCAGATTGACCCCCAGGCGCTGCTGGCCCAGAACCACCCCCTGCAGGGCCTCTTTGGGCAGCCGGCGCCGCTGGCATACCGGACAGATGCGGGCTACCAGGGCGTGCTCGGTCACTTCTACCGGAGCCACCGGTAGCTCAATGACTTCCCGAGTTCGCTGTACCCATCCGCCGTTCAGGTGAGTCCCGCAGTCGGGACAGACCGCCACGGCATGCTCCACCCGCCGGGTAGGAGTCATGCGCTGGCGGGCGAAGCCATGGCGGCGCGGCTTTCTGGGCTCCTTTTTCTCCAGCGCTTGCCGGCTGGAGTGCGGCTGATTACCCGGCATCCCCGACGACCCGCGCCGGTTGGGACGGGATTCCAGAACCCCAATCCGCCTTTGCAAATCGGCAATGACTGCCCGCTGGCCGGCAATTATCTCCAGCAGAGTTTCGCGACTCGCCGCGTTCAGGTCTAGTTCAGTGTCCACCTCCCTGGTATGCCACAACTCCCCCGGCCATGCCAGCGTTTTTCCAACGGCTTTGAGCCAATTCACCTCATCAAGTCTGAACAGTTACCTGGACCCTGATGCCGTTGACCCCAGGCGGGGTGAGGAATATAATCCAGGCAACGAACCTCTCAAGGGAGCAGAACCTGGACTCTGACCAAATTGCCCGCATGGTGGTGGATGTAGCTTCAGATAAGCAGGCCCAAGATATCGTCTTGCTGAATATTAGGCGCCTGACAAGCTTCGCCGACTATTTTGTAATCATGACCGCTGAGAGCGGGCGGCAACTGGAAGCGCTGCGGGAGGACCTGGTATCTGCCCTGAAGTCCTCGGGCGTCTCCATTAACCGTGGCGAGGGTAGCGCGGAGGCGGGTTGGGTCCTGCTGGACTATACCGATGTTATCATCCACCTGTTCGGACCCGAGGAACGGGACTTTTACGCCCTGGAATTACTGTGGGCGGGGGCCCCGCAGGTGGTCAGGATTCTGTGATCCAGGGCTCCACTTCCCTGGGATAGTCCTTAATATCCTGGGGCGAGAAGAATAGGGCTATCTCCCTCTTGGCCGACTCCACGGAGTCGGAACCGTGAATAAGGTTCCGTCCTATTTCCACGGCCAAGTCCCCCCTTATGGTCCCTGGAGTTGCCTTGGCCGGGTGGGTAACGCCCATGGTATTTCGGGTAATATCCACGGCTTTTGGGCCCTGTAAGACGGCGGCGATGATTGGGCTGGAGGTTATGAACTGCACCAGCCCCTTGAAGAACTCGCTTTCTACATGCGCCTCGTAGTGGCGCCAGGCCATCTCCTCGTCCATCTGGAGCATCTTCATGGCTACTATCTTCAGCCCTCGCCGCTCCAGCCTGGAGACCACTTCTCCCACCAGGCCCCTCTGCACGGCGTCGGGCTTTACGAGTACCAAAGTCCGTTCCATCTTCTTCCTTCCCTATTACCTTATTTCTGGACCTTGAGGGGCAGCTTGGGCGCCCCTATATTGGGGTTGCGTAGATACATCGGCTGGAGGCTGGCCAGGTTGTCCGGCTTTCCCAGTTGCAGCCGGTCCCAGCCGAGTACCGCCAGGGCCCGCAGCCGGGAAGCGGGGGTATGAAAGCTTATAATTATCCCTTTCTCACCCAGGGCTTGCCGAATATAATCGCTCCTCTGGATGACTCCCTCGCCGCACAGGATGGTGGTCTCTGATACCGACTCCAACAGCTCCTCGTTGGAACAGACCATCTCCTCCATTAGCTTTGTCCAGCGCCCATCCAGCTCCTGATACAGGGCGGTGGCAACCTCTCCCCTGCCGCAATCCATCAGCGGGCGAATGGGAATACCGGTGTTGGCGTAGGGGTAGGCCTCCATCTCCAGAGTGCCCACTCCCACCAGGGGGGTGTTCGAGGGCAGGGCCAGCGCCTTGGCGGTGCTTATCCCCACTTTAAGGGCGCTGAACCCCCCGGGGCCCAGGGCCACGGCGATACCCTCCAGCGCCCCAGGGGCAATACCGGCCCGTTGGAGGATGTCCTCGACGGCAGGCATAAGCTCCGCGGTATGATTCTGTTTCGAATGCCAGGAAAGGGCCGCGATGACGCGGTCGGCATTCCAAATTGCGACTCCCCCGCTCCTGGTGGAGGTGTCAATTGCCAGCAACATCTCTCTTTTCCTTAAAAGCCTATTTGGATGCTACCCATTACAACACCCCGACACAACCAAGGCCTACTCCCCATCTTTGGGCTTGTGGACGGCCTTGATAACGCCCTCCAGAAGATGTTGGCTATCATGGTCTTCGGCCTCCAGGGTGATGAGCCGGTCGGTCTCCGATTCGCCGTATTCGAGGGTGATCCACAAGCTCCGGCGGGGGAATATCTCTGCCGCCCTTTCGGCCCATTCCACCACACACATGTCCTCTCCTGAAAAGTATTCCTCCATACCAATGTCCAGGGCCTCCGGACCGTCCTGGACCCTGAAAAGGTCTATATGGTGCAGGGTCAACCGCCCTCGGTAACGGGCGGCTATAACGAATGTCGGACTCCTGGCGTACCCCTCGACGCCCAGGCCCCAGGCAATACCTTGGGTGAGGCAGGTCTTGCCCGCGCCCAGAGGCCCAGTCAGAAGGAGAACATCGCCACCTTTGGCTGACTGTCCCAGCAGGCGGCCTATCTCTTGGGTCTCTTCCGGGCTGTTGCTGATGAGACTTAGACCAGAGGACATCGTTCCACCATGGTCGGCCAATCTTTATTCGTTATGGTTTCCCCTTGACCGGCCTGAAATGGTCCCAGCCAGCCGAGGCGGCGCGCAGCTCCCGAACTCCCTCCGAATCAAGCACGGTGACCCTCCCCTCTTCTCCTTCCATTATCTCACCGATTACGGCGGCGGGTGTCGGGAGCATGGGCAGTACCCGGTCCATCAGGTCCTGAGGAGCCGTGAATAGAAGCTGGTAGTCTTCGCCTCCTCCCAGGGCCATGTCCATATACCCTTGAGGGAACAACCCCTTCAGCACCGGGTGAACCGGAATCCTGAGGGCGTCAAGCCTAGCCGCCTGGTGGCTGGCCCGGCAGAGCTTAGACAGGTCGTCCACCAGCCCGTCGCTTATATCCATGGCCGTGCGTATCCCATGGCGGGACAGCACCAGCCCTTGGGGTATACAGGGCTCGGGCCTCCTGTGGGCCTCTATGACGTACTCGCCGGCCCCACCCTGGACAGGGAGGCCCTTCAGCAGGATATCCAGACCCCCTGCCGAGGAGCCCAGGTATCCGGTGACGCCTATCAGGTCCCCCGATTGGGCCGTGGAACGGAGCATGGGTTCGCCTTCGGACACCCCTGTCAGCGCCACAGTCACGAACACCACCGGAGAGCGCACCATGTCCCCTCCCACAACGGAGACCCCATAGCGGCTTGCCAATCCCATCATACCCTGGTATAGGGATTCCAGATGTTCCATCTCCGTCTCCGGAGGCAATCCCAGGGTTATCAGCGAGTAGAGGGGCAGGCCGCCCATGGCGGCAATGTCGCTGATATTGGCGGCCATTATCTTCCAGCCGAGGTCCTCCCAGGGAATGGTGGTCCTGGTGAAGTGGACTCCCTCGACCGCGGTATCGGTGGTGAATAACTCGGTGACGTCACCGCAACGCCATGCCGCCGTGTCGTCCCTCGCGTCCACCACGAGCTCGATATTTCGGGCTGCGGCGTGGTCCGACTCCTTCCGGCCGCTGGTAATCATCCCAGTCAGGTGCTGAATCACTCCGAACTCGCCTAGGTCCTTAACCCTCATAGGCTGGAATTATATCCCTTCCTGGCATCGGCCTCAAGGTAAAGGCCGCCCGTTGAGTTAAAATGTTGAGTTATAATATGTGAGCACTATGGGAGGCAAAGGGGGAGGCAAAGCCGATTTGCGGGCTCTCATCCTTTCGGACATACACTCCAACCTGGAAGCCTTTCAGGCTGTGCTGGAAGACGCCGCAACGAAGGGCGGCTTCCAGGAGATCTGGTGCATGGGAGATACGGTGGGTTATGGCCCGGACCCTGGTGGCTGCATAGAGCTCCTTCGGCAACACGATCATGTGTGTGTGGCCGGGAACCACGACCTGGCCGCCGTTGGCAAGCTCAGCACCGATGACTTCACAGCCAACGCCCGGGCCGCCGCCCACTGGACCGCCGGGCAGCTACTCACGGAACAGGCCGAGTTCCTCGCTTCCCTGCCAGAGGTGGTCCGGAGGGGGGACTTCACCTTGGTCCACGGTAGCCTGAGGCTTCCCGTTTTGGAATACGTGATTTCCGATGAGGCTGCTCGGGGGACATTTGGACTGCTGGAAACCCAGTTCTGCCTCGTGGGCCATTCCCACATCCCTTTCATCTACCAGGAGGTGGGCCCGCAGCCCGGCTTTGGTCCTTTCCCTAAGGGGACTCCCATTCCATTAGGTGAAATGCGGCTGATAATCAACCCAGGGGGAGTGGGGCAACCGAGGGACCATGACCCGAGGCCCAGCTACGCCCTTCATGACAGCGAAGCGCAGACCATATCAAGATTCAGGGTGAGCTACTCGATCCGGGCCACCCAGGAGAAGATACGCCGGGCCGGGCTCCCCGAACCCCTTGCTCACCGCCTGGACTTTGGCGTGTAACACGGATCGCCGGTGATCATCACCCTCCATCTAGCTCCCGAAGGGGAGTCCTGCGCCTCCGGTCTCGCCAGCGGCCCTGGGGGAGTCCGTTGGCCGGCGTTGGAACAGGGCTTCCAGGATGGCCGCCATATCTAAAAATCCGGCGTAGATTACGATCACCCCTACCAGGAAAAGCCCCAGATGGGGCGCCGAACTCTCGAAGGTGTTAAGGGTGGCCCCCAGGCCCCCCAGCACTATCCCGATCAAAATGATAATATTGGAAGCGGCCCGCTGTACCCGGGCGTCCTTCCGCCAGAAGTCCAAGTTTTCCCAGAGCACCTTGCCTGTGATGAAGGTACATCGCCCAATTGAGCCCAGGGACTGGTCCACCATATCTCCGGCCTCCACCGGCGAGTATCTCTGGAAAGGACGGGCGGCGGCTTCCTCCGCGGCCCGCAGCGCGTCCTCTTCCCCCCTTAGCCTTCCTTCCCCCTTCACAAGTAATCCCACGCCCCAAACCGCCGCCCCAACAATCGCGAGACCCCTGTAAGCATTACCCCGAATCCACCGAAGGACACGGATGGACGGCGTGAGGACAGCGGAAGGGGGTGGGTGAGGGAGCTACAGGGGAGATGGCCTGGGGGCTTGGGGTAGATGGGAGGCCGGCGGAGGGTCTTCAGTCGCCGCACAGGGCCCCTAAGGCCCTATGCGGGAGTTGCGATGCGCGGGATGGCGAGAGGATACGCAGCAGGGGACTCTCGCGACCGGGGTGGCGCGAGATTGCGGGGACGTTGGGTCAGTTGCAGGCTGGCCGTCAGGCCGGGAATGGAATGGCTTGCAGCCGGGCCAAGGCGCGACTGAACTGGGTTTCCCAAGGCCAGCGCCGGGGGAGATGCAAAGTGAGGCGGCGCGCCGAGCGGGTGATCCGTCCCACCAGAGCGAAGACCCGTCGCCTGAGGGTCTTGGTGATCACGGTCCGCTCGCCCAGACCAATCCGCGCCGTCCAGCGGGCCAGGTTATGCGCCATCACCTGTACCGCCAGCCAGGCGCCGTTGGCGGCGAAGCGCGCCGACGGCATGTGGTTCAGCCCGACGCCGTACTTGAGGTCGCGTATGGCGTTCTCGACCTCGGCGTGGCGGCGATGATCGGCCTCCAGTTCCAGCGTCTCCCCATCGCGGTCGGTGATGAAGGCGTGATAGCTGTATCTGGCGAAGAGGGCGAGCTGGGAACCGGGCGTCGGCTTCACCCGCCGGACAATGAGCCGCACCGGCGCGGCGTCCGGCTTGGTCTGGAACGGGGTGTAAGTCGTCTCGGCGACATCGACGGCGCCGTCCATCCAGTAGGGAATGGGAGTCCAGTCCTCCTCTGGTATCGCCTCGATCAGGTCCCGCAGGCTGGCGCGCTGGCGGATGGTGATAGAGAAGCGGACATCCATTTCCCGGCAGGCGGCAACGACAGTGTGGGCGTAGAAGCCGCTGTCGGCCCGCACCGTGAGTTGTCCCCTGGCCCCACCGTAGCGCACCCGCCCCACCGTCTCACGCAGGAAGTGGGCGGCGCCACGGGCGGTGTTGGCCCGGCCCTCGCGCAGCCGGGACATCAGCACCTCGCCGGTGCCGGCGGCAATGGCCAGCAGCGGGTGATAGCCGCGGGCGCCGGTATAGCCGTGGTGGCGCGCTCCCTCCTTGGCCAGTCCATAGGTCTCGCAGATGGTCGAGTCCAGGTCGATGCTCAGGGGCGAGTCGCCGGGTCCGGCCCCAGCGGCCCAGGCCCGGGCCAACAACTGGCGGCTCACGCGGTCGAGTTGACGGACATGCCCCCACCGGAAGCTGCGCAGGAAGGTCCCCAGGGTGGATGACGCCTTGACCACGCAGCCTAGAACACCGACCGTCCCACCAGCGCGCAGCGCATCGGCGTCGTCGATGCAGTCGCCGCCTGCCAGCGCGGAAGCGACCAGCGTCAGCATCTTGTCCCCAGTGTTCGCCCGTCCCGGCGCTCCGCCGAGGTCAAGGTGATGGTCGACGAGTTCCCGCAGGCCCAGGTGCCGGGCGAGGGTGGCCGGCAGGAGCAGGCCGGCATTGGCCACCAGGCGATGGTCGTCAAAGAGGATGCGGATACGGTCGGGTTTGTTCTGTGGCAGCATCTATTGGGTGCTCCTTGTTTCCGGGCTGGTTTCTGTTCCAAAACCATTATCCCAAATTCAGAGGAGCACCCGCTGGCTTCTTCAAGGGCTGTCCCCAAGGACGTCCTTCGGTGGATTCGGGATTTCGGTGGATTCGGGATTAAGGACCGCGCCAAAAACCCTTATCCATGGAGGAAAAAACCCCATCTTGGTCAGCGACTCCGAAGGTAACAGGCATTCCAGCCCTTTAAGCCCCTCGATGCATTCTCCAGGCGTTCTGAATGTGGGCAGTGAGCACCAGCACAACGGCGGCAACTGTCATTACCAGCAGATAGCCCAGAAAAGCGTGAGCCACATGCCGGGGGGCGATCATGTAGACCATACCGGTGCCCATATATGCGGCGGCAAGCATCCCGCCGCTCAAGTACCAGAGCCGGAAAATCCACTGGTTCAGGCCGAAGGTCTCTCTCAGGAACCAGAGGCCCATGGATGCCGATATCAGTAATAACGCCACTGCCCATAGCACATGGTGGAGCTGGCGTCCGCCGGGACGCTGGGCGAGAAGGGATACGGCGAATAGAAGGCTGAGCAAACTGGCGACGTAAGCCAACGCTATGGACATACTAACTAACCTCTAGGATGATTTTACTGCGGCCGGCGAGAATAAGCAATTTCAAACGAAATGAATTTAGTCGACTTGCATGGTTGACCGTGGGCGAGTGGAGTTCCTATAATGTTTCCACTGACAAGCGGGCATTTATGCCGGATTGGGATCGGCGCCCTACTGTGACCATGGATGGCGTGGCCATGGGTGTTGACAATAATCCCGACTGTTGGTAGATTCTTGTGTGTCCGCACATGATTGTGAAACCAGGGGCGTGGATGTTGATGACCCGCTAGCTCAATTGGAAGAGCAACGGACTCTTAATCCGTAGGTTCTCGGTTCGAGCCCGAGGCGGGTCACCAACTATGGGGTGGCTTCATGGCGGGGGGAGTGTCGGAATTGGCAGACGAGCATGACTTAGGATCATGTGCTGAAAAGCGTGGGAGTTCGAGTCTCCCCTTCCCCATCGTGCGCCTGAATGTCGCGCGATTGAACCTGAATTTAAGAAGGCAGATTTAAAAGGTTCGTTACTCCCGATATCCGATAGGAGGCCCTATGGCTACCCTGCTGGAGGTTAAGGACCTAAAAACCTACTTTTTCACCGAGGGCGGTGTGGTGAAGGCGGTGGATGGGGTCTCTTTCGACCTGGAACAGGGGGAAACCCTGGGTCTGGTGGGAGAAAGCGGGTGCGGAAAGAGCGTGAGCGCCCTATCTATTATGCGCCTGATCCCCAACCCCCCGGGGAGGACCGTCGGTGGGGAAGTGATTTTCGACGGTGAAGACTTGCAGAAGCTGCGCAATAGCCAGATGAGGCGAATACGGGGTAGGCAAATCTCTATGGTGTTCCAGGAACCTATGACCTCCCTCAACCCGGTCCTCTCCATCGAGCGGCAACTCACCGAAAGCCTGGAGTTGCACCTGGGAATGAAAAAAGGAGACGCCAAACGGGAGGCTATCCGGCGACTGGAGCAGGTCGGCATCCCCGACCCAGTAAGGCGGATCAAGCAGTTTCCCCACCAGTTCAGCGGCGGCATGCGCCAGAGGGTCATGATTGCCATGGCCCTTAGCTGCAATCCCAAACTCATCATCGCCGATGAGCCTACCACCGCCCTGGACGTGACCATCCAACTCCAGATTCTGGAGCTGATGAAGAATCTCAGTATTGAGTTCGGGGTATCTCTTATAATCATCACCCATAACCTGGGTGTCGTGGCCCGGTATGCCGACCGAGTCAACATAATGTATGCGGGTAGGATCGTCGAGCGAGGATCGGCGGCAGAAATCTACGGTAACCCCAGGCACCCGTACACGTTGGGCCTTCTGAAATCGGTGCCCAGGCTGGACATGCCTACGAAGGAGAGGCTGGATCCCATCGAAGGCCAGCCGCCGGACCTGGTCAACCTCCCACCGGGATGTTCCTTCCGGGAGAGATGCCGATATGCGATAGATAGATGTGCTGAGGAGTATCCTCCGCTCTCCCAGGTGGGTGATGGGCATTCTTCGGCATGTTACGTGGCGGAGTCTCTGGGAGTCGGGTCAAAGGAGAACGTTTAATGAATACCTTGGAGCAGACCACCAACGGCCACCAGACCGGTGACGTCCTGGTGGATGTGAAGGACCTGAGGATGTATTTCCCAGTGACCTCGGGTCTCATCTTGCAACGCACGGTGGCCAACATCAAGGCGGTGGATGGCGTCAGTTTCGAGGTCCGGCGGGGCGAGACCCTGGGGCTGGTCGGGGAAAGCGGCTGTGGCAAAACCACTACCGGGCGGTGCCTCCTACAGCTCTATCGGCCCACCTCCGGCTCCGTGCTTTTTGAGGGAAAGGATCTGTGTGCCATGAAGGGCAAGGCTCTGAGAGGCATGCGCCGGCAAATGCAGATCATATTCCAGGACCCCTACAGCTCCCTAAACCCCAGGATGACCGCCGGTAACATCATCGGGGAACCGGTTATCGTGCACAATATGTCCAAAAGCAGGAGGGAATACAAGGAGAGAGTAGCCGAGCTACTTTCGATTGTGGGGCTAAACCCTTCTATGTCCGACCGGTATCCCCACGAGTTCAGCGGCGGCCAGCGCCAGCGCATCGGAGTGGCCAGGGCGCTGGCGGTGCATCCCCAGTTTATCGTGTGCGATGAGCCCGTGTCGGCGCTGGACGTGTCAATTCAGGCCCAGATAATTAACTTGCTGGAGGACCTACAGGACCAATTCAGGCTCACTTACCTTTTCATCGCCCATGACCTCTCAGTTGTGAGGCACATAAGCGACAGGGTGGCGGTGATGTACCTGGGGCATATCGTGGAGGTGGCCGGAAGGAACGATATCTACAACAACCCCCTACATCCCTACACCCAGGCCCTGCTCTCCGCCGTCCCCCTGCCCGACCCTTTGAAGGACGCCCAGCGTGACAGAATCCTCCTCACCGGAGAAGTCCCCAGCCCCCTCAACCCTCCCCGTGGCTGCGTGTTCCATCCCCGGTGCCAGAGAGCCATCGACGAATGTCAGATGGCGATACCTAATCTCCGGGAAGTCGAGCCGGACCACTGGGTGGCCTGCCGGCGGGTCGAAGGATACGGCACCCTAGAACCCGACGGTTCGTAAACCGTTAAGCTGGAACATCCCAGGCGGGGCCTCTCTAGGTGCCGGGGGTGCCTGGGCCCAGGCTCCGATATACCATCGTTCCAGTGAGTTTCCGCCTATTGTAGAACAGTTCGGCGCGCCACCGGATTGATCATAGCTTGTGCACCTCGGGCAGCACTTCTCTCCTCACCAACTCGATATGCTCCAGCACTTGCTTCTGGGTCATTTCGGGGTAGAAGAGGCGTAACAATATGTGGGTGAACCCCAACTCCCTGTAGCTGGCGATCTGTTCCACACATTCCTGGGGATTCCCAACAATGAATGTGTTCTCCATCAGCACCTCTAGGTCACCGGTCACCTTCCTGGTCAGTTCGGGATCGGCCCCGTGGAGCCCGTGCTGGGCGTAGACCTCGTATTTCCTCCGAAAGCCCCGGCGGGCGATCTCCAAAGTCTCAGGCTGGTGGAGCAGAAGAATTCCCGTACTAGGACCATCTCTTCGGGTATGGCATGACCGTTTTCCTGTAGGTTCTGGTGATAAAGGTCGATCTGCCCTTTGACGGCGGAATGGGGCTGTGCCGGTCCGAGATAGATTATGAACCCGTCCCGCCCCACCCTACGCACCGCCGGGTCACTCATCGCGGCCACCCATATCTTGGCGTGGGGCTTCTGATAGCACCGAGCCGTTGGGCGGGCATTGGTGACGTGAAAATAGCGGCCTTGATGTGTAACCTCATTCTCGGTCCAGAGGCGCACAATCAGGTCCATTCCTTCGGACATGCGCCCGCCCCTCTGGGACAGGCGTGTCCAGAATGCTTCACACTCCTCGGCCCGGTATCCCTGGCCCAGGCCCAGGATGAAGCGTCCTTCGGATATCTGGTCAAGGGTCGCCGCCTGCTCTGCCACATTCACCGGATTGAGCAAGGAGAGCAGGAGCACCGAGGTGAGCAGCTTCATGTTCCCCGGCTCCGCCGCCAGACGCCCCAGCACCGGCCAGGGTTGAAAGTGCTGGAAAGGGTCTATGAGATAATGGTGAGCCCAGCCTAGATGTCGAAACCGGCGTCCCTGGAGGAACGGAACTGCTCCAGATGGTCCCGCCACTGGTGCTGTAATTCCACGGTCTCCCTAGTCACCACCTGTCCTACCTGATAGCCGACATCCATTGCCATACCTCCTTTTCGCCTGACCATTTCAGCATATACCCGCCTGCCGGTCAAGGGAGGTCTTCCGGTCACATGCCAGTATAGGGTCCGTGCCTCCCAAAACCCAATATATTGGGTTGGCATTCGCCAACTTGTATGTCGGCTGGTGTTCTGCTAAAATCCAGCCCAGACGCAGCTTTCTCCCACGGCTGGAGATCCAGGTGAGGCCAACTGCGCCGGCCTGGCGTAACTTAACGATCCAGTTTTTCGTTCCAGTTACTAATGAATAGGGAGGTGACAGAATGCCATCCTTTTGGGAAGTTCAGAGGCTGCCTTCTAACTTTGAGGGGTTTACCCACGGTGAGCTGCAAGACGATATGGCAACCTACGTAAGCCAGCCCAATGAGCCGGGAAGACACCCGGCGGTTATAGTAATCCAGGAAGTTTTTGGCATCAACGCCGACATACAGGCCATCACCGACCGGCTGGGCGCCGAGGGGTATTTCGCGGTGGCTCCGGCGCTGTTCCACCGGGAGGAGAACACCGAAGGAATCAGGGGGACCAACCCGTTGTTCAGCTATGCGGGCGTGGCCGGGGTCCCTGAAGACAAGCCGGACCAAGAGGCTCGGTCGCGGGCTGTGGGGAACTGGAAGGACTCGGAGTTGATCCTGGACATCAACCACACCATAGAGTGGCTCCAGAAACATCCCAGGGTGAGTGGGGACAGGATCGGTATCGTGGGGTTCTGCGCCGGCGGAAGGACAACCTATATGGCCGCTGCGGCATGTCCGGGCCTGAGCGCCGCCGTGGACTTCTACGGCGGAAACTGCCTGGTGTCCTGGGGTGGCGGACCGACCCCCTTCGACCGCACCTTCCAGATACGGTGCCCCGTTATGGGCAACTTCGGGGACCAGGACCAGAGTCCTCCGGTTGATGAGGTTCGGAAGATCGAGGCCGAACTCAAGAAACATGGCAAGACCGCCGACTTCAAGATACATCCCGGGGCGGGCCACGGTTTCATGTGTGAAGACCGTCCCAGCTATCATGAGGCCGCGGCCAAGGACTCCTGGGAGCGGACGTTGGGATTTTTCCAGAAGCATCTGGCGCCCGTTGCCGCCAAAGCATAGCCCGGCGGGTGTATCGGCGATTCGTGTAGGGGCGTCCATTCTGGTCGCCCCTCCATATTTTGCGCATCTAATCCTCTTTAGTAACAAGAATAATGTGACATTCCGGCTATAGCTCGAGTCAGACAGGCTCCCTTGGGGAAATTTTCTACTTGCTGGCGAAGAGGCCGGTGGCTGTACACTCTGAATAGAAGCCCGGACTGATTAGTAACCCGGCAGGAGCGAAAAGCTATCCGAACCATGGGTCGAATCCAAGGTTATAATAGCCGGTGAGAGAGTACGTCTATTAATTGGCTGAAGGGGGTTGCTATGAGTCAAGCTGGCAATGTAGAAACCTTTAAAAATTACATCGGCGGGCAGTGGGTGGAATCGGTCTCCGGCCGCACATACCCCATCAGCAACCCTGCCAGCAAAGACACTGTGCTGGGTGAATTTCAGGCTTCGGTGGCCGAAGACGCGACCAGGGCCATCGACGCGGCATAGGCCGCGTTCGAAAGTTGGGCCTCCACTCCCGCCCCCCAGAGGGGTGCGTTCCTGTACCGGGCCCTGGAGATTATGCGGGAGCGGCAGGACGAAATAGCCCGTGGCATAACGCTGGAGGAGGGCAAGCCGTTGTCCGACGCCCAGGGGGAGGTCAAACGGGCCATGAACATAACCGAGTACGCCAGCGGAGAGGGCCGCCGCATGTTCGGGTATACAACCCCATCGGAGCTGCCGAACACCGCGGCCTATACGACGCGAAGGCCCCCGGGAGTCGTGGGGATCATTACCCTCTGGAACTTCCCTCTGGCCATCGCCGCCTGGAAGGTAGCCCCTGCCCTGGTCTGCGGCAACACGGTGGTATTCAAGCCTGCCTCCGCCACGCCCTTGACCGCGGTGAGCCTGGTCAAGGTGTTTGAAGACGCGGGGCTGCCTCCCGGTGTGCTCAACCTGATTACCGGGCCAGGGGCCCTGGTGGGCAACGAGCTGGTCACCAACTCCAAGGTCAGGGGGATCTCCTTCACCGGCTTCACCGAGATAGGCTCCGGCATATACACCGAGGAGGCAAGGGGTCTGAAGAAGGTGCAATGTGAGATGGGCGGCAAGAACGCGGTGATAGTTCTGTCCGACGCCGATATGGAAAAGACCTTGGGCGGAATAGTCCAGGGCGCTTTCTATTCCACCGGCCAGCGGTGCACCGCCACCAGTCGGGCCATTGTCGAAGAGTCTGTCTACGAGCCCTTCATGGAGGAGCTGCTGGCCCGCACTAGCAAGCTCACGGTGGGCGACGGGATGGAGCCGGGTGTGGAGGTAGGACCGCTGTCCAGCCAGTACCAGTTCGACAAGGTTATGGAGTACATCGGTATCGGCGCGTAAGAGGGCGCCCGGCTGGCCTACGGAGGCAGGGCGCTGACCGGGCCCGGCTACGACACGGGATATTACGTCCAGCCGACTGATCTTTACGGACGTAGACCCTTCTATGCGCATTGCCCAGGAGGAGATATTCGGCCCGGTGCTGACGGTGTTCAAAGCCAAGGACTTGGATGAAGCAATAGAGCTGGCAAACAGAGTAGCATTTGGACTGTCCTCCTCCATATATACCAGGGACCTGACAAAGGCCTTCCAGTACGTGGACCGGGTGGAGGCGGGAATGGTCCACGTCAATGCCCCGACACTTGGGGGCGAGGTGCACCTGCCCTTCGGCGGGCTCAAGGCTTCGGGGACCGGGGTGCGGGAGCAGGGCACCGAGGCGGTGAACTTTTTCAGCGAGGTCGTTACGGTCTACATCGACTACGCCGGCGCCGCCAGAGCCCAGGCCAAGTTCATCTGACAGCCAGGGATGTTTTACCAGGGCTATACCAGACTAGTTATCGTTTGCTCCTCGCTACCGAAGGATAGCGCCGTGTCGCCATTCTGTCCGCCGTGCTAAAATACACGGGCCGATTTGTTGGAAAGGAATCTGAGTGTCTGTAATATACATCACGTCGGACCAGCCTGCGGTTGGTAAAACGGCCCTGGCCGGCGCCTTGGCGTTGGGGCTGCAGGGGGGCGGCAGGGCTGTGGGGTATTTCAAGCCCTTTTCGCCCAATCCCCAGGCGGACACCGACGTGGATTTCCTCCGCCAGAGGGTCCTAGCGGCGGCTGGTGAGACTCAACCACTTCCATCGGCCATGCCCGAGGGTTTCGACATGGGTCAGGCTCTACCGGATGGTGTGGCGAAGGAGCTTGGTAAGTCCCTGGAGAAGCTGGACACCGGCAATGCGACTGTATTGGTAGAAGGGCCAAGCCTCTTCACCGCTGAACATATCCCGTCGCCGGTCTCCTCTGAGGTGGCGGCTGCCCTGGAAGCCGGGGTGGTGTTGGTCGTTCGGTACCGGCCCGGTCTGAATGTGGGAGACGTGTTGGAAGTTTGCGAACCCTTTGGTCAACGGCTCTTGGGAGTTCTGATAAACTGCGTTACCAGATACAGGGAGCGCCAGGTACATCTGGAGCTGGCCCCAGCCATGGAGGCTCAAGGGGTGAAATTTCTTGGTGCCCTCCCGGAAGACCAGCTAATGTCGTCGGTCACAGTTGGACAGATGGCCCAGCACATTGATGGACGGTGGGTCTTGGGGGAGGAGGGATCTGAAGAACTGGTGGAAAATGTCCTCATCGGAGGGAACATAATGGATCGGGGCACCACATATTTCGGGCGCAAGGACGGCACGGCCGTCATCGTCCGGGGAGACCGGCCCGACATACAGCTTGCCGCCCTTTCTGTGCACACCACCTGCCTGGTCCTCACCGGCGGCCATGAGCCCATCCAGTACGTCTATTACCAGGCGGAACAACAGGAAGTGCCGTTGCTTGTGGTCCAGACGGACACCATTTCCACTGCCCACGCCCTGGACTCGATTCCCGGCCGCTCGACCATCCACCACCCCAGGAAGCTACAACAGTATCAAAAGCTAGCCAATGAACATGGGGTCCTGGCTGCCATAGAGGGAGGACTATGACCAAACGAAGAGGCGGATGGTCCCTCGGCGCCCCTGACCTCGCTTGAAATACAAAGGGGAGTTGACTATAATTTAGCTGCCGAGATAGACTCTCGGGGAGGTTCCGCCCCGAATCGGGCCGAGGTAGCTCAGAGGTAGAGCAGTGGACTGAAAATCCACGTGTCGGCGGTTCGATTCCGTCCCTCGGCACCAGAGAGTCTTGAAGGCAGTATCGCGCGGAAGTGGCTCAGTGGTAGAGCATCTCCTTGCCAAGGAGAGGGTCGTGGGTTCGAATCCCATCTTCCGCTCCATTCATTTAAAACTCCACTTTTTTATCTGTATACGCGGCTTTATATCTCCCCAAAACCCGTTCTGCCGACATTCAGCTGCAGACGGGCATCGTCAGCGCCAACAAGGAACCAACCTCACCGCACCCAATACGCTCTCCTGGGTGCCAATCTTGATAAGGCCATTCCTAATGCTGCCCGCATCGGATACACTGGCACGCCAATCGACAAAACCGAGCAGGTATTCGGCGACTACATCGACAAATACACAATGCGCCAATCCAGGAATAGGCACGATGGAATTGGTGTACACAATTAAAAGATCGGCCAGGCGGCGCAAGCTGACCATAACGGTCGAACGTGATCGCAGAGTCTTTTTGCATGTGCCAGAAGGTACATCCGACGAAAAAATCCGGCAGGTGGTAGAGTCAAAGCGTCAATGGATTTATGAAAAAATCGGCCACTATCAAAAATATCGGATCCTCTCTCATCCGCAAGGGAAGGAATTAGTCAGCGGGGGATCAGCCCTATATCTGGGGCGACATTATCGAATTGAGGTGGCAAAAACGGGATTAGCGGAGATTAAGTTTGTCCGGGGTTTCCTCGTTCCGGCATTACAGCCGAATAAGCGAACAGAACTATTTCGGGATTGGTATATCAGCAACGCCAAGGAAAAAATTGTTCCAAGGGTACAATACCATGCCCGAGAAATTGGTGTTGATGTCGCTAAACCCGAATCCACCGAAGGACACCGATGGACGGCGTGAGGGCAGCGGAAGGGGGTGGGTGAGGGAGCTACAGGGGAGATGGCCTGGGCTCTTGGGGTAGATGGGAGGGCGGCGGAGGGTCTTCAGTCGCCGCACAGGGCCCCTAAGGCCCTATGCGGGAGTTGCGATGCGCGGGATGGCGAGAGGATACGCAGCAGGGGACTCTCGCGACCGGGGTGGCGCGAGATTGCGGGGACGTTGGGTCAGTTGCAGGCTGGCCGTCAGGCCGGGAATGGAATGGCTTGCAGCCGGGCCAAGGCGCGACTGAACTGGGTTTCCCAAGGCCAGCGCCGGGGGAGATGCAAAGTGAGGCGGCGCGCCGAGCGGGTGATCCGTCCCACCAGAGCGAAGACCCGCCGCCTGAGGGTCTTGGTGATCACGGTCCCCTCGCCCAGACCAATCCGCGCCGTCCAGCGGGCCAGGTTATGCGCCATCACCTGTACCGCCAGCCAGGCGCCGTTGGCGGCGAAGCGCCCCGACGGCATGTGGTTCAGCCCGACGCCGTACTTGAGGTCGCGTATGGCGTTCTCGACCTCGGCGTGGCGGCGATGATCGGCCTCCAGTTCCAGCGTCTCCCCATCGCGGTCGGTGATGAAGGCGTGATAGCTGTATCTGGCGAAGAGGGCGAGCTGGGGACCGGGCGTCGGCTTCACCCGCCGGACAATGAGCCGCACCGGCGGGGCGTCCGGCTTGGTCTGAAACGGGGTGTAAGTCGTCTCGGCGACATCGGCGGCGCCGTCCATCCAGTAGGGAATGGGAGTCCAGTCCTCCTCTGGTATCGCCTCGATCAGGTCCCGCAGGCTGGCGCGCTGGCGGATGGTGATAGAGAAGCGGACATCCATTTCCCGGCAGGCGGCAACGACAGTGTGGGCGTAGAAGCCGCTGTCGGCCCGCACCGTGAGTTGTCCCCTGGCCCCGCCGTAGCGCACCCGCCCCACCGTCTCACGCAGGAAGTGGGCCGCGCCACGGGCGGTGTTGGCCCGGCCCTCGCGCAGCCGGGACATCAGCACCTCGCCGGTGCCGGCGGCAATGGCCAGCAGCGGGTGATAGCCGCGGGCGCCGGTATAGCCGTGGTGGCGCGCTCCCTCCTTGGCCAGTCCATAGGTCTCGCAGATGGTCGAGTCCAGGTCGATGGTCAGGGGCGAGTCGCCGGGTCCGGCCCCAGCGGCCCAGGCCCGGGCCAACAACTGGCGGCTCACGCGGTCGAGTTGACGGACATGCCCCCACCGGAAGCTGCGCAGGAAGGTCCCCAGGGTGGATGGCGCCTTGACCACGCAGCCTAGAACACCGACCGTCCCACCAGCGCGCAGCGCATCGGCGTCGTCGATGCAGTCGCCGCCTGCCAGCGCGGAAGCGACCAGCGTCAGCATCTTGTCCCCAGTGTTCGCCCGTCCCGGCGCTCCGCCGAGGTCAAGGTGATGGTCGACGAGTTCCCGCAAGCCCAGGTGCCGGGCTAGGGTGGCCGGCAGGAGCAGGCCGGCATTGGCCACCAGGCGATGGTCGTCAAAGAGGATGCGGATACGGTCGGGTTTGTTCTGTGGCAGCATCTATTGGGTGCTCCTTGTTTCCGGGCTGGTTTCTGTTCCAAAACCATTATCCCAGATTCAGAGGAGCACCCTCTGGCTTCTTTAAGGGCTGTCCCCAAGGACGTCCTTCGGTGGATTCGGGCTTAGCCATACCTTTTATGGTATCCTGGACGGTAAGAACAGGTGTCCGCACCACCCTATCTGGGCTAGGATGGGTATGCGACAGGACTATAGAATCATGGAATCGTTCCATCGAGGGAGGCCGGGTGGCGAATCTCGGGAGGTGGGCGTGTGATAGTGGAAGTAGTTAGCCGTCTTCTAGGAGCAGGGGGGTTAGGAGTCGGCGGCTGGAAGTTGGGCGTCTGGGTTTCAACCGCCTCATCGGACCAGTCGGCATACCTTCCCTGGGGTTTGGCCCTTACCCTCGCCGGTGTACTCATTGGAGCACTGGCGACACCCTACGTCGTCTTCAAACCGCTGGCAACGCTGCTGGACAAGATAAACCGGTTACCGGCAGCCTCTCTGGTGTCGGCCACTGTAGGGCTTCTCGTCGGCCTCGTCATAGCCGTCCTCATTTCTATCCCCCTATTCAATCTGGCAGGATGGCTAAGCTGGGGCGTTCCCCTGATCATTAGCTTCAGCTTGGGGTTGCTCGGTCTCTGGTTAGGGGCCCATCGGGAAGGAGACATGCGGCGGATCTTGCCCGAAGATTCAGCCGACGGTTACCCCTTAGGCTCCTCGAACGGCAGCATACTGGTGGATACCAGCGCCATAATAGACGGGAGGATCGCGGACCTCGGCCTGACCGGATTCATCCGAGGCACCCTGGTGGTTCCGGCTTTCGTGCTGGATGAGCTACGTCATATAGCGGATTCCAGCGACTCTTTAAGGCGGGCCAGAGGGCGCAGGGGCCTTGAGATCCTTGGAAAGCTGCGCAAGGATACGGATGTGCCGGTCAAGGTCTTCGACGTGGACATCACAAACGGCGCCGAAGTGGATGGCCAGCTTGTGAAGCTGGCGAAGACGATGAAAGCCCCTATCCTGACCACGGATTTCAATCTAAACAGGGTTGCAGAGCTACAGGGCATCCGGGTGCTCAACGTCAACGATCTGGCCAACGCTCTTAGGCCGATGGTGCTTTCCGGTGAAGAGATCACCGTGAATATCATCCAAGAGGGGAAGGAAGTCGGCCAGGGGGTGGCCTTCCTGGACGATGGCACCATGGTGGTTGTGGAGGGTGGCCGGCGGTATCTAAATAACCTTCACGAAGTGATAGTGACCAGGGTCCTCCAGACTACGGCGGGACGCATCATTTTCGCCCAGCCCAAGGGGGGATAGTGTATGACCACGGATCCCCGGCACTACCATCGAACAACCCGGCGAACAATCCGGCGAACAACCCGGCGAACAGCCACGCGGTTTGACAGGCCAGCCATCCGATGGCCTGTCAAAGGGTGACCGGGGAGATTTTAAATTCAGGCCTGGGTGTGGTGGTCGTTGCCGCCGGTGATAGCCACCGGATGGCGGGAGTGGACAAGATATTCGCCCCAATTCTGGGGCTCCCCCTCATAGCACACACCCTCGGACCACTGGAAGCCTCTCCCATTGTCTCTGAAATGGTGCTTGTTCTCTCGGATGCCAACGTGGAGATGGGCAAGGCCGTCGTAAGGGAGCACGGTTGGAGTAAGGTGACCTCGGTCTGCCGGGGTGGGGCCCGGCGCCAGGACTCGGTGAGGTTGGGTCTGGAGCGCCTCTCCCCCTGCCGGTGGGTGGCGGTGCACGACGGCGCCAGGCCCTGCATAGATTCCGGCCTTCTTCAGCGAGGCGTGGATGCCGCCCGGGAGACAGGAATGGCGGTGGCGGCGGTGCCCGCCAAAGATACCGTTAAGGTGGTTTCCTCCGCCGGCATTGTGGAGGCCACTCCGCCCAGGGATAGTCTCTGGATGGTCCAGACGCCCCAGGTGTGTGGATATGACCTCCTCCTCCATGCCCACCGCACCTGCCTTGAGACGTTCACCGACGATGCCGCCATGGTGGAGAGCCTGGGCCACGAGGTCAAGGTGTTCATGGGCTCATACAGCAACATAAAAGTAACCACACCCGAGGACCTGGCTATGGTGGAGTTGATACTAAGAGGAACGCTTCCACAACACCATGACTCCCAGCCGGAGCTGCGGGCTCCGGGGGAGGCCCGTTGGCCTTCAGGGTAGGCATAGGGTTCGACGCTCATCCCCTGGAGAAAGGGCGCCCGCTGGTCCTTGGAGGAGTGGACGTCCCCTTCGATAAAGGGCTGGCCGGTCACAGCGATGGGGACGTGCTGGTACACGCCATCATGGACGGGCTGCTCGGCGCCGCAGGTCTTGGAGACAAGGGTGCCCACTTCCCTTCCAGTGACCCTAAGTTCAAGGATGCATCCAGCCTCAACCTGCTGTCCCGAGTCTCGGAACTGGTGAGCGAGCAAGGTTGGCGGGTCGTAAACATAGATGCTACAATGTTGGCTCAAAAGCCGGCGCTGGCCGGCTTCATAGGCGACATGAGGGGCAGGATTGGCGCGGCCCTAGCTATCCCGGAGAGCAAAGTGAGCATCAAGGCCACCACCACCGACTATTTGGGTTTCGTGGGTAGAGAAGAAGGAATGGCAACCTACGCCGTCGCCTTGTTGGAGCAGACGGATTGAGGCTGTACAACACCCTCGCCAGGGAGGAGCAGGAGTTCGCCGCCGCCGGAAACAGGGTCAAGATGTACGTATGCGGCATCACACCCTATGCTCCCTGCCACCTGGGCCATGCCATGAGCTACGTGATCTTCGACGTTCTGCGCCGCTACCTGGAATTCCTGGGCTACGAGGTTGACCAGGTCCAGAACTTCACCGATGTGGATGACAAGATCATCCAGCGGGCCAAGGAAGAGGGCGTTGACCCCCAGGAACTGGTGGAGAGGCACATCGAGGATTTCATGGTAAACATGGACATCCTCAATGTTAAGAGGGCCCGTGCCTACCCCAGGGCAACCCAGGAGATACCGCAGATCATCCAGGTTATCCGGTCTCTGGTTGATAAGGGGTACGCTTATCCCTCCGATGGTGACGTGTATTTTCGGGTTACCAAATCCGATGGGTACGGCAAGCTCAGCCGCCGCAGTCTCGAAGGCATGGTGGCCGGGGCCAGGGTAGAGGTGGGCGCCGCCAAAGAGCATCCCATGGACTTCGCCCTTTGGAAAGGGGCCAAGGCGGGTGAGCCGTCTTGGGAGAGCCCATGGGGTCCGGGAAGGCCTGGTTGGCATATCGAATGCACGGCCATGTCCCTGCAATACCTGGGTGAGACACTTGATATTCACGGCGGCGGCCAGGACCTTATCTTTCCCCACCATGAAAACGAGACGGCTCAAAGCGAGGCCCACACCGGTACGGTCCCCTTTGCCCGTTACTGGATGCACAACGGTCTTCTTCACCTGGGCGAGGACAAAATGAGCAAGTCCCTGGGCAATCTGGTATCCCTGGGAGAAGCCCTCGACCGCTACAGCCCCGATGCCCTCCGCCTGTTCTTCCTGGGTTCCCACTATCGGAGCCCACTCACCTATAGCGATGAAGGTCTGGCTTCCACGGAGAGGGCCGTGGAGCGCCTCCGGAACGCCCTGCGGCAGACATCAGGGAAGGGGGTTGCCCTGACCGATTCCAGCGCCCCGATGGCCCCCCTGCAGGGCGGTCCCGAGCCCCTGGACCCAGGCCCCTACAGGCAGCGGTTCCTGAAGGCGATGGACTCGGACCTGAACGCGCCCCAAGCCCTGGCTGCCCTCTTTGACCTGTCGAAGGAGATAAACCGGGCTGCCGAATCGGGCGGAGATGTCAGTCAAGCCCAGGAGACCCTCAGGTATCTGGGGGACATTCTTGGCCTCACCTTCCGGCAGCCACAAAGGGACATGTCTGCAGGGGTGAAGCCCTTAGTCGAACTTCTGGTGGAGCTGAGGGGCGAGCTTAGGGGGAAGAAGGAATACGCCCTGGCCGATAAGATTCGTCAACGGCTGGAGCAGCTGGGAGTCCAACTGGAAGACACGCCCCAAGGCACCCTGTGGAGGGACGGCTAGAACCTGGGGGGACCGTTCGATGAAACCTTTGGGACACCCTTGGCCGCCACCGTCCTAAAATTATGCCACCGCTTTCGTGCCCCTTTATCCCTTCATCTCTTCGTGTCGAGCTGTCCCTCCCGAAGTCTCATTAAAAGCCCCGCCTGGCCGAGGGCCGGAGCCTCCATCCGGGCTTCAGGGATTACCTCCAGAATTTGCTATGATGGTCCTTCGGTCTAATATTGCGAGGAGAGAGATGGCTGTCTCTGGTATCGTCGAGTCCCTGATTGGTCTGCTAGGCCGGGAACGGGTTTCCACCAGCAACGAAGACCTGGAGCGATACTCCACCGACGCCCTCACCCCATCCCGGGCATTCAGGGCCGCTGAAAGCCTCCGCAAGACTGCCGACGTGGTGGTATTTCCCGGCTCGGTCCATCATGTGGCGGAGGTGGTGAAGAGGGCATCTGAGCACAAAGTTCCCATTGTTCCATATGGGGGAGGCACGGGGGTGATGGGTGCTGCCCTGCCTGTATTTGGCGGAATCGTGATGGACCTCAAGGGTCTTAACAGGGTGCTGGAGGTGAACCCCTCCGATAGCTCAGTGGTCGTCGAGGCAGGTTGTGTTCTGGGAGACCTGGCGAAGGTCCTGGAAGGGCATGGCCTGATGCTGGGTCACGACCCATGGAGCCTGCCCATAGCCACGGTGGGTGGCGCGATCTCCACCAACGGGGTCGGATACACCGCCACGGCCCACGGGCCCATGGGCGCTCAGGTGCTGGGTTTGGAAGCGGTGCTGCCCGACGGGCGGCTACTGGCCACGAGGCCGGTGCCCAAGCACTCCGCGGGGCCCAACCTCAACCACCTTTTTATCGGCACAGAGGGGGTCTTCGGCGTAATCGTGAGTGCGACCCTGAGGGTGTCCTGCATTCCTGAAACGCGCTCATTCTCCACGGTGGGATTCGACACATTCGACCAGGGGTTCGAGGCAGTGGCTGAGATTTTTGCTCTGGGTCTGCGCTCCGCGCTGGTAGACTTGACCGAGGAATCCGGGCAAGGAGTGCGCCTCTATATGATGCACGAGGGGTGCAGGGAAGTAGTGTCTGCCCAACAAAGCCGTTCGTTGCAGGTCTGTCTCAGCTTTGGGGGCGAGGACCTGGGGCCAGGGGAGACTGTCGAATACTGGGAGGAGCGCCACAGCAGCGGGGATTGGTATCGCAGGGAGATGCTGGACCAGCCTCGAAGTGTGCGGTGGCAGCCTCGTGGCAAGGGCTTCGACTACCTCCATATGGCGCTGCCGGTATCTGAAGTATTGGACTACCGGAGAAAATGTGAACATATCCTGTCCGGCTACGGAATCGAGGTGGTGGAGTACGCCATCTGGACTCAACCCGAGCTCTTCTCAATGCTTTTGGCGCCCGCCCGCACGGTGACCGATGACTACTTGCCCGAGCTGGCTGAAGCTGTGGACGAGGTCCTGCGCCTTGCTCAGGACATGGGAGGGGCCATGGAGTACTGCCACGGGGTCGGCGTTAAGCTTGCCCACCTCCTGCCCAGGGAGATGGGAGTAGGGATGGACGTGGCCAAGGCCATGAAACGTGCTCTGGACCCCCCATAATATCATGAACCCGGGCAAGCTATTTCAATCCTCCTAAGTACGCTGTCGACAAGATTTCGGTAGCGTGTCATTCTGAGGGAGCCCTTCGGCGGAAGGGCGACCGAAGAATCAGGAAGGGATGGGCTTCCGCCTGCCACCCTAGATTCTTCACTGTGTTTAGAATGACAGGGAGTGAAGGGCTCAGAATGACATCCATCAATGCTAAATTGACAGAGCACTAGACAGTTCGGGTCCTTATGTGATGCCGAAGCCGAAAATGTCGGAGATCGTTTCGACGCCGAAGGAGCAGCCGTAGGCCACCGCCAGGAACTTCAGGAATGTCCCCAGCAATATGATCCCCAGAAATCCCCATATCGGGAAACGGAGCACACCGGCGGCGATCCCGGCCAGGTCGAAGATGGGGTTGGGCAGGACGGACAGCAGAAATAGCACCAGCCAGCCCCTTCCCCTCATCCAGCTTTCCATCTTCTTATATAGCCTGCCTCGCGTCACAACCCCCCGCCCGCTGTAGCCCAGCGCGTATCCTGTCAGCTCCCCCAAAGTTCCCATGGCGCCTGCCACCAGCGCCACCAACAGGGGATTCAGCAGTAGTCCCCCTGCGCATACCGAGGCCATCCCGGGCACGGGAATGACCATCCCCGCGCTGGCCAGAAAAGAAAGCCCCGCGATGGCCGGATAGCCCACGTTGCTGATGTCCAGAAACCCGCGGAGGAAGTAGACAGCGGCAACGACCCCCAGGGCGACCAGCAAGGCCAGTAGGTATAGGGAGCTCTGCCGGGTCAGCAATTTACCGGTGGAGGGGAGGATATGGAGGGGATGCCCTGGCCTGGTCAAGGCATAAAATGGTAGGTCATAACTTAGCTGCCTGTCTGCCTTCGGTCCATTGAAAGAACTGGAGGACCTGTGAATTGAACAGGTCCGGCCTTTCCATCTGGGGCTAAAGTCCACACCGGGGAAAGATGTTTACCGGTGTAGGGGCGGCCCATGAGCCGCCCCAATAAATCGTTGTGTTCCCGAATGCCTAGCTGACAGCGCCTGTGGCCACTGGAGCCTTGCTGAAACTAGGCCCCTGGGGTCCGATGTCCACCAGAATGTGGTCACCCGCGTGGAACTCTCCCGTCAGGATCGCCTTGGAGATGGGGTTCTCCAGGTGCCGCTGGATTGCCCGGCGCAGTGGACGGGCCCCGAAGGTGGGGTCGAAGCCCTCCTTGGCGAACCACTTGCGGGCCTCGGTGGTCAACTCGAAGCTGATGCCCCGCTCCTCCAGGCGCCGCTGGACCTCGGCGGCCATGAGGCCGACTATCTCCTCTATTTGCTCCTGAGTGAAGGCGTTGAAGATGATTATCTCATCTATCCGGTTCAGGAATTCTGGACGGAAGGTCTTTTTCAACGCGTCCTGGACCGAGTCCCTCAGCCGTTGCTCGTCGGCGACCCGGTCTCCTTCCCGGCGGAATCCGAAGGGCTGGCGGCCCAGCTCGCCGGTGCCCAGGTTACTGGTCATTATAACCACCGTGTTGCGAAAGTCCACGGTGCGGCCGTGTCCGTCGGTCAGGCGGCCGTCCTCCATAATCTGGAGGAGTATGTTGAACACGTCTTGATGGGCCTTTTCGATCTCGTCGAACAGGATGACCCTGAATGGGTGTCTTCGCACCGCCTCGGTGAGCTGGCCGCCATCGTCGAATCCCACGTAACCCGGGGGGGCCCCGATGAGACGGGACACAGTATGCTTTTCCATGTATTCGGACATGTCTACCCGGATCATGTTTGCCTCGTCATCGAAGAGGAACTCGGACAATGCCCTGGCCAGCTCGGTCTTGCCCACTCCCGTCGGCCCCAGGAATATGAAGCTGCCTATGGGCCTCTTTGGGTCGCTAAGGCCGGAACGGGTGCGCCTTATCGCCTCGGACACCGCCGACACCGCCTCCTCCTGTCCCACCACCCGTTGGTGAAGGCTGTCTTCCATATGAAGCAGACTCTCGGCCTCCCCCTCCAGCAGACGGGAGACGGGAATCCCTGTCCATTTTGAGATGAGCTGGGCGATATCCTCTTCGTCCACGATCATGTCTATCTTTTTATCTCGAAGCCACTCTTCCTTATCGCGGCCGTACTCCTCATCCAGGCGCAGCCGTTCCGTCCTGTGCTGGGCCGCCCCCTGGTAATCGGAACGCTGTGCCGCCGCCGCCTCTTCGTTATCGAGATCCTGGATGCGCCTCTCCATCTCCTTGAGGTTGCTGGGCAGGCTCTCGGCGTCGATGCGCAGCTTACTGGCCGCCTCGTCTATGAGGTCCACGGCCTTGTCCGGCAGATGGCGCTCGGTAACGTAACGCTGGCTGAGGCGGGCGGCGGCCACCAGGGCGGACTCCTCGATTTTCACCTTATGGTGGGCTTCATATCGGGGCCTCAGAGCACCCAGGATGGCCACGGTTTCCTCAACGCTGGGCTCTTCCAGGTATATGGACTGGAACCGCCGTTCCAGGGCGGAGTCCTTCTCTATATACTTGCGATACTCATTGACGGTGGTGGCGCCAATGCACTGTAGTTCGCCCCTCTGGAGGGCGGGTTTGAGCAGGTTGCTTGCGTCGATGGCCCCTTCGGCCCCGCCGGCGCCCACCACTGTGTGTATCTCGTCGATGAATAGGATGACCTCTCCTCCGGCGGTCTTCACCTCGTCCATTACAGCTTTCAGCCGCTCCTCGAACTCACCCCGGAACTTGCTGCCCGCCACCAGGGCGCCCATATCCAGGGCCAGCACTCGCCGGTCTTTCAACACTTCGGGCACATCCCCCGCTATGATGCGCTGGGCCAGCCCCTCGGCGATGGCCGTCTTGCCCACCCCCGCCTCTCCAATTATCACCGGGTTGTTCTTCTTGCGGCGGGTGAGGGTCTGCATCACACGGCGCACCTCTTCGTCCCGGCCGACCACTGGGTCCAGTTTTCCCTGTCGGGCAAGCTCGGTAAGGTCTATGCTGTACTTCTCCAGGGACCGGTACTTGCTCTCGGCCCGGGGGTCGGTGACCCTGTGGGCGCCGCGTATCTGCATCAGGGCCTGATATACCTTCTCCTGGTCGATACCGTGTTCCTTAAGGATGCCAGCGGCATCGCCTTCGCGCTCCATGGTGGCGCCTATGAGAAGGTGCTCGGTGCCGATGTACTCGTCCTTCAATCGTTCTGATTCGGCCCTGGCGTTGTCCAGCAGCCGGGCAGCCCGGGGAGTAGCGTATATCTGGGTCGTTTCGTAAGCCACCTTGGGAGACTTTCCCAGGGCCTCATCAAGGCGGCTCTTCAAGGATTCCAGCGGGACTCCCAGGTGCCCAAAAATGTCCGCCGGCACCCCCTTTTCCTGTTCAAGTAGGGCCAGGAGGACATGCTCAACATCCCATTGGCTGTGTTTGTACCGGCGGACAATCTCCTGGGAGGCGGCCAGGGTTTCCTGAGCCTGCTCCGTGAACTTCTCGGGTCTTAGAACCATCAGTCTGCCTCCTTGGTCTGGGTAGCGCCCCGCTGGCCGGGGTGTGAAGCCTTTGAGATACTCAGCTTTTCGGTCAGCCTCTCGATCTCGTGCTCCAACTGGGAAATCCGTTGCATGAGCTTGAGCACCACCTCAACCCCAGCAAGGTTGATGCCCATTTCGTCGGTAAGCGCCCGGATCCTCCTGAGCCTGTCCAGGTCCCTGGGCGAGTATAGGCGCTGCCTTCCCCCGGAACGGGAGGGTATTATCAAACCCACCCGCTCATAATACCGGAGGGTCTGGGCATGAACACCCACCATTCGGGCCGCTACGCTGATCACGTAGCAGGGTTCTTGATCGTAGATATTTCCCCTCAGCATAACCATCACCCCTCGGAGGGACGAAGCCCCTTGAGATTTTCAAAAAGGCTTCGCTCCTCGTCACTTAGGCCTCTGGGGAGCACCGCTTTCACCGTGGCATGGAGGTCTCCCCTGGAGCTGGGTTTAACCAGGCGCGGCATTCCCTGGCCGGCCAGACGGAAAACCTGGCTGTTCTGGGTCTCCGGGGGTATGGTCAACATTACCTTGCCATTCAGGGTCGGGACTGCCACCTCTCCCCCAAGGACCATGTCGGTCAGCGGTATCTCTACCTCTGAATAGAGGTCAGCACCCGCACGGCGTAACCTGCGGTGGGGCCTGACGGAAACTTTCAGGTAGAATTCCTGCCTAAGTCCGTCGCTGCCTGATATATGTACCCGAGAGCCGTTGTCCACGCCCGGCGGCACCTTGACCTCCAATCTGCGGGAAGGGGACAGTCCGTCGGGGTCGGGGAAATCCATGTAACGGGTGGCCCCCTTGAAGGCCTCTTCCAGGCTTATCTGTACGGAGTATTCCACCGTGGAGCGCCCGGACCCTCTCCTGCCCCGGAAGAGCTCTTCGAACAAGTCGCCGCCGGATAGACCGCCGAAGTCGAAGGTCGCCGTTGGCGTGTGTCCTTCCGAGAACCAGCGGGAGGAACTTCTGCCCCTTGTAGCCTGGGCGCGGTCCAACTCGTCGGCGTGTTTCCAGTTCTCCCCGTATTTGTCGTAGCTACGGCGCTTCCCCGGGTCGGAGAGGACTTCATTGGCTTCGTTTATTAGCGTGAATTTCTCCTCGGCCTCTTCCTTCCCAGGATTGACGTCCGGATGATATTGCCTGGCCAGCTTGCGGAAGGCCTGCCTTATCTCTTTTTCCGAGGCGCCTTTTTGGATGCCGAGGACGTCATAATAGTTTTCCATAAAGTAATTCCAATAATCCCAGTTACCCCTATATCAATTGTACTTATTGGGTTGCTATTTGTCAAGTAAATTAGATGTAACGTCAGTATAATTCTTTAGTGATAACCATAGGATACTTGATAAATGAGACTCAATTTAGTATAATCACTATTGACAGGTACAGACCGGGGCCTAGGACCCGATGGTCTACCGCCTGGATAGTATACATAATAAGGAGAAGACAATGTTACTGAAGCGATGGGAACCCATTAGCAGCCGTGCACCCTTCAATGGCGAGATGGACAGGATCAGGAGGCATATGTTCCGGCCGATGTACCAGGGGTCCCGATTCTGGGGCGGGGCCAACGACGTGACTCTGGACGTTTACAAGGAAGGTGACAATCTGGTGGTCCGGGCGTCCGTTCCGGGTGTCAAGCCTGAGGAAGTCGATGTGACCATAAACGAGGACACCCTGACCATCACCGGTGAAGCTAAGTCGGAGAAAGAGGTCAAGAATGAGGACTACCTCCACCGGGAGCACCGCTACGGCTCCTTCCGCCGCGGGGTGGGCCTGCCCCACGGGTACGACGCAGCCAAGGCCGACGCATCCTACGACAACGGCATTCTCACCGTGACCATATCCAGGAGCGAGGAGAGCAAGAGTAAGTCCCTCAAGGTCAACGTGAAACCCTCGTAGTGAGGTAAGGGCTGGACATCTATGGCAACGGGGAGGGGGATCCTGCCCTCCCGGCGGTCCAAAAGAATACTCCCGTGGTGTAATCCCACGGGAGTATTCTTTTCATGCCCCGGCGGCCACCTCTGGTTAGCTTGACATCCCATAGGCCCTTTGCTAACATCAGGCGTAAGACCCCTGGGCTCAGGGGTACTATATTTTCTTGGAACAGGACTAACGGAAGTGGCCTTTGTAACAGCCCTCCGGTGCCGTGAGTGTCTCAGGGAATACGGCATCGAGCCTATCAATGTCTGCGATTTCTGCTTCGGCCCCCTGGAGCCGGTCTATGACTACGACAGCATCGCCCGGGTCATCAGCCGGGAACGGATTGCCAGCGGGCCTCTTTCCATGTGGCGCTACCAGGACCTCCTGCCGGTGGACGGCAAGGACGCCGTGGACATCAACGCCGGATTTACCCCACTGATCAGGTCCAAGAACCTGGCGGACCTACTGGGCCTGGATAAACTTTACATAAAAAATGACAGCGTAAATCCTTCATTCTCCTTCAAAGACCGGGTGGTGTCAGTGGCCGCCACCAAGGCCCTGGAGATGGGCTTTGACACCCTCGCCTGTGCGTCCACGGGAAACCTGGCTTGCTCAGTGGCCGCCCACGCTGCCAGGGCCGGGATGCGAGCGGTGGTGTTCATACCCGCCGACCTGGAATATGGTAAGGTTATCGGCGCGGCCATCTACGCCCCACTGGTGCTGGCCGTAAACGGCAGCTACGACGAGGTAAACCGGCTGTGCAGCGAGGTGGCGGACAACTATCCGTGGGCCTTCGTCAACATCAACATGCGCCCCTTTTACGCCGAGGGGAGCAAGACCCTGGCATATGAAGTGGCGGAGCAGTTGGGGTGGAAGATGCCCCAGCACAACGTGGTCCCCAGCGCATCGGGTTCCCTGTTTACCAAGATATGGAAGGGATTCAACGAATTGGCTTCCCTGGGGCTAGTGGACGGCCCGGTGGAGACCAGAATGCATCTGACCCAGGCGGAGGGCTGCTCCCCCATCGTAAAGGCCTTCGAATCAGAGGATGACGTAGTTAGGCCGGTGAAGCCCAACACCATTGCAAAGTCCCTGGCTATCGGCAACCCAGCCGACGGCATCTACGCCCTGCGCTGCCTGCACCAGTCTGGTGGTTCTGCCTACGCCGTGCCCGAGGAGGACGTGGTGGAGGGGATGAAACTGCTGGCGGAGACGGAGGGGATATTCACCGAGACGGCGGGAGGCGTGGTGGTCGCCGGTCTGAAGCACCTGGTCAAGAGCGGGGCGATCAAACGTGACGAATCCACGGTGGTGTATATCACCGGAAACGGACTGAAGACCCAGGAAGCGGTGGAGGACGTTGTCCATCCTCTGCCCATCAGTCCCACTATGAGCTCCTTTGAGCAGGCCTTTGACGGCGTTAACTTGGCGGGGAGGTAGCGTAACCATGGGAAAGCAGAGGGTCACCTTCACTTTTCCCACGGACCTGGTGACCGAGCCGATTATCTATGAGCTGGGCCGCAAATTCCAGGTCGTCACCAACATCCGGGGCGCCTACGTCCGGGAGAACATGGGTTGGGTAACGCTGGAGCTGGAAGGCGAGGATACGGAAATAGAAAAAGGCGTCAGCTGGGTGAGTTCCCTGGGAGTAATAGTGGGCCCGGTGAGCGGCGACGTGCTCGAAGGCTGAGAAAAATCGCCCTACGCCAGTTAAGGAGAGTTTCTGGAAATGAGTGGAGTCATGATTCGCATACCCGCGCCCCTGCGCCGCATTACCAACGGTCTGGACAGGTTGGAGCTGGAAGCAACTAACCTGGGGGCGATCATCGAAGGCCTTGAGTCCCAGTACCCCGGGTTTAAGGAACGGCTGGTGGACGAGGCAGGCGAGTTGCGCTACTTCGTCAACATTTACCTGAATGGAGAGGATGTCCGGTTCCTCCAGGGTATGGGCACCACAACGACGACCGGAGACGAGATCAGCATTGTTCCCGCCGTGGCGGGTGGTTCCCTGGTCCCTTGATTCCTCGGGCTACCATCGAGGCTTCTTTCTGGGAAAGGCGAGCTGCTTGGTCGGTGGGCCTGTAGCCATCCAAGAAACTCTTTCTGAAATTCAGAAACTCATTCCCTATTATCGCTGCCCTCATCTCTTCCATGAGCGTTAGCCCGAATCCACCGAAGGACACGGATGGACGGCGTGAGGACAGCGGAAGGGGGTGGGTGAGGGAGCTACAGGGGAGATGGCCTGGGGTCTTGGGGTAGATGGGAGGGCGGCGGAGGGTCTTCAGTCGCCGCACAGGGCCCCTAAGGCCCTATGCGGGAGTTGCGATGCGCGGGATGGCGAGAGGATACGCAGCAGGGGACTCTCGCGACCGGGGTGGCGCGAGATTGCGGGGACGTTGGGTCAGTTGCAGGCTGGCCGTCAGGCCGGGAACGGAATGGCTTGCAGCCGGGCCAAGGCGCGACTGAACTGGGTTTCCCAAGGCCAGCGCCGGGGGAGATGCAAAGTGAGGCGGCGCGCCGAGCGGGTGATCCGTCCCACCAGAGCGAAGACCCGCCGCCTGAGGGTCTTGGTGATCACGGTCCGCTCGCCCAGACCAATCCGCGCCGTCCAGCGGGCCAGGTTATGCGCCATCACCTGTACCGCCAGCCAGGCGCCGTTGGCGGCGAAGCGCCCCGACGGCATGTGGTTCAGCCCGACGCCGTACTTGAGGTCGCGTATGGCGTTCTCGACCTCGGCGTGGCGGCGATGATCGGCCTCCAGTTCCAGCGTCTCCCCATCGCGGTCGGTGATGAAGGCGTGATAGCTGTATCTGGCGAAGAGGGCGAGCTGGGAACCGGGCGTCGGCTTCACCCGCCGGACAATGAGCCGCACCGGCGGGGCGTCCGGCTTGGTCTGGAACGGGGTGTAAGTCGTCTCGGCGACATCGGCGGCGCCGTCCATCCAGTAGGGAATGGGAGTCCAGTCCTCCTCTGGTATCGCCTCGATCAGGTCCCGCAGGCTGGCGCGCTGGCGGATGGTGATAGAGAAGCGGACATCCATTTCCCGGCAGGCGGCAACGACAGTGTGGGCGTAGAAGCCGCTGTCGGCCCGCACCGTGAGTTGTCCCCTGGCCCCGCCGTAGCGCACCCGCCCCACCGTCTCACGCAGGAAGTGGGCCGCGCCACGGGCGGTGTTGGCCCGGCCCTCGCGCAGCCGGGACATCAGCACCTCGCCGGTGCCGGCGGCAATGGCCAGCAGCGGGTGATAGCCGCGGGCGCCGGTATAGCCGTGGTGGCGCGCTCCCTCCTTGGCCAGTCCATAGGTCTCGCAGATGGTCGAGTCCAGGTCGATGCTCAGGGGCGAGTCGCCGGGTCCGGCCCCAGCGGCCCAGGCCCGGGCCAACAACTGGCGGCTCACGCGGTCGAGTTGACGGACATGCCCCCACCGGAAGCTGCGCAGGAAGGTCCCCAGGGTGGATGGCGCCTTGACCACGCAGCCTAGAACACCGACCGTCCCACCAGCGCGCAGCGCATCGGCGTCGTCGATGCAGTCGCCGCCTGCCAGCGCGGAAGCGACCAGCGTCAGCATCTTGTCCCCAGTGTTCGCCCGTCCCGGCGCTCCGCCGAGGTCAAGGTGATGGTCGACGAGTTCCCGCAGGCCCAGGTGCCGGGCTAGGGTGGCCGGCAAGAGCAGGCCGGCATTGGCCACCAGGCGATGGTCGTCAAAGAGGATGCGGATACGGTCGGGTTTGTTCTGTGGCAGCATCTATTGGGTGCTCCTTGTTTCCGGGCTGGTTTCTGTTCCAAAACCATTATCCCAGATTCAGAGGAGCACCCGCTGGCTTCTTCAAGGACTGTCCCCAAGGCCGTCCTTCGGTGGATTCGGGCTAAGAATAAACCGGAGATTGTGTATTGAGGCCAGCCTCAGCCCCAGAAGCTCTTTGGACCTGAACAGGTGGTGCAGGTAGGCGGCTGAGAAAAGACCACAGGTATAGCAATCACAGTCCTGTTGTAATGGTCCCGAAGCATTCTTGAAGCGGCGGCTGGTGATGTCCACGCGGCCCGTGGCGGTGAACAATCCCCCGTTGCGGGCCACCCGTGTGGGCAGGGCACAGTCGAACAGGTCCATCCCCAGGGCCACGCATTCAACCAGATCTTCGGGGGACCCCACACCCATGAGATACCGGGGGCTCTCCTGGAGAAGCAAAGATCCAACCTGCCCCGTCACGTCGTATATGGCAGCCTTATCCTCTCCCACCGCCAACCCGCCTACAGCGTAACCGTCGAAACCCAAAGACGTGATGTACCCGGCAGACTGGGACCTCAGTTCCGGGAACACGCCTCCCTGGACGATGCCGAATAATGCCCGCGTGCCTGTACCTCCGGCCTGGTTATGGGTGGCGATGCAACGCGCCGCCCAGTCGTGGGTCCTCTCCATTGCCAGGCGTACTGACTCCCTGGCCTCGCCATTGGCTATGCACTGGTCCAGACACATGATGATGTCGGCCCCCAGGGAGTGTTGGTATAAGATAGCGTCCTCGGGAGTGAAGAAGTGCTCGATTCCGTCTATGTGGGAGCGGAAACTGATGCCATCGTCGCCGATCCTCTTCAGCGGACCCAGGCTGAAGGCCTGATATCCGCCGCTGTCGGTGAGGATGGGGCCCGTCCAGCCGGTAAAGGATTGCGGGGGCCCCCCATCCCCTTCACCAGGTCTACCCCAGGCCTCAGGTACAGGTGGTAGGTGTTGCCCAGAATCATGTGGGCCCCCACTGCCCTGACCTCTTCGGGAGTGAGGGACTTGACGCTGCCTTGGGTCGCAACTGGCATGAAGGCCGGCGTGGGGATCTCCCCGTGCTGCGTGGCAAGCATGCCGGCTCGCCCACCCCCGGAGGTGGCTATCATCTGGAACTTTAGCGATGATTCCATATAATTCAACTCCAGCCCACATTTACAGTACGCATCACCTCCTGTCCAGCGTCCGCCGTTACAGGCTGACCCTGCCTCTGGCCAGGCGGTTGAACCGGCCGTCCCTGTGTGGTATATTGGGCTCAAATCCACCGAGTTTCTCCACAGGAGATGTGGCCGTCAACAGGCCCGGCGACGGCAGACTGCCCCAAAGCAATGCCATTTCACCCAAGAAAAGGAGAAAGTCCGATGACAGAGAACCGTCCCGAACTGCCGTCTTTCCTGCAACCCCGGAACACCGATGAATATGGCCCTCAGCCGGCCAGCCCGGCCATACAACACGCCGTAAAGCGGATGAGGGCTCAGGGCCCCTCTAACGCTAGCCACCTGGGCAAGTCCGTAGGGGCCTACTGGGCCAGCCGGCAGGGCACAGCCGCCGCCTTGATTGGCCTGAACGAGGGCGCGGGGACAGAGTTCTTCAAGGTGCCCCCCGAGGCCGTGTTCGACCGCATCGCCGCCGATGCCGCCCTGGGTGGTACTGAGCTAATCATAGATGTCCAGACCCATTACACCTCCGACCGTGCTCTTTCCCGGGGGGGCGGGCCCCTGGGTGTGATAAAGCTGGGCGAGGGGTTGGAGTCGGAACGCTTCAAGGAGCTGGGAAAAATCGTCCAGAAGCAGCCCCAGTACGGTTATACCCTTGTGGAATATCTGCGCTGCATGTACGTGGAGTCGGAGACCTCCGTGGCCGTCCTATCCTCCGGCCCTGGAATAGAGGGAGAAGACCACAATAGGCCTATTTGGAACATGGAGATGATGGGGACCCGGGAGCTCATCGACCGGCTGGCCGGTACCGGCCGCCTCATTAACCATTGCACCATCCATCCCAACCTTCCCAACGATATGCAGCAGATGGACCTCTGGGCCGAGTGGTGCAAGCCCGCCGGCTGGAAAGTCTATACCATGTATGGTGAGGGTGGTCCTGATATGTATGTGGGCCGGGGTATGGACGGAATTGACCGGGGGCCCCTGTGGAGGCTGGACGACGAGAATTCCGGGATGCCTTTCCTGGAGCGGGTCCAGAAATCCACGTCCCCCATGATCTCGGCCCATAAGGGTATAAGTATGGGGCCCGACACCGGCTGGGACGGCACATCCTCTCCCAGGGACATAGGCCCGGCGGCCAAGGCCTACCCAGGCATAACATTCCTCGTCTACCACTCGGGGTACGAGCCGAAAGTCCGAGAACCCAACGTGCTGGACCAGCCCGAGGAGGGACCCTACACCGAGGAGACCGCTCACATCGGCTCAAACCGCCTCATCACCAGCTTGAATGAGAACGGCATCGGGCCTGGCTCCAACGTCTACGCAGAACTGGGCTCGACCTGGTTCCTGATGATGGCCCGTCCCCACGAGGCGGCCCACGTCATGGGCAAGCTCCTGAAGGCGATTGGGGAGGACAATATCCTATGGGGCACCGATTCCTGTTTCTATGGGCCGCCCCAGCCCCTGATCGAGGCCTTTCGGGCCTTCCAGATCCCCGAGGAGTACTGCCAGAAGTACGGCTATCCCAGACTGACGGACCAGGCCAAGGCCAAGATCCTGGGCCTCAACGCCGCTCGCATCTACGGCCTGGACCCGGAGAAGACACGCCAGACCACCCGGAACGACGACCTGGCCTGGATGAAAGCGGTCATCGACGAGTACAAAGCCAAGGGAACACCCAGAGTCGTGTAGAGCAAGGGCTGAAAACCTCATGCTGGAAAGCTGGCTCGTGATGGGGCAGAGAGCCAGTAATAGGTGAAAATTTCTTTAGGACACCGCAGCCTGAATGCTGCAGGATAATACCACCGCCTTCAAGCGGGGGTATTATTAACATAAGCTCTGGGACCGGAAGGGGGCAGAAGCAGGAGGCCTGGGGGTCAGCGGACCAGCCCCGTGATTAGCATTTCGGCCACCCCGAAGAGCAGGGCTGCAGCCGTAATTATGAGAACGATCACAACCACCATAGAGAGACCGTACTTAGGCCTTGATATTCGGCCCTCCCTTTCGGCGATCTCCCCAGGGGCCAGCTCCAGCACCAGGCGGGCGCCCATCTCGTCGCGGGAGTTGACGTAGAGGGCGTGGGGCAGATTGTCTGCCACTCCCAGGCCGCCGGGGCCAGCGCCCAGGCATCGGACCAGGCAGGGTATGGACTCCAGCCTAAGCCGCTGCTCGGCCAGCCGGGCCATAGGCTCGTTCTCGAATACGGTGATCTGTACTTGCCTCTTGGTTTGGAAAGCATCCATCGTTCATAACCCTGATTATACCCCTGGACCAGACGGACCCGTGGGGGGCATTTCCGCCACCCTCTTCCCTAATTCCATACACGTTTCATTGTAGCAGGTCCAGTGGGAGCTTGCGGTGGCAGGAAACCGATTCAGGTCTGTTGGCGGGCCTAGTTCAAAAAGCGGAATATGTGCTAAAATAACTTCATGCAACAGTACCAGCCTTTGCACGCGGACCGGCACCGTTCATCCTTCAACTTCAGCTTGATACTGTCGGTGGGCGTGGCATTTATAGGCCTTGTAACCGGGGAACCTCTCGTCTTCGTCATAGGCCTGGCCTTCGCGGCCTTCGCCTGGTTCACCACTCCTTCCCAGTATATGATCTTCAACGACCGCCTGGTTATTGCCTACGGCAAGCCCAGAATCAGGCAAATCCTTTTTCAGCAGGTAGACCTGGTGGAGGTGCTGAAGCTTCCCATCGGGCACAGGCTGCTGGTTCGCCTCACCAACGGGCGCCGTATGATCATCCAACCCCGGGACGCGGAACAGTTCCAGACCATGTTTCAGGGGGCATTGGAGACCTACCAGCAAGACCATGTTTCTGAACGCCCCCAGGAGAGTCAACAGCCTCCGGACCCCGCCGACGAGCGGCCGGACTCCGCCGACGAGCGGCCGGACTCCGCCGACGAGCGGCCAGACTCCGCCGACGAGCGGCCGGACCCAGACAACTGGCCCTCCAGAGACTCATAGCCCTCCGCCAGGTTGGGCGCCGTCAGGGGGGCGCCAGCTATTATATATCCGACTCCGAAGCCATCCTCTCCAGAGTGTAGCCCTCTTTCCTGGCCCTCAGATCGCAATACACGACAGTAGCCCCGATGTAGCTTATGGGAGTGGCCACAGCTCCGGCGATGGAGATGAGAAGGGTCCCAGCTAGCGGGTTGAAGGTGGAGACGATGGCGCCGGGAATAATTGCCGCTATGTTTACAACAATCAGCAATGCGAAGAAGCCTATTCCGATGCCGAAAATCCGCCACCAGCTCCCCTTCACCAGCTGGCGGCTTTCCCCCAGTGCCTCCCGTGGACCTCTCCGGCCCTCCAGCATTATGGCCTGGACGTAGAAGAACCAGCTCACCAAGAGAAAGAAGAACAGGGGAATTCCCACCACGGTGATGAAGGACACCAACAAGGCAACAGTCAATACTATCGCGCTTCCCCACAGGGAACGCGCCCGCTCCCAAGCCCTCAAGTAGCACCATTTTACGTTGACATCCCTCCCCAGGTAGATGGAAGCCACCGCGCAGGCCGTTGCCCCAGACGCCAGGACGTATAGGAAGATGCCCGCGATGGTGAGAACCACGAAAAGGGCCTGATTGGGCACCAGCGCCTGGACGATGAAAGGGATGTGGGCCAGAAAGATGATGGTAACGAAGACCCCGAAGCTTCCCTTGTACAACCGGAAAGTCTCGCCCATGAGATCACCCAGCTCCCTGGGAACGAATGCACCTGTCCTCTTTCCGGGCGGTCCATGACTGGGAAAATCCGGTGATGCGGTTTTGGTTGCGGGTGATACTCGCAGGGGGGCGTTGCAGTTGGCGCAAAGCTCCTGGTCGCGCCGGTTCCCAGTTCCGCAACGCGTACAATATATGACCGATGGCCCGTGGCCGAAACCAGATTCATGTGGCACGCCACAATTAGTGCAGTAACGGGCTTCGGGAGGGCTCTCGGTTCCGCAAGTAGCGCATATCATAGCTGTCGTCCCCCAGAGGAGCCACCATGGCAGGGTCTTTCGACTGTCATTGCGAAGGGCAAAGCCCCGATGCAATCTCCGCAGGGCTAGAAGGAATTGCTTCGCTTCGTTTGCGATAACATTGGCGCAATGACAGTGTCAGGACTTTCAAAAGACCCTGGCCACCATGGAGCGGATCCGGCCAATAACCAGTTTGAAGGGAATACCTCGTCCTGGTACCACGAAGCCTCTACCTTTTCCTGATGACGTAGGTGCCGGCGAGCTTGTCGTGCCAGGCCCGTTTCTCTGGGTCGAAGGCCACCCAGATGTACCCCAACAGAATAACGATGGTTGAGATGAACTTACCGGGCACCTCTCTCAATGCTGCCCGAACAATCCCTGGCGCCTCCCCATTTGAGGTCACCACCTGTATTCCAACTAACATTTTACCAGGAGTCTGTCCACGGAGCCCTGTAAACAATACGTAGTAGAGTATATTGATAAACCATTGGACTAACCCGCTCTGCCCGGAGGTTATGGCAGCCAGGATCGCCCCCAAAGCTCTAAGTATTAGCATGTCTATTATGGCGGCCCCCACCCGTATCCAGAACCCCATATATTCTACGTCTATCGCAGCTTGAGGAGTTTCTGCCCTCGCGGTGGGTCCCGAATGGGAGAGGATTCCAGCTCCACAGTTGGTACAGAAAGTGGCCCCGCCGGGGTTCTCTCTCCCACAGTTGGTGCAATAACCAACCGGTTGCGCTCCATAGGCGGCAGCCCCCAGGGCGACCCCGCAGCTAGTGCAGTACTCGGCCTGGGGTGGGTTCTCAGTCTCGCAAGTGGGACATTTCATATTTGGCATCTCCTCTGACCGACACCAACTTTACACTCGCTAGCGGAGCATCGCAACCTCAGCCCTGTTGCTATAATAGAGACAGGCGTCGTCAGATTCACTATGAGTATCCCAGGGTTTGGGAGGTAGCCCGATTATGGAACCAATGGCTAAATACGAAGTACCGGCAGTTGAGGTGTGCTGGCAATGCAGCATCTCCGAATTTCATTTCGATTGCACCTATGAGCTGGCGCCGCCTCCTGGGCTCATCGGACAGGAACGGGCACTGAACGCCATCAGGTTCGGCCTTGAGGTGGACAAGCGCGGATACAACCTCTTCGTAACCGGACTCACAGGGACCGGGAAGGCATCGGCTATCAAGAGACACCTCCAGGCCATTATAGACGAAAGGAAGTCCCATGGTGCCCGGTTCCCGGTGTACGATTGGTGCTATGTCCACAACTTTGGGGACCCCGACACACCCAAGGTATTACGGCTGCCACCGGGCCGGGGTAAACCGTTGCACGATGGGTTGGAGGGCCTGCTAGGGACTCTTCGGGAGGAGATTCCCAAACTGTTCGCCAGCGAGGAATACGTCTCTCAGCGCAAGCAGGTGGAGGAGGGTCGGGCTGAGTCCCAAAAGCTGATGCAGGAACTGGAAAGGGAGGCGAGGGCTGAGAACTTCGGCCTCCAGCTCTCTCCCTCGGGGGTGAACCTGTTCCCTGTAACGGATGAAGGAAAGCCCATGTCTCCTGACGAGTTCATGGCGTTGGAGGAGAATGTCCGAACCGCCATGGAAGAAAAACGGAGAGGCCTCTTGCAGCGTGTGCAGGACACGGTGGACCGGATCAAGGAGCTGGAGAGGGAGGCCCAGGACAAAGTAAAAGGCCTGGACAGAAGCGCCGGCGACCTTCGGCTGTCGGATATATTCCATCGGCTGAGGGATGACTCCAAGGAGCTACCGGAAATTATTAAATACCTGGAAGAGCTGAAGGAGTACTCCCTGAACAACCTGAACCTGTTCACCGGCGATGGGGGCCCGCCAACCGCCATGCCCAATCCCGGAGGGGCCCAGCTTCCCAGCACCACCCAGCGTAACCCCATGTTGCCCTTCGAGGTAAACGTAATAGTAGACAATTCAATCACCCAGGCAGCCCCCATCATTATCGAGTCCAACCCCACATGGGGGAACCTCTTCGGCCGGATCGAACGGCGGGCCTTCATGGGCACCTATTTCAGCGACCATACCATGCTGAAGGCCGGTTCCATCCATCATGCCAACGGGGGATACCTGGTGCTGAACGGGCGTGACCTGCTGATGAACCCTGGAGTGTGGGAGGGTATGAAGCGGGCCATTCGCGACAGGGAAGCCCGCCTGGAGGACCCGGGAGTGCAGTCCGGCTTCATCGCCCCCCAGGGACTCAGGCCTCAACCGGTCTCCTGGGACACAAAGGTGATCGTCACCGGGGATGAGCCCCTTTACCGTCTACTCTCCAGCGACGACCAGGAGGACTTCTGGGAGCTGTTCAAGGTGAAGGCCGAGTTCGACTCCCAGATTGACCTCACTCCCGAGAGCGTTGCGGATTACTGCGCCTTCATCTGCGGCATCTGCCACTCTGAAGGGCTGCTACACGCCGACCGCAGCGGGGTGGCCAGGATCGTCGAGTACGGCGCGAGGCTGGTGGCGGACCAGACCAAGCTCACCTCCCGCTTTGGCCAGATACAGGACCTGGTCATCGAAGGCGACTACTGGGCCCGCAAGGAAGGGGGACCGGTAATAACGGGCGACCATGTGAAGAGGGCCCTGGATGAGAAGGCCCATCGCCTGAACCTGGTCGAAGAGAAGATACGGAGGATGATTTCCGAGGGCACCCTGATGGTGGATTTAGAGGGGGAGGTGGTGGGACAGGTGAACGGGCTGGTGGTGTACGACCTGGGCGACTTCAGTTTCGGTAGGCCGGCCCGCATAACGGCCAAGACCTTCGCCGGGCGAAGGGGAGTCATCAATATCGAGAGAGAGGCCCAACTCAGCGGCAGGATCCACGATAAAGGGGTGCTCATCCTCAGCGGATACCTGGGCTGGAAGTTCGCCCAAGACAAGCCCCTTTCCATCTCGGCCAGCCTCTCCTTCGAGCAGTCCTATGAGGGGGTGGAGGGGGACAGCGCCTCTTGCCCGGAGCTTTACGCCATCCTTTCCAGCCTGGCGGAGCTGCCCATAAAGCAGGGCATCGCCATCACAGGCTCGGTGAACCAGAAAGGGGAGATACAGCCCATCGGCGGGGTAAACCAGAAGGTGGAGGGCTTCTTCGACATATGCCGTGTCACCGGCCTCGTGGGGAACCAGGGTGTGATCGTCCCCCATCAGAACGTCAAGAACCTGATGCTTCGGGAGGACGTGGTGGCCGCCATAAAGGAGGGCAGCTTCCACATCTATTCCGTGAGAAAAGTCGACGAAGGCATCGAGGTGCTTACCGGCGTCCCGGCAGGTGAGCGCCGTGCCAACGGCACCTATCCAAAGGGAACAGTGAACCATCTGGTGGACAAGCGGCTAAATGAGCTGGCCCAATCCCTCAGGGGATTTTATTCGGAAACCGGCGGAGAGGTGACCGCTTAATAGGTTTTTACTAAAGGCGGCGGCGCCGGATGGAGGGATACTCGCGGACCTCCAGCAGCCAGCCGATGCGCTGTGCCAGGGCGGCAATCTCTGTTTCATCCAGCAGGCTTATTAGCTGGCTGACCATCTCACCCGGATTCTCTAGCTGATCCAGAAGGGCCGAGGAGACTTCTAGAAGGCTGTCAGGGATGGGCTCTCCACCGAAGTCCCAGATGACGGTCCGGACCTTGATCACCGGATGAAAGGTCAGCCCGTGGTCTATACCCCATATTTTCCTGTCGGGACCCTGGATACAGTGGGCGGCCTTCCGGTCGGCGTTGTTGGCGACCAGGTCAAAGCAGGAGATCATTCGCAGGGTGTCGGGGTCAGATTCTCTTATGGTGAAATAGTTGACCCGGGGATCATGGTCGACGAAAAGCTGGAGGGAGCCCACCCCGTGTGGTCCATCTCGTATCACCGTCAGGGGCACGAAGTCCCAGCCGAGGGCCTGGCTCAGTAGGTAGGCCGCGCACTCCCGTTTGTAGAGCGTCCCATTGGGGAAGTCCCAGAGGGGGATTTCCCCTTTCATCGGCTTGTAAACGGCCCTGCACTCCGTGGAATCCAGGCGCACCTTGACAAGGAAGGTGTAGTTGGACCCCCAGGGAGAAAGTTCCAGGGCGTCAATCTCTCCCTGTCCGAGTAACTGGAGGGTTTCCTGCTGCGACTGCATCGGCCCTCCGGAACCCTTCTCATGCCCTCGGGGGAAACCCTATCGAAGGCCCGGCTATGAAGTTAATCGGCCTGATAACTGGGTAAAATCTTGTGTTGCTCAATTTTGGAGTGGAGCGTGGCCGTTGGCCCGGGGACACATGTGCCCCTCGGGGTTAATGGGCTGGCTGCAGAGAAAACATCTGGGCCTTCCGGCGGAGCATACATTCAACGCATCCTTCGCCAGCTCTTCGCCCTGGCTCAAGGTGAGCCAGAAGCTCAACGTAGCCTGCCCTTCATCCGTCTCTTCTACATCATGGGCCAGGAGCAAAAGGCAGTTGCTATGACTGTCGTGGCCAAGGGCCAGCTTGCCTATCGTGAATTCCAGGCTGGTGGAACCAGTGCTCGATTCGGGCTCCGGGACCTCTCCCTGCTCGGCCGCCCCTTCGCTGGATAGGCTCTCCATGATCTCATGCAGGTGCACCGCCAGCTGGTAAAGCTGCTCTTTTTCCAGCCAGAGGGTAGCCGATGAGTCGCCCGACTTCAGGATCAGCCTGAAGGTCCGGTGGCCGGGTTCCCCTATCGCCTCGGCCTCGAACTGGGACAGGCCGCCGAATCTGTGTAGTGCCCTGCTTGGGTCCATGGCTATACCATTTTATTAACTGTTTGCACCTATTACAAGGGTTTGGGGAACTAATGGGCAAAGATTCATCCAAAGGCCCAACGGTGAGAGGAGGCGGTCTCCTCGCCGGTGATGAACTCCAGCAGAGCGGCTTGCCCGTTCTCCATCGCCCTGCGGGCCCGGCGGATGGCCGGGGCAATCTCCGACGGAACCTCCACCTTCTCGGCGTAGCCCCCCATGGCCCGTCCTAACTCGGTGTAGTCACCACCCAGGTCCCTGGCCTTGTAAAGCTCATGGGAGACCTTCATGGAGCTGACCTCGGCGGCCATGGTCGAGTTGTTGGAGACCATGGTCAGGATGGGGGTCCCGCACCGGACCGCTGTTTCGAAGTCCAGCCCCACCATCCCGAAGGCGGCGTCCCCCATCCAGTTGATGGCCATTTTATCGGGCGCGGCCAGCTTCGCGCCTATGGCCAGGCCCAGCCCGGTGCCCAGGCCGTGGGACTTGCCCCAACCGATGTAGCTCCTGGGCCCGGAGGCCCGGTAGAAGGGCAACATCTGGTCCCGAGGCCCTCCGGAGTCGTGGGTTACGATGGCGTCGCTGGGGTCCACAGTCTGCATCAGCTCCCATATAACCCGGTAAGGCGTCATGGGGACTTCGTCGGAGGTGAGCTTGGGCATCCATTCCGCCAGCCACTCCTCCCTGACAGTATTAAGCTCCCGGGCCGTCCCGCCGCCGGCTGCGCGGGCTTTTCCTCCCAGCCGGTCCTTTACCGCCTCGATGAACTGGCCCAGCACCAGCCGGGCATCACCAATGATTGGGCAGTCTATGCTGTAGTCTTTGTTGATGTCCTGGGGATCGTTGGTGGCCTGGATCATCAGCTTCCCCGGGGGAATTGTGGTAGTCATGCCGTGGCGGGTGAAGCTGGCTCCAATGCCGAACACGAGGTCGGCCTTGCCGAGGAAATGCACCACGGGCCCCGTCATGGTTGCCCCACCGGTGCCCAAAGACAGGGGGTGGTCCTCGGGGAAGGCGTTCTTGCCAGCCAAGGTGGTCATCACCGGCGCCTGCAACAGCTCCGCCAGCTGGACCAGCTCTTCGGTAGCCTCCGCGTAGAGCACTCCCTGGCCGGCATGGATAACCGGGCGGGCGGCATCGACCAGCGCCCGGGCCGCCTCATCCACGTCCCTGGGGTTGGCCGAGGACCTAGTGGCCTTCACCGGCCAATAGTCGAATGCCGCCTCATCCACTTCCTCCAGGGCGACATCCGAAGGGATCTCGACAATCACGGGCCCAGGACGGCCCATCTTCAGGTTGCTGAAGGCCCGCCGCATCACCTGCACCAGGCGGTCGGCGCTGTTGACTTCCTCCGCCGACTTCGCCACCGGGCCGAACACGCGGACAGAGTTGAAGTGGGGCAGGATCCCGGCCCGCTCCCTGGGGTGTCCCAGGGGAAGGACAAGCACCGGGACCGAGTCGGAGTAGGCTGTGGCCACCCCTGAGAAGGCGTTCTCCGCCCCCGGCCCATACTGCATGGTGAACACCCCAACAGGATTCCCGTTGGATACGCGGCTGAATCCATCGGCGATACCCATGCCCACCCGCTCCTGCCGGCAGACGATGGGCCTTATCCCCACGGCTGCGGCCGCTTCGATGGTGGAGGTGGTGGGAAAGCATGGAAGGTAATTCACGCCCTCCCGTTTAAGTATCTCGGCGACGGCGTCGACTACCTTAATGGCCTGACCTCTCCTGACCTGAGAAAATTCCCAGGGTATCATTGGCCTCCGCAAGATGGGCTGGACGCCGCTATGCCGCAGCCTTCAGACTGAGGTCAGTTGTATATCGTAACCGAACAGGACGCTCCTGCCATCACCGTCGTCGCTATAGCTTCATGGCCTCCAGACCGATACGGGAGATGGCTTCGTCGGCGTCGGCGCTGGGGAGCCCGCTGACCCCTATGCCACCCAGGATAGGACCGTTGTTGGGCAGGCGGATTACGAGGCCACCGATCAGACCTAACATGTTGGGGTCGCCGGAGTCCGCTGCCCCCACGCCCTGTTCCTTCAGCTGTTGCACGAAGACTCTGGAATCTGCGCCCCGGAGGGCGGCTGTGTAGGCTTTCTTGAATGCCACCCGTTGGGGCAGTTTGCGACAGTTATCCATTTTGGCATAGCCGATTATCTCTCCGGCATCGTCCACGATGGCCATGGTTACGGGAGTTTCGGGATTCTGGCTTGCGTGGTCGATCATAGCTTTCATCGCCGACTGGACCTGGGCCAGACTCAAAGAAGGTCGATTGTACATCAACGGTGCCTCCCCATGCGGAATTTTGACCCGTACATTGTACTTCCTCTCAATGGCGGGAACAAGTTTGGTCAGAGACGTCTGCCCGACGTTGAAGTAAGGGGGTGTTAAGCGACGGACTGGTGAGGGGGTGCTTGCAGAGGGTTGGGCCAAATATGGGGTAGATACGGCTACACATAGGCCACATGGTGATATTATACTGTGTAAGAGTTCCTACAAGGAGTCGGCGGGGGTAAAAAGGGATGGCGGCTGTAAAGGCAAAAGACAGCATAGAGAGGTTGCGGAGAGAGATCGCCTTCCACGACCACCGCTACTACGCCCTGGACGACCCCATCATCAGTGATGCCGAATACGACGGGCTGATGCGCTCCTTAAGGCAACTGGAGGAGCAGCAACCGGAGCTGATCACGCCCGATTCACCGACCCAGAGGGTAGGGGCGGCCCCGGCCGAGGGTTTCACCGAGGTGCAGCATGCGACCCCCATGCTGAGCCTGGCCAACGCCTTCAGCTTCGATGAATTGGAGGCCTGGCACCGCAGCAGGACCAACATGCTGGAGGGCGCGAGCTTTGACATGATCTGTGAGCTCAAGATCGACGGCATGGCTGTGTCCCTTACCTACGAGGATGGGTTGCTGGTCCGGGGGGCTACCCGGGGAGACGGGTCCCGGGGCGAGGATGTGACCCAGAACCTGCGCACTGTGAAAAGCATCCCCCTGTCTCTGATGGGCCAGCCCCCCAAGGTCCTGCCCAAGGTTCTGCCCAAGGTTCTGCCCAAGGTTCTGGAGGTAAGGGGCGAGGTGTATATGCCCAGAGAGGCCTTCAGACAGCTTAACGAGGAGAGAGTGGCCAGAGGCGAGCCGCCATTCGCCAACCCCCGCAACTCGGGAGCGGGGTCCATCCGCCAACTGGACTCTAGAATCACGGCCTCGCGAAACCTGGACATCTTCGTTTACGCTCTGGGCCATACGGAAAACGGGTCCATGCCCGACAACCAGTGGGACAGCCTCCAACGGCTCAGGGAGCTGGGTTTCAGGGTGAATCCTCACAACACCATCTGCCGCACTCTGGGTGAGGTGGAAGAGCTTTACCGCTCCTGGCTGGAGGAGAGACATCATCTGCCTTACCAGACCGACGGTCTGGTGGTAAAGATCAGCTCCTTCCGGCATCAGGACGTCCTGGGCTACGTCGGCCGGGAGCCCCGTTGGGCCATCGCCTACAAGTTCCCGGCGGAGCAGGCCATCACCCGCCTGCTGGAAATCCGCATCAACGTGGGCCGCACCGGCAGCCTCAACCCCTTCGCGGTACTGGAGCCCGTGAACGTCAGCGGCGCCATGGTGAAGATGGCTACTCTCCACAACGAGGAGGATATCCATCGCAAAGACATACGGGTGGGGGACTGGGTCACGGTGGAAAGGGCCGGCGAGGTGATACCTCAGATAGTCGGGCCCGTGGTGGCCCGCCGCACCGGCGACGAAGTGGCGTTTCGAATGCCTAAGAACTGCCCCGTGTGCGAAACCCCCGTCGTAAAGCCGGAGGCCGAGGCGATGCACCGCTGCCCTAACACAAGCTGTCCCGCCCAGTTCTTCGAGTTTTTGAAACATTTTGTATCCAAAGGCGCCATGGATATCGATGGCCTGGGAGAGCGGTGGTGCAGGGTCCTTATGGACGCCGGGCTGGTCCGGGACGTGGCCGGCATCTACTATTTGAGCAAGGAACAGCTCCTGGGGCTGGAACGGATGGGGGACAAGCTGGCTACCAGGATCATGGCCAACATCGAGGCCAGCAAGGGAAGGCAGCTATCCCGTGTCATTTTCGCCCTTGGGATACTCCACGTGGGTTCGGAGATGGCGGAGCTACTGGCCCGCCATTACCCCGGTATGGACCGGCTATCCTCGGCCACGGAAGATGAACTTACCGCCGTGCCCGGCATAGGACCGAAAATCGCGGCCAGCGTCGTCGCCTACTTCGGGGTGCAGGCTAACCTGGAAGTGATCGAAATGCTAAGCCGGGCCGGGGTCGATCTGGTCCAATCCTGTGGTCCCGTCGGCGCGGGCGCCGGACTGGATGGCGCTGGGGAGCTGCCGCTGGCAGGGCGTAGCTTCGTCCTCACAGGGACCTTGAATACCATGACCCGCTCTGGGGCCGAGGCCCGTATCAAAGAGCTGGGCGGTTCCATCTCTCCCAACGTGACCAGGAAGACCGGCTACCTGGTAGTGGGGGTGGAGCCGGGGTCCAAGCTGGAGGCCGCAAACCGTCTGGGCACTGCACTGCTGAGCGAGGAAGAGTTTCTGAAAATGGTCGGCTCCTCCCCCGAGCAAGAGGCGGGTGAGTGAGCAACTCGTCTGAGGAAGGGCGCCTTGACCGGCTTTACCCCGAGGGCGAGCCCCAGCCTTTGATCGTGGCCCACCAGGGTCTAATTTACAATGGAGAAGTAATTCTTCTAAACCGGTGGAACGCCACCTGGGGACAGCCCCTTCAGGAAGACGTATACTTCCACATCGTCCTGCTTCGGAACAGGGCCCAGGTGCCTTCAAGCGAGGTCCTGGACTCGAGGATCGCCGTCTGCATTCCCGGCAAAAGGGCTTCCAGGGGACGGGGCCACGTGGCCAGGGATCTGGCGTCCCTCCGGGAAACCCAGGCGTTATACATCACCCAGAGGGCCCCTGAGTCGGCCTATATGCACAGCTACCTAGAGGGAAGGCGGGGAGAGCTGGAAAGCCGGCTGGGGGAGGAGGCGGCACGATACTCCGGTGGCAACATCGTTTCCCCAACCGTTTTGGGTGAGGATATCGGAAGGTTTTTAAGCGGTCCTGAGCCATCCACCTGGTTTCAGAACATTGCCGGTGCGCTCCTTTCCTGGGCTTACCCGGCACTGCCGCTGGACTTTTCTTTGATGCCCGGTCCCTTGGAAGCCCAGGACATTCCCGCCCTGTATGAGGCGATTTTCGCATCCACCGAAGAAGCCAGGGCGCCCCTGGGCAAATTTCGGCCCTGCCCTCGGCCTTTCAAACCCCGCGGCGCCTCTGTTTTTAGACCCCGGTGAGTGTCAGGTATTCCAGCGGCTCCGCGGCGAGCTGGATAGCCGGAAAGGGGAGCTGGCATGGGCGGAGGCCCAAATATTGCTCGCCCATGCCCTGGGACTAACCCGCCCGCTGGCCGCACTGTTCCTTCTGGCCTTCGTATACTGTGGGGAGCCGGAAACAGAGCTGGCCCTTGCCCCCGGCCACGGCCTCAGTTTCCGGGATGGCCGGCCCATCCGGGGCGTAAGGCTTACCCGGGGATTTATCCCATTGCTTCCCTGGCGGGAGGACCTTTACGGCGTAAAAATGGTCGAGTTGCGTTTGGCCGGACGAGAGGTCAGCTGGAACGACGCCCTCCAGTACACCTCTCTCCTTTGCCAGGGCCTCACCGAGACGGAGGATGAGTCCCCTGAAAAGACCCAGAAAGAGGTCGAGCTGGCGGAAGCTCTCCAAGCGCTGGCCGGAGATGCATCGAGGGCGCAAGAAGCGCTGAAAACCTTGAGTGGAGTTGTGGCCTGCCCCAACAGGGACCAGGTAAGCTTCGCTCTTCAACAGTTGTCGGAGGTGTACCAGGGCGGCGATTTCCGGAGAGTCTACCATCTGGCAGCTCAGGCCTACGCCGATCCCAGGGACTTTCTCGACGGCCTTGCATTGCTGAGGGGGATGCTATATCTTTGCGAGCAGCTTGAAGATATCCTTGGGATTAAGGTTTATCTGGACGGCGCGGTGGTCCAGGACGGTTTCCATGAGCTCTCCTTCGACCGCACCACCCTTCAGGAGGAAATGTCACTGCCGGTATTTCTAGCCGGCCGCAGGGGATGGCATGCTGTGAGGGAACACTTCATGGCTTACCAGACCAGATACAAAGTTGCTTACTGTGACCATCATGATATCTATCAGCGCCAGGTGGCCAGTATATGGGGACGCCTGGAAGACTCCCGGACATAATTAAATGCTCTGGCTTTGCTGAACTCTATCCCAGCGCTGGGAAAACCGGTGGGGATGCACTTGGAGCAGGGGTACGGCATAATCGAACAAAGATTGGGGCGGTGCGATAAAAAGCCCCGGGAAATAAGCCTGCATTCCAGCCCCCGTTGCTCCCAGTGTCAGATGGCCTTGGGAGAGACTCCGCCGGTGGAGGAATTGGAGCTCTTTGCAGGAGAGGTGGACCGAGCCCTGGGAGAGCAGAACCGCAGGCTCAGCCGCATCCTCGTGGGCCGGATAATCCACGACAGGACGGACAAAAGGCTGGAGTATTTCCTGAAAGTAGTGCAGGCCAGCGACCTGTCGGCCCTTTCAAATACCCTCGACGACGAATTGGCCTCCTATATCCGCCGGCTTGTTCGGGACAAATGAAGCTCATCGTCGGCCTGGGTAATCCGGGTAGAACATACGCCCGCAGCCGCCACAACATTGGCTTCATGTGCGTTGACCACATGGCGAGACGGTGGAGCATTAATCTGGCGGAGCGGCGCAACAAGGCTGTTTTGGGGCAGGGCGAGGTCGGAGGTGAACGGGTGGCGCTGGCCAAACCCCGGACTTTCATGAACCTAAGCGGCGATGCAGTGGCATATCTGCTTGCACGTTTCGCCGCCACCCCTCGGGACCTGGTGGTGATCTACGACGAGATGGACCTGTCCCTGGGGACCATCCGCATCCGCTCCGGAGGCAGTGCAGCGGGCCACAACGGCATCAAGTCCATCATCTCCCGGTTGGCTACCCAGGAATTTCCCAGGCTGAGGGTGGGCATCGGTGAGCCTCCGGAGGGTGTCGAGGGCATGGACTATGTCCTCGGACCCTTCTTGCCCGAGGAGAGGCCGGTGACAATGGAGGCGGTCTCCAAAGTGGAGCATGCGGTAGCCTGCCTTCTCCAAAATGGGATTGATACTGCTATGAACAGGTTCAATTAGGTGAAATGATTCGCCGAACGACCGGAGATGGCAAGAATCGGTTCCTCGTAATTATGGCGGCCATCGCCGTCGTAATTATGGCGGCCTGCGCTGCCGAACCGACGCCGACACCGGCGCAGCCTCCATCCTCTCCGGTAGGCCCGACGGCGACATCCACCGCCGTCCCAAAAGGTGGATCTCCCACCGCCACCATCGCACCATCCCCGGCCATCCCGCTGGACCGGACTGCCGGGCCGGCTGCTACCCCTACCTTAAAATCCGCCAGTCCACCCATTACCTCAACCCTCAGCGCCAACGCCGAGAGAACGTCCACCCCTGTACCCACCGCTACGCCGGCGCCCGTCTCAGCACGGCATTTCCCCGATGCCCCCGACAGGGACCTGTATGAGCTTGCCCGTGCCTTGTTGCTAAAAACCGGCGGGAGCATCTCGCCGGTGGTCAATCCCAACCCGGTTAGCTACGCCCAGGGCCGAAGGGATATTTTTCAGCTGACCGATCTGCTGAATGTAAAGTCCTACACAAGCCAGGCCACTTTGCGTCTGGTAACTCCCCACGCATACTGGTACGTGGAGGACGGAGTGGAGGTCTCCCAGACCTCCCTGGTGGAATCCGCCAGGACCTTTGAAGAGGAGATATATCCCAAGGTGACGGCGGTCTTCGGTACGGAGTGGACCCCAGGGGTGGACAATGATCCTCACATTACGATTCTTCACGCCCGGTTGAGGGGCGTGGCGGGATATTTCAGCTCGGCGGACGAATACCCTGCCAGTGTTCACCAGCTCAGCAACCAGAGAGAGATGATGTACATGAATACCGCTCTAAGGGTGGGGTCTGGGCGATACCTTGCAGTCCTTGCTCACGAGCTTCAACACGCCATTCACTGGAACGGCGACCCCTCGGAGGAGACCTGGGTGAACGAGGGGCTTTCGGAGGTGGCCGCATCGGTGGCAGGCTACAGGCCCAGTCACCAGGATGTTTTCGTTGGTTCCCCCACCGTATCCCTTGTGAACTGGCCGGACCAGGTTGCTACTTACTACGGTGCGGCCTTCCTCTTCTTCGATTATCTGGTCTCCCACTACGGCGGCATCCAGGACATCGGTTTGCTGGTGAGTGAGGCCGAGGATGGCATCGCGGGAATAGACGCTTACCTCTCCAACCGGGGCTACGACACGAGCTTTCGGGATGTCTTCAAAGACTGGGTGGTCGCCAACTACCTGGACGAGCCGGGGGGTGGGCCTTACAGCTATCCCGACAATAATGTGAAGCTGCGGGCCACGGGCCGCCTGGAGGAATTTGGCGGTATGGAGTCCTCCATCCCCCAATACTCGGCGGAATATACGGCACTCAACATCGGAGAAGGGAACGGCAGGCTCCGTTTTGAGGGCCAAAAGCAGAATAGATTGTTGCCGGTCTCCCTGGAGGAGAGTGGATGCTGGTGGAGCAACCGGGGTGACTCTATCGGTTCTACCCTGAGCCGCAGGCTGGACCTGTCCAGTGTGGATAGAGCCACCCTGAATTACCGGACCTGGTTCGATGTGGAGGAGGACTGGGACTACGCTTACGTACTGATTTCGACGGATGGTGGCTCTACCTGGGACGTGATCCAGGCGCCTGGTACCTCACCAGGGAACCCAGTGGGCAACAGCTTTGGCCCCGGCTACACGGGACGCAGCAACGGCTGGCTTGAGGAGTCTGTAGACCTGACCGGATATGCCGGCCATGACGCGTTCCTTAGGTTTCAATATGTAACCGACGATGCCATCAACGGAATGGGTATCTGCATTGACGACATCTCAGTGCCGGAGATCGGATTTTTCGATGGTGATGGAAGGGACGGTGGCTGGCAGGCCGAGGGGTTCCTGAGGGTCGATAATGAAGTGCCCCAGGATTACATCGTCCAGCTAATCGAGGTAGGCGATTCCACCCGAGTCAGGGAAATGATACTTGACGAGGACAACCGCGGTGAGCTGGTGATAAGCGAACTCCAAGGCCTGGATGAGGTTGTGGTCGTGGTGGCGGCTCTTGCGCCCGGGACCCTTCAGGATGCCCGTTACACCTTGCTGGTAGAGCCTGTCCCATAGCGCCCGCTCCGGGCTGTTGCAGACCCTGCCAGGTGTGCGTGTGCCGGATAAAGGCGGGAGCTGTCCCAGCGACACACTACGAAAACCCCCGCTAACCGATGTATCAGTTGAAGTGGTAGACCGCGGCGGCATTCTGGCCAGCGATCTTGGCCTTCTCCTCTTCTGTGCAATCGGCCAGGATATCATCGAGAATCTGACGGCTTCTGGGGAAGGTGGACTCGGTATGGGGGTAGTCCGAGCCCCACATCAGGTTGTCCACCCCTATAATGTTCCGTAGCTTCACTCCCAGGCCATCTTGCTGGAACCCCACGAACACGTTCCGGTGGAAATAGTCGCTGGGAAGCATGGCTTCCTTGAAGCGGTACCAGCCTTCCCTCGGGGCTTCCTGTGTGTAGGTGTAGTCGATTCGCTCCAGGAAGTACGGGACCCATGACAGCTCATGCTCCACCGCACCCACCCGCAGCTTTGGGTAGCGCTCGAACACGCCATTGAAGATAATGTCCCCCACGGACATGCGTACCCAGTAGTCCAGGTTGGCCCTGAAGGAGGCGGTAAGGTTCTCTAAATCTGAAAGCTCCTGGCCCGCGCTCGGACGGTTGGTGGCCACGTGGAGGTTGATGGATATGCCCAGGTCCTGGGCCGTGGCCCAGAGGGGCTCGTACTCGGGTGAACCGTACCTTTTCCCAATCGGCGGATACACGGGAATCAGGGCCCCCTCCAGTCCCAATTTATGGCAACGCTCCAACTCCGATATCCCATCCTGAACATCGTCCACGTTGAGCAGGGCGATGCCCTTGATCCGGTTGGGGAAGGGCTTACAGAACTCGCTCAGCCAGTCGTTATATGCTCGAAATATGGCGGTGAGAAACTGGCTGTCCTGCACGATGTTGTACATCAGGAAACCGACGCTGGGGAAGACCACCCCTGCGTCCACACCATCGGCATCCATATCCTTGACGTGTTCCTCGGGGATGTAGCCACCAAGGCGTACATGTTCGTAGCGGCCATCTCTACGCAGCATCTCCGGCGCTTCGAATCTGACCCCCGCCATGTTTCCCAGCCCCATGCCGGCGATCTTGCGGTCCTCGCAAACCCACCAGTCATCGTCATCGTGGCGGATTATGCATGGGGCCCGGTCCCTGAACTTGGGTTCCAGCCGTTCCGTCCACAGAGTGGCCGGCTCGAATACGTGACTGTCGGAGGAGATCACCCGGTAGCTACCCATATCTGGCCCTCCTGGTGGAGATTTCGTCCATTATCCCGACAGCCCCCATAGCGTGTCAAGCGTCCCTGCCACCGGGAGTCAAGCCGCACGCTCCATCCCCGTTCCTGTCCTGGCCCTGCTGGTAACAGGCCCATTTGTTGAGCCAGCATCTCCCGGATCTCCCGTACCGACTCTTGCTGCCAGATGGGATACCGCTCCTGGTTGCGGGGGCGGGCTGCGGCGCGTACCTGGGGGTCCGGGGCGTTGGGCATCTCGCTCCTGACCTGGGCTGCGATCTCCTCCATCTCCCCGTCGGCCAGCGCCGGCCGCTCGATCCAGTGACAGATATAGCGGAGATCCCTGGTGTAGAAGACGACGGTGGGTATGGACGCCCACTTGCCCTCTTTCAAGAACTCGTTCATGATGTCCATGTGGGAGTCCTGGGGGAATACCCGTGTCTCCATGCCGCCTGCCTCGGCTATCCTGGCCATGACCGGCATGCCCCGGTACACGTCGGGGCACCATTCCTCGCCGATGACCATCATCTTGGCGGGGCCCGACTGATGTTGGGACGCCATGCGGAAGAAATCGGCGTCCTCTTCATCCAACCGGAAGTTGTCATAGAGACGCTGGAACCATTCCTTGTTGACCTTGATCTGAGCCAGATAGTCCGGGTAGCTGAATCCCTGGGCGAACCTCTCGGCTGTGACGACGCTGGTCTCCCGTGCCATGTCTCCTCCTTATCGGCCCAGCCTGGCTGGTTCTCGGGATTCGGCCGGACCACCGGCGTGGCCGACCGGACTCGGGGAGAACTCTGGGGGCCTGATCCGGGCCCTGAGACTTTGGTGTCCGGGGATGATGGGGCGGCGCCGCCGCCCTCAGGCGAAGGCTCACCCAACCTCCCCTTCAAATCCTATCTCCACACGGCCATCGGGGTAAAGGATGGTGGGGGCGACGTCGGAATATTGCAGGAGCTCGTCCAGCCATTCCTGGCTCTGGTCCACCTGACGCTCCTCGAAGGCGATGCCCTGGAGAGTCCACGACTCCCTCAGTTTGTCGCAGGTGGGTCAGGTGACCAGGGTGAAGACTATGGGTATGTCCATGCCATTCCAGCTATTTCGATTTGGGTGATCGCCGTGGTGGTACCATTCTCGCGGAGGCGCCAACAACCGGCGCCGTTGCAAGCATTTAATTTCTCTGCCGAGCCAGGGCTGAGAGATTACAACGCCATGTTAACATGGCGGAATTCCCCTGACAAGGACTGCTAAAAACCCCCCTCTGAGGGCGATCTTAACCTCAGAAGCCGGATGGACGTTGGCGTCCGGCCCGTGTCAAAAGACCCGGCTATTTCAGCGAGCGGAGGATTTTAAGCTCGTCGGACAGCAAACGGGGAGTCAGGTAGTTGGAGCGGATGTGCTGACGCCCCTTCAGCCCCATCCTCTTAGCCACCGCCGGATTCTGCAAGAGATATAGCACCTTCTCGGCACACTCCTCGATGCTGTTGACCAGGAATCCTCCCTTTCCATTTTGCACCTGAAGGGGTATTCCTCCAACGCTGCCCGCTACCACAGGAGTGCCCTTCCACAGAGCCTCTGCCACCACCAGCCCGAATCCCTCTTTGATGGACTTCTGGATCACCACATCGGAGTAATGCTGGAATGCATTGACTTCAACGCTGCTGGCCGCGGTGAAATTGGTGAACAGATAGATATCGGGTTCGTCCCGAGTGGCCATTTGGACCTGGCGGTAAATCACTTGTCCTTCGGGGTCATCGGCAGCCAGATGTCCCAAGAGGGCGAGCTGCAGGCCCGGCACATGCTCCCTGACCATCCGATAGGCCTCGACTACTCCCAGGGGGTCTTTCCATGGGTCGAAGCGGGACACCTGGGTCACCAACGGACGGTTGGTGTCCACACCCACCCAGCTGACGATTTTCCGGCAGAAGTCCATGGACAAGGGCATGTTCTTTGGGTTCAGGGGGTCTATGGCCGGCGGTACAATGGAGACCTTCTCCCTGGGCAGGTCGGGAGAAACGTACGAATCCATGGTGTAGACCATGGCATCATAGACTTCCACATAAGGTTTTAGGAAATTCCACACCGTGGGATGGGGGTTCGCCGTATCTATATGGCATCGCCAGACCCACTTGGCATTTCCGCCGCCGTGCATAAGCCTCATGGCTGCGGGCTGGGGGTCGTGGACCACCACGTAGTCGAAGTCCCCATCCAGGTAGCGGGCATTGCGGGAGTTGGTTGCCAGGTAGGTCTCTTTGGCCCTGGAGGTCAGGTGGTACGCTCCTCCCTGGAGGGCGTTGTGGAATCCCTTGGTCACGCCGAAGAAGGGGTCTTCGCCCCGGATCACCAGCCATTCGGCGTCGATCTCCAGACTGCGGAGAAGGGGTATATAGGAACGAAGGATCTCAGCGACCCCACCCCCATAGGGTGTGGAGTTAATGTGAAGCACCCTGGCCCCCCTCAGCGCCGATGCCAGGGAGACCAGTTCCTCTATTTTTTCGCCCCCGATGATGGAAGCGTAGGCCTTTATGGGCTGGATCCCCACACTTACGTGCTTGAGCAACTCTTCCTTTCCATTAACGGAAACAGGTACTTCAGGGCCGGCTATTGTGCCGTTATTGCCATTATCTCTATCACTAACCTGGGCGGGCTGCTCGATACTGGCTACCTTTTGCAAGAAACTGGCCTCTTTATATTAAAATTCACTACCCTTGATTTCCCGTCCCCGCTTCGACAAAATAACATACCACAGATAGTTAAATCCAGTCGGAATGACTCATTTACGAGATTTTGCCAGTTTTGCATTGGTAGGGCGAACCACTGGTGCCGGGTCATGGCCGTGGGTTGATCTACAGGCCGTGGGAATGCCATCGAAAATCCGCCTCCATGATGCAAGATAAGGCCTGATATAGTACGTCATCCAGAGTAATGACACATGTTCCCAGCCGCCCTTACCCATCGCCTTCATCGTCCCCTTGACTACCCCTGGCCCAGGTGGTAGCGTTGCGGATGTTCATCCTGCCCTTCTCGCGAGTTTGGGTGGCGGAGGTTCGTAGTCCGCCTATTTATACGACCAGGACGGCCGTCTGGGGCGATAACTAGCCAGGTCGGAGGGAATATCCCGAGATGAGGGAGAACAGGGTCAAGAGTAAGCTTCTGGAAGGCAAGTGTGCCACGGTCTTGGGAGGCCTCAACAACGCCGAAATTATAGACTTCATGGGCCAGTTCGGCTTTGATGGAATGTGGATAGAGACGGAACACGGGCCCATTACCTGGGAGCAAGTGGCCCATATGTCCAGGGCCTGTGATATTTGGGGAATTACATCCCTCTGCCGCGTCAATAGTAACGAACCCTGGCTGATCACCCGGACCCTGGACGTGGGCGCCACGGGAATCGTGGTGCCTCATGTGAACACCAAAGAGGATGCGGAACGGGCGGCCAGGTCGGCCAAGTACGGCCCCGAAGGGTACAGGGGAATGGCGGCGGGCAGGCAGTCCTACGGCGAAGCCGACTATTACTCGCGGGCCAACCGGGAGACTCTGTTGGTGGCCCTTATAGAAGAGACGGCAGCGGTAGATAACCTGGACGAGCTGCTGACCGTGGACAACATAGATGTCTATTTCATGGCCCCCTCGGACCTGGGCCAATCCATGGGACACACCGGCCAGCCGGCCCATCCCGAGGTGCAGGCGGTGGTTGACAGGTGCATCGCCAAAATCGTCGCGGCAGGCAGAACGGCCGGGGCGCTGGTGAGCGACGACACCGTCGAGGCGTACATCGAGAAGGGCGCCAGGCTATTGATGGGCAGCTGGCAGCCGTGGATGGGCCGGGCCGCCGCCCAGTACCTGGCCAAGGTTGCAGCCAGAGGGGGCTGACGGCCCTAACGCCATCAGCTTTGGGGAGCGGTCTGGTCCGGCGTGGCTTCTGGGAATGCCTGATCGAGTTGTGCCGGATATAGCCCTTACAAGAAGACCTAGACAATAATACCCCGCATCGAAAGGGGGTGTCATGGCTACTCTAGTTACCGGCGGCACTGGCTTCGTGGGAGCCAACGCGGTCAGGTCCCTGGCCGAGGGTGGCCACGATGTCCTCTGCTTCGACGTGGCCGAGGCCGATGAACTTGTCAGAAAATACATGGAGCCCTGGTCCGAGAGGGTGACTTACATTCAGGGCGACATAGTCAACATGGAGGACCTGGAGCGGGTAGCCAAGCAGCACAACGTCACTAAAATTGTCCACGCCGCGGCCACCACGCCGGGGCCGGGGGAGTTCGAAAAGAAGAGGCGCCGGTGGGTGACGGATATCAACTTTATGGGCACGGCCAACCTGCTGGACCTGGCCTGCCGGCTGCCCATGGAGCGGTTCCTCTACGTTAGCTCGGTAACCGTCTACGGTCTGGGCCATGACCCCAGGACGATGTTCCGGGAGGACGACCCCCTCGACCCCTACACCCTTTACGACATCAGCAAGCATTACGGGGAGTTGCTGACACGCAGGTATGGAGGCCTCCACGGCTTCTCGAACGTCAGCGTCAGGATCGGGACTCCCTTCGGACCCCTGGAGCGGGACACGGGCCACCGGTTCTTCGTGGGGATACCCCACATCTGGACGGGGAACGTCGTCCGGGGAGAGCCCATCCGGGTGGGGGACCGCAGCCTGGGCCGGGACTACATCTACGCGTCCACCACCGGCGACGGTATCCGGGCCATCCTGGATGCTCCGTCTCTGTCCTATGACGTGTATAATCTCGGCTCCGGGCGCATGGTAACTTTGGGCGATCTGATAGACGCGATACAGGATGTGCGTCCCTCCGCTGAAGTGGTGAATGACCCCACCATCCAGTTTAAAGTTTTCGGTCCGGAGATAGTACAGGGGCTGATGGACGAGACCAGGCTCAGGAAGGACGTGGGTTTCACCAGCGAGCATGACCTCACCACCGGTATGAAGAAATACATGGAGTGGCGGGAGGCCGGCCCCTACATTCTTTGAAACTTGGTTGGGATCAGGAGCCATTTCAATGGGCCGACCTGTCCCAGCCGGCCGACCTATCCCGAGCCGTTCCCTTAATGCTGGACTGGCTGCCCGGCCATCTGCGATGAGCTTTTGTTAAGGAAGGATCTGCCATGGCGACCTTGGTCACCGGCGGCACCGGATTTGTGGGAAGCAACGTGGTAAAGTCCCTGGCTCAGCGGGGCCATCATGTGCTCTGCTTCGACGTGGCTGAAGCCGACGAATTGATGCGTAAATTCGTGGAGCCATGGGCCGGCCTGGTGACCTTCATCCAGGGCGATGTGGTAGACAAGGGGGACCTGGAGCGGGTCGCGGCCCAACACACTATCAACAAGATAGTCCACGCCGCAGCCACTACGCCTGGACAGGAAGCCGTGGAAAGGGAGCGAAGCCGCCTGATAATAGACATAAACATTTCAGGGACGGCCAACCTCTTGGACCTGGCCTGCGGGCTGGCCCTGGAGCGGTTCCTCTTCGTCAGCTCCGTGACGGTTTACGGGCTGGGCCACGACCCCCGGGAGCTGATCCGCGAGGACGCTCTCATTAACCCCTTTGGCCTGTACGACATCAGCAAGTATGCCGGAGAAGTGCTGACCCGCAGGTACGGAGAGCTCCACGGCTTTCAGACCGTCAGCGTGCGGGTGGGCACTCCCTATGGGCCTATGGAGAGGGTTACTGGGCATCGCTTCAGCATGGGCCCGCCCCAGGTCTGGACGGGAAACGTGGTCCGGGGAGAGCCCATCAGGGTGAGCGATCGTAGCGTGGGCCGGGACTTCACCTACGTGGCCGACACGGCCGACGGTATCGCCACCATCCTGGACGCCCCCTCCCTGTCCCACGACGTGTATAACCTCTCGCCGGGGCGTTATACCACCGTGGCCGAGATCATTGAAGTGTTAAGCGCTTTGCGCCCCGGTCTTCAGGTGGTGGATGACCCTTCGTCAGTATTCGGCGCCTTCGGGCAAAAGACTGTCCAGGGCCTGATGGACGAGACGCGGCTAAGGGAGGACCTGGGTTTTACCAGCAACTATGACCTAACCGACGGCCTCAAGGAGTTTCTGGAGTGGCGCGAGGCAGCTTCCTTCCTGGATTGAAGAGGCCCGAAAGGAGACATCATGGCGACTTTGGTTACCGGCGGCACCGGTTTCGTGGGCATCAATATCGTCAAGACCCTGGCCCAGCGGGGGCATGAGGTAGTCTGTCTCGACGTGATGGAGGCCGACGAGTTGGTACGAAAGTTCCTGGAGCCGTGGGCCGGCCAGGTCAGCTTCGTACAGGGCGATATCCTCAACAGGGGCGACCTGGAAGGGGTGGCGGCCGACCACCCCATCACCAAGATTGTCCATGCCGCCGTGTTCACGGGCATTCAAGCGGACATCGAAACCGAGAGGAGCCGTAATATTGTAGACATCAACGTGCTGGGGACGGCGAACCTTCTGGACCTGTCATGTGACCTGCCACTGGAGCGGTTTCTGTATGTGAGCTCTGGGGCGGTGTATGGACTGGCCCGCGGCATCGAAGAGAATTTGTCCGAAGAAGCAACACTGTATCCGCGTAGCCTGTATGCCTCCACCAAATATACCAGTGAGCAGTTGGCCCGCAGATATTCGGAGCTGATGGGAGTCCCGACCGTAAGCGCCCGGCTGAGCTCTCCCTTCGGGCCCTTGGAGCGGGTTACCGGGCATCGAGCCCTCCTGTCGGTGCTCTACGAGTGGACGGGTAACGTGGTTAGGGGTGAGCCCATAACGGTGGCCGACCGGAGCCTGGGACGGGACTATACCTACGTGGCCGACTCCTCCGCCGGCATCGCCGCAATGCTGGACGCTCCTTCCCTCTCCCACAACGTGTACAACGTTTCAGCAGGCAGTCTGGTAACATTGGAGGACATAATCCAGGCCCTGACCGAGTTGCGCCCCTCTCTTCAGGTTATTGAAGACCCATCTAAAGAGTTCCCCATCTTGGCGCGTGGCGGCTCCCGTGGAGTGATCAATATTACTCGATTGCGGGAGGAACTGGGCTTCTCAGCCGGCTACGACCTCAAGGCAGGCCTGGATGAGTATCTGCGCTGGCGAGAGGATTCGGGCTATTTAGACTGAGTGCGATTTTCTCAGGTAAAACGATCGGCGGTAGGGGTGAGGCACATTATGGATGTAGCGGCGAGTCATGCTTCGCCACTACTAGCGTTCCACCACTCTCTTGACCAAGTATTCCATCAACCTTCCCGGCAGGAGCCGCACGGCCAGCACCCCCAACATGGCGTCGGCGCCCACGGTGTAGCTTGGCCCCGGGTGTTTTGCCTCCAACAGCCTCCCAATGGTCTTGGCCACCTTGATCGGGTTGCCCGCCCAGCGTTGTCCCCGGGCCTCGTTCATCCCGGTCCTTTGGCTGTAGCCGTGGAGGGGCGATTGCGGGTCCAGGACCCTTTGGCCCACTACCTGGTTTTCAAGGAAGCGGGTCCTAAACAGGCCCGGCTCGACGAGGACCACGCGAACGCCGAACTGGGCCACCTCAATGCGCAGTACTTTGCTGAGCCCCGCCAGTGCGCATTTGCTGGCGGAATAGGCCCCTCCGCCGGGTAACCCGATGTGGCCTGCCACCGACCCCACGTTGATGATCGTGCCCCACTGCCTCTCCCTCATGTGGGGCAACACTGCCTGGCACATGCGCAGGACGGCGAACAGATTGGTCTCGAACTGGGCCTTTACCTCGTCTATAGTTAGGTCCTCAAGGCACCCTCGCAGACCGTACCCGGCGTTGTTGACCAGGGCGTCCAGTCCGCCCACGGCTTCGATAATCTCCGGGACCACCTCTACTACCGAGGCCGGGTCGTTCACATCCAGCTGGAAAGCCGAGAGCGACAGGGACTCGTTCCGGGCCAGGGTGGAGAGCTCCTCCAGCCGGGCGAGTACCCGGCTTGTTGCCACCACGTGATAACCCCGCCGGGCCAGATGGATGGCCGTCACCTGGCCGATGCCCGCAGATGCGCCCGTGATGAGTACCCTCTGCCGTCCGATTCTATTCATTTCCGTTACCTTCCCTGTTTCCAATCACTTAAGGCCTGGTCCAGGAGATGTGCCGCCCCTCCATTATGGTACAGGCCGGATTCACAGGATGCCATTCAACAGAAGAATGTCTTTGGGGCGTTCCCAAATCCCCGGATTGTAGATTGACATTCGCAACTCGCTATGGTAGTTTGCAAGCGCTTGATAGTGAAATATTACACAAAGTTCGGCAGGCACTGGCACAGGTAATCTGCGAATACAGGTCCCCGGTCTCTGTTACGGCGATGTCAAGCAAATATGATAGAATTCTTGTCGGCGGTCCATAAGGGTGGCAGGGGGCGGTTGAGATAATCCTTGGAAGGTCAGTAGGGGGCAGCCTGAAGAGGTTGTTCACCGGACTGGTCATGTCTGTTCTGGGTCTATTCCGCAGCCCTCCTAAGGCAATTGGGGCCATTGGCTGCCGAAGTACGGGGGGTGGACCTTCCGGTGATGATGGAAACTTCCGATGGGGAAACTTCTGATGGGACGGTGGCACGCTACGATAGCTTGGAAAAACCCGGACGCGCCTTCCGAGTCCTGAGCCTAACAACCGTGGCCGGGATCCTCATCGTGGTGGCTGCGGGTGGTGTGGTAAGGCTAACCGGGTCGGGCCTGGGATGCCCTGATTGGCCCCTATGCCATGGCAACGTTGTCCCTTCCGCAGACACTCACACCCTCATCGAATACTCCCACCGTCTGGTGGCCTCTGTGGTAGGAGTGTTAGTACTGGCAACGGCAATTATAGTATGGCGGTCTTATAGAGAGCAGCCATGGCTGCTCATCACAGCCACTGCGGGCATCATCTTATTGGTGGTGCAGGTGATACTGGGCGGAATCACGGTGATGAATGAGCTCTCACCGGGCCTGGTGGTGGCACATCTGGCCGTCGCCGAGGCCTTGATGGCCTCCATGCTGGTGGTATGCATAGTCTCCTTTCGCGGCGCGCCCTCTGCCGGCGCCAGCCAGGCTGCCGGGGCGAAAGCGGACCCATTCCCCATTCTAACCTTGGGTGCAATGCTGGCCGCCTATGCGCTCCTGTTGACCGGCTCTTACGTGGCTTCGTCAGGGTCAGCCGCTTCCTGCGGCCAGTCCTGGCCCCTCTGCCAGGGGCAGCTAATACCCGACGGTCTATATCCTTCGATGCACATGATTCACCGGGTGGCGGTTTTACCTGTTGGGGGGCTAATCGTAACCGTTCTGTTCCTGGCCTGGCGTCGAAGGGGCTGGGAAGGGGGACTGGGATGGACGGCGGCGGTGGTGGGTGCGCTGTTCCTGGGGCAGGTGATAGCAGGTGCGTCGATATTGTGGGCCGGGTTCCCCTTGGCCGTCCGGCTCCTGCATCTGGTTCTAGCCACGTTGGTATGGGCCGGGCTGGCTACGATGGCGTTTCTTGCCTACTCCGCCAATCCGGATATTCTTGGAAGAAGGCCGGCGGCCAGCCTGGGAGGTGCGGGCCATGCTTAAGCCAAGCTCCCTCTCCTGGCCCAGACCCTGGCATATTCAAGCAACCCTCCTGCCCATCTTGTCCGACTATGTGACTCTGACCAAGCCGCCCATAATCTTCCTTCTGTTAATTACAGCCCTTGGCGGGATGTTCCTTGCCGCCCAGGGGCTTCCCCCGGTTTCGATAATGCTGCTGGTGATGCTGGGTGGTGCGGCGGCGGCCGGGGGAGCCAGCGCCATCAACCACTACCTGGACCGGGACATTGACCAGGTTATGACCAGGACCCGGCGTCGCCCCATTCCAGGGCGGCGCATCTCTCCGGGCGCGGCGCTGGCCTTCGGCATCATTCTGAACCTGTTCGCCTTCGGGCTTTTGGCCGCCGGCGTCAACTTGCTCAGCGCTTGCCTGACCCTCAGCGGCACCCTGTTCTATGTCTTCATTTACACGATGTGGCTGAAGCGTTCAACCGCTCAGAATATCGTCATCGGCGGAGCAGCAGGGGCGGTGCCGCCCCTGGCGGGCTGGGCGGCAGTGACGGGAGGGCTGGATGTTCCTTCCATCTACCTATTCGCAATAGTCTTCTTCTGGACACCGCCCCACTTCTGGGCACTGGCCCTTCTTATAAAGGATGATTACGCCCGCGCGGGCATCCCCATGTTGCCAGTGGTCAAAGGTGTTGCCGTAACGCGCCGTAACATCGTGGTGTACACTATAGTTTTGGTGGCCATCAGCCTTGTGTTCATTACTTCGGGGGCGGTGGGATGGACATATTTCGCCTCCGCTGTTGCCCTTGGCGCGGGGTTCCTCTACATGGCATGGCGTCTGGACCCAGGGGGAAGCATAAGCCGGGCGAGGGCACTCTATCTCTATTCGGTGCCCTATCTAGCGCTAATCTTTACGGCCATCATAGTGGACAGCGTGGTGAAGGTATGACCATGGGTTCGGGTCCTAGAAATTCGCTGCCAGGTCCCTTGAATCATGGGATGGCGTCTGGTACACTCCTCTCTGCTAATCCGGTCAGTCCGGCCTACTTTTATAGGATAAATCCCACGGGCTTAGATACAAGAGGAAAGCGATGAGGCTCACGCGCCCTTCCCTCAGGACTGTGGTTATATTTCTTGGCCTAGCCGCCATCTTGGCCCTAATCGGCTGCACCCCCTCCCATCCACAATCTACCTTCGACGTTGCCGGCCCCGTGGCGGAGAAGCAGCGCACCTTATTTTACATAATATTCTGGGCGGCGGTATTCGTCTTCATTGTCGTGGAAGGTGCGCTCATATACGCGGTGATCCGCTTCCGCAGGAAACCAGGGGCGGAGGAGATGCCGGCCCAGACCCACGGCCACGCACCCCTGGAGATCGCCTGGACCATCGCCCCCGCCATCGTGCTGGCGGTTATCGCCGTTCCGACAATCATCTATACTTTCGACATCGCGAAGACACCTCCCGCTAATGCACTGGTGGTGAATGTTACGGGGCACCAGTGGTGGTGGGAGTTCGGATACCCCGGGCAGAACCTGATTACTGCCAATGAGCTGCACGTGCCTGCCGATACTCCGGTGAAGGTGAACCTAAGGTCGGATGACGTCATTCACAGCTTCTGGATCCCCAAGCTGGCGGGTAAGCAAGACGTGATTCCCACCAATGTGACCCCGCTGCAGTTCACGGCCCGTACGAAGGATATCGATACCGATACCTGGCCCGCCGAATTTTACGGCCAGTGCGCCGAGTTCTGTGGTGTCGCTCATGCCAATATGAGATTCCGCGTCTTTGTCGAAGAGTCCCAGGAGGCCTTTGACGCCTGGGTGGAGAATTATAAGGAGCTGGCGGCACGGCCACCGCCCACCGAAGGAGAAGCGGGCAAGGGCTTCACGGTTTTCGCCAGCCGGGGATGCCTCCTGTGCCATACCAACTCCGGGCCTGCTCCGGCGGCGGTGCGCCAGTCCCTGAAAGAGTCCTTCGAGCGGGGCGAGTTGCGCTTTCCGGCGCCAAACCTTACTAATTTTGGGACCCGGACTACCCTGGCGGGAGGAATACTACCGAACGACCCCAAGGGAGCGAATCTCTTCAAGTGGCTCAGGGACCCCGATGGGGTCAAGCCCGGCAACCGCATGGCCGGGCTGGCCAACGTCTATGTGGACGAAAAATCCAGGTTGACGGACCAGGAGATCTCATCCCTTGCCGCCTATTTGTTGAGCTTGAAGTGAGACAACATAAGCGGCCTAAGTTATAATTAAGGCCAAAATATTGCACTGGTAAGAAGTCCGATGGAGACATCGGAGGGATGCGATGGTAACAATAAGTGAGGCGATATCCGGGGCTATAAGGCGGCCCACTGGCTACCAGGGGGTGTGGGGTTGGGTCACCACCGTCGACCACAAAAGGATCGGCGTCCTCTATGGCGTGACGGCCTTTATCTTCTTCATCCTGGGCGGCGTGGAAGCGCTGATGATGCGCACTCAACTGGCCAATCCAAACCAGGACATCGTGAGCGCCGAGGTCTACAGCCAGCTGTTCACCATGCACGCCCTGACCATGATCTTCCTGGCGATAATGCCCCTGGGCGCGGCATTCTTTAACTATATGATCCCCCTGATGATAGGCGCCCGGGATGTAGCCTTTCCCCGCCTCAACGCCCTCAGCTATTGGATATTCCTGGGCGGCGGTATCCTCCTCAACAGCGGTTGGATCCTGGGGGGGTCGCCCAACGCCGGGTGGTTCGGCTACGCCAATCTTACGGAGACTACTTACAATCCGGGTAACGGCTTGGACTTCTACGTCGTAGGGCTGCTGGTGCTGGGTACGGCCTCCATGGCTGCCGGATTTAACTTCCTGGTCACCATTATCAATATGCGGGCGCCGGGCATGACCCTTATGAAAATGCCCGTCTTCGTCTGGATGACCTTGGTCACCTCTTTCCTGATCATCCTGGCCTTCCCCGTCATCACCGTGGGGCTAATCGAGCTGCTGCTCGACCGCAGCTTCGGCACCAACTTCTTTCTCCCCTCCGGGGGCGGCGATCCGGTGCTCTGGCAGCACCTCTTCTGGGTCTTCGGGCACCCCGAGGTCTACATTCTGATCCTCCCGGCCATGGGGATCGTCTCCGAGGTGATTCCCACCTTCTCCCGCAAACCCCTGTTCGGGTACTCCATCGTGGTCCTTTCAGGGGTAATAATCGGCTTCATGGGCTGGGGTGTGTGGAGCCACCACATGTTCACCGTGGGGCTGGGTCCCGTCGCCAACTCCGCCTTTGCCGTGAGCACCATGGCGATAGCGATACCCACGGGGGTCAAGATCTTTAACTGGATCGCCACCCTCTGGGGCGGCTCCATTAACATAAAGACTCCCCTGCTCTTCTCGGTGGGCTTCGTCGCCATGTTCATCATCGGTGGCCTGAGCGGTGTGATGCACGCCTCGCCGCCCTCGGATGCCCAGCAGCAAGATACCTATTTCATCGTCGCCCACCTCCACTACGTCCTCTTCGGGGGAAGCATCTTCGCTATCTTTTCCGGAATCTACTACTGGTGGCCCAAGATGACGGGCCGCATGTTAAACGAGACCATGGGCCAGATTCACTTCTGGATGGTCTTTATCGGGTTCAACATAACCTTCTTCCCCATGCACTTCCTGGGGATGGATGGGATGCCCCGCCGGGTCTACACCTACGACTCTGCCATGGGCTGGGACTTATGGAACATGGTGGCCACGGCCGGCGCATTCTTCCTGGGGGCTTCCACGCTGTTGTTCCTGCATAACGCTTTCCGTAGCCTCCGCAAAGGGGAGCGTGCCACCAGCGACCCATGGGACGGCAGGACTTTGGAGTGGTCCATCTCGTCGCCGCCGCCGGTATACAACTTCGCAACGATCCCCACGGTGTACAGCCGAGACGCCCACTGGGACGCGAAGTATGGCAGCGGCGAGCACGGCGCTCCCGTTCCGGTGGCAGGTGGCGCTGATTCGGCTGGCACGGAGCACGCCGGTCACCAGCAGGATGGGCACCATGGGATCCACATGCCCGGCCTATCCTATTATCCGATAATTTTGGCCCTGGGGTTGACGCTGGCTGGATACGGAGTGATCTATCACGGCACCGTTACCTGGGCCATGGCCGCTGTGGGGGCGGGTATCGCTATGGTCGCCACTTACGCCTGGTCCTTCGAGCCGGCCTCGGAGGAACCCGGGGCGGAGTAGGAATGAACCTCTTCTGACGGGGGAGAAGAAGTCCCTTCCCCGTTGGTGGGGGAAGGTCAGGATGGGCGTGAAACCATCCTATACGAACCAGTTTTGATGGAGTAGCAGGGAGGGACTGGAAATTTGGACGAGCCGATGTCGGTGGGCCACGAGACGGTGCTGGAGGAGACCACAACCGGCTTAAACCACCGCAAAATGCTCATGTGGCTGTTCCTGGGCTCCGATTGTCTCTTCTTCGGGGCCCTCATCTCCACCTATCTGGTTTACCGTGGCCAGAGCCTTGTGGGCCCCTTCCCCGAGGACCTTTTCAACATACCCACCACCTCGGTAAGCACCTTCGTGTTGCTCATAAGCAGCCTGGCCATGGTGATGGGATACGCGGCCATCAACCGGGGGGACATGAGGGCATTCAGGATCTGGATCCTGTGCACCGCCCTCCTGGGTTCCACCTTTTTGGCCTTCCAGACCTTCGAGTTCTACGACTTCGCCAACCACGAGAGGGTGGTCGAGTGCACCGCGGACTCCCAGGTGGAAGACTGTCTCAACGGGGCCACGGAGTACGAGGAGGCCTACGGCCTGACCCCCCGGACGAATCTGTTCGGGTCCACCTTCTTCACTTTGACGGGCTTTCACGGCGCTCACGTGACGGTGGGAGTTATCTGGCTCCTCTCTATCTTCGGATACTCCTGGCTGGGTGGGCGCAAGGCCGACAAGACACTCACCGACCGGCAGGCCCTCAGCGTGGACCTGGCCGCCCTCTACTGGCACTTCGTGGACATCGTCTGGATAGTCATTTTCGCCGTGGTTTACCTCATCGGGATAGGGGTCAAGTGACAGTGCTCCCAAGGCCCAGGAGCGAAACATTGCATACCATTGAGATGAGAGACAAACTGAATGGCTGATACTCCTCAGCACCGAGAGGCAGCGCACCCGACCTCATTCACCTACCTGAAGGTGGGCCTCACCCTTGCGGCCCTCACGGGGATAGAGGTGGGCGTCTTCTACATAGACGCGTTGGAGCCTGCCTTCCTGGCCATCTTCCTGATTCTGTCCGTCGTAAAATTCGTCCTGGTAGTGCTCTTCTACATGCACCTGAAGTTCGACGCCAGGCTGTTCTCCACTGTATTCGTTGGGGGACTCCTCCTGGCCGTGGCTGTGGTTGTGGTGCTTATGGCCCTGTTCCAGGTGCTCTCGGCGGTGGCCAACCCCCAGGAAGGTGGGGAGGTGGTTGTTGCCGTGCCCACACCGACCCCCACCCCCGCGCCGGCCGCTACCCCTACGTCCACACCCACCCTTGGCCCCACACCTACACCTGGGGGTCCCACGGTGACCCCCACATCCACCCCGGAGCCGGAGAAGCCCGATGCTGGGCCGTCAGGGGCCCTTGCCGCCCAGGGCCAGGAGATTTTCATGACTGCCCCTGCCAATGCGGGACCCCAGGCCCTCTGGTGCAGTCTGTGCCATACTGTCGGAGACGTGGCCGCCGGCCTGATCGGGCCCGACTTGACACACATTGCCACCGACGCGGCCAACAGGAAGCCGGGTATGTCCGCCCGGGACTACATAAGGGAGTCCATCAGGGATCCCGAGGTCTTTGTGCCCACGGGAGTTGACCGGGCCACCGCGGGCCTTATGACCAACTCCATCACCCAGGGCCTGACCGACGACCAGGTGGATGCCCTGGTGGCTTTCCTTCTGGAGCGGGAGTGATGCAGGATAATCCCCCTCACTTTGGCCATCTCCCATCAAGGGACAAAGAATAGGGCGGCCCAATGTCTGGTTTTTCAGCCGTTGGCTCCCCGAAAGTAGAATTTGCCCGAGCAAGCGATAGATTTCTCATGGACGGCCTGGCACGGCCACCCCAGCGTCATCGCCGGCATAATCGCCTTGACGGCGGTCTACCTGTTGGGTGTCGGGCCCTTGCGCCGGAGATACGGCTGGGCGCCGGAGATCGGCGCGGGACAGGTGACCTTCTTCCTGGCCGGGGTGCTGGTGATCTTTGTAGCGCTTCTATCGCCCCTCCACGAGCTGGGGGACAACTACTTGTTCAGCGCCCACATGGTCCAGCACCTGCTTCTGACCCTGGTAGTGCCCCCATTGCTGCTAGCGGGGACCCCGGCATGGCTGATCCGGCCGTTGTTCCGCTCGGCGGGGGCCCTGAGGATCGGACGTTTCCTGACCCTCCCCGTCGTGGCTTTCATTATGTTCAACGTGGTCTTCGTCTTGTGGCACGTGCCATCCCTCTACGACCTGGCCCTGCGGGAGAGGGGCATCCACATCCTGGAACATCTGATGTTCCTGGTCGCAGGGGTGATAATGTGGTGGCCCATCCTGGGCATGTTACCCGAGATGCCCCGCCCGCCCTTAATAGGGCAGATGGTGTACCTTTTTGTCCAGCCGACGGTGCCCGCGATCCTGGGCGCTATAATCACCTTCTCCGACGGTGTTCTCTATGAGTGGTATGCCCAGGCCCCCAGGATATGGGAAATCTCGGCCCACACGGACCAGCAGGTGGGCGGCGTTGTCATGTGGGTGCCGGGAGGTCTGGCCTTTCTGCTCACCCTGGCAATCATATTCCTGTTGTGGGCCAGCCGGGAGGAGTCCGAGGACCGGCGGCAGAGGCCGGGTCTGACCAGGTAACCCAGCCGCTGAGATGGGTCCAGATTGACCCGGACTGAGAATTATGATATTCGAACTCAAGGAGGTACCCAGATGAGACGGCCTCCCCTACCCTTCATCCTGCCGTTGCTTGCCGGCCTTTTCATTGTGATATGGGGAGGCGGCCTGGGCGTTAGCTTCATCCTCCTGGACAAGACGGGCCTTGAGGAGTGGGGATCGATCATTGTGGGAATGGCCCTGGTTATCGGGGTGCCCATCGTCGGCGGCCTTCTGACCATGCCCAAACGTGAGTGACGGCGGAACCAGGCCCGCCTAAGTGGGTGATGGTAGCCTGATGAGATGCGTGGAACTATTTCGAGCCGGGGCCGGACCTGCCCTGGCTCTCCTGTTGATTACGGCGGTGTCTTGTTCTCAGACGGTGTCTTTCCAGGGGACCGAGCTGGACCCAACCGATGTTGCGCCTTCCTTCCGTCTTACAGACCAGTTCGGGGACGCCGTGGCGCTGGCGGACTTCGACGGCAAGGTTGTGGCCCTTGCCTTCCTCTACACCCAGTGCCCCGATGTCTGCCCCCTCGTCACCGAGACCCTTCGCAGGACCCATGAACGCCTGGGCGACGATGCCGCCCAGGTCCAGTTCCTGGCCGTTTCCGTCGACCCCCAGCGGGACTCCGTCGATATGGCCCACCGGTACTCCCTGGAGAGGGATATGCAGCACAGGTGGAGGTTCCTGGTGGGAAGCGAGGCGCAGCTATCCCTTGTCTGGAAGTCCTACTGGTTGGACCCGGTGAGGGATGCCCAGGCTGGTCAAGACGGTCCAGACCCCGGTCATTCCTCGGAGGAAGCAGCCCACAGCGGCAGCACTCCTGAGGGCAATCCATACCTGGTGAGCCACAACGCACCCGTGTTCCTGATCGACCGTGAGGGCCGCCGCCGGGTGGTTTTCACCAACCCCTCCCTGGACCCGGAGCCCCTGGTTCACGACATTAGAATTCTTATAAAGTGAGTCATCGCGACTTTGCGACGGTTCTAATGGGCCCTTGCCCAATAAATTGATAACATCTTTCACCGCCGTCCCTCCGGCAGGCTCAGCGCATGCCCCGGCCTTCCCCTATCAAATGGGGAAGGGATTCTCTTCACCTTGATGCGGGAGAGTTAGAGTGGGGGTGAGACCCTGTATTAAATTAAATTTAAATTGGTACCAGGTTGCAATCTTTCGCCGAACCCGAAGGTTCAGGAGAGGTTCCGGCGGACCATCAGACCAGGTCCAAAGGCGCAGAATAGTTGCAGATGGGAACGAGATGGCCAATTCCGAAGGGTGGTTGATTAGGCGAGGTGGCCGGTCGGTCCACGGTGGATAGATAGGCCCTGGGTGAGGGAAAGCTGGGGCCAGGGGCCGGGTGGTCAGGCGGTCTGCTGATGCTCCTGGGAGATGCCCACCAGCTTCTCGAAGCCCTGGGGGTCCCTGACGGCCATGTCCGCCAGCATCTTCCGGTCGAGGTCTATGTTCGCCTTCTTGAGCCCGTTAATGAACTGGCTGTAGGTGAGGCCCAGTATCCTGGCCGCCGCTCCTATGCGCAGTATCCACAGTCGGCGAAAGTCGCCCTTGCGTTCCCGGCGATGGCGGTAGGCATGGGACCATGCATGGATCAACGCCTCTTTTGCGCGCCTATAGCTGCGGTGGGAAGAGCCGTGGAAGCCCCTTGCCTGGGAGATGATTTTCTTGTGGCGGCGGCGCTTGGTAACGCCCCGTTTTATTCTAGCCATGTTGAACTACCAGCCATAAGACTATATTAAAGGTCATGGGGGATGAGCTTCTGAATACGCTTGACGTCGCTGGGGCTCACCGGGAGCTTGCCCAGAAACTGGCGGCGGACCTTCTTGGGCTTCTTGCGGCGCAGATGGCTGCTATTCCTCTTGCGGCGCATAAGCTTGCCTGTCCCGGTAACGTGGAACCGGGCTTTAGCTCCCTTGTGTGTCTTCAGCTTCGGCATCTTTTACAGCCGCCACCTTCTTGATACTCTTTTTGGTTGCCGGCCCCAGAACGACAGAGACTCCTCTGCCCTCCATTCCCGGGGTGGACTCCAGCCGCGCCTCTTCCTGTACCTCGTCCGCCACCCGTTTCAGCAAAGTCATCCCTCGCTCGGGATGGGCCATTTCCCGGCCCCTGAACAGGACCTGGACCTTTACCTTGGAGCCTTCGTTTATGAACTCTTTAACCTTCCGGACCTTGGAAAAGAAATCGTGGTCGCCGATCTTCGGACGGAATCTAACTTCCTTCAGGGCTGTGTTTTTCTGGGCCTTTTTGGCGTCTCTCTCCTTCTTGGAGTAGAAATAGCGTAGTTTCCCATAGTCCAGGACCCGGCAGACTGGAGGCGATGCGTTTGGAGCCACCTCCACCAGATCCAGCCCCCGTTCCCGGGCCAGCCCCAGGGCTTCAGCAATCGGCAACAGGCCCAGTTGCTCGCCGGTCTCGTCGATAACAAGAACCTGGGGAACGCGAATCCGCTCGTTTACCCTGTATTCCTTAGTTATCCCCAGTGCCTCCAGTAAGCGTTATAACTCACCAAATCACATATTTTGAATCACAATATACCACAGGCGGGAACCCAAGTCAATTCAGATTAGGCCCTCCCTTTTCGGCCATTTCCTTCCTCATTCTTTCAAGAAGCTGGGGTAGACCTACGGGTCCCAGGTTCTCTTCGTTCCGTAACCGCACGGATACGGTGGAATCCGCCATTTCCTTGTCGCCCACGATCAACATGTAGGGCAGCTTTTGTAGCTGGGCATCCCGTATCTTGAGGTTCATTCGCTCTTTCCTATCATCCACCTCGGCTCGAAATCCATGTTTGCCGAGTTCATCTTTGGTCTGATGGGCATAGTCGGAATGCCGGTCGGCAATGGGTATCACCACGGCCTGCACCGGCGCCAGCCACAGGGGAAAGGCGCCGGCATAGTGCTCTATCAGAATGCCGAGGAAGCGTTCCATGGAGCCCAGAATCGCTCTATGCACCATGTAGGGCCGGTGCTGGCCGCCGTCGGCGCCCTGGAAATTTAAATCGAACCGCTCGGGCAGGTTGAAGTCGAACTGCACCGTGGTGCATTGCCATTCTCTACCCAGGGCGTCCTTTATCTTGATGTCGATCTTGGGTCCGTAGAACGCGCCCCCTCCCTCGTCCACATCGTACTTCAGGTTACGGGCCTCCAGCGCATGGGCCAGAGACTTGCTGGCATGCTCCCACATCTCGGGCGGCCCCACGAATTTCTCCGGGCGGGTGGACAGGGATACGGCGTAATCGGTGAATCCGAAGGTGTCCAGCAGCTCGAAAGTCATGTCCAGTACTCCCAGCACCTCCTCCTCCACCTGCTCGGGACGGCAGAAGATGTGGGCGTCGTCCTGGGTGAATCCCCGCACCCTCATCAGGCCGTGAAGGACGCCGCTCCGCTCGTAGCGGTAAACGGTGCCCAACTCTGCGTAGCGGAGGGGAAGCTCACGGTAGCTTCTTAGCGAGGACCGGTAAATCATGATATGGAATGGGCAGTTCATAGGCTTGAGGTAGTACTCCTGGCCGTCAATGTCCATGGGGGAGTACATGCTCTCGCTGTAGAAGTCCAGGTGGCCGCTGGTACTCCACAGGCGGGACCGGCCCACGTGGGGGGAATAGACTACATCATAGCCATGCCGGTCGTGCAGGCCCTGCCAGTAGTTCTGAATAATCGTGCGGACCCTTCCTCCCTTTGGGTGCCAGATGATCAGTCCGGGCCCTACCTCGTCATGAATGCTGAAGAGATCGAGCTGGCGGCCCAGGCGGCGGTGATCCCGCTTTTCCGCTTCCTCCAGCAGGGAAAGGTAATCCTCCAGGGCCGTGGCGCTCTCGAAGGCCGTACCGTATATCCTTTGGAGCATGGGCCGGTTTTCGCTGCCCCGCCAGTAGGCGCCGGCCACCGTCAGCAGCTTGAAGGCCGGAATATGGCCGGTGGAATCTACGTGGGGCCCCTGGCACAGGTCTACAAACGCGCCGTGGCGGAATGTGCTGAGGGTCTGGTCTTCGGCAATATCGTTTATTAGTTCCAGCTTGAAGGGCTGGTCGCTGAATCGCTCCCTTGCGTCCTCCCTGGAGATTTCGTCCCTCTGCAATGGGAAGGTTGCGGACATCGTTTCCCGCATCCGCTCCTCGATGCGTTCCAGGTCCTCGGGGTTGAAGGGCCTTGACACCTGGAAATCGTAGTAGAAGCCCGAGTCGGTGGGCGGCCCTATCCCTATTTTGGCCTCGGGGAATAGCTGCAAAACGGCGTCGGCCATCACATGGGCTGCAGAGTGACGCATCCGATAGCGCAGGGAATCCAGGTCTGGGTCCTGCCCGATATCCGAACCTATGTTTTTCGCCATTCCCCGCCTTTCAAGATTGGTCTAGCCAAATTCCACCCAACATTGGGTCTCTGCCAGTGTTGCGCCGGGACTAAAATTACTATAGCACAGACATCTTTAGTCCAGCATCTTTAATCCAAGTAGGCCACGCTGCGCCAGCGCCGCCGGCGAATGGCCCCTACCATTTGTGGGAGAGATTTGGCGATATAGTTCCCCACTACCGTGACGGTAAGGGCCAGGCATACTCCCGTAACGGCCCATGAGGGCTCCCCGGTGGTGGCTGAAAGGGTAATGGTTAGGACGCTGAACAGGGCGAACGCCAATGCCACTCCAATGACTACGTTCCTGATGGCCAAGACGCAGATAATTACGGGCAGGATGGAGACCGCTGCGAGGATGGGAGCCAGGCCCAGTCCCACACCCAGAATTGTGGCGGCCCCTTTGCCACCGTGAAACTTGAGGAAAACCGGCCAGGTGTGCCCCGCCACGACGCTGAAGGCGCATGCGTATCTGGCCCAGTCCGGGGCGCCCAACCAGGCCGGCAGGAAAACTGCAACCACCCCCTTGCCCACATCCACCGCCATGACGGCCACGGCGGGCACGGTCCCTAGTTGCTGATAGGTGTTCAGGGCGCCCACGTTTCCGGTCCCCACCGTCCTGATGTCCGTCCCTTTGACCAGACGAACCAGGATGTAGGCCGAGGGGATGGAGCCCAGCAAGTACCCCAGCAGAATGGCCACCGCTGCTAACCAGGCTTCCACTTGCTATACCTCTGTCCCAAAATATTGCCATTCCATACCATATCTCAGCCTGGCCCAGTAGTAAAGTCGTGGGGGCGGGGGAATCGGAGATTTTCGGGGGCTTGGGCGGCTCGCTACTCGAACGCCAGGAGGTCCAGCCAGCGTCCTTGCCGGAGGGCGGTCACCGTCTGCTGCCAGGAACGCCCGAGATAAGTTGCCGTGACAACGAAGGTAAGCAGCAGGCATACGAAGACTTGCAGCCAACCCTGCCCGGTGGCTACGGTAAAGGAGTTCAGAAGGATAAACCCCAGGGCTGCACCCAGTACCAGGTTTCGGGTCAGCACCGTGATAAGGACCGCGGGCGCAAGAGTCATCAACGTTAACCATGGCAATACGGCCAGGGAAACTCCCAGTACCGTCGCGGCTCCCTTACCGCCACGAAACCCGAGAAAGAGTGGCCAGTTGTGTCCTGCCACTACTCCTATGGCGGCGACGGCTGGAGCCCAGTGGGAGTCGCCGATGGCCATGGCCAGTAGTACCGCGGCTGAGCCCTTCAGCGTATCGCCCGCCAGGACAGCAATGGCGGCCGCAGGCCCGACCTGGTGCAGGGTGTTCAACGCTCCCACGTTGCGGCTGCCGACAGTCCTGATATCGATCCCCCGGGCAAGCCGCCCGGCGATGTAGGCCGTGGGGACTGAGCCCATCAAGTATGCTGCAAGGGCGCTGAGGGCGACGGGTAGCGGTTCCACCGGTTACCGCCGTCCCCGATGTGGTCTATGTGGGCTTGCGAAATACATGGCTTCGGGCCGCGCGGGCTTCCGCAGCCGCCTTGGATTTCTCCATGTGGGCGCGGATAACGGCATCGTATTTGGGCTTGATGTAAAGTAGAGCGACGATCCATCCCACTCCCGGCAAAAATGGGACTCTGTGTTTTATTTCGCCGGTGTATAGAAGTTCCGTGCCATCCCCCGATTCCAGAAAACTGAACTCTTCCTGGGCATAGGCCAGGGGTCCCTCCAGGTGGCGAAAGGTGATCCGCTCGGGTGGGAAGAGCTTTACCTCCTCCACCGTGCGGTAGATCCGTCCCCCAGATTTGGTCATGAACTCCGCGACGATGGAATTGCCCACCTGTTCTAGTATCCGCGACGACTCGTCCTGGGCGCCGGGCAGGCTTCCTTTCCCGAAGGAACTCAGCATCTGGAACACCAATTCCCTGGGCGCCTTGATAAATTGACTCTGGCCGGTCAGCTTCACATTCATTCGAACAACCTCACATCTGGTCTGTGTTACTGACCGTTTAGATGTGCTCCGGCGGCACTGGGTTCGCCCATATTGTCGGCCATTTCTTGTTGGTTGTCACCTTTGGACCTCTGGGTGGGGTCTAAATGGGCCGGAAAGGTACCGGCGGCTCGCCCGTTCAGTTGATGAAGACGGGAGAGAGTGGTATCTTGACTTCTGAAGGAGCACAGCCATGGCTGAAGTATTCGAGGGTATCAGCGTCTTGGATTTCACCCGGGCATGCCCGGCTCCATGGCCACCATGGTGATGTCCGACTTTGGGGCGGAAGTCATCAAGATTGAACCGCCCGGCGGAGACCCCTTCCGGCGCTGGCCGGGCGCCATCCAGTGGAACCGGGGAAAGAAGAGCGTCATCTTGGACCTGAAGTCTCTTGAGGGCCGGGAGAAGGTCATGCAACTGGCAGAGCATGCCGACGTGGTAATTGAGAACTTCCGGCCCGGAGTGACGGAACGGCTGGGCATAGATTACTGCAAGCTGAGTGCCACCCGGCCCAGCCTGGTCTACTGCTCCCTGACAGGGTTAGGCCCCAAGGGCCCTTATGCCCGCTACAAGGGTTACGAGGGAGTGGTGGTCGCCAAGAGGGCGGGAGAATGATGATGTTCGCCGGGCAGAACAAGCGGGAGGGCCCCAACTACGTGGCCGTGCATGGGCACCGTCATCAATGGACCCCTGGGCTGCTCCCTTCTGGCGGAGCTGGGGGCCAGGGTGATCCGCGTAGAGGCCCCCGGCGGAGACTACATTCGGGACATGGTGCAGGGCCTGGCCGTTCACCGGACCATGGCCGGCGCCGAGGGGTTGTGCCTGAATCTGAAGACCTCGGCTCTGGCGGAGCTGGGGGCCAGGGTGATCCGCGTAGAGGCCCCCGGCGGAGACTACATTCGGGACATGGTGCAGGGCCTGGCCGTTCACCGGACCATGGCCGGCGCCGAGGGGTTGTGCCTGAATCTGAAGACCTCGGAGGGCCGGGAGATCGTCCAAAAGCTCGTGGTCAAGGCCGATATTCTGCTCCACAGCATGCGTCCCGGGGCCCCGGAGCGCACCGGCATCGGGTATGAGCAGCTCTCCAAGATCAACCCTGGACTGGTCTATTTGTACGCCGGGGGCTACGGCTCCACCGGACCCCACTCCCATCGCCCATCCATGGCCCCCATCCCCGGCGCGATCTGTGGCGGCGCCTTGGCCCAGGTTGGCCGGGACACCCTTCCACCCCCGGACCAGGAGCTCGCTATAGAAGAGATCGTGGAGATATCCCGGAAGCTGGGGAGGGCCAACGATGGCAGCAACGACCACAACGCCTCCATGGTCAACTCCGTCGCCATGCTCCTGGGGCTGTATGCTAGAGACCGGACCGGGAAGGGCTAGTACGTCGAGTCCAACATGCTGGGTGCCAACGCCGACGACTTTTTCCAGCATGAGGGTAAGCCCCCCCCGGTTCCTACCCGATGCCGGCGGCTACGGGCTGCATGCCCTATATCGTCTGTACCTTGCCCGCAGCGGCTGGGTCTTCCTGGCATGCCCATTCGAGGAGGAATGGCAGGCCCTGTGCCGTACCATCGGAAGGCCGGAACTCCTTGAGGACCCCCGATTCTCCACGGGTGAGGCCCGCCGGGAACACGATGATGTCCTGGCCCAAGAGCTTGGCGGGGTGTTCGCCACCAGAGAGCCCCTGGAGTGGGAAAAGCTCCTGACGGAGGCCGACGTGGCCTGTGTCCGGGCGGAGGACCGGGGGATGTACTACTTCTACAATGAGGACGCCCACATCCGGGAGAACGGCTTCATCACCGAAACGGAGGCCCCCCGTCTGGGAAAATTCTGGCGCTATAGCTCTCTTCTCAACTTCTCCCACACCCGCGGTAAGGCGGGGCCGGGTATACTGAAGGGTGAGCACACCCAGGCCATTCTGAGGGAGCTGGGGTATAGCGAGAATGAGATTCTCGATCTGAAAGGGCGAGGGGTCGTGGACTGGGTGGAAGCCTGAAGGACGTGCCGTGACGGAGAACATTACACCCGCACATTTAAACAATATCCGAGACAAAGCCGCCATCGTGGGCATCGGCGAGACGGATTTCTCCTGGAACTCGGGCCGCAGCGAGCTCCAGTTGGCCTGCGAGGCGATCAAGGCCGCCTGTGACGATGCCGGCATCTCTCCCAAGGACATAGATGGCGTCTTCCGCTACGAGTCGGACAGCAGTAACGAGACCCTACTGGTCCAGTCTCTTGGGATAAAAAACCTGCGCCATTGGGAGGCCATCGCCTACGGAGGAGGCGCCGCCAACGCCACGGTTGTCCACGCCGCCGGAGCCATCGCCGCGGGTTACTGCAACTACGCGGTGTGCTTCAGGGCGGCTAACCTCCGCTCAGGCGTGAGGATGGGACTGGCCCGGGTGCCCGACCGCATAAGTGGAGGGAAGGAGGGCTTCGTCGCCCCCTGGGGTATTTTAGCCCCGGCTCATAACTTTGGCATGTTCGCCCGCCGGTACATGCACAGGTACGGGGCCACCAGCAGGGACTTCGGTTGGGTGGCCGTGACCCTCCGCCACCATGCCAGCCGCAATCCCAGGGCCCTCCGGCGGGAGCCCATTACCATCGACGACCATCAGAGCTCCCGCTTCATCGCCGAGCCGCTGCGGGTGCTGGACTTCTGCCAGGAGAACGACGGCGGCGCCGCCATCATTTTGACCACGGCGGATCGGGCCCGCCACCTCCGTCACGCCGATAACTTTTCTTTGGTGGAGGCTGGAGCCCAGGGCTCCGGCGCGATGAACGACGGGATTATCTTCAGGCCGGACCTCACAGTGGCCGAGTCCGTCCATACGGCCAGGGACCTGTGGGCCCGATCGGGGCTCACTGCCAGGGACATGGACGCCTTCATGTTCTACGACCACTTTACCCCCTTCTGTTTGCTGGGCCTGGAGGCCTTTGGCTTCGTGCCCTTCGGCGAGGCCAAGGACTTCGTTCAGGGAGGGCACAACATACGGTTCGATGGTATCCTTCCCACCAATACCCATGGCGGCAACCACTCCGAGGCCTACATCCATGGGCTGACTCATCCCCAGGAGGCGGTGCGCCTCATCAGGGGCTCCTCTACCTCCCAGCCACCCACTAAAGAGATTAACCGGGTGCTCTCTTGCAGCTCTGCGGCCCAGCTAAGCGCTGCGGTTATCATCCGAAGGGGATAGCAGGCAGGAAGGCAGGACTGGCAGGACTGGAATGGAGGGTGATAATGACTGAACAAGAGGAATCTACCAAGTCGAAGGCGATGACCAAGCCGCTGGTAGGGATTCCCCTGCCCGACCTGGAAAGCCTCCCTGACTACGAGCGCGGGTTCTGGGAGGCGACAGCCAATCATGAGCTTCGGATTCAGCATTGCTCGGACTGTATGGAATTGAGGCACCTGCCCACCCCCATGTGCCCCCATTGCCATTCTCTGGAATACGGGTGGACGAGGATGAGCGGCAAGGGCAAGGTGTACTCGTACATTGTTGTGCGGCACCCGGTGCACCGGGCCATCAGGGAGATGGAACAGACCCCATACAACGTCTGTTTGATCGAGCTGGAGGAGCAGGAGGGGCTGCATGTCGTCGGCAACGTCCTTAACATCGCCCCCGAGGACATCTACATAGACATGCCCGTTGAAGTTACCTTCATGCCCTCCATCGCCGACCCTAATGTAGTCCTACCCCTATTTCTTGCGGCTCAGAGATAGTATCAGGAGTTGCCCGTGGCCGGGCGTAGACCGTGGGAGAGACAGGTCGCCGCTGGGAGTGGTATCGGGGTATAATACGTTCAATAGCAAACATAAGTGACTGGGCTGGCGGAGCACGGATTGCGAAGAGTTTGATTCATGCCGGTCGAAGTCCAGCTTGGAAAAGGAGAAAGGTCCGATGACAGACAAACTTCCCGAAGGCCCCCCCGAGCTGCCGGTGTTCCTGCAGCCACAGCATACAGACGAATACAATCCTGTACCGCCTAGTCCTGCTGTGCGGCATGCGGTGAGGAAGTTACGGGCTGAAGGGCCCGGGGTAGCCTCATACCTTGGCAGGTCCGTGGGTAACTACTGGGGCAGCAGGCAGGGAATCGCCGCTGCCTTGCGCGCCTTGAACGAGGTCGCGGGCGCCGAGTTCTTTAAGGTGCCCCCGGAGGCGGTGTTGGACCGGACGGCCGCCGATTCGGCCCTGGGCGGGAGCCAGCTGGTCATAGACGTGCAAAGCCATTACACCGCCGACCGGCCCATCTCTTTTGGAGAAGGACCCACCATCTCCAGGCTGGCCGCGGAGCTCAGGTCGGAGCGGTTCAGTGAGCTGGGCAAGATCGTCTTGAAGCAACCCCAATACGGGTTCTCTTTGGTCGAGTACCTGCGGTGCATGTTTGTTGAGTGCGAGACCTCTGTGGCTGTCCTCTCCTCCGGTCCGGGGATCGAGGGGGAGTTTAGGGGCCGGCCCATCTGGAACTCGGAGATGATGGGAACCCGGGAGTTGATCGACCGGCTGGCGGGCACCGGCAGGATACTGAATCACTGCACTATCCACCCCAACCACACCGTTGACATGGAGCGGTTCGACATGTGGACCGAGTGGTGCAAGCCGGCGGGCTGGAAGGTATACACAAAATACGGGACACCCGGGCCGGAGGGCGAGCCCTGGATGCTGGACGACGAGAAGTGGGGGATGCCATTTCTGGAGCGGGTCCAGGCATCCAAGGCGCCTATGATCTCCGCCCACAAAGGGATAAGCGGGCTCCACAAGGGGGTAGAGACCGACACCGGCTGGAACGGCACATCTTCCCCAAGAGACATCGGGCCAGCGGCCAAAGCCTTCCCTGGAGTCACCTTCTTATGCTACCACTCGGGCTACGAACCCAAGGCGGGAGACGAGCCGGAGGAGGGGCCATACACCGAAGAGACCGCCCGGTTCGGGGTAAACCGCCTCATCACCAGCCTGAACCAGTCAGGTATCGCCCCGGGGTCCAACGTGTACGCCGAGCTGGGCTCCACCTGGTTCCTGATGATGGCCCGGCCCCATGAGGCGGCCCACGTCATGGGCAAGCTGCTGGTGGCCGTGGGCGAGGACAACATCGTATGGGGGACCGATTCCTGTTTCTACGGGCCCGCCCAACCCATGCTGGACGCTTTCCGGGCCTTCCAGATCCCCGAAGAGTTCCGCCATAAGTACGGCTATCCCCAGCTAACTGCCCGGGCGAAGGAGAAGATTCTGGGCCTGAACGCTGCCCGCATCTATGGCCTGGACCCGGAGAAGACCCGCCTCAACACTCAAAACGACGACCTGGCCTGGATCAAGGCGGCTATTGACGAGTACAGAGTGAGGGGCACACCTTCCATCGTCTAGCAATGAGGCGTCAGGGAAATGAAGCCGGTTCTCTCCACCGCCGTGTTCCCAGCCGGTTGGTCCAGGAAATAGCAGCCCGTCTCAATAATGGCGCCCGGATTCCCCAGGGCCCGAGGAGGATGAGACATGCCCGGAGATACGTTGCTAGGGAAAAGCTTTCCAAGGGTTGACTCCGCCGATAAGGTGACAGGCAGGTCCCAATACGCTGGCGATGTCTACCTTCCAGGAATGCTCCACTGCAAGGTGTTGAAAAGCACCAGGAGCCACGCTCGCATACTGAGAATAGATACATCCAGGGCCGAACAGGTGCCCGGTGTCCGGGGGGTGATCACCGCGAAAGACTCTCCGGACGTCCGGTATGGCTCCGGCGCCCTGAAGGACCGGAGGGTACTGGCCAGGGATAAAGTACTTTACATAGGTGAGCCCATAGCCGCCCTGGCGGCGGTTGACGAGATGACTGCCCAAGAGGCCGTGGATCTGATCGAGGTGGAATACGAGGACCTGCCCCGGGTGGTCAGCTCCCTTGACGCGATGAAGCCGGGGTCCCCCGAGGTGCATGACGAGATGGCCAGCTTCGAGGGTTATACATTCGCCATGGAAGGAAACGTCTGTGCCCTGCTGGACAATGACAGGGGCGACGTGGATGCCGCCTTCAAAGAGGCGGACTTCGTCTGCGAGGACACCTTCAGGTCCCAGGCGGTCAATCAATCAGGGCTTCCTGGAGCCCATGACCTGTGTGGCCAGCGTCGATCCCTCGGGAAGGATCAACATTTGGGCCTCTACCCAGGGGCCCTATCTGATCCGTTCAACCCTAGCCGATGTTTTAGGGGTGCCCATCTCCCGAATTCGGGTGATCCCCATGGAGCTGGGAGGGGGCTTCGGGGCCAAGATTCGCCCATGCATCGAGGCCTACCCGGTGATGCTCTCTCTCAAGACCCGTAAGCCCGTGAAAATGACCGCCACGCGGGAAGAGGTCTTCACCCTCTCCGGACCCCGCCTCCCCACATATATCTACTTGAAGACCGGGGTGACGAAAGACGGGACCATAGTAGCCAGGGAAGCGGTGAGCGTCTACGACATGGGCGCTTATCTCGGGGCCGGGCCTCAGTCAGGCATCAGCCATGCCCTGGGGGCCTACCGCGTCCCCAACTTTCGCACCCGGTCCTACGCCGTGTACACCAATAAAATATGGGTCGGTTCTTATCGCGCCTCGGGAGTCGCGGACATGACCTTCGCCGTCGAGTCCCATACGGACATCGTAGCCCGGAAGGTGGGCATGGACCCGGTGGAGTTCCGGCTGAAAAATGCCCTTGAGGAGGGAGATACCACCGTCCAGGGGAACAAGGTGCCCAGGAACGGGCTGAAGGAGACCCTTAGGATTGTTAGGGAGAAACTGGGCGAAGTAAGCTCCCATGGGAACGGCGGAAACTCAGTGGCCACCGGCCGGGGAGTGGCGCTGTGCGAATGGCGTAGCGGCAGCGGGCCCTCCACGGCCTCCCTCAGCCTGAACGAGGACGGCACAATAAGCGTGCTCACCGGCTCGGTGGACATATCCGGAACCGACACCGTCCTGGCCCAGATTGCGGCGGAGACCCTGGGGATAGGCATGGAGCAGGTGGTAATCGCCAAACGGGACACCGACCTGGCCCCCTTCACCCAGCCCAGTGGGGGCAGCCGGATAATATACAGCCAGGGCAAGGCGGTGCAGATGGCCGCCGAGGATGTCAAAGGGAAGCTCATGGCCCTGGCCGCCGAAAGGCTGGGGTTGGCCGCCGAGGCCCTCGAGTGCGCCGGTGGCAGCGTGTACGTTCTCGACAACCCTCCTCAGAGATACACCCTCGCCCAGCTGGCCAGGATGAGCCTGACTTCCAGGGGCGGCCCCATAATCGGCACCGGCTCTCTGTCTTCAATGCCCTACGCTCCCGTGTTCAATACCCAGGGGGTGGAGATCAAGGTGGACAAGGAGACGGGGCAGATCAGGTTAACCCGGTTCTTCCAGGCCCAAGATGTGGGAACCCCCATAAATCCGATGTTGGTGGAGGCGCAGATTGAAGGCGGGGCAGTACAGGGCATCGGGCGGGCTCTCACGGAAGACGTCAGGATAGACGGAGGCGACGGCCATCTATTGAACCCCTCCTTCACTACCTACCTGATGCCCCTGGCCCCGGATATGCCGCCAATGGAGACCGTGCTGGTGGAGGTCCCCACAGAAGACGGCCCATTCGGCGCTAGAGCGGTGGCCGAGCCCCCGGGTTTCGGGCCTCCGGCGGCCATCGCCAACGCGGTGTACGATGCGCTGGGGATAAGGATCAAAGACCTCCCCATCACCCCCGAAAAAATCCTGGCCGCCATTAGGGGTGAGGCGATGGAGGACCCAAAGCTGGATGTCGATTCGCTGCTGGCCCAGACGGGCGGAGGCTCCGCCCAGGGCCCGGGTTTCGGCTAGACTCCTGCGCCGGATTGTGGCGTACCCTTCACACGCACAAGCCCGGTGTCCCACGGCAGATCCGAAGAGTACCAGGGAGATATCTAATGGCCAGATTTGAGTATCTGGAGGCCCGAACAGTCCGCCAGGCGGTCTCTCTGCTGCAGAGACACGGGGAGGGTGCACGGATCGTGGCCGGGGCCACGGACTTGCTGATACGCTGGCGTCAGGGCTTTTGGGAGCCGTCCCACCTGGTGAGCATCAAGCGCATCCCAGGTCTGGACCGGGTCAGTTACGGCCGCAGGACCGGGCTCCGTCTGGGAGCTCTGGCCACGGTGCGCACTCTGGAGACACACCCAATAATCCGCAGCCATTATCCCGCCCTCACGGCCGCCGCCTGCACCTTCGCGGGGGTCCAGATACGTAACCTGGCCACCGTGGGCGGCAACGTCTGCAACGCCTCTCCCGCCGGCGATACCTTGCCATCCTTGCTGGCGTTCGAGGCCCAATGCCGGATAGCCGGCCCCCAGGGTGAGCGCTGGATGCCTCTGGACCAATTTTTTATTGGCCCAGGCCGCTCGGCCTTGGAACCCGGCGAGGTCTTGACGGAGTTCAGAATTCCGCCGCCTCCTCCAAAATGTGGTTCCCTCTACATCAAGGACAGCCCCCGCAGCGCCATGGACATTTCCGCCGTGGGCGTGGCTTCGGTGGTCTCTCTAGATAACGGAGGGCAGACGTGCCGGGAGGCGAAGATCGCTCTGGGATCCGTTGCAGCCACGCCGATCCGTGCCAAGGCTGCCGAGGACATCTTGAGGGGCAGGCGCCTGGACCAGGAAATTATCGCCGAGGCCTCCCGTGTCGCCGCCGAGGAATCCCGGCCCATCGACGACATCCGGGCCTCCGCCGGTCACCGCCGGGCCATCCATCGTGGAGGCCCTGACCCGCCGCACGTTGCAGTACTCGATGCAGATGGCCCTGGGGACCGAAATCCCCTTCGAGGCCCAGCGGGACCTGGCAGTTGGCACCCGGTTCTGATTCAGGAGAAACCTAGGAGTTGTGGGATGAAACACTCCATCCGCCTGACCGTAAATGGAGAAACCTACGACATACTGGTGGAGTCCTTCATGTCCCTCTTGGACGCCCTGCGAGATGAGCTTCACCTGACCGGGACCAAGAAAGGGTGTGACGAAGGGGATTGTGGTGCGTGTACGGTTATCCTGGAGGGTAAGGCCGTTACCTCCTGCCTGGTACTGGCAATGGATGCCAACGGAAGGGACGTGCTTACGGTGGAGGGCCTGGCCCAGGGAGAACGGCTCCATCCCGTCCAGCAGGCCTTCCTGGAGAATGGCGGGGTGTCCAGTGCGGCTTCTGTATTCCCGGGCTGATTATGACTACGGTGGGGTACCTGAGGGAGAACCCGAATCCAACGGAGCAGGACGTGCGATACGCCATCGGCGGGAACCTCTGCCGCTGCACCGGCTACTCCAAGGTCGTGAAGGCCATACTATCGGCGGCCGATACCATGGGCCGGGGAGGCGCCGGAACCGCGTAGGTGGGTGGTCAGGTCAGCATGGTGGGCCTGCACGTACCGAATTGCGAACTTTCCGGTGGGAGGTATCGCTGTAGTGGTGTGCAATTCGAATGCTGACCAGATGTTCCAGCCCCTCTATCATTGTACAACGGCGCGCGTCTCTAATCGTCGTTGTCCAAACGTCCACCGTCGTCCTTCAAGCGACGCGATCGCGTTGATTTCCGTCCAGCTTCCTAGTGTTTCGACTGCGGAGCGCGCCGCACCTGTTTCAAGAAGCCGCTTTTCACCCAACCAGCCAAATACGATCGCAAGATTTAATTTGCGCAAAGTTTGGCTTAGCCAATCTTCGCGGACTAGCAGAACACTTTGCCGGTTGCCATCGACGAACTGGGCCACCCTCGTCCCTGACGGGTCGCGCCAATGCCGAGTGCCAGGCTTCCAGACGGGGCGGCCAGCGACGAACTGGGCCACCCTCGCCCCTGACGGGTCGCGCCAATGCCGAGTGCCAGGCTTCCAGACGGGGCGGCCAGCGTGGAACAGGGTCTGGGCCGGGAACCATGCCCGTACGCCTTCTTCGATCGAACAGTCTCGCACATTGCCTTCCCAGAAATACTCTTCCCAAGCGGGCAGCACTTCCAAGCCGGTAGGCGTCCAATCATTGCCTGCCCGGATGGGCTCCCAACCGCTCTCCACGTCACTCGCTGACGCTGCCCACGGCAGTTCCTCGCCTAAATATGCGGCATCGATGTGACTTGCGCCTTCCGGCATCCATCTGTTCATCAGCGAACGCCGTTCAAGAAACCCGACTACCGAGTCCAGCTGTTTCGGTTGGACGAGCCAACTGTAAACGTGGCTCCAAAACTCTCGTGGCCGGGATTGCTTCGTCGTTGACCATGGCAGCCCGTTGGACCAGTCGTACCAGGCGTGGAGGACGACCCACCTGTTCCCATCGGTGTCTTTACGTCTCACGAGGGGTTCGAATTCCGGAATGTCGTGGCTTTCCGTTCCCCAACCGCCACCGGCCAGCGGGTCTCCATCACGATAGCGTGGCCCATCCGGAACCCACCACTGACCGGTGTCCTCGGGAAACGTTGCACGCACTTCGACCTCATCATCCACATTCCGCGTTCGAAGCGGAGGAGGCGACGTCGGGTCGATGTCGCGGCTCAACAGCTGCCATGGCCCTTCGTAAACGTGAAGCTCCCCGGCGTATCCGGGCATCATGTGAAAGTTGTCCGCAATCCTGGCTATCAATTCGTGAAACGCAATCCACTGGTATTTCTTCCCAAATCGCTCCGGCTTGTGGTCGGTCCTACTCACAAGCCAGTAGTTCACCCGCTGATCAAAGTCGGCAAAATTCTCCGGGGTCCAGCCGAGTGAACACACCCGCTGGAAAACCCACCTTTGCGCCCACGTCGCGGAGAACATGGTGCGCTCATCTCCCGTCGGGATGACTTCGTCCAATGGATGCGGGGTGAAATGGTGCATCGCAGACCCAACGATGTAACGACCGAAGTCTCCCATTTCAAATACTGACCCCAGTATTTGCCCGTAGGGCCAGGCCACTCGATTAGAAGTTTGGCAGCGAACGTCATAGTCACGCCTAATCTGCTCCTCGGTGGGTGGTTTCAGTGGCGGAGTAGATGAATATGGTGGCCCAATCTCGGCATACGTCTTCTCATCGATCCAGCCGTTATGAAAGCACCATTCATAGACGCCACGCGCAGCGTCGCGAGTGATGAAATTGGGCGGTTGATCATCAGCGAAAACAACCCGTTTCAATTCCTCAGCAGCATTGACCACGGTCTGCGGTTCTGATGTGCCGCCGCAGAGAACGGCACCGTGACACGCCACTGCCAGACGTTCGATCACGTATGGGTCGTTCACACCCGCAAATCTCGGGATGAGGGTAGGTACAACTGACAGGTGTTCCGAAAGCAGCTGCGCCAGAGCTTTGGTGGCTTGGTCACGCAACCTCCGATTCGGTGACGTGAACGTCCAAGCCAATGTGGTCGCGGCTAGTTCGACGACCTCACGGGGGGCAGTCGGGGCGCCGGCTACGCGACGCCCACCGTATCAGCCGGTCCAGTGGCCCACCGTTGTCGAGCGTGTAGTAGGGCAACACGCCTTCTGCCAAACCCAATCCGATCGCCTGTGAATCAGCTGTCCATGAGTGCCTGAGTATTTCGTGTCTATTGTGTACTGCGCATGTTTCCTTTACCCCGAATCCACCGAAGGACGGCCTTGGGGACAGTCCTTGAAGAAGCCAGCGGGTGCTCCTCTGAATTTGGGATAATGGTTTTGGAACAGAAACCAGCCCGGAAACAAGGAGCACCCAATAGATGCTGCCACAGAACAAACCCGACCGTATGCGCATCCTCTTTGACGACCATCGCCTGGTGGCCAATGCCGGCCTGCTCCTGCCGGCCACCCTAGCCCGGCACCTGGGCCTGCGGGAACTCGTCGACCATCACCTTGACCTCGGCGGAGCGCCGGGACGGGCGAACACTGGGGACAAGATGCTGACGCTGGTCGCTTCCGCGCTGGCAGGCGGCGACTGCATCGACGACGCCGATGCGCTGCGCGCTGGTGGGACGGTCGGTGTTCTAGGCTGCGTGGTCAAGGCGCCATCCACCCTGGGGACCTTCCTGCGCAGCTTCCGGTGGGGGCATGTCCGTCAACTCGACCGCGTGAGCCGCCAGTTGTTGGCCCGGGCCTGGGCCGCTGGGGCCGGACCCGGCGACTCGCCCCTGAGCATCGACCTGGACTCGACCATCTGCGAGACCTATGGACTGGCCAAGGAGGGAGCGCGCCACCACGGCTATACCGGCGCCCGCGGCTATCACCCGCTGCTGGCCATTGCCGCCGGCACTGGCGAGGTGCTGATGTCCCGGCTGCGCGAGGGCCGGGCCAACACCGCCCGTGGCGCGGCCCACTTCCTGCGTGAGACGGTGGGGCGGGTGCGCTACGGCGGGGCCAGGGGACAACTCACGGTGCGGGCCGACAGCGGCTTCTACGCCCACACTGTCGTTGCCGCCTGCCGGGAAATGGATGTCCGCTTCTCTATCACCATCCGCCAGCGCGCCAGCCTGCGGGACCTGATCGAGGCGATACCAGAGGAGGACTGGACTCCCATTCCCTACTGGATGGACGGCGCCGCCGATGTCGCCGAGACGACTTACACCCCGTTCCAGACCAAGCCGGACGCCGCGCCGGTGCGGCTCATTGTCCGGCGGGTGAAGCCGACACCCGGTTCCCAGCTCGCCCTCTTCGCCAGATACAGCTATCACGCCTTCATCACCGACCGCGATGGGGAGACGCTGGAACTGGAGGCCGATCATCGCCGCCACGCCGAGGTCGAGAACGCCATACGCGACCTCAAGTACGGCGTCGGGCTGAACCACATGCCGTCGGGGCGCTTCGCCGCCAACGGCGCCTGGCTGGCGGTACAGGTGATGGCGCATAACCTGGCCCGCTGGACGGCGCGGATTGGTCTGGGCGAGGGGACCGTGATCACCAAGACCTTCAGGCGACGGGTCTTCGCTCTGGTGGGACGGATCACCCGCTCGGCGCGCCGCCTCACTTTGCATCTCCCCCGGCGCTGGCCTTGGGAAACCCAGTTCAGTCGCGCCTTGGCCCGGCTGCAAGCCATTCCATTCCCGGCCTGACGGCCAGCCTGCAACTGACCCAACGTCCCCGCAATCTCGCGCCACCCCGGTCTCGAGAGTCCCCTGCTGCGTATCCTCTCGCCATCCCGCGCATCGCAACTCCCGCATAGGGCCTTAGGGGCCCTGTGCGGCGACTGAAGACCGTCCGCCGGCCTCCCATCTACCCCAAGAGCCCAGGCCATCTCCCCTGTAGCTCCCTCACCCACCCCCTTCCGCTGTCCTCACGCCGTCCATCCGTGTCCTTCGGTGGATTCGGGTTTAGGCGCTGGCCCGACCCCCTCCTTACCGGAGGGTCCACATGGACCGGACGCTGGCCTCCCAGTCGGTCGAGCCGGAGTAGTCGGCGGCCCACTTCGGCGGGTGTGACAGTATCAGGACGGCGCAGTTGTTGTCTCTTGCCCAGGCGTCAAAGTCCGACACGAAGGCCCGTACCAACGCCCGGTTGTTCTCGTTGCTCCCGTAGGCTGCGGCCGACGGGTCCACAATCAACAACCTGGCCCCCACCTCCTCGCAAAGCCGGCGCAGCTCATGCCCGGCCGCCGTGGTCTCACCCAAGGTGTCCGTGTGCCTGCCCCCGTCGGCCCTGGGCCCCCATAGCGGGCCGTGGTCCCGCCATGTCCGCAATATGCAGGCGGCTCAACCGTTCCGGCGTCACCCAGGGCGCTGCGCTCCCGGACAGCTCCGAGAGCCGGCTCCAGAACTCCTCCGGCTCGTCCTCCCAGCTTGCGTAGACCGTCGGGGAGCCCCCGGGCTCGACGGCGTCGCCCAGCCTTAGCGTGTCGAGCGAGGACGTCTCGATCCAGGTGCTGGCCTGGCCGGCGTGGTTGGCCTTGTCAAGCCTCCCTCCCCCGCTAGCAATGCCCGCTGCGAGCTGCAGGGCCAGGCGCGACTTGCCGATGCCGCCCGGCCCTGCAAGCAGAGTGACGCGGCCCGCGGGCAGCCAGTCGTCCACCAGCCACCGGCGGGGGGGCGGGGGGCCGGGCTTGTCCCAGGTTTCAAGCGTAACGGGTCTGCGTTGGGCCGCGCTGTCTGTCTCCCTCGCTAGTCGGCGGATGCCCTCCCGAGCCTGTTGGTCGCCTGGGTAGGCGACAAGGTGGCCCCGGAGGGCATCCAGCAACTCCAGGACGTCACGTTCGTCAGTCATTTGTGTCCCCATCATGTGCCGTGGCTATAGCGGAAATTCTGGCGATCTCGGCGCGCGGCCAATCGGGATGCATCTCGGCCAGCGTCCGGGCGTAGCCCGCCCACTCCTCCGGCAACGGGGGGAGGTCCGCCCCAGCGGCCGCCTCGTCCGCAACGTCCTTGAAGCCCACCCCCGGGGGGACGATCTCGGCCGTGCCGCCAGCATCCCGAATCGCCAGCCAAAGCGTCGCCGCGGCCCGGCGACCTCCTGGAGGGAGTCCATCCTTCGGAGAGTCGCGGTCGCTGTGGACCAGGACGCCGTTGGGTGTGCCTGCCAGCCACTCGGCCAATGCTGGAGATTTCAGGCCGGATGTTCCGAACATGCAGATTACGGGGCCCTCGTGCCGACTGGCCAAGGCCAGGGTGTCGGCCAGTCCCTCGGCAACCCGGGCTGGGGTAAGTGCCTCACTCAGGACGGGGCTTCCGATGATGAGCACAGCACCCCGGGCGAGTCCAAAAGTCCGCTTCGCCAAGCCACCGTTTTCGACGGGCCGGTCCAGGGCTGGCCTCCCGTCGGAGTCCAGGTGTAGGATCTGCACCGCGGCCGGTGATGGGAGATGGGGCCAAGCGTCAGCCCACGCCGAGGGCGGCGCGGCTAATGCGATGACGCTCACTGCCCCAGTGTGCCGTCCCTTGGCATCCATCCAGCGGACGGCTGGGGGTAGGGGCAGCTCGGGCCATCAGAGCTTGCGCCGGAAGAGCCACCTGCGGGCCGGATGGTCGTGGCTGGTTGGAATCGGAACCGAGGCCGCCCACAGAGCCCGCACCAGGTTGAGGAGGTTCTTGGCGTCCGCGGCCGGCCCAGGACGGTGGATGGTGCGGTGGCTAGACTGGGGTGACAAACTGCCGGCCAGCCAGGCGAAGGCCCGGGCGTGATCGAGACCCAGGAAGTGCTCCAGGAAGTCGAGTACACCGCCGCCGTTATCACCCTCAAAATCCTTCCACGTCCCGGCTCGCGGCCCGTCGACGTGGACGACAAGACTTCCGCGGGATCGATAGCGCCATTCGCCGCGGTGACGCCTGGCGGGCTCGCCCAGGACGCAAAGTGCAGCTTGTCGCATGAGCTGGGGCCAGTTGGCGTTCGAGAGGAGCGACGGGAGTTGGCCGGGGGTCTCTGGGCGGGTAGGAGAGTCGTCCATCGAGCCTATACCTCGTTGGATAAACTGCCCGGCGCACCTCAGCATTCCGCCGGGTCGCGTTGAGCTGGTAGGCTGTTCCAAAGTACCCTGGCATCCCTACATCTTCATTGGAGGCAAGGGGGAGCAGAACCTCTGGCGGTCTACCCCGTGCCGGACAAAGTGAAGGCAGCAATCCCCTTGCCGGCCATGTCAAGGCCGCTCTTGCAGCGCTCAGTCAGGCCTGTGACCGGTAGCCCTGGGGCGGGTTGCCAACCAATGCTCGACCTCGGACTCACGCCAGCGGACGGCGCGGACCCCGACCTGCAGCGGCGTGGGGAAGGACCCGTCGCGCATCTTGCGGTACAGGGAGCTCCGTGAAAGGCCGCATCGGGCCCGCACCTCGCCAAGGGGCATAAGACGGTCATTAGTGCTGGGTGGAAGCATGATCGTACCCCTCTCGGTTGTCTTACTGAAGGGTACAGCTGAAGCTCGTGGCTTGTCGTGGTGAATAAATGGCCGGATTTGTTACCGGTTGGGGCGGTCAGATTTACACTTGCGAATGATGGACCGGACGGTTTCTGGCTCGCAGACCAGATGGCCTGCGATAAGGCTGAAAGCGGATGCACGAGAGTATCCGTCCAGTCGCAGCAAGGCGAACACCACGTGGACGCGGAAATTGCGGTCTGACTCTTCGGGCCGTCCGCGGCTGGGTTTCGGTGGGTCCTCAGCACATTGGTAGAGGGCCCACTCGTTCAGGATTTTGGGTACATCTCGGCCATTATCCCGAAATTCGCGCAGAACCCTACGCAGTCCTTCTCTGGCCCACGCCTTGGTGTGGGAGAACTGAAAGTAGGGCCTCAGGAGTGCGACCCAGACTGGATATTTTGAGTTTCTTGTGAGGGGCTTTCCTGGCGGAAGGAACCTCAACCATGAGGGCAAGTCAGCACGCTCCGGGATAACCCCATCATCGTTGTTCAATATGTCGCGGTACGTTTGGGGAAGCTGTTCATCCATTGGTTATCCTCCGCCTCGACTCCGCCGGCAACAAATTCAGCCCAAGCGTCCATGAGCGTACGCCTCTGGTCGAATAGGTCGGACCGCATGTAGGCTGCCTCCGTGGAATTGCCCACGTTGTGGGCTAGGGCGGCCTCGGCCACCGCCCACGGCGTCGACGTCTGCTCGATCACCCAGTCACGAAAGCTGGAGCGGAATCCGTGCGGTACGGCGGGAATGCCCAGCCTCCGGAGCAGGGAGGTAAACGTCATGGAGGACGTCGCCCTGCCGCTGCGGGTGGCGGGGAAGACCAGGTCCTGCCCGCCACCGAAGCGTGACGCCTCCTTCAGTATCTCCATAGCCCTCCCGGGCAGCGGCACCCGGTGGGGACGCCGTGCCTTCATCCGGGCAGCTGGGATCTCCCAGGTGGCCGCCTCCCAATCGACTTCCCCCCACTCAGCCGCCCGCACCTCCCCGGAGCGGCCGGCGGTCAGTACAAGAAACTCAAAGCTCAGCTTGGTCGGAACGTCGGCGGAGGACTCCCTGACCCGTAACACGGCGTCCGGCACCTGGACATAGGGCAAGGCCTGGCGGTGTTCCTTCAGCCGCTTGACCGACGGCAGCACTTTTAGCAGGGAGCGCCCCGCCGGATTGTCCAGCCTGTAACCGTGGGTAACCGCCCAGTCCATGACCGTCTCCATCCGCTGGCGGACCCGGCTGGCGGTCTCCGGCTTGCTGGTCCAGATGGGAGTCAGCACGTCCATGGCGTCGGACGGGGTGACGGCGTCGACCGTCTTGCGCCCGATCACGGGGTGGGCGTAGGTGGCCAGCGTGCTCTCCCACTGGGCGGCGTGCTTGGCGTTGCTCCAGGTCGGGCAGCGCAGTTCGATCACCCGGGCGGCGGCTTGGGCGAAGGTGGGGATGGACGGTGCACGCCTGCGGGACGCCTCCCGCTCATCCCGTTTCTCGGCAACCGGGTCGCGGCCTTCGGCAACGGCAGTGCGATTGTCGTAGGCGATGGCCCGGGCTCTGGCAAGGCTGACAGCGGGGTACGGCCCCAGCCCTATGTCGCGGCGCCGTCCATTGACTACGATTCGCTGGACCCATGATTTGCTGCCGGAAGGGGCGATGTTCAAGTAGAGGCCGTCGCCGTCACCGTGCCTGCCGGGTTTGCTCATGGCCCTTGCCGCGAGTGCTGTGAGCTTGCCCATTCTCCCATCCTTACCACATTAATTCCCACACAGTGAGCGGGATTCAGTGGTATTTTACGGGAGTTCGCGGGAATACTCAAGGCCTCAATATCACCGACACAGCTACGAGACCGGAGGATTTTGAGACTTTATGGGGTCACAAAGAACATTAATATGGCGGAGGGGGTGGGATTCGAACCCACGAACCCCAAAAGAGTTAGCGGTTTTCAAGACCGCCGCCATCGTCCACTCGGCCACCCCTCCGCATAGCTAAACTGAGGATTGTTCTAATGCTACCATGTGGTTTTGTACATCTTTTGTAAATCTAGCCTCTACTAAACGCTCAAACGTTTCATCCCATTGCATTACAGCTTCCTTTTGGAGCCCAGGAAGGACATGGGAATAAAGGTCTCCCGTAATCCCTATTCCCGAATGCCCTAGCCGTTCAGACACAACCTTTAGATGCACCCCTGCGGCCAGCATCAGACTGGCATGAGTGTGACGCATGTCGTGAAACCGGAGACCTCTCATTCCTGCTTTGCGAGCTGCGAGGCCGAAGGCGCGAGATACCACATCCGGGGTATAGGGGCGCCCGTCAGCATGGGCGAATACCAACGTATCTCGCGTGATTGGTTGGGCCAAAGTTGCCAAATGCGCCCCTTGGACTCCCCGAAGTCTTCTGAGGCAAGCCATGACTCCCAAGGGTAAATGGATCACTCGGGGCCTACCAGATTTGGGAGCGGCCATAATCATCTCCCCAGTCTTGAGCTTCACAAGACTTCTTGAGACCGCCAAAGTGCCGCTTTCCAGGTCTACATCTTGCCATCTCAGGGCCAGCAGCTCCGAGCGCCTGAGCCCAGTGAGAAGAGCTACCAAAAAGAGAGGATAGTAGGAGCTGGTTCGAGTTGCTTCCAGGAACTTCCGTACTCCCTCCCAATCCAATGTCTGCGCCTCTTTACGCTGGGGTCTAGGTGGCGACACAGCCTCGGCCACGTTGCGACTCAGAGCACCCATCTTAACACCCCAACGTAGCGCCTGAAAGATGATCCTGTGGCAATGTAGTACCGTCTGGGCTGATAGGCCACGGCGCAGGCCGTCAGACTCGAAGGACTGGATGTGCCGGGCCGCGAGCTTCTCAAGGGCGATACTACCCAGGGCAGGGATAATGTATCGATCCAAGTTGCCCCGGTAACCCTCAAGGGTGCGCTGCCTGACATGAGTCTCGGCGTAATCCCTAAGCCACTGGTGCAGGAAGCTCTCTACGGTTTCCCTGGAGGGCTCCACGTAGGTGCCCGTGTCCAGTTGCCCCAGCAGCTCGGTGAGGCGCTTCTGGGCCTCCCTCTTCGTGCCACGGACTACCTCGGTCTTGTACCGTTTCTTGCCCGAGTCCGGGTCCACTCCGAGATATAGATAGACTGTCCAGGAGTCCTTAACCCGAATCCACCGAAGGACGTCCTTGGGGACAGCCCTTGAAGAAGCCAGCGGGTGCTCCTCTGAATTTGGGATAATGGTTTTGGAACAGAAACCAGCCCGGAAACAAGGAGCACCCAATAGATGCTGCCACAGAACAAACCCGACCGTATCCGCATCCTCTTTGACGACCATCGCCTGGTGGCCAATGCCGGCCTGCTCCTGCCGGCCACCCTAGCCCGGCACCTGGGCCTGCGGGAACTCGTCGACCATCACCTTGACCTCGGCGGAGCGCCGGGACGGGCGAACACTGGGGACAAGATGCTGACGCTGGTCGCTTCCGCGCTGGCAGGCGGCGACTGCATCGACGACGCCGATGCGCTGCGCGCTGGTGGGACGGTCGGTGTTCTAGGCTGCGTGGTCAAGGCGTCATCCACCCTGGGGACCTTCCTGCGCAGCTTCCGGTGGGGGCATGTCCGTCAACTCGACCGCGTGAGCCGCCAGTTGTTGGCCCGGGCCTGGGCCGCTGGGGCCGGACCCGGCGACTCGCCCCTGAGCATCGACCTGGACTCGACCATCTGCGAGACCTATGGACTGGCCAAGGAGGGAGCGCGCCACCACGGCTATACCGGCGCCCGCGGCTATCACCCGCTGCTGGCCATTGCCGCCGGCACCGGCGAGGTGCTGATGTCCCGGCTGCGCGAGGGCCGGGCCAACACCGCCCGTGGCGCGGCCCACTTCCTGCGTGAGACGGTGGGGCGGGTGCGCTACGGCGGGGCCAGGGGACAACTCACGGTGCGGGCCGACAGCGGCTTCTACGCCCACACTGTCGTTGCCGCCTGCCGGGAAATGGATGTCCGCTTCTCTATCACCATCCGCCAGCGCGCCAGCCTGCGGGACCTGATCGAGGCGATACCAGAGGAGGACTGGACTCCCATTCCCTACTGGATGGACGGCGCCGCCGATGTCGCCGAGACGACTTACACCCCGTTCCAGACCAAGCCGGACGCCGCGCCGGTGCGGCTCATTGTCCGGCGGGTGAAGCCGACGCCCGGTTCCCAGCTCGCCCTCTTCGCCAGATACAGCTATCACGCCTTCATCACCGACCGCGATGGGGAGACGCTGGAACTGGAGGCCGATCATCGCCGCCACGCCGAGGTCGAGAACGCCATACGCGACCTCAAGTACGGCGTCGGGCTGAACCACATGCCGTCGGGGCGCTTCGCCGCCAACGGCGCCTGGGTGGCGGTACAAGTGATGGCGCATAACCTGGCCCGCTGGACGGCGCGGATTGGTCTGGGCGAGGGGACCCTGATCACCAAGACCCTCAGGCGGCGGGTCTTAGCTCTGGTGGGGCGGATCACCCGCTCGGCGCGCCGCCTCACTTTGCATCTCCCCCGGCGCTGGCCTTGGGAAACCCAGTTCAGTCGCGCCTTGGCCCGGCTGCAAGCCATTCCGTTCCCGGCCTGACGGCCAGCCTGCAACTGACCCAACGTCCCCGCAATCTCGCGCCACCCCGGTCGCGAGAGTCCCCTGCTGCGTATCCTCTCGCCATCCCGCGCATCGCAACTCCCGCATAGGGCCTTAGGGGCCCTGTGCGGCGACTGAAGACCCTCCGCCGGCCTCCCATCTACCCCAAGACCCCAGGCCATCTCCCCTGTAGCTCCCTCACCCACCCCCTTCCGCTGCCCTCACGCCGTCCATCGGTGTCCTTCGGTGGATTCGGGTTTACGCATTGCCACCTAGCTCGATCCTGATCCTGAGAGCTTGACCCGGCAGAATTGGCGAACAACACTCGTCCTTAAACACTTCGTAACCTCCCACCACCTGCCCGGTCTGCGAGTCTAAGATCGGCACCGATGGGTCGAATATTTCGACCGGGCTCAGCGGGACGTCAGAATCGTTCCTTAGCCAAAGGCGTACCGTCGGGTTGGATAACTTTGCCCCCTCTACGTTTAGAGGCGGCAGGAGCAGAGGAACAGCGAATTGGAGGGCGTCTGCCGGGTTAAGCTGATCTGTGAGCCCAGCGTTTCTAAATAACGTCATGGAGTCGGGAGGCAATACCTGCACAGCCACACCGACAACCGTCGCCGGTTGCTCCCGGCTCCACTGCACGGGGATCACCCCCGCGAGGACGGCGGCGAAGGTGGCCCCGAAGGCCGCCAGTGCAAAAACAGCCGCCAAAAGATACTTCTTTGACTTCAGCCTGGCCATGCTTGCCTCCTTTACGGTTTTCCCACTCTCCCGGTGGGAGAAGGGCAGGGGTGAGGGCTACGGCCCTGGCGTCTCGAAGCGGAAGCTGGCAATCACGACCCCCGAGGCGCTTGTACCGGGAATCTCGATCTTGGTGATGCCGTGGCCGGAGGTAAAGCCGGCAAACAATGGATTACTCGGGTCCCCTGTGCCATTGATGGTGAGGGTGGCGCCCGAGCCGTCGGTTGCCTTCACTTCGAAGTTGGAGGTATCGAAGGAAACGATTTGCAACAAGGCTCCATTGGAACTGGGTTTGCTCGCACCATCCAGCGGAAGCTCGATCAAGCCATTCCCGGCTCGGAGCAAAATCTTTTGGTCGCTGGGTTGGCCATCTATTGCTAGCTCCAAGCACGGGCTATCGCTGAATGTGACCCCTTGAATCACCAGTGGGTTGTCAAGGTTCGCGTTAAAGCCGTTCTGTACGCCAGGGCAGCTGCTGGCTTCTGCCGTCAGAGACTCGAAGTCTATCTCCGTCACCGGGCCGACGCCGGCATGGAAGTCCCCGGATGAGGTGAATCCGGCCAACGGGGCCGGCGGCTCGCCCTCCTCTCCCAGCGCGCCGATGACGATGGGAAACTCCCTGTTTAACTGAGCTGGGGCGACTCCCAACCCGATGTGGAACAGGCGAACTTGGTCAGGGTTGATGGAATTGCAGCACTCGGCCAACTCCACTTTGTAGCCTACCTTTTCCCCTGATGCTATTTCGATCTCAAATGCGCCAGTGAGCAGGTTCAGAGGGATGTTGGAGTCGTTCCTTATGAACAGCTCCCTTCCTGCCCCACCTCCGAATATCTTGTCAAGGGGAGGCTGGGCCTGCAAGGCCTCGAAGACCAGGGTATCGCCCGAAGTGATCTCCTTGGTCAGAGCCTCGTCCTCGAATATCCTCATGGAGTCATCGCTCAGCACCTGTAGGGTTACGCCCTTGACCAACACCGGCTGCTCCCGGCTCCACTGCACCGGGACCACCCCCGCCATGACGGCGGCGAAGGCGGCCCCGAAGGCTGCCAGAGCAAATACCAACGCCAGGATATACCTCTTTGACATTAGCTTGCCCATATGTGCCTCCTTTATTTTTCCCTCACCCCTGGCCCCTCTCCCTAAGCCCGAATCCACCGAAGGACACGGATGGACGGCGTGAGGACAGCGGAAGGGGGTGGATGAGGAAGCTACAGGGGAGATGGCCTGGGGTCTTGGGGTAGATGGGAGGCCGGCGGAGGGTCTTCAGTCGCCGCACAGGGCCCCTAAGGCCCTATGCGGGAGTTGCGATGCGCGGGATGGCGAGAGGATACGCAGCAGGGGACTCTCGCGACCGGGGTGGCGCGAGATTGCGGGGACGTTGGGTCAGTTGCAGGCTGGCCGTCAGGCCGGGAACGGAATGGCTTGCAGCCGGGCCAAGGCGCGACTGAACTGGGTTTCCCAAGGCCAGCGCCGGGGGAGATGCAAAGTGAGGCGGCGCGCCGAGCGGGTGATCCGCCCCACCAGAGCGAAGACCCGCCGCCTGAGGGTCTTGGTGATCAGGGTCCCCTCGCCCAGACCAATCCGCGCCGTCCAGCGGGCCAGGTTATGCGCCATCACCTGTACCGCCAGCATGTGGTTCAGCCCGACGCCGTACTTGAGGTCGCGTATGGCGTTCTCGACCTCGGCGTGGCGGCGATGATCGGCCTCCAGTTCCAGCGTCTCCCCATCGCGGTCGGTGATGAAGGCGTGATAGCTGTATCTGGCGAAGAGGGCGAGCTGGGAACCGGGCGTCGGCTTCACCCGCCGGACAATGAGCCGCACCGGCGCGGCGTCCGGCTTGGTCTGGAACGGGGTGTAAGTCGTCTCGGCGACATCGGCGGCGCCGTCCATCCAGTAGGGAATGGGAGTCCAGTCCTCCTCTGGTATCGCCTCGATCAGGTCCCGCAGGCTGGCGCGCTGGCGGATGGTGATAGAGAAGCGGACATCCATTTCCCGGCAGGCGGCAACGACAGTGTGGGCGTAGAAGCCGCTGTCGGCCCGCACCGTGAGTTGTCCCCTGGCCCCGCCGTAGCGCACCCGCCCCACCGTCTCACGCAGGAAGTGGGCGGCGCCACGGGCGGTGTTGGCCCGGCCCTCGCGCAGCCGGGACATCAGCACCTCGCCGGTGCCGGCGGCAATGGCCAGCAGCGGGTGATAGCCGCGGGCGCCGGTATAGCCGTGGTGGCGCGCTCCCTCCTTGGCCAGTCCATAGGTCTCGCAGATGGTCGAGTCCAGGTCGATGGTCAGGGGCGAGTCGCCGGGTCCGGCCCCAGCGGCCCAGGCCCGGGCCAACAACTGGCGGCTCACGCGGTCGAGTTGACGGACATGCCCCCACCGGAAGCTGCGCAGGAAGGTCCCCAGGGTGGATGACGCCTTGACCACGCAGCCTAGAACACCGACCGTCCCACCAGCGCGCAGCGCATCGGCGTCGTCGATGCAGTCGCCGCCTGCCAGCGCGGAAGCGACCAGCGTCAGCATCTTGTCCCCAGTGTTCGCCCGTCCCGGCGCTCCGCCGAGGTCAAGGTGATGGTCGACGAGTTCCCGCAGGCCCAGGTGCCGGGCGAGGGTGGCCGGCAGGAGCAGGCCGGCATTGGCCACCAGGCGATGGTCGTCAAAGAGGATGCGGATACGGTCGGGTTTGTTCTGTGGCAGCATCTATTGGGTGCTCCTTGTTTCCGGGCTGGTTTCTGTTCCAAAACCATTATCCCAGATTCAGAGGAGCACCCGCTGGCTTCTTCAAGGACTGTCCCCAAAGACACCGATGGACGGCGTGAGGGCAGCGGAAGGGGGTGGGTGAGGGAACTACAGGGGAGATGGCCTGGGGTCTTGGGGTAGATGGGAGGGCGGCGGAGGGTCTTCAGTCGCCGCACAGGGCCCCTAAGGCCCTATGCGGGAGTTGCGATGCGCGGGATGGCGAGAGGATACGCAGCAGGGGACTCTCGCGACCGGGGTGGCGCGAGATTGCGGGGACGTTGGGTCAGTTACAGGCTGGCCGTCAGGCCGGGAACGGAATGGCTTGCAGCCGGGCCAAGGCGCGACTGAACTGGGTTTCCCAAGGCCAGCGCCGGGGGAGATGCAAAGTGAGGCGGCGCGCCGAGCGGGTGATCCGCCCCACCAGAGCGAAGACCCGCCGCCTGAGGGTCTTGGTGATCACGGTCCGCTCGCCCAGACCAATCCGCGCCGCGTCCAGCGGGCCAGGTTATGCGCCATCACCTGTACCGCCAGCCAGGCGCCGTTGGCGGCGAAGCGCGCCGACGGCATGTGGTTCAGCCCGACGCCGTACTTGAGGTCGCGTATGGCGTTCTCGACCTCGGCGTGGCGGCGATGATCGGCCTCCAGTTCCAGCGTCTCCCCATCGCGGTCGGTGATGAAGGCGTGATAGCTGTATCTGGCGAAGAGGGCGAGCTGGGAACCGGGCGTCGGCTTCACCCGCCGGACAATGAGCCGCGCCGGCGGGGCGTCCGGCTTGGTCTGGAACGGCGTGTAAGTCGTCTCGGCGACATCGGCGGCGCCGTCCATCCAGTAGGGAATGGGAGTCCAGTCCTCCTCTGGTATCGCCTCGATCAGGTCCCGCAGGCTGGCGCGCTGGCGGATGGTGATAGAGAAGCGGACATCCATTTCCCGGCAGGCGGCAACGACAGTGTGGGCGTAGAAGCCGCTGTCGGCCCGCACCGTGAGTTGTCCCCTGGCCCCGCCGTAGCGCACCCGCCCCACCGTCTCACGCAGGAAGTGGGCCGCGCCACGGGCGGTGTTGGCCCGGCCCTCGCGCAGCCGGGACATCAGCACCTCGCCGGTGCCGGCGGCAATGGCCAGCAGCGGGTGATAGCCGCGGGCGCCGGTATAGCCGTGGTGGCGCGCTCCCTCTTTGGCCAGTCCATAGGTCTCGCAGATGGTCGAGTCCAGGTCGATGCTCAGGGGCGAGTCGCCGGGTCCGGCCCCAGCGGCCCAGGCCCGGGCCAACAACTGGCGGCTCACGCGGTCGAGTTGACGGACATGCCCCCACCGGAAGCTGCGCAGGAAGGTCCCCAGGGTGGATGACGCCTTGACCACGCAGCCTAGAACACCGACCGTCCCACCAGCGCGCAGCGCATCGGCGTCGTCGATGCAGTCGCCGCCTGCCAGCGCGGAAGCGACCAGCGTCAGCATCTTGTCCCCAGTGTTCGCCCGTCCCGGCGCTCCGCCGAGGTCAAGGTGATGGTCGACGAGTTCCCGCAGGCCCAGGTGCCGGGCTAGGGTGGCCGGCAGGAGCAGGCCGGCATTGGCCACCAGGCGATGGTCGTCAAAGAGGATGCGCATACGGTCGGGTTTGTTCTGTGGCAGCATCTATTGGGTGCTCCTTGTTTCCGGGCTGGTTTCTGTTCCAAAACCATTATCTCAGATTCAGAGGAGCACCCGCTGGCTTCTTCAAGGGCTGTCCTCAAGGCCGTCCTTCGGTGGATTCGGGGTAAGGTAGAGGGGTTCGGTCGAGGACGTCAGAGCATCCATCATTCTGATGAGAACACTATCCAAGTCTTGGGTTACTTCGTCGTTCATTATTCTCAGCACCACGATGCCCTGTTGCTCAATAGTTTCCCGCCTAATTTCGTCCTACTCTCTCTGGTCCTCCCTATCATGCACACCCCATTCCTGCTCAATTGCCAGATTTGCCTCCTGGCAGTAAAAGTCGGCGATGTATCGCCCGAGGGGGTGCTGGCGGCGAAGCTGTGTGCACACAATACGACGGTTCTTCAGGCGAGCTTACAGTATTTCTTCTGTCGAAGTCTGTCTTCTACGCAGACCCCTTGACAGCTCAACCACATTCCGACGATTCCTCCCCTTTTCCTCAACAAATAATCACCCCCAACCCCTCTCCCATTTGGGAGAGGGGTTGGGGGTGAGGGCTACCGGACCAAATTCCTCACCACCACGTCCAGATCATCGTGGTCAACCACGCCGTCGCCGTTGAGATCAAACTCAAGTAATGCCGTCCCAAAGGCCTGTCCCACCAGGGCTAGATCCTCCACGTCCACCATGCCGTCGTGGTTCACATCGCCGAAAAGCTGGACCGTGGAGACCACGTCCCGAGCCCATTGGACCGCGGTGGTGTTTTGACCAGCCGCCGGCCCCAGAGCCCCCTGCCCCACTGAAGCAACGGAGCTTGATATGTTCAGGCCCTCTCCCACGGTTGATAGGGAAGTGGATGAGGAGGTGGAAAGGCTGGAAGACCCTGAGTCCTCGTACGATCCCCGAACCCCACCGCTTCCACCAGAGCCGAACTGATAGCTTTCGGAGGTGAATTCCCCGCCCGGCGATGAGGAAGGCGAGGGAAGTAACCCGGTCTCGGAAGAGGGCACTGCCTCCCCGGGGCTAATCCGACCTCCCTGGCTTGTGGCAAAGCTGGCGGCAAACCCGCCGGCCAGCCCCAGCACGGCGCCCATCACCACAGCAAGGACCCATACCCTAATATCTCTCATAAAACCTCTGGCCCTTCTCCCACTGGGAGAGGGGTTGGGGGTGAGGGCCTCAACATGCCGGCCCGTTGAGCACCGCGGCGTCGATCTTCCTGGGGATCAGCTTGCCGCTGCCCAAGGAGCCGAAGAACTGGCCGTTTTCCACCACCACCTTGCCCCGCAGTATGGTGGTCACCGGCCAGCCGTTGATCTCCCAGCCCTCCCAGATGCTGTAGTCGCCTATGTGAAAGTCGTCCATGGTCAAAGTCTTGCTGAGGCCTGGGTCTATGAGGACGATGTCGGCGTCACTGCCCGGGGCTATGGCCCCTTTGCGGGGGTAGTAGCCCATAATGCGGGCGGCGTTGGCCGAGGTGATGTCCACGAACCGCAGGAGGGACATGCCCCTCTTGACAACACCCTCGCTGTAGGTGATGCCCACCCTGGTCTCGGCGCCGTTGTGGCCGCCCGTCACGTCGTAGATGGTCCTGCCCATCCGCTTGGTGGCGAAATCGGTGCAGTACTCGTCGGTGGCCATGCTGTTGAGGCCGCCCTTGATCAACCCATCCCACAAAGAAAGGCGGTCCTCCTCGGACTTCAGCGAAGGATAGGTGTGGAATTTCATGCCGTCGGGCTGTTTATAGTCCTCGGACGTAAAGCTGACGTAATTATGGAGGGTCTCTCCGTATATAGGCAAGCCGCGCCCCCTTGCCTCTCTGATGGCGTTCACCCCCTGCCTGGCGCTGACGTGGACGAAGTAGGCCGCCGCCTCTGCCCACTCGGCCACCCTGAGCACCCGGCGAAAGGACACGTCCTCGGACATGTTGTTGTGCACCTCGTGCATGTTGTACCACTCGACGCGCTCCTCCTCCGTCAGCTTGTTGTACATGAACTGGACGATGTCGTCGTCCTCGGAGTGGATGAACATCATGCCGCCGTGGGCCGCCGTCTGCTCCATCAGCGCGGACAGGTGCCCCATTCCCACCAGCCTGCGCTCTTCCGGGGGAGTCCGGTCTACCTGGCGGATGTTGGTGGTGAATATCTTGAAGGTGGGGAAGCCTTCCTGGATGACCTCCTTCATCTGGCCGATGACGTCGGTGGGCACCTGGCGCAGCAACATGCAATGGTGAGAGTAGTCGCAGTAGGAGTTGCCGCCCCAGCGGGATTTCCTCTCATCCAGGGACTGGAAGATGTCTATGCCGGGATATTGTATGGCGAAATCAGTCAAAGTTGTGGTGCCGCCGAAGAGGGCGGCCCGGCTGACTTGCTCAGGCGGGGCCGTCCGCATTTCCATGGAGAATATGGGCGCGGCGATATGGGCATGGGGCTCGATGCCCCCGGGGACCACGATCTTACCCGTGGCATCAATAACCCGTCCCGTCTCACCCGGGAGGGCGCCCGGCTCGGCCACCGCCACTATTTTTTCCCCCTCCACGGCCACGTCCCATCCCCCAACTCCCCACGGGGTCACCACCTGGCCACCCCTGATAATCAGGTCAATCATCCGCCGCCTCCTTGCAACTTCGCTTAGAATGATTAGAGAGTATAGCACAGGCTAATCCCCATGGCACCAGGCACACCTGCCCGCCCAAGGCCTTTCAAAAGTACTGCCGCTGTCATTGCGCCAATGCCATTGCAAACCAAGCGAAGCGATCCCTTCTGGCCCTGCTTAGATTGCTTCGGGGCTTTGCCCCTCGCATTGACAATCTAAAGACCCTACCTGCCGGGTTTCGTTGCCCTTCTCCGGAGTACATCGTAAAATTAACCCGGAACCTGGCCAGAGTCCGCCTCCCTAACCCTTACTGGAGGTGACCTGTGTACGACCTTCTGCTCAAAGGCGGGAATGTTGTCGACCCCTCCCAGGGACTCAACGGCGTCCATGACATTGGGATAGAGGGTGGGAAAATCGCCGCCGTCAGCCCATCCATCGAAGCCGGCGACTCTGGCGATTCTGGCAACTCCGGGGAAGCCACGAGGGTGATCGATGTCTCGGGGAAGCTTGTGACACCTGGCCTCATTGACGTGCACGTTCACGTTTTCGATGGGGTAACCCCGAACGGAGTAAACCCCGACCTTGCGGGCGTCCATTCGGGCGTCACGACCTTGGTGGACGCTGGAAGCGCCGGAAGCGCCACCTTCAGCGGCTTCCCAAGGCACATCATCCCCAACTGCCACACCGAGATTATCCCCTTCATGCACATTTGTCAGACCGGTCTGGCCACCATTCCCGACATCATCGCCGAGGGCAGCATCAACCTGGATGCCACTTTACGGGCAGTGGACCAGTACCGAGGACTGGTGGGAGGCATCAAGGCCCGGATGGTATCCCCCGCCCTGGAGATCTTCGGAATGGAGATGCCCCGGCTGGCCAAGCGGGCCGCCAGAGAGAGCGGGATCAAGCTGATGGTGCACATCGGGGACACCGAGAAACGCTATGACCCCAACGTCATTCGGGAGCTGCTCCCCATCCTGGAGGAAGGTGACATCCTCACCCACTACTTCACAGCCAACCCCGGCGGCGTGCTGGACGCCAACAGAAAACTCGTCCCCGAGGCCAGGGAGGCGGCGGACAGGGGAGTCTGGTTCGACACCGCCCACGGAAGGTTGAACTTCAGCTTCGACGTTGGTCGACGCATCGTAGACCAGGGGCTTATGCCCCATTGCATCAGCACCGACCTCACTGTACAGGGCCGCCAACGCACGGTCCACAGCATGACGGAGATGATGACCAGATTTCTGGGCATGGGGTTCAGCCTGGACCAGGTGGTCACCATGTGCACCGCCAACCCCGCACGGGCCATAGGCCAGCAGGACCGGCTGGGAAGCCTGGCCGTGGGCAGCCAGGCGGACATTTCGGTGCTGGAGATGAAAGAGGGGGACTGGGTGGTTTACGACGTGCTAGGGGCGAGCCTGAGGGTGAACAGGTCGTTCGTCCCGGCCCTGACGGTGAAGAGAGGCCTGGTGTTCGAACCCGACTTGGGTCCCCGCCCCTGGGGCTGGGAGCCCGACCCGGCTTAGTATGGGAGTTCAGCTATTCTCATCTGCATCGCCCAGGACGTTGGGCAAGACCGGCGCCAGGCTTTTCAGAATCGACGGCGTGCTTCCAGGAGCGATCGCTCTGGTGCGATGCTCACCGGGCATGATGCCTCTTCCTGCGCAACAGCTCTGCGATCCTGGCACGGAGAGGTGATCTGCGCTGGAGATTCCCGGCCACGAAGGGCGCCACCTGACTGCCCCCGGCGATGAGAGACCCGGTCCACCCGCGCAGCGCCTTTACGCTGGGTACTTGCGCCTCTAATTGGGGATCTTCAGCCGTGTTGCCCGGAACTGTCCCTGACGACCCGTTTCTCTGGGACGACCTCCCCCTGACCTCGGGGTAGAAGGAGGTCAAGGGCTTCCAGCGACGGCTTCCCCTGTACCTTACCAGCACCGCGCCGCCAGCCTCAGCCACAATCGAAGCGCCAGCGGCCACGTCCCATATCTTCGGGGCTCCGAAAACGACGTACTGGAAGGAGCCACGGACCATCAGGGCAAGCTCGTAGGCGATGCTGCCCGTTACTCGGACCTCACCCATGCGCCGGCGCAGCTCTTTTCCCAGCCGGTACCGGGCGCCAAGAGAGCCTGGAATGCCCGTGAGACGGGTAGCCTCGGGGACGCCGGCCTCCGGGATTGAGACCGGCTCACCGTCAATCCAGGCGCCTCCGCCCTTCCGGGCATGAAGCACGAAGCCGCCGTCGGACCGGGGCCACGGAATGAACAGGGCGCCGGCCAGGGGAGCTCCCCTGTACAAAACGCCGATGGATACCCCGTAAACGGGCAGCCCGTTCATGAAATTGGTAGTGCCGTCCAGGGGGTCCAGGACCCATAGATAGTCGGGGCAGGGAGCCTCCTCTTCGCCGGGGTCTTCTTCCCCCAATATGCCGTGGTCGCCAAACCTCCCGGAAATGGCGTCGGTCAGGTACGATTGGCTCTCCTTGTCCGCAGAGGTAACCGGGTCCCGCTTCTTCTCGTCCTTGTATTCCACTTCCAGAGAGCCGCCGAACCGGGTCAAAAGTATCTCGCCCGCGCCCCTGGCCAACCTGGCAGCCACGGCCTCTATCTCCTTCGCCAGCTCCTGGTCCTCACCGAGACTCATGCCGCCTCCTGTCTAACCCGGTCTAACCCGGTCTAACCCGGCCGAGGCGCCCATTTGCACCAACGGCTGCCCGCTGGGAAAGTATCCCAGCCGCCTGAAGCCAATTATATCAGCCTTCCTGCGGGCACAGCTTGTATTGGGCCAGTTCCCGGTCTAAAATATCGCAGCGCGGAATGTTAGCCCGAATCCACCGAAGGACGGTCTTGGGGACAGTCCTTGAAGAAGCCAGCGGGTGCTCCTCTGAATCTGGGATAATGGTTTTGGAACAGAAACCAGCCCGGAAACAAGGAGCACCCAATAGATGCTGCCACAGAACAAACCCGACCGTATTCGCATCCTCTTTGACGACCATCGCCTGGTGGCCAATGCCGGCCTGCTCCTGCCGGCCACCCTAGCCCGGCACCTGGGCCTGCGGGAACTCGTCGACCATCACCTTGACCTCGGCGGAGCGCCGGGACGGGCGAACACTGGGGACAAGATGCTGACGCTGGTCGCTTCCGCGCTGGCAGGCGGCGACTGCATCGACGACGCCGATGCGCTGCGCGCTGGTGGGACGGTCGGTGTTCTAGGCTGCGTGGTCAAGGCGCCATCCACCCTGGGGACCTTCCTGCGCAGCTTCCGGTGGGGGCATGTCCGTCAACTCGACCGCGTGAGCCGCCAGTTGTTGGCCCGGGCCTGGGCCGCTGGGGCCGGACCCGGCGACTCGCCCCTGAGCATCGACCTGGACTCGACCATCTGCGAGACCTATGGACTGGCCAAGGAGGGAGCGCGCCACCACGGCTATACCGGCGCCCGCGGCTATCACCCGCTGCTGGCCATTGCCGCCGGCACCGGCGAGGTGCTGATGTCCCGGCTGCGCGAGGGCCGGGCCAACACCGCCCGTGGCGCCGCCCACTTCCTGCGTGAGACGGTGGGGCGGGTGCGCTACGGCGGGGCCAGGGGACAACTCACGGTGCGGGCCGACAGCGGCTTCTACGCCCACACTGTCGTTGCCGCCTGCCGGGAAATGGATGTCCGCTTCTCTATCACCATCCGCCAGCGCGCCAGCCTGCGGGACCTGATCGAGGCGATACCAGAGGAGGACTGGACTCCCATTCCCTACTGGATGGACGGCGCCGCCGATGTCGCCGAGACGACTTACACCCCGTTCCAGACCAAGCCGGACGCCGCGCCGGTGCGGCTCATTGTCCGGCGGGTGAAGCCGACGCCCGGTTCCCAGCTCGCCCTCTTCGCCAGATACAGCTATCACGCCTTCATCACCGACCGCGATGGGGAGACGCTGGAACTGGAGGCCGATCATCGCCGCCACGCCGAGGTCGAGAACGCCATACGCGACCTCAAGTACGGCGTCGGGCTGAACCACATGCCGTCGGCGCTTCGCCGCCAACGGCGCCTGGCTGGCGGTACAGGTGATGGCGCATAACCTGGCCCGCTGGACGGCGCGGATTGGTCTGGGCGAGGGGACCGTGATCACCAAGACCCTCAGGCGGCGGGTCTTCGCTCTGGTGGGACGGATCACCCGCTCGGCGCGCCGCCTCACTTTGCATCTCCCCCGGCGCTGGCCTTGGGAAACCCAGTTCAGTCGCGCCTTGGCCCGGCTGCAAGCCATTCCGTTCCCGGCCTGACGGCCAGCCTGCAACTGACCCAACGTCCCCGCAATCTCGCGCCACCCCGGTCGCGAGAGTCCCCTGCTGCGTATCCTCTCGCCATCCCGCGCATCGCAACTCCCGCATAGGGCCTTAGGGGCCCTGTGCGGCGACTGAAGACCCTCCGCCGCCCTCCCATCTACCCCAAGAGCCCAGGCCATCTCCCCTGTAGCTCCCTCACCCACCCCCTTCCGCTGTCCTCACGCCGTCCATCGGTGTCCTTCGGGACAGCCCTTGAAGAAGCCAGAGGGTGCTCCTCTGAATCTGGGATAATGGTTTTGGAACAGAAACCAGCCCGGAAACAAGGAGCACCCAATAGATGCTGCCACAGAACAAACCCGACCGTATGCGCATCCTCTTTGACGACCATCGCCTGGTGGCCAATGCCGGCCTGCTCCTGCCGGCCACCCTAGCCCGGCACCTGGGCCTGCGGGAACTCGTCGACCATCACCTTGACCTCGGCGGAGCGCCGGGACGGGCGAACACTGGGGACAAGATGCTGACGCTGGTCGCTTCCGCGCTGGCAGGCGGCGACTGCATCGACGACGCCGATGCGCTGCGCGCTGGTGGGACGGTCGGTGTTCTAGGCTGCGTGGTCAAGGCGTCATCCACCCTGGGGACCTTCCTGCGCAGCTTCCGGTGGGGGCATGTCCGTCAACTCGACCGCGTGAGCCGCCAGTTGTTGGCCCGGGCCTGGGCCGCTGGGGCCGGACCCGGCGACTCGCCCCTGACCATCGACCTGGACTCGACCATCTGCGAGACCTATGGACTGGCCAAGGAGGGAGCGCGCCACCACGGCTATACCGGCGCCCGCGGCTATCACCCGCTGCTGGCCATTGCCGCCGGCACCGGCGAGGTGCTGATGTCCCGGCTGCGCGAGGGCCGGGCCAACACCGCCCGTGGCGCGGCCCACTTCCTGCGTGAGACGGTGGGGCGGGTGCGCTACGGCGGGGCCAGGGGACAACTCACGGTGCGGGCCGACAGCGGCTTCTACGCCCACACTGTCGTTGCCGCCTGCCGGGAAATGGATGTCCGCTTCTCTATCACCATCCGCCAGCGCGCCAGCCTGCGGGACCTGATCGAGGCGATACCAGAGGAGGACTGGACTCCCATTCCCTACTGGATGGACGGCGCCGCCGATGTCGCCGAGACGACTTACACCCCGTTCCAGACCAAGCCGGACGCCCCGCCGGCGCGGCTCATTGTCCGGCGGGTGAAGCCGACACCCGGTTCCCAGCTCGCCCTCTTCGCCAGATACAGTTATCACGCCTTCATCACCGACCGCGATGGGGAGACGCTGGAACTGGAGGCCGATCATCGCCGCCACGCCGAGGTCGAGAACGCCATACGCGACCTCAAGTACGGCGTCGGGCTGAACCACATGCTGGCGGTACAGGTGATGGCGCATAACCTGGCCCGCTGGACGGCGCGGATTGGTCTGGGCGAGGGGACCGTGATCACCAAGACCCTCAGGCGGCGGGTCTTCGCTCTGGTGGGACGGATCACCCGCTCGGCGCGCCGCCTCACTTTGCATCTCCCCCGGCGCTGGCCTTGGGAAACCCAGTTCAGTCGCGCCTTGGCCCGGCTGCAAGCCATTCCATTCCCGGCCTGACGGCCAGCCTGCAACTGACCCAACGTCCCCGCAATCTCGCGCCACCCCGGTCGCGAGACTCCCCTGCTGCGTATCCTCTCGCCATCCCGCGCATCGCAACTCCCGCATAGGGCCTTAGGGGCCCTGTGCGGCGACTGAAGACCGTCCGCCGGCCTCCCATCTACCCCAAGAGCCCAGGCCATCTCCCCTGTAGCTCCCTCACCCACCCCCTTCCGCTGTCCTCACGCCGTCCATCCGTGTCCTTCGGTGGATTCGGGCTAAGGGCTAGCGTTCTCGTAGAGGGTGTGGGCGGCAACCCGGAGGGTTGTGCAGACACCGTTGGGATGGGTGGGCTCCACCAGGAAGTGGTCTCCCCTGACCCGGCCCATAATTCCGGTGACCACCCCCGGGACGGGTTCCGACACCATGGCGCCAAACTCGATGGTCTTGGCCATGTGCCAGGCCTGGGCAGGCGGGAAACCATGCATCAGAGGCACTGCGGCGAAGAGCGCGGAATCGCTGCTGCGGCCGCCGATCACAACATCCGCCCCCATCTCCAGAGCCTTCTGCCACGGCTCAGCCCCCATCATGCCCACGATATGGGCGGCCCTGTCGATCTGTTCCTCCGTCAACGGTGGAACCGGTCCCAGGGGACGGGTCCTACCCTCGTTGAGCTTACTTCTGAGATACCCCTTGTCCTGCTCCGAATCTATCAGGCCAAGCCGAAAGCTGATCCCATTCTCCGTAGCTATCTCCTCGGCGAGGCCGCGAAAATAGTCCAGGTGGGGCCGGGCGCCACCGATGCCGGCGGACCCGATGAGCAGAGGGATACCCCTCTTCAGACATCCCTTCAGCATCACCCCAATTGACTGCTTGAGGCCCTGCTTGTGGGTCATGGGCTTACCCGACCCCAGGAAGGCCGGTCCAGGGTCCACGCTCCCGGCGTCGCTGGCAACGAAGTCGGGGCCGAGGTCCAGGCCCAGCTCAAAAAGCTCAGCGTCGGTGCCGCCCCCGTGCATAAGCTGGCCGCCAACCAGAGCCCTCATTTCTTCCACTATCTACCTCCGCCCCATCAGTCCAGCGACTTAACTGGTTTCAGTAGGCTCAAAACTTTGCCACTGCAAATGGCTACCCCTTTCGAGATAGCCGCTAGTATAATGAGGGCCCCGAGGACTGTCAACGCTCGCCTGCCGACTGGCTGGAGAGCCACATATCAGGGCGCCAACTTGTGATTAAACAACTGATGGTCTCGTTGACAAAAATTTAGGCCGATGCTATATTGGAAATGCCTCGCACCTCGGTCCCTCCCTTTTAGTATACTTCACTGCGGACAAGGTGCGGCCATGAGGGAGTCCGTCTCCCAGGGGAGACTGGAAGCTTAGCAGCCTACAGGAGGGTACAGATGGGGACGCGGGATCTCGTGGTCCGGTTCGCGGGGGAAGGCGGGCAGGGGGTGGTGACGGCAGCCGAGATGTTAGCGAGAGCAGCGGCCTCCGTAGGTTACCACGTCCAGACTTTCGCTACTTTCCCCTCCCAGATCATGGGCGGTCCCACATGGACTCAAACGCGAATTTCCACCACTCCTGTTCTAAGCCCCGGGGATGACTTGGACGTGCTGGTGGCGTTGAACCAGGAGGCCTACGAGAACCACCACCAGGAAGTCCGGGACGGTGGCGTGGTGCTCCACGATTCCTCCTTTGAAATTCCCGATGATAGCCGCGCCGTCCGAGTCCCCTTCGACGAGCTGGCCAAGCAGGCAGGCGAAGCCCGGTCTGCCAACATGGTCATCATAGGCGGCCTCGCCCACCTGGTGAACATGCCCTTAGCCTATTTCGAGGAGTTCGTCCGCGGGAGGTTCAAGGGGCGCGAAGCAATAATAGAGGCGAATATTCGCGCCCTGGGCCTAGGCCATGTGCATGCCGCCACCAGCGAGATACAGTTGGGGGAATTGGAGACCCCGGTTAAACCAAATGGGGAACAACTGATGCTCAAAGGCAACGAGGCCATCTCCTTGGGTGCGCTGGCCGCGGGACTGGAAGTCTACGTTGGCTATCCCATCTCCCCGGCAACCACCATTTTGGTCTTTATGGAACGGAACCTGGTAGGTCCGGGGAAGTTCGCATATCAGGTTAGCTCGGAGATCGAGTCAATCACCTCGTTGCTGGGGGCGGGTTTCGCGGGGAGAAAGGCGATGACCGCCACCGCTGGTCCCGGTTTGTCCTTGATGAGCGAAGGCCTGGGCCTGGGTTGGATGGCCGAGATCCCGGGGGTGATAGTGAATGTACAGAGGGGCGGGCCCGCCACCGGGCTCCCGACGAAGACGGAGCAGTCGGACCTGTTCGCCTGCTTGCACCCGGCCCACGGAGACGTGGCGCTCCCTGTTATAGCGGTCGGAAGCGTGGAAGAGTGCTTCTATGGCGCCGTGAAAGCGTTCAACTGGGCGGAACGGTACCAGGGTCCCGTGATTCTGATAAGCGAAATGTCACTGGCGGAACGGGCCGAGAACATCCCCAAGCCCGACCTTTCCAAGCTGAAAGTGGAGAACCGGAAGGTCTACAATGGGAGTAACGGCTACCTGAGATACGACGGCTTCGAACTCTCGCCTATGCCCATACCGGGCCGTCCGGGGTCCTACGTCGCCAACGGCAGTGAGCATGACTCCATGGGGGACACCACCCACCTTGCCAGCCGCCACATCCAGATGACCCAGCGGCGCTTCGGCAAACTGAAGCTCCTGGAGGACGACAACTACGAAAATGACAACGGCTCAGAGCCGATAGCAGTGATGACCTGGGGTGGCTCTAAGGGGCCCACCCGGGAGGCTTTCGATACGCTGCGATCCCGGGGGGAACGGGTCTCCTGGTACTACACCATGCAACTCCACCCGCTGCCTCCCAGATTGCTTGCGGAACTTCGCCGGAAAGAGCTGGTCATCGTTCCTGAGCTGAACTACCAGGGCCAGTTTTCCAGCGTGCTCAGGTCCCAGGGCGTAAGGGCAGAATCCATCACTCAGTATACGGGGCTACCCTTCAAAGTAAGGGACCTGGTGAAGGAAATATCTGAAATAGTGGAAGCCCGGTCGAAGGGAATGGTAACTGCATGACCACCAAAAACCCCGAGTACGATTTCAAGTGGTGTCCCGGCTGCGGCGATTTCGGCGTGCGCCGGGCACTGGAATACGCCATGACGGAGCGGTTCCAGCAGACGGAGACTCCAATGGAGAATAACGTTATTGTGGCCGGAATCGGTTGCTCCGGCAACCTGGTTCATCTGCTGGAAGGACCCCAACCCTACGGCTTTCACGGCGTCCACGGAAGGACCCTTCCCATCGCCCTGGGCGTCAAGATGGCCCGGCCCGAGCTTAACGTGGTTATCGTCGCAGGCGATGGGGACTTTCTTAGCATCGGGGCGGAACACCTCGGGCCCCAGGCGGCCCGGAACCTGAACGTCTGCGCCGTCATCATGGACAATGGCGTCTACGGGTTGACTAAGGGCCAGAGCTCTCCCACCACTGAGCTGGGCCAGACCACCAGCTCGACCCCCTACGGCAAAGTCGAGACGGCCCTCAATCCCCTGGAGCTGTATTTGACTTTGGGGGTCTCCTTCATCGCCTCGGGATTCTCCAGCCAGCCCAAGGTGCTTGCCAGGCTGATCAGCCAAGGAATGGATCACCCCGGGTTCTCCATGGTGCATGTCCAGTCACCCTGCACCACTTACAACGATACCTACGAGACGATCAAAGGCAATCCCAAAAAAGGCATCGAGCCCACCATATGGCAGATACCCGCCGATCACGACCCATCGGACCGGAAAGCGGCCTTCGAATTGGTGCATGCCGGAGGGCTGCCCATCGGCGTAATCTACCAGGACACCAGCCGCCTACCGTTGGAGCGGAAGTTGGAGGAGATACACGAGAAAGTTCCGGCGAAGAGTGTCCAGCAGATGATGGACTCCTACCAGTTCTAAAGCGGCCGCCGTACAACTACGGGCACACAACCCCGAGAAACTAAAGGCGCCTCCAAATGATGAGGCGCCATTTTTATTGGCCGGATAACCAGAAGGGGTCAGCCAGTCTTCTTCACGTACCCTTCCAGGTATTTCCTCAGCAAGACCCTCCCCCGGTGCAGCTTCGATTTTAGGGCAGAGACTTTGGTCTTCAACACCTCTGCCGCCTCCTCATTGGACATCCCCCAGCACCACCACCGCCCGGAGCTGAGGTGCCAGAAGCGCCAGCCCTTCCTCCAGCTTTTCCCTGAGCTCGGTGTTGAGGGCGGCCCTTTCCGGCCCCTCCGTCCAGCTCACCAGCTGGGTGTCATCGTAGCCGTCTTGAGTGAGGTAGTTCTTGCGACGGTCCTTCCTCAGCTTCATCAGGACGGCATTTACAGCGATCCGGTAGAGCCAGGTCCTCACATTTGCCTCGCCGCGGAACCGGTCGAAATTCCTGTAGGCCGAGATGAAGGCCTCCTGGGATGCGTCTTCGGCGTCGGCTTGATTCCACAAGATGCGGTAGGCCACGTTGTACACGAACTGGCCATGTTTCTCTACCAGCGCCTCGAATTCCTGTTCCGCCTGGCTAGCCATGCCTTTTTCTAAACCTGACCCTTTCGGATGAACTTCTTCACCGGATAATGCATCTAAGATTTTAGGATATAGTTAAGGCAACGGCTAACCCGTTGCTCTCCGGGGTAAATTGGTTTAGAATCACCCCCGGGGAAGAGGAAATGCATCTCGTGGACAAAATACCCAGGTTGTTCGGGAAAAGCGAACCGGATTGCGTCGAGGTCCGGAAGCTCTCATCCGAGTACCTTGAGGGGAACCTGAAGCCGTCCCGGCTGAAAAAAATCCGGGCCCACCTCTCCTCTTGCGGGCCCTGCCAGGCATTCGTGGACAGCCTTGCCTCCATGATAGGGATGCTTACCAATCTCCCCAAGGCGGACTACCCTCCAACCCTCCAACAATCTATTGTGGGCCGGATAAAAGAGGAACGGGCGAAAAGGGGCGATTTTAGGTAAATCCTGCTCCGGCGCCACCATCAGACTCCGGGCCACCGCATCTCTAAATAGACCAAATACCTTCAAGGCGAGCGAAATCCGGTATTTCCCAATGGGCGCCAGGTCCGTCAGGCTTCTTCCTGCTGCGCCTGGTACTTTGAGGGGCATTTGACGATTATCGTGTCGGTTTGAAACACGCCCCCTTCTCCGTAGCTACCTTCCAGGACTACGTCCGAGTGGGGGTTGAAAAAAAGATCCGGCACCACCCCAACATAGGTGCTTGCCAGCACAATTCCCTGCTCGGTTATCGAAAAATTAGCCTGCGTCGTGCCCTTCATCCGCTGGAAGGAGTCTGGGACCAGCTTGCCCACGACCCTGAGGTTCCTTCCATCCAGGTTCTGCTCATCGGCCAAGAATTCGTCCACGGTCAGGTAGTACAATGTGTTGCCAGGGAAGGCGGCGAAGATCAGGTAGGCAAGGGCGAGGGCAAAGACTATTCCTATCAGCGCCAGCCGGCCCTTGTTATTGAAAATATGGCTGCCGGGAGCGGGCAGATTTTCAGGGGTGCCGGGCTGTTCATCCAACATGCATTGGCTCCTGGCCTGGTCAGATTAATTGGGCAGATTAAAAGTAAGATTTATCGGGGTATGGCTGAGAGTTGATAGACAGCTACGACCCCAAGAGGAAGTATACCGGCTCCGGCGGGGCCTTTCAAGCATTGATACGCCTTCAGGGTCCACCCGGATTCTTATTCAGCTTATTATTCAGCTCCAGGGCCCGCTTCAGCTCCTGTATCTCCCGCTCCAGCTCGTGCTGGCGTCTGGATACGAAAAATACGTATATGAAGAATGCTACCCAGGTAACTGCAAAGGCCGCGAAAAGGTAGGGTAGATTATCCGAAGGCATCGCCTCACCACCTGAAGTTAATTAACGCCCGCCGGCGCGTCCCAGCAAATACCTGGCCCGGCTGAGGACATCCTCAGAGGTTCTCAAGGACACCCTTCCCTTAAGTAGGAACGCGAACATCAAAGTGAAGGTGATCATGGAGAAGACCAGAACGGTCCGCATTGAGGAGTCAAGGCTCCCCGTCTCCGCCAGCGGTCCCACCACCGATTCGGGATGGACTGCCCGCCACCAATCCACCGCGAAGTAAACTATAGGCACGTCTATGAACCCGACCACCCCCAGCACCGCCGCGTACCTTGCACCTTGCGACTTGGTGGGCGCGTAAGCCCTCAGCATTAGGTAGGCGACATATATAAGCCAGAGGATGAGGGAGGTGGTCAGGCGCGGTTCCCACGTCCACCATACGCCCCACACCGGTTTGGCCCATATGGCGCCGGTGACCAGGATCAGGGTGGCGAAAACTACTCCTATCTCGGCGGCGGAGTGGGCCAGGGAGTCCCAGATGGGGCTCCTCTTCCAGAGATAGAGAACGCTGCTCAAGAACACGATGAAGAAGGCTAGGAAGGCCACCCAGGCGATGGGCACGTGGAAGTAGAATATCCTTTGCACGTGGCCCAGGATGGCATCCGTGGGAGCCCACATGAAGATAAGGTAAAGGTCTACCACCATCAGGACCGCTATCACAGGCAAAAAGGCCAGGCTCAGTGCCCTTAGCAATATATTCGCAGGCCTCGTTTCAACGGGGGCTGTACCTTCAGCCAGCCTTTCCCGATCTGTCCTTTCCAAGCCAGTCATTCCTCCAACACCATGCCGAATACCCAGGGACAAACTACCAGATATACCGCGTCGAATACGGCTATCAGACCTAGCCAGCGCGCCACGCTCAGAGCGCCGTCGCCCCCCAAGGAACGCGCCGAGGACTCCACCGCGCCGATCATCACGGGCAGTATCACGGGAAGGAACAGAATCGGCAGCATGATCTCCCTGGAGCGGGTCTGGACTGCAATGGCCGAGAAGAGGGTGCCCACGGTGGCAAACCCCAATGTGGCCAAAAGGATGGTGAATACGAGGCCCGGGGTGAAGAGGGAGAAGTTGAAGAGCACCGCGAACACGGGCAGAAGCACAAGTTCCACTACGACCAAAAACAGAAACGTCCCCAGGAGCTTACCGAAATATATGGCGTCCCGGCTGGCGGGGGTGAGCAGCAGGCCATCCAGGCTGCCCCTGTCCTTTTCCAGGACGAAGGTCCGGTTCATCGCCAGCACACCGGCGAAAGCGAAGGCCACCCACAGGATACCCGGCGCCAGGTCCTTGACCATCATGGGCGTGACATTCAGGGCGAAGTTGAACACCACCACCACCAGGAAGGCGAAGACCAGTACTGACACAACTATATCCCGAGTCCTGACCTCCAGGAGGAGGTCCTTCCAAGCCAACGCAACCACCGGCCTAAGGAACGACATCAGAGTTGGGTTCCATTCAGGGTGAACGTGTAGAGATTATTGTTGAAGAACCGCCAGTCCATTAGCGCGGTCTGTTGTCCAGGGCAAAGTGTTCCCGGTAGGTGCCTCGGAAGCCTGCCACGTCCAGAGAGCTGCGGGACTCCTCGAAGGAGATCTTTCCCTGAGAGAGGATGGACACACGCTCTCCCCAGGCCAACCCTTGCTCCAGGTTGTGGGTGGTCATCACCACCGTACGGCCTTCCGCCTTCCAATCCTGGAGAAGGCCCCCCACCAAGTCAAGGGCCTCCTGGTCCAGGCCGGCCTCGGGCTCGTCCAGCAGCAGGATTGACGGCTCGTGGAGCACGGCTCTGGCAATGGAAAGCCGTTTCTGCATGCCGTGGGAGAGGATACGAACTTTCACTCCCCCTTGCCGTTCCAGGCCCACCAGGCCCAGTGCTTCATCCGCCCTGCGATGGGTGTTGTTCAATCCGAACATTCGGGCATAGAATACCAGATTTTCCTGGCAGGACATATCCTCGTAGAGCATCCCTCCGTGGGCCACCACCCCAATCCGGCGCCGGATGGCCGAAGGGTTGGCCGCCCTTTCCACCCCGGCCACCAACACCTCCCCTTCGTCGGGCCTGACCTGGGTGGTGAGGACCTTGAGCAAGGTGGTCTTACCCACGCCGTTGGCGCCAAATATCACCAGGGACTCCCCCCAGCCCACCTCCAGGTCCAGGTCCCATAACACTGGTCTCTCTCCAAAGGCCTTGCAGAGACCTTTCACCCGTATGGCTTGCGACCCTTCCTGCCCGTTCACAGACCCATGATACCCCTAATGCTAAAGGCCGTGCAAGGGTTCCGGCATGGCCTCCAACGTTGAATGGAACGGTTGGACGGCCCCGGGCCTCCATATTTGACATACCCCTGGTCGGGACATAATATTGGTCCGGAGTTGAATCGCCGCTGGAGTTTAGCTGAGACATGAAGAGGCCCGACCAGATCAAGCAAGCCCCGGACCAGGGACAGGGGGAGCGAGTGCCGCCCGGGCAGTTCGTATCCAGAAAGTTTCCCGTCCTCACCTATGGGCCTACCCCAGTCATAGACCTGGACAAGTGGCGGCTACGGGTTTTCGGCCTGGTGGAGAATGAGTTGGAGTTCGGTTGGGACCAATTCCTGGAGTTGCCCTGGAGCAAAGTGGAGGCCGACTTCCACTGCGTCACCCAGTGGAGCGCCCTGGACAATACCTGGGAAGGCGTGCTATTCAGCGAGCTGGTCAGCCAGGCTATGCCGGCGCCGGAGGCGAAGTTCCTAATGGCCCATTGCTACGGAGACTACACGACGAACATCCCCCTGGAAGCAGTCCTGGAATCCGGCGGATTACTCGCCCACAAACGCGATGGTGAAGAGCTGCCTCCGGACCACGGCTGGCCTCTGAGGCTGGTGGTGCCCAGCCGCTACGGTTGGAAGAGCGCCAAGTGGCTCAACGGCATCGAGTTCATGGCCGAGGATAAGCCGGGATTCTGGGAGCTAAGGGGCTACAATAACAACGCCGACCCCTGGAAAGAAGAGAGGTTCTGGCCCGAGTTTACCTGAGCCCCCCTTTACTAACAGTACTACCAGCCGGTGCGTCTTTTCCCACACTCCTTGCACAACACACTGCGCAAAGGTCCGTTCTCCGCTCCACAATGCTCACAACGCCACATAATGGGTGCCTCCTTTCGACTGGATACTAATTATCGATTGTAATGGCTGCGGCATCCTATCATCAAGCGGCAGCCAGGTCCTCATCCAACTTGGGACTTCCCGCCCTCACTTCGTAACGGCCCAACGCGTCCTTTATGAGGCCGCATTGGAGGCACTTGATATAGTCTCCGTACATATCGCGGTCTAGGACCATGTCCCCTCTGCACTTAGGGCAACTCTTGAGGAAAATCATATGCTTGCCTGCGCTGGACTCAGCTCCAATCGTTTAGTTAATTGAAATTATACGCATTGACATGTCCCGTGTCAACTGATATTATATGGAGAGGATTTAAGGGGGTTGGTACATGCCCGACCAGTACAAACCCAGGGTCAGGAATCGAGTGCTGCCTGGTATCGACTCTTTACCGATACGAAACAGGCCGGAAGACCTGAGCCTGGCTCGGAATAAGGATCAGACCCCCCAGCAACCAGAGGCTGGGGTCCCTCCCCAAAGCAGGGAACTGAGGGGAGTTTATATCATCAGCGTCGCAGCACGGCTCCTGGCGATGCACCCCCAGACTCTCCGAAAATACGAAAGGTTGGGGCTCGTCCGGCCTTCTCGGACCATCGGCATGCTACGGCTCTATTCCGAGGAGGACATAGAAAAGCTCCGCCTGATCAAGCATCTGGAAGAAAACCTGGGCCTTAACCTGGCCGGGGTGGAATTCACTTTAAACCTCCTTAACCACCTGGTGGAAATGCGCAAAAGGATCGGCAGGATGCGGGGTGCTCAACGTATGTCCAGTATCGTGGAACAGGAGATGGTGCAGCTCCTCCACAGGCTTAACCTGCCCATCGAAGAATAAGCGTTATCCCGGAGAAGAGGAATTTTGGGAGAAGAAATGGAAGAAGAGCTACAGCCGCCAGAGGAGCAGAATACGCCTCTGGAGCAGTTCGAAACCGGCCCACCTCTGAGCTTGGAGGAACGTATGGAAGCCCAGAGGGCCGAACTGGAGGAACTGATCAGGGAGAAGGGCCAGTTCAGAGAAATGCTCCAACGCTGCCAGGCGGACTTCATGAACTACAAACGCCGTACGGATGAGGAGCGAGAAGAGCTGTATAAATACAGCAACTCCAGGCTCATTCTCAAACTTCTCCCTGTTCTGGATGATTTCCATCTAGCCCTCGAGCACACCGCCGAGGCGGAGGCCGAGGCATCCTGGCTGGAGGGAATAATGCTAATCCACCGCAAACTGACCTCGATGTTGGAGTCCGAGCAAGTTGCCAGGATAGACGCAGAAGGAAGAGAGTTCGATCCTTTGGAACACGAGGCCATGGCCTATCAAGATAGTAACAAACATCAGGATGGCCACATATTGAGCGTGGCCCGCGAGGGATACAAGCTCCACGGCCGAGTCATTCGCCCCGCCCTGGTCATACTGGCCAGAAGTGCGGGGACTGAGAGAGAGGAAGATCGCCCTTCATTGGGAGAGGAGACGGAGAATGCCTAAAGTCATTGGGATAGACCTGGGCACCACCAACTCTTGCACCGCTGTAATAGAGGCGGGTGAGCCGGTGGTGCTGGAAAACGGCGAAGGAGGGAGGCTGACCCCTTCCGTGGTGGCAACCAACCCCAAGTCGGGGGAAATGTACGTGGGCCAGATGGCCAAGCGCCAGGCCGTCACCAACCCGGTCAATACTATATTCTCTGTAAAACGCCTCATGGGACGGAAATTTGACGACCCTGAGGTGCAACGTGCAATAAATGTGCTGCCTTACAAAATCGTTCAGGCCGCCAACGGCGACGCCCACGTGGAGATGGCAGGTAAGAGCTACGCCCCTCCCCAGGTCTCGGCCTTGATCCTGCAGAAGATCAAGCAGGACGCTGAGGCGAAACTGGGAGAAAAGGTCACCCAGGCTGTCATCACCGTTCCCGCCTATTTCAACGATTCCCAGAGACAGGCTACAAAAGACGCCGGTCAAATCGCCGGACTTGAAGTATTGCGCATCATAAATGAGCCCACCGCATCCTCTCTGGCCTACGGCCTGGACAAGCAGAAGACGGACAGCGCCGTGGCGGTATTCGACCTGGGCGGCGGCACCTTCGACATCTCCCTACTCCAGCTGGGAGATGGTGTATTCGAGGTAAAGTCCACGAACGGAGATACTTTCCTGGGTGGAGACGACTTTGACAACAGGATCATCGACTGGCTGTTACAGGAATTCAGGAAGGAGCACGGAATAGACCTGAAAAATGACCAGATGGCCCTCCAACGCCTGAGGGATGCTGGGGAGAAGGCCAAGATTGAGCTTTCCACGGTCTTCGAGACAGAAATTAACCTGCCTTTCATCACCGCCGATGCCAGCGGGCCCAAACACCTGGTCTTGGCCCTCAGCCGCTCCCGCCTTGAGCAGCTGGTATCTGACCTCGTCGACAAGACCGAAGGGCCCTGCCGCCAGGCCCTGGAGGACGCTGGACTGACCCCTCAGCAGCTAGACGACGTGATATTGGTGGGCGGCATGTCCCGTATGCCGGCCGTGCAACGCAAAGTCTCCGAAATTTTCGGGAAGGAGCCCAGTAAGAGCGTAAACCCCGACGAGGCGGTTGCTGTGGGAGCCTCTCTACAGGCAGGGGTGCTGGTGGGAGACGTCCGCGACATACTGCTGCTGGACGTTACCCCGTTGACCTTGGGCTTGGAGACTTTGGGGAATGTCTGCACTGCCCTGATATCCCGGAACACGACCATCCCCACCTCCAAAAGCGAGACCTTCACCACCGCCGCCGACGGCCAGACCAGCGTGGAGATCCACGTGCTCCAGGGCGAGCGTCAGATGGCGGGGGACAACAAGTCCATCGGGAAATTCATCCTCGACGGCATTATCCCAGCACGCAGGGGACTGCCCCAGGTCGAGGTGACCTTCGACATAGACGCCAACGGCATACTCAGCGTGTCTGCCAAGGACAAGGGAACCGGGAAGGAGCAAAAGATCGTCATCCAGCCCAGCTCGGGCCTGTCCAAAGACGAGGTTGAATCCATGGTGCAACAGGCCAAGCAATACGCTGACGAAGACCAGAGGAAACGTACCGAGGCGGAGACCCGCAACCAGGCCGACACCTTGATCTATTCCACTGAGAAACTCCTGGCAGAGAATGCTGACAAGGTGCCCGAGGACCTGAAACAGGACGTTGAAGCTAAGATTGCAACCCTGCGCACCGCCTTACAACAGAACGACGTGCCGCAGATGCAGACCGGCATGAACGAGCTCAACGAGTCCCTTCAGAAGCTGGGACAGGCCGTGTACAGCCAGCCGGGGGAAGGCCCCCAGGATGAGGTGCCTACTGAGGAGCCCGGCCAGGGGCCACCGGAAGGCGAGCCAGGCGGCACTGTAGAAGGGGAGTATCGCGAGGTATAGCCTCTGGAAGGCCGTCTATTGTCAGCTAATCTTGTGGACCGGGAAGATCAGCTCCTTCACAGCTTCTACGCTCTTCTCGGCGAAAGACCTGGCCTCCCGCTTGGCGTTGCCGGCCAGCGCCGCAGGCGCCTCGGCATCCCTTAGCTTCTCCAGACCGTATCTCTCTCGGTACTGGGAGGGGATTTCGTCGGGCCACTCCCTGCCGGCCATTATGCCGTAGGCCAGGGTCCAGCAGCGGGCAACCGCCCCCAAGTCATACCCGCCGCCGCCCATGGCCAGCCAGGGCAGGTCCATGGCGGCGAATTCTTTTACCGCCTCCCCGAATCCCCGGGAAGTAAGGAACAGATGGGTTAATGGGTCGCTGTAGTAGCTATCGATGCCAAGCTGAGTCACCAGAGCGTCGGGCTTGAAGGCCGCCACCAGCGGGGGCGCCACCTCACGAAAGGCCCAGAGGTAGGTCTCATCGTCAGTGTATGGATAAAGGGGCAGGTTCACCGAGTACCCGCTTCCGGGGCCTGTGCCCATCTCCTCGACTGACCCCGTTCCTGGAAACAAGAACATGCCTGATTCATGGATGGATATGGTCAGCACCCGGTCAGTATCGTAGAAGGCAGCCTGCACCCCGTCGCCGTGATGGGCGTCGATGTCCACGTAGACCACCCGCAGGCCCTTGGTCAGGAGATAGTTTATAGCGATCGCCGGGTCGTTGAACACGCAGAACCCCGAGGCGTTTCCGGCAGCGGCATGATGCAGGCCGCCGGAAATGTTGAAGGCCACTCTGGCCCGCCTGCCTTCCACAAGCTCCGCCACCACTAAAGAAGCTCCCGTACTTAGCGCCGCCGCCTCGTACATCCCGTTGAACATGGGGTTATCCCCACCTTCATGGAAGTTACATGCGCCGGGATCGTAGCTCCTTTCGCCCTTGCTGAAGGCCTTCACCGCCTCCAGGTATTCCGCACTATGGAAGCTGAGAATCTCGGCCTCGGTTGCCGGGCGAGGTTCCACTAGAAGGGAGCTTTCGCCATCGAAAGCCTGATACGCCTCCAGAAGCTCGTAGGTGTGCCGTAGCCGCGCCGGCTTCATGGGGTGGTCGCCCCGAAGTACATGCCGGGAAAGGGCGTCCTGATAAACGAAGGCGGCTGTTCTGTCCATGGCCTCAGTCCCGGAGCCGGGCCAGCTCACTTTGCATATTTGCCCAATGGGTACCCCGCCAGTACATCCGAAGACAGACGGGGCACTCCATAAACTCCCTCTGAGTCTCATACACGTAGGGTGGCACCTGGTCCCTGGCCGATTCCATAGTTAAGCTTATCAGCGGCTCGTTGCACCGGATACACCGGGAGAACTCATTGCGGCCCTCCAGGCGGCCGTCCAGCTCCAACAAGCAGACCAGTTGCCGGAGTTGATTTTTAATGTCGTCGCGCTGGATCAATACCACCTTAAGACGGCCCGTGGTCACGACCCGTCTTTCGACCAGCCCGCTGTCCCTGGTCACGATTATCCTGTTCTCCCGGAGGGCGACCCGGACTAGCTCGTTGTCTCCGTTCTCTGTTGGAAACAGGGTGTCGTAACCCATGACCCGCAGCCATTTGGCCAGCCGGCCCACATTGACATCCACAATAAACCTGGGCTTCTCCATAGGGCCATACCCACCGGCAATATCATATCAGAACCGCGACCGTCCGGACCATCTACTCCCTCTCGGTAACCATCCAGAGTCAGATTGGACTTTCACGGGGGATATGCCTAGAATGAAACCTCGATTTCAGGTACAAAAAGGGGAGGGAAAGTGACCACGGAAGAGAAACAAGCTTTTCTGGAACAGGCATACCGGGACCGGGGCTACATTCTGGATATACATACCATCATGGTTGAGGCTGACTTCGACTGGGTCAAGGCCTACGACCCCTTCGTACGGGCCACCTACACCAGCCAGCGCACTCTGGACCGCAAGACGAAGGAGTTGCTCCAGATTGTGGTGGAGGCGGCCCTCAGGGCGGACGTGGAGCAGATCCAAGCCCATGTACGGTCGGCTCTGGACAACGGCGCCACGCCACAAGAAATACTGGAGTCATTGCAGGCCGTGGTAGCGCCCATGGGGTTCCTGGCCTTTCGCCGGGGACTGCAGGCCTGGGCCGCGGAGGTGGGCATCAAGCCGGCGGAGTTTAAGGCCACGTAGGCGAGCTTTCTTCTATACCCATATGCCAGGTGAGAAGCATCAACGGGCCGTCGGGGGCCACACTAATCCTCGGCAACGACGTAGTTCCGCAGGGTGCCTATACCGCTGATCTCTACCTCTATTATATCCCCGGGCTTCATGTTCTCCGTCTCCCCCTCGGTGCCCATCCACAGGACATCGCCGGGATACAAGGTTATATATTTGCTGATCTCGCTAATATAGGTAGCGGTATCGAAAATCGCGGTCCCGGTGTTGAACTGTGATATCACCTTGCCATTCAGGCGGATAGTAGTATCCAGATTGGTGGGGTCCAGGCCGATGGCTATCCAGGGGCCCATGGGCTTGAAGGTATCGGAGTTTTTAGCCCTCCACATTGTGCGGTCCTGCTTCTGCCAGCTCCGTTCACTCACATCGTTGCCTATGGTATAGCCCAGGACGCAGCCCAGGGCCTCTTCCTTGGAGAGATGCTTGGCCTTCTTGCCTATAACAGCCACCAGTTCACCCCTCGTACTGGAACTCTCCCGAAGAGTCCTTGGGCATCACGATCTCCGCCTTGTGGGCGATCAGAGCATTAACGGCCCGGTAGCCCACGTCGGGCTTCTGGGGGATATTGGGCTGGGTGCCCACCTTCTTCGCCGCCCAGGTGACGTGCTCAGGATAGTTTATGCCCGCCGCGTAGAAGGTGGCCGGAATCACGGGGACCTGGAGCGTCACCTCACCCAGAGGGTGAATGGTGGATGTAACAACGTGGTCCTCGAAACTTCCAGAACCATATTGTCCTGGACTACGCCGTAGCTTATCTTCTCTCCTTTTTGAAACCGGCACTATTTCATGGCTTTCCCTCCTAAAGCCGAGGGAATAGGGACCACCAAGCTAGATATGCTGGCAAGATTCTCACACGCGTCTCCGGCGCCGTCAAGAGAATAGCTGGGGATTGCTTTCATCCTGGGCATCCCCTCTGGGCATCCCCTCTGAACCAGTTTTCACATAATCGGGCTTTGAAGAGCGGGGGCTTTCGATTGGCATTGATTTGGGACTTTGCCCCAAATCAATGCCAGCAGGACCAGAAGGGATTGCTTCGTTTAGCTCGCAATGACAGTGGCAGGACTTTCAAATAACTCTGCTCGTGAAACTGTTCAGAGTTGAGGGGAAGTGAGCAACCGGCGGCATTCCAGGAGGGGATTGAGACCTCTGGCCCGCCAGGTGCCAAAGAGGGATGCCAAGGTCATCTTGCTGTCGGTGCTCTGCCCTGAGCGGGTGCCGCCGCTGATCTTGCGACTGGTTACCAGATGCCGCAGGCTCCGCTCGGCGGCGTTGTTGTCTGAGGGCACGGCTGGGTCCGACACGAAGACAAACAGTTCCTTGATGAACCGTTCCATGCGCCGGCAGAGCTTGGCCTGAACCGCCAGGGGATCTTTAAGGAAAGGCCGCGCCAAGACCATTAGTTTCTCCTCCAGCATTAGCTGGGTGCGATGGCCTGGCTGGGCTCGGGGAAGGACCGAGGCCTTGGCCTCCGTGTAGACCTGGTGAACCGCCTCGGCCCACTGAGCCAGCCCAGCGTCTTCTGGGTACAACCCTTTCAGGTCATGGATATCTCGCAGCAGATGAGCCCAGCACCGTTGCTTCAGGCCCGGGTAGTGGTTATAGGCGGCGTAGAAATCACTGACCAACACTCCGCTGAAGGAGGAATCCAGCACCTCATCCACCACCCCCTTATCCCGACCCCGACGCAGGAAGTATCGTTCGCTGGGAGTGCTGAAGGTCCAAACATAGCCGTTGCTCCCGTCCTGGCGCCAGCCGGTTTCGTCGCCCTGCACCACGGGACTGGCGCGGACTTGCTCGAGCACCTCTCGCACCGCCGTCTCAGCCTGACGGGCTACTCCATGGACGGCCTGGACGATGGCACCAACACTCAGGTGCAACTGATGGACGGTCTCCAGGTACCATTGGATGATTCTTATGGGCAACCGTCCCTCCTCCCGCAGGGTCACCATCAGGCTTACCAGATTGACCCCCAGGCGCTGCTGGCCCAGAACCACCCCCTGCAGGGCCTCTTTGGGCAGCCGGCGCCGCTGGCATACCGGACAGATGCGGGCTACCAGGGCGTGCTCGGTCACTTCTACCGGAGCCACCGGTAGCTCAATGACTTCCCGAGTTCGCTGTACCCATCCGCCGTTCAGGTGAGTCCCGCAGTCGGGACAGACCGCCACGGCATGCTCCACCCGCCGGGTAGGAGTCATGCGCTGGCGGGCGAAGCCATGGCGGCGCGGCTTTCTGGGCTCCTTTTTCTCCAGCGCTTGCCGGCTGGAGTGCGGCTGATTACCCGGCATCCCCGACGACCCGCGCCGGTTGGGACGGGATTCCAGAACCCCAATCCGCCTTTGCAAATCGGCAATGACTGCCCGCTGGCCGGCAATTATCTCCAGCAGAGTTTCGCGACTCGCCGCGTTCAGGTCTAGTTCAGTGTCCACCTCCCTGGTATGCCACAACTCCCCCGGCCATGCCAGCGTTTTTCCAACGGCTTTGAGCCAATTCACCTCATCAAGTCTGAACAGTTACCTGCTCGTAGATGGGCTTGACATTATTTAGGATGAGGGTATAATTAATGGTTGCAACATGTCTCTTAGTAGGCATCATTTCTTTCCCCCAGTTTCATTCATGTCCATAGCCCCTCTTTAGCCATCTTCTGGCGGCCTAGATTTTTTCCCCTGGAGGAACTGAACGAATGGCGACTAGCCTCTCACGCCGTGATTCCACGTCCATCACCAATGTCAAGTCCTACGCCCGCATACCTCCGGTCCTGGACATCCCGAACCTGATCCAGAGCCAGATTCAGTCATTTGAATGGTTCAGGGTCGAAGGGCTGGCGGAAGTCTACAAGGAGATCTCTCCCATAATGGACTACACGGGGAACAAGTACGAGCTGTATTTTTTAGACCATTACTTCCGGGACCCTAAATATTCCCCCGAGGAGTGCAAGCAGAAAGAGATCACCTGCGCCGCCCCTCTTTACGTGAAAACCCGGCTTGTGATGAAGGAAACGGAGGAGATCAAAGAGCAGGAGATTTTTATGGGAGACCTGCCCTTGATGACCTCAAACGGCACCTTCGTCGTGAACGGCGCCGAGCGGGTGGTGGTAAGTCAGTTGGTGCGCTCCCCCGGCGCCTACTTCGTGCTGGAGAAGGACATAACCAGTGACAGGGACCTATGCTCAGCCAAGCTAATCCCCTCCCGAGGAGCATGGCTGGAGTTCGAGACCAGCTCCAAGAACGTGCTTTCGGTCAAGGTGGACAGGAAGCGAAAAGTCTCAGCCACGACCTTCCTCCGGGCCATAGGCATCGCCACCGACGAAGAACTCCTGTCCTTGTTCCAGGACGTAGATACCAACCCCACACACCATTACATGAAGTCCACCCTGGAGCGGGACCCGGTCCAGGATGAGCGTGATGTCCATTTCCGGGAGGACGATCTGAAGGCCCTGTGGCAGTGGCTATGCCCCGACGAAGAGTACAACCGGGGAAATGCTAGGAAAATAGCCTCCGCACAGATAGATTTCTACCGCCGGCTGCGGCCAGGCGAGCCGCCCAGCCTGGACAACGCCAAGTCCCTTGTACGTGACCTGTTCTTTGAGCCCAGGCGCTACGACCTGGGCAAGGTAGGGCGCTATAAGCTGAACAGTAAGCTGCGCACCAATGAGGAACCTACCACCCGCACCCTTACCCGGGGTGACCTTCTGGCCATGTTCCGGACCATGATCGAGATAAACAACGGCGAAGGCGCTACCGACGACATCGATCACCTGGGCAACCGGAGAGTCCGGGCTGTGGGCGAGCTGGTACAGAACCAGATGAGGGTCGGAATGCTGCGGATGGAGCGGATGGTCAGGGAACGGATGACCCTCATCGACCCGGAGCAGGCCACGCCCCAGGCGTTGGTAAATATCCGCCCTGTGGTTGCCGCAGTAAGGGAATTCTTTGGAGGCTCCCAGCTGTCCCAGTTCATGGACCAGACCAACCCACTGGCGGAGCTGACCCACAAGCGGCGCCTGTCGGCCTTGGGCCCCGGCGGACTCTCCAGGGAACGGGCAGGCTTCGATGTAAGGGATGTCCATTTTTCCCACTACGGCCGTATATGCCCCATCGAGAGCCCGGAAGGGCCAAACATCGGCCTTCTCAGCTCCCTGGCCACCTACGCCAGGATAAACGCATTCGGTTTTATCGAGTCCCCTTATCGCAGGGTTCTCAGAGAGCTGTCAAGTGCAGACCCCGACCTGGAGGGACGCAAACTCAACCAGGACGTGGTCACCTCCGACGGCCAGAATATAGGCAAGAGTGGGAAAACCATCACCAAAAAAACGTTCCAGGCCATCGCGTCCCTTCCCGAGACAACCATACAGGTCAAGCCGTTTGTGTCCGGGAAAAACGAGGACATAACCTACCTCTCGGCCGATAAAGAGGAAGTGTACATAATAGCCCAGGCCAACGTGTTACTCGACGCCAAAAATCAGTTCGTCCAGGAGCGGGTGGAGGTCAGGATTAGCGAAACCTACTCCGAGGAAGCGCCTGAAGCGGTGGACTACATGGACGTATCCTCCATGCAGATCACCAGCGTGTCCGCCTCCCTGATTCCCTTCCTGGAGCACGATGACGCCAACCGCGCCCTGATGGGCTCCAATATGCAACGGCAGTCGGTACCGCTTCTGAGGCCCCAGTCGCCCCTCGTTGGTACGGGCATAGAGGGCCGGGTGGCCAGAGACAGCGGCCAGGTTATCCAGTCCCGGGCCGAAGGTGTCGTCGCCTCCGTATCAGGAAACGAGATTATCGTCAGGGACCTCCAGGGTCAGGATCATATACACGGCCTGATCAAGTTCGCCCGGACCAACCAGGGCACCTGTTTCAACCAGCGGGCGACGGTTCAAAAGGGCGATGTCGTCAAGGAAGGCGCTGTGCTGGCCGATAGCTCCTCCACCGACCGGGGAGATTTGGCCCTGGGCCAGAACGTGCTCCTGGCTTTCATGATTTGGGAGGGCTACAACTACGAGGATGCGGTGATCATCAGTGAGCGCTTGGTAAAGGAAGACTACTTTACATCCGTACACATCGAAAAGTACGAGACGGAGGCCCGGGAGACGAAGCTGGGCCCTGAGGAGATCACCCGGGATATTCCCAACGTGGGGGAGGATAGCCTGAGAGACCTGGACGAAAGTGGGATTATACGGGTGGGGGCCGAGGTAGGCCCCGGCGATGTCCTGGTTGGTAAGGTCACCCCCAAAGGAGAGACGGAGCTAACGGCGGAAGAGAAGCTCCTGAGGGCAATATTCGGAGAGAAGTCCAGGGACGTGAAGGACACATCCCTCCGGGTGCCCCACGGCGAACGGGGCAAGATCATAGATGTGAAAGTCCTGGACAGGAGCAACAAAGACGAGCTTCCGCCAGGAGTCAACGAGGCGGTGCGGGTCTGGGTCGCCCAGACTCGTAGAGTTTCCGTAGGCGACAAGATGGCGGGCAGGCATGGGAACAAGGGAGTTATTGCCCGCATATTGCCGGTGGAAGATATGCCCTTCCTGGCCGACGGCACTCCAGTGGATATCATCCTTAACCCCCTGGGCGTCCCCTCCCGGATGAATCTGGGACAGGTCCTGGAAACCCACCTGGGATGGGCAGCCAAGCTCCTCAATTTCCGTGCTGTCACCCCCGTATTCGATGGGGCCAAAGACATTTCCATCGAAGACGCCCTGGCCAGGGCATGGTTCGCGCAGCAGGCCGGCGCAATCGATCCCGACCCCTCGTCGGCCTCGGCTCATGTAGACATAGGCCGGGCAAAAGAGTGGCTCAAAGAGAAGGGGTACAACGCCGAACGCCTTTTTGACGACTCGGTGATCGGAGAAGCCAGTGAGTCCTGCCTAAGGATCTGGCTCCATGAAGAGGCTGGTGTGAATACCGAAGCCTTGAGCTCGGATGAGTTGAAACAGGAAACCATCAGGGTACACAAGGAAGAAAAGCTGGCCCCACCAACATTTGGAAAGGTTACCCTCTTCGATGGTCGAACGGGCCAAGCCTTCGATCAACCTGTAACCGTGGGCTATATCTACATGCTAAAGCTGATACACCTGGTGGAAGACAAGATACATGCCCGTTCCACCGGACCCTACTCCCTTATCACGCAGCAGCCTCTAGGCGGCAAGGCCCAGTTCGGCGGCCAGCGATTCGGCGAGATGGAGGTGTGGGCCCTGGAAGCCTACGGAGCCGCCCATAACCTCCAGGAGGTGCTCACCGTCAAGTCCGACGACGTAGCAGGTCGGGTCAAGACCTACGAGGCCATCGTGAAAGGGGACGATATAGTACAGCCGGGAATCCCAGAGTCATTCAATGTGCTCCTCAAGGAGCTCCAGAGCCTGGGGCTCGCCGTGGAGCTGTTGAACGAAGATGAACGGACGCCCTTGGCCAAAGAGCTGGCTGAATCCCTGGATGGGGAGGAGCTTGATGGGGACCAAACGTTAACTGATCAGCCGGAAGGCGAGCAGACCGTGGACGGGCAGCCGATGGACGAGCAACCAGTTGACGGGCAGACCATTGTCGAACAACTCGTGGACGGGCAGCCGATGGACGAGCAACCAGTTGACGGGCAGACCGTTGTCGAACAACCCGTGGACGAGCAGCCCCTAGCCGATCAGCCGGCGGACGGGCAGACCGTTGTCGAACAACCCGTGGACGAGCAGCCCCTTGCCGATCAGCCGGTGGACGGGCAGACCGTTGTCGAACAATCCGTGGACGAACAGCCCATAGCCGATCAGCCGGCGGACGAGCAGACCGTTGTTGAACAACCCGTGGACGAACAGCCCATAGCCGATCAGCCGGTGGACGAGCAGACCGTTGTCGAACAACCCGTGGACGAACAGCCCCTAGCCGATCAGCCGGCGGACGAACCACGGGCGGAAGAAAGCCTCTAAAAACCGAAGAGAGGGTAATGATGCAAAACAGAACGGATACGCAGGCTACAAACTTTAACGCCATAAAGATCTCCATAGCTTCCCCGGAGCAGATTCGCAGTTGGTCTCATGGTCAGATCACCAAGCCTGAAACCATTAACTATAGAACCCTCCGGCCGGAAAAAGACGGGCTCTTCTGCGAACGAATCTTCGGGCCGACCAAGGACTGGGAGTGCTTCTGTGGCAAGTACAAGCGCATACGTTACAGGGGCGTTGTGTGTGACCGGTGCGGCGTTGAGGTTACCCGCTCCAAGGTCCGCAGGGAACGAATGGGCCATATAAATTTAGCCTCTCCAGTTGCCCACATATGGTTCAGCAAAGGCACTCCCAGCCGCCTGGGGCTGCTGCTGGACCTCTCCCCTAAGAACCTTGAACGGGTCCTTTACTTCGCCCAGTACATAGTAGTCTCCGTGGACAACGACGCCAGGCAGAAAGCCATCCAGGAGGAAGAGAGCAGATACCAACTGGAGGTGGAGAAGCGCCGCCAGACCAGGGATTCGCTGGTTAGCGAGCTGAGGCAACGCTTCGAAGCCAAGGTCGGCCCAGAGGGTGGGGATGGCCTGGCCCAGACGCAATCGGTGGCCGACATGGAATCCCAATCAGAGGCGATTGGTGAAGAAGGGGGACAAGAGGACGTGGTGTCCGACGGCGCCGACGCACCTGTCGCTCCTCAGACCGAGGTGGAGCTGGAGCAGGAGAAACTGGCCACCGAGGTAGAGATAACCGCCATCATAGAGAAGTCGTCGGAGGAAGAGGCCAAGATCCAGGACGAGATGCAGGCCAGGGTCGACGAACTGGAAGACCTCAGGGTCCACAAGCTCATCGCCGACAGCCGGCACCGGGAGCTCAAGGAACATTACGGCAACGTGTTTGTGGCCATGATGGGCGCCGAGGGCGTTCTCGAAATACTCCGCCAGACAGACCTGGAAGCCCTCAGGGAGCAGTTGCTCTTGGAGACGCGCTCCACATCCGGGCAGCGGCGCAAGAAGGCCATCAAGCGGCTGCGGGTCGTCGAGGCCTTCCGCAGAAGCGGCAACAAGCCCGAATGGATGATAGCCACCTTGTTGCCGGTATTACCCCCTGACCTTCGGCCGATGGTGCAGCTGGACGGCGGCCGTTTCGCCACCAGCGACCTGAACGACCTCTACAGGCGGGTAATTAACCGCAACAACCGTTTGCGACGGCTGCTGGAGCTGGGCGCCCCAGAGATCATAGTGCGCAACGAAAAAAGGATGCTTCAAGAGGCGGTGGACGCCCTCATCGACAACGGTAGGCGAGGCCGGCCCATACAGGGCAGCCATAACCACAAGCTCAAGTCCCTTTCGGACCTGCTTCGCGGCAAACAGGGGCGCTTCCGCCAGAACCTGCTGGGTAAGCGCGTAGACTACAGCGGCCGCTCGGTGATCGTGGTGGGCCCCGAGCTGGGGCTGCACCAATGTGGGCTGCCAAAGCGCATGGCCCTGGAGCTATTCAAGCCCTTTGTGATGCACCGGCTGGTAGTCCTGGGCCTGGCCTCAAACATCAAGAGCGCCAAAAGGATGGTGGAACGGGCCCGCCCCGAGGTCTGGGATATTCTGGAGGATGTTATCAAGGAAAGGCCGGTCCTCCTTAACCGGGCTCCAACACTCCATAGGCTGGGAATACAGGCCTTCATGCCCGTACTCATCGAGGGCAGCGCCATACAGATCCATCCTCTGGTATGTTCCGCCTTCAACGCCGACTTCGACGGCGACCAGATGGCAGTCCACGTGCCCCTCTCTAAAATGGCTGTTGCAGAAGCCAAGGAGACGATGATCAGCGTTCGTAATATGCTCTCTCCGGCCTCCGGAGAACCCCTGGTGGACCCCACATTGGACATGGTGTTGGGGTGCTACTATCTGACGGATATTCAGCCCAATGCCATAGGCACCGGTTGGAGGTTTGGGGACTTTGATGAGGCCCGAATCGCCTATGAATCTGAGCAACTGGGGCTAAGGGCAGAGATAGACATCCGGGACCCAAATCAGGAGGGCGGCTGGATCAAGACCACCTTGGGCCGCATGATATTCAACGAAGTGCTTCCGCCGGAGTTGGGGTTCAAGAACCAACTCATGGACAAGGGCTCCCTCAAAGCCCTCACCACCGAGTGCTGCCGCAAGTTGCCCGACTATGAAGCGGCGACCGTACTGGACCGGATAAAGGGCCTTGGCTTCCATTATGCCACTACTTCTGGAATCACCATCGCCATCAACGATATACAAGTGTCCCCCAAGAAAGACCAGATCATCAAGGATGCGAACCAGCAGGTCGAAGAGTACCAAGAGCAATATATGCAGGGTCTGGTAACTGAAGAGGAGCGATACAACCGCACCGTTGCTACCTGGACCCACTGCAGCGATCAGATGGAGGAGATAGTCAAAGAGGACCTGGCAAACTATGGCGGCGTTGCCCTGATGGCCGTCTCAGGCGCCAAGGGAAACATCGCCCAGATCAAACAGATGGCCGGGATGCGCGGCCTGATGAGCGACCCCAAGGGCCGGATCATAGACCTGCCCATCAAGTCCAGCTTCCGTGAGGGCCTCACCGCCCTGGAATACTTCATATCTACCCACGGAGCTAGAAAAGGGTTGGCCGATACAGCTCTCAGGACAGCGGACAGCGGTTATCTTACCCGGAGGCTCATCGACGTATCCCAGGAAGTCATTATCCTGCATGAGGACTGTGAGACCACCGAGGGAGTATGGCTAAGGGACAGACCCGATGACCCTCTAGTTTCCCCCTTTGTGGAGACCATGCTGGGCCGGGTTGCGGCGGCGCCCATAGCCCACTCAGGCACCGGTGAAATCCTGGTGAACACCGGAGAGGATTTGGACGAGGGGAAGGTATCAGCCATAATGGAGGCCGGGATCACCGAGGTCTTCGTTCGTTCTGCCCTTACATGCGAAGCTCGCCGAGGCCTTTGCCGGCTTTGTTACGGGCGTATAATGACCACCCACAAGCTGGTGACCATGGGTGAGGCTGTGGGCATCATCGCCGCCCAGAGCATCGGGGAGCCCGGCACACAGCTAACGATGAGAACCTTCCACACAGGTGGAGTCGCCGGCCTGGACATCACCTCCGGTCTGCCCAGGGTAGAGGAGCTGTTTGAAGCCCGAGTGCCCAAAGGCTACGCCGTCCTCGCAGATATCGACGGAGTGGTGTTGGTGGAGGACGACACGGAGGGGCGCCTTCTGAGAGTGATGAGCCGGGAAGAGTACCGGGAGGGCTACTCCTTCCCCGAGGGATTTCAGGTCCTGGTGGGTAATGGTGACAGGGTGGAAGCCGGAGCCGCTCTGGCACGAGCTCTTCCCAGTCCCTCCGCCGATGAGGCGGCCCCCGAGGAGCAGGAAACTCATGATATCGTCGCCAACATCGGCGGCACAGTGGAGATCGGATCCGAGAGCCTCTCCATAGTATGGGAGGACGTGGAGGAGCGGGACCACATAGTGCCGGCCTCCGCTCACGTCATGGTGGAGAACGGAGCGGCGGTCAAGGCCGGAGACCCCCTGACCATGGGCCCGTTGAACCCCCACGATATTCTGAGGATCCGCGGCAAAGAAGAGCTTCAAAGGTACCTGGTAGCCGAGGTGCGGAAGGTCTACCGGTCCCAGGGCGTGAGTATTCACGACAAACACATTGAGGTAATACTGCGCCAGATGTTGCGCCGGGTCCAGGTGGACACCCCAGGGGACGCCGAGTTCATACCGGGGCAGGTGGTTGACAGGTTTGAGTTCCAGGAAAAGAACGCCAAGGTGTTGGCTGAGGGCGGAGAGCCGGCCACAGCCAAGTCGGTGCTCCTGGGGGTCACCAGGGCATCCCTTCTCACCGATAGTTTCCTTGCCGCCTCCTCCTTCCAGGAGACCACCCGAGTGCTTACCGAAGCAGCGGTCAACGGCGCCCGGGACCGCCTCTTGGGACTTAAGGAGAACGTGATAATCGGTCGGCTCATACCCGCCAGGTCCACCTTCCCGCTCCCAGAGCCAAAGCAGCTCGGCCCACTCCAGGACGGAGACGGGTTCGGCGGCGCCTGGTTAGATATGGTTGAGCCACCAGTGACCAACGGCCACGGAAACGGAAATGAACCTGTGGAAGAGGTTTTCCAGGAGGCCGGTCCGGATTAGGGCTTACCGCCGGGTCGAAATGGGCGGTTAGCTCAGCTGGTTAGAGCACTGCGTTGACATCGCAGAGGTCAGTGGTTCGAGTCCACTACCGCCCACCATCGTGTACGGTAGACAGAACCGAGCCGTTCAGGGCCACCTTTTCGGTGGCCCTGCCGGGTATCAGGCTGTCGTCTGGCATAGGCACGGTGTATCGCATGAGGGCGTCGCCGGGCATGACGATGATCTCCTTGACGAACGACTCGATGAAGGCCCTGCGCTCGGTCAATTCGCTCTCGTTCAGGAAGTCCCTCATGTCCTTGGCGTAGGCGGAGATAGTCTTCACATCGTCCAGGTGCGCCCTGCGCTCGGAGAGGATCGCTCTCGCATCCGCCGCCGCATCCTCAAGACGCTCCTTCCGCTCCCGGTGCTCTTTAATCCTGTCTGAGGCGTCGGCCATTTCAACGTCGCTCGTCTCGATGACGTTCCAGATGCGACCCAGCCGCCGCTTCACGTCCTCAAGCTCATCCTCAATGATCCGAAGCCTCTTGCGCTGATCTTGGGCTATGCCGTCCATCTCCTCGTCCACCACCTTCACCAACTCGGTGATGCTCCCCTCGGTGAGGATGTTGGAGCGAATCTTGTCGACGACAAGCTCCTCGAAGCGGCGGGCGTTGAGCCTGGGAGTGTCGCAGGCATCCTTGCCGCGCTTCATGATCGACTGGCAGACGTAGTAGGCAAACTGTCCGCTCTTGGCGTCCTGGCCGCTGAGCGCCCTGTTGCACGTCTTGCACTTGACCAGTCCGCTGAGCAGATAGGTGCTCCCGACCCTTCGGGGATGGGACATCTTGGGTGCGCGAGAGTGCATCAGCTTTTTGACGCGGCTGAACTGGGCCTTGGTGACGATGGCGGGGAACGCCTTCTCCACCCGCACTGGCTCGGCGTTGTCCTTTGAATGCACTGCCCCAGACCAGAGTCCCCGTGTAGGACTCGTTGATGAGGATCGTATGGATACTGGTCTTGCCCCAGAGCTTCCCCTTGGGGCTCAGGATGCCCTCGCCGTTGAGGGTCCTGGTGATGTCCGTCATTCCGCTGCCGGCCTCGGCAAGGTCGAAGATGCGCTTGACGATGCGCGAGGCATCCGGGTCGGGCTCCAAGGTGGGGCGCTTCTTGGCCCGTCCTGCACCATCACCCGGTTGTAGCCGAAGGGGGCGTAGCTGGTGACCCAGAAGCCGCGAGAGGCAGACTCGCGCATCCCTCTCGTGACCTCCTGGGCCAAGTTCTCGCTGTAGAATTCGTCCACGCTCTCGATGATGGCCTCCATCAGCTTGCCGGTGGGCGTGTCGTCGGCGTGCTCGGTGATGGAGACGACGCGAACTCCCTTGCGCCGGAGCATGGACTTGAAGGCGACGGCGTGCTCCCGCTTGCGGGTGAAGCGGGAGAACTTCCAGACCAGAATCTCCCGGAACGGTCCGTTGGCCTTGGCGGCTGCGTCGATCATCTTTCGGAACTCCGGGCGGTCGGCGATGCGCCCGCTCTCGGCCTCATCCACGTACTCGCGGAAGACGATGTAGCCGTTCTTCTGTGCGTAGTCCCTGAGCGCCCGCAGCTGGGCGGCGATGGAGAGGTCCACGTCCTGGCGGTCACTGGAGACTCTGGCGTAGAGGGCCACGGGCGTGTAGTCGGGGTTCTGGTTCATGGGTGCGTCCTCCTTGTTCATTCCTGGTCGGTTTGGCGTGAGCGCCGCATCTGCATCCGTTCCTGTCTGCGCCATGCCCTCTCCTCCAAGTAGAGGCGGAATGCCTCGCGAAGAAGCTCGCTCACGGTGCGGCCCTCCTCCTCGACCACCTGCCGCAGTTGCTCGTCCATCTCCGGTGGCAGGGAGAAGGTGATGACCTTCGACTTTCTGGGTGTGGGCACTCTCTCTTTGCCTCTTATTGTAATACAATGTCTTATCCTTATCATGAACGAAACGGCAGGCCGCTGTCAAGGTCCGGGCCTCTGTAAGAGGCCCTCAAAATCGGGTAAAATGGGGTGGTAGACACTTCGGCGAGGAGGCTGCCCTATGGGGACTTTCAGGTGGCCGCTGCGCATCTCCAGCATGGACGGCCAACAGGCCCAGGAAATAGAGGCGACGGTGGATACCGGCGCATCGTTCACCACCCTGCCCTCGCGCCTGCTGCGGGAGTTGGGCGTTGAGGCTACTGGCAAGCGCGGGTTCCTGCTGGCGGACGGGCGGCGCGTCGAGATGGACTACGGCCAGGCGTGGGCTACGATAGACGGCGAGAGCGTAGTCACCATCGTGGTCTTTGGAGAGGATGAGGCCCCTCCACTGCTGGGGGCCTACACCCTGGAGGGTCTGGCGTTGGCGGTGGACCCGGAAGCTCAACGGCTGGTTCCCACCCACATGATCATGTACTAGGACGCTGCGGCGCTCGCCGCGTGCCTTCTTCCTGCACATCTCAGTCTCCCGCGTCCTGCGGAGCCATCAGTCCTCCTCCTCGCCGCCGTCCGGTGCCGCCTCGGGCAGGGGCAACGCGGCCCCGTGCTTGCGCATATAGGAGCGGATGGCGACCCTAGCCCAGATGCGCAGCCCGTTGCGGATCATTCGCCGCTGCTCCGGGGTGTACGACACCGCCGGGCTGTCCGGGGAGGCTTCGGGAGGCAGCTCGTCGGGCCTATCTCGTCTCTTCTTACCTTCGGTATCTTTCATGATCGTAGTCGCAGCGGCGGTTCGTGGGCCGCTGGCCTCTCGTTGCAGGTGTGCGGCTGGGCCGCCCGGCGCCGACGGAATGGGCGAGCGCCGGGTGGCCTCCGTGTCGTCTGATGCCCCGCCTTGCCGCCGTTGCGCCTGCGCGCGGCGGGGCGTTCCGGTCAGTCCTTGAAGAAGGTCATCTGGAAGCCCTCGCCGATGAGGATCTCCAGGCCGCCGGGCAACCGGCTTGCGAAGCGGAAGATCGAGTGCATCGCTCCCCCGCACGGCTCGACGCCCTTGCGCCACCTGAGCAGCTGCTTGGGGTCCACGCCGAGGGCCTTGGCCATGCCGCGCCAGCTGAGGCCGCTGGCCTCCTTGAGGCGTTCGAGGCGCTGACCGAAGTCCTCCGGCAGGACGCCGCTCTGCATGGGCTGCGTGCCTTCCTCTCCAGTGGTGTGATGCCCGTCCAAACGGGACGAAACGTTAGTGTTGGTCATGTCTATCCTCCATCGTGAAAAGCTGGTTGAAGTCGTCTACGCCGAGGACCTTTTGCATCCGGCGGCGGATGCGTCCGGAGGGCGAGCGCTCCCCGTTGACCAGCATCGACATGTACCCTGGGCTGACCCCGGTCTCCCTGGCGAGCCAGTTCTGAGAGCGGTTCAACGTGGTGAGCCGCTTCCAGAGGGCCGCCGTGTCGAGCCGGACAACGTTCCGTCCTGCGCGCCTCCGGTGGCCTTTCTTTTTGTGAATATTTTCCGAATTCATGGCGTTCCGTTTCCAATCGTTCATTGAGGCGGCAGGGCCTGTGGCGATTCCCAGTCGGTGGGGGCGCGCCAGGCGCGTCCCAGCGGCCCCAGGGCGTCTATGGCCTCCCGGTGGGAGACCCACAGGGGCACGGTGACGCCGTCCGCCCGCATCTCCTCCCGCGCCACGCGCAGGAAGTGGGTTGCGGCGATGTCGTCGTCGAATACGACCAGGACGGCGGGCCGGACGCCGTGGTCGTCGGTGGGCCTGTGCGATGAGAAGTAGCGCAGATAGGGGGCGAGTCGGTCGGACATGGTGGAGGGCCGCACGGCCCTTCGCTCCCACTCCAGGAAGAAGGGCCAGCGTGTGTCGCCCTTGGTGAGGACGCCGAAGGCGTCGGGGTTGACGGCGCGCATCCCGCCGTCGTGCCGGAAGTGGCGGGAGGCCCTTCTCGGCGGGTCGAGCTGGGCGACCTCCCACCCCAGCAGGGGGGCCTGCACCGTCAGCGCGGCCAGGAAGCCGTGGACGGCGGAGGTGTGCTCGGCGTTCCTCAGCAGCTGCCGCGTTCTCCTGCCGGAGAGGTTGCGCCACTCCAGGGGGGTCTCGGCGTCTTCGAGGGCGACGCTCCACCGCCGCTTCGCCACGCCGACGGAGGTGCGGTCCCTACGGGCCAGGAGCGTCAGCGCCCGGTCGGTGAGGACGATGCGTCCGCCCGCGTCGCGGGGGCGGCTCACGAGGCCGAAGCCTTCGAGGGGGTTGACGAGCTGGGAGGCCCGCTGGGGCGAGACGCCCATCAGCCCGGCCAGCTCCTGGAGAGCGACCCAGGGCCAGTCCGAGACCAGGTCGAGGGCGCGCTTCTCGGCGGACTTGAGGATGACGGGCAGCATATGGTCGGATATGTCCGACGCCGCCCACCTGTCGGGAAGGTCGGTGGGGAGGTCGGCCCGCTCCGGCTCCGGCTCCCGCGGCAGCTCGCCCCCGGGGGCGGCCCGGTCGAGCTCGTAGCGCAGGTCGATGGCGGCGGAGACCTTGACGGGGCTCCATATCCGGTCGCCCGCTCCGGCCAGGACCGCCTCGCGTTCCAGGGCGAACAGGGCCGGCACGTCGGTGGTCGAGAGGAGCCTGCGGGCGTGCCTGAGGCGCACGTCGTCGGCCATGAGGATGAGGAGCGTTCCGGGGAGCGGCCAGTCGCGCAGCCGCCAGAGCCGCTTGGAGAAGCCCGACCGGTCGGCGGTGAGTCCCTGCCTGATGATCCCGACGGTCCTGCCGTCCGGCAGCGTCATGGCGGCGTCCATCGGCATGGCCCGGTACCAGCGGAACCGGATGGGGTAGGCGACGTTGGAGAGGGCGGAGGCGACGTGGTAGACGGAGGCGAGCGGGTCGAGCCGGTCCATCAGGATGCGCCGCCACTGGGCGGAGACGGGATGGGAGCGCACCAGCTCGTCGAGGGCGATGCCCTCCTCTCCGGCAAGCCTGCGCAGCCCTGCGGCGGTGAGATGGAACCTCCGGGCGGGGGGAAGCGGGTCTACGGCGTGGGGCACGGAGGCGCAGAACCCGCCGGACTCCAGGCTCGCTATGGCCTCGTAGACGGCGCCCCTCGACCAGCCGCAGACGGCGACCATCTCCAGCCGGTCGAGGAAGGGCATCGACGCCAGGGCGCGGAGCAGGTCGGCCTCACATCCTGCGGGTTTCATTCCACGGCCTCCTCTGCCTCGTCAGCGGCTTCGGCCCGCCCCGTCCCTTCCGGCGTCCGCGGCGTCCGCTCTCCGCTTGCTGGTCTGCTTCCTCCGCTCCGGGTCCCGCTCAGATTCCCGCTGGTCCTCCTGTTTGGCGGTTTCGAGGTCTTCTATGCCTTTGCGGTAGTCGCCCACCTTCCGGTGGCCGTCGGCGTCGGCGTAGTCCGCCTGGCGGGCCGAGACGGTGTACGCGGTTGCCGCCTCGCGGATGCGGGCGGCGGTCTCCGGGTCTCCGTCCTCGGGCTTTCTGACCATCATCGAGAAGGCGGGCATCCGCTCCTTGCCGACGGTGGCGCGGACGTAGCAGTGGTGGACGGGCAGCGACGTGATGTCGTCCTCGGTGACCCGCTCCTTGCCCAGCTCCCAGACCAAGTGGCGGGCGTCGGACCCGGACACCTGGAAGACGGCGAGGCAGCCCACGTTGGCGAGCAGGGTGTCCCGCATGGTGCGGGAGAGGTCGTCCAGCTTGGCCAGGCTCTGGGTGGCCAGGATGAAGGAGGCCCCGAACTTGCCGAGCTCGGAGAGCATCGACTCGTAGTCCACGCCGGGCATCGACTGCATCTCGTCCACGACGACCAGCGCGCCCCGGCGCTTCTCCAACGGCAGGCTCCCCTGCTCCCGGATCACGGCGTCCACCAGGTTGAGCAGGGACGCGCCCACCAGGGCGGCCACGTCCCTGCCCACGGTCCCCTGGGAGGTGGAGACCAGCAGGACGCCGCCGTCCAGGATGGTGCGGCGCAGGTCGATGGTGGAGCGGCGCTGGCCGAGGATGGCCCGCGCCCGCTTGGACGATGCGTAGTAGGAGAGGCGGGTCTGGACGGGGGCCAGGGCCTCGGCCTTGTACTGGGCGTGCCACCTGCCGAAGTCCCTGGCCCACCACTCCAGGAGGTAGGGGTCGGAGACCTTCTTCAGCACGTCCTTGCGGAAGGGGTCGTCGGACAGCAGCTTCAGCCCGTCGAGGATGGTGTATTGCTGCTCCGCCTCCACCTGCTCGTTGGCCTCGTGGAGGGTCTTGACGGTCTGTTCGAGGATGGACTGCATCCTCGGCCCCCACTGTTCCCAGAGGCCCTTCGCCACGCGCACCACCGAGTCGGCGGTGCGGTCCCGGTCGGCGAAGACGCGGGTGTCCAGCAGGTTGATGCCGGGGGAGCGGGACTCGTCGGACAGGTCGATGAGCCGCACCCGGTCGATGAGGGACGCGGGCACGTGTTCGAGGATGCCGGCCGCCAGGTCGGTGTGGGGGTCGATGACGACGATGGCGTCCGGGTCCCTGCCCGCCGCCTTCTCCCGCAGCTTGTGCGTGACAAGATGGTGCATCAGGGTGGACTTGCCCATGCGCGTGCGGGCAACATAGAGGTGGTGACGCCGGAGCAGGTCCTCGGGGAAGCGGATCTCCCGCTTGGCTCCCGCGGTGGTGTCCCCCACCAGCGCGCCGCCCCGGACCCCCTTGGCGGACGGGCTGAGCGTCCGTGCGCCGGACCGCTCCACCAGGGGCGTCTCGTCGCCGGCGCCCGGCGGGTGCCACAGGCAGGCGACCTCGCGGACGCCCAGGACACTGCGCCCGCCGAACAGGCCGGGGCCTGCCGGGTGGAGCATCGAAGGGTCCGGGCATGACGGGCCGGACTTTGCCGACCTTGAAGCGCGCCCCGGCGGGGTTGTCGTAGTGCCGGTAGGCGGCGGCCACCGGGCCGAGAAGCTCCCCGGCCCGCTGCGGCATCGTGTCCGGGGGCAGAATCGCCGTCACCTGAAGCTCGGCGTCGAAGGCGATGCGGGAGACCTTCTCGCCTATCAGGATGGGGTCCTCAACGCGGTTGCGGGCCTTCTTCCAGCGGTGCCATGCCCAGCCGCCGACGGCCAGCCCCAGAGCCGCGCCCGTCGCCAGGAGCGCCGCCTTCCATATCTCGCCGTCCTGCACCCACAGGTAGCCCTTCAGGGCCGCAAGCGCGCCCAGGCCGAGGACGGCCATCGTGATGCCGTCCAGCTGCAGGGGCTTGGTCTGGAACGTGTAGGCGGGCTCCCTGGGCTCCATGCCGGGCCGCTTGTGGGCCTTGTCCATGTGGGCCTGGGACCAGTCGGGGCCGAGGGAGCGCAGCATCAAACGGGCCACGACGCGCTCTCCCTCGTAGAGGGCCGAGAGCGCGCCCATGAGGGCGATGAGGGGGTCGGAGCCGGGGTCGAGCAGGTCGTCGTCGCGGAAGGTGCGCAGGGGGACGTACTCGGGGCCGTCGGCCCGCAGCGTGACGGACCACGCCTGCTCGCCCTCTTCGAGCCGGAGCGGATCGTCGTCGGGGCCAACCTGCTGGATGCGGGCCTGGGGGTAGTGGGCCGAGAGCTGGCCGCGCACCACCTGGGCGTCGAGGCAGCGGGCCATCAGGGTCACGCCGTCCATGTCCCCGGCCAGTTCCAGGGAGAATGGTTCGGGGACGGCGATGGACTGGAGCAGGTTCTCGACGCCGAGCAGGGTGCGCTCCCCGGTCCTTGGCGGCGTCACCGCCAGCAGGACGGGACCCTTCTTGCCCTCGTCGTTTCCAAACAGGATGTTCTTCGGGTTCAGCTTCAATGCTCTACTCCCTTCTCTAACGGACGCTCTCTACGTACCCGTCGTCGCGCTCTCGACAGGCGGCGGCAAGGGGCGTTGCCCATGCTGGCCCGGCCTCCACTCGATGACCGCCGTCTCCTCCGGGGTGGCCTCGATGCGAACGGGGAAGCGGTTGCCCTTCGTCAGCAGCAAGCCGTCTCCACGCGGACAGGACAGCAGCCATCGCTGAAGGTCCTTGGGCAGGTCGAAGGCGTCGCCCACGGTGCTGATGGCGGCCGCGTCCTGCTGCAAGAGCAGCTTGAAGGCGGCGTTCTGAAGCAGGGCGCGCCCGGAGTGGCCGGTGATGGTCCTTGAAGAATCCTCGGAGAGGAGGTCCTGGACGTCCTGGGTGATGAACTGCAACCCCAGCCGGTGCTTCCTCGCCCGCTTCGCCATGCTGACCATGAAGGCCGCGCCTTCGGGGTGCTGCATGATGCTCCACACCTCGTCGACGACCAGCAGGCGGGGCTTGGGGTCCTGGGCGGCTGCGGCCCACACCGTCTCGGTGCAGACCATCGCGGCGGCCGGCCGGAGCTCCGGCTCCAGGAGGTGCAGGTCGAAGACGGTGATCAGGGCCTCGTTGGAGAGTAGGTCGTCGCCCTCGTCGGAGAGGAGGTTGCGCAGGCTGCCCGTGGCGAAGGGCCGCAGCAGCCTTGCGAGACCGGGGTCTCCAGACTCGTCTTCCTGAAGGTACTTGTAGAAGTCGCGGAAGCCGGTGCGCTCGCGGGGCTGGGCGTAGTAGCCCGCCAGGGCGTGATCGAGGGCTGCGCGGCGCTCCGCGCCGAGACTCTCGCCCACCATGACTTCAATCAGCCGCCGCAGGCTGCCGATGCGCTGGAGAAGCTCCTCGGAATCTCCCCTGTCGATGACGAAGGGGTTCATGCCCTGGCCCGGCACTCCGGGGGAGAGCACCCGCCCGCCTGCGGCGCGGGCCATGTCCGCGTACTCGCCCTCTGGGTCGATGACGTAGGCGGTCACTCCCCTCGTCAGGCCCCGCAGCATTCCCAGCTTGGTGGCAAAGGATTTTCCCGAACCCGAGCGGGCCAGCACCGCGGTATTGGCGTTCAGGTGCGTGCCGTCCCAGGGGTCGTAGACCACCGGGGAGCAGGCCCGCATGTCGATGCCGTAGAGGGTGCCGCTGCGGGTGTCCAGGTCAGGCGGCGAGAAGGGGAAGAGCCGGGCGATGCTGGAGGTGTCCAGGCTGCGCCACTCGGCCACGGCGTTCAGGGCCAGCGGCAGGGTCGAGAGCAGCCCCTCGCGCTGGCGGAAGGCGAGGTCGTCGAGCTTGCCCAGGGTGGCGGCGAAGTGGGCCTTGGCCCGCTGGGTCATCTCCTTGAGCGCAGCCTCGTCCTTGCCGTGCAGGGTGATGGATAGAGAGGCATGAAAGAGCCGCTCCCGCCCCGCTGCACCTCGTCGCGGAGCCGGGTCACGTCCTCCAGGGCGATCTCCGCCTCCGGGGACATGGTGCGCCCGCGCTTGAAGGAGAGGGACTGGGCCGACTCGAACCGCACCTTCTGCCACTCCAGCGTCCTCGCCGCCTGCTCGGTGGGAATCGGGCCGACGTGGACGGACAGGTCCATCGGCGCGCCCGCCGCCATCAGCCCTTGGAGGAAGCCGGGAGCAAGGGACCGGGGCCACTTGCCCAGGTGCAGCGACCGCACGAGGGTTCCGCCGATGCGCATGTCGCGGCGGCCCATCTCCACCTCGACGGGGGCGTCCTCGTCCATCTCGGCGGGTGAGCCGCCAAGGGCGGCTGCTACGAGAAACATGCGAAGCTGCCGCCCCTTGAGCCGGTGGACGGACAGCCCGGCCCTTGCCAGCAGGCCGCGCAGGTCGTCGATGCGCCCGAACTCGCACACGGCGTAGAAGCGCCGGTCGAGGATGCCGTCGCGGGACTCAAGCTCGGTCAGCAGGCGCTGGAGGGACTCCGAGGCCGCCTCTCGTCTGCGGGGGTAGGTCCTCCGGCTGCGCCCGTTGAAGGTCGTCTCTCAGGCTGTCCAGGCGCGGCGGGTGCTGTCTGATGAGCAGCTGCGCCGGGAAGTCCAGGGCGTTGAGCGCCCCGGCGAAGGCGCCGAGCTTCGGCTCGTCCAGCTCCAGGCCCATAACCTCGCAGACGCC
>CBDDBY010000003.1:0-371850 GCA_965225925.1 Dehalococcoidia bacterium | reverse complement strand
TCGCCGGTGCCGGCGGCAATGGCCAGCAGCGGGTGATAGCCGCGGGCGCCGGTATAGCCGTGGTGGCGCGCTCCCTCCTTGGCCAGTCCATAGGTCTCGCAGATGGTCGAGTCCAGGTCGATGCTCAGGGGCGAGTCGCCGGGTCCGGTCCCAGCGGCCCAGGCCCGGGCCAACAACTGGCGGCTCACGCGGTCGAATTGACGGACATGCCCCCACCGGAAGCTGCGCAGGAAGGTCCCCAGGGTGGATGACGCCTTGACCACGCAGCCTAGAACACCGACCGTCCCACCAGCGCGCAGCGCATCGGCGTCGTCAATGCAGTCGCCGCCTGCCAGCGCGGAAGCGACCAGCGTCAGCATCTTGTCCCCAGTGTTCGCCCGTCCCGGCGCTCCGCCGAGGTCAAGGTGATGGTCGACGAGTTCCCGCAGGCCCAGGTGCCGGGCTAGGGTGGCCGGCAGGAGCAGGCCGGCATTGGCCACCAGGCGATGGTCGTCAAAGAGGATGCGAATACGGTCGGGTTTGTTCTGTGGCAGCATCTATTGGGTGCTCCTTGTTTCCGGGCTGGTTTCTGTTCCAAAACCATTATCCCAGATTCAGAGGAGCACCCTCTGGCTTCTTTAAGGGCTGTCCCCAAGGCCGTCCTTCGGTGGATTCGGGCTAAGCAACTGGGCACCCCGAACCTTCTTCAAGTCTTGGAGATCACAGAGGAGCTTCGCTCTAAATAAGGGAGCGCTACGGTCCTCGTTTCAAGGGAATAATACTTTATGGGTCCTACGCCCGCGGGGAATCTTAACAGGGCTGGGTGGCGTTAGGTTCAGCGGTAGACGCCCCTAATCCGTCAACCTTGTGTATGCCGGGGACAAACTCCAACCCTACCCCTCGGCTTCGCTTGCCTTCTGCCCCTCCAGGACTATCTCGCCGCTCTTACCGCCCCGTTTCCGCACCAGCCGGATGTCCTGGATGCGCATTCCCCTGTCCACCGACTTGCACATATCGTAAAGGGTCAGAGCGGCTATGGACACCGCGGTCAGGGCCTCCATCTCCACACCCGTCTTGGCCTCGGTCTTCGCCGTGGCCTGAATATGAACGCCACACCGGGCTTCGTCCAGCTCAAGGTCCACCGCCACCTGGTTCAATGGAATGGGATGACACAGGGGGATGAGCTGGGGGGTCGATTTAGCTCCCATTATGCCTGCCAGCCTTGCGGTGGTAAGCACGTCGCCCTTCTTCACCAGGCCGTCTTTGATGAGCCGGAGGGTGTCCGGCTTCATGGCCACGAATCCCCTGGCGACGGCCTCCCGCTCCGTGTCCGGCTTCTGCCCTACGTCCACCATCCCCGCCCTCCCCTGCTCGTCCAGGTGGGTGAGGCTTTTTGCGGTCGCATCGTCCCCTGAGCCCCGCTCATGCCCGGCGCTGGATCCATCCTCCATAGGTCACCAATTCCTTCACCAGGTTATATCTGCTTCGCGGCCGGATTGAACTTGGGCGTGGCGGTCACCGGGACATCCGGGCCGGCTTCGTAGGCCTCGTCAACCAGGAGGCCTTTTTGGTGGGCTGCTTCCACGGCCAGTTTATCGCAACGCTCGTTTTCAGGGTTGCCCGAGTGACCCCGGACCCAATGGAACTTCACATCGTGATGCTCACAGAGGCCCAGGAGCCTGTCCCACAGGTCGGGATTCAGCGCTTTTCCCCGCTTACCACGCCGCCAGCCGTTCGCTCGCCACTTTTCGGCCCAGCCCTTCTCCATGGCGTTGACCAGGTACTGGGAATCGCTGTGGAGGGTCACCCTGCAGCGTCCTTTGAGGGCTTCCAGACCCACGATTGCGGCCAGCAACTCCATCCGGTTGTTGGTGGTCCTGCGGTAGCCACCGGACAGCTCCCTCCGACGGTCCCCGTGCAGGAGCACGGTACCGTAGCCACCGGGGCCGGGGTTCCCGACGCAGGCGCCATCGGTGTAGATAGTCACTGGCTTGGGGTCCCTTAAGATTTCTTCCGGCACCGGTTCTACCGTGTCCCCCACTTGAGAATCAGGAATAGCGCTCGTATCTCCGCTGGAAGCCAGTTTGTCCGCCGTCCAGATGATGACCCAACCTGAGCACTCCTACCCCCCGATCTGGTACATCTCTATTTTTTTGGAAGGGTTTTTCAGCTTTGTAGCGTTGGTCCTCAGCTCGGAGTAACGGTCCTCTCTGACGCCCCAAATACCCGATATCAGGTCTCTGAGGTCCTCGTCGCTGGCGCCTGCCCTCAGGGGGCTCCTGAGGTCCGTCCCGCGGGTGGCGAATAGGCAGGTGTAGAGCTTTCCATCGGTGGATAGCCTGGCGCGGGTGCAGTCCCCGCAGAAGGGCTTGGTGACCGACGCGATGATGCCTATCTCGCCCTCCCCGTCTCGGTATCTGTAGCGTAACGCCACCTCTCCCCTGTAGTTGGGCTCTATGGGCTCCAGGGGCATCTCGGCGTCGATCATATTAAAGATATCATCCGCCGGCGCCACGTCATCCAGCTTCCAGCCGTTCAGGTTCCCCACGTCCATGTATTCGATGAACCGCATGATGTGGCCGGTGCCCTTGAAATGCCTGGCCAGGTCGACGATGGTGTGGTCGTTGACGCCCTTCTGGACGACGGCGTTGATCTTTATGGGGCCCAGGCCCACCTCATGCGCCTTCTCGATCCCTTCCAGGACCCTCTCAGGCCCGTAACCGAGGCCGTTCATCTGCTTGAATACGTTCTCGTTCAGTGAGTCCAGGCTCACCGTGATCCTCTGCAGCCCCGCGTCCTTCAGGGCTTGTGCTTTCTGGGCCAGAAGGTAGCCGTTGGTGGTGAGAGTCAGGTCCTCGATACCCCCGATCCCGGCAATTTCCGCAACAAGCCGCTCGAAGCCGTTCCTGACCAGCGGTTCTCCGCCTGTGAGCCTTAATTTGGTCACACCCAGGCCTACGAATATCCTGGTCAGCCGGGCGATCTCCTCGAAAGTCAGCAGCTCTGCCTTCGGAAGAAACAGGTATTTTTCGCCGTATATCTCGGAGGGCATGCAATAGGGGCACCGGAAGTTACACCGGTCGGTAACCGATACCCGGAGGTCATGGATGGACCTGCCGAATTTATCTCTGATCCCCGCCTCGCCTTTGGGCATTGGTCCTTCTTTCATGGGGCTAATGTTCCAGGGAGCGGGCCGCGTTAGCTGCCCGCCACGCCCTGGTTAACTAAAGATTCGAGAAGAGTCACGGCCTTCTCCGCCGCCCGGGACCTGTGGCTGATGGCGTTTTTCTCATCCAGAGGCAGCTCGGCCATGGTCCTCCCCAGGTTGGGCACGAAGAATATCGGGTCGTACCCGAAGCCGTTGGCGCCATGGGGTTCGTACTGTATGAATCCCTCTACCAATCCATCAACGGTTTCCACTGGTCCCGAAGGACGGAGGACGGCTATCACACAGCGGAAGCGGGCGGTCCTATCCTCCCATGGGACGTCCTTAATCCTGTCCAGGAGAAGGGCCACCCTGCCTTCGTCGGTGAGCCCGGGCCCGCCGTACCGTGCGGACTCCACTCCTGGTCTACCATCCAGGGCGTCCACTTCGAGACCCGAATCGTCGGCCAATGTGAGCAGACCGGCCAGGTCTGAGTAGGCCCGCGCCTTGATGCAGGCGTTCTCATGGAAGGTTGCGCCTGTCTCTTCCACGTCTTCCTTAACGCCCACCTCGTCTAGAGAGGTGCATTGGAACGGGATGCCACGAAGCAGCTCCCTGTATTCCCGTACCTTGCCCTGGTTCCGGGTGGCGATCAGCAGCTTTTCAAAGGCCACTTAGGACTCCTCTTCTATCTGCTTGGGAGGGCACCTCACGTCCGAATAGGAACGGAAGATACAGCAGTCCCCAAGTTTGGGACTCAGGGAAGTTTTGCAGCCGCTGCATTCATGGAAAATCTGGCAGGCATCGATGGGCATCTCCATGTCTTCGGCGAAACCGCACGAAGGACATGTTAGCCTGCCTTTGGTTATAACTTCCACTTACTTCTCGCTCCGTTCGATGTATATTCTATCCTCTCAGGGCGCGCCGGGTAAAGCTGAAGGGCCCGTGAAGGCCGATTACGGCAGCCTCACAGGTCCTTCGTAGCCGGGTTTCGACCTAGAGACAGCGGCCAGGTCTTTTCCCATCTCCGGTTTATATAAGCCCTGCCTAGCGGCGCTGGCGAGGTATGCCCGATGATGGAAGGCCTTCTGGGCGAGTGGTACATTGGACGCCAGTCCGGCCCACGCCTTCTGGGGGGCTGCCTGGAGACCACGGCCGTAGGAGAAGCTGAGCTGCCAGGGGGCGCCCTCGGAGGCGGCTCGCTGGTTGATGGCATTCAGGTTCATGGTAGCTTCGTCGTCATTCTGGCCACCCGAAAGAAAGACAATGCCAGGCACGGCGGCGGGCACAGTCCTGTTGAAGCAAACTATAGTCTTCCGGGCAATTTCCTCCGGCCCGGTCCGGCCATCCGCGGACTTACCGGAGAGCACCATATTAGGCTTCAGCAGCATCCCCTCCAGAGATACGCCTTGCCGGCCCAGCTCGTAGAACACTTCCCGCAGGGTGGACTCGGTGGCCTCGAAGCAGCGGTCGATGGTGTGGTCACCGTCCATCAATACCTCGGGCTCCACAATTGGGACCAGCCCGGCTTCCTGGCTCAGAGCGGCGTACCGGGCCAGAGCGTGGGCGTTGGTCTGAATGCAGTTCCTGCTGGGGATGTCCTGGCCGATGGTTATCACAGCCCGCCATTTGGCGAAGCGCGCTCCCAGCTCGCGGTACTCATCCAGGCGTTCACGGAGACCATCCAGACCCTCGGTTACGGTCTCACCGGGCGCGCCCGGGAGAGCTTTCGCCCCGGCGTCAACCTTGATGCCCGGTATGATGCCCCGGCCGGTCAGCACTTTCACCATGGGGGTGCCATCGGCCGCCGCCTGCCGGATAGTCTCGTCAAAGAGTATCACGCCGCTTATGTACGCCTCCACTCCACCGGTGCGAAAGAGCATCTCTCTGTAATTCCGCCGGTTCTCCTCGGTGGATTCGGTGTTGATTGCGTCGAATCGCCTCTTAATAGTCCCTGAGCTTTCATCCGCCGCCAGAATTCCTTTTCCCGGTGAAACCAGGGCTCTGGCGGTGCCGATCAGCCGCTGGGTATCCATTGCCCTCCTCCTTACGCTGGACTTTTAATACTTAACTATTACTCGGGCGGGCCCAAAATCGTCATGGCGCCGGGGCATACTGACATAGGGCGCCGAGCTTAGGGGACGCCGGGTTAATCGCACATTTTGTGGGATACGACATTCAGGAAACGGCCCCGGCATTACTGATCACGGAACCGGACCTTATCCAGCCGGGAGAAGTCATGAAACGCATCTATCCAGCGTATGGTGCCGGAGCGGGAGCGCATCACCAACGACTGAGTCTGGGCGCCACCACCAAAGAACCTCACACCTTTCAGGAGCTCCCCGCTGCTCGCGCCGGTGGCGGAGAAGAAAACGTCCTCTCCGCCGACCAGGTCCTCGGTGGAGTACACAATTTCCAGGTCGATCCCGGCGTCCAGTGCTAGCTTCCGGTCCTCATCATTCCGTGGCCAGGGCTTGCATTGAATGCTACCTTCTGTGCATCTTATGGCCGCCGCCGTGAGTACAGCCTCCGGCGTCCCTCCGATGCCCATGAGCACGTCGACGCCCGAGTCGGGCATCGCCGCCTGTATGCCGGCTGCCACGTCACCGTCGGATATAAGTTTGACGCGGGCCCCGGCACTATGGATGTCCTTCAGCAGTTGGTCGTGGCGGGGACGGTCCAGCGCCACCACCGTCAGCTCCCCTACTCGCCGGCCGGTGGCACTAGCGATGTTCTCCAGGTTCACAGCCACCGGGGCATTGATATCTATAACATCCTTTGCAGCACGGCCCACAGCAATTTTATTCATATACACAAGCTCCCTGGGGCAGTTCATAGTTCCCTGCGCCGATAGGGCCACGACAGCGATGGCGCCGGGAAGCCCCTTGGAAAGAAGGGTTGTGCCATCGATGGGGTCCACGGCGATGTCCACCTTTGGCGCGGACCCATCGCCTATACGTTCCCCGATGTACAGCATGGGAGCCTTGTCCTTCTCCCCCTCGCCAATGACCACGACCCCATCCATGGAAACACCGCCCAGGGTGAAGCGCATTGCGTCCACCGCCGCCTGGTCAACCAGCTCTTTGTCGCCGAAACCCATGTACCGGGCGGCCGATATGGCGGCAGCCTCGGTTACCCGGACCAACTCCATCGCGATATTCCGCTCGATGGGAGCTCGGACTCGTTCCGTCAACATCTCAATCCTCCCCTATCACAGACTGCCATGACATCAAGGTGTCACGATCCACAAGCGTTTGTTTTTTGCCGGGAGCCGGGGCTTTTAACGGAACTGCCCTTCCCCCGGCGAAGGTAGTCATCGGGGATGGTCCCAGTTTAACAGATTGGTGGCCTAGCTTTTAATGATTATAAATTAACCGCATTTTGGCTATTACCGCAATATCCAACAAAATAATGGCCTGAATAATGCCACTGGATAGCTTAGAGGTACCTGAAACCGTATAAAAGTACGGGACCGGTCCCACCGGTTCATTCTGGACCGACTATCTAGCGCCAAGAGAGCCTAGGCGGATTACTCGTCGCTGTTCACGGTCTGATGGGCTGCCATACCCTCGGGGGGGAGCCTGACCACTTCCTTTACCCGCCGCTCCAGGTAGGAGCGCTGGAGGAGCACCTGCCTGTGGCATTTCCGGCACTTTATGCCTATATCCGCCCCCAGGCGCACCACCTCCCAGAGGTTGTTGCCGCAGGGATGGGTCTTCTTCAGCCGTAGCACGTATCCAAGCTTGAGCTCTAAGACCATCCCTTGCCTTCCAGAACCAGAACATCGTTGATCTCGGCCCTCAACTTCAAGGCTTCTTTACGGGCAGCCGAGGAAAAATCAACCCCTTTGGATGCATAAAGCACCTGCCGGGAGGAGTTGATTAAGGCCAGCCTCCCCCTGCTATCGGTCCCCCCCAGCACTGCTTTGGCCAGGTCACCTCCCTGGGCGCCCACTCCCGGTATGAGAATGGGCATGCCGGGGCAGAGTTCCCGCACCAGCTTCAGCTCCTCGGGATAGGTGGCCCCGACCACCAGGCCCAAATTTCCCGCCCTATTCCACTCCTGGCACTTCTTTGCTACCAGCTGGTAAACCGGACGCTCTTCTCCATCAGAGGCCACTATCACATCCTGGAAGTCAACGGCGCTGGGGTTGGATGTACGGCAGAGCACGAAGACCCCCTTGTCACGATAGTCCTCTAGAGGGAGGACGGACTCGCCGCCGAGATAGGGGCTCACTGTTATGGCGTCAAAGCCCCACACGTCGAACATGGCTTTATGATAGGCCGCCATGGAAGAGCCGATGTCGCCCCTCTTGCAGTCGCCGATTATGACAACGGCTTGGGACACTTTCCGAATATGGGTGATAGTGTCCCCGAGGGCTTTAAGACCTTCAATGCCCAGGGCCTCGTAGAATGCCGTGTTGGGCTTGTAGGCACACACCAGGTCGGCGGTGGAATCTATAACGGCCCGGTTGAACTCAAACACGTCCGGTATCGCCATCCGCTGGGGGTCCGGGTCCAGCCCCACGCAGAGCAGGCTTTTCCTGGACTCGCAGGCCCGTTCGAGCTTATCGATGAAGGAAGACATCGGTGGCCCAAAGTGTACATCCTTTCTTATCGACACGCCACAGCCGCTCGGGGGCGGACCATAGGGTCACGGGTTGAAGGCCTAAGCCCGAATCCACCGAAGGACACGGATGGACGGCGTGAGGGCAGCGGAAGGGGGTGGGTGAGGGAGCTACAGGGGAGATGGCCTGGGGTCTTGGGGTAGATGGGAGGCCGGCGGAGGGTCTTCAGTCGCCGCACAGGGCCCCTAAGGCCCTATGCGGGAGTTGCGATGCGCGGGATGGCGAGAGGATACGCAGCAGGGGACTCTCGCGACCGGGGTGGCGCGAGATTGCGGGGACGTTGGGTCAGTTGCAGGCTGGCCGTCAGGCCGGGAATGGAATGGCTTGCAGCCGGGCCAAGGCGCGACTGAACTGGGTTTCCCAAGGCCAGCGCCGGGGGAGATGCAAAGTGAGGCGGCGCGCCGAGCGGGTGATCCGTCCCACCAGAGCGAAGACCCGCCGCCTGAGGGTCTTGGTGATCAGGGTCCCCTCGCCCAGACCAATCCGCGCCGTCCAGCGGGCCAGGTTATGCGCCATCACTTGTACCGCCACCCAGGCGCCGTTGGCGGCGAAGCGCCCCGACGGCATGTGGTTCAGCCCGACGCCGTACTTGAGGTCGCGTATGGCGTTCTCGACCTCGGCGTGGCGGCGATGATCGGCCTCCAGTTCCAGCGTCTCTCCATCGCGGTCGGTGATGAAGGCGTGATAGCTGTATCTGGCGAAGAGGGCGAGCTGGGAACCGGGTGTCGGCTTCACCCGCCGGACAATGAGCCGCACCGGCGCGGCGTCCGGCTTGGTCTGGAACGGGGTGTAAGTCGTCTCGGCGACATCGGCGGCGCCGTCCATCCAGTAGGGAATGGGAGTCCAGTCCTCCTCTGGTATCGCCTCGATCAGGTCCCGCAGGCTGGCGCGCTGGCGGATGGTGATAGAGAAGCGGACATCCATTTCCCGGCAGGCGGCAACGACAGTGTGGGCGTAGAAGCCGCTGTCGGCCCGCACCGTGAGTTGTCCCCTGGCCCCGCCGTAGCGCACCCGCCCCACCGTCTCACGCAGGAAGTGGGCGGCGCCACGGGCGGTGTTGGCCCGGCCCTCGCGCAGCCGGGACATCAGCACCTCGCCGGTGCCGGCGGCAATGGCCAGCAGCGGGTGATAGCCGCGGGCGCCGGTATAGCCGTGGTGGCGCGCTCCCTCCTTGGCCAGTCCATAGGTCTCGCAGATGGTCGAGTCCAGGTCGATGCTCAGGGGCGAGTCGCCGGGTCCGGCCCCAGCGGCCCAGGCCCGGGCCAACAACTGGCGGCTCACGCGGTCGAGTTGACGGACATGCCCCCACCGGAAGCTGCGCAGGAAGGTCCCCAGGGTGGATGGCGCCTTGACCACGCAGCCTAGAACACCGACCGTCCCACCAGCGCGCAGCGCATCGGCGTCGTCGATGCAGTCGCCGCCTGCCAGCGCGGAAGCGACCAGCGTCAGCATCTTGTCCCCAGTGTTCGCCCGTCCCGGCGCTCCGCCGAGGTCAAGGTGATGGTCGACGAGTTCCCGCAGGCCCAGGTGCCGGGCTAGGGTGGCCGGCAGGAGCAGGCCGGCATTGGCCACCAGGCGATGGTCGTCAAAGAGGATGCGCATACGGTCGGGTTTGTTCTGTGGCAGCATCTATTGGGTGCTCCTTGTTTCCGGGCTGGTTTCTGTTCCAAAACCATTATCCCAGATTCAGAGGAGCACCCGCTGGCTTCTTCAAGGACTGTCCCCAAGGACGTCCTTCGGTGGATTCGGGCTAAAGGATTGATAAAAACCTATTTGACACCCCATCCCATTGCCACCCGGCCTCCAGCTTGCTAGGATTGACGCAACCTGTTGTTAGGTGGGTGCTGGCAAAGGATGCGCTTCGACGGTTTGGTGGAGGGCCGGTTCATCAGCCGGCTGAACCGCTTCGCTGGCCTGGTTGATATAGATGGCCGGGCGTTGATGGTCCATATCGCCAACTCGGGGCGGATGCGGGAGCTGCTGGTGGAGGGGAACCGGGTATGGCTCAGGCCGGCGTTGGGAGACCACCGGAAGACCGCCTTCGACCTGGCCCTGGTGGACCTAGGCAATTCCCTGGCCTCCGCCGACGCCCGCCTCCCCAACTCTCTGGTCCACGAAGCCCTGGATGAGAACCGGATACCCCAGTTCGCGGGCTACGACAGCATCCGGAGAGAGGTCGTGTACGGAGAGAGCCGGTTGGACCTGTTGTTGAAAGGACTTGGAGGCGCCTGCTACATTGAGACCAAGTCGGTTACCTTGGTGGTAGATGGAGTGGGGCTGTTCCCCGACGCTCCCACCATCCGCGGCGCCAAACACGTGGGCAGCCTGGCTAAGGCCGTGGGGGAGGGGCACCGTGCCGCGGCGGTGTTCGTGGTCCAGCGGGACGATGCTGTGGCAATGGCCCCCAACGATATTGCCGACCCTCAGTTCGGCGTTGCCCTGCGGCAGGCTGTGGCCGAGGGCGTAGAGGTATATGCCTACAGCTGCCATGTCGACGTGGAGCATATCGTACTGGCGGACAGGCTTCCCGTGAGGCTTTGACAGAGATGCCCGATGGCAAACCCGCCATCCTGCCTGAACCGCCAGCCAACGGCCTTCGGGCGGGGGATAACTGCGGGATACTAATGGATGTGTATCTGCGGCTGGCGGCGCGCTACGGTCCCCAGCAATGGTGGCCTGGGGAGAGCCGGCTGGAGATTATCCTGGGGGCGATACTCACCCAGGCGACGGCCTGGACCAACGTCGAAAAGGCCATGCTCAACCTCAAGAATGCAGGGCTTCTGTCAATTCAGGCCCTGAGGGACATACCCGAGGCAGAGCTGGCCGATATACTGCGGCCGTCGGGCTTTTTCAACGCCAAGGCCCGGAAAGTGAAGGCCTTCGTGGACCATCTGTGGGACAACTACGGCGGGGACCTGAATTATTTCTTGACTAAAGACGCATCCGAACTCAGGAGGGAACTGCTGTCCATACACGGCATCGGAGAGGAGACAGCCGACGACATAATCGTGTATGCAGCGGAGAAGCCATCTTTCGTAATCGACGCTTACACCCGGCGCATACTCAAGCGGCTGGATTTGGCGCCTCGTGCTAACAGCTACGGGGCTCACCAGCAGCTATTTCACCAGGGCATGCCGGCGGACCCGGTATTATTTAACGAGTTCCACGCTCTCCTGAACAGGCACGGGAAAGAGACCTGCAAGAAAGAGCCCCGGTGTGGCGGTTGCTGCCTCCTGGAGCTGTGCCCAACCGGCAGGCACTATATTGACACGGCCAGCCACTGGAACCTATAATTACGATGAAAAATCGAGTAAAGCTAGGCACGTAGGGGAGCTTGGTTGAGCCAGGCTGAGAGGGTGACCGCCAAATGTCGCCGACCCTTGCGAACCTGATCTGGGTAATTCCAGCGGAGGGAACGTGGTTCCAACTCAACAGATATCGGAGTCGTGAGCCGCCAACCTCAACGGGAATGGCGGCTTTGATTTGGCCCGTCGAGGAAGAGCCGGTGAACGGGCCCAGCCAGGAGGTGAACGATGACCCAAACAAGCCAGGATAGCACTAACGCCCTGAATACCTTTCCCCATCCATCCAGCAAGAAGGTGTACGTTGAAGGGTCCCGGCCGGACCTCAGGGTCCCCATGCGAGAGGTCAGCCTGATGCCCACTTCTGGCCGCTTCGGCGACGAGGAAAATCCTCCTCTCAGACTCTACGACACCTCAGGCCCCTACACCGACCCATTGGTGGAGACCGATTTTCGACGGGGTCTTGCTGCCCTCCGCCGGGACTGGATCCTGGAGCGGGGCGATACCGAGGAGTACGAAGGGATCGGCCCAAGGGTTAAAGGCAACGGCAAGGCTCCCACGGCCGCGAGCAATGGCCAGCCCATGCCGGGCTTGAGGCGTCGTCCCCTCAAGGCTAGACAGGGCCGTGCCGTGACCCAGATGCACTATGCCAGGAAGGGGACAGTCACTCCGGAGATGGAGTTCATCGCCATCCGTGAAGGGGTCTCTCCCGAGCTGGTCCGGGACGAAGTGGCCCGCGGGAGGGCCATCATCCCTGCCAATATCAACCACCCGGAAACCGAGCCTATGATCATCGGCCGCAATTTCCTGGTCAAGATCAACGCCAACATCGGGAACTCGGTGGTAACCTCCTCCATCGATGAGGAAGTAGAGAAGATGGTGTGGGCCACCCACTGGGGCACCGACAACGTCATGGACCTGTCCACCGGAAAAAACATTCACCAAACCCGGGAGTGGATCATCCGCAACTCGCCGGTGCCCATCGGGACCGTTCCCATCTACCAGGCAATGGAAAAGGTGGGAGGCAAGGCCGAGGAACTGACCTGGGAAATATATCGGGACACCCTCATCGAGCAGGCCGAACAGGGCGTGGACTATTGCACCATCCATGCCGGCGTGCGCCTGCCCTACATCCCACTGACAGCGAAACGGCTGACGGGCATCGTGTCCCGGGGCGGGGCCATCCTGGCCGCATGGTGCTTGGCCCACCACCAGGAGAACTTTCTATATACCCACTTCGAAGACATCTGCGAGATCATGCAGGCCTACGACATCTCCTTCTCCCTGGGCGACGGGCTCAGGCCCGGCTCCATCGCCGACGCCAACGACGAGGCACAGTTCGCGGAACTGGAGACGCTGGGAGAACTGACCGAGATAGCCTGGAAACACGACGTACAGGTGATGATCGAGGGGCCGGGCCACGTGCCCATGCACGAGATCAAGAGGAACATGGACAAACAGCTGGAAGTCTGCCACGAGGCCCCCTTCTACACCTTGGGCCCTCTGACCACCGACGTCGCCCCCGGCTACGACCACATCACCTCGGCCATCGGCGCGGCCATGATTGGCTGGTTCGGGACCGCCATGCTCTGCTACGTCACCCCTAAGGAGCACCTCGGCCTGCCCAACAAGCAGGACGTCAAGGACGGGGTTATCGCTTACAAAATCGCCGCCCACGCCGCCGACATCGCCAAGGGGCACCCCAGCGCTCATCTGTGGGACGATGCCCTCTCCAAGGCCCGCTTCGAGTTCCGGTGGCAGGACCAGTTCAACCTCTCCCTGGACCCGGAAACTGCCCGGGCGTTCCACGACCAGACCCTACCCGCCGAGCCCGCAAAGACGTCCCATTTCTGCTCAATGTGTGGCCCTCACTTCTGCAGCATGAAGATTACCCAGGACGTCCGGGAATACGCCCAGAAGAAGGGCATTGACGCCGAGGCTGCAATCCAAGTCGGTATGGATGAGAAGGCCCGGGAGTTCCGGGAATCGGGCGGTAAAGTATACACCAAGTCCTGACGCCCAGACGCCATATCCTGCGATGGTCACGAAGGACCCGTTATAGGGAATAGGTCTCGGGGATGAAAAGCTAACCCCGTGTCCTAATGCCCTTAATGCTGTAATGGGCGAATGCAAAGGGTTTCAACAAATCCTGAAACGGGAGATGGGGTCATAGATAAGAAACGGATACCGACGGCCATGACCATAGCGGGCTCCGACTCGGGGGGCGCCGCCGGTATTCAGGCCGACCTCAAGACCTTCGCCGCCCTGGGGGTCTACGGCACCTCTGTGCTCACCGCCGTGACCGCTCAGAACACAGCAGGTGTGACGAGGGTGCACGAGGTGCCTGCGGAGATGGTGGCCGCCCAGATCGAGGCGGTGCTCTCCGATATTGGGGCCAATGCGGTAAAGACGGGCATGCTCTCCAGCAGCGACATAATAGAGACGGTGGCAAGAGAGTTGAATCATTTCCGGGTGGACCGCCTGGTGGTGGACCCCGTAATGGTGGCCAAGAGCGGCGACAGGCTGCTGAGGGAGGATGCGGTGGATGCCATGCGCCGCAGTCTGATCCCATGGGCCACGGTGGTTACTCCCAACATACCCGAGGCGGAAACCCTCACGGGCATGAGGATCGAATCGGAGGAGGACATCCGCCGGGCCGCGGAGAGAATAGTAGACATGGGGGCGCGGGCCGTGGTAGTCAAGGGGGGGCACCTACCGGGGCCTGCGGTGGACCTTCTTTACGATGGCCGGGAGTTCCGGCGGTACGAAGCGCCCCGCATAGATACCAGGAACACCCACGGCACTGGCTGCACCTTCGCATCGGCCATAGCCGCCGGGCTTGCCAGAGGAATGGAGCTGGAGGAGGCCGTGGCCGCCGCCAAGGAGTACGTGACCGAGGCGATACGCTGGTCCTTGGACGTCGGACGAGGCCACGGGCCGCTGAATCACTTCTTCAAGATGGCGACCTGAGGAACGTCAACCGTTGCGAGCAGACGCACGCTGCGGCCCGATGAGAACCCGGAGTAGTATTGGGAATCAAGCCGTTGACGGTGTAGCGGGCCACTGCTATACTTAATTCCGACTTAATCGGTCAACAATGATACAATTGATAGGACTTTTCCCGCCAAAGGGAACAAGGAGACGGCAAAGAGTATGACCGGACCGAAGGTGATTTCCCGGGACACAGGGCTGGAGGACTCGGACTACAAGTGGGGCTTCACCATAGACATCGAATCGGACGTGGCCCCCAAGGGGTTGAACGAGAATATAGTCCGTTTTATCTCGGCTAAAAAGGGCGAGCCCGACTGGATGCTGGAATGGCGGCTCCGGTCCTATCGCCACTGGCTTAGCCTGAATTACGAAGAGCCAAAGTGGGCCAACCTCCACCACTCGCCCATCGATTACCAGGATATAATCTACTATGCGGCCCCCACCTCCAAGGCCGACGGCCCCAAGAGCCTGGATGAAGTGGACCCTGAGCTGGTGGCGGCGTTCGACAAGCTGGGGATACCCATCGAGGAGCAGAAAAAGCTCTCCGGGGTGGCCGTGGACGCAGTCCTGGACAGCGTCTCCGTGGCCACCACCTATAAGAAGACCCTGGACAAGTACGGTGTTATCTTCTGCTCTTTCACCGAGGCGATGCAGAAACACCCTGAGCTGGTAAAGAAATATCTCGGCTCCGTGGTCCCATACACCGATAACTTCTACGCCACCCTGAATTCAGCGGTCTTCAGCGACGGCTCCTTCGCCTATATTCCCAAAGGAGTGCGCTGCCCGATGGAGCTGATGACCTACTTCCGCATCAATCAGGCCGATTCGGGGCAGTTCGAGCGAACCCTGATAATTGCGGATGAGGGCAGCTACGTGAGCTACCTGGAGGGATGCACCGCGCCCAGCAGAAAGACCCACCAGCTCCACGCCGCGGTGGTGGAACTGGTCGCTCTGGATAACGCCGAGATCAAGTACTCCACGCTGCAGAACTGGTTTCCCGGCGATAAAGAGGGCAGGGGCGGCGTATACAACTTCGTCACCAAGCGGGGCAAAGCCCAGGGCCGGAGCTCGAAGATATCCTGGACTCAGGTGGAGACTGGATCGGCCATCACCTGGAAGTACCCCAGCGTAATCCTTCAGGGCGACGATTCGGTGGGTGAGTTCTACTCGGTGGCCCTGGTGAACAACTACCAGCAGGCGGATACCGGCACCAAGATGATCCACATAGGGAAAAATACCAGGAGCACCATAGCGGCCAAGGGGATATCCGCAGGACACGCCAACGGGACCTACCGGGGGCAGGTTAAAATCATGCCTTCGGCCACGGGAGCCCGGAATTTTACCCAGTGCGACTCCTTGCTCATAGGCGACAAATGCGGCGCCCACACCGTGCCCTATATCGAGGTGCGCAATCCCACCGCCCACATGGAACACGAAGCCACCACCTCCAAGGTGAGTGACGACCAAATCTTCTACCTCCAGCAGAGGGGCATATCGGTGGAGGATGCCCACTACATGATCATCAACGGGTTCTGCAAAGGCGTCTTCAAGGAGTTGCCCTTCGAGTTCGCCGCCGAGGCCTCCCAGCTGCTCAAGGTGAGTCTTGAAGGCGCCGTCGGGTAAAAGTTAATGGCGAGTACCCTACAGGCATCAAGTCAAAGTCTGTCATTGCGAGGGGCGCAGACCCGAAGAGGAGCGCAGATAACCATTGTTGATGTTACGTAACCTCCATGTCTCCGTAGGCGAGACGGAGATATTAAAGGGCGTGGACCTCACAATAAACGCCGGCGAGGTGCATGCCATCATGGGCCCCAACGGCTCGGGTAAGAGTACTTTGGCCAACGTGCTGGCAGGGAAGCCGGAGTACACCGTTACCCAGGGTGAGCTCCTATACCAAGGCACGGACCTGCAGGCCATGGCGCCGGAGTTGCGGGCGCGAGAAGGGGTATTCCTTGCCTTCCAGTACCCGGTGGAGCTGCCGGGGGTCCGCAGCTGGCAGTTCCTGAAGACTGTGGTGGACACGCTGAGGGCCCACCAGGGCCAGGAAGAGCTGAGCATACGGGCATTTGACCGTTTGTTGAAAGAGAAGATGCAGTTCCTGGCGTTCGACCCGGACCTGACCAAGCGTTCGGTCAACGAAGGCTTCTCCGGCGGTGAGAAGAAGCGCAACGAGATACTCCAGATGGCAATTCTGGACCCAAAGCTGGCCATCCTCGATGAGACGGATTCCGGCCTGGACATTGACGCCCTACGAATCGTCGCCACAGGGGTGAACCAGCTTCGTGGCCCTTCGAAGGCGATCGTGCTGGTGACCCATTACCAGCGAATCCTGAATTACGTTACCCCTGACCATGTTCATGTCCTGTTGAATGGGCGCATTGTCAGGTCGGGCGGGCTTGAGCTGGCCCTGGATCTGGAGGAGAAGGGCTACGAGTGGATCAGAGAAGGCATCGAAGGGGACGGCCGGGTAGTTGTGTAGGACAGGGCGCCAACGACATGTCTGACCTCCAGCGCAAAGAGGACCGCTACATCGCCGACTTCCAGGCCTTTGTCCAAGGCCTGGAAATAAACGAGCCGGACTGGATCCGGCAAATGCGTCACCACGCCCTTGACCGCTTTACTCATCTAGGGTTCCCCACTGCCCGCCGCGGCAACGAGAAGTGGAAGTACACCAGCGTGGTTTCCATCGCTCAGGGCGCCTTCACCTACCCGTTCGAGCTTGAGCCCGGCGAAGCCTTAGCCAGGGACCTACTCAGGACTGCTCCATGGGACGATAGCTGGGTTAACCTCGTGTTCGTAAACGGCCACTACTCGAGCAGCCTATCAACTCCCCTGGATCGAGGCAACGGGGTCCGGGCTGGGAACCTGTCGGAGGTGACACGCGGAGACGGGGACCTGGCCCAGAGACATCTGGCTCAGCAGGCAACGGTCGAAGATGATGCTTTTACCGCTTTGAACACCGCCTTCCTCAAAGATGGGGCATTCGTCCACGTTCCAGAGGGGAAGCTCATCCAGGCGCCGGTGCACCTGCTTTACCTCAACATAGGCGGGCAGGAGGCCAACGTTTCCCATCCCAGGAGCCTGGTCGTTGCCGGTCCCAATAGCAGGCTGACCTTGATCGAAAGCTATGTCAGCCTGTCCTCTTCCCAGTCCTTCACCAACGCCGTGACCGAGGTTGTGGCTGGTGATGGGGCCGAAATCGAGCATTACAGGCTGCTCTTGGACAGCCCGGAGGCCTTTCACGTGGGGACCACCCGCGTGCATCAGGGGGCTGACAGCGTTTTTTCCTCGACCTCCTTCGCCAAAGGTGCGGCCATCGGCAGAAACGACCTGATGGTGCTCTTGGACGGGCCGGGCAGTTCCTGCAATCTGAGGGGCCTGTACGCCACAACGGATACCCAACACATGGACAACTCCATAAATGTAGACCATGCCAAGCCACATACTACCAGCAGGTTACAGTACAGGGGGATTCTGGATGGGAAATCCAGGGCGGTGTTCGGCGGTATGGTACTGGTCCGGGCAGGCGCACAGAAGGCGGACTCCCAACAGTCGGACAAGAACCTGATCCTGTCGGGAGAGGCCGAGGTGGACAGCAAGCCCAGCCTGCTGATCTATGCCGACGACGTCAAATGTAGCCACGGTGCTACGACAGGGAACATCGACCAGGAAACCCTCTTTTATATGAGGAGCCGGGGGCTGGACGTGGATACGGCAGGCGATTTGTTGGTCCGGGGCTTTGCCGGTGAAATCCTCGACACCGTCAGGGTTGGTCCATTCCTGGACTATCTTGAACAACGCTTCTTGAAAAGCTTGCCGAGGTTTCGGTTGGGGGGCGAGTCATGACCCGGGGAAGCGCTTCGAGCTTGAGCCCTGAGGGGAGAAGCCCTTCGGCCGGCCAGACGGCCTTCGATGTAGAAAGGATCAGGGATGACTTCCCTATTCTAATGCAGCGGGTCCACGGGAAGCCGCTGGTCTACCTCGACAACGCCGCCACCAGCCAGAAACCCACGGCGGTCATCGACACTTTGGCCCGCTATTACACCGAGGAGAACTCCAACGTCCACAGGGGCATCCATTCCCTGAGCCAGCTGGCCACCCAGCACTACGAAGACGCCCGCGGCAAAATACGGAGATTCATCAACGCCTCCGATGACCAGGAGATAATCTTCGTTCGCGGGACCACCGAAGGCATCAACCTGGTGGCCCAAAGTTACGGAAGACAGCATGTTGGTGAGGGAGACGAGATAATCATCTCCACCATGGAGCACCATTCCAACATCGTTCCCTGGCAGATTCTGTGCCAGGAGCGGGGCGCCCGGCTGCTTGTTATCCCCATCAACGACGACGGCGAGCTCCTGATGGATGAGTACGAAAAGCTGCTGAGCCCTCGCACCAAGCTGGTCTCCGTGGTCCATCTGTCCAACGCCCTGGGGACCATCAACCCCGTGGAACGGATCGTGGAGATGGCCCACAGCTACGGCGCTCCGGTGCTGCTAGACGGCGCTCAGTCGGTGTCCCACACGCCAATAGACGTCCAAAAAATGGGTTGTGATTTCTTCGCTTTCTCCGGGCACAAGATCTACGGGCCCACCGGCATCGGCGTCCTGTACGGGAAGCGGGAGCTGCTGGAGTCCATGCCGCCCTACCAGGGTGGGGGTGACATGATAAAGTCCGTCAGCTTCGAGAAGACCACCTACAACTCGCTGCCATACAAATTCGAGGCGGGCACCCCGAACATCGCCGGAGTTATCGGCCTGGGTACGGCCATTGACTACGTCAGCAATCTGGGGTTGGGGTCCATTTCCTCCCATGAACAACAACTGCTGGAATATGGGACCCACCGCCTCTCCGAGATTGGGAGCCTGCGGCTGATAGGCACGGCCAAAGAGAAAGCCAGCGTCCTCTCCTTCTGCATTGAGGGCATACACCCCCATGACATCGGCACCATCCTGGACACCGAAGGTATCGCCATACGCACCGGCCACCACTGTACTCAGCCTTTGATGGACAGGTTCGGGGTACCGGCCACCGCCCGAGCGTCCCTGGCCTTCTACAACACGAAAGAGGAGATAGATGCCCTGGTCAAGGGCATCGACAAGGTCATGGAGGTGTTCAACTAGTGTCCGAGCTGCAAGAGCTCTACCAGGATATGGTCATAGACCATAACAACAGGCCCCGAAACTACCGGCAACTGGAAGGGGCGAGCCGGAAGGTGGAGGGTTATAATCCCCTTTGCGGGGATAAGATCACCCTCTATTTGAAATTGGATGGTGACCAAATCACCGACATCGGGTTCCAGGGCTCGGGCTGCGCTATCTCCCGGGCCTCTACTTCGTTGATGACCGAGAGCGTCAAAGGGAAGAGTAAAAGGGAAGCCCAAGAGATCTTCGGCGAATTTCACAAAATGATCACCCAGGGCCCCGAAGCGGACTACGACCTGGAGGTGGTGGGGGACATGGAAATACTCTCGGGGATCTCCCAGTTTCCCGCCCGTGTCAAGTGCGCCACTCTGTCGTGGCACACCCTGCGCTCTGCCCTGGATGGCCGGGACGAGCCTGTGACCACCGAGTAGGCCCCAGCGCGCTGGTATTACCCGGGATTTAGGCCCGCCTGATATGCATGATAAAATATAGCTGCCCCGGTAAGCCGGGACAGCTATATTTTTCCGCCGGTCCTGCTCTTCGAGAGCAGGGTTGAGCCCGATAACGGCTCTGTCGAAGGATCATACAGCAACAAGCCGGGGACGGTAGGCCAAAGCAATGCAGAAATTTCCCTTTGATGAGATTGACCAGCTGTACCGGGAAGCCATCCTGGACCACTACAGAAACTCCAGGAACAAGGTCCGCATAGAGGCGCCGGACATAGAGTTCGACGAGTACAACCCAATTTGTGGAGACCGGGTGGTGCTGCAGCTAAAGCTGAAAGACGGGTTCATAGCCAAAGGATGCTTCCAGGGCGAGGGGTGCTCAATCAGCCAGGCTTCCGCTTCCATGATGACAGGCTTGCTGGCGGGCAAAACCCTGGAGGAGGCCGAGGAACTGGCAGATGGGTTCAGAGAATTGATGTACGGAAAGTCTCCGCCCGAAGGGCATCTGGAAGTCCTGGGCGAACTGGAGGCCCTTCAGGCCGTACGCAGGTTTCCGGTGCGTATAAAATGCGCCCTACTGGCCTGGACCGCCCTGGAGGAAGGCATCGGAGCGTACAGGGTCGCTAAAAATGCGTCGCAGTAGGTGCGACGGATGGGTCGCCCTTACTCAACCCAGGTCTTTGCCCAGAAAGAGTATTCCGAAGCCGAGGTGTTTGGGTAAAAGCCCTTTACGCCCGGCCTGAATACCCACCTGGCGCCCTCAGTGACCGATCCTGTAACCGGGCTGAATATGTAGGCCTGGTCCAAGATATAGCGTTGTATGTCCTTAACCTGCTCCCTCCTGGCCGCCGGATCGGTTTCAATCGCCTGCGCGTCTATCATTGAGTCAAGCCTGACATCCGAATGGCCCAGGACATTCCATCTTCCCCTACCGTGAAGTATGGCGAATAGGAAGTTATTGGTGGTGGAGGTGGGGGGCACCTGGCCCACGGAAACCTGGTACCGTTTGTCCCTCCAGACCGTGTCGCTATATTGGGGTGGCGTAACCCGCTTGAATACGGGGTTGAAGCCTGCAGACTTCAGGTCTTCCTCGATGCGCCTCCCATTCCGCAGATGGATATCGCCAAAATCAGCCACCGTGAGCTCGATCCTCACTGGAGCCGGCAAGCCCGAAGCCCTCAGCAACTCGCTGGCGGCGGCGGGGTCCGCGAAATAGGCCTCCCTCATCTCCTCCTTGGTCAAGAGCCAGTCGGGGGACCCGACGGGGATTCCCAGGCTAACGAAGCCCTGCTCTCCCCAGATGGTGCGCACATAGTCCCAGGGATCAAGGGCCCTTAGTACAGCCTTCCGCACCTGAAGGTTGTCAAAGGGGGAAGCCGAGACGTTCATGGCCAAGATGAGGCCGGCGCCGCTCTGCCTGGACACAAAGCTGTTGAACGCCTTGCCAGTCCGGTCGAGCTTGGTCGAGGTCTCCGGGTCGACACGATACACGTCTACGGCCCCGGTGACGAATGCCGCGATGCGCGTGTCTTCCTCTTTTATGACGCTCACGACCAATTCATCCAACAAGGGCAGGCCGGCTTCAAAATAGCCGGGGTTTTTAACGAACGCGGAACGGACTTCCTCCCGAGATCTCTCCTGGTCCCATATCCAGGGGCCGCTCCCTATGACCGGCCCATTCCTGAGGTCGCCATTGGCGGCATCCACCGCCTCCTTGGGCACAACCTTGGTATGGCCGTCGGCCAGTGAAAGGAAAAAGTCCGCATTTGCGAACCCGGGGACCAGAGTTATCTTCAAGGCATACCGGTCCTCGGCTTCAGCGGTGCGTATCGCCTGCAGCAGGGATGCGTTGGGCCAGCCGGGGGTCCGCTGCCGCTCATAGCTGAACACCACGTCCTCGGCGATGAGTTCCCTTCCGTTCAACGGATCAATGCCCTGCCATAGGACACCTTTTTGCCACAGGACATCTTTCCTAAGCTGGAAGCGATAGGTAAGGGGGTCCAACATCTCCCAGCTTTCACAAAGCTCGCACTCCAGCAGAAGGCTGGGCTGGGGAACCATGTCTTCAGGACCGGTCTGCAGCCGGAGGAGACGGCTATAGGCTATGCCGGGACCCAAGGAGGTCAGCGTCTCCTGGACATCCTGGTGCACGTCCAACTGGGCCACGTTGGCCAAGGCAACCGTGGTGAGCTTACCACCCGGCTTTCCGGCGGGGGTCGGGACTGCCGCCGGCGTAGGACTTGGTGTGGCGGTGGGCAGAGGCGTGATTGTAGACCCAGCCGACGGAGGTGTAAAAGTAGCCGAGGGCGAAGGGCTGGGCGGAGGCGCCTTCGTAGCTGTGGGCGGCGGGATAGGCGTGGCCGTGGGCGGAGAGATAGACGTGGCGGTGGGAGGGGGAGTGGGAGTGGAGGTAGGGTTGGGAGTAAGGGTGGGAAGAGGAGAGGCACATGCCACAAGGAGCATCATTAAAATTACCACAAGAATGGGGACCGCGACGATGTACTGTTTCATTTAATCCTCTCTCCATGTGTGGCGAGGCCTAGCGCCTTGCCAGCCTCCTGTTGAGGCGCGGAACCATCACCTTCAGGGGACCTGAGACCGATGATGGAGAAGACCACCAGCGCTTTCCCAGCCGGACCGAAGTATTCAGTAGGGGCCCTATCTCCATTCCCATTGCCCTGCTTTTAGAGTTAGTATAGAGTAACTTTTAGCGAACAGTATAGGGGAATTGGGCATGATGCTCTGCGATTCTCACACACACCTGGACCAGTACCCGCCGGCGGATATGCCGGAGATTCTTCAGCGGGCCGGCGCTTCGGGGATAGGACGGATTATCTGCGCAGGCACCACCGTTGCATCATCCAGGGCCTGCATTGGGCTGGCAAAGCAATATGATATGTGCCTGGCAGGAGTCGGCATTCACCCCATGGAGGTAAAAGGGCCGCTGGACGAGGAGCTGTACGGCGTCATTCATGACCTTGCCGCGAATAATCCCCGGGTCGTATGCGTGAGCGAGGTCGGCCTGGACTTTCTTCCCGAGTCGCCGGACAGGGAGCTCCAATGCCAGGTCTTCCGGGAACATATACGGCTGGCCAGGGAATTGAACCTGCCGATTATCTTCCACTCACGGGAGTCCCATCACGAGGTGCTGAGAATCCTGCGGGAGGAGAAAGGCTTTGAAGTAAAAGGAGTCATGCACTATTTCCAGGGCGACGAAGCGACCGCTCGGGAGGCTATCGACCTGGGTTTCTTCATCTCCCTGGCACGGCCGCTATTGCGGCTGCCGGAGCTGCAGGATGTCGCAAGGGCATTGCCCCTGGACAGCCTGGTATTGGAGACCGACGCCGCACCCCAGCCCTTTAAGAAGTACAGGCATAACTGGACGGAGCCCCGCCACGTGAAAGATGTGGCGGAGAAGCTGGCTGAGCTGAAGGGTATCAGCCTGGAGGAGGTGGCTGAGGCGACCACGGCCAACCTCAACAGGCTTCTGAATATGGCCCCCAGCGACTAGTCCCCCCGCCATCCAAGATTTGATAGGTACCTTTCACCCCCATCCTGACCTTCCCCCATCTAGAGGGAAGGGATTTCTCTCCCCCTTGATTGGGAAAAGTTAGAGTGGGGGTGAAAACCTAGATCAAATACAAGTTGACTGAAAAACTATCTCAAAATTTGAACAATGTTTGAAATTTAGGTTATGATTTCCCCAAAGATGTGTGGAGGTGACTGATGGGGAAATGCCTAACATTGGACACTATCTGGGAGGTGTCTGTTCCGATTACCGTCGAGAGTCGCGGCAAAGTCGGACCTGTCGAAGGACATGAATCGGATACCAGTTGACGCGCTCGGGATACCGATTTATAGTCGGTGGCATTCCAGGAGGTCGCATAATCAGGGAAATCTATTTGATCTGGGCAATGCCGGATAAATGAAAATCTGGAGCCCCATCTCCACGCTGGTCATAACCGTCGCGCTACTGGTTGCCTGCGGTGCGAAAGCCACGCCTACAGCCACACCTGGTCTGGCGCTGCCTACAGCCCAGGAGCTAAAGCAGGCTGGTCAGGAGCTCTTCGATACCTTCTCGGCGTCAATTCAATCGGCGGATGCTGCCGCCCTCCACGGGATTTTCGTCGCCGACCTCAGGGAACGGTGCACCGCCGAGCAGATTCAAGAATCACTGTTAAGTAGTGAAATACCACCTTCCCCTAACCCCGAATCCACCGAAGGACGGCCTTGGGGACAGCCCTTGAAGAAGCCAGCGGGTGCTCCTTTGAATCTGGGATAATGGTTTTGGAACAGAAACCAGCCCGGAAACAAGGAGCACCCAATAGATGCTGCCACAGAACAAACCCGACCGTATCCGCATCCTCTTTGACGACCATCGCCTGGTGGCCAATGCCGGCCTGCTCCTGCCGGCCACCCTAGCCCGGCACCTGGGCCTGCGGGAACTCGTCGACCATCACCTTGACCTCGGCGGAGCGCCGGGACGGGCGAACACTGGGGACAAGATGCTGACGCTGGTCGCTTCCGCGCTGGCAGGCGGCGACTGCATCGACGACGCCGATGCGCTGCGCGCTGGTGGGACGGTCGGTGTTCTAGGCTGCGTGGTCAAGGCGTCATCCACCCTGGGGACCTTCCTGCGCAGCTTCCGGTGGGGGCATGTCCGTCAACTCGACCGCGTGAGCCGCCAGTTGTTGGCCCGGGCCTGGGCCGCTGGGGCCGGACCCGGCGACTCGCCCCTGACCATCGACCTGGACTCGACCATCTGCGAGACCTATGGACTGGCCAAGGAGGGAGCGCGCCACCACGGCTATACCGGCGCCCGCGGCTATCACCCGCTGCTGGCCATTGCCGCCGGCACCGGCGAGGTGCTGATGTCCCGGCTGCGCGAGGGCCGGGCCAACACCGCCCGTGGCGCCGCCCACTTCCTGCGTGAGACGGTGGGGCGGGTGCGCTACGGCGGGGCCAGGGGACAACTCACGGTGCGGGCCGACAGCGGCTTCTACGCCCACACTGTCGTTGCCGCCTGCCGGGAAATGGATGTCCGCTTCTCTATCACCATCCGCCAGCGCGCCAGCCTGCGGGACCTGATCGAGGCGATACCAGAGGAGGACTGGACTCCCATTCCCTACTGGATGGACGGCGCCGCCGATGTCGCCGAGACGACTTACACCCCGTTCCAGACCAAGCCGGACGCCCCGCCGGTGCGGCTCATTGTCCGGCGGGTGAAGCCGACGCCCGGTTCCCAGCTCGCCCTCTTCGCCAGATACAGCTATCACGCCTTCATCACCGACCGCGATGGGGAGACGCTGGAACTGGAGGCCGATCATCGCCGCCACGCCGAGGTCGAGAACGCCATACGCGACCTCAAGTACGGCGTCGGGCTGAACCACATGCCGTCGGGGCGCTTCGCCGCCAACGGCGCCTGGCTGGCGGTCCAGGTGATGGCGCATAACCTGGCCCGCTGGACGGCGCGGATTGGTCTGGGCGAGCGGACCGTGATCACCAAGACCCTCAGGCGGCGGGTCTTCGCTCTGGTGGGACGGATCACCCGCTCGGCGCGCCGCCTCACTTTGCATCTCCCCCGGCGCTGGCCTTGGGAAACCCAGTTCAGTCGCGCCTTGGCCCGGCTGCAAGCCATTCCATTCCCGGCCTGACGGCCAGCCTGCAACTGACCCAACGTCCCCGCAATCTCGCGCCACCCCGGTCGCGAGAGTCCCCTGCTGCGTATCCTCTCGCCATCCCGCGCATCGCAACTCCCGCATAGGGCCTTAGGGGCCCTGTGCGGCGACTGAAGACCGTCCGCCGGCCTCCCATCTACCCCAAGACCCCAGGCCATCTCCCCTGTAGCTCCCTCACCCACCCCCTTCCGCTGTCCTCACGCCGTCCATCCGTGTCCTTCGGTGGATTCGGGCTAAGCATGAGCTATGGACTTTCTCAGGACGCGGAAATGGGCCTTCCCAGCGTGCACACTTTCGAGAATGCGCATGTGTCGCTCATCCTTCAGCCCCATGATGGCGGCGCGAGTATCTCCGATCACCACCTTCTGGAAGGCCAGGACGTTCTTTATGTCCCTCAATGTGGCTTCGCACCCGAACACACACTCAAAAGCGCTGAACGAGAATTGGTTCAGCATTCTAACAATTGCGTTGACGCTGGCGGAGTAGGTAAGGACCCGCAGTTGATCGTAGCCGGCAAATAGTTCCCAGTCGAACTTCCGCTGGCTCACAAACCGAGCTTTCACAACTCGAAGTCCCGCACCGTCATCCAGCCCGAGAGTGGGTTGCTTTTCGGACATTTCGTCAGACTGCCCAAATAGTAGGTCCATCTTGATCCTCTTGCCATTTCCAGGCATTCACGTTGGGATACGTCTTCCTGTGGTCCAATCAACGTCATCACAGCCTGGCTCCACCTACCAGACGGTCTCTACCTGAGGCGAAGCCGAAAGGGTCGCATCCCGCGTCACCACCGGCGCGTCAAGGGCCGCAGCCTCAGCCGCGATAAGCCGGTCGTGCATCTCGGGAATCTCCGGGAACCGGTCAAGCCTCTCGAGTTGCGCTCTGCCCAGGTCTGACAGCTCTATACCGCCCACAGTATCGAGTGCATTCATTAGGTCGGAGGGTGTGACGGGCTGTCCCAACTTGATCGAAAGAAAGTAGAACTCGGCGACGGCTATCGCGGGAACAACGATGGTCGCGTTGCCAGTCTCGGCCAGCCGGAAGACGGCAGCGGCGGCGGGCGTGAGCCGCTCGGGCGAACGCAGATACCACCACAGGGCGTGGGTGTCCACCACGAACCAGGCCGGACTACCCAGCACGGCTGTGCTTTGCCTCAGCATACTCAGGGATCCGAGGCTCCCATATCGACTTGATGTCCACGACGTCTTCGTAGCTCGCGTCGGGCAGGTAACCCAGGGAGCCCCTCAGCGTGCTAAGCGAAGGCTTTCCCTCGGAGGGGTGCTGTACCGTGGTGAGCCTACCGCATGGCCTTCCACGGCGGGTGATGATCACCTCCTCGCCGTCATCGAGGCCTCTGAGTATCTCGCTGACCCTGGCCTTGAACTCTCTTATGCTGTATGTGGTCATGTAATCACCTTCAGGTAGTTAGGTAGATAAAGTCTCGTGACCACATAATACCACCTGACTGGCGGGCGACGCAACATGTCCGAGTAATCGCCATTGTTCCCTCTTCCACTGCCTATCCACAGTAGTCAAGCCCACCGCCCACGAGTACGGCAGTTTTTGGTGCCTATTGCGTAACAACGATCGTGGGCATCAAGCACATCCTGGCATCACCCTTCCACCCTCAGACCAACGGCAAGCTGGAGCGCTATCACCAGACCCTCAAACGCAACATGAACCAACTACCGTACGAGATGCCTTCCGACTTGGAGGCGGCCATCGTGGCCTTCGTCAGCTACTACAACTACCGGCGTTATCACAAGGCTCTGGGCAACGTGACGCCGTCAGACGTCCTCAAGGGCAGACGAGAAGACATCCTACGACGGAGGAAGGAGTTCTCCGTCTTCCAATCAACACAAAAAAAGTTCAGTTCTCGTGGGCGGTTGATTTGACCATCACCTTGATGCGACCGAGGCCAAATAGGTTACAACAGGCCGCGGATGCCACAAACCTCCCGTCTTTCGTGGATCAAAGAACAGGTCTGCGGGGCCGTCCTTCGGTGGATTCGGGCTTAGGTTGGCGCTATAGCAGGGCTGCCCCCAACGCTTCGGCGTAGTTGCGCACGCCCCCCCTTGATTATCAGAATTCGCTATACTCACCAATGGTCAGGCGAGTGTGGTTCCGAGAGTGGGGCTGGATTGGCTAGCCCCACGCCGTTGAGTGGACAGAAGGGGGGTAACGATTTGCTTCGTTCGAGAAGTTCGATGGCCGCCAGGGTCAGTCTAGTCCCAATGGGCGTGCTGATTCTCTCCGTCGCTGGACGCAGCGGCGACGCGCCCACTCCATTGCCCATCTCTAAGTCCGACGATCCAGCGGAGTTTATCAAGGCGTTCGTGGCACAGGCCATCGATCGTTACGAGGCCGAAGGGCGCGACGCGGCCCTCGCCTACCACGGCACGATGGAGAGCGTGGACGGCGAGTGGTAAGTTTTCGTCTTCGACGAGAACGACTGTGTAATAGTGCACCCGACGGTGTCTGCGAACGTAGGCGAAAACATCAAAGGGCCGTTGGGAACGGACGTGAATAGCTACAACTTCGGCGAGGACATGCTGACGGCAACAGAGGAAGGTAAGTGGGTCGGTTACGTCTATCTGAACCCTACAACTGAGAAGGAAGAGTAGAAGCACACGTGGGTAGTCAAGCACGACGGCCTGATCTTCGGTTCTGGATGGTACGATAGGCAACAGAACCGTACCTCGTGTTCATCAATGGTGGAGCAGGCCGGACAGCGACCATGTTCGAAAAGCTTCCGCAGAGCGCCGGCCACTTAACACTCCACCGGGGTGAACGATATCCACGCCGAGACATTCAGCATAGAGGTAAACTTCCTGACAGGCCGGTAGACCGGCAGCAGGGCAATCGTTGTTGATCAGAGGGTGACGATGTATCATATGAAATGTATTGAGGAGACGAATCTCCTTTGCATTCAACCCGTTCATCCTGGTTGGCAAATGGCATCAGCCTAAGGAGGAGGAAAGGTGTTCAAGATCGATAAGTTCCGTTTGGTGGTAGTTGCTCTGCTTGCCGTTTTGACTGTGGCAGTGGCCGCTTGCGACAGTGAACCCGAAAAGGCGCCTGATCCGTTGATTGTCGGCCACCTCAACGCCCTCACCGGGTCGCTGTCATACTTCGGCGAGTCCCACTCAAACAGTATCGGCCTGGCGGCGGACCACATCAACCGTGCTGGCGGTATCCAGGGCGGCTCCGTGGTCTTGGTTCACCGCGACACCGCAGTGAATCCGGTCCAGGGCGTGTCCGCGGCTGAGGAGTTGGTGAATGTCCAGGGAGTGGTGGCGATCGTGGGGGCGTTGGCGAGCGGTGTAACTATACCTGTCGCCACTTCGGTGACCGTCCCCAACGGCGTGCTGCAAGTTTCCGGCGCATCGACCGCGCCCGCCATAACCGTGCTGGAAGATAACGATTTCCTGTTCCGTACTTCACTGTCCGACGCCTCTCAGGGCGTGGTTCTGGCGGATTTGGCCAAGGAGTTGGGCTACGAGAGCGCGGGCATCCTGTACATCAATAACGCATATGGGGAAGGGTTGGCGGCCCAGTTCACGGAATCGTTTACCGCATTGGGTGGCACGGTAATCGCTTCGGTGCCTCACGAAGATAGCCAACCTACCTTCGTTTCCGAGTTAGAGAAGGCCACCGAAGGCGACCCTGACGTCCTGATCGCTATCAGCTACCAGCAGGCCGAGGTTTACCTACGCGAGGCCCTGGAAGGCGGTTATGCGGACACCTTCTTGTTCGTGGACGGCACCAAGATCCCCGAATCTTTCGCAGTCATCGGCTGGGACCTTCTGGAAGGCAGCTATGGCACCGGGCCGGGCTTCGAGGCCAACCCGTCAACCCAGGCGTTCATTGACTCCTATATGAGGACCTACGACATGGAGCCTGCGCATCCCTTCATGAACGAAACCTACGACGCGATGATCCTTATCGGCTTGGCTGCGGCCAAGGCCGACACCACCACGGACTCTGCCGCTATTCGCGACGCCCTCCGGGACGTGGCCAATCCCCCCGGCGAGGTGGTGAGGCCCGGAGAGGAGGGCATCAAGCGGGCCATGGAGCTGATCGCCGATGGCAAGGACATTAACTACGAGGGAGCTGCCGGCTCGGTTGACTTGGACGAGAACGGTGACGTCATCACAGGCCACATCGAAGTGTGGAAGATCGAAGGCGGCGAGATCGTTTCGGATCGCCAGGTGCCGGTTGACTTGGGCCAATAAATCTAGCGCGGGCCGAAACTAGAGTCCTAGCGATTGCGCCGGGACGCTGAGAGCAGATTCTCGGCGACCCGGCGCATGTTATTCGACGCGGGCACATCGCCACGGATCAAGCGAGTTGGACCATCGTCGCGTTCGCCATCCCTAGCCAGCAGCATCTGGAGGGAACCCGCGTCGGGCGACATGGCGCTGCTCGCTCAGGATGCCGCCGGGGCGAAGCAGGATCACCGCCACGATGAGCGCGCCTATCATGAAGAGTCGGAAGCTGGGATCAGAAAGTATGCCGGGCAGGGACTGCGTGCCGGTCCAGATTCCCCACACCACGAACGCTCCCAGGATTGCCCCCTTGTTGTTGGCAGAACCTCCCACCATCAGCATGGCCCAGATCACGAAGGTAGCGAGCAGCGGGTCGAAGGTTAGCGGGGAGAGAAAGCGGATGTGGTGGGCATAAAGCGCGCCGCCGATACCCATGATCATCGCGCCCATGATGAACGCCTGGAGCTTGAACTTGAATACATCCTTACCGCTGGCTTCGGCGGCCGTCTCGTCCTCGCGAATGGCCCTCAGCACCCGTCCCCAGGGAGAGTTGACCGCCTGTTGCACCGCCAGATAGAGCGCCGCCAGCGTGACGATCACTACCGCTAGATACAGGTAATTGTAGATGTCCGGCGCTATCCAGTCGCCCAGAAACTTTGGGATTCTGTACAGCCCCTTGGAGCCGTTGGCCAGCCACTTTTCGTTCAGGAATAAGAGGCGTACCGTCTCGGCGATTCCCAGCGTGGCTATCGCCAGATAATCGTCGCGCAGCCGCAGAGCAACGTAGCCAATGACCAGCGCAATCACTCCGCAGCACAATGCTGCTGCCACCAGTCCAAAGACGAACCAGACGTCGATGCCCAAGTCCAGATAGCTCAGACTGGACCAGTTGCCGCCGAACTTGAAGTCCTCGAACAGCGTCGGGTCCGGCGACGAGGTGGTCAACAGCGCCGATGCGTAGGCGCCCAGCGCAAAAAAACCGGCGATTCCGATGTTGAATAGCCCGGTGAACCCCCAATGAACGTTCAGCCCCAGGGAGAAGACTGAATAGATGCCCGCCATGATGGCAAAGCCCACCAGGTAATAGAAGATGCCGATTACTTCCAATTCAGCTCCGTGCTCCTCCCAAAATTCCGCGCGGCCGCACCAGCAGCACCATAATCATCAGCGCGAAGGCTACCGCGGGTTTGTAGCTGGGGTTGATCCATTGAGTCGAAACTTCAGACGTTACTCCGATGACGAAGGCACCCACCAGCGCGCCGTATGGGCTTCCGGTGCCTCCCAGGATTACGGCGGCGAACAGAGGGATGAGGAACTTCCAGCCCATTATGGGCAGCATGTTCGCCTGAAATACGGCCAGCAGGATGCCAGCGGTGGCGGCCAACGCCGCGCCCATTCCCCAAGTCCACCATATGACGCGCTGGGTACCGATGCCGCTGACCAGGGCTAGGTCGGGGTTGTCCGCTGTGGCGCGCATGGCCTTGCCCATTTTGCTGCGGCTCAGCACCAGATACAACGCCACCACGAGGATGACGGCCACGATGGCGATGAAGATAGCGTCCGGCGGTATCCGCACGTCCATGGGTAGGTGAAACACCTGCCGGGTCTCCCTCGGCAAGCGCTGGACATCTCCTCCCCAAATCAGCTGCACCAACCCGCGCAGCGCGATGGCTACTCCCAGCGAGGCCATTGAAACCACTACGGCGTTCACGCCTCGGTTCCGCAGCCGACGGTACACTACCACGTCCAGAGCGATTGCCGCCGCGGCGATGACCGCCGCCGCTATCGGCAAGGCAATGAGCAGAGGGTAGCCGAATGTGAATGGCCCCAGACCATCGCCCTCAACTCCAATCTTCGGAAGCAGGCTGCCGATAATGAACAGCGCGGCGTACGCTCCCAAGGTCATATAGTCGCCGTGAGCGATGTTGGCGAAATTGAGGATGCCGTAGATCAGGGTCAAGCCGATAGCGCCTAGGGCGATGATGGCCCCGAGGAAAATGCCGTTGACCACCAGCCCCATCTTGACGAAAGGCAGGAAGCCAATGGCCAGCGCCGCCAACACTATGACGGCAGTGGTGTGCGCTGGCGTCCAGGCCGAGCCGATTTGTCGGGCGGTATCGCGCAGGGTAGTCATCTCTGACTTTCTGAGCGCACGTCTTGATTAGCCTCCTAAGTACAGACTGGCTACTTGCGGGTTGTCCAGCAGGTCAGGGCCGGTGTCGTCCAGCCGGTTTTCCCCCGCAACCAGAACGTAGCCTCGGTGCGACATTCGCAGCGCTTCGCGGGCGTTTTGTTCTACCAGCAGCACGGCTACGCCGCTTCGATTAATGTCCCTGATGCGCTCGAAGACCAGGCCCATCATCTCTGGAGAGAGCCCGGCGGAGGGTTCGTCCAGCAGTATCAGCGCAGGGTCCAGCATCAGCGCGCGGGCGAGGGCCAGCATCTGGCGCTGGCCACCCGACAAGGTTCCCGCCTTGCGGCCCGGCCGCATGGCAAGGTCTGGGAAGATTTCGAACATCTCGTCGATGCGTCCCCGGTAGTCGTCGCGACGGATAAAAGCGCCCATATCCAGGTTCTCCCGGATGCTCAGTGAAGGAAAGACGTTGCCGGTTTGTGGGACATAGGACAAGCCAGTGCGCACCGCCTGATCCGGTTGAATCCCAGATATGTCCTCGCCCCGGAACATGATGCTGCCCGATCGCATCCGAAGCAGACCTACGATGACCTTCATCAAGGTGGATTTCCCGCAGCCGTTGGGGCCGATGATCGTGACGACCTCGCCCATGCCCACGGTAATAGACACACCGTGTAGTATCTCGGTCTCTCCATACCCGGCCACTACGCCGCAGGCATCAAGCAGTGTCACCGGTTGAGCCTCCCAGATATGCTTCCAGCACCTGCGGGTTTTGCCGCACCTGTAGCGGCGTTCCTTCCGCAATTACGGCGCCGTTGGCCATGACGATAATCGGGTCGCACATAGCCATGACGAATCTCATGTCGTGCTCAATGATTACGAACGTGATGTCCCGCTCGACGCTGGCCAGAAGTATGTTCTGCGAGATGCTTTGAAGCAGCGTACGGTTGACTCCGGCGCCGGGTTCGTCCAATAGCACCATCTTGGGCTTGGCCATAAGGACGCGTGATAGCTCCAGCAGCTTCTTCTGGCCGCCGGACAGATTCCCGGCGTACTCGTCGGCCAGGTGAGATAGGGTGAACAGCTCCAAGACTTCCATCGCCCGTACCTCGATCTGGCACTCCTCACGGGCCACTTTCAGGGGCATCAACCAAGATGCCCAGATGTGTTCGCCCGTCTGTGGAGCGGGTACCAGCATAAGGTTTTCCAGCACCGTCATGCGCTTCATCTCCCTAGGGATCTGGAAGGTGCGCACAAGGCCCAGACCGAAAGTCTGGTGCATTCCCATCTTGTCGATGCGCCGGCCGTCGAAGATGACTTGCCCGCTGGTCGGAGACATCGCGCCGGAAACCAGGTTGAACAAAGTCGTCTTGCCCGCCCCATTGGGGCCGATTATCCCCGTGATCGCGCCCCGCTTGATCCGCAGGGAGCAATGGTCAACGGCCCGCACTCCGCCGAAGTCTTTCACCAGGTCGTGAACGTCAAGGATAGGCGCTGTGTTCGTCAAACTGCCTCCATGCTATGGGCGGCCGGTACGGAAGTGCCGCCGGTTTCCGACATTTCCTTCTTTAGAACTCTGGTAGCTGAGAGGTGCCAATGCCTCTGCCACGATCCTTGAGCCGACGTGCCTGCAACAATGGTGACCAGTTGGCGCTTGCAACTCCCTGCTGTGCCGCTCCAGCGTCAGTGCTTCTACGGTATATAATAATGGAATCGAGCGGCCAACGCATCCATAATTTTGGGGCAGACCCTGGAGCGCCAGGTCGTCTCAGCCGAACCCACTCCCGTAGTGGTTCGGGGGATCGGCACCGCCAACCGAATGAGGTGTCGTCGCCGCCATTCACATGGCTATACTGGCTATAAGGGAGGTCGAGCGCTTACGCTTACAGTGTTTGAGCGGCTGCCGCCGCCTCTGAACGACAGACGCCCAATCCTTCCACCTTTGGCGTCCAGAACGGCTGCCGCTGACGCCTCCAGAACTGGTAGGTTCGACATATGGCCCTCTCTGACGTACAACTACTCGACTTCCTCAGCCGGATGCCGTTCATCGACACAGTGCTCGTAGTCGCTGACTCCCTCACGTACTCAGCACCATAGGCGCGCCGAGTGTTAGCAGATGCGGCGCCTGAGGCATTTCTTACGGTGACCTGTGGCCCGCTTGTAGACAACGAGCAGGCCTCTTTCAGGCTCTACAGGGGAGCGACACCAGAAGATCCAGTAGGGGGGATGTTCAGCTTCTTCCCCGCAATGCCAGCGCACGGGGACGCAGGGTTTCCTCGTCCACTGATCGACCTTCCGGGCGAGTATTTCAACCCGAGGAGTTGGCAGGCTCCAAAGGGAGTTCGGCAACAGCGCACCAGTGAGGAGCTGCGCGGGCTCTGGAAGTCTCTTGTAGGTCAGGTGCGCAGGGCTCACCACGAGCGGTAGGGGTCCCGTTGGTCCTGAGTCTGTCGAAGGGCGAAGGGACTATTTTCAGAGCAGTTGAGCCCTTCCGCGGAAGGGGCTCCTTCGGAATGACATGGGTCATTTTGAGCCATCGACTCAACACCGGCCATTCAACCTAAGCTATCCAATAATGGAGGCTCTGCTATCATGCCAACTGTAGGCATCGACCACATTGCCATGCCCACCGCCAACGCCGAGCGTCTCATGCAGTTTTACAAGGAACTGGGCTTCACCATCAACGACGAAGCGGAATGGCGGGCGGGTACGGCCAATATCTTTTCCATTCAAATCGGCGACTCCAAAATCAACGTCCATCCGGAAGGCTACACCGCCTCCCTGCGGGGGCCCACCGCCGTGCCAGGCTGCACCGGCATCTGTTTCGTCTGGGATGGCGCCGTCGAGGAATGCCAAAAAATGTTGGCCGATTTGGGAGTGGAGGTGATCCGAGGGCCTGGTCCCCGCAAGGGAGCTCGCCAAGGGGGACGCCTGCCGGCGGTTAGCCTCTACGCTAGAGACCCGGACGACAACTTGTTGGAATGGATGATCTATCAGTAGCTGGCTGTCCGGAGCTGGCTGACCCGCCCAATACTTCAATTTGAAAGGATTTGCCATGCCTAAAATGACCGGCAAGCATGCCCTAGCCCAGATGCTGATCGCCGAGGGCACCGAGCACATCTTCGGCAATCCTGGTACCAGCGAAACCCCTTTTCTTGACGGGCTACAGGACTATCCCCAGATAAAATACGTTCAGGCTTCGCAAGAAGGCACCGCGGTCGGGATGGCCGATGGCTATGCCCGGGCCAGCGGACGGCCTGCCTTCGCCAACATCCACATCGCCGGCGGCTTGGCCAACGGCATCAGCGCCCTCTACAACGCCTATCGCGGAGGCACGCCGGTAATATTGACGGCGGGCAACTCGGATACCCGCATGCTGCTGACCGAGCCGGTGCTCTCGGGTAACTTGGTGGAGATGACCTCCCAGTACACCAAGTGGAGCGCGGAGATCCGCCATGCCTCGGACATTCCCATGGTGATTCGCCGGGCCTTTAAGGAGGCCAAAACTCCGCCCACCGGTCCGGTGTTTCTTTCCTTCCCGTGGGACACGCTGGATGAGGAGTGAGGTGGTACCCAAAAACTAGACAACTGGCTAAGAGAGAGTCCAGCTCCTAAAATAACCGGCAACTAACCGACGTGAAGGAGCAGGACATGAAGCAGACGAGGAATAAGCACAGTCCGGCGTTCAAGGCCAAGGTGGCCCTGGCCGCCCTTGCGGGGGAAGAGACCATCGCCCAGCTGGCCAGCCGATTTGAGGTCCATCCCAGTCAGATTCACGCCTGGAAAAGGGCCCTGGTGGAAGGAGCCCCGGAGCTATTTGCCACCAATCAGAAATCCCAGGAGAAAGCCAAGGAAGCTCAGATTAACCACCTCTACCGGCACATCGGCCAGCTGAAGGTGGAACGCGATTTTTTGTCGGAAAGGTCCGGTCTATGAGTCGCAGCATACGGCGAGCCATGATAGACCGAGACCACCAGCAGCTGTCTTTGGTGCGTCAATGTATCCTGCTGGACGTCAGCCGGGCCTCGGTGTACTACCGGCCGGTACCGACCAGGGCAGAAGACCTGGAGTTGATGGCCCTGATGGACCGTCAGTATTTGAAGACCCCCTTCTACGGCTCCAGGAAGATGAAGGCCTGGCTGCTGCAACAGGGCTATCTGGTGAGCCGAAAAAGGGTTCGAAGGCTGATGCGGTTGATGGGTCTGGAAGCCATCTACCGGCGTCCCAACACCAGCAAACCAGCGCCGGGACACCGGATCTTTCCCTATCTGCTGAAGGGAGTGGAGGTTAATCGGGTCGACAAGGTCTGGGCCGCGGACATCACCTACATCCCCATGGCGAAGGGCTTCCTGTACCTGGTGGCCATCATGGACTGGCACAGCCGGCACGTGCTGGCCTGGAAGCTCTCCAACACCATGGACACCAGCTTCTGCGTGGCGGCGTTGGAGGAAGCCCTGGGTAAGGGACGACCGGAGATATTCAACACCGACCAGGGGAGTCAGTTCACCAGTGAGGCCTTTACCCAGACGTTGCAGGAGCAGAGGGTCCAGGTCAGCATGAATGGTAAGGGTAGGTACCTGGACAACATCTTCGTGGAGCGGCTGTGGCGGAGCATCAAGTACGAGGAGGTGTATCTGAAAGCTTACCAGACCGTCGCCGAGGCCCGAACTGGGATCAATGCCTACCTGGAGTTCTACAACCGGCAGAGGCCTCACCAGGCTTTGGGCTACCGGACCCCAGCAGAGGTGTACCAACATGGCCAGGAAGAAAGGGGAGCAGCAGCTGAAGAAGCAGGGCTGCCATCGGGCTTGGTGAAACCTAGCGCAGGGGTGGGAGACTCTCTTAATTTAGCCCTCGTGCTGTCTTAATAATGGGGTCCACCTTAGAGGTGGACGCCGACATCATCCCGTCATCGCCGGGGTATTTCCGGAGCCGGCCCGACATGGATGCGGTAGCCCATGCTTCTGAGTTGCTCTCCCAAGCGGAAAATCCGGTCATTGTCATCGGTGACCGCATCGCCCAATCCGCGGCAGTCCCGGAAATGGTCAAGGTGGCCGAGCAACTTGGGGCCAAGGTCTATGCCGCGGCCTACACCGAGGTAAACTTCCCCACCAGCCACAGCCTCTTCGGCGGCATGCTTAACCTCAACAGCGCCGCCACGCGACAGCAGCTGGCCGCCGCCGACGTGGTGCTGGCCGTTGGCACCAACGTCTTCTCTTCCTTCCTATACGTGCCCGAGCCATTCATAGGCCCGAGCACCAAGCTGATTCATCTGGACAGCAACGCCAGGGAAGTGGAGAAGATCTATCCTAGGGAGGTGGGCATCCTGTGCGACCCCAAGGCCGGTTTGGAAGATCTGTCCCAGGCATTAGATCAGGATATGTCGGGACAGGCGAAGGAAGCCGCTGCCACCCGGGCCGCCACCCTGGCCGAGGAGCGGAGCCGCTACCATCAGGGGGCGGAGCGGAATCTCAAGGAGCACTGGGACCGGCGTCCCATGGCCGTCGAGCGCATGATGCATGAGCTGGGGCAAGCTCTGCCCAGCAATGCCATCATCGCCGATGAAGCTGTAACCTCCCGCCCAGCCCTGATGCGCGCGATGAGTTTTGACGAGCCCGGTTCTTTTTACGGTATCCAGGGCGGAGCCTTGGACTGGGCCATGCCCGGTGCTTTGGGGGTGCAGCTCGCCAACCCGGACCGGCCGGTGGTGGCGGTGGTAGGAAATGGGGCCTCCATGTACACGGTGCAAGCATTGTGGACCGCCGCCCGGTACAACATCCCGGTCACCTACGCCATCTGCAACAATCGGTCCTACCGGATTCTTAACCCGAATCCACCGAAGGACGGCCTTGGGGACAGCCCTTGAAGAAGCCAGCGGGTGCTCCTCTGAATCTGGGATAATGGTTTTGGAACAGAAACCAGCCCGGAAACAAAGAGCACCCAATAGATGCTGCCACAGAACAAACCCGACCGTATTCGCATCTTCTTTGACGACCATCGCCTGGTGGCCAATGCCGGCCTGCTCCTGCCGGCCACCCTAGCCCGGCACCTGGGCCTGCGGGAACTCGTCGACCATCACCTTGACCTCGGCGGAGCGCCGGGACGGGCGAACACTGGGGACAAGATGCTGACGCTGGTCGCTTCCGCGCTGGCAGGCGGCGACTGCATCGACGACGCCGATGCGCTGCGCGCTGGTGGGACGGTCGGTGTTCTAGGCTGCGTGGTCAAGGCGCCATCCACCCTGGGGACCTTCCTGCGCAGCTTCTGGTGGGGGCATGTCCGTCAACTCGACCGCGTGAGCCGCCAGTTGTTGGCCCGGGCCTGGGCCGCTGGGGCCGGACCCGGCGACTCGCCCCTGAGCATCGACCTGGACTCGACCATCTGCGAGACCTATGGACTGGCCAAGGAGGGAGCGCGCCACCACGGCTATACCGGCGCCCGCGGCTATCACCCGCTGCTGGCCATTGCCGCCGGCACCGGCGAGGTGCTGATGTCCCGGCTGCGCGAGGGCCGGGCCAACACCGCCCGTGGCGCCGCCCACTTCCTGCGTGAGACGGTGGGGCGGGTGCGCTACGGCGGGGCCAGGGGACAACTCACGGTGCGGGCCGACAGCGGCTTCTACGCCCACACTGTCGTTGCCGCCTGCCGGGAAATGGATGTCCGCTTCTCTATCACCATCCGCCAGCGCGCCAGCCTGCGGGACCTGATCGAGGCGATACCAGAGGAGGACTGGACTCCCATCCCCTACTGGATGGACGGCGCCGCCGATGTCGCCGAGACGACTTACACCCCGTTCCAGACCAAGCCGGACGCCGCGCCGGTGCGGCTCATTGTCCGGCGGGTGAAGCCGACGCCCGGTTCCCAGCTCGCCCTCTTCGCCAGATACAGCTATCACGCCTTCATCACCGACCGCGATGGGGAGACGCTGGAACTGGAGGCCGATCATCGCCGCCACGCCGAAGTCGAGAACGCCATACGCGACCTCAAGTACGGCGTCGGGCTGAACCACATGCCGTCGGCGCGCTTCGCCGCCAACGGCGCCTGGCTGGCGGTACAGGTGATGGCGCATAACCTGGCCCGCTGGACGGCGCGGATTGGTCTGGGCGAGGGGACCCTGATCACCAAGACCCTCAGGCGGCGGGTCTTCGCTCTGGTGGGACGGATCACCCGCTCGGCGCGCCGCCTCACTTTGCATCTCCCCCGGCGCTGGCCTTGGGAAACCCAGTTCAGTCGCGCCTTGGCCCGGCTGCAAGCCATTCCATTCCCGGCCTGACGGCCAGCCTGCAACTGACCCAACGTCCCCGCAATCTCGCGCCACCCCGGTCGCGAGAGTCCCCTGCTGCGTATCCTCTCGCCATCCCGCGCATCGCAACTCCCGCATAGGGCCTTAGGGGCCCTGTGCGGCGACTGAAGACCCTCCGCCGCCCTCCCATCTACCCCAAGAGCCCAGGCCATCTCCCCTGTAGCTCCCTCACCCACCCCCTTCCGCTGCCCTCACGCCGTCCATCCGTGTCCTTCGGTGGATTCGGGCTTAGGCAGAGTCGGCAGCTTTTGTGAAAGACAAGTTCATTCTGATTAGCGGGAGCGCAAGCAATTCCTGCCCCGAAGCCAAGCTGGACCGGGCCATTGATTTCGTGCGGTGTTTCGTTGGCGAAGTTCTGCGACGCGGGGGAGGGTTGGTGATATTGGCATCCGACGACTCAGCAACCCTGGACTCTAGGAACGTCCCCCGAATTTTCGACTGGGTAGCGCTGCGGGAAGTGGAGCGGTACGTGGAAAGCACTACCGAAGACCCCGGGAAGTGCGCGCGGATAGTGATGCCTGACCATGTTGTGGAAAGCAGGCTGAGCGATGGTAATTTGCGGACGTTGACCAGTTTGCAGCAACGGGGCGTCGTAGAGGTTGAACGCATCAGGAGAGAGGAATATACCGGGGGTCGGTACCGAGAGCTTCAGGTTGAACTTGCCGACGCCATGGTGGCGGTAGGCGGAGGAAAGGGAACTTACATCAGCGGTACGGATATGCTGGTTGCCGGAAAGCCAGTACTGCCCATTGACCTCAACATCGGGGCATTTTCGGAGGACGGGGATGGTGCCCTTCTTCTGCATCGGGAATTGATGGACAACCCGGCCCGCTTCTTCCCCGGCATTCACGAACCGGTCATGGACCGGCTGGACACGTTGACGTTGGAGCGAGAGATATACCAAGTTTCCGCCGTTGCGCAAAGGGCCGCAGAGTTCCTGGCCTCGGAGCTGCCTCTGGAAAAGTCGGCGCCAGCAGAACCGGCGCCCCGGTCGGGCATACGAAGAATCTTCAGCCACGTCCATAATGCCGTAAGCAAGTTCGTAACGTGGGTTGGTCTTTTCCGGGCCATCGAGTTCCTGAGAGGGTTTGTGAATCATCTGTCCTGAAAGCAGTCCTGATTCTGTCCGAGCCGGTGGAATACTATTGCAACGCCACCACCCACTCGAAGGTTTTTAACACAGTACCGCTTGGCCCGCCCGAAGAGGCTCGAACTCTCCGTGAGGATCACGGTGCTTGGGGTCACAGGCCCCCTAGCCACAGTTCGAAGACGGTTCTGTCTACCGTATACGTTGGTGGGCAGTAGAGGACTCGAACCTCTGACCCCCTGCGTGTAAAGCAGGTGCTCTAACCAACTGAGCTAACCGCCCCTGCCAAAACCGGGATTATCGCCTGTGTTTAAAACCGTCCTCCAGCCTGGACGCGGAGATCTTCCGGAGATCTGCCGAAGATCTGATTCAAGGTGGTGCGCTTGGCGGGATTCGAACCCACGGCCTCAGCCTTCGCAGGGCTGCGCTCTATCCAAGCTGAGCTACAAGCGCATCTGTTGAGCCATATTATGGTGCCGAGGGTGGGATTTGAACCCACACACCCGTAAGGGCACTACGCCCTGAACGTAGCGCGTCTGCCGTTCCGCCACCTCGGCCTGGCTTACCCCCAAATTATTCCGGGACACCCGTTCATGATATTGTCTTCCCCTGCCCGGGTCACCTCCTGAAGTTTCGGAAATGGTGGGCGATAGAGGATTTGAACCTCTGACCTCCTCGGTGTGAACGAGGCGCTCTAACCGCTGAGCTAACCGCCCCTTCTTTTGGCGACCTTCCAATTATATTTAGTCAGGACGGTCCGTGCAAGTTAAGAGGGACCCTGGGCACCGACTCTCCGGCCTCCCTTGAATACCGCCACCACGTCATTGAGGACCGTAATATCCTCGCTGGGGTCGCCCTTCACGACCAGTAGGTCGGCTTCCTTCCCGGATTCAATGGTCCCCACCTGGTCCAGGATTCCGAAAGCCTCGGCGCAGTTGGCGGTACCGGCCACGATGGCTTCCATGGGCGTCAGACCCGCCTCGGCCAGAGAACCTATTTCGTGAGCGGACTGGCCGAAGGGGTAAGAGCCCCAGCCGCAGTCAGACCCGGCAACCAGTTTCACGCCCATCTCTATTAACTGGCGGCATTCCTCAAGACTTGAGGGGTAGCCTGCTTCGGACCTGCCCAAACGGGTAGCTTCATCCTCGGTCAATCTTTCCGTTTCTCTTTTCTTTCTGAGACGCCATATCTGGCCCCGGGCCAAATGGAGGGTGGGATTTACCGGCACCGACTGTTTTGCCATCCGCTCCGCTACCCGTGGGTCAAATCTCCTGACGCCGTCCTCGCCGGCGAAGAAGCCGTGGACGATGACGTCTATACCGGCCTCCAGGGCGTTGGCCATGCCCTGTACGCAACGGCAATGGGCAGCCACCACCCTACGGCGTCTGTGGGCTTCGTCTGTAATGCTCCTCAACTCCTCCACCGTGTACGCCGGACGGAAAGGGTCGCTGGTCTGGGTGCTACTGCCAGTGGCCATCACTTTTATGAAATCGGCCCCTTCTTTTATCAACTGGCGAGTCGCGCTACGTACTCCCTCAACCCCGTCGGCCTCCCCACCCATGAACCAGCAGTGCCCTCCGGTGGTGGTCATGGGGCGCCCGCACACCAGCAGGCGAGGGCCCCTCCACTAGTCCCTGTTCCACGCCCTTTTTCAACGAAAATGCCGTCTTGTTCCATGCTCCACAGTCACACAGAGTGGTTACACCCGACTCCAGGGCGGCACGGACATTGCGGGCGGACCTCAGCAGCCTTATATCGTCCCCATCGGGAATCACCTCTTCGCCCGAACGGCCGTCGGCAGGCATGTTCGTATGGCTGTGGCAATCGATCAATCCGGGAAGAAGGGTGGCGCCTGGAAACTCCTCGGTTGCCCAATTGGGTGATGATGATGCCGCCAACTCGGCTTTAGGGACGATCTCCTTGATCCGGTTCCCTGCAATGACAACAGCCATGTTTCTTTTTGGAGGGCCCCCACGCCCGTCAATAAGCCGGTCGGCTTGCAGAACCCTTACCGGCTCCTCCGCGTTGACCATTGCCATCATCTCCCAGTCACTTTGGCACATTCCCGGCCGCCCGGCCTGAGCCAATCACATTCCTGCCATTATAGCGCAAGAGAGTAGATGTTGTTGACCGTGATATGAAGATGGGCGCCGGGGACCAGCACTGGAATAGAGTTGAGGTACGTATAAAATCTTATTTGACGGGGTACTAGGAACCCAAGAGGGGTCTGTTGGGATTGACCAACCGGTACCCAATGCCTCTCTCCGTCAAGATATATCGAGGGACCCCGGGCTCCGGTTCCAGTTTTTTCCTGAGGCGGGTAACGTAAGTCCTTACGTAGTCGCCTTCGTCGCCGTATTCGGGCCCCCATGCCTGTTGGAGCAACATGCGTTGGGTTACCACTTTGCCCACATATTTTACGAAAACTCGTAAGACAGACCACTCCTGGGCACTGAGTTTTACCCCTTTTCCTGAGCTGACCACTTCCGAGTTCTCCAGGTCAACGTCCAGGCTGTCGTAGTGGTACCTCTTTGGCGCCTCCTGGGGACTCGAACCGTTTGACCGCCTGAGAACGGCCCTGACTCTGGCTAACATTTCGTCTACGTTGAAGGGCTTGGTCAGGTAATCGTCTGCCCCCAGGGCCAAGGCCTCCAGTTTGGCTTCAATTCCCTCTCCGCCATATTCCATACCTAGAAACGGGGTTTTAGGCCCTTTTAGGTGGTCTATTCCCACATCTATTCCCACACGCCCTCACGTTTGGCTGCATATTCCTCCAGTTGCGATAGACGCCAGCGGCGCACCTTTAGGCCCAAGGTGAGGCCCTTCGGGAACTCCCCTTTGGCAACCAGCCGGTACAGTGTCGCCGGGGAGATACCCGCCCACTCGGTGACTTCCTTCGACGTTAGCAGCCGGTCTTGATCGTCGCTCATTCCACGTCCCCCCCCATCATCCCCTCGTCCCTAGCCCGTTGCTCAATCTCCGCGCTGAGGGTGGACAGGGAGAACCTCAAGGCGGTCTTTAGACCCTGTGCTTCGTGCTTCGCATTGACTTGCTGCTGGTACTGCTGGAGAGTCCGTTGCTCAATCTCCGCCATGAGCTCGCCCAGGGTGAGGCCCAAGGCGTTTGCCCGAACCTCTACGGCGTCGTAGGCGGATTGCTCACCGCCCCAGTGGAAGTTGATCGACCATAGGTCCTTGTCCAGGGTCAGGATGATCCCGTTGCTGCCATTGGCGATCCCGTCCAAGATTTCCAGAACCAGGGCTATTCGCTTTGGTATCAATGCCTTCCTCCGCTCGCGGTATGCCTTCTGATTCCTTGCCGCCCGCGTCGCCATAAATCTACTCCCCTCAATAACGATAACTCTATGTTAGCGTTATTGAGAAGGATTGTCAAGGGCCGTTGACGCTAGGGGCCTCTGAATGGGTAAGGTGGGTCCCCCAGACTTTGGGTGAGGGTGTTAGACGGGCTGTGTGTGGCATCTAGGGGGCTCTACGGTGATGTTGGGACTTCACCGATTGACTGGCAAGTTAGGTCATGGTATTGGCGACGGCCGACTTCCGCTATTCCTTGGATGTTCCATATGCGCCGGTATTTGTCCACCAGGCGCATTACCTCATTGACGCCGGTCCCATATTTGATACGCCAAGTGGCCGAGCGGACAGCTACCGTCACGTTGGAAGTGGTGAAAAACCGCTCGTCGCTTTTAGTTGTGAGCTTTTCGGCCCAGACTCCAGTAAGCGTTTCCCAGGTAATAAGCACCCCGCCAAACTGGTCCCGAGTCTCTACCGGGTGCTCAATGGTGATAAGCCAGTTCGCGCTCACGCTCTGACACGGGCAAACTTTGGCACGAAGTGCGGTGCCAGGAGAGCTCTTGCTCCACTCAGGATAAAGGCGTTAGGCGCGTCCACGGAGCGCCCCTGGCCCGGTGTTATGTCGAAGAGATAGCCCGCCATTCGGATGACAGCTTCATTCGCCGTGGGTTCGGGCGCGTCGGTGTAGCCGTCGACCGCCTCCGTAGAGGCGTACAGGAGCCCCTCCAGGAGCTCTCGCTCCCCATCTTCAAGCGTCGCCCCAACTCTCACGATTACCTTTAAGGCCAGGGCCAGATCTGTCAGGGACAAAGTGACGGCCATTACGAGTCCTCCAGCACAAAAAACAGTGCAAACAAGGCTTCCCCCAACGACCCCTGAATATTTAGGAATACTTTTCCGGTAGGGGTCCCCACGGCACCGGCGCTCGATGCTCACGCTATCCCTCTGTGAACGCATTAATCTTGTAACAAACCCATGATATCTAACGCGTCTGCCAGGGTTGAACCTGCGTTGACCAGGGCCTGAACGCCTCTGGCACGTTGTCCGCTATCCAATGCTCTTGTTTTCTCGAAGTCCAGTTCAACAGTTTGTCCCAGTGCTGAGCTCAACTCAGCTTCAATCACAGCAGCCAACGCTTGCACTGGACCAAGCATGGTGAGGCGATACCCCTCCCGTTGACCAGGCCCTTCTCCCGAAAATCGTCTCTCGCTGACACCAAGGGCATTGAGTACCGATGATGTGAGCTGGTCGTGAGCGTATATGTTAGCTTGCTGTAGCTCAGGTCCGTACCTGATCTGCCTGTAGTCTGAGGCTGGTCCACTCGGTGCCGCTTGCTTACCAGCTCCGAATCCCTGGGCCGTGGTCTGCATCACGGATATGGCACCGCGTCCACTCCCTAGCGCAACCCCGGTCATATCCATCTGTGCTTGTGTCGCGCCGTCTGGAAGCGCCATGAGTAGGCCAGCAGGAGGTGAAGCATCAAGACCCAAGGAACGGTCGAGGGAAGCTAGGGCGTCAGATGTCAACCCACATTCCCGGAGAGGTGATACCCCTGCCCAGGGCGAAATAGATTTTGCTCCTACACGAACATGGACCACACCCTCAGCCGGAATCATCCGAGTGACGGGCTCCCCTGAGGGTCTAGCCAGGTCGACACGGTAGACCCAGGTCGAGGGTTTGTACCCGCCTGATATTTCCCAAGAAGATGTTGAGACCAGGTCCAGGGCGCCGTTTTCGTCCACATCGAGCATATAGACGGCGTTTCCCGTAAGCAAAACCCGCCTAGCCATGTCTACCAAAAAAGATGAATTTAGCACAGAGGCCAACGCGATCGGCGTCACGTTAGCGACGGCGAAGGGGTCTGAGATTGCGCGAATACCAGCAGCGGCCGCAGCCGTGGCGCTGGCCTCAGCCGGAGCCTGGGTAGCCCCAGACAGCAGAGCATCAACAGCAGCATTGGAATAGCTGGCGCGATGCTCTAAAGCCTTGCTCCAGGGGAAGTGCATTAGCTCAGGTTGGCCTTGAGCCAGCGGTAAGCGTCTGGCAACGTAACTGAGAAGTCAGCTAGGCCAACTACGCTAAAAGATATTTCCCCGTGGGCGCTCCGGCTGTACACATCCTCGATGGTGAGGCCGTCCCAGAGCGGTTGAACGGCTGCGGCGCCGGTCCCACGAACGGCTAGGATGTTCTGGACGTTCCCCGACTTGGGAGGCATGGCCGCTGACACGCGAAGTCGGCCACGCGAGGCCAGGTCCGCCATGACGTGACGCTCCGAATTGTTGGTACGGTACAGGGCCGCGCCATCTTGGAAGGTGTCTGGATGGACCAAGAGCCCTACAGCGGCCTCGTTCTCGGCGTACCGGCCATCGACAGAGCCCGTCAACATGGCGTCGTACTGAGCCTGGGTAGTGGCGGCTCCTGGGTCGCTGGGGGCCGTCAAGGGGCCGGAGCTGGTGTCAAAGAAACCTTCGTCTCCAAGGAGCGCCTGTTGGTCGAAACCTGCGGCCACGGCGCCGGAAAGATGCTGAGCAATGGCCGCAGCCATGCCGCCGAACCTCGCCCTATCTTCCACGGAAATCTTAGTGCTGGCCTGTACCCTCTTGGGAGTGAGGAGCTCGCCCCTCAGGGTCGGGTCGGAGTCCGTAACCTCGGCTGCTTCAGCGGGCCGCGCGGCGGAGCTGGCCGAAATGATGCTTGGAAAAACAGCCGTCCCTGGAGCCACCCTCGGGCGCTGGACCAGGGCGAAGTCGCCGACCGAGGCCGGGAAGCGGTAGCCTACGAATCCCTGAGCTCCGCCCCCATCGGCGGGAGCTGAGGCCGTCCGGTACTCGGTGAGCATCGCTAGAGAGATGCTATCCCCAGGAAGGCCCCAGGCCGCTTGTGCTTCTGCCTCGGCCGAGCCCACCACCTAGGGCGCGGCGGCTCACCAGAGCCCCCACCAGCACACCCAGGTCGGCCTTTCCGGTGACTTGCTGGCGCTCCCTGTGTTCCCCGGCGTCCTCTCCGAACGCTCCGGCGGTCCGCGTAGCCTCAGACTCCAGGGCGGCACCTTCCTGCTGCCGTAGGGACATCAACTTATTCTGCAATGTTTCGCGCTCCGATCTGCGGAGCTCTAAATGTGGGTCATCAGACTTCATCTCGAAAGGCAGTTTGTTGATCTCGATTAGGAGCTTGTTTATCTCGATTGCAAGTTCTTGACTTTTCAGCATAGTTTCCCCCCTTAAAGCTAGTACTATTTATGGTAACAGCATTTGCTTTTAGTTGCAAGTGCGCCCGATTACTGTTACCATTGATGAGCGAGTACGTGGGGGCTTAGAGCCTCCTGACGTTCTCCTCCTTTTGACGGTGGCAGGGTTAGCCATTTCCTTGTCACCGCCTTTCTTTGCAACAGAAAGGGCCGTCTGAGGGGGCGGGTGATACTTAGGTACCCGCTCGGTCCTAGACGGCCCTCTACGGCAATCCTGGTGCGTTCTGGGTGCTATTTGATAGCTGGCGGCATGATCACCGGTGACGCGGCAACGGTCCAGTGTTCAACGGCAACCGGCGAACCATCCCGCAAGTCAGCGGCATAGAAGAGCCGCCAGACCCCGGCTGCAAAGCCAATGTTAGGCATGCTCCCTTCCGTCCTCAGTAGTACCAGACAGCCCGACTCTGGTGTCTCTATCCGGTCGGCTGCGACCATGATGGTATCCCCATTGGTCAGCGCAACGCACCAGTTTTTTGCGCCGTACCTCTGCGCTTCGTTGGTCACCTCGTGGTTACTCATTTCTCTTCCCTCCATAACATCCATAACACTGTTATATAACTGTTAGATGGAGCATAGCATAACACCCCCCCCTTTAGGGGGGTTAGGTGTTATGCTCTGTTATGCTCCCCGTTATGGACCGCTAATCCCCATCCTCCCTCCGGGAGTTGGACGAACCTCTTTCCACGGTTTAGGGTCGTCCGAAGGGAGGCTTTATTGCCGCCCAATTCTTCAGCCATCTCCTTGACCGTCCAGGGCTGGCCCTTGGTTGCCGTAATGATCGCTTCGAGTTGGTCCGCTAGGGATAGGTGTTCCTGCATCTCAGGCCGTGTCTTGGGATTCTCTTCGGTGAAGGTGATCTTGTCGTCCTCGAAGTCCACGCATAGGCCGAAGGGAGCCAGTTTCTTGTAGTTCGACTTTTCATTCCAGAGGCCCACGTGCATCCGCGTCTCCGTCTCCGTCTCCGATTCGGATGCAGACTGTAGGCGGTAGACGTTCCTAGCGACGTTAGTCCAGAACACGCTACCGAATGGCCCATTGTCCGCGTTCTTGGCTTTGTGGGCGATTGTCAGACTGGTGATATGCAGGTTGCGGAGGGCTAAGAAGTACTTAATGGCTCCCTCGGCTACCTCGGCACCGCCACCAACAGCAGGGCCAGCGGAGTCCACGATTACCAGTTGGATGCCTTCCTCCAGGACTTGCGCTTGGATGGATTCAATCTCATTGACCAACGGCTGTCCCATGCGCCTGTAGAAGATGCTGCTACCATCCTCGATTCCCAAGCCTCGATGAATCATTCCCAGATTCCTGAGTACGGTATATTCGTCCGTCTCGTAGTCGCATATCAGGACCGGGCCGGGTTCCGGTAACAGACTACCTGCGGGGTACCCTTCTGCGACGAGACAGGCGAGGTATTGGCTCACCAGAGACTTGCCCTTACCACCTGGGCTGTAGAGTAGGGTCGGCTGATTCTCTACCAGGAGGGGCGCTACGCGATAGCTCAGGCTCTCCCGGGGTGGAAGGTCTTTAAGCTTGATAAGAGGCTCACCTTCTCTATGCTTTTCAATGACGAGCTCAGCCGTCTTGTCGATGATGGTAGTCCATACGGGGGCCGGATACAGGTCGGTAAGGGCCTTACCCATCCGCTTCTTCGCGGCCCCGGTTAACAGGTTCATGCCCTCATGGTGAACTTGCATCCACTGATGGGCCAGTCCTGGGAAATTGGCCTTAATCGTCCACTCTCCCCACAATGACTTAGGTTCGTCTATCAACCGATTAACGGTGATTTTCACCAGGTCGTCAGGGAACAACACCGTCCAATGACGGGCGGACGGGCTCCCCTTAATCGTTGGCTCTGACGCTATCATTCTCGCCCCTCACTCAGGAGCTCGATAATCCGGTCCAGCTTCGCGGCCAGTTGCTTATGTCGGTATTCATCCGGGGCATAGGCCCGCTCAAACTGTTCATCAGTCATCAGTGGCCGCGTAGGGCGCCGCTTGACACGGCGTTGGCGTTCCTCTAGTGTGGTGTCTGTATGCACGTTCTCTCCCCCCTTCATAGGCCCCGGTTGCAGCCAGGGCCTTGTCTCTTATCCCACACCTATTCCCACACAAAATGTAATACGTGGGGATAGCGTGGGATGCTGATTGATGCTAGGTGAGACTGTGGATAGGCACTAATCCGGGAGCTTCGGGAGTGTGGGAGAGTCAATGGGAGTGTGGGGATGGTCAGTTTGGCTTCCATTCCCTCCGCCACTACCAGCAAAATAGATAGACACGTTTCGAGATGGGTTCGAGCGGAGCTACCTGGCCTATCCAGGTTCCCTCGCCTCCGGTTCATGTATATCCTAGATGGCTCTTCGATTTTCCCCTCTGTAAGTATTCCCGCCCACTTATGCATTTCCTTATGGTCCCGGAAGGCCGGTTATAATTCATCCGTTCAATATCTGAACGAATTGCCATATGGTGCATATCACGAGGCTACCGCCAGGCACGTCGCTGGACGTGTGTAGGCATACCAGATATAATATCCAATCGTGGAGCAGCCAGAGTATCCCTCACCCGGATCTCCAGTTACGTTGATGATGCATCGGGATTACGCACAGGCTGCAATCCACGGGGCGCCACGGGAGTTAGGATTGCCGGGGGTAGGATTGAAGGTAACGGTTCGCTTCTTTGCTCTGTACCGGGAGAGGGCCGGCCGGAATCAGATTTCCCTGGAATTTGAAACGGGCGCCACGGTGTCCCGGATGTTGGAGGAGGTACGGCGCCTCTTCCCAGGACTTGCTCCCCCCACGGTTAATATCGTGGCGGCTGTGAATGCCGAATACGCCGGCCCGGACACGGTCCTGGGCGACGGCGACGACATAGCCCTCATCCCGCCTGTAAGTGGAGGTTGTGAGATGATTGAGATCACCCGCCAGCCCCTCAAACCCGATGAGGTCACCGCCAAAGTTAGCAAGGACACCAACGGCGCCGTGGTCACCTTCCTGGGCGTTACCCGGCTGTTCTCCGAGGGGAAGAAGGTACTCTACCTGGAGTACGAGGCTTACGAGGAGATGGCCCTCAAAGAGATGGAGAAGATACGCCGCGAGGTCCAGGAAGAGTGGAATATAGAAGATATAGCAATTGCCCATCGCAAAGGTAGAGTGGACATCGGAGAGATCAGCCTCGTGGTAGCGGTGGCGTCGCCTCACCGGAAGGAGGCTTTCTATGCCTGCCATCGGGCCGTAGACCGCCTCAAGGAGACAGTGCCCATCTGGAAGAAAGAGCTTTTCGAGGACGGGTACCACTGGGTGGCCTGCGAAGAACACCAGCAACCCGTGTCCCCCGCGTCCAAGGAAGTGTCTTAAGCGGCCTGGAATTCTCAAGCCACTGCAACCTGAAGGCCGCAGCATGATAACGCCGCCTTCAGGCGGGGGTAAAGTACCATGACAGGGATGAATCCAGGTACTCAGTCATCCTCCCGAAACCCAAGACATCCGCTTGCCTAGCTAACCCATTCCGTCAGGAATCCCAGGCACCCCACGCATGGAAACAAAAGAGGCTTGCATTTTGGGAACTCGCCTAGGAGCCTGTCCGACGATTCTTGAGGAAAAACCGCTGCCGGGTCCGAGAGAGTCTTGCGGGAACTTGATGAGGCCATCTTGGCCTGGGGGGTTCCCGTCGGCAGTGCGACGCCGGTTCTAAACCGTCTTCGGCCCCTTGGTCCGGGTACCTGCTTGGCTTACCCCGTTGGCGCCAGTCCGGCTCGCCAGAGTTTCAGGAGATTGTGGTTCAGGGCTATCAGGGTGAACTCCCCTGCCACCTTGTCCAGACCCCGCAGCAGGAACTGCCGGAAGCCCCGGGCCTGCTTGATTAGTCCATGAACGGGTTCGGTGATGGCTTTACGCCGGGCGTAGATCGCCCGCCCTTCCGTGGTCTGCAGCTTGTCCCGCATGGCGGCCCGCAGCGGTGTCCTGGTCCGGTTTCCATGAGCGAGCCCGCCCCAACGGTGTCGCTCACACGTCCGATGGCCACTCCCAAGACGCTTGGGGCAGCAGATAGGCCTGGTACAGCGTATGGCGGCGAAAGCTGTTGGCGCCGTCGCCACCTCCACACAAACTCCCCTTAACTTTCCCCTTCACCCCCCTCCTGACGAGACCCCACCGGAAATATCGGACAGACTCCCAGGATACCTGGTGGGTTAACGCTTGACGAAGAACTGGCGAAATAATGGAAAGCAGTGCGGTTTTGGGGAACGGAGAGAGGGGGCCGGCATTGCAGCCAGGACATTCCTATAAGACGCTCCCCGGAATAGTCCGGCGCCGGCCTCTGTTAATGGGAGTCTATAGCCCGGATCTCCCCTGATTCTTGTACCGCCACCTGGTATCCATCGATGGTGGAGGGTATCTGTCTCAGCAGCTCCGGAGTTTTTTGGGCGACGAAGACCAGGACGCACGGCTGCCCCGAATGTTCCCCCTGGGCTGTGGCCACGACTCCGGGGAGGGCCATCAGCCTACCGGTGTGCTCCTTAAGAACTTCTTCTATGGTCTTGTCAGGCGGACCCCGGCGAACCAAGTCGACCTCCAGATGGATCAATCACAAAAAACCAGCGGGGGAGAGGCTACGGGCCTCTCCCCCGCGATCCATGTTCCGTAATTCGGTGGCGTTAATTCCCGTCTATGGTCACGTTGAACCTTTTGAGCACCGCGTCGATGGGGTTGGCGATCGAGAACAACTGGCTCCCGGCAAAAACCAGGCCCACCGGTTTCCGGTTGTTCTTCCCCTTGGCGTACACTAGGAGTGAGCCCGAGTCCCCACCCTGTACGAAGGGGCCGCCGGGCTGAGTTATTATCTGGCCCACGAATCTGGCTGTCCCAGTGTCGTAGGTAACGTACACCGTGGCGTTTATGCCGGCAATGCCCGACCTAGTCAGGCCCGTCGTCCGGCCGTACTTTTGAACCCTTCCATTGATTACCGGCTGGGCGATAGTGGACCGAGGTGTGCCATACCCGTCTGAAGGCGTGGCATTGCCTACATTGGAAACGGTAGTCAAGGCGATGGCTGCGTCGATGGTGTTATCGCTCCCATCCAACTTGACCGGCTCGTAAGCTGCCAGGGTGCCGATCTCTCTGGTCGGGTCGATCTGGCAGCTGGTGTCCGCAGGGCCGGCCTGGTGAATCTTGTCGCCTATCTGCACAGCGCCCACAGAGTTCGCACCAGCCAGGGCGTATACATGGGCGTTGCTCAGGGCGTATCCATTGGTGCCGTCGGTGACCCGGGCGCCCAGGGTCCCCGTCGTGCAGAAGGTATCAGGTCCAACGGTAATGAACCGTTGGGTGCCGCTGGAGACTCCTATGGGTACCGGCCTTGGCCATGTGCCCCGAGGAGTCAGGTTCCCACCATCAGGTGGGGGTTCCTCTGTAGGCGGCGGCTGGGTGCAATTCGGGTCCTCCGCGTGTTTCCCTTTACAGTGGTGGCGGGCGGTGAACTCGCCGCTGAAGCGGGGCGCCACCTTGATTCCATCCAGCTCACTGGGAATCCCGGCAACTCCCGGAGTCGCGGTAAAGACGAGCACGACGGCCCGGTTATCGGACCCCGCGCCTACCGCAGTGCCTACAACACCCTTTATGGATAGCAGGGCGTCGGTGTGCTTCTCCTGGGCTGCGATGGCCTTCTCGACGCCTGTGACGCCGCCGTCGTTACCACCGAAGACCGGCGCGGCTGCTAACGCGCCGGCCAGCGCGATAACAGCTACCAGCGCGACTAATAGTCCTGTGCGTTTGGTGATCCTCATTAGCTACTTTCCAGTGTCCTGGACTCATCAGATTTGGCCCCGAGTCCAGGTTGTTACCAGATTGTTCATATTTAATTCTAAACCCGAATCCACCGAAGGACACCGATGGACGGCGTGAGGACAGCGGAAGGGGGTGGGTGAGGGAGCTACAGGGGAGATGGCCTGGGGTCTTGGGGTAGATGGGAGGCCGGCGGACGGTCTTCAGTCGCCGCACAGGGCCCCTAAGCCCGAATCCACCGAAGGACACCGATGGACGGCGTGAGGGCAGCGGAAGGGGGTGGGTGAGGGAACTACAGGGGAGATGGCCTGGGCTCTTGGGGTAGATGGGAGGGCGGCGGACGGTCTTCAGTCGCCGCACAGGGCCCCTAAGGCCCTATGCGGGAGTTGCGATGCGCGGGATGGCGAGAGGATACGCAGCAGGGGACTCTCGCGACCGGGGTGGCGCGAGATTGCGGGGACGTTGGGTCAGTTGCAGGCTGGCCGTCAGGCCGGGAACGGAATGGCTTGCAGCCGGGCCAAGGCGCGACTGAATTGGGTTTCCCAAGGCCAGCGCCGGGGGAGATGCAAAGTGAGGCGGCGCGCCGAGCGGGTGATCCGCCCCACCAGAGCGAAGACCCGCCGCCTGAGGGTCTTGGTGATCACGGTCCGCTCGCCCAGACCAATCCACGCCGTCCAGCGGGCCAGGTTATGCGCCATCACCTGTACCGCCAGCCAGGCGCCGTTGGCGGCGAAGCGCCCCGTCGGCATGTGGTTCAGCCCGACGCCGTACTTGAGGTCGCGTATGGCGTTCTCGACCTCGGCGTGGCGGCGATGATCGGCCTCCAGTTCCAGCGTCTCCCCATCGCGGTCGGTGATGAAGGCGTGATAGCTGTATCTGGCGAAGAGGGCGAGCTGGGAACCGGGCGTCGGCTTCACCCGCCGGACAATGAGCCGCACCGGCGCGGCGTCCGGCTTGGTCTGGAACGGGGTGTAAGTCGTCTCGGCGACATCGGCGGCGCCGTCCATCCAGTAGGGAATGGGAGTCCAGTCCTCCTCTGGTATCGCCTCGATCAGGTCCCGCAGGCTGGCGCGCTGGCGGATGGTGATAGAGAAGCGGACATCCATTTCCCGGCAGGCGGCAACGACAGTGTGGGCGTAGAAGCCGCTGTCGGCCCGCACCGTGAGTTGTCCCCTGGCCCCGCCGTAGCGCACCCGCCCCACCGTCTCACGCAGGAAGTGGGCCGCGCCACGGGCGGTGTTGGCCCGGCCCTCGCGCAGCCGGGACATCAGCACCTCGCCGGTGCCGGCGGCAATGGCCAGCAGCGGGTGATAGCCGCGGGCGCCGGTATAGCCGTGGTGGCGCGCTCCCTCCTTGGCCAGTCCATAGGTCTCGCAGATGGTCGAGTCCAGGTCGATGGTCAGGGGCGAGTCGCCGGGTCCGGCCCCAGCGGCCCAGGCCCGGGCCAACAACTGGCGGCTCACGCGGTCGAGTTGACGGACATGCCCCCACCGGAAGCTGCGCAGGAAGGTCCCCAGGGTGGATGACGCCTTGACCACGCAGCCTAGAACACCGACCGTCCCACCAGCGCGCAGCGCATCGGCGTCGTCGATGCAGTCGCCGCCTGCCAGCGCGGAAGCGACCAGCGTCAGCATCTTGTCCCCAGTGTTCGCCCGTCCCGGCGCTCCGCCGAGGTCAAGGTGATGGTCGACGAGTTCCCGCAGGCCCAGGTGCCGGGCTAGGGTGGCCGGCAGGAGCAGGCCGGCATTGGCCTACCAGGCGATGGTCGTCAAAGAGGATGCGCATACGGTCGGGTTTGTTCTGTGGCAGCATCTATTGGGTGCTCCTTGTTTCCGGGCTGGTTTCTGTTCCAAAACCATTATCCCAGATTCAGAGGAGCACCCGCTGGCTTCTTCAAGGGCTGTCCCCAAGGCCGTCCTTCGGTGGATTCGGGCTAAATACACCGCTCTTGTGGTGTCAAGCCGCTGTGGGGGTGGGTACCCCCAAAAAGATTCTGTAAACTTGCCAAACCTTGAGATCAAGGAACGGTGCTTAAAAGGGGACGGCATCCATGTGGTCCCTGGGGCCAAACCGCCTCGCCGCCGGCCTATAGGGCGAAAGCAGCGGCACGAAGGCACTTTCCAGATCCTTGAACAATATGGGCTATTATTCCAGAGGTGAGAGGTCCAGGTCCGGCGGTGGGTAGTCGGGCAGCCTCCAGACGATGAACTCCTTGTCGTGGGCGCCGTGGTAGTCGTTGGCGTTGCGGATGCCCTGCTGGAAGGCGACTTCGAATTTCTCCCAGTCCTTGGCCTTGATCGCCTTTTCCATGTCACCCAGGTCATCATTCATGAAGGTTTCCAGGTTCTCCTGGTACTTGGGGCGGGTGATGATCCCGAGCTCCATCAGCCCCTGGATCTCCCCCAATTGAAAATTGGCCATGACCCAGTTGGCTTGTTTGGCGGAGTAGTATAGTTTCCAATACCGCTGGCCTATCTCGGGCATGATCCTGGCCAGGCCGGGCTGTATGACGGCCAGGTCGTCAATGGAGAGGTAAGACTTTCCACTCCAGCCTACGGGCTTGGTGGCATCATCGGTGCTCATGCGCATCTCCTTTGCTTGGCGATCTTCCTGGCATTTGATAACCTATTATACACCCCGCCCTGCCTCCCCTACCACTGTCCAATTGATAATCCCCACGGGCAATCGTATAATGATTAGTTAGAGCAGAGGGCCTCAACGCCTGTGGAGGATTAGGATGGCAGATACTGGTACCTGGCGAGTCAAGGCCGGACTGGCGCAGATGCTCAAGGGCGGGGTGATCATGGACGTGGTCAACGCTGAACAGGCCCGGATAGCCGAGGAGGCCGGCGCCGTATCCGTCATGGCCCTGGAGCGGGTGCCCGCCGACATCAGGGCCACGGGCGGCGTGGCCCGCATGGCGGACCCCTCGAAGGTCCTTGAGATCAAGGAGTCCGTTACCATCCCGGTGATGGCCAAGTGCCGTATCGGCCATTTCGTGGAAGCCCAGGTATTGGAGGCCCTTGGGGTGGACTACATAGACGAATCCGAGGTGCTGACGCCCGCTGACGAGGACCACCACGTTTGGAAGCACGGTTTCAAAGTGCCTTTCGTTTGCGGCTGCCGTAATCTGGGAGAGGCCTTGAGGCGCATCGCCGAGGGGTCCGCCATGATACGCACCAAGGGCGAGGCGGGCACCGGCGACGTGGTGGAGGCGGTGCGCCACATGCGGGCGGTGATGGACGCCATACGCAGGTTGCAGAACTTTCCAGAAGATGAGCTGCCAACCTACGCCAAGGAACTGGGCGTGAATATGGACATTCTGGCGGAGACCCGGAAGTTGGGGCGCATGCCCGTGGTCAATTTCGCCGCAGGTGGCATCGCGACCCCGGCCGACGCGGCCATGATGATGCAGTTGGGCGCCGATGGCGTATTCGTGGGCTCGGGAATCTTCAAGTCCGCCGATCCGGTGAGGCGGGGTAAGGCCATCGTGGAGGCGGTCACCCATTACAATGACCCCAAGATTATTGCTGAAGTCTCCAGAGACCTAGGCGAACCTATGGCGGGTATCGGCGTGGCCGGCCTCAAGGAAGAGCAGCTTCTCGCCCCCCGGGGAAACTTGTAAAAGGACTGTACGACAGAGCTGAGGACTAAGGCAACGACCGGGTTGATAGTAGGAGTCCTGGCGATTCAGGGGGACTTCTCTGAGCATATTGCCGTTCTGCGGCTTTTGGATGTGGCCGCTGTGGAGGTCAGGCTGCCAAAGGACCTGGTGGGGGTTCAAGCGCTGATCATGCCCGGCGGCGAGAGCACTACTTTCAGCCACCTGATGGACCTTTACGAACTCAAAAGTCCCGTCAAAGAGATGGCCGGCGCGGGAATCCCAATTTGGGGAACCTGCGCCGGTATGATCATGATGGCCAGAGAGCTGACGGAGGGAAAGCCCGTCCCCATGGGCCTCATGGACATCCGGGTCACCCGCAATGCCTTCGGCAGACAGTTGGACTCCTTCGAGGCAGATCTGGAAGTTCGGCTCCTGGGAAGGGAGCCCTTCCGGGCCGTGTTCATCCGGGCCCCCGCCATCTCAGAAATGGGGGAAGGTGTGGAGGTCCTTGCCCGGCTGCCCGATGGCCGGCCGGTGGCTGTGCGACAGGGTAATCTTCTCGCCACATCCTTTCATCCCGAGCTTACCCAGGACCCCCGTTTCCATCAGTACTTTCTGGAAATGGCCAGCCGCCCTGCGTCCGAGCCGCCCAAGGACTATGCATCACAGCCCACCAACACCGAGAGAATGGGACTATGAGCTTATCAATCAGATGATACGGTAGGCAGATAATGCGGTAGGGGCTTGAGGCCTCGTTGACTTCAACACGGAGGCATGAGCTTGTCGACTTCTGACAAGTGGGTCCAGGATGACCTGGAAGTGCTTTTGAATGCGCTTCCACCTCGGGTAAGAGACCCTGTAAAGGCCAGGGATGACCTGGATGAGCTACTTGAGGTGATCCTAGACCTTGGGCGTGCTCCTGAGGCCCGATTCCCTTCTGGTGATGTGGTCCTGGACCTCAGGGAAGTGGAGGAGGAGGACATTCAATACGTGGTGGACCGGCTCGGGGAGTTCGGGGGGGACAACCGTGCCGGAATACCCCGGACCCTCCACCGGATATCGGCTATTCGGAATCGTAAGGGAAAATTTGTGGGCATCACCTGCCGGGTGGGCCGCGCCATATTCGGGACCATTCGGATTATCGAGGACCTGGTCCTCTCGGGCAGGAGCATCCTTCTTCTCGGAAGGCCCGGAGTGGGAAAGACTACCATGCTGCGGGAGGTTGCCCGTATTCTGGCCGACGGGGCTAAAAAGCGGGTGATAATTGTCGACACATCCAACGAGATTGCCGGGGACGGGGACATTCCCCACCCCGCTATTGGCCACTCCCGCCGTATGCAGGTCTCGACTCCCACCCGCCAGCATCCGGTGATGATCGAGGCTGTGGAGAACCACATGCCCCAGGTGATAATCATTGACGAGATGGGCACGGAGTTGGAGGCCGTTGCAGCCCGGACCATCGCCGAGCGGGGGGTGCAGCTCATCGCCACCGCCCATGGCAACACTTTGGACAACCTCATCATGAACCCCACCCTTTCGGACCTGGTGGGTGGCGTACAGTCGGTGACCCTGGGAGACGAGGAGGCCCGGCGTAGGGGTACCCAGAAGACCACCCTGGAGAGAAAGGCTCCCCCAACCTTCGAAGTGGTAGTGGAGATACAGAGCTGGGAGCAGGTGGCGGTACATGATGACGTGGCCCACGTGGTGGACATGTGGCTGAGGGGATATCCCATCGCTCCTGAGACGCGATGGCTGGGAGAGGCTGGGGAGGTGATGAAGGCCAGGCAGGTGATGAAGGCCAGGCAGGTGAGTGCCGACCACGGCGCCGCCGTGACACAGTCCCACCAGGAGTACGCCGACTCCGGTTCAGACGGGTCTTCCTCCGAAGCACCCGTCCCCAGGGTCTTCCTCTTCGGCCTCGGCCGCGAGAAAGTGGAGAACGCGGCCGAGGCCGTGGGGTTGGTCGTGGACGTGGTGAATGAACTGCGGGGTTCGGACGTGGTGCTCACCACCAGGAATCATTACCGGCGTGGCTCTCAGGTTGTTAAAGCGGCCGAAAATGCCGGCAAGCCCATTTACGTGCTCCGGAAAAACACCCTGAATCAGGTGGAGCAGTTCCTGAAGACCATCTCCAGGGGGCAGGACCAGGGCGGCGAATTAGACGCCGCGTTAAAGGAGGCCCAAGAGGCGGCCCAGCGGGTGCTCAACGGGACCAGGTCCACCGAGCTGGGTCCCCAGAGCGCCTATATACGGCGGCTTCAACACCTCCTTGCGGAGAGGTTGCACGTGGCATCCATTAGCAGCGGGCGGGACCCCAACCGGCGGGTTACCTACTACAGATCTTAGGGTCTCTGGCTATTGGCCGCATTTATAGTCTTCGAGGGTGGAGAAGGGGCAGGGAAGAGCACCCAGGCCAGGCTCCTCGCCCGCCACCTGTCCCGTGAAGGGTACAGGGTCGTCTCGACCCGCGAGCCCGGCGGGACCGGGCTGGGCGAGGCGGCCCGGCGGTGGTTGAAGACTCGTCCCGGCCTTACCCCCCTGGCGGAGATCCTTCTGATAAGCGCGGCCAGGGCCCAGCACGTCAAAGAGGCAATATCTCCGGCCCTGAATTCCGGTCAGATAGTGGTTTGTGACAGGTTCACCGCCTCCTCGGTCGCATACCAGGGCTACGGGCGCGGGCTGGAGCTGGAGCTAATCCACGGCTTGAACAAGGCCTCCACCGGCGGGCTTGAGCCGGACCTGACCCTGTTCATGGAAATACCGGTGAAGATTGGGCTGGCCCGAAAGAAAGGCGGCCAAGGGGACGTATGCGAAAGAGACGTATTTGAATCCGAGGCGGTGGAATTCCACGAGAGAGTTAGGGCGGGATATTTGGCCATGGCATCGGAACATCCCGACCGATGGCGCGTAGTGGATGGCACTCTCGAGAAGAGGGATCTCGCGAGGCAGATATGGACGGGTGTCAAAGCCCTGCTCCGGGATGGCGGCGGCGCTGGCCGCTATAGGGATTGAGAGGTCATCCCTCCTGCTTATAGACCAAATATTATCAGTCCGCGGCCGGAGCTGAGACAGAGTCCAGCTTCTTCTGAATCTGCTTCTTCATCTTCCTCACCCGTCCCAGGTCCGGGTATATTTTCCCTTCCTCCAGCCGGTCGAATATTTTCTCCCCGTCCACGTAGACTTCCATCCGGCCATGCCCGCCGGGAGTGATGGAGATGGATACGTCTCCGCCGAAGGACCGGAAGAACTCGTTGGCCATCCACGTGGCCGTCCCGTGGTACTGTCAAGGGACGCAGTAGATGATCTCCACGTGGACCTTGCAATCGTCACAAGCCATCAGCATTCTCCATGACCACGATTTATTACCACCCTGGCGCTATGTTACTAAGAATTTGATTGGTGTCTCTCACCCCCATTCTAACCTTCCCCCTTTGATGGGGGAGGGGATTCTCTACCCTCGACGGGGAGAGTTAGAGTGGGGGGTGGGTGAAACGCTAGATCAATTTTAAGTTGACGAGATACCAGGTTCGCTGGTGAAGTTTTTCAATCTGATAGGTTGGTTACTAGTTTACAACCCATTTGATTCGAGTCAATGGGCGGGCTCCAGTAGGGTCCCACGAACGTTGACAAGGCTCCTTCCGGAGCTTAAAATTCCTAGGGACAGTTCGAATGGGGAGATATTAGGAGCTTCGACGCATGTTGAGAATTCGTCTAAGGAGGGTGGGGAAGAAGGGCGCGCCATCGTATAGGATAGTGGTGGCCGACTCCAGGGCCCCGAGGGATGGGGCTTATGTGGACTGGATAGGCCAGTACGAGCCTTTGTTCGACCCTCCCAAGGTCACCCTCAATGAGGAGAAGGCAGTCCATTGGCTGCAGAAGGGTGCTCAGCCTTCCGAGCCGGTCCACCGGATCTTGAACTGGAACGGAATCTACGAAAAGGCAAAAGGGGAATGAAAGAGCTTATTGAGTACATTGCTAAAAGTCTAGCCAGCAAGCCCGAGGATGTGAAGGTCACCGAAGAGACTGAGGACGATAGAGTGATCTTGCGGCTGGAGGTGGCGGAGGAAGACAAGGGGAAGATAATAGGGAGGCAGGGCCGGGTCGCCCAAGCTATGAGGGCGCTGCTAAGGGTGGCGGCGGTAAAGAACGGCACCAGAGCAATATTGGAGATAGTCTAGCCGGACCCACCCAGTTCTGATTACCCTGGTCTTCAAGGGCAGCTCCGCTCTGGCCCACACTCAACTTCTGGAAAGAGGCCCCAGGCTATTTCCTCATAAGGGTGGGGAAGGGTAATGAGGTTGGTCCGGTGGTTAAACAGATGGCCTCTGGGGGACAGGTTGTGGTGGGCAGGGTCCGGGGTCCCAGGGGCTTACATGGTGAATTTTACATAGAGGTCATCAGCGATTCCCCCGGCAGGTTCTCCTCCGGGGCGATTTTATTCTTGGACGGTCAGGGCCACAGGATCGAACGCTTCTCAGGGCCACCTGGCGGTAAGTCGGCCCTCAAGCTGGAGGGAATCAACAGCCGTACCGATGCAGAAGAGATCCGAGGTCAATTCCTGATGGTGACCGAGGACATGGTTCCACCCCTGACCGATGGGGATTACTATCATTTCCAGATTATCAATGCCAAGGTCTACACTCAGGAAGGTGAGTACCTGGGTATAGTTACCCAGATCCTTTCCACGAGAAGCAACGATGTCTATATAGTAACCTTGGACGGCAAGGAGCTATTGATACCCGCTCTGGACGACGTGATTAAAGAAGTGGACGTGAGCGGCGCGAGAATTACAGTAGACCTTCCCCAGGGGTTGTAGAGCGGGTTCAGCTTCAGGCGCAGGTGTTGTCCCCGCCTAAGGCCTCTCCCAGGGGTTGTAGGAGCGGGTTCAGCTTCGGGCGCAGGTGTTGCCTCCGCCTAAGGTCTCTCCCAGGGGTTGTAGGAGCGGGAAAGTAGGGAGGTAATAATGCCCATCGATAGGCACTCACCGGGTCTGGACCGAATAATGTCCGGGGGACGGGAGCTGGAGAAGCTGGGCAGCGGGTATAACGTGGCCGAGGGCCCGGTATGGCACAAAGAAGGTGGATACCTGCTTTTCAGCGACATCACGCACAACCGCAGGATGAAATTGGCGCCGGGAGTGGGCATGTCGGTGTTCCGGGAGCCCACCGATAACGCCAACGGGCTCACATGGGATCTCCAGGGCCGCATGATAGCCTGTGAGGCCGGCACCCGGCGTGTGACCCGCCTGGAAGACGACGGGATGATTGCTGTCGTGGCCGATGGCTACCAGGGCAAGCGGCTGAACCGTCCCAACGACGTGGTGGTCAAGTCCGATGGGAGCATCATCTTCACCGATCCCGGTGCGCCGGACGCCGAGATGGAGCTGGACTTCTCCGCCGTCTTCAACGTGTCCCCCGACCTGAGCACTCTGACTCCCCTGGTCAGTGATTTCATATTGCCTAACGGCCTGACCTTCTCCCCCGACGAGAGCATTCTCTACGTAAACGACTCCTTGGCGATCCTGGACCTGCGGGACACGGACCTGTTCCGCAGCATCGGGCATATCAAGGCCTTCGACGTCCAGCCCGACGGCTCCTTGGTCAATGGCCGCGTCTTTTGTGAAATGAGGTCGGAACACTCGGGCATCCCCGATGGTATGAAAGTTGATGTGGAGGGGAACGTCTACTGCACGGGGCCGGGTGGGGTGTGGATATTAGATCCGGCGGGCAATCACCTGGGCAACATATTGACGGGCGCTGACCAGACCACCAACTGCTGCTGGGGCGGCGATGACTGGAAGACCCTGTTCATCACCACCATGGATAGTGTGTTCAGTATCCAGCTGAAGATTCCCGGCGTGCCCGTACCCCGTTGATTTCCGGCGGACATTTCCCCGCCCCCGCCCCCAGACCGGACCAGAGATATCGTCGGCAGGGAGGTCACAATGGCCGTGAAGCAGATTGCTCCCGGGTTGGAGCGCATCGTGGCCCTGGACCAGGAGACGAAGGAGCTTGGCAGCGGCTTTGGCGCCGAGTCGGGGCCCGCCGAGGGGCCCGTATGGTGGAAGGAAGGCGGCTACCTTCTCTTCAGCGATATCGGCAATGACCGGCGGATGATGTGGGCGCCCGGAGAGGGGGTGACCTTGTCCCACGAACCCACCAATAACGCCAACGGCCTTACCAGGGACCAGCAGGGCAGGTTGATAGCCTGCGAGCACTCCGCCCGCCGTGTGACACGGCTGGAACCCGATGGCAGTACCACAGTGGTGGCCAACAGCTATCGGGGCTGGCGCTTGAACCGCCCCAACGACGTGGTGGTGAAGTCCGACGGCAGCATCTACTTCACCGACCCCATCACCCTCAACGTGGAATCGGAGTTGGACATCGCCGGGGTCTACCGGGTTTCCCCCGATTTGGGCGCCATTAACCTGCTGGTAAGAGATTTTGACCTGCCCAACGGGTTGGCCTTCTCCCCCGACGAGAGCATTTTATACGTGAACGACTCCCGCAGGAGACATATAAGGTCCTTCGCCGTGGAGCCCACGGGCCTACTGTCCCTGGCCAGTGACCGGGTATTCATCCACATGGAGGCGGACGTGCCGGGGATGCCCGACGGTATGAAAACAGACGTGGAAGGGAACGTATATTGCACAGGGCCGGGGGGGATATGGATAATTGACCCCTCTGGCAAGCATCTGGGCACCATCCCCACTGGATGGACCACCAATATCGCGTGGGGCGGTGAGGACTGGAAGACCCTCTACTTCACCACTATCCATTCTTTGGGTTGCATCCAGCTCAAGATTCCAGGTGTGCCCGTCCCCCGTTGAGGGCCCCCGGCCGGATGGTTACGCAGCGGCCAGGACTGGTATCCGGCAAAGATGAAAAAGTTGCCTGGCTAAAGTTGCCTGGCTAAAGTTTACTGTTTAAGGAGGTGGACGTGCCCATAGAGCGTATCTCTCCCGAATTGGACCGTATCGTATCGGCGGACCAAGAGTTGGAGGAGCTGGGCAGCGGCTATACCGCCGCCGAGGGACCTGTATGGTACCCCGAGGGGTACCTCGTGTTCAGCGAGATATTCGGAGACCGGAGGTGGAAGTGGGCACCTGGAGAGGGGACCACGGTGGTGCAAGAGCCCACCAACCGGGGCAACGGCCTTACGCGGGACCTCCAGGGCAGGCTGATAATATGCGAGGCCGGAGCCAGCCGCATGACCCGCGTTGAGCCCGACGGAAGCATGACCGTGGTGGCCAACAGGTATCAGGGTACGAGGTTGAACCACCCCAACGACGTGGTGGTGAAGTCCGATGGCAGCATCTATTTTACAGATCCCCGAGGGCCCGACATGGATTTGGACCTGGACTTCTCCGGGGTCTACCGAGTATCGCCGGACCTGGGCACCTTGACCTTGCTGGTAAGGGATTTCTTACTTCCCAATGGGCTCTGCTTCTCCCCCGACGAGAGCATCCTCTATATCAACGACACTTGGAGAATGCATGTCAGGGCCTTCGATATGCATCCCAACGGGACTCTGGCTCTGGCCAGCGACCGGGTCTTCCTCAAGATGGGAGGTGATAGGCCCGGGACCCCCGACGGTATGAAGGTGGACGTGGAGGGGAACCTGTATTGCACCGGGCCCGGAGGCGTGTGGGTGCTGGACCCGTCGGGTAAGCACCTGGGGACCATCTTGACGGATGATCCGAGGCAGACCACCAACTGCGCCTGGGGTGGCGACGACTGGAAGACCTTGTATATCACCACCTACGACAGGCTGGTCCGGCTCCAGCTTAAGATCCCCGGGGTGCCGGTTCCAGGTTAGGAATTTCCTACCCATGGGCCCCCCCGCTGGGCCATGCCCAGGATTAGCCGCCATTTGTGGGGACGGAGATGATGCCGGCGGCCGCCTCCACCGTTCCCAGGTCTGGCCCTATCACCAGCCGGGTGGTGTCGCCGTCGATGGCCAGGTAAGTGCTGGTACCCTGGCCCACCCAGAGGCGGCTGCTCTCCGATGATTCCGCCAGTTCCCATTGGCCCTTGCTCTTCCCTTCCACGAAGTCCAGATAGGCCTGGAAAAACTGGTCTGCATCCGCGGCGGAATCCCAGGAAAAGGCTGCGGCCAGAAGCTGCCGCTCCTGGTCATCCTTCAGAATGCGATACCAGTCGCCTCCCCATCCCGCCGCCGCCGCCCCGGCCCGGCCCGCCATTAAAAAAGTCCCCAGGTAAATGCGGGTGAGCAGCTCACCCAATACGCCTTCGTCCTGCAACTCCCAAGGGCTGCCCAGCGCCGATGCCAGGTACGGCAGCGCTACTGAGTGGGGCTCATCCCCTGCCAGATACTTCTCTGGATGGAGCACCTGCTCGGTGGAGCTGGGAGGGCTTTTAAAGGCCTGGTCGATGGCCTTGAACCCGCCCTCCAAGTAAAGCTGAAAAGCGAACTCGGTACCCGCGGTCTGCTCCCACCCGAAGGTCTCTATGGTTATTCGGGGCAATGCGGCCACGTCGATGGACCCGGCGAACTCCTTTATCTCTTCCTCAAGCAGCTCCGTCACCTTGGTCTGCTGATCCAACGGAAGCGAGTCGTAGAATAGGTATTCCGCAATCTTGGAGTCCCCTTCCACCAGTGCCAGCGCAGCTCTGGAGGAATCAGATGTCTTCCGATCCGAGCCGGAGATCGAGTCCAGGCCAAACGCCCGGTCCTGAATGGCGTGGCTGTACTCATGGGCGTATGTGAGCCAGGACACGAGATTGGGTCCATCCCGGCCGGCCACCAAGGTAAGGGACTTGTCTTGGGTCTTGTAGAACCCCAGGACACCTTTGTCAAGCAGACCCAGTTGGACCTCCAGCAGGTCGTGCTCCGGCGAGCAAAGGTCCAATATCAGGCATAAGCCTTTGAGGCGCACGGCGTCCCTCCGCATCTCCTCGTCCAGCACTTCAACCCTTGCGTTGAAATCCTCACGGGCCAGGAATCGCCCATTCGTCTCCGGTAAGGCCGGGAGGCTTCGGATAAGTGCAACTCTATGGCCGATTGCCTCCATCACATCCTGAGATTTGGCGGTGGTGGATATAGCCTCCGTGGGCGGTTCCAGGGTAATCTCAAATGAGTCAATGATCCGGCCAAAATCCGCCTCGAATTGGTCGAATGCATCTCCCGCGGCTACGGCTCCCACGGAGAAAACCCGCGTTCCCTTGACGGCCAGGAGGAAATCGCCCCGAATGGGGTTGCCCGCGCTGGACCACTCCGCCCTGATACGGTAACCGGGGACGGAGCCTCCAATTTCGGTCCTGGCTACCCCTCGGAAATCGGTGCCGCCTGGAAAGCCCCTGAGCAGTTGAGACCTCTGGTCTTCCAGGGTAGTCGGACCCGCCAGGTCCACCTCCACCACCACGAAGGCTCCGGGGACGGGCTCAAGCTGGAGGAGGGTTGGGTCGCTCTTATCCAGGGTCCACCCGGCCGGATATTGGAAGGAGATGCCCAGGAGGGTATCTTCATAGGTATCCGTGGGTGGTAGCTGCAGGGTCGGCGTCGCCGGTATTTGGGGCGTGATTGTTGGCGCCGGAGTCGGGCTCGGTGAAGGCCCTGGTGTGGGTGTCGGGGTGGGGACAGGAGTGGCAGTGGGGCCCGGCGTTGGGGTGACTGTGGGAACGGTGGTGGCGACTGGGTTGGGGATAAGGGTGGCAGTGGGAGCCGGCGTTGGGGCAAAGGTGGCGGTGGTCAATAGTGTGGGGGTGGGGACGGTCTCCGGAGTGAGTGTCGGCTCGGGTATTGGCCTTGAAGTGGAGTCTGATGCCCGCCCTGGCAGGCGATGGTGAGGATGACAATGGCTGCCAGGGCGGGCATGACGGCTTTCCAGGCTTGCGACCCCATTCTAACGTCGGCGCCCATTCAGCCCGTCTCGCCCCGGGCCGGTAAGAGGCCCGGCGGCTGACATTGGGAAAGCTTCGGGCCTGATGCTGTCGATCTTTCCAACGGCGATCTTCATCGTTTTCAATAGGGTCTCATCCTCACCCGTGTAGCTCGAGAACGTCGCCGTCGGCCAGCACATAGTCCCGCCCCACCCGTTGCGCGTCAAACTTTCCCGAGCCCCAAAGCAAGGCGTATTTCAGTCTTCTACTCCAGTCTCGGTGCAGGTCCTGAGCGACATCCTCCACCGTACTCCCCTTGGCCAGCACGATGGGCGTATTGTAGTCGGGTTCGCCACTGGGCGGTTTAGTATACACCCTAACCTTCTCCAGGTCTCTGAACACGGCCCATCTCAGCTCCTCCATACCCACCCCGTCCACGGGAGACACCATCAGCAGGGGGAACCGGTGGCCGTACCCGGCCTCCAGCCGTTGGAACTGCTCCAGGGCGCCCTCTTCGTCGGCTTTGGTGGCCGCTATGATGGCGCGCTTCTCGACGCGGTCTTCATGGGAATCCGGGCTCTCTTCAATTCCGAATATCCGGTATCCCCAGTTCTCCATCTCGGTCTCCAGCTCCTCCATCTGCCCAGTAGCGTCGGTGGAGAGATCGACGGTGATGACGAGCAGATCGGTGTTTCTGAGAAGGCTGAACAACCGGGCCTGCATGTCCCGGTCATTGATGGCCGGGGTATCCACCATCTGGATGCGCACGTTCTCGAACTGCAGCATCCCCGGCAACGGTAGCTGAGTGGTGAATGGATAGCTGGCCACCTTGGCTCCGGCCCCGGTCAGACTGGCCAGCAGCTGGGACTTGCCGGAGTTGGGGAGACCCACCAGCACCGCCTGGCCGGCGCCTTCCTTCCTCAGGGCGAAGGGCTGAGGCTGGCCGCTGCTGATATTGCGAGGTCTCTCCAGGTCGTCCATCAGCCGGGCCATCCTGGCCCTCATTTCCGCCCGGAGGTGGTCGGTGCCCTTGTGTTTTGGCGTGGCAGATATCATCTCCTGGAGGGCGGCCACCTTCTCGGGGGTGCTTTTAGCGGCCCGAAACTTCCGCTCCGCTTCGTAATAACCCGGAGGTAAGTTGGCTGGCATGCCGTCCCTCGATGTTCTTAGGTAGGGCGTTCCCAACCGCTCCAACGAAACTGCCAGACCGATATTCCGATAATGGGGGCGGGCCGGACTCTCGCTGGACCGGGACTGATATGGGAAACCGCCTCTATGACTGAGAATATAACAACAGCGTATCTACAGTCAAACTCCTGCCTCCCACTCCTTGAAAATAAAAGAACTTTTGTTCTATAATTATCCCGTTCAATACATAGGAGGTATGGCGATGAATCAGGTGATTGCAACAGCTTCGTTGGAACTGCTTCCCGAGCGCTATCCTTATCGGGACGAAGGCTGCGAGGTATCGCCTTCCTGCCTAAAGTGCCCCCTGCCCCAATGCAAGTACGATGAGCCCGGCTGGCTCCAGAGGCAGAAACGGAATGAGAGGGACAGTGAGGTGGTGGCTGCCCTCCTCCAGGGAGAACTGTCAGTAAAAGAGGCCGCATCCCGGTTTGCCTTGAGCCAGAGGACCATATTCCGCATCCTCAGGAGGACATGGCCGGGAAACGGCTGACCCGCAAAGGCGGCACGGCGACAGGGTCTTTCGATTGTCATTGCCAGGGACAAACCCGGTAGCAATCTCAGCAGGGGCCAAAGGGAACCCTTCGCTTCGCTCGCAATGACTGGAGTAGGACTTTCACAAGACCTTGGGCACTGGCAAGAGTGAGCTTGACACCAGGTCTATGGGTGATAACATGTAGATGCTGCCCACCTGCCGGGGGGGGGTGAGCCAGGGGGACCAAAGGCAAGCCGCAGGGACCCTACGGGGCCGGGACGGCCGGAAGATGGGGACCACCCTTTTCGACGCCTTTTCGGCGGGTCCGGAAAGGTGTTTTGCTTTGGCCCCAATATCATGGTGAAGCATATTCGAGGTCGTATCTACTTCCTGAAACATGGATAACCCCAGGGTAGGTCTGATTGGCGCGGGGACGCTGGGAAGCGGGCTGGCCCTGACCCTGGCTGCCACGGGATACCGGATAGCGGGCGTTGCCAGCCGTACTCAGGCCTCGGCGGCGGCGCTGGCGGCCCGGATTCCCGGGTGCGCCGCCTCTGAGGGTCCGCAGGAGCTCTCAGACATCTGTGACCTTGTCTTCATCACTACCCCGGACGGGGTGATAAACCAGGTTGCTTCGCGGGTGGAATGGCGGCCCGGCCAGGGGGTGGTCCACTGTAGCGGCGCCTTTTCCCTGGAGCTTCTGGAGCCTGCCTCCAGGTGGGGAGCGGCCACAGGCGCCTTCCACCCCTTCCAGACTTTCGCCTGCCTGGAGTCAGCGGAGGATGCCTTGGACCGGATGCGGGGGGTCGGTTTCGCTGTGGAAGGCCAGGGTTGGGTTGAGGCTTTCCTTAAGGACCTGGCCTCCCGATTGGGGGGCAAGGCTATAGCCGTGAGTCCCGGGGACCGGGCCTTATATCACGCCTCGGCCGTGTTGGCCTGCGGCTACCTGGTGGCCCTGCTGAAGGCGGCAGCCGACCTGTGGGGCGCCATGGGAGTCCCCCGGGAAGTCGCCTTGCCCGTTATCCTTCCCATTGCCACGGCTACCCTGGCCAACGTCTCACGGGCGGGTATCGAAGCCAGTGTCACCGGGCCCGTGGTGCGGGGAGATATTGCAACCATCCAGAGGCACCTGGAGGCGCTGGAGGAGAGGGCGCCCCGGCTGCTACCCGTCTACTGCTCCCTCGCCTTGGAGTCATTACCCCTGGCCGAGGCACGGGTGGATCAGGACTCCCTTGATGCGATGGAACAGCTGGTCAAAAATTGGGACCAAAGGCGGCCCTGACTGTGATGGCCCATAAATAGAGATGATACTCAAGAGAGACATTGAGCACACAGGGATGTTTGGGATAGCGAAGAATCGAGGAGGGAGGCCGTGGTGGGGAGGGTGACCACGAAGGACATCGCCAGCATGAAGGCCCGGGGCGACAAAATACCCATGGTCACTGCCTACGACTACCCGACCGCCAGGCTGGCTGACGAAGGGGGTATCCCTGTGGTGCTGGTGGGGGACAGCCTGGGCATGGTGGTGCTGGGCTACGATTCTACAATTCCTGTGACCATGGAGGATATGCTTCACCACGTCAAGGCCGTCGCCAGGGGCACGAAACGGGCGCTGGTGGTGGCAGACCTTCCCTTCATGAGCTATCATCTTGATACCTCCCAGGCCCTGGCCAACTCCGCCCGGCTATTGCAGGATGGGGGCGCCCAGGCGGTAAAGCTGGAGGGAGGGGAGAGAGTGGCAGGGACCGTAGGCAGAATCGTGGAGTGCGGCATACCCGTCATGGGCCACGTCGGCCTCACGCCCCAGTCGGTCCACGCTTACGGCGGATACAGGGTCCGAGGCAAGGAGAGGGAAGAGGCTGCCCAGATACTCAAGGACGCGGTGGCCCTGGAGGACGCCGGAGCCTTCGCCGTCGTCCTGGAACTGGTGCCAGGGGCCCTTGCCGGAGCCATCACGGAGCGGCTTTCCATACCTACCATAGGCATCGGCGCTGGGCGCCAATGTGACGGTCAGGTGCAGGTGCTCCATGACATGATGGGGCTCTATCCGCATTTTATCCCCAAGCACGCCCGGCAGTATATTCAATTATCTGAGATAATGACCGATGTGTTCAGCCGCTACGTAGCGGAGGTGAAGGATGGCTCCTTCCCCACCGAAAAAGAGAGCTTTGAAATGGACGCCGGCATCTTGGAGGGCTTGGAATCGAGCGAGTCAAATCTGATTCATAATCTTGAGACGAGTGGTGAGAACGGAAAATCTCAACATTGATATCCCAGATAATCCTGTTGTAAACTCGGTTCAGAATACAGTTGCGCGGTATCCTGCAGAAAGGCAGAAGGAGAAATGAAATGACCATGTCGAACGAAGACTGGTGGCCGAATCAGCTGAACTTGAAGATTCTCCGCCAGAACTCTCCCCTATCAAATCCTATGGGCAGCGATTTCAACTACGCTGAGGATTTCAAGACACTTGACCTGGATGTCCTGAAGAAGGACATCGTTGAGGTGATGACGACCTCGCAAGACTGGTGGCCGGCCGACTACGGCCACTATGGGCCGCTCTTCATCCGGATGGCCTGGCACGCGGCGGGCACCTACCGCATCCATGACGGCCGCGGCGGTGGCGGCTCCGGTTACCAACGCTTTGCGCCCCTCAACAGTTGGCCCGACAACGCGAACCTCGACAAGGCGCGCCGATTGCTCTGGCCGATCAAGCAGAAGTACGGCCGGAAAATCTCATGGGCCGACCTGATCATCTACGCTGGCAACATTGCCCTGGAGTCGATGGGATTCAAGACCTTCGGTTTCGGCTTCGGGCGCGAGGACGTGTGGGAGGCCGACGAGACGTACTGGGGGCCTGAGAGCACGTGGCTTGCAGACGAGCGCCACAGTGGCGATGGGGACCTCCAGGGACCCTTCGGCGCCGACCACATGGGCCTGATCTACGTGAATCCGGAGGGGCCGAACGGTAACCCGGACCCCACCGCTGCAGCAAAGTATATTCGCCAAACGTTCCGCCGCATGGCGATGAATGACGAGGAGACGGTTGCGCTCATTGCCGGCGGACATACGTTCGGCAAGGTTCATGGTGCTGCCCCTGCGCCCCAGTACGTCGGTCCCGAACCAGAGGGTGCCAGCCTAGAGATGCAAGGCCTCGGCTGGAAAAATAGCTATGGCAACGGCAAAGGCGGCGATACGATCACCAGCGGCTTGGAGGGTGCATGGACCACCAACCCGGTGAAGTGGGACGGCAACTTCTTCGAGAACTTGCACGGCTACGAGTGGGAGCTGACGAAGAGTCCTGCCGGTGCGGCGCAGTGGACTCCCAAGAATGCATCTGCAGGGGCCACCGTGCCGGATGCTCACGATCCGTCGAATAAGCACGCCCCCATGATGCTCACGACGGACCTCTCACTGAAGATGGACCCGATCTATGCCTCGATCGCGAAGCGTTTCCACGAGAACCCGGAGGAGTTTGCAGATGCCTTCGCCAGGGCGTGGTACAAGCTGACCCACCGCGACATGGGGCCCCGCAGTCGGTATGTCGGCCCGTCGGTTTCTGCAGAGCCGCTGTTGTGGCAAGACCCCGTTCCCGACGTCGATCAGGAGTTGGTCGGGGCGCAAGATATCACCGCCCTCAAGGGCAAGATCCTCGCATCGGGATTGTCCGTTTCCCAATTGGTGTCGACCGCCTGGGCGTCGGCGGCATCGTTCCGTGGCACCGACAAACGTGGTGGGGCGAACGGGGCGCGCATCCGCCTAGCGCCGCAGAAAGACTGGGAAGTGAACAACCCGGCCGAGCTGGGCAAGGTGCTGCAGACACTGGAAAAGATCCAGACGGAGTTCAACAGCTCGCAGACCGGTGGGAAGAGAGTCTCGCTCGCCGACCTGATCGTCCTGGGCGGTTGCGCAGGCGTCGAGCAGGCTGCGAAGAACGCCGGGAACAACGTGCAGGTCCCCTTCACGGCGGGGCGCGCGGACGCGTCACAGGAGTGGACCGACGTGGAGTCGTTTGCCGTGCTCGAACCCACCGCGGACGGGTTCCGCAACTACCTCCTCCCCGGACTCCAAAAGTCGGAGGAGGAGCTGCTGGTAGAACGGGCGTGCCTGCTGACGTTGACTGCTCCCGAGATGACGGTGCTTGTCGGCGGCATGCGTGTCCTGAATGCGAACGTCGGGCAGTCCCAATTCGGCGTTCTCACCAAGCGGCCTAGTACGTTGACCAATGATTTTTTTGTGAACCTGCTCGACATGAACACCGAGTGGCAGGTGTCCTCCACATTCGAGGATGTGTTCGAGGGACGCGATCGCAGAACCGGTGATCCCAAGTGGACAGGCACCAGAGTAGACCTGGTCTTCGGTTCGAACTCCGAACTCCGAGCGCTCGCGGAAGTCTACGCATGTGACGACTCGCAGCAGGCATTCGTGCGTGACTTCGTGGCTGCGTGGGACAAGGTGATGAATCTTGATCGCTTCGACCTTGCCTGATCTCAGCGAGGCGCTCGTAACGGTCCTTTCCTGTGCGTCCGCCAAGCCGAAGCAGTCGTAGACCGCAAAGGCATCCGACCTTGTGCCGACCGGGGCCTCCATGAATCCGGCCCGTTCCCTCGGGCGGGCCCTGGTGGCCAATGCATTCGCCGGACAATGGGCCGCCCACTGAGTATACTGGGTTGGGCCCCTTCTGGGGGCCAGCCTGGCCGGGCTGATCTTTAGCTGGCTGTTCATGAGGCAAAAAATGCCGTAAACTCGGCGGTGCCCATATGCAAGTCCTTCCAACTATCTCAGAATTCCGAGATGCCCGTAGCCGGTGTCAGGGCACTTTGGGGCTTGTGCCCACCATGGGTTCCCTTCACCGGGGGCACATGGCCCTGGTGCGCCAGGCAAGGGCGGATAACGATCTTCTGGCAGTGAGCATATTCGTAAACCCCCTCCAGTTCGGCCCCCAGGAAGATTTCAGTGCCTATCCCAGGGACATGGAGCGGGACCTGGTGCTTCTGAAAAGCGAGGGAATAGACTTGGTCTTCTGTCCATCGCCGGAGGAGATGTATCCCCAGGGCCATCAGACATGGGTGGATGTGGGAGAGTTGGGGCAGCGCCTCGAGGGGGAGCACCGGCCCGGGCACTTTCGGGGGGTGGCTACGGTGGTGGCCAAGCTACTCAACATCGCCCGGCCCCACAGGGCCTACTTCGGCTGGAAGGACGGCCAGCAAGTGGCCGTGATAAAGAGGATGGTGGCCGACCTCAACCTGAGAGTGGAGATCGTTACGGTGCCCACAGTCAGAGAGCCCGACGGCCTGGCCCTCAGCAGCCGTAACTCCTATCTATCGCCGACGGAGCGGCTGGCAGCCCCCGTGGTCTATCGGGCCTTGTGCCATGCCCAACGGCTCTGGGAGGGTGGCGAGGTAGGTGCCCATGTCCTGATTGGGGAAGTGCGCCGGCTTCTTGAGGCGGAGCCCCTGATCGACCGAATTGACTATGTCAGCGTTGCCGATGCCTCCAGCCTGGAGGAGCTGGCTACGGTGCAACCGCCGGCCATGGTCTCAGTGGCAGTGCGAATCGGCAGGGCCCGGCTTTTAGATAATATACGATTGGGCTAAGCTCGATCCCCGAAATCCCCGGGCAACATCTTTTCGCTAGGCAACCCCGGGGTGTAGGCCGCGGGTGAAGCCATCAGGTGGTGCAGATGCAGGAGCCCCTGCTGCCTTCTGGCATTTCGTACCACTTGTAGGCTGGGCTCCCGCGGTACATCCCTGCATTCTGGAATCTCCATGGCACCAGCACCCGGCGGTTGGGGGAAAAGGACCAGCTCCATTTCCCTGGTAATCTCGTTCTCCTGGAGCCGGGGCATCCGATGGTATAGTTCCATGGATAGTAAGGCCAGCCGCTCATCCCATCTCTGCTGGGCCAACGCATGGACGAAGGGGAGCACGCAGTTGACCGCCATATCCCTGGCCCGTGCCTCTCCGATCAACGTCCCTCCCCGGTGTCCTTCGATATGTCCTTCGCTGAGTCCTCTACCGGGGGTGCCGGTTCTGGTTGAGGCCGTGAAGGCCTTCGGCAGGAGCCGCCAGCGGACTTCATCCCCAGCGTGGGCCGACGAGGCCCGTACCAGCCGGGTCACCCCCTCCAGCAGGCCCCAGCCCTCCCAATGCCCGAAATTATAATCATTTATGGAATACCCTGGCGGAATAAGCCCATCATGAGTCCTGGGGAAGGCCTTAGCCTCCGGGCCGGTTCCAGACCCCGCCCCGGAGTTCCCACCGCGCACCCGGGATGCCCGCCGTCTGAAATCGGCCTCGGGAGCTGCCTCTGGAGTTGCAATGAACCGGTCCAGTACCCGCGCGAAGCCCATGATGCGCCTCTCGGGCAGGTTCTGCGGCCTTACCCGGAATCGCCGCCAGCTGCTCAGGGGCATTGCCTTGCGGTTGCGGGCAGCAGGCAGGAACCCGGCGGTTGTGAGTAATAGCCCCTCAATCACACGCAACCGCTGGGGCCCCTCGGGTGCCCCCGCGGCGGCCTCTCTTAACAGGCCGTAGGGTGCCCGGTGGGACAGTTCCAGGAAAGGCGCCCGGTTTTGGCTGTAGCCCAACGCCTCCATGAGGGAGGCGTACAGGACCTGCTCAGGGTCCTCCTCCTTCATCAGGGACAGGAAGCCGTCCCGCTCTCCCAGGAACCAGCTATACCCGGCCCTGTCCAGCAGAAGACCCATCTCCTCCGCGTCGGCGGGTGGCCGGTAGCCGTGGGCCTCCAACAGGGACCACAGCAGGTCCCGCGGTGGCCGGGTAGAAGGCAGGGCGGCCTCTAGAAGAGGGCCCAGGGAGAGCACAGGCACCTGCCTGCCGCTCTGCAGGGTCGTGAAGACCCCTTTCATGCCGGCAACAACGTGCAGGATCACCCCGTTGTAGTGTGGATCGGTGCTGTGCCCGTGGCCTTCCCAGTCCTGCTGCCTCACGTGGAGCTCCACGTCCCCCCTGACCAGCCCCACCCCCTCCTCTTCCAGGACCGCGTCTCGAAAGTCGGGCCCCGGGCCGGTGCCCGGCCTTCCACAATAGATCACCTTGAACCGCCGCCCGTTGCCCGCCCTAAGGGATTCCTCCCGTGACGCCCGCTCTTTCCAGAGTTTGGCCATGAGGCTTTCGGGTATCTGTTTGAGCCTGAAGGCCATTCGGCAACCTCCCAACGCCCCGTTGCTTTCAGGATGCGCTTACACACCGGCATATTGGGGTAGGCTATTCAGGTGTCCGGTGGAGGGCCCGACTCGCCGGCTCCTTCCGAAGTCTCCCTTCCCCTTTGGAACCTCTTTGGGGCGAGTATAGCAGCGGCCCCCATGAGCGTCAATCGAAGCGGGACTCAAAGCGAGGACCCCCGGCATGAACGCCGTGGGTCCTCGGCTAGGTTCCGTGGGCGCCATACAGGCTTAGTTGAATTTATACAGCTTGGCTGCGTTCTCTCCCGCTATCTTCGCGGCCTCATCATCGGGGACGCCCTGAAGGATCTGCTCCACTATCTGTTGGGACCGGGGGAAGGTGGACTCGGCGTGGGGATAGTCAGACGCCCACTGGAGGTTGTCGACCCCAACGTAGGAGCGGAGCTGAACGCCCAGGTCATCCTCCTGAAAGCTGATGAATACGTTGCTGTGGAAGTAGTCGCTGGGCAGCAATCCTCCCTTGAAGCGCTGGATTTGCTGCCCCGAGATCTTCTCCGTGTAGGCAAGGTCCATCATGTTCAAGAAGTAGGGGACCCAGGCCACCTCGAACTCCACCGCCCCCACCTTCAGCTTGGGATACCGTTCGAAAACACCGGCGTAGATCATGTCCAGGAGGGAACCCCTCACATCGTGGTCCCTTATGGCGTTGGACCTGGGGTCGCCTCCCTGATTGATAACGTTGATCAGGCCATCGTCGGGCGTCCGCCGGAAGGTGCCTGCGTGGAGGCTCAGGGGCATGTCCAGGTCCTGGGCAGCGGCCCACAGGGGCTCGAAATCGGGGTGGTTGTACCTGAGGGTAAGGGGGATCAGGGGGATCATGGCCCCGGCAAAGCCCAGCTTCGCCACTCGCTGGAGCTCCTCGACAGCCTCCACTACGTCGTCGTTGTTGATCATGGCGATGCTCTTTAGCCGGTTGGGATAGGGCTTATTCCAAACGTCGGCCATGTAGTTGTTGTAGGCGCGGAATATGGCCGACAGGAACTGGCCGTCTGGGAGCTGGAAGAGGAGCAGCGCCTGGGATGGATAGAGGACCCCCCCGGCGACGCCATCCACGTCCAAGTCCTCCACGTGGGCGTGGGGGTCCATGCCGCCTGCGGGGACCTCTTCGTATCGGCCTTCGATGCGAAGCTGCTCCGGGTTTTCGAATCGCACCCCCGCTAGCGCCAGGTTGAAGGTGCCGAACTTCCAGTCGCCATCGGCGTACCATTGGTCGGTTTTCTCCTCCCGCACCACCCGGGGCGCCCGGTCCCTGTACTTCGGCTCTATCCAATTCTCCCACAGGTCCGGGGGCTCGAAGATGTGGGAATCCGACGATATCAGTTTGTAGCTCGACATAGCTGGTTTCCTCCTAGTCAACCCTGGTTAACCCTGCCATGTGGTATCCCGGGCCACCCAGGTTTCCACCGGCCCATATTCGCATTTTAATTTTTACCACCATCTGCTGTCAACACACGGGCTGAGGGGATCCAGCGGCGCCCTGCCTCAGAGGTGCCCAGCCAAAAAGGACATTTCTTGACTGGATATGGGGAGTGTGTTCTACTTTGGCCAAGGCGTAGGGATAAAGGGAGGAGACCGTATGTCGCCCATTGCTTACATTCCCCGCACACGGGAGATGTATGCTGAATACCCACCCTACCGTTGGGTGGTGAACCAGGACGCACCCTGGACGCCTCTGGCCAAGCCCCTGGGCAGGTGTAAGCTCGCCCTGGTGGGCTCGGGAGGGGTGTACCAGGAAGCTCAGAAACCCTTCCACACCATGGACGACACCTCCCTGAGGGAGATTCCGAAGGATGTTGACGCGAAGGAGCTGCGGGTCTCCCATTTCGGTTATCGTACCGAGGATGCCAGGGAAGACCCCAACTGTGTCTTTCCCATCCAGCGGCTCCGGGAGATGGAATCGGATGGCGTGATAGGTCAACTGGCCGGTCACGCCTACTCCTGCATGGGCGGCATTTATTCAGCCCGCAGGGTGAGGGATGAGCTGGTCCCTGCCCTGGTGACGAAGCTCCAACAGGATAGGGTCGATGTCTGCTTGCTGGTCCCCGCTTGACCCGTCTGCCATCAGTCCGTTGGACTGATCGCTCGGGCACTGGAGATGGCTGGGATATCCACCCTCTCCATGAGTTCTGCCCTGGACATTACCCAGGCCGTGAGACCGCCCAGGTCCGTATTCGTGAACTTCCCTCTTGGACACCAGACGGGCAAGGCCCACGACCCGGAGTTGCAGCGTAGCATCCTGCAGGACGCCCTCCAGGCACTGGAAACCATGACCACTCCGGGGGACGTCGTCAGTTTGCCCTACCGGTGGGATGAACAGGACGATAGCTGGGAGGAGAGGGAATACAGGCCGGGCTATCTGGCGGCCTACGCCCGAGACGAGTCCGCACCTAGCTAGGCGGGATCAGGAGGAGTTTCCCCGAAGAACGGCGGCTCTCCATGAGGCGATGGGCCTCGGCGGCTTCAGCCAGGGGGAAGCTGCCCCCGATGTGGAGCTTCAGGTCCCCCGATGCCAGCCATCCCATCAGCCCACCGGTCCGGCGCAACTGCTCGGCCCTGTCTTTGATGTAGTCGGACAGGGTGGGGCGGGTAAGGAACAGGGAGCCGAAGGATAGCCTGGCCGGGTCCACCGGATTCACGGGGCCGCTGGCCTGGCCGTACAGCACCATGCAACCCAGGGGGGCCAGGCAGTTGAGTCCCTTATCAAAGGTGGTTTTACCCACCGCGTCGTAGACCACCTGCACCCCCAGGCCACCGGTGGCCTTTTTAACCTCCTCTTCGAAGTCATCGCGGGTGTATATGATGGCTTGGTCGGCGCCCATCTCCCTGACCAGATCAGCCTTCTCCTCGTTGGAAACGGTGGCGATGACCCGGGCCCCCGCCCGCTTGGCAATCTGGACCAGCAGCAGCCCGGTCCCACCGGCCCCCGAATGGACCAGAGCAGTGTCACCCGGCTTCAATGGATATGTGTCCAGGGCCAGATAGTGGGCGGTCAATCCCTGCACCAACGAACCTGCCGCCTGCGCGGCGCCGAGGCCTTCTGGAACAGGCACCACCGAATCCACCGGGACCGCCACCCGTTGGGCGTAGGAGCCCAGTACCTGCCAGTAAGCCACGGTATCGCCCACACTTACCTCCGTCACCCCTTCGCCCAGGGCGGACACCACTCCCGCCGCCTCTATCCCGGGGATCAGCGGCAGGCGCCGGGGCAGGAGACTGTCGGTGCGGCCCCCACCCGGGCTTCCCCTGCGAGTCTGTATATCCGTGTAGTTGACTCCGACGGCCTGGACATCAATGAGTACCTGGCCGGGCCCCGGCTCCGGGTCCGGGCAGTCCTCGTACTTGAGTACCTCCGGCCCCCCCAGCTCGTGTATGCGAATGGCCTTCATTTTCCTCCCCCTTGGTCCACGGTCAGCTTGATGGAGTATTATATAGCAAAGCGGTCCGGCGAAGGAGCTAATTCAATCACAGCCCCCAACGATAGCCATAAGAACGTGAGCTTTCCCCGAACATGGCCTGGGGCAGTGTGGTATATTATGGATGCCATGTGAAGGCGTGGCTTATATTATGTTCGAGGTAGGCACGCTATGGCGAAGACAACGATCAGCATCAAGTCCCAGGGAAACGGGTCTATAAAGCTCAGCCCCGCTCCACTAATTCCCGGGATGTCCTTCGACATCTCGAATCAGACCGGGGTGGATATCAAAGTGGTCATAGACGGGAAGAATATACGTTTGGAGCTGGAGCAGGGTTAGCGGTCATCGCCAGGGACCGGCAACGGGCGGGCCCGTTGGGCCGGGGCCGCGGCCATTAGCTGGAGATCACCACTGGTAGGATCAAGCGGGGGTAGATTGAGAAGATGCCGGCAAGGATCCTTCCTTTCGGTAAAAAGCGGAAGTCTGGGCCATCCCACGCTGAAATCCGGGATATGTTGGTCAGGATAGGCCAGACGCTGGGCAGATACGCCGCCGCGGAATACAAGGAAGGCTTCTGGCAATACGACGTGGTGTGGAAGGACACGGCTGTTTTCCAGCGGGTAAGCCATGTATTTGGGGTACAGGACCGGGACAGTTTGGAAAGCGGTGTTTTGGAGAGCGGCCTTGCTAACCTGAAGCATCTTTTCGACATCCAGCGCTCCAAGCCTTTCCTGGTAATCTCCGATGAACCGGATGTGAAAAAGGCGGAAGGATACCTGCGGGCACACCTCACGGGTTCCTACGATCAGATCGCCGATTCGATGGTTATCCTCAGTGGCGAGGACGTGGAGGAAGTGGACCGGAGTCTTACGCTGGTGAGGGAGAAGCTGGGCAAGTTCCTGGAGGTGGAGTAGCGCCGGCTGTTTCGGACGGTGTCGCCCGGACCGGCTCAGGCTTCTTTCTGGCCATTTCCGCCATCGGATGGAATCCTGGGGATGCCGCCAAACCGCAAACGTAGCAGCCCCTTCATGTCCTCCCAGGCCGTCCCGACGATCTTTACACGGGTATCGGGGTCGTCCTGCCAGTGCACAGGTATCTCACTTATCCTCAATCCTCGGCCGTTAGCTATGATGAGAAGCTCAGAGTCGAAGAACCAGTTGTTATTCTTGACCAGCGGCACCAGGGCCTTGACTGCTCTCTGGCTGAGGGCCTTGAAGCCGCACTGGGCGTCCCTCACGGGGTTGAAGAACATTACTCGGATTAGCGCATTGTAAGACCGGGAGATGAACTCTCGCTTTAACGAGCGCGTGACCTTGGAGCCCTTCATCAGGCGGCTGCCGATGGCGATGTCGGACCCGTCTTCGATGGCCCTCACCAGTTGGGGGAAATGGCTGAGGTCGGTGGAAAGGTCCACATCCATATAGCTAACGATATCCGCAGTGCTCTCCAGCCACACGTGTCGAAGGGCCCGGCCCCTCCCCTTCCGGGGTATGTGGACGCAGGCGACATTGGTATACCGGTTGGACAGCATCTCGCCCACGGAGAGGGTGTTATCGCTGGAGCCGTTATCGGCGATGACAATTCGCCAGGGGTTCTCCAGGTTGTCCCGGAGGAATTTGGTCAGTATCTCAATGCTCCGAGGAAGATCCTTCTCCTCGTTGTATACCGGTATCACTATGTCAACCGTGGACCGCATAACCCAATCTTATAACTTCGGTCTGAGCCCGTCTCACCGCAGGACAGTTAAAATCGGCAGTTAATATTAGCAGTTAAAATTGGCGGGGGCAGGTAGTGCGACTGTGAATTGCCCGTTAGTGTCTGAAGTGCCTGATCCCGGTAAATACCATGGCAATGTTGTGCTTGTCGGCCGCCGCGATCACTTCCTCGTCCCGGATGGACCCTCCCGGCTGGACTATGGCCGTCACGCCGCCTTCGGCAGCGCCCTCAACGCCGTCGGCGAATGGGAAGAAGGCATCGGAGGCCAGGACGCTTCCCTTGGAGCTGTCGCCCGCCGCCCGTAGGGCCAGATGCACGCTGGTCACCCGGTTGGGCTGGCCTGCCCCCATCCCCAGGAGCCGTTCCCCGGTTGCAAGCACTATGGCGTTGGATTTTATGTGCTTGGCAGCCTTCCATGCAAAGGCCAGGTCCTTTAGTTCCTGCTGGGACGGCGCCCTCTGGGTTACCGTTTTCCAGGAGAGGGGTTCCTCGTCTATCTCATCCCGAGTCTGCACCAGCAGTCCATCCCCCACGGGCCTGGTGTCGTAGTAGTCCCCGTCCCTGGGAGTTGGCGGGACCTCCAGAATCCTCAGGTTCCGCTTTTCCTTAAGCAGCTGGAGCGCCTCGGCCTCGTAGCCCGGCGCCACTACCACCTCGTAGAATACCCCACTCATTTCACGGGCGGCGTCCACTGTAACGGTACGGTTGAACCCGACTATCCCCCCAAAGGCTGATACAGGGTCCCCGGCGTAGGCCTTGCGATAGGCCTCGGCCAGGTCCGCATCGCAGCCGAGACCGCAGGGGTTGGTATGCTTGATTACTGTAACCGCCGGCTCGCTGAAGTCGCTGACCACGCGCCAGGCGGCTTCGGCATCCATGAGATTGTTGAAGGAGAGCTCCCGGCCGTGATGCTGTTGAGCCCTCGCTATCCCGCCGCTGCCGGAGGATGGGAGATAGAGGGCGGCTTTCTGATGGGGATTCTCGCCGTAGCGCAACTCCTGGGCCATCCGGTAGCTGAGGGTCAAGTCCTTGGGTAAGCTGCCCTCCTGCTCTGGAACTGGTGGAACCGGGCTTTCCGTCCCATCCCCCAGGTACCGGGCCACGGCGGTGTCGTATTGGGACACGTGGCTGAAGGCCTTGTGAGCGAGGCGGCGGCGCTCCTCCAGGCTGGGCCCTCCGTTAGAAATTCCCTGGGCTATCCAACCGTAATCCGATGGGTCCACCACCACGGTGATGAAAGGGAAGTTCTTGGAGCCGGCCCGCAGGAGGGTGGGACCTCCAATGTCGATGTTTTCAAGGGCGTCCTCCAACGTCACGCCGGGCTTGCTGATGGTGTCCACGAAAGGATAGAGGTTCACTATCACCAGGTCGATGACCTCAATGTCCTGTCTGGACAGCTCTTCCAAGTGCTCCGGGATGTCCTGCCGTGCCAGAAGGCCTCCGTGGATACGAGGATGGAGGGTCTTTACCCGGCCGTCCAGGATTTCCGGAAACCCCGTCAGCTCCGACACCTGCTGGACGGGAAGGCCCCCCTCCTGGGAGAGGGTGCGGTGGGTGCCGCCGGTGCTTATCAGCTTCACCCCTGCCCTATGTAGGGCTCCGGCGAACTCCATGATCCCCGTTTTGTCGTAAACGCTTATCAGCGCTTTCACTGGTCTATCCCCCACCTGTTTTGCCTGTTTTGTATGATGTTACGCTAAACGGCTGGTCCGAACCCTCTTGACTACACCTTGAAGGGGCCCAACCTATGCCCCACCTTTCAGGGTGGGTGGAAATCTCACAAGGGCTAAGCCCGAATCCACCGAAGGACGTCCTTGGGGACAGTCCTTGAAGAAGCCAGCGGGTGCTCCTCTGAATCTGGGATAATGGTTTTGGAACAGAAACCAGCCCGGAAACAAGGAGCACCCAATAGATGCTGCCACAGAACAAACCCGACCGTATCCGCATCCTCTTTGACGACCATCGCCTGGTGGCCAATGCCGGCCTGCTCCTGCCGGCCACCCTAGCCCGGCACCTGGGCCTGCGGGAACTCGTCGACCATCACCTTGACCTCGGCGGAGCGCCGGGACGGGCGAACACTGGGGACAAGATGCTGACGCTGGTCGCTTCCGCGCTGGCAGGCGGCGACTGCATCGACGACGCCGATGCGCTGCGCGCTGGTGGGACGGTCGGTGTTCTAGGCTGCGTGGTCAAGGCGTCATCCACCCTGGGGACCTTCCTGCGCAGCTTCCGGTGGTGGCATGTCCGTCAACTCGACCGCGTGAGCCGCCAGTTGTTGGCCCGGGCCTGGGCCGCTGGGGCCGGACCCGGCGACTCGCCCCTGACCATCGACCTGGACTCGACCATCTGCGAGACCTATGGACTGGCCAAGGAGGGAGCGCGCCACCACGGCTATACCGGCGCCCGCGGCTATCACCCGCTGCTGGCCATTGCCGCCGGCACCGGCGAGGTGCTGATGTCCCGGCTGCGCGAGGGCCGGGCCAACACCGCCCGTGGCGCCGCCCACTTCCTGCGTGAGACGGTGGGGCGGGTGCGCTACGGCGGGGCCAGGGGACAACTCACGGTGCGGGCCGACAGCGGCTTCTACGCCCACACTGTCGTTGCCGCCTGCCGGGAAATGGATGTCCGCTTCTCTATCACCATCCGCCAGCGCGCCAGCCTGCGGGACCTGATCGAGGCGATACCAGAGGAGGACTGGACTCCCATTCCCTACTGGATGGACGGCGCCGCCGATGTCGCCGAGACGACTTACACCCCGTTCCAGACCAAGCCGGACGCCGCGCCGGTGCGGCTCATTGTCCGGCGGGTGAAGCCGACGCCCGGTTCCCAGCTCGCCCTCTTCGCCAGATACAGCTATCACGCCTTCATCACCGACCGCGATGGGGAGACGCTGGAACTGGAGGCCGATCATCGCCGCCACGCCGAGGTCGAGAACGCCATACGCGACCTCAAGTACGGCGTCGGGCTGAACCACATGCCGTCGGGGCGCTTCGCCGCCAACGGCGCCTGGCTGGCGGTACAGGTGATGGCGCATAACCTGGCCCGCTGGACGGCGCGGATTGGTCTGGGCGAGCGGACCGTGATCACCAAGACCCTCAGGCGGCGGGTCTTCGCTCTGGTGGGACGGATCACCCGCTCGGCGCGCCGCCTCACTTTGCATCTCCCCCGGCGCTGGCCTTGGGAAACCCAGTTCAGTCGCGCCTTGGCCCGGCTGCAAGCCATTCCGTTCCCGGCCTGACGGCCAGCCTGCAACTGACCCAACGTCCCCGCAATCTCGCGCCACCCCGGTCGCGAGAGTCCCCTGCTGCGTATCCTCTCGCCATCCCGCGCATCGCAACTCCCGCATAGGGCCTTAGGGGCCCTGTGCGGCGACTGAAGACCCTCCGCCGACCTCCCATCTACCCCAAGACCCCAGGCCATCTCCCCTGTAGCTCCCTCACCCACCCCCTTCCGCTGTCCTCACGCCGTCCATCGGTGTCCTTCGGTGGATTCGGGCTTAAGACTGCTCCATGAAAACCCGCTGCCCGCCCTCTTGGACCACCACCTGCCCTACCACCCTGGCATCCGGCGCCCCACTTATCATCTCGTCCAACTTATCCGGGGCGCATATCAGGACCATCCCCAGACCCATGTTGAAGACGCGGTACATCTCGTCTTCCTCCACATGACCTTCCCTCTGGATGATGCGGAAGATTGGCGGGACTACCCAAGAGCCCAATTTAATGCGGGCGGCCAGGCCTGGGGGCAGCGCCCTGGGCAGGTTTCCCGGCAGGCCGCCACCGCTGATGTGGGCCATGCCTTTGATGATGGGCAACAGCGGCGCCAGCGCCGGGTAGTAGCACCGGTGGGGTATCAGCAGCTCCTCGCCCAAAGAGTGGTTCAGCTCTTCGTAGCGCCGGTAGAGAACACCGGGGTCCTCCTCGGTCTTGAACACTTGATGCACCAGGCAGAACCCGTTGGTGTGGAGGCCGCTGGAGGGTATCCCCACGAGAAGATCACCCTGGGAGATGGTCGAACCATCGATCATTGAATCTCGCTCCACCGCCCCCACCACGAACCCGGCCAGATCGAAGGCTTCCCCCACGTGGATACCGGGTATCTGGGCCATCTCTCCGCCCAGAAGCGAGCACCCCACCTCGGTACAGGCCCAGGCCATTCCCCTCAGCAAGGCCTCGGTGCGCTCTGCGTCCAGGCTGCCGACGGAGATATAGTCCAGAAAGAAAAGGGGCCTGGCCCCCCGAGTGAACATGTCGTTGACGTTCAGGTTAACCAGGTCGATTCCCAGGGACTCGTAGTGGCCCAACATGGCACCGACCCTCAGCTTGGTCCCAACGCCGTCGGTGCTGGAGACCAGTACGGGTTCCCGATAACCCTCCAGCAGGTAAGCCCCGGCGAAGCTCCCCGTAGGGCCCAACACCTGGGGACCGTGGGTGATCCGAGCGAATGCGCCGATCTTCTCCTTGATACGGTCAAGTGAATCAAGGTCGACGCCTGCCGAAAGGTAAGTCTCGCCCCTGGCCACTCTGCACCCCCTTCGAATATACCAAAGAGTATACAGCACCGTGGCCGAGTAGCGTCAAGGCATCCTGAATGACCGCGGACAAACGGGGTGATGAGAGAGATGGGCGGGTGTGTGGGTGGGAAGGGGTAAGACCTAAGGCCGGGCTAAGGGGACCCCCGTGGGTGTTCCAGTACCAGCTTGTCCATTTCCAGCTGCACAGGAATGGGGAAATTCCCCGTGAAACATGCGTCGCAGAAGCCGCCTTGGGACCCGCCCACGACCTCCAAAAGCCCGCGAACGCTCAGGTAACCCAGGGAATCGGCTCCGATGAACTGGCGTATCTCTTCCTCGTTCTTGTTTGCCGCCAGGAGCTCCCGGCGGGTGGCCATGTCCACCCCCAGGTGGCAGGGATGGCGTATGGGAGGGGCGCACACCCGCATGTGGATCTCCCACGCCCCCGCCTTTCTGAGCAGCCCTACCACATGGGGAGTCGTGGTACCCCGCACTATGCTGTCGTCCACCACCACAATCCGCTTCCCGTTCACCACCTCCGCCAGGGGGTTGAATTTGAGCCGTACCCCAATGTCCCGCAGTCTTTGGTCTGGCTCTATGAAGGTGCGCCCCACGTACCGGTTTTTGACAAAACCGTCGCTGTAGGGAATGTCCAACTCCTGGGCGTACCCCACCGCGGCGACGGTGGCCGAGTCAGGTACTCCTATAACGACGTCCGCTTCGGCTGGGTGTTCCCTGGCAAGCCTGGCCCCCATGGCCCTGCGGGTCGTGTAGACCAGCTTCTCGTCCAGTATGCTGTCGGGCCGGGCGAAATAGATCTGTTCGAACACGCAGGAGGCCCGCCGGCTCCCAGCCCCCGGCCATATGTAGGAGCGTAGGCCTTTCTTGCCGATCACCACCACCTCTCCGGGCTCCAGCTCTCTAAGAAACGTGGCGCCCAGATGGTCCAGAGCGCAGCTCTCCGAGGCTATAATCCACCCCTCGTCTAGCTTGCCCAGGCACATCGGCCTCACCCCCAGGGGGTCCCGCATGCCCATCAAAGTGTCTGGAGTGAGGGCCACTGCGGAGAATGCGCCCTGAAGGGTACGCATGCAGTGGAAGGCCCGCTCATGCCAGGTCCGGCCAGGGGCATTGGCCAGGAGATAGGCTATCACTTCGGAATCGGTGGTCGAGGTAAAGCTGCAGTTCCATTGGTCCTCGAGCTCCTTCTGGAGCTGAAGGGCATTGACAACATTGCCGTTGTGTCCCAGGGCCAACTCTCCGTGAACACCCTTGACTAAAAGAGGCTGGGCGTTGCATGCCTGGCTGGAGCCGGTGGTGGAGTAGCGGGTGTGGCCGATTGCCATAGTTCCAAAGAGGGGCGAAAGCTCCTCCTCCCGGAAGACCTGGGCCACCAGCCCCATGTCGGTGTGGACCCGGAGAGAGCGCCCGTCGGACGCGGCGATACCAGCGCTCTCCTGGCCCCGGTGCTGGAGGGCGAAGAGGCCGAAAAATGCGATGCGGCTGGCCTCCCCAGACGGTGCGTAGACCCCCACCACCCCGCATGCCTCTCTGGGGTGGTCGTTCGACGCAGCAGGCTGAGGGTAACCAGCCGTCACTTCCACGCCAGCATTATAGTCCGGGGTATTTCCCTGGTCAAGAGCAATTTGGGCCAGGCTGGCTGCTGTTGCATCAGAATAATTACTGGCTCACCCGGGCAGCTCGGATGCCATCCCAGGGGCCAGCTCCACATCGAAGGCCGCCAGGACCTGGGCCACCAGCAGGTAATGGCCGATGAGCACCGTCAGCTCCACAGTACCCCGCACGCCGTAACGCCCCTTCACGGCGTTGAAAGTGGAGTCGCCTACCTTATGGTTGCGCAGTAGCTCCTGAGCGTAGCGCACCAGCAGCTGCTCCTCCTCAGAAAGGCCCGCGGGGGCTGTGCCGCCGGCGATGGCGGCGATGGTCTCCTCGGAGACCCCGGCCTCCCGGGCCAGGCTGGCGTGGGCGGAGAACTCGTAGTGGGCCTTTACCTCCGCCGCCGTGGCCAGGATGACCACTTCCTGTAATCCGTCGGGTAAGTCTGCCTCGAAGCGGACGTATGCGCCGGTGGCTGCCACCCGGGCCGCCAGCTTGGGGCTGTGGAGCAAGATGGGATAGGGTCCTCTGACCGCGCCCCTGCTTCCTACGATCTCGTCGTAGTAGGGCCGGTCCTCGGGCGCGATCTGCTCTCTGGTGACCGCGGGTATTCGGGGCATCCTGTAATCTCCTTGACGGATTTCAGGGCATTGTAGGGGCGGGGCATGCCTCGCCCCTACGTCGCGATTACGGCATCTCCACCATTTGCCCGTCCTCTTCGCTAGGGCTTGCGCTTCCCGGCGCTGCCCGCCTCGAATATGGCCCTGATCTCGGCGGCGCTTAGGGCGCGATTGAAGATTTCCACCTCATCGATCAGCCCGTCGAAGTTCCTCGTCGTGGACCCATCCAACTTACCAATTCCAAGGACGTCGGAGGTGACTGGGATAGCTTGGGTAGCGGGTGTTGTTGCAACTTCTACGCCGTTCACGTAGAGCCGCACCGCCACGCGATCGTAGGTACATGCGAGATGGGTCCATTCATTCAGGAGTATTACTCCGCCGACCGGGTCTGCCCCGGGCCCCCCGATATTGCAGTGACCCTGCCCCTGGTCGGTAACCGAAATGAGATACTGAGGATCTATGACTCTCTTACGCACAACCGTTGGGAAAGCGTTGGGGAAGCTGGACGGCTTTACCCACGCGTCGATGGTTATTGCCCCGGTGGGATTGAGGTTGGCGCTGTTGGGCACGGTAATGCCCGAGCTCAGGCCGGCATCAAAGGAAAAGGCCTGGCCGACCAGACCATTGGTGAATGTGGCGCCTCCCACAATGGTGCCGGGGTTGCCGTCCACGATGTCGCTGGCGTTGCCGTCTCCCGGCCACCAGCTCACCATGCCCGCCGGTGGCGCGATGCCCGAGGGCTTGCGCTTCCCCGCGCTGCCCGCGTCGAATATGGCCTTGATCTCGGCGGCGCTGAGGGCCCGGTTGAAGAGCTCAACCTCGTCGATGAGACCATTAAAGGCGAATCCAGCAAACCCGGCACTCTCGCCTATTGCTATACCCGCACCAACACCGCCCGGACCGCCGGTTTCAGACTCGGTCTGGACCGATAATCCATTCACGTATAGTTCCAATCTGTTCGCGGTATCGTCAAAGATAAACGCAACGTGTGTGAACGAACCGGTTCGAATCAGCCCGCCAGTCGATTGCGCGTTACAGGAGCTTCCGAAATAACCACACAAAGATCCATCTGCCAAAACTTCCAACCCAACTCGGTCGTCGACAGTATTGAACTTCGAAAGAATCACCGGCGAATTTGCTATCGATTCAGGATTGATCCAGGCATCCAACGTAAATGAAGATGTGATGTCCAGATTGCCGGCAGCTGGAACGTCGACGTAGTCGCCCGTCCCGCCGAAGCTGAAGGCCTGCCCCACCATGCCGCCGGCGGTTGCGGTGGTGTCGCCCGTCAGTATCCCATGGTTGCCGTCCAGGATGTCGCTGGCGTTGCCATCGCCGGGCCACCAGCTGACCATGCCTGCAGGTGGTGCGATACCTGATGGCTTGCGCTTCCCCGCACTGCCAGCCTCGAAGAGGGCTCTGATCTCGGCGGCACTGAGGGTCCGGTCGAAAATCTCCACCTCGTCTATGGCACCCTTGAAAAAGGTATCTTCGCCGGGATTCTCGCAAAGGGTACCTGCAGAGCTTACGCGCCCTGAAAGAGCCAATCGCGCACTTCCATCTTGAATGTCAGTCAAAAGACCGAGGGTCTCAACCAAGGCAGTCGCCTCGGGAAGCACGTTCAGATAGAGCGTAATACGGTCAAGGCCGTTGTTGGTGCTTATGGAGCCATCATAGGTCAGGGCCACATGATGCCACTGGTTTGCCGCCAGCGAAGTACTGCCTCTTACTACCCTGAAGGAACTTCCAAAGAGGTCATGCCAGGTAAAATTCAGCTTATCACCAGCGGCCAAACGCAAGGTAAACTGCCGCTGGTTTTCCGGAGGCGAGCACGCAGAATCACCGTTTTTCGCAACAATCATCTTAGACGCCCCTAAGCCCGAATCCACCGAAGGACGTCCTTGGGGACAGTCCTTGAAGAAGCCAGCGGGTGCTCCTCTGAATCTGGGATAATGGTTTTGGAACAGAAACCAGCCCGGAAACAAGGAGCACCCAATAGATGCTGCCACAGAACAAACCCGACCGTATCCGCATCCTCTTTGACGACCATCGCCTGGTGGCCAATGCCGGCCTGCTCCTGCCGGCCACCCTAGCCCGGCACCTGGGCCTGCGGGAACTCGTCGACCATCACCTTGACCTCGGCGGAGCGCCGGGACGGGCGAACACTGGGGACAAGATGCTGACGCTGGTCGCTTCCGCGCTGGCAGGCGGCGACTGCATCGACGACGCCGATGCGCTGCGCGCTGGTGGGACGGTCGGTGTTCTAGGCTGCGTGGTCAAGGCGTCATCCACCCTGGGGACCTTCCTGCGCAGCTTCCGGTGGTGGCATGTCCGTCAACTCGACCGCGTGAGCCGCCAGTTGTTGGCCCGGGCCTGGGCCGCTGGGGCCGGACCCGGCGACTCGCCCCTGACCATCGACCTGGACTCGACCATCTGCGAGACCTATGGACTGGCCAAAGAGGGAGCGCGCCACCACGGCTATACCGGCGCCCGCGGCTATCACCCGCTGCTGGCCATTGCCGCCGGCACCGGCGAGGTGCTGATGTCCCGGCTGCGTGAGGGCCGGGCCAACACCGCCCGTGGCGCGGCCCACTTCCTGCGTGAGACGGTGGGGCGGGTGCGCTACGGCGGGGCCAGGGGACAACTCACGGTGCGGGCCGACAGCGGCTTCTACGCCCACACTGTCGTTGCCGCCTGCCGGGAAATGGATGTCCGCTTCTCTATCACCATCCGCCAGCGCGCCAGCCTGCGGGACCTGATCGAGGCGATACCAGAGGAGGACTGGACTCCAATTTCCTACTGGATGGACGGCGCCGCCGATGTCGCCGAGACGACTTACACCCCGTTCCAGACCAAGCCGGACGCCCCGTCGGCGCGGCTCATTGTCCGGCGGGTGAAGCCGACACCCGGTTCCCAGCTCGCCCTCTTCGCCAGATACAGCTATCACGCCTTCATCACCGACCGCGATGGGGAGACGCTGGAACTGGAGGCCGATCATCGCCGCCACGCCGAGGTCGAGAACGCCATACGCGACCTCAAGTACGGCGTCGGGCTGAACCACATGCCGTCGGGGCGCTTCGCCGCCAACGGCGCCTGGCTGGCGGTACAGGTGATGGCGCATAACCTGGCCCGCTGGACGGCGCGGATTGGTCTGGGCGAGCGGACCGTGATCACCAAGACCCTCAGGCGGCGGGTCTTCGCTCTGGTGGGACGGATCACCCGCTCGGCGCGCCGCCTCACTTTGCATCTCCCCCGGCGCTGGCCTTGGGAAACCCAATTCAGTCGCGCCTTGGCCCGGCTGCAAGCCATTCCGTTCCCGGCCTGACGGCCAGCCTGCAACTGACCCAACGTCCCCGCAATCTCGCGCCACCCCGGTCGCGAGAGTCCCCTGCTGCGTATCCTCTCGCCATCCCGCGCATCGCAACTCCCGCATAGGGCCTTAGGGGCCCTGTGCGGCGACTGAAGACCCTCCGCCGGCCTCCCATCTACCCCAAGACCCCAGGCCATCTCCCCTGTAGCTCCCTCACCCACCCCCTTCCGCTGTCCTCACGCCGTCCATCCGTGTCCTTCGGTGGATTCGGGCTAAACCTTACGCCACGGGCATTCCGGAGTCAAGCCGACCAGCAGGAGGAACGCCCCCACTCTCGGTCCCTCTCCCATTGGGAGAAGGATATCCGAAGGACAGGGTGAGGGCCTATTTCCGCCACTCCAGGCCTTCGGTGGCGCCGAGAAACCTGGCCAGCAGGTGGGGGCTGGAGGAAATCACGCTTTCGCTGTCTATGGTGGCGGGGTTTCCATAGCGGTCCACCACTCTTCCCCCGGCCTCGGGGGCCAGGATCAGGCCCGAGGCTATGTCCCAGGGCGCCAGGTAGTGGTGGAAGTAGATGTCCACCCGGCCGCAGGCTGCGTAGGCCAGTCCCAGGGCCGAGGAGCCCATGACACGGATGCTCTGCATGCCCGGCCACAGGGCCTTGACCATGTCCAGGGCCATCACAGCCTTTTCGTCTATGTATCCCATGTCGAACCCCAGCAGACAATCGGGTATCTCTTCCTTTGTCGACGCGGAGATTCGAGCACCGTTCAGGTAGGCCCACTTGCCCTTCTCGGCGGTGAACAGCTCCTCCCTGACCGGATCGTAGGTCACCCCCAACACCACCTCCCTATCCCGGAGCAGGGCCACCACCACACAAAAATGGGGGACCCCCGAGGCATAGTTGCGTGAACCGTCCAGGGGGTCCAGCACCCAGGCATATCTCGAACCTGTAACCACTGGTTCTGATTCCTCGGAGAGGATGCCGAAGCCGGGATACTCGTCCCGGAGGAGCTCCAAGGCTGCCTTCTCGGCCAGCAGGTCCACGTCGGTCACCACGTTGGCCCGTCCTTTGAAGTTGATCTCCTTCGTCGTTAGGAACCGGTCCAGGATAACCTTGCCGGCCCTTCGGGCCGCGTCTATGGCCACGTCGGATGCGTTCTTACCGCTGCCGGAATCGGGTGCGGTCAGGGGTGGAGTTGGATGTTCAGACGGCGAGCCTTGGGGCCCGTCCCGAGTGGGACCGGAGGACATACCCTGAGTAGAGTCGAAGGTGTCTTCCTGGGGGGCCTGGGAGGCCTGGGATGATTGATCCATGGTGAAATGGGTACGGTGGCCGGCTAGGCCAGGCCCATCTTCTCCATGACTTCGGCGATGGTCTCCTGGGCTATTACCCTGGCCCTCTTCGCGCCCTGGGCCAGCACCTCCTCGACAAATTCCGACCTGGCTTCGTATTCCCGCCGGCGCTCCCTGAGAGGCTCCAGGCAGCGGTTCATCCCTTCGGCAAGCTGCCTTTTACAGTCCACACAACCCCTCGTTGCGGTGGTGCACTTTTCGTAAACCTGATCCACGTCGCCGGGGTTGAAGATCTTGTGGAGGGAGTAGACGTTGCACACCGAGGGCCTGCCCGGGATGTTCTTGTGGGTACGCTGGGGATCGGTGAAGGCGGTGAGCACCCGTTTTCGGGTCTCCTCCCCCGGCGCGGCGATGTCTATGTGGTTGTCCAGGGATTTACTCATCTTCTGTTGCCCGTCTAGCCCCACGATGTGGGGGGCCTCGGTGAGCTTGGCCTCGGGCTCGGGAAATGTCTCGCCGAACATGTTGTTAAAACGCCTTACGATCTCCCGGGCCAGCTCCAGGTGGGGCACCTGGTCCTCGCCCACGGGCACGGCGTTGGCCTTATAGAGGATGATGTCCGCCGTCTGGAGCACCGGATAACCCACGAGACCGTAGTTAACGCTCTCCTCGTCCTCGCTCATCTGCCTGACCTTCTCCTTGAATGTGGGCACCCGCATCAGCCAGCCGAGGGGGGTGACCATGCTCAGGAGGGTGTGGAGGGTCATCACCTCCGGCACCTGGGACTGTACGAATATGATGCTCCGTTCCGGGTCCAGACCCGCCGCCAGCCAGTCCATCACCATTTCCCGTATGTTGGGGCGTATCTCCTTGGTTTCCTGGGGCGAGGTCAAAGTGGTGAGGGCATGGATGTCCACCGCGCAGTAGATGCACTGGTAGCTGTCCTGTAAGTCAACCCAGTTCTGCAGCGCCCCCAGGTAGTTGCCAATATGCAACCGCCCGGTGGGGCGCATTCCCGAGAATATACGGCCCTTTGGTCCCATAGCCTAGCCTCTCCCGTGGTCGGGGCCCTTGACCGTAAGAGTATAAGGGCAGTGAACGGGGGTTGCAACAATACTGTGGCTGAGTCCTGACCGTTATCTCTGCTGAGGCTCCGGTTGCGCTCCGGTTGGTTGACTTCCAGCTATGCGAATGCGAAACTTTACTGGTCCCCGGGGCTCCAATGGGGCCGAACACGGGTAAGTTGCTTCCGGGGCGGCGATGAAGAGGCGCCCCGGATTCTGACCGGATTCTGAAATGTACGTAGACCTTCACTCTCATTCTTATCCCAGGTCCGGCGACAGCAATCTGAGCCCGGATGAACTGGTGGTGGCAGCCAAAGACCGGGGCCTCGATGCTCTTTGTCTAACGGAGCACGACTATTTCTGGGACCGGGCCAGCGTCGATGCCCTCTCCAGGCGGCACGACTTCCTAGTATTGCCGGGGTGTGAAGTGAATACCGATGACGGGCACGTTCTGGTATTCGGTTTGGAAGAGTACGTATTCGGCATGCACCACGCCGCCTTCCTGCACCGGCTCGTAGAACAGGCTGGCGGGGTGATGGTGGCGGCCCATCCATATAGGAGAAGATTCCTTCGAGAGCGGGCCGGTGACCCCGAAGCTTATAGCTCCATGGTTGAACGGGCCTGCGCCGACGGGTTCTTCGCCTTTTGCCACGCCGCCGAGGTCCTCAACGGCAGGGCCCTTGAGGCTGACAATCGCTTCTCCCTGGATGTGGCCGCCCGGCTTCGGCTGGGGATGGCTGGGGGAAGCGATTCCCACCGGCTCGTTGACATGGGTAAAGCGGCCACCAGGTTTCATCGCCGTATATCCGCTCTGGATGACCTGATCACCGAGATCAAAGGGGGCCGTTTCGAGCCTGCGGTTCCAGATGGTAACGGCCACGGCAGCGGGCATTCCCCCCAGATTAGCATTACTCTTCCCAGCAGCCGTCCCGTTGGGACCAGTAAAGGAAGGCTCAGCCCCCCCGCCGAATCCTTCACCCGCCTTGTAACTGATACAAACAAATGAATGAAGTGCTCAGGGCAGAGGACCTCTCCGTCCGTTACCGCACCAAGGAAGGGGAGGTCAAAGCGGTAAACGGGGTCAGCTTCGCCCTACGAGAAGAATCCATAATGTGCCTGGTGGGGGAAAGCGGGGCCGGCAAGAGCACCATAGCCCTGGCCTTGCTCGGCCTGCTGCCCAAGTCTGCCCAGGTGGTCAGCGGCAGCGTACACTTCGATGGTCTCGACCTGCTGACGGTGGACAAGCAAACTCTGAGGCAAATAAGAGGCAGGGATATAACCTTGGTCCCCCAGGAGCCTAGGGTGGCCCTCAACCCGATCCTGTCCATCGGTTCCCAGGTGGAGGAACTGATAATGGCCCACACCGAGTTGTCCAAGAAACAGGCTGTGGGTCTGGCAACCGACATGATGGGGGAGATGGGGCTCCCCGAGCCCAGGTCAATCCTGAAGAGGTATCCCTTTCAGCTCAGCGGTGGTATGTGCCAGCGGGTGATGGTCTCGATGGCCTTGGCGTTGCGTCCGAAGGTTCTGATAGCCGACGAGCCCACCTCCAACCTGGATGTAACGCTCCAGGCAGAGATTCTGGGCCGCCTCAAGCATTTCTGTAAGGAACTCCGATCATCGATGATTCTCATCACCCATGACATGGGCATCGTTGCCCAGATGGCCGATGAGGTGGCGGTGATGTACGGCGGTACCATCGTGGAGCAGGGCGAGGTGCGGGCCATTTACCAGCGGCCGATGCACCCATATATGTGGGGGCTTTTCCAGTCCATACCTCGCATGGACAAGCCCGACCAAAGATTCCAGCCCATAAAGGGCATTCCCCCGGACATGATGAATTTGCCCGCCCAGTGTCCCTTCCTCCCCCGTTGCCCCAAAGCCGTGTCCACGTGCAGGTTGGAGCCCGCCCCGCCTCTCACCGAACGGGAGCACCGCCACCGGGTTGCCTGCTATAACGCCGTTGAGTATGGCCTGGTGGACCCCAGCACCGAGTGAAGCCGGGGGCCACCCCCTGCCCTGCCAGGGACATGGTCCGGACCGGTCCCAGGGCGCGACGCCCGGCTTACCAGTAGCTCCAGCGCCAGGTCTTGGCCCATCCGTCCCCGTTTCACGGCCAGGTCCGCCTCCAGAAGAAGGCTATAAAGCCGGCGGAGGCCCGCCCTGGACTGTTTCCTAGCCATCTCATTGGTCCTTCTCGCGGCGAATTCTGGACCAAGGCCAACCCGTTGAGAGATCTCCGTATCCCGGTGGCCCCTGTCCATCAGGTCTCTGGCCAAAGTCACCAGCCTTAGCTGTCTTGCTATCATTGCAACTATGTAGGGGAATTCGGCGCCGTCAGCCCTGAGGCGGTGCATCAAGCCCAGGGCTGTGGCGGACCTGCCCTCCAGAAGGGCGTCCACCGCCATGAATATGCTGGCTTCCCGGGACTGGGATACCAGCAGTCTCACATCGGCTTCTTCGATGGAGCGGCCCATGGCGTAAAGGGCGAGCTTCTCCAGCTCGCCGTCCATGGCCCACAGGTTGCCTCCTACGAACTGGGAGAGGAGTCGTATGGCCCCCGGCGTTATTTTGCCCTCTTTTTCCGCCGCCCGGTTCCTGATCCACCGGGCTAGGCCCTCTCCTGTAGGGGTGGGGAGCCCCTGCACGTTGACCGATTGTTTTAAGGTCTTGAGGAGGGGGTTTCCGGTGGATACCGAAGTTTCCAGGAACACGAGCAACGTTGTGGGAGGCATCTCCTCGCCGATGTACCGCGGCAGCATCTCCCACGTGGCCACCTGGGGCCCATGAGCGGCGGCACGGCCCGGCGGCCTGGACGCACGCCTCCGTCCCTCGGGAGGGTTGTACAGTCCGAACAGGCCCTCGACCAGGACCAACCGGTATTCGGCCAGGAAAGGGACGGCGTCGGTTACGGCCCTAAGCTGGGCCGGGTTTAATTGGGACCCCTGGAGGCGGTGGCTGTTGGCCTCAAGCACTTCCGGTGGGCCTACCTGGTCTTGTATCCCCTTCAGTTCCTGGGACACCAGGAACCCGTCGCCGTGGAGGAGGTGTGCCGGCATCGTTTTCCCCCGATATGCCTGTTGGTGTTTCCAAGATACCATAGGCCCATTTATAATAATAGTTAAGGAGAGCAGTCTTCGTTATGTGGTGGCGCCTGGTAACCCCTCTGGTCTTCATCCTCGGCCCCAGACTGATCCCGCCGGTGGCGAGACGGGTGCGCCTGGCCTGGAAACTTGTCTCCGATTCCCGGGTGCCACTGCTGCTGAGGCTGCTGGTGCCAGGCACTTTGGTATATTTCCTGACCCCCGTTGGGAGGCTCCCCTTAGTTGGGCCTGTGGGCTATATCCTGGTGCTCTGCGTCGCCCTCTGGCTCCTGTTTAACCTGGCGCCCCGGAACGTGGTGGAGAGCCACGCGCCGTGGAGGGCCAATAGAAGGGCGGAGGAACCCAAGGAGAAGGATGGCTCCCGGGTGGTGGAGGGGAGCTACCAACTGGTGGAGGAAGAGGAGCCGCCTGGTAAGTCACCGCCCAAGTAGTGCCTTCATTTTCGACGTATGAGGTGTATACCCAAAAACGTCTGCCGGTGATTTCCGGCCGGTGATGTTCGGGTTGGACGTTGGATGCATCGGGGCCTAAACTTGCCCGAGAAAGAGGGCGGGTTGAGAAAACTGTATCGTTCCAATAACAACAAGATCATCGCGGGAGTTTGCGGTGGAATAGCCGAACGCTATTCCCTCAACCCGTGGGCGGTAAGGGTTGCCGCGGTCTTGATAGGAGTAATTACCCTGCCGGTAGCGATAATAGGGATTTGCCTCCTGGCATGGATGTTTGTACCCAGGTCCCCCGAGGACTGGCGCCCTTGATGGGCTTCCCTTCTAATTCGTTCTCTATGTCCGTTTTGCTTCTCATATTTGCAGCCGAAAACCGGGGATGCTATTCTAGGGGCAGGTCCCTGGCGTAGGTTCCAGGAGTAGCCGCAGAGAGATCGAATCTCGCTGGAACACCAATCCCCATCGCCATAGGAAAAAGGTCCGTTATGTACGTCATTGGCACAGCAGGACACGTGGACCACGGAAAGTCCACTTTGGTGAAGGCTCTCACCAACATAGACCCCGACCGCCTTCCCCAGGAGAAGGAAAGGGAGATGACCATCGACCTGGGCTTCGCCTGGCTGACCCTCCCCAGCGGCCGTGAGGTGAGCATTGTGGACGTGCCCGGCCACGAGCGGTTCGTCAAGAACATGCTGGCCGGGGTCGGCGGGATGGACCTGGCCATGCTGGTGGTGGCGGCCGACGAGGGCGTGATGCCACAGACAAGGGAGCACCTGGCCATCCTGGACATCCTGCGGGTCAAGCGAGGTCTGGTGGCCATCACAAAGGTTGACCTGGTGGACCAGGAACTGGTGGAGCTGGTAACGGCCGAGGTCGAAGACGTCCTGGAAGAGACCAGCTTCCAGGGCTCGCCCATGGCGGCGGTATCGGCCTACACCGGAGAGGGCCTGGATGCGCTCAAGGCCCTGATTGACGTGATGCTGGACTCCACCGAGGCCCGCAGAGACCTGGGCCGGGCCCGGCTGCCGGTGGACCGTAGCTTTACTGTAGCCGGATTCGGCACGGTGGTCACCGGCACTCTCATAGACGGCAGCCTCTCGGTGGGGCAGGAGGTCCAGATGGTCCTTTCTGGAGAGAAGGGCCGGGTCCGGGGGCTTCAGACCCACATGAAAAAGCTGGACCAAGCCGACCCAGGAAGACGGCTGGCCATGAACATCTCAGGCATTGCCCGAAGCAAAGTCCAGCGCGGCGAGGTGATCACCACCTCGGAATGGCTGCGCCCGACCACCAGGCTGGACGCCCACATCAAGCTTGCTCCCGACGCCCCACGGAAATTGAAACATAACGAGACCGTCACATTTCATCTTTACACGGGCGAGGCGCCGGCCAGGATACGCATACTGGACAGGGAAGATCTGGGTCCGGGAGAAAAGGGCTGGGCCCAGCTGCACCTGCGCTACCCCATGCCTGCCGTTAAGGATGACCTGTTCGTCATCCGCTCCGCCGACGCGACCCTGGGGGGCGGCAAAGTAGTTGACTCCCATCCCGCCCGGCGCCACCGCCGGTTCATCCTCCCGGTGATTCAACGGCTGAAGGCCATGGAGGAAGGCGGCGGTGAGGAGGGTTTCCTCAACGCCGTGGAGCATTGGGGGCCATGCGACATCGGCACCCTTTCCCGCCAGGCCAACCTCTCACTGGAGGATACATTGTCCAGGACTAGGGACCTGGCCCGGGAGGGGCAGGTGCTGCTGCTGGGCGATTCAGCCAACGGCGCCGAGGCCCTGGTCTTCCCGTCCCATGCCTGGGACTCGCTGAAAAGGAAGGCATCCGAAGCCTTGGGGGCCTATCACCGCCAATACCCACTGAGGAAGGGGATACCCAGGGAGGAGCTCAGGAGCCGCCTGGGCCATTCCCAGCAGTCCTTCCCCTGGGTAATGGAGCGTCTCGCCGGGGAAGGCCTGCTGCAAGAAGATGGGAGGTCCGCCCATCTACCGGAACACCGGGTGGCCATGACCCAGGCCCAGCAGCGAAATTCGGAGGACTACTTAAAAGGCTTGGAGTCCGAGCCATACTCGCCTCCAACGGAGCATTCCCTGGACCCGGAGCTGATGGCCCTGCTGGTAGAGGAGGGCAAAGTGGTGAGGGTGAACGAGACCGTGGCCTTCGCCGCCTCGGCCTACAAGCAAATGGTGGATACCATAACCGCGCACATCGGGCAGCATGGCAGGATCACGGTGGCCGAGGGGCGGGACCTTTTCGACAGCAGCCGCAAGTACATATTGCCCCTTCTGGAGTACCTGGACCAGCACCACGTCACCCGCCGCATAGGCGACGAGAGAGTGTTGAGGTAGCCGATGGGCCTCGATTTAAGCGAAACCTTGCAACAAATTTCAGCGATGGCCCAGGCGCTCAGCGACGGCTGGGACGGCCGCGCCCAACGCCTAGATGCAGCATTGACCGCATTACGTGAAACCGATCCGTCGAAGGCAATGGGAAAGGCCGCCTCCGACCAGGGGAGGCCCTTTCTATGTGCGGGGTTGGTGGATGGCCTGGCTGGGAGGTACGGCCCGAAGGAGGTGCCTCCGGACTTCTGCGTGGCATCGGTGGACGGCTCCCACATAGACGTGGACCGGCATATCCCCCTGCCCTGCTACCTCATAAACCTGGGCGGCTGCCTCCTCACCTATGGAGCTCACCCCGACGCCCGGCTCTCCAGCCGCCCGGCCATCTACAGCCGGGATGAGGACCTCTACATGGCCAGTCCGGTCCCCGGCCCGATGGAGTCGGTGGCCGTGGACGGACCGCTGCTGGGGCTGAAACGGGCGGTAGAGGAGGTGAAGGGGCTGGTGTCTTTGGTCCTTGAGGCTCCGCCGGGGCTGCCGGCCCTGGCCCTTATCGACGGCTCTCTGGTGCTGTGGGGTCTGGCCGGCCGTGGCTACCAGCCCTTCGTCCGGGATGAGTTCGTGGCCCACGGACTTGTTCCGGCCCTGGACAGGCTCAGGGAGATGTCCGGCAGCCGTCCCCTGGCCGTGGCCGCCTACGTAAGCCTTCCCCAGGCCACCGAGGTGGTGAACGCTCTACGCCTCAATCTATGCCCCAAGGACGGGGCCGATTGCCGCCAGCGTTGCAGTAGCCATCGCTCGGGCGGGAGCCCCTGCGACATGCTGAATGGCTTCCTGGACCGGCACCTGTTTCAGGAGCTCCTTGGACCTGGAGAGCGCTCCAGCCTCTTTTTCACCAACTCCTCAATCTCCAGGGATTTCTACGGCGGCCACCAGGTCTACTTCTACTACCTGAACACGGGGGATGAGATAGCTCGTATGGAGCTGCCCCAATGGGTCGCTATGAATAGCGACCTGCTCGAGCTCAGCCATTCCCTTATCCTGGACCAAATCAGGCGGGGACTGGGCTACCCAGCCGCCATCGGCGAGGCCCATGAGCAGGCGGTTGTCACGGGCCGGGACAGAGAGGCATTCAAGCAACTCCTGGGGGGCGCCCTGAACCAGTACAAGCTCCCCGTCTACACCTCGGAGAAGAACCGTTCCAAGCAGATGCGCTGGCTATGAACGGAGTGCGGTTGGAGGAGCAGCGGGTCTCGCCACAGAGGGTCGGCGAAGTGGTGGAAGCCTCATCCGAACGGTTCACTGCCCAGTGCTACCAACTCTACCAATCTCCCCCCCTGGGCGCGTTCGTCCGAACGGGTGGGACCCTCACCCCGGCATTCGGCCACCTCTCTCCCAGTGGGAGAAGGGCCGGGGGTGAGGGAGAATACGCTGACATATTCGCCGTGGTGTACAACGTCGCCACCGAGTCCCTGGACCCCGGACGTCCCGTGGCGGCCAGGGGAGAGGGCGAGGACTCGGAGGACGATATTTACCGCGGCAACCCTCAGTTTTCCCGCCTCTTGTGTACCCGCTTTGAGGCCCTGATAGTGGGGCACGGGGACGGTAAAAGTTTCAACCAGTATCTACCCGCACTGCCGCCGAGGATCCACGCCTTCGTCTACGCTTGCACCCCTGAGGAGGTGGGCAGATTCGTGGGCTCCCTGGACTTCGTGAGCTTGCTGCTTCACTCATCCCACGTAGGCCGTGGGATGGCGGATGACGTTGTTTCCGCCTGCCTGCGGGGGGCCAGCGCATATCTGGAGGAGCCCCACACCTTCCTAGTGGAGGCGGGGAAGGCCCTGGCCATACAACTATCCGGAGACCCGCCCCGTTTGAATTCCATTCTCAGGAGGCTTTCGCCATGACCGATGGGCTGACCCCGGAGCTTCCCTTCGGCACCGGCCAGGACAGTGATAGTGGCAAGTTCCTGGGTATGGTGGTGGATGGCGCGGTGTCCCGTGGGGTTGAGATACGGCTCGACCCATCCATGCCGGTGGAAGAGCTCAAGGTAGGCAGCTTCGTGACCGTCCAGGGCCAGAGGCTGCGATTTTTCGGCGTGGTCACCGACGTAAAACTCGAGGTGGCCGATCCACGGTTCAAATACAACCCGCCTGACGTCCGGGACCCTTTCATAGCGGAGGTGGTCGGCGGTACATCGGCCTATGGCACAATCTCGGTGCTTCCCACCCTGACCATGCCCGCCGTGATGGGAGACTCTCAGGGGCCGCTGCCCTCCAAGACCGTGCCGGCCCACTTCTCCAGGGCCTATTCCGCCTCTGAGAGGGACGTGGAGATGGTGTTCGGAGGGGAGGACCAGCGACATTTCCATATCGGCAACCCCCTAGACATGGAGGCCAAGGTCTGCCTGGACCTGGGGGCCCTGGCCGAACGCTCCGTGGGCATATTCGGGAAGAGCGGCACGGGCAAGACTTTTCTTACCAGACTGCTGCTCATCGGGATGGTCCAGAGCAGTCTCTCCTCCTCTTTGGTCTTCGACATGCACGGCGAGTACGGCTGGCAGGGCACCAGTGAAAAGAGCACCTTCGTCAAAGGGCTGAAGCAGCTTTTCCCATCGAAGGTTGCCGTATTTTCCCTGGACGAAGAGAGCTCCCTGCGCAGGGGCCTCTCTCCCGACGAGGTGGTGCGTATCGGATACGATGAGATAGGCCCGGAGGACGTGGAGGTGCTCCAGGAGAACCTGGGCCTGTCGCCGGTGGCGACCCAGGCGGCCCACGATCTGCAGAGGCGATTGGGGGCAGGCCGATGGCTCCAGGAGTTCCTTGCGCTGGATGGCCGGGACGCCGTATTCGACCTGGCTGGCCAGATAGGCGTTCAGCCCCATGCCCTGGGCGCCCTTCACAACCGCCTGTCCCGCTTCAAACGTTACGGTTTCCTGGCCTCCAGCGTCAGTTACGACTCCGTAAACCGGATTCTGGAGCAGCTGGACCGGGGAATGCACGTGGTGCTGGAGTTCGGCCGGTACGGCAACGACCTCAACGCCTACATCCTGGTGGCCAACCTCCTCACCCGGCGCATCCATGAGACCTACGTCAAGAAAAAGGAGGAGGCCGAGGGGGGCGCGGGCACAGGACCCACTCCCCTGGTGATAACCATCGAAGAGGCGCACAAGTTCCTCGGCCCATCGGTGGGCTCCCAGACCATCTTCGGCGCCATCGCCCGGGAGATGCGAAAATACAACGTGACATTGATGGTCATAGACCAGCGGCCCGGGGCAATAGATTCAGAGGTGATGAGCCAGATTGGCACCAAGCTGACCTGCCTCCTTGACAATGACCGGGATATCGATGCGGTGCTGAGCGGAGCCCCCGCCGCCCGGGAGATGAGGACGGTGCTCTCACGGCTGGAGTCCACCCAGCAGGCCCTTATATTCGGCCATGCCGTACCCATGCCCGTGGTGGTCCATATCCGGGAGTACGGTTCCGCCCAGTCGTATTCGGAACTGGCTGGGTCTCCGCGTCGGCGGCATCGGGACGGCCCCCCGTCGGACAGGACCCTGGATGAGGAGATCAAGGACCTCTTCTGATTGGTTCTTCCAACCGTAAGGCTCTCCTTGATATCTACTGGATTTGCTCCACGTGGCAGATATGGTCCAGGAAACAATAATAAGCAGATACTTTAGTAAGTATCTGCTAATATTAAAATGATGGATTTGGCACTGCGCGCTATTGCCGAACCTCGCCGCCGTGACATCTTGCTACTGGTCTTGGATGCGGAGAGCTCATCGGTGGAGATAGCCTCCCATTTCGACGTGACGGGTCCGGCCATCTCCCAGCACCTGAAGGTGCTGGTGGACGCCGGTCTGGTCATGGTCCGGCGGCAAGGGACGAGGCGTATGTACCGGGCTCGTCCGGAGGGGTTGGTGGGGCTGAGACAATTTCTTGAGCAGTTCTGGGGTGAACGGCTGCAAGTGCTGGCGGAGGAGGCGGAGGCTGAACAGCGGAGGTTGGATATGGCGAATACCGGCGAAAGTGAAGGAATTGAGCTGGAGGTCCGCATCGCGGCCAGGCCGGAGACGGTCTTCTCTTTCTTCACCGATCCCGTGATGATGGTGCGCTGGATGGGCATCGACGCCACTTTGGACCCACGTCTGGGCGGTGTCTATCGAGTCAGCATCAACGGGCGCGACATCGCGAATGGGCGATATATTGAAGTGGTCCCCCACGCCCGCGTAGTGTTCAGCGGGGGGTGGGAAGCCGAAGACAACCCGGTCCCTTCAGGCTCTTCAACAGTGGAAATATCCCTGGCAGAAGAGGGCGATGGGACCGTCCTGACTCTCCGCCACTCGGGACTGCCCGAGGAGCAGCGAGGGGGCCACCGAGAGGGCTGGGACCACTTCCTGGTCCGTCTGGTCACGGTGGCCGAGGGCGGTGACCCTGGGCCCGATCCCTGGGCCGGCCCCGAGGATTCAGGAAGCTGAGATCAGGAAACCGGCCAAACTGGCCGGGTCATCAACATTTGGAGTCAAAACGAAACCGAAAGAGGGAGATTTACCATGCCAAACCCGGTAATACATTGGGAGATACAGTCCAACCAGCCTGAGAAGGTCCAGGAGTTCTTCACCAAGCTGTTCGACTAGCATATCGATGCCAACAACCCCATGAACTATGGGATGGTGGACACCCACGCGGAAAGGGGGATAAACGGCGGTATAGGGCCGACGCCTGGAGGACCGAATCAGGTGACCTTCTACGTCCAGGTGGACGACCTCCAGGTTTATCTGGACAAAGCGGAAAGCCTGGGAGGTAAGACCATAATGCCGCCCACCGAGATCCCGGATGTGGTAACCCTGGCCATGTTTGCCGACCCCGAGGGCAACGTCATCGGCATGGTCAAGGGGTAGGATCAGGATTCTGGCTGGTCCATCCCGGCTCCATGCCTTTACCAACCATGTTCAAGTCGTCTCTGCCTGCGCTTTTGGTAACGGTGTACATGGGATAAAATATAAGGGATGAAAATCTCATCCTGCTGGTTGACAAGCAAGGCCCCGCCCTCGACCAACGTAAAGACAGGGCGGGGTTTAACTTTGGGTTCTCACTTTGAGCACCCAACGGGGTTCCCGGGCATCTAAATGTACAGCAAGGCAAACCTAATGCTGACGGTACAGAAGGGAGCAAACCTCTGGACATCCTGAAGTACATGGAGGAGCACGGACACGAGCAGCTGCTGGTATGCTCAGAACCTTCGGTAGGGCTGAGGGCTTTCATCGCCATCCACGACACCACCTTGGGCCCAGCGGTGGGAGGAGTGCGTATATGGCCCCATGAGACGGAGGAAGAGGCCATCATGGACGCGCTCCGCCTCTCCCATGCCATGACATACAAGTCGGCGGCGGCGGGCCTGCCTCTGGGTGGAGGGAAGGCCCTCATCATGGCTGATCCCCAAAAGGACAAGAGCGAGGCCTTGCTTCGCGCCTTCGCCAGGCACCTGGATACATTGGGGGGACGTTACATAACCACCACCGATGTGGGCTCCACCACCCGGGACCTGGAGCACATCGCCCTGGAGACCAAGTACGTGGCGGGTCTGCCTACATCCTCAGGAGGAAGTGGGGATACTTCGCTGCTCACCGGGCTGGGGGTCTACATGGGGATGAAAGCCTGCGCCAACGCCGTGTGGGGCTCCGATTCCCTGTCGGACCGGACCATCGCCATGCAGGGTTTCGGGAAGGTGGCGCACTATACCGCCCAACATCTCCTGGAAGAGGGGGCGGACCTGGTGGCCACCGACATATACTCCGAGGCATTGGAGAAAGCCCGGGAGCTGGGGGCCAGGACCGTGGACCCCGAAGAGATTTACGACGTGCCCTGCGATATATTTTCTCCATGTGCGCTGGGAGGCGTTCTAAACGGCAAGACTATCCCGCGCCTCAAGTGCAGCGTCGTCGCCGGAGGGGCAAATAACCAGCTTCTTACTGAAGCCGACGGTGTGGCCCTCCACAAGCGGGGGATACTTTACGCTCCCGACTACATCATCAACGCTGGGGGGGTTATCAACATCTCCTGCGAAATCGGCGCCACATACCGGGAGGCCCGGGCCAGGGAGATGACCAGGCGGATCTACCAGACCATGGAGCAGGTTTTGCTCTTAGCATCCAAGGAAGAGATTGCCACCGCCCAGGCCGCCGACAGGCTGGCGCAGGAGAGGATAAACTCGGTGAAAAAGCTAAGGGGCGTGTACCGGGCCCGCTGAGCGAAGGTACCTGGATGTGCCCTCAGACTGCTGTGGTGGGTGCGTCGAAGGATATCTTCTTCCGGTGGGAGGCGTCGCAAAAGGGCTTGTTGTCCGATTGTCCGCAGCGGCACATGAACACCTTGTCCCCCTCGGCTACCTTGAAGCTGTTACCCTCCTGGTCCACCAGCTCGATGGGCCCCTCCACCATGTATGGGCCGTTGAGTCTTACTGTGATTTTAACGTCAGCCATCTGACCTCCTGTTATTTTGTGAGCCGGGCCGAGGCCGCCTCTTAGCCCGAATCCACCGATGGACGGCCTTGGGGACAGCCCTTGAAGAAGCTAGAGGGTGCTCCTGTGAATCTGGGATAATGGTTTTGGAACAGAAACCAGCCCGGAAACAAGGAGCACCCAATAGATGCTGCCACAGAACAAACCCGACCGTATGCGCATCCTCTTTGACGACCATCGCCTGGTGGCCAATGCCGGCCTGCTCCTGCCGGCCACCCTAGCCCGGCACCTGGGCCTGCCCCAACTCCTCCGGAAGCACCTCGACCTCGGCGGCGCGCCGGGCCGGGCGAACACCGGCGACAAGATGATGACCCTGGTGGCCTCCGCCCTAGCCGGCGGAGATTGCATCGACGACGCCGATGTGCTGCGCGCCGGCGGGACCGCCCGCGTGCTCGGTTTCACGGCTAAGGCTCCCTCCACCCTGGGCACCTTCCTGCGCAGCTTCCGGTGGGGCCATGTCCGCCAACTGGACCGGGTGAGCCGCGAGTTGCTGGCCCGGGTCTGGAAGGCCGGTGCCGGACCCGGCGACGCACCATTCACCATCGACCTTGATTCGACGATCTGCGAGACTTACGGACTGGCCAAGGAGGGCGCCCGCCACCACGGCTACACCGGTGCGCGGGGCTATCACCCGCTGCTGGCCGTCGCCGGGTCCGGCACCGGCGACGTGCTGTTGGCCCGCCTGCGCGAGGGCCGGGCCAACACCGCCCGCGGCGCTGCCCACTTCCTGCGTGAAACGGTGGGGCGGGTGCGCTACTGCGGAGCCAGGGGCCAACTCACGGTGCGGGCCGACAGCGGCTTCTATACCCACGCCGTGGTCGCCGTCTGCCGCCGGATGGATGTCCGCTTCTCCATCGCCATCCGCCAGCGCGCCCGCCTGCGGAATCTCATCGAGGCGATACCAGAGGAGGACTGGACTCCCATTCCCTACTGGATGGACGCCGCCGCCGATGTGGCCGAGACCACCTACACCCCGTTCCAGGCCGAGGCGGACGCCGCGCCGGTACGGCTCATCGTCCGGCGGGTGAAGCCGGCGCCCGGTTCTCAACTGGCTCTCTTCGCCACCTACAGCTATCACGGCTTCATCACCGACCGGGACGGGGAGACGCTGGAACTGGAGGCCGATCATCGCCGTCACGCCGAGATCGAGAATGCGATACGCGACCTCAAGTACGGCGTGGGGCTGAACCATCTCCCCTCGGGCCGCTTCGCCGCCAACGGCGCCTGGCTGGCGGTACAGGTGATGGCGCACAACCTGGCCCGCTGGACAGCCCGCATCGGCCTGGGTCAGCAGATCGTGACCACCAAGACCCTCAGACGACGGGTCTTTGCCTTGGCCGGACGGATCACCCGCTCGGCACGCCGATTGACCCTGCATCTTCCCCGGCGCTGGCCCTGGGAGGAGCAGTTCAGCCGCGCCCTGGCCCGACTGCGAGCCATTCCACTCCCAGCCTGACGGCGCCCGTCCGCCACTGACCCGCCAGCCAACCCAACGTCCCCGCAAACTCGCGCCAGCCCAGTCCGCGAGCGCCTCTTGCCGTGTCCTATCCCGCCATCTCGCTCGCCACAGCCACTGTAGGCCGCCATCGGTGCCCCCAAAAGCGCCTGCAGACCGCCCGCCAACCTCCCGTCTACCCAAATGCGAGCCCGGATCATCGCGCCTGTAACTCCCTCACCCCCTTCCGCTGTCCTCACGCCGTCCATCCCTGTCCATCGGTGGATTCGGGTTAAAGCGTGGAGCGGGTCTATGACGGTCTTGAATCCTTCAGGCAGTGAGCCATCGGGAGTACCTGGATAGGGTGATTGGGGCTGCACCGGGTATATCAGCCTCTCAGTCACCCACAGGCTATCGTAACCCAGCTCCTCCGCCCGCTTGGCCACACGGCTAATTGACTCCGGGCTTCCCACCGGACCTATATTAGGCAGGATGAATCCCAGTTTCATGGCCATACTTTACCTCCTGACTTGGCGGACGTTGCCGAACCAGCTCCTGGGTATGAATTAGGAAATCATGAAGTTAATATTCTGGGACACCCATCACCCGGTGTCAACGGCCCTGAAGGCCGTGCCTCTTGTCCGGCTCCGGCCTAGCCGTACCCCAGATGCTCCAGCTCCTCCTCGCTCATGCCCAGGTAATGGCCCACCTCGTGCCTGAGGGTGGTCTTTATCTCGCGGGTCAATTCCTCCCGGGAGGCGCAGGCCGATTCCAGAGGCCTCTGGAACAGGGTGATGGTATCGGGAAGGGCAGGATCGCCTCCATCCCTTTCGGATAGCGGTACGCCGGTGTAGAGTCCCAGGACCTCTTCCCGGCCCTCGGGTCTTGCGGTTTCCAGGTCGTCAACCTCGGGCCAGTCCTCCACCAGAACGGCAACATTCTCAAGGGCCTGCTGAATCCCCAAGGGCAACTCTCCGAACGCCCTTCGGACCGACCGTTGGAACTCCCTCCGGGTGACGCGCATCAGGCTTCCCTGGTCAGACGGGCTCTTATGCCCTTCAGGATAGCCAGGTTTTCCTTGTCGGGGCCCTTGTTGTCAAAGCCCGGCACCTCCAGGAAGAAGGGCACATCTCGAAACGCCGGGTTGGCGATAATGTGTTCGAATCCTTCGATCCCGATGTATCCCTGGCCGATGTTCTCATGGCGACCAACGCCGGCGCCCAGTGGACGCTTGGAGTCGTTGGCGTGCACCGCCGCCAGGTTCTCCAGCCCGATGGCCTGGTCGAACTCTCCCAGCATCGCATCCAGCCCATCTTTCGTGGAGATGTCGTAGCCCGCGGCGAAGCAGTGCTGGGTGTCCAGGCAGACCTTGAGCCTCCCCCTGAAGGCAGGATCCACCCCTTTGATCAGCCGACCCAGTTCCTTCAGATCAGCGCCGATATGTGCTGGCCCATTCCCGCCGTGTCCTCCAGGGTGAGGTAGGGCCCCTCCGGCGACCTCTCCAGCGCTTCCTCCATGCCGGACCGTCTGCTTGAAGATCGCGTCATAGCCCGCCCCTCCATGGCTTCCGAGATGGAAAATTATGCCACCGGCCTCCACCTCCTTTGCCAAAGTCATGTAGTTGACCAGAGACTCGATGCCCTTGGCCAGATTGACAGGATTGGGCGTGCCCAGGTTGATGAGGTAGATGGCGTGGAAGATCACGGGAGCTATCCCAGCCTGCTGGGCCTTCTCTCGGAAGCTGCGGGTCTGGGCCTCGGGAGCGGGTTTAAAGGCCCAGGCCTGGGGAGCCGAAGCGAAGATCTGTATGGTCTCGCACCCGATATCTACAGCCCGGTCTATCGCCTTGTCCAGCCCGCCGGCGGTGGATACGTGTGCGCCCAGCTTCATGCATACTTCCTCCGAAAGGCTCTGGCGAACAGGCTCGGGACGGACCGTCACAAACTGGGGAGAATTCCTCCCCAAGGGGCTAGCCGGCCGAAGGTTCACCCCTCCGCCTGGGGAGCCTGAGGACTCTCAGTGCCCTGCGCAGCTCTCCCCGGTCCCACATCACCAGGAACTGGCTGGCTATGGCCACGGAGCTATAGGTCCCCACCACCACTCCGACGGAGAGCACCAGAAGGAAGCTCCGTATGGTGGAGCCGCCGAAGAGGAGCAGGGCCAGCAGGACGAACAGGGTGGTTGAACTGGTATTAAGGGACCGGCCCATCGATTCTAAAATGCTGGTGTTCACCACCCCCGGCAGGGGACGGTCTACATTCCGGGCTACGTTCTCTCTGATCCGGTCGAATACGACAATAGTGTCGTTCACGCTGTAACCCAGCACAGTCAGAAGGCCTACTATGAACATGGCGTTGACCTCCATGTCCAGCGCCTTTCCCAATATGGAGAATAGTCCGATTATCAGCAACATGTCGTGGATGAGGGTGACGATGGCGGCTATCCCGTAGCGGAAGGAGTTGGGTACTGCTCTAAAGGCCCAGGTCACATAGAGAAGAATGCCTATGGCCGCTATCACCACCGCGATGATGGCATTGCGCACCGTCTCCCTGGCCACGATGGGGGACACGCTGTCGAATTCCCTGGCCTCGATGGGGGAAACGCTGGCCTCCAGCGCCTCCTCAATGAGGACCTGCTCGGAGGTGATGGCGCCGTCGGGACGAAGCACCTCTTGCTCCAGCAGGTCGGTGCGTATGAAAGCAGACCGGTTACCCGTCTTCTGGATGAGGGCTTCGGGATGGTCCATACGGGTCAGCACGTCCCGGATGGCGTCCTCGGACACGGGCATGGTGAAGGTCACGTCCAGGGCGGAACCGCTGCTGAACTCGATGCCAGGCTTTAAAGCCGGCGGAATAATCAGCGAGATCAACCCGGGCACGATGAGGAGCGCTGAGAGGAGGAAGAACCACTTGCGTTTCCCTACAATATCCAAGCTATTCGGCCTCCCTTCGACCTGGACCCGGGTTGGCTCCGGCGATTCCCAAAGGCTGTCTCCGGGGCTCGGGAGTGAAAAGGTTCATCTTGCCTGCTATAGGGGTGATGGCCAGTATCTGGAGCATGTTGCGGCTAACCATCAGGGCAGTAAACATGCTCACAATTACGCCTATCAGCAAGGTGAGGGCAAATCCCGTGACCACCGGAGTACCGGTTCGGGACCCGAACCACCAGAGGATCAGACAGGTTATGATGGTGGAGAAGTTGCTGTCCCTGATGGCCGGCCAGGCCCGCCGGAATCCCGCCTCCATGGCGGAGCTCAAGGTGCGCCCCGTCCTCATCTCCTCCTTCATGCGTTCGAATATGAGTATGTTGGCGTCCACGGCCATGCCAATTGACAAGACCAAACCGGCCACCCCAGACAGGGTGATGGTAATTGGGACCAATTTGAAGATGGACATCAAGACGACAGCATAAAGCACCAGGGCGGTGGCTGCCACCACCCCAGCCATGCGGTAGTACACAACCATGAACAGGAGCACCAGCCCCAGGCCGACCAGGCCGGCAATCAGGCTTTTGCGGAGGGAATCAGCGCCCAACAGGGCATCCACGCTGATCTCCGTTATGGGCTCCAGTGGTACGGGCAACCGCCCGGATTCCAGCTGTATACCGTACCTGATAGTGTCTTCCCGGGTGAAACGGCCCGTGATCCGGGTGTTGCCATCAGTGATGTGGGCCTGTACCACCGGCGCGATCAGTTGCTCACCGTCGAGGAAAATGGGCATCCTTTTCGTCTGATCCCCCGCGAGGCGCCGGGTCAATTCGCTAAAAATTCCCCTGCCGCGGCCATTGAACTCCAGGTGGATCTCCGGTTCGTTGGTGGTCGGATTACTGGCGGGATAGGCCCGGGCCAGGTCGTTGCCCGATAGTTCTATGTCCCTGTCCACCAGCCTCCCGCCACCCCCCAGTTCCAGGGGCCGGCAGGGATCGGGCAAGCCCGCGGCGAAGGCGGCGTTCAGTTCCGCCTCGCTGTCCAGGCATTGTCTCTCCTTGAACTCTAGCTGAGCCGTCCCGCCGATGAGTTGCTTCGCCTCCTCTATTCCACCCTTGGCATCAAAAGCGACTATCCCGACGGTCAGTGCGTCCAGGGACCCGCGAAGCTCCTCCTGGTTCGGGGTGGTTAGGGTATTCTCGGTCCGGATGACGAAGCCTCCGTCACTGATGCTCTGAATTGTGTATTCGGTTATGCCCAGGCCTGTCAGCAATGATGCAAGGACGGCCGCATCCGGCGGCGGTGGAAATACCACCGTGATCTCCCTCTCGTCGCGGACGTCGAAGGCCTCCGGAGGAGCTATGCCCAGGGTCAGGGCGTCTCGAAGTCTATCCGTGACTTCGGCAGACAGGGGGTCGCTTAAGGCGACCACAAACCCGTTCACGACCTCCAACTGCTGGATTGTGAATCCGGTTATCCCGGCTTCTTCCACGACCCTGATAAACTCTCCCCCTAGTATCCCCGTGAAAGATATGCCAATGCTGGAGCCCCCCACGCCGGGAAGCTGGACAATCACCCGGTCGCTGCCCAGGGTCTGGACAATGGGCTCGGTGGTGCCCAGGGCGTTGATCCGCCGCTGAATGGTATCCACCACCCCGTCCATCTGGTCAGGAGTGGGTTCTTCCACCTCCAGGACCAAAGAGCCAGGCTCAACGGGCGCCAGATTCTCCAGTCTGTTTGTGAACTCATCCCGCGTGGTCAGGTCGTCCAGTGCCAACCCGCCGATGGCGAACTGCGTCTGGGCCGGGGTCTCGATGACCGCATTGACCTGTCCCGTCCTGCCAAGGACCAAGCGCAGCTCCGATTCTTGCAGAAAATCGTTGAAGCTCACCTCCACCACGCCATCGCTGGAGGAGAATGACATAATAAGGGCCAGCTCTCTTAAGTCCGCTTCCAACTGGGCTTCTGCCCTTCCGGCCAGGGACAACCCCTGGATGGCGTACTGGTTTTCATCCCCGCTGTGGATGGTCGCCTGGAGAAAGTCCAGCCCCTCCAGCAGAATGCCCAGCACCTCTTCATCCACCGTGTCCTGGAAGGTCACCACCAGGGCATCGTCGATGGTCTCATAGCTCTTTATCGGTGACAGCGTCCCCAGAGCTAACCTGAGGTCTTCCTCCAACTTCTCCTCCAGGGATAGGTCCCGAACGATGAACTCCCTGGTGCTAAGGGTGGCTTTGTCTTGGTCCATTTCCTCCAACAGGTCGCGTAGCTGCCGGCCCTCCAGAGGTTCCTGGAAGGTCATCCTGGCCTGATCCGGAAGGTTCGCCCGGTACACCAGGTGGCTGCCGCCTTGCAGGTCAAGCCCCAAGGTGAGGCCTAGTGGTCCCGACGCCTCCCGATCGAAGCCGCCGATGTGAATCTCCTTGAAACTCAGGGTGGCAATTGAAAGGGCGACGATCACCAGAATGATGGCGAAAAACCTGATGCCTCTTCTGCGCACCGCCCTCTCCTAACCGCCGTACATTTCAGGGGACGGTCCGTCTGGGCGGAGGTCCCTGATCTTTAGCCGGACCCAGTCCAGCCCCTCATCCCTGTTGGACACCTCACCCTCTGCCTGGGCCTCCAGTACGCTCTCCAGAAGGGCGCCTATCAGTGGGCTGGGAGCAAGGCCCAGTTCCCCCATCAGGTCATGTCCAGTGACCAGCCTGGGCATCTTCTCGGGAGAACTCTGCCGGCTTCCCACTTCCATTATGTGGGCGATGCTGTCCACATGATCGCGCCAGCCATCCATATCGAGCTCCGGGCCCCTGGCGGCCAGGTGGTCGGCCAGGCTGAGATAGAGGACGTCCACGGCCACGTCGCCCACGTCCCTGAAATAGCGGTGGATGGTCCTGGGCGTGGGCAACTCCCCGCCCTGGCTCATCTGAGTCGGTCGAAGGTGGTTCTCCACCAAGCTACACGCCATTTCCACCCCCCGGTTGCTAATACGCAACCGCTGAAGCGTCTCCCTGGCCATGGAGCTCCCCAGAGAATGGTGGCCCAGGAACCTGGTCCTCCCTGTGGAGTCCACCGCCTTGGTCTGGGGTTTGGCTATATCGTGCAGTAGCCCGCCCAGCTTCAACATCGTTCTCCGTGTGTGTCCGTCGCTCAACTCCTGGGCGAATCGCCTCTCCATCTCGTCATTCCATGGCACCAGACTGGATACCGCGTCGCCATTGGGTCCTCCGGTCACTCTCTCCACAGCCTCCACGATTTGGAGGGAGTGGTTGAAGACATCCCAGTAATGCTCCCGGGGCTGTTCCACCCCACGGGTTGCCCGTAGCTCAGGGATTATACAGCAGAGAAGCCCCAGGGAGTCCAGCGTTTCCAGGTGAATATTGGCCCCATCTGCCGCCAGAATTGCCAGGAGCTCATCCCTGACCCGCTCCCCGGCGGCGGAGGATATCAGTTGGGAGTGAATGGATATGTGGCGAGAAGTCTCCGGATCTATGCGGAAGCCCAGATTCGCAGCGAGGCGCACAGCCCTCAGAAGGCGGATAGGGTCTTCTTCGAATACCCCCGGACTGAGGGCCCGGATGGTCTTCTGGGACAGGTCTTTCCTGCCCTCGAAGGGGTCCAGAATACGGTCCTGCCAGCCTGGAGTATCCCAATCCGCCACGGCCAGGGCCATGGCGTCCACTGTAAAATCCCGTCTCGAAAGGTCCTCATATAAGGAGCCTTCCAGCCCAGAAACATCTATCACCCACCGGTCACCATCCGGCGAGGTCAAACTCACCCTGCCGATCCGGTGTTCATTCCCCAGGGGTACAAAGGAGCCACCGAAAATATCCGCCAGCTCCCTGGCCAGAGAAAGGTGGTCTCCCTGAAGGGCGACATCCAAATCCCTGGATGGGATGGCTCGCAGTGAGTCTCTGATATAACCGCCCACTAGACAGGCCGGCACGGACCGGGCCAGGAAGAATTCTTTCAGCTCGCTAAGAATGCCCGCTGTCCTGGGGAATCGACTTTCGCCCAAAGCCGCCAGGCCCGGCAGGCCGTTGATTAACCTTCGGTGACATTATCCGGTGTAACCCACAACAACGGGGGCCTCTTCAGATTCATAATCTTCGGGTTCATAGTCCTCGGGAGCCTCTTCCGGCTCCTCCTTCCACAATTTGTCCCGGGCCACCAGATGGTCAACGTAGAGGGTCCCGTTGAGGTGGTCGATTTCATGCTCCAGGGCCTGGGCTAGAAGCTCATCCGCCCTCACTCGCACCAATGTTCCCTTGCGGTCCATACCCTTGGCCCTCACCTTGACAGAGCGTCTCACCAGCCCTCGATAGCCGGGTATGCTGAGACACCCCTCTTCCACCTCTCGCTCACCTTCCCGGCGGATTATCTCAGGGTTGACGAACACCCTGGGCTCCTCATCCTCGGGAAGCTGAATGACGATCACTCGCTGGAGCACTCCCACCTGGTTGGCGGCTAGACCAACCCCGTGGGCCTCCTGCATCGTGTCTATCATGTCGTCTATCAGCCTTTGTAGAGACGAATTTATGGTGTTGATGCGCTTGGCCTTCTCCCTGAGTATCTGGTCGGGAACAAGACGCATGTTCAGGACCGACAATTCCGCCCTCCTCTTGGACCGGTTGTACGGCGACGGAGTTCACCGACCCATTGCCGTATCCTGATTATAGCCAAGGCGGGCCGGGAGTGTAAAGGAGCATTACATCACGGATACGGGGTCCACATCCACGCTCCAGCCCTGGGGTAATGTAACATTCTCCAGGAATGAGTGGAGGTTGCCGCCCCGCAGGATCACGTGCCACCGGTATCCGCCCCGGACCCGCTGGGGAAATGCCGGCCCCGGCCCCACCAGCTCCACATCCGTAAGCCCCTGGGCGTAGGCCATCCGGCGTAACGCGCGGCCCAACCTCTCGGCCTCCCGCTGGCAGGCCTCGGCGTTGGTATGTACGTACACCAGATGGACCAGCCGGCTGAATGGGGGGTTCGACTGCTGCCGGCGAAAGCCTATCTCCCGGCTGAATAGCAGCCCGTAATTCTGCTCCGAGGCGGCCTCCACGGCGTAGTTGGCGGGGTTGTACGTCTGTATTATCACTTTGCCCGGCGATGTACCCCGCCCGGCCCGCCCGGCCACCTGGCAGAGAAGCTGAAAGGTCCGTTCGCCGGCCCGGAAGTCGGGCAGGTTCAGCCCGATGTCCGCCAGGACCACGCCCACCAGGCTCACGTTGGGCACGTGAAGACCCTTCGCGACCATCTGGGTGCCTATCAAGACCTGTGCCTCCCCCTCCAGGAAACGCTTCAACGTGCCCCCGTGGTCACCATCGGCCCGTGCCGCATCCCCGTCCCACCGCAAGGCCCTGGCCTGGGGCAACAGTCCCTTCAGTTCCTCCGCCACCCGTTGGGTGCCCAGACCCAGGTACCTGATATGAGGGCTCCTGCACTGAGGGCAGCCCCTGGGAAGGGATGAACGCCGGTTGCAGTGGTGACATAGAAGGTACGGTCCCGCAGAATGGTAGGTTAGGGGGACGGAGCACCGGCTGCACTCCAGCGCCAGCCCGCAATCGCGGCACTGGACTACGGTGGCTGCGCCGCGCCGGTTGAGGAACAGAACGGCCTGTTCGCCCGCTTCTATGCACCGGGCCAGGCTGACGGATAGCGAGCGGCTGAAGATGCTCCGGTTGCCCTCCTTGAGCTCCTGCCTCATATCACAGACCTCCACCGAGGCCAAAGGCGCACCCTTTACTCCAAGGGTTGGGGAAGCGCCGATCCTGCGAGGCAACTCCAGCAGCTTGTACTCACCTTGCTGAGCCCTGTGGTAAGTCTCCACGTCTGGGGTGGCGCTGCCCATGATCACCACGGCGCCGCTGAGATCGGCCAGCTTGAGCGCTACATTCCTGGCATGATAGCGGGGCTCGGAGTCATGTTGCTTATAGGTCCACTCGTGCTCTTCGTCTATGACGATCAGGCCCAGGCCTGATACAGGCGCAAACAGGGCGCTTCGAGGTCCAACCACGACGTCGTAGTCCCCATTCCTGATCCTCCACCACTGATCGAACAGCTGGCCGGCCGAGAGACGGCTGTGGAGGACAGCCACCCTATCAGGAAACCTGGCGTTCAGATGGTGTACCGCCTGGGGTGTAAGGGCTATCTCCGGCACCAGGTAGATACCCTTCTTCCCATTCCGCACGCAGTGCTCCAGGCTGCGGATGTACACCTCGGTCTTGCCGCTGCCGGTGACGCCGTGAAGCAGAAATCTCCTGGGGGCGCCGGGCCGGGCTTCCAAAGCAGAGGCTATCTCTGCCAACGCACGCGTCTGTTCGGCGGTGAGTACCTCGCCCAGGTCAGTTTCGTTGCTGGGCAGGTCCGCCAGCAGCGGCCTCCGCTCCACCTTCTCCCATTCCAGGGCCAGGAGTCCCTTCTTAAAGAGACCCTGAACCGCCGGTGGGCCGAACGCCTTGTTGGCGACGGAAATTGGATAAGGCTGCGCGGAGCGGAGGAGGTCGTTGTACAATGCCGCTTGTTTGGAAGCTCTCTTATTACCTAGAGCCGCCCCGTTATCCATTCCCCGGTCAGGACCAACCGAAAGAAGGCAGCAGCGGTACTTGTGGGGTATTTTCGGCCTCGGAAGCTCCCACCGGCGTTGGACCAGGCCCGTCCTCAGCAGCCTGCGGACCTCAGCTTCACCATCTTTGCCCAGCAGCTTGGCCAGTCCCTTCTCCTCGACTTCTTTTGGGTGGGTCAGGTGCGCCAACGCCAGCCGGTCCTTCGGGGCCAGTCCCGATGGAGTCTTGGCTGGTTGCGGCCCCTCACGTAGGTAAGACCGGACCTTGCTTCCGGACCCCGGGGGCAGGAACAGGGCTACCGCCTGGAAGAGAGATGACATGTAATACCGGCTGATCCAGCGGGCCAGGTCGAGGTGGTGGGAGGTCACAAGGGGAGAGGGCTCGATGGATGCCAATACGTCCTTGGTGGCATCAACCCGTGGCTGGTCTGTCAGCTCGAAGACGACTCCCTGGACCGGCCTGGTTCCAAGGGGGGCCCATACAAGCTGCCCCGGTTCCAGGTCCATCTGGGGAGGTAGGCTGTATGATAGGGTCCTACCGCAGCCGACGGGCGCGTCCACCGCGATTTCAACGTATCTCATGGCACGCCTAATCTAAGCTCGATGGCCCGGCAGCGGGGCCGCCGGCGGTCCTCAGGGGAGCAAAAATACCGCCCGTGTCCGATGATTGCAGATAATACTTGCCTTATCAACGGCATAGCGTTGACCTGTGACGGGGAGCCGCGGCTTGGGCGAAGGAGCAGGCGGCGAAGGGGAAAAGGGAGGGACCTTTCAACAACAGAGCCCTAGTAGGAGAATGCCGGCGTGGCCCCGGATTCTCACTGAGAGGGTTTTTGTGACTTCCCGGTAGGCTGATATTTCTCTTTGATCCGGGCCGCCTTGCCGGACAGGCCGCGCAGGTAATACAGCTTGGCTCTGCGCACAACGCCTCTCCGGAGCACCTCCACCGATTCCAATAATGGCGAGTAAATTGGGAAGGTCCGTTCGATCCCTACCCCGTAGGTGATCCGTCTAACGGTGAAGTTGCTCCCCGGCCCTGCTTTCCGCCGCCTGATCACCACCCCTTGGTAAGCCTGCACACGTTCCCGCTGACCTTCCCGCACGCGGAAGCTTACCTTGACGGTATCACCAGGGCCGAAATCCTGGACCTTCGGGTTGGGCTTAACTTCTATCAGCAGCTTTGCTTCCATGATTTTCGCCTTTGTGACAAAGAATACGCTCATTACATTCTATACGCACAGGGCCGTCTAGACAAGGCCTAAACTCCGGTGAGTCGCGTGAGATTTCAGGCCAGAACACACCCATGGTAGCCTTCGAGCGATAAGCCTCTGGCTTCAAAAAGCAGTATTCAGACTAGACAGAGGACGTTCTAGAATCATTTCAAGCTCTGGTCCACTTGGGTAGCCCGCTGGATGGAAAGGTAGACACGGCGCTGGACAAACCCGCCCCCGGCGGCTCATGCGCTACAATATTCTTATGTTGGAGCGCCCGCCCGCCTATATTCTCCACGCCGACCTCGATGCCTTCTACGCCTCGGTGGAGCAGCTGGACAACCAACAGCTCATGGGAAAGCCGGTGGTGGTGGGCGGGCCCCCCGAGAGCCGGGGCGTGGTGGCGGCGGCCTCCTACGAAGCCCGCAAGTACGGCATATGTTCCGCCATGTCCATGCGGACCGCCCTCCGGCTGTGCCCGGACCTGGTCCGGGTCTCCGCCAGTTTCCGCCGTTATGGTGAAGTCTCCCGCCAGGTTATGGCCATCTTCAGAGACCTGACTCCGTTGGTGGAACCTCTTTCTCTGGACGAGGCCTACCTCGACTTATCTGAAATGGTCTCGCCGGAAGAGGTCGACGAGGCTGCCCGGGGCCTGAAGGCCAGAGTAAAGGAGGAAACTGGCCTGACGGTGACCATTGGTGGAGGGACCTCGAAGACAGTGGCCAAGATCGCCTCCCAGGCGGCCAAGCCCGACGGTCTCCTGCTGGTCTCGCCGGGCAGGGAGCGCCAGTTCCTGGCCCCCCTTGACGTGGAAATGTTATGGGGCGTGGGGCCCAAGACCGCCGGCCTTCTTAAATCCCACGGCATCAATACCATGGACGACCTGGCCCGCTACGACGAAGGGTGGCTCTTGGAGAAAATGGGCAAGCGTGGCCCGGAGCTTCAGGCACGGGCGGTGGGCCTGGACAACCAGCCGGTGACCACCCACCGCGAGACGAAGTCAGTCAGCGCGGAATCCACCATGGCTCAGGATGTGAATGACCAGAGTCTTTTGAGTGAACAGATGGATGGGCTGGCCAGGGGAGTAGCCGCGCGGCTGGAAAGGGGTGGTCTGAAGGGGAAGACGGTTTACGTAAAGCTCCGCCTGGCCGACTTTACCACCTTCACGCGGCAGACTACTCTCCCCGCGCCGACCAGCGAACCGGATATCATCTCGCAGGCGGCCCAGGAGCTGCTACAGCGGGAACTTCGACCTGGCCGGAGGTTCCGCCTATTGGGTGTGGGAGTCACCAACTTCCAGGAGACCTTTCAGCTTGCCCTGTTCCCGCCCGACTAGCCAGGCAACCAAATTTTTTAGATACTTATCACCCCCATCCCTTCGGCAAGCTCAGGGCAGGCTCTGACCTTACCACATCAAAGGGGGAAGGGATTCTCTCCCCCTCGACGGGGAGAGTTAGAGTGGGGGTAGAACCCTGCGTCAGATACAAGTTGACGGATTACTAGCCTGTTGCTCGGGCAGCTTTTGGGCAAGGCCGGACCTGTTGCGCCAACCCGATGATCTGGACGTATTCCCCTGGGCTTTTCCTGACAAGGCCGCTCAAGAAGTGGTAGACGGCGAAGGCCTCCAGGCCGAAGGGCAGGTAGCCTCCGTATCCCAGCAAGGGCATCTCGAAGACCCTGACGAAATCAACGTAGGATATATTGTACTCCCATTTGGGGAATGCGAAGTAGTTCCACATTTCCCAGAACCAACCGCAGACTAATGCCCCCAAGGCCAGGGCAACCACCGGCCGCCAGTCTCCCCGGCGCAGCCATGCTATCACGCTGGGCCTGCCCCTCAGGTAATTGATTGGGTCCAACAGCAGCAGAAGGCATATCCATGTGCCGGCGAAGGCGTATTGAGGCCAGACCACCAAAGAGGCGAGAGTGAGGACCGCCAAGGCCATGGAACCCATTAACAGGCGCCGGGAGACGGGGACCGCGGGGCCCCACCGGAAGGACCTGATGAATCCGAAGCAGCCGATAAACTCCGCCGTCTCGAACACGGCAGGCACAACGATGGTAAAGTGCCATGAAGCCACCAACGCGTATCGTAACGTCGAATACTCGGCTGCGCCTACGTAATGCCAGTTCTGGGTGAAATGGTTGAGTCCCTCGAAGGCCCACCACAGAGGGATAGAAGCGAGGAACATCCCGCAGAAGGCGGGCACATTGCGGGTCAGCAGGGAATTTCTCTTCAGCCGGAGAACAAGAGCATCCATGGTCAGGATGTAGCCCAGCCAGAGGGGGAAGAAGGCGTACTCGCTGAGAGGCTCTAGCTGAAGCCACGAGGCAGGCCACGCCACGGAGACCAGAGATAGCCCAAGAATTCCGTGAATCGGGAACCGGTAAATGGGGGCCGCCTTCGGCCTTAACAGCAGGAGTAAGGTGGACAGGCCAGCCTCCTTAAGGTACTGGGACCTTCGCGCCACCGTCCGAAGAGCGCTGGATTGCGTCCAGCAGGCGGTGCCGTCTCAGGGCCAGCTCGAAATCGGGCTCCGAAGTCCCATTACCGAGGATGGCCTCTCCCAGGCGGCGGTACATCTGGGCGACGTTAAATGGCTCTCTCTTGGGTACCTCCCCTGGGACCCGGACCAGCCGGCCGGGAATCGGAAGCTCCTCCAACCTGCCGTCCTTACGCTGCCCGCCCCGTAGGCTGACCTGCCCGAACATCACCATCTGGGGTGACGAGGCCACCAAAGACCCCTCCCTGCCGTAGACTTCCAGCCGCCAGCCGGTCCCCATCCGGGGCACCGTGGCCACGTGGACCGAGGCGGCGGCGCCGTTGTCCAGCAGCCCGATGACCAGCACATTATCGGGGGAGGTCACCTTCACCGGTTTGCCCGGCTCCGTCGTTTCCCACTCCCGGACCTGGGTGGTGGCCATGGCCGACAGCTCCCGGAACTCCCCCACGCAGTAGCAGAGCACGTCCAAGACGTGGCCCGCATGTATGGAGAGGGTGTGGGCCCCCTTCTCGCGGTCGGCCCTCCAGGGCCCGTCCAGTCCCCTCTCCAGGATTCCGGGCATGAACATGGTCATGTTGCAGGACAGCACCTCTCCCACATAGCCCTCCGCCAGCAGCTCGCGTATACGTAGGACGGCGGCTTCGCCCCGGCCCTGGAGACCTATCATGTGCTGACCGGCCTTTTCCCTGGCCAGAGAGGTCATTTCCTCCGCCTCGGCCAGGTTGGCCCCCAGGGGCCATTCGCAGAACACGTGCTTGCCTGCGTTAAGGGCGGCCATCACCATGCCGTGGTGGAGGGGGGCCTGGACGCAGACGGTGACCAGGTCTATGTCCGGATGCCTGACCATCTCTCTGTAGTCGTGGAAGGCCAGGCGGGCGCCGTAGTGCTTCGCCGACTCCTCCGCCGTCTCCCGGCGGGTGGTGCACACCGCCGCCAGCTCGTACTCCGGGAGCGCCAGCAGGGCCGGCAGGTGGACCTTCATGCCCCAGCCGTAGTGGACATTGGCCCCGATAATCCCCACCCGTACTTTATCCCCCGCCATCGGACCATCCTCGAATTAACATCCGTTGAACTCGTCGCCAGGATAGAATTTCCCTCAGGACTGTACTACCCTGGATCGCCGCCCCGGCTGCCTGGAGCGCCCTTGTCGAGGGCATTGTATTGGAGACTCAAGGCGCCGTCAATCACGTTTCAAACACAGGGAAAGTCAGTTGCATTCATCGCGTATTAAACGTCGCCAGGCTCCTCCAGCATTCCGTGCCGGGCGGCGTAGGCGGCAGCCTGGGCACGGTGGGAAAGCTCCAGCTTTCCCAGAATGTTGCTCACGTGGTTGCGGGCGGTGTTCTCACTGATCACCAGCTTGTCAGCGATCTCCTTGTTCGTAAGCCCTTGGGCCACCAGTCCCAACACCTCCTTCTCCTGGCCGGAGATCACCTCGGTCGCCCTCTCCTCCTCCTTGGCCGCCAGCCCAGCCAACCGCTCCATCACCTTACCGGTCACCGAGGGGTCCAGCAGCTTCTGGCCCGCCGCCGCCGCCCGGATGGCCGCCAGCAGCCCGGCCCTACCCGTGTTCTTCAGCAGATAGCCCGAAGCGCCGGCCATAATGGAGGACATGACCGCCTCTTCCTCCCCAAATGAGGTGAGCATGAGCACGTTGGTCCGGGGATGGGCGCTCTTGATGAGGCGGCAGGCCTCGATGCCGCTCATCCCCTCCATGCGCACGTCCATCAGGACGACGTCGGGAGCAAGCCGGGGGACCCTCTCAATCGCCTCGGTGGCCGACGCTGCCTGACCCACCACCTCCATGTCCTCTTCAGGTTCGAGGATGGCCTTCAAGCCGGTGCGGACCACCTCGTGGTCATCCACAACCAGAACGCGTATTTGAGGCATGCCGTCTCCTCCTCACCGCCGTATTGCTAGCCCTCACCCCCGTCCCCTCTCCCGGTGGCAGAGGGGTGGCACTGAGCCTGTTGAAGGGTCGGGGCGAGGGAGTTAAACGCTGGGATCAGCAGGGTATCCCGAGGACCACCTGAGTCCCCTTCTCTGGGGAGCTGCGTAGGCTAAATGTGCCGCCAAGTTCCTCGGCCCGCTGGCGCATATTTTCTAGACCGTGGCCCGAGGTAGAAGTAACGGCGTCAAATCCGAAGCCGTTGTCCTGGACTGTGAGCTGCACCCCGCCGGAGAGGAACTCCAGCGTGACCTTCACCTCCGAGGCTCGGGCGTGTTTGAAGGCGTTGGCCAGCGCCTCCTGGGTCACCCGGTACAGGCAGGTGGCCACGGGCACCGGCAGCTGATGAGCCTCCCCCCAGGTCTCGACGGAGGTGGGAACCCCCGCCACCATGTTGAACTCCCGCACCTGGTTCTCCACCATGCCGGCCACTCCCTTCTCCCCAACCAAATAGGGTTTAAGGTCGAAGATGTAGTGGCGCACCTCCAGCAGGGTCTCCTTGGACAGCTCCACCAGACCCTCCAGCCGCTCCTTCAGCCCCTCCCGCTGCTGCCGGGCCAGCTCCGCCGAAGTCTCGAGGTTCAGGCTCAGCATGTATATCGACTGGGCGATGCCGTCGTGGATCTCCCGGGCGATGCGGCTGCGTTCCTCCACCGCCTCCAGTTCTGCCTGCTGGGCCCTCCGCTCTAGCTCCAGGTTTTCCTCTGACCTCTGCCGCTCGGCGGCCACCGCCCCTCCCTGCGTCTGGTGATTTCGATGCGTGTCAGCAGATTACCGGCTACCACAACGGCGAACATGGTGGCTATCCTGACGATCAAGACCTTCTCTTCGGAGGCTGCATAGCTGACCCCCGGCTCCAGGGTGATGCTGAGGGTTACGTAGGCGGTAGCCACCAAGGTGACTGCGGAAAAGCTGAGCCGTCGGGATGGAAAGACCAGAGCAAGGCCCAGGAGGGCGGGATAGTAAAACACGAAAAAGGTGTTGTCGAACCGGCTTGTCGCGCCAATCCCGGCCGTGATGATGGCCAGGTCCATTACGCTGAGGGCTAGAACATAACTCCTCGTGATAGGCCGACCTTTCCAGATACGCCAGTGGACGTAGCCGTTAAGGGCTGCCAGTGCCACCCCCATGGCATTCAGGAAACCCAAAGTGAGGGCGCTATATTCGATCCGATAGTTCAGAAGAACAAGCCAGATTGCCAGCAGAAACCAACGGACGACCACGGCTATGCGCTGGCTGTAGCGGTAGTCGTCGAAGATGGTGAAGGGTGGAGCGGCCTGGCCTTGCCGAATACCTACCATGTCAAGAGTCCCCCCAGCACCCCAAAGGTAGTCCTTCAACCCGCAAAGGTCAAGCTCGGTCCAGGTCCCGGAACCTTTGTTCATCAGGTTACCGTGCCTATGGCAAGTCGGGCAGGTACGAAACTACTAAATCCCCTTGGTCCCTGTACTAACAGAGGATAGTACATCCCTACCACCGAAGTTTGGTAGGCGCGGCTAATGCGAATGGTTGCTTTGTAACTGTCGGGTGTGTCCACCTTCAGCTATGGTGAAAGCCGCAAAGGCAAGAGAAAACGGTAGGAGGTGACCTTTGAACGGCCAGGAGCATAAAGAACAGGGCTCATTCGATCATGCCGAACTGTGGGACCGGATGGCGGCGATAGACACAGCTCTGCGCCCCTACTTTGGCGCTGAGGACTGGATCGTGGCCAGAGGATAGGTATCCCCCGGCCTGAGAAGAGGATAGTCGAGACTCAAAGCAAGGAGGTGACCTGTGAGGTGTCCAGTCTGTTTTTCGGAAAATCCTGCCAGTAGCCGGTTCTGTGCGTTCTGCGGGTGTCGCCTGCCGGCTGGTGGTAACCCTTTCCAGGCGAAGGCGCCGGGGCCCACGCCGTCCAATACCCCGCCGCAGACTTACGAAGCCCAGGAAAATCCCGAGGATGATGTTGGGCGGGATGTCAACGCGGCTACGGTTTCAGCTGCACAACCTATAGGCTCAGCTTTAAAGTGGGGGTGCGATCTGATTGGTAGCTTTAACCCGAATCCACCGAAGGATACGGATGGACGGCGTGAGGACAGCGGAAGGGGGTGGGTGAGGGAGCTACAGGGGAGATGGCCTGGGGTCTTGGGGTAGATGGGAGGCCGGCGGACGGTATTCAGTCGCCGCACAGGGCCCCTAAGGCCCTATGCGGGAGTTGCGATGCGCGGGATGGCGAGAGGATACGCAGCAGGGGACTCTCGCGACCGGGGTGGCGCGAGATTGCGGGGACGTTGGGTCAGTTGCAGGCTGGCCGTCAGGCCGGGAATGGAATGGCTTGCAGCCGGGCCAAGGCGCGACTGAACTGGGTTTCCCAAGGCCAGCGCCGGGGGAGATGCAAAGTAAGGCGGCGCGCCGAGCGGGTGATCCGTCCCACCAGAGCGAAGACCCGCCGCCTGAGGGTCTTGGTGATCACGGTCCCCTCGCCCAGACCAATCCGCGCCGTCCAGCGGGCCAGGTTATGCGCCATCACCTGTACCGCCAGCCAGGCGCCGTTGGCGGCGAAGCGCCCCGTCGGCATGTGGTTCAGCCCGACGCCGTACTTGAGGTCGCGTATGGCGTTCTCGACCTCGGCGTGGCGGCGATGATCGGCCTCCAGTTCCAGCGTCTCCCCATCGCGGTCGGTGATGAAGGCGTGATAGCTGTATCTGGCGAAGAGGGCGAGCTGGGAACCGGGCGTCGGCTTCACCCGCCGGACAATGAGCCGCACCGGCGGGGCGTCCGGCTTGGTCTGGAACGGGGTGTAAGTCGTCTCGGCGACATCGGCGGCGCCGTCCATCCAGTAGGAAATTGGAGTCCAGTCCTCCTCTGGTATCGCCTCGATCAGGTCCCGCAGGCTGGCGCGCTGGCGGATGGTGATAGAGAAGCGGACATCCATTTCCCGGCAGGCGGCAACGACAGTGTGGGCGTAGAAGCCGAGGGTTGGCTGTCGGCCCGCACCGTGAGTTGTCCCCTGGCCCCGCCGTAGCGCACCCGCCCCACCGTCTCACGCAGGAAGTGGGCGGCGCCACGGGCGGTGTTGGCCCGGCCCTCGCGCAGCCGGGACATCAGCACCTCGCCGGTGCCGGCGGCAATGGCCAGCAGCGGGTGATAGCCGCGGGCGCCGGTATAGCCGTGGTGGCGCGCTCCCTCCTTGGCCAGTCCATAGGTCTCGCAGATGGTCGAGTCCAGGTCGATGGTCAGGGGCGAGTCGCCGGGTCCGGCCCCAGCGGCCCAGGCCCGGGCCAACAACTGGCGGCTCACGCGGTCGAGTTGACGGACATGCCCCCACCGGAAGCTGCGCAGGAAGGTCCCCAGGGTGGATGGCGCCTTGACCACGCAGCCTAGAACACCGACCGTCCCACCAGCGCGCAGCGCATCGGCGTCGTCGATGCAGTCGCCGCCTGCCAGCGCGGAAGCGACCAGCGTCAGCATCTTGTCCCCAGTGTTCGCCCGTCCCGGCGCTCCGCCGAGGTCAAGGTGATGGTCGACGAGTTCCCGCAGGCCCAGGTGCCGGGCTAGGGTGGCCGGCAGGAGCAGGCCGGCATTGGCCACCAGGCGATGGTCGTCAAAGAGGATGCGCATACGGTCGGGTTTGTTCTGTGGCAGCATCTATTGGGTGCTCCTTGTTTCCGGGCTGGTTTCTGTTCCAAAACCATTATCCCAGATTCAGAGGAGCACCCTCTGGCTTCTTCAAGGACTGTCCCCAAGGCCGTCCTTCGGTGGATTCGGGTTTAAGGGTGCCACCCAGAACTCCGAAGACCTGGCCCACGGCCAGGTGGTGATAATCTCGGCCCGCTGGATCCTAGTGGTGGCCGGCCTGGTCCTGGCCCTCTGGAGCCCCGAGGCTCTGGGAGAGCTGCGGATCGCGGTGGTCCTGATCCTCGGCCTTGCCCTGGCCAACTTCTTTTTACACGCCCAAGTCCTCATGCGGGGGCCTGTACTATCGAAGGTGGCCTACGCCGCAAGCACCGCCGATATTGCCGTAATCTCCCTGATCATCATAGTTGCGGGCGGCTTCGGCTCAACGGCCTACGTTTTCTACTTCCCGGCGCTGCTGGCCCTCTCGGTGGCCTTTCCCAGTAGGGTCACCTTGGTATTTACCGGTGCGACTGTCGGCGTCTACGGAGTGATTTCCCTAGCCACGGCCGGCTCCGGTGAGGCGGCGGCGGTCCTCACCCAGATGCTTATATTGGCGGGTGTGGCTTTCTGCGGCAACGTGTACTGGAGAATCGAAGGAGACCGCCGGAGGGAAGCCGTTCGAGCGAGAGAGTTGCCCAGGGATCAGGTTAAGGAGGGGGTCGCGGTTTCCTGACCGTGGGCCTGGCCCCTTGTAACCAAATATGAAAGGAGCAGAGGGATGAGAAACCTGAGAAGCGCAGCACAAGAGGCCTCCGAGGATATCTTCTTCGGGCAGGTAGTAATCAACTGGGCCAGGTGGTTCATCATCGTCGCGGGGGCCCTCCTGGTGATCTGGACGGCTGGCAGTCCCGCCGACCTTGTGATAGGTGTCATACCGGTGGTGGCCCTTATGGCGGTAAATTTCTACCTCCACGGGCGACACATCGCGGAAAGGCCCGCTAACCTGGCACTGATATCGTTGGCCAGCATTCTTGACCTCGCCGTGATTACCGTGGTGGTGGTGTTCTGGCCGACGGAAACCCACAGAGGGTTGGCCAGCCCCTTCTTCATCATGTTTTACCCCATGGTCCTGGCCTTCGCCTTCGTAATGCCGCCGAGGATGGCCGTGGTCTACACGGTGGCCTCTGTAGCCGCCTATGCGGGGGCGTGTATTCTGGTGGGCGTTCCGGTCGTAACCGACGACTGCCCCGGGTGTCACAGGAAGGTTACACCTCGGTCTTCACCACGCAGACTGGCACCGTCAAGGTCCTGGTCGCCAGCGAATCATAACCCTGGGCGCCATGCAGCGCTGGGCCGCCTGCCTACTACTGGAGGATCCAGCGAACCGTCGCCGGGCGGCCCTGGGTGAGCCGTCAGCTCTGCTGACCACCCCGGGTGAGGCATAAGGCTGGACGTTTGGTGATGGGGAGGCAGCCGGTATGAAGAATTTTCTGAGAGGTCTGGTACCCAACCCGAAGGCCATGCTAAAAGGGTTTCTGGCGCCGGCCGAGGACCCCCGCCGGGTGTACGCCGTGGCCTACCAGCGCCTGCAAGAGCTGATGGGTAAGGTCCGGCAGGCTAAGGCCAACGTCGCCGCCTCGAAAACGCGGCTACAGGCCAAGACCGAGGAGGTGCGAGAGAAGCTCTCCGGTCCGGAGCCTACTCCTGGCCGGACCTATATCGAAGGCCGGGAGGGTCTGGCCAGGCTGGCCCATCATCGTCGCCTGGAGGAGTTACAAGGTATGGAGCAACAGGTACAAAAACTGGAGCAAGATGAGGCGGCGCTTACGCTAATCGAGCAGCGCCTGGCCGCCGAATTAGAGGCCTTTTCCACCCGCCAGGAGGTGGCGGCCGCGCGTTACAGCACCGCCGAGGCCCAGCTGCGTATTGACGAGGCCCTTGCGGGTCTCTCCGACGAGTTGGGCTCCTTGGGACTTTTGCTGGAACCGGAGGAAAAGACGGTTGAGGAAATGCAGGACGAGGCGGCCGAAGATGATGCTGACCAGGGACAACGTGGAGTTCAGGATGCTGTATGAGCAGGCCGGGCCCCAGCAATCGCCATAACAATAAATGCCACCAGCCGGCCTCGAAAGGCCGGCTGGTGAAGTTGGGTCTTAGTCCTGAGAACATCTGGAACGGACGGGGCTTCTAGGCAGGAAAGCCTGTCCTCTGGCCGGGGCTTCCATTGACTTTGTACTCCGCTATCGCCGCCTTCACCCAGGAAAGCTGGTCCTTTCCAGTCTGGGTCCGGATCTTGTCCGGGTCCAGGCCGTATAGGCGGCAGGCGTTGAGCCCCAGGATCTTCTCCTTGGCCTGGTCCGTAAGCCGGGGATACCCGTACTTCTGGCAGTACTCCTCGGGGATCTGGAAGGTCCGGAAGACATCGATCGTGGCCTGGGTGGGCCCGTAATAGGCGCTGTCGGTGCCCCAGAAGATGTTGTCCTCGCCCAGGGCCGACAAAAGCTTGCCCATGATGTGGGCCGCTTCCCGTGGATGTGTCATCATGAGGAACCAGGTCGAGCCCAGCTCAGCGTGAACATTCTCGCCAGGCCCGATGCCGGCATCTTTGAGGCTCTTGATGAGCCGGTTCGTTCCGATGTGGGAAACCGCCTCCGAATAGGGGCCTTCCTCTTCCTCTCCAACCCGCGGCTCGTAGCCCGAGTGGTAGACCATGAACTGTATGCCGGGGAAGGCCTTGGCGGCGGGCCCGATGTCCCTTGGTGAGGATGGGCCGTCATAGCCGACGTCCGCGCCCACGCTGATTCCCTTGTGCACGCACACTATCCGGATGTCGGTCTTCATCACGCTCTCCAGGAACCTGCGCCCGCAATTATCGTCGTCCAGCATCCACCTCGGATACTCTTGATGGTTCATGTGTCCCGCGCCGAGGGGACCGTACATGGTATAGACTTTCCAGCCTGCGGGCTTGCACCACTCGGACCAGCGGTCCATCAGCTCGAATTCACCGGGGACGTTGGGGTTGACGGCGCAATGGTTGATGAGCCGGCCGGTGCCTCCCAGCCGCTCGATCAGCTCTTGGGTAGCCCACATCTCGGGGTTGGTGACGTTCCGTTTCAAATCCGTCGCTTCCACTCCGGGCCCGGAGCTCAGTACAGCCACGGCCGTTTCCGACTCCAGGAAGATGCAGCGGAGGAACTCGGGCAAGGCGTATCTAAGCTCCCGCTGGTCCGTTATCAGCTTGTCCACCCCCTGGAAACGATCGGCGGAGACGCTGGCGGCCATGTCGTAGACAAATTCCGCAGAGGCCCGTTCCACGGCCCGGTCGGAGACATAATGGGTCTGGATGTCAAATACCAGTTGGTTGCCGCCCAGGGAGGCGTCGGCGGCGTCCTTGTCCAATGCGGCCTCCGGTGGCACTTTGTAGAAGCCGCCACCCCAGGCCCGGTCGATCTCTCGCAAGGCTGTGGCGGTGCCCTGCCTGCTGGACCAGTAGTCGGCGGTGGACACGCTCAGGCGGGCGGCGAGGCTGGGCCCCTGGGCCCACACCTTCTCCACCACTCGACGGACGGTGGAGCTATAGGGCCGGGGCGCGAACTCGTCGGTGCTGAGTTGTTGCAGAAACAGGGGCAGCTTGGGCGCACGAGGGGAAGGTTTCAAGACCATGGTATGCTCTCCTTTCTCATCTGGGCAATATCAGGATTCTCGGTTCTCTAAGGTGTATAGATTCCTTGCTTACGTGGACCTATCCACAAGCAGACTGCCAGCCACGGCGTCTGTATGCTAACACAGTCTGTAGCACCCACCTAGGGGTCCAGGTAGGCTCCATGGACTATGCTTGGTCCTCCATTTAAACGTGGGTCGGAGTCCCCTTGGCCTTATATTCCGCCAGGGCCGCCCTCACCCAGGCAAGGTCGTCGCTGCGCCCCCTGCGGCGCACCTCCTCGGGATCCAGGCCGTACAGGCGGGCGGCGTTCAGCCCCAGGATCTTCTCCTTGGCCGTGGCGGTAAGCTGGGGATACCAGTACTGCTGGCAGTACTCCTCGGGGATCTGGAAGGCCCGGAAGGCGTCCAACATGGGCTGCGCCGGGCCGTAGAAGCAGGAATCGGTGCCCCATAGGATGTTGTCCTCGCCCAGGGCTGACAACAGCTTACCCATGACGTGGGCCGCCTCCTGGGGGTGGGCCATGATGAGATACCAGGTCGATCCCAGCTCGGCGTAGACGTTACCCCCAGGACCGATGCCCGCGTCCTTCAGACTCTTGATAAGCCGGTTGGTGCCATTATTTTGAGTCTCCTCCGTGTATGGCCCCTCCTGGTCGTCGTGCCCCTCCCGGGGCTCGTAGCCCGAGTGGTACACCAGAAAGTTGATCTCGGGGAAGGCCTTGGCCGCCGGCCCGATGTCCCTTGGGGATGAGGGGCCGTCCCATCCGGGGTCCGCCCCCACGCTTATCCCCTTGTGGGCGCTGACCATACGCGCTCCGGATTTCATAACGCTTTGCAAGAATGGGCGCCCGTACTCTTCGTCGCCGAGATTCCAAGCAGGGTATTCGGGCTTATGGGCGTTGCCTGCACCACCGGCGCCATACATCGTGTAGATCTTCCAGCCGGCAGGGTTGCACCATTCCCTCCACCTGTCCATCATCTCGAGTTCACCAGGCACGTTGGGATGGATATTGGAATGAATCAAGAGGCGGCCGGTACCCGCCAGCCTGTCGATCAGCTCCCGGGTGCCCATTTTTTCAGCGTTGTTCAGGTTTATAAGTTCGTCTATCCCTTCCGCTCCCGAACCCGCGGACAGGACCGCCATATCGTTCTCGGTTTCCAGGAAGACGCATCGCAGGAACTCGGCGAAGGAGAACCCCAGTGCCCGCTGGTTCCAGACCAGATTGCTCAGGCCCTGGAAACGGTCATGGGCAACGCTGGAGGCCACATCGATGGACTGCGCCGTCCGCTTGTGGGCGCCGGGCCGGTCAGATACGTAATGGACCTGTACATCGATAACCAGATTGTCTCCGCCAAGAGCGGCATCGGCGGCGTCCTTGTCCAGTTCCGCCTCCTTGGGAAGGTTGTAAAAGCCGCCGCCCCATGCCTCGTCCACGGCCCTCAAGGCCGCAGCCGTCCCCCGCCTGCCGGACCAGTAGTCTGTCAGGGACATGCTTAGGCGGGCCGCATACTCGGGCCCTTCCGCCCGCACCCGTGCCACCGCGCGGCGGACGGTGGGGCTCTGAGGTGGTGGACTGTACTCGTCGGTGCTAAGTCTCGCCAGGAACACGGGAATCTGGGGCCTTAGTGGGGGTACTTTCAGTACCATGTTGTCTTCCTCCTCTGTATGCTCTTCTGAACTGCTCGGAGCTGAGCTTGGCTACTGCTACCGTCAACCGGCCCACAGCCGTGTCACCATAGCGATGGGGGGGTCCGGCTGGGGTTATGGAAAGAACTCATCCGTGCCAAGCGGGCCTAAGACCATCGGGACAAGAGGCGGCTGTGGTGGTATCTGCAGAGTCATCCGAGCCTACCCTCCCCGTAGCTAAAGGTAACAAGACAGAGATAATGGCTTTGGGGATACTGTGCGCTGGGGCCAATGCTAAACCGAGGACCCCACCAGGCGAGCTAAATTTAGCATAGAGCCTGAGGGGTGTCAATAATACCCTTGCCAAATCGGTTCCCCCACGGTTGGACTGGGCCACCCTGTGGGCCACGGCCTTTCTGGAGATGCCTCGGACCTGGAAGCCAGGGACTTCTCATTGACCAGAAAACCGACCTCGGGCCATCTGGGGCTGGCGGTGATCCCGACAGGTAAACTATGGCCATGCCTGCATTTAGCATTGGCAACTAGGGTTAAATTGGTCGCCTTGAGTGCTGCCCTGAGGGGTTGCTTACCCGGAGGGGGTTCCACTGGCGGAGCAGCGCAGGCAGCCAGACCAGTGACGGGATGAACAGCCAGGCGAAGAAAAGGGTCCTGGGGAGGGTGCCCGCCGATTGGGTAGCGTCCCGTGCCACCGATTCCAGGCTTTCGACTAGCAGATAGAGGCCGACAATATGCGATATGAAAGCTATCAGCGCCGCTCCGGCCACCAAGATCAGCCGGTCCCGAAGGCCGATGCGTGGGACAGCCAATAACACCGATGCCGCCACTATCAGGCCGTAGGTCATCGCCATGCTATGAATGTCCCAGCCGACAGGCCCAGGTTCGCTTCCTGCCGGCGAAGCCACACTAAGCTGGATATCGTGCCCCTGCCGCGCCAGGCTGACCCCATCAGACGTGAAAGGTGACAGCGTCTCAAGAAGCAGCGTGTTGTACCCCTTACCCAGCCAGATCCAGGCCAGGGAGAGGAGTATGGAGCATACCAAGGCAACGGCAAGGAAGGACTTGAAGCTAGGCCCGGCCATGGTACCCCCACCTTCGCATCCATAGCAGCCAGAGGGCAACCGCAAAAATCATCATCAAGGACTGCCACACCAGCAGGTGGACAACCTCCAGCGTCTCCGGGAAGGCCGACCCCACATAGAACAGGCTGGTGGTCCGCACAAGATTGACCGCCGACAGCGCCACCACGCCCAGGACTATTCCTAAGAGCTTCCGGGAGAATGACGCTGGGAAGGCCAGGATGGCGGCGATATATATGGCCAGGGGGGCCAGGCTGGTGCACTCCTCCACGATGCTTATGGCGAACCCTTCTGACTCCACTATCCTGCCAGAGACCGTGGCCCCCGGCTCGAAAGACCCGGCCAGGAACCCGGTGGCCTGGGCGTTGTACTCCAGGAAACGCTGGAAGATTACAGTGCCGTCAAGCCAGGTGTAGAAAAGAAGCAGTACTCCCAGGCACCAGCCGTAGATCACCAGGGAGCGGATAACGTCGCGGTTCCGGGACAGGAAGGCCCTTACCGTTTCGATGAGACCCAAAAGGGGTTGGCGGCGATGCCGTACACTGGGCCATGCCGATGTCCATTGTGTCCGTCTAGGACGCTTGCCCCTCGCTGGCATAGGGCTCCCCTTCTTTCCGCCTAAACCCGAATCCACCGAAGGACACCGATGGACGGCGTGAGGGCAGCGGAAGGGGGTGGGTGAGGGAGCTACAGGGGAGATGGCCTGGGCTCTTGGGGTAGATGGGAGGGCGGCGGAGGGTCTTCAGTCGCCGCACAGGGCCCCTAAGCCCGAATCCACCGAAGGACGGCGTGTAGGAGGCCTGCTGAAGAAACAAAAGGGTGCGCCTTTGAATCTGGGATAATGGTTTTGGAACAGAAACCCGCCCGGAAACAAGGAGCACCCAATAGATGCTGCCACAGAACAAACCCGACCGTATTCGCATCCTCTTTGACGACCATCGCCTGGTGGCCAATGCCGGCCTGCTCCTGCTGGCCACCCTAGCCCGGCACATGGGCCTGCGGGAACTCGTCGACCATCACCTTGACCTCGGCGGAGCGCCGGGACGGGCGAACACTGGGGACAAGATGCTGACGCTGGTCGCTTCCGCGCTGGCAGGCGGCGACTGCATCGACGACGCCGATGCGCTGCGCGCTGGTGGGACGGTCGGTGTTCTAGGCTGCGTGGTCAAGGCGCCATCCACCCTTGGGACCTTCCTGCGCAGCTTCCGGTGGGGGCATGTCCGTCAACTCGACCGCGTGAGCCGCCAGTTGTTGGCCCGGGCCTGGGCCGCTGGGGCCGGACCCGGCGACTCGCCCCTGACCATCGACCTGGACTCGACCATCTGCGAGACCTATGGACTGGCCAAGGAGGGAGCGCGCCACCACGGCTATACCGGCGCCCGCGGCTATCACCCGCTGCTGGCCATTGCCGCCGGCACCGGCGAGGTGCTGATGTCCCGGCTGCGCGAGGGCCGGGCCAACACCGCCCGTGGCGCCGCCCACTTCCTGCGTGAGACGGTGGGGCGGGTGCGCTACGGCGGGGCCAGGGGACAACTCACGGTGCGGGCCGACAGCGGCTTCTACGCCCACACTGTCGTTGCCGCCTGCCGGGAAATGGATGTCCGCTTCTCTATCACCATCCGCCAGCGCGCCAGCCTGCGGGACCTGATCGAGGCGATACCAGAGGAGGACTGGACTCCCATTCCCTACTGGATGGACGGCGCCGCCGATGTCGCCGAGACGACTTACACCCCGTTCCAGACCAAGCCGGACGCCGCGCCGGTGCGGCTCATTGTCCGGCGGGTGAAGCCGACACCCGGTTCCCAGCTCGCCCTCTTCGCCAGATACAGCTATCACGCCTTCATCACCGACCGCGATGGGGAGACGCTGGAACTGGAGGCCGATCATCGCCGCCACGCCGAGGTCGAGAACGCCATACGCGACCTCAAGTACGGCGTCGGGCTGAACCACATGCCGTCGGGGCGCTTCGCCGCCAACGGCGCCTGGCTGGCGGTCCAGGTGATGGCGCATAACCTGGCCCGCTTGGACGGCGCGGATTGGTCTGGGCGAGCGGACCGTGATCACCAAGACCCTCAGGCGGCGGGTCTTCGCTCTGGTGGGACGGATCACCCGCTCGGCGCGCCGCCTCACTTTGCATCTCCCCCGGCGCTGGCTTTGGGAAACCCAATTCAGTCGCGCCTTGGCCCGGCTGCAAGCCATTCCGTTCCCGGCCTGACGGCCAGCCTGCAACTGACCCAACGTCCCCGCAATCTCGCGCCACCCCGGTCGCGAGAGTCCCCTGCTGCGTATCCTCTCGCCATCCCGCGCATCGCAACTCCCGCATAGGGCCTTAGGGGCCCTGTGCGGCGACTGAATACCGTCCGCCGCCATCCCATCTACCCCAAGAGCCCAGGCCATTTCCCCTGTAGCTCCCTCACCCACCCCCTTCCGCTGTCCTCACGCCGTCCATCCGTGTCCTTCGGTGGATTCGGGCTAAGGCCCTATGCGGGAGTTGCGATGCGCGGGATGGCGAGAGGATACGCAGCAGGGGACTCTCGCGACCGGGGTGGCGCGAGATTGCGGGGACGTTGGGTCAGTTGCAGGCTGGCCGTCAGGCCGGGAATGGAATGGCTTGCAGCCGGGCCAAGGCGCGACTGAATTGGGTTTCCCAAAGCCAGCGCCGGGGGAGATGCAAAGTGAGGCGGCGCGCCGAGCGGGTGATCCGTCCCACCAGAGCGAAGACCCGCCGCCTGAGGGTCTTGGTGATCACGGTCCGCTCGCCCAGACCAATCCGCGCCGTCCAGCGGGCCAGGTTATGCGCCATCACCTGGACCGCCAGCCAGGCGCCGTTGGCGGCGAAGCGCCCCGACGGCATGTGGTTCAGCCCGACGCCGTACTTGAGGTCGCGTATGGCGTTCTCGACCTCGGCGTGGCGGCGATGATCGGCCTCCAGTTCCAGCGTCTCCCCATCGCGGTCGGTGATGAAGGCGTGATAGCTGTATCTGGCGAAGAGGGCGAGCTGGGAACCGGGTGTCGGCTTCACCCGCCGGACAATGAGCCGCGCCGACGGGGCGTCCGGCTTGGTCTGGAACGGGGTGTAAGTCGTCTCGGCGACATCGGCGGCGCCGTCCATCCAGTAGGGAATGGGAGTCCAGTCCTCCTCTGGTATCGCCTCGATCAGGTCCCGCAGGCTGGCGCGCTGGCGGATGGTGATAGAGAAGCGGACATCCATTTCCCGGCAGGCGGCAACGACAGTGTGGGCGTAGAAGCCGCTGTCGGCCCGCACCGTGAGTTGTCCCCTGGCCCCGCCGTAGCGCACCCGCCCCACCGTCTCACGCAGGAAGTGGGCCGCGCCACGGGCGGTGTTGGCCCGGCCCTCGCGCAGCCGGGACATCAGCACCTCGCCGGTGCCGGCGGCAATGGCCAGCAGCGGGTGATAGCCGCGGGCGCCGGTATAGCCGTGGTGGCGCGCTCCCTCCTTGGCCAGTCCATAGGTCTCGCAGATGGTCGAGTCCAGGTCGATGCTCAGGGGCGAGTCGCCGGGTCCGGCCCCAGCGGCCCAGGCCCGGGCCAACAACTGGCGGCTCACGCGGTCGAGTTGACGGACATGCCCCCACCGGAAGCTGCGCAGGAAGGTCCCCAGGGTGGATGACGCCTTGACCACGCAGCCTAGAACACCGACCGTCCCACCAGCGCGCAGCGCATCGGCGTCGTCGATGCAGTCGCCGCCTGCCAGCGCGGAAGCGACCAGCGTCAGCATCTTGTCCCCAGTGTTCGCCCGTCCCGGCGCTCCGCCGAGGTCAAGGTGATGGTCGACGAGTTCCCGCAGGCCCAGGTGCCGGGCTAGGGTGGCCGGCAGGAGCAGGCCGGCATTGGCCACCAGGCGATGGTCGTCAAAGAGGATGCGGATACGGTCGGGTTTGTTCTGTGGCAGCATCTATTGGGTGCTCCTTGTTTCCGGGCGGGTTTCTGTTCCAAAACCATTATCCCAGATTCAGAGGAGCACCCGCTGGCTTCTTTAAGGGCTGTCCCCAAGGACGTCCTTCGGTGTGTGGATTCGGGCTAAAGCGGTCTGCCAACCCTCGGCCTGAGGCGTGACCTGAAGGCCAGTCCTAACAGGATCAGGACGGCGAAAGTCACCGCCATTCCCACCAGCCCCCACTGGGTCATGGAGGGCACCTCTACTATGTCAACTGATGGTGTGGCGAGGCAGGGGCCGTCGAGATGGCCGTAGCGGTGTTGTCCCCGGTGCTGGGGTCGCTCTCTGGGGCAGTGACGCTGGCCGTGTTAGTGAGGTCCCCGGCTGAGTTGGGGGTCACGACGATGGTCACTGTGGCGCTGTCGCCACTTGCCAGGCTGCCCATGGTGCAAATGACGGGGCCGGTGCCGCTACACGTTCCCGGGCTGGCGGAAGAAGAGACGAAGCTGACACCCCCTGGCAGGGTGTCGGTAAGGGTCACCTGGCTGCCGGTAGAGGGTCCCCTGTTGCTCACCACCACCGTGTAGGTAATGTCGCTTCCCAAAAGCACGGGGTTGGAGGAAGCCGTCTTGGTCACTGATAGGTCGGCTTCCACTCCGAGGCTGGGTGTGCCCCCACGCACCGGGATAATGTGACGCCCGAGCTGACTGTTGTTCAGGCTGGTGTTGACCAGTCCAGTCGTTGAGTTGGCGTCCAGGAACCCGCTAACCACTCCAGAGCCGGCAAGCTCCTGGAAGGTGCCGCTGCCGTTGGCGAAGCCTGCACGGGCCGGGCTTCCGCCGAGGCAGTTAGCGTCGCCGGTGCTCGCTGTTCCCGCTTCCCAGACGACCTGATCGTAGTTGAACTCGATGTCGAAGTCCCCCGCACCCACGTCGGAGCGGTCTATCAGCAAGACCTGGAAATGGTTCAGGGGAACCCCACCGGCCGTTTTGAAGCAGTGCACACCCGGCCAGGTCACTCCGAAAGCTAAACGGCCACCGACGTCACCAGTACCGAAAGTTAATGGGGACGATCCTCCCCGCCTGGTGTCCACATCTGCGAAGAAGGGCGCGATAATCGGCGTCGTAGTGGTGCCCAGATTGAAGGGACTGAAAGTCGAGAAAACTGCGTTGAAGGTCACGTTGCCATTGTTGTTGACGAAGAGCGTACTGTGGTTGGTGCCAAAGAAATTAATGGTGAATCCAATCGGGACCGCACCGGTGGAACCATCATCATTGGCGGCCAGCGTGTTGCTATTAAACCCCGAGCGGACTGCGTTCGGCCCCAGGGCCTGGGCCGAATACAGTGTCAGAATCGTCAAGGATAGCGCCACCGCAATTGCCCAGACGATTACGAACCGTCTTCTCAAGTTGATAAAAGTTCTCATCGCCCTCCTGCACTAAATGGCGCTCGACTGCCCCATTTACACCAGCCGGCGAGCGCGGCCTCGCCGAAGGGGATTATACCGATGGCTGTCATTAATATCAAGCCAGTGTACTCGTCCAGTAGATGAGTGACACTTGGCCTCCTTCACTGCTGGGTCGTGGGGAATGCTAGCAGATAGCAGATATTACCGCAAGTCAAAGCCCGCTCTCGGTTAGTGTCTAGCGACGCCTCTCATATTTGGCGATGGGCTGCCTTCCGGCTGGGCGGGCCAGGTAGAGGTTGCCCCGGGAGTCCCCGTAAATCCAGTGGGGCTCTGATGGGGCTTCCATCCGCTCCAGCAGGTTCCCATGCTTGTCCCAGATGCTTACCCGGGGGTCACGTCCCGTCAAGTGGTGTAAGAGTGCGTCATCCTGTTGATGTTGTTTAGGCGGCTGTCGCCTCCGCGAGATCGGCCTCTGGAAGAGCTTCGTTGAAGGTCAGCACGACAGGTGTGATGTATCGACGGCCAACGGGCCCATTCGTCGTGCTGCTCAGCCAGGACGGCGCCAACGAGGCGGCGCACGGCCGGCCGGTTAGGGACGATGCCCACCACATCGGTGCGTCGCCGGATCTCCTTGTTGAGACGCTTCCTGTGGGTTGTTGGACCAGATCTTCTTCCAGTGGGCGAGTGGGAAGCTGGAGAAGGCCAGGACGTCGGGTCCGGCCTCGTCCAGTAGAGAGGCCACCTGAGGGAACCGGTTCTGGAGTTGATCGGTCACCCTGTCGAGCTGGGCGTGTATCTCATCGGGGGAGGGTTGCTGGTAGATGGTGCGCACCATGGTGGCTACCCATGGCTGGGCGCGCCTGGGGACCCGAGTGAGTAGGTTGGTCATGAAGTGGGTGCGGCACCGTTGCCAGCTGGCTCCGCCGAAGACTGCGGCGATGGCGCCTCGGAGTCCCTGATGAGCGTCCGATACCACCAGCTCCACCCCGCCGAGGCCCCTGGCGGACAGCGAGAGTAGGAAGGCCAGCCAGAAGGCGCCGTCCTCACTGGTACCCACGTCCATCCCAATGATTTCCCGCTTGCCCTCGCCATTGACCGCCGTCGCCACCACCACGCTGACGTTGACGATCCTGCCGTCCTCCCTGACCTTCTGGGTCAGTGCGTCCAGCCACAGGTAGGGGTAAGGGTCCAGCGTCCAGCGGACGGCCCATGAAACCATCCACCACCACGTCCAGTTCCTGACAGATGCGCGACACCTGGCTCTTGGAGATACCCTCACACCCCAGGGCCTTGACCAGATCGTCCACCCGCCTTGTGGATACCCCTTCCACGTAGGCCTGCTGGATCACCGCCAGCAGAGCTCGCTCGCTGCGACGCCGTGGCTCCAGCAGGCTCGGGAAGTAGCTCCCCTCTCGAAGCTTCGGGATGTGCAGATCCATCGTCCCTACACGGGTATCCCACGCCCGGGACCGATACCCGTTGCGCTGGGTCACCCGCTCAGGGCTGCGTTCTCCATACCCAGCACCGATCCTCGATGACACCTCCGCATCCATGATCCCCTCTACCAGCACTCTCAGTGCCTCCCGTAGGAAGTCCACGTCACCGTCCATTCCCCCCTTGCGCAATAGCTCCAGCAGGTCCATCCTTTCCTTGACCACCGTTGCCCTCCTTTCTCGAGCTTTCTTTTTTGCCCGCCAAGGATGACGCGGTGGTCTCTCTTTCTCCAGACCCTCTCCCTCTTACACCACTTCCTGGGACTCTACTTTTCGTGGTGTCCTTTGGAGCGCGCAGTCATGTGGACATCTCTTCGAAAAGTGTTAGGTAATTTGTGTGACTCTGCGTGGTCTGGACGACGCGGATGCGACGTTCTCACATCAATAGTAGTCCGAGTCTACCCGCGCGGCTCGCTGCCCAACAAGGGTTAGGTGTCACGAGTTGCCTTTCTTCGGTGTGTAAAAGGCAGAGGTAAAGTGGGCCAACGGGGACTGTACTACAAACTTTTCGGTGGGAGGTTGCCCTGTGAGCTTCCAGGGTCTGCCACATAGCGGAGCCCACCATAGGACACGTCGAGACCAGCGCCCAACGTAGCTAACACAGCTGCAAACGTTGCATCACCCCAGGGCGCACCATACGATACGGAAACGAATGCCCCGACGTTGGATACTCAAATCTCGGATGCCTCCAAGACTCAAGCATCTGTCCACGCCAATGATCCGATTCCAACGTCGGTTCCCACACCCCGGATATCTCAGCGCAGGCAGTAACCCGAGCCGCCGCCTAGGGCGCTGACCCCTCCCCCTGGATGATGGTGGGAATGCCGCAGGTCTCCTGAGCGGCCATTATCTCGGCCACCGCCTTCGTCATTTCCGGCGATGGTGTGGGCTGCTCCGTGCTCGACTCCAGGTCGGCAAAGGCCTGGTAGACGATGAACAGGTTCTCCAGGTCTGTCTGCTCGGATACGCAGCGTAGTTGGGAGGGCAAAGGAAATGCGTCTTCTTCCGGAACAGGTCCCGACATGGCTTGCGCTTCTTCGTCGGTCAGGCAGAGCTGCATGGTTATAAAGGAGCGCATGGAGTCTGTCATGCTCATCCCCTCGCCCGGCACCCCAAGGTCTGCGAAAACGTCCTTGATGCAGGCCCGGCTATCATCGGACAGCCCGCCCGCCCGGAGCGATATCATGGCTACGCTCAGGTCGATGGCGTTGCCCGGCTCCAGGCATTGCAGCGGGAACGTATCGAATCCCATGGCACTCTCGGACAGGGTCAGGTCCTGCATAGCCTCGTAGCTCGCGTCCCCTATCGTAGCACGCAGGCAGTCGGCTTCACCTTCGGAAAGCGACGCGATCAGTTCGGCCCCCGTGGTGGTTTCGTCGATATCGCTCAGAGACATCATGGCGTCGCCGTCTTCGTCCATCATGGCGTCGCCGTCTTCGTCCATCATGGCGTCGCCGTCTTCGTCCATCATGGCGTCGCCGTCTTCGTCCATCATGGCGTCGGCGTCCTCGTCCATCATGGCGTCGCCGTCTTCGTCCATCATGGCGTCGGCGTCCTCGTCCATCATGGCGTCGCCGTCTTCGTCCATCATGGCGTCGGCGTCCTCGTCCATCATGGCGTCGGCGTCCTCGTCCATCATGGCGTCGGCGTCCTCGTCCATCATGGCGTCGGCGTCTTCGTCCGGTGTGGCCTGTACCGAAGTAGGTTCAGTGGTCGCTGTGGGACTAGGGTCGGAGTCGCCGCAGGCCACCAAAAGCAGGCTCCCCGCCACCAGCGCGACCAGCAGCACGGCCCATCGCCAGGAGAACCGCTTCTTTTCTCTGTTCTGACCAAACATTTTGTTTATCCTCCGGGGACCGGGAAATGAAAATATGGACCATATAAAATAATTATACTCCCGCCCCTGGCACGCATACAAGTAATTTGAAACCCGCCCTCAGTCAACGCCGACTAAACCCGAATCCACCGAAGGACACGGATGGACGGCGTGAGGACAGCGGAAGGGGGTGGGTGAGGGAGCTACAGGGGAAATGGCCTGGGCTCTTGGGGTAGATGGGAGGGCGGCGGACGGTATTCAGTCGCCGCACAGGGCCCCTAAGGCCCTATGCGGGAGTTGCGATGCGCGGGATGGCGAGACGATACGCAGCAGGGGACTCTCGCGACCGGGGTGGCGCGAGATTGCGGGGACGTTGGGTCAGTTACAGGCTGGCCGTCAGGCCGGGAACGGAATGGCTTGCAGCCGGGCCAAGGCGCGACTGAACTGGGTTTCCCAAGGCCAGCGCCGGGGGAGATGCAAAGTGAGGCGGCGCGCCGAGCGGGTGATCCGTCCCACCAGAGCGAAGACCCGCCGCCTGAGGGTCTTGGTGATCACGGTCCCCTCGCCCAGACCAATCCGCGCCGTCCAGCGGGCCAGGTTATGCGCCATCACCTGTACCGCCAGCCAGGCGCCGTTGGCGGCGATGATCGGCCTCCAGTTCCAGCGTCTCCCCATCGCGGTCGGTGATGAAGGCGTGATAGCTGTATCTGGCGAAGAGGGCGAGCTGGGAACCGGGCGTCGGCTTCACCCGCCGGACAATGAGCCGCACCGGCGGGGCGTCCGGCTTGGTCTGGAACGGGGTGTAAGTCGTCTCGGCGACATCGGCGGCGCCGTCCATCCAGTAGGGAATGGGAGTCCAGTCCTCCTCTGGTATCGCCTCGATCAGGTCCCGCAGGCTGGCGCGCTGGCGGATGGTGATAGAGAAGCGGACATCCATTTCCCGGCAGGCGGCAACGACAGTGTGGGCGTAGAAGCCGCTGTCGGCCCGCACCGTGAGTTGTCCCCTGGCCCCGCCGTAGCGCACCCGCCCCACCGTCTCACGCAGGAAGTGGGCGGCGCCACGGGCGGTGTTGGCCCGGCCCTCGCGCAGCCGGGACATCAGCACCTCGCCGGTGCCGGCGGCAATGGCCAGCAGCGGGTGATAGCCGCGGGCGCCGGTATAGCCGTGGTGGCGCGCTCCCTCCTTGGCCAGTCCATAGGTCTCGCAGATGGTCGAGTCCAGGTCGATGGTCAGGGGCGAGTCGCCGGGTCCGGCCCCAGCGGCCCAGGCCCGGGCCAACAACTGGCGGCTCACGCGGTCGAGTTGACGGACATGCCCCCACCGGAAGCTGCGCAGGAAGGTCCCCAGGGTGGATGACGCCTTGACCACGCAGCCTAGAACACCGACCGTCCCACCAGCGCGCAGCGCATCGGCGTCGTCGATGCAGTCGCCGCCAGCCAGCGCGGAAGCGACCAGCGTCAGCATCTTGTCCCCAGTGTTCGCCCGTCCCGGCGCTCCGCCGAGGTCAAGGTGATGGTCGACGAGTTCCCGCAGGCCCAGGTGCCGGGCTAGGGTGGCCGGCAGGAGCAGGCCGGCATTGGCCACCAGGCGATGGTCGTCAAAGAGGATGCGAATACGGTCGGGTTTGTTCTGTGGCAGCATCTATTGGGTGCTCCTTGTTTCCGGGCTGGTTTTTGTTCCAAAACCATTATCCCAGATTCAGAGGAGCACCCTCTGGCTTCTTCAAGGACTGTCCCCAAGGACGTCCTTCGGTGGATTCGGGCTAAGGAGAGAAGGATACCTGGTCAACCGCAAGCGGGTGAGGCGCTTGATGCGAGTGATGGGGATTGAGGCCATCTACCGACGCCCCAACACTAGCAGCCCGTCCGAGAAACACGGTTGGCGAGTGCTTGGGGGTATGATGGGCCCAGTCCAGTAGCGGGGAGTCGTTGATGAGCAAAACCTACATTCCCTACGAACCCGACCAGCAGTTGCTGTTGCCAGCGGCGTTGCAGAAGTGGCTGCCTGACGACCATCTGGCCTACTTCATATCCGACGTGGTGGACCAGTTGGACATGTCGGGGGTCACCGCTCGCTACGAGCGGGAACGGCGTGGCGGGCCGCCGTATCATCCACGGATGATGGTCAAGGTGTTGCTCTACGGCTACTGCGTGGGGGTGGCGTCCTCACGCCGTATCGCCCAGCGTCTCCACGAGGACATCGCCTTCAGGGTGTTGGCGGCGAACAACACACCGGACTTCCGGACCATCTCCGACTTTCGCAAGGATAATTTGGATGCGCTGTCGGGCCTGTTCGTACAGGTACTGGCGTTGTGTCAGCAGGCGGGGCTGGTGAAGCTGGGGCACGTGGCGCTGGACGGCACGAAGGTCAAGGCCAACGCATCGAAGCATAAGGCGATGAGTTACCAACGGATGAAGGAGAAGGCAGCGCAGTTGGCGGCGGAGGTGGCGGAGTTGTTGCGACAGGCCCAGGCAGCGGATGATGAGGAAGACCGGCGGTACGGCGAAGACAAGCGTGGAGATGAGTTGCCGCAGGAGTTGGCCTTTCGAGAGGGTCGGTTGGAGAAGATACGGGAAGCCATGGGGGCGCTGGAAGCCGAGGCGCAGGCGGCTGCCGAACAGGCCGAGGCCGAAAGTGGTAATCACCCGGGGGTGCCCGACGACAAGGCCCAGCGTAACTTCACCGATACCGAGTCGCGCATCATCCCCGCACCTGGAGGAAAGGACTTCCTGCAAGCGTACAACTGTCAGGCGGTGGTGGACAGCGCTCACCAGGTGATCGTGGCGGCGCGGGCCACCAACCAGACTTCGGATAAGCAACAGGCTGCGGCGATGATGGAGGAGACCATCGACAACGTCGGTGCAGTCCCCAGGGAAGTATCCGCCGATGCTGGCTATTATTCGGCAAAGGCAGTCGACGAGCTCTATGCTCTGGGCGTGGACCCGTTCGTCGCGCCGGAGCAGACCCGCCACGGCCGGGTTGTGCCACCCGCGCCCCGAGGTCGCATACCCAGCCATCTGTCTCCCAGGGACCGGATGCGACGGAAGTTACAGACCAAGCGGGGTCGGCAGCGCTACGCTTTGCGGATGCAAACTGTGGAGCCGGTATTCGGCCAGATCAAGCAGGGCCGGGGATTCCGGCAGTTCCTGCTGCGGGGACTGGAGAAGGTGAACGGCGAATGGTCGCTGATCTGCACCGGCCACAACCTGCTCAAACTGTTCCGCTTTGGGGTCAATCTGCACAGGAAGGCACGGGCCGATGGGCCAGCCCAACGCATCAGGAACTTTGCCGAGGTAGTGAGCACGGCGCTATTCGCAAAGCTATCTGGGGGCCGGCTGGGGCAACCGGCAAAATTAGTTGTCGCGATCCATTGGCGCTGACCCGCAAGCACCGTTAGATAATCCTCGGACGGGCTGCTAGGACGCAAGAGTTGGAGATTGTGTCCGCCGGTCAGAGTTCACTAGCCGCATCCGCAACTAACGCGTGGGCATCTAGGAGATGGTGAACATTCGCTGGTTTGATGGTCTCACTATTCTGGATGGAGGTGCAACCGTTGGGGTGGTCTTTCTTGCTGGCCAGTTAGGGGGGTGGTCTATGCCAGCCAGCAACAGCCGTCACCCGCCTCGCCTGTCCACTACTGCTCCACCGCTTACAGCAGAGGCGGCAACTGTGGCGGCCTCCCGTGGTTGACGCCCGGCAGGCAGCTCCAAGGGCAATGAAAAGACCAACAGTGCACTTCAAGCCAAAGCGCATTCGTGATTGGACACCAGCCCCAAGACAAGAATGGGCACGAATTCTCAGGGGGTGAAGGTGACCCTGTTCGGGTATGTCAGAGTGTCGCGGCGGGGCCACCTTCTAGCAGAACAGGAGAGGCAACTGCGGGAGGCACGTCAAGTCGCAAGGGCTGGCGAGCTCTGAGCAGGAAGCTAGGTATTGCTGTGTTGTAATATCCTATCTCACGGAATCGTTTTTCCGCAGCCTGCCAGGGACCGCAAGGTGATCGTCGGTCAGAAGGCCTCGGTAGCCATGGCATGTGGGCAAAAGGGGAAGGAGTGAACCGGTGACGCTTCGTCTGTCGCGTCTACTCGCGATAGCGGTACTCGCTGCGGTTCTTGCGACGGCAGCTGCCTATGAGTCACTCGGGCCTACGGGAGCTGTCACCGGCGAGGTGCGCTCTGCGCGCGAGGTCGCATTGCCCGAAGGCACGGTCGTCACTATCAAGTTGCTGGACACCACGTTGGCCGATGCTCCATCCATGGAACTGGGGCGCGACGTGATTGAGAACGCTGACCGACTCCCGGTTAGCTTCCGCATCGAGTACGACCGCGACCGGCTCTCCGATCGCAACGAGTATTCACTGAGTGCCCACGTCAGACACGGTGATGACCTGCTGTACGTCAACGACACTGTCCACCCTGTGCTCACCCGGGGCGCTCCGGGGGACTCTGATGTCGTGGTTGTCTCCACCAACCCCCTCGACACGTGCGTCGCGCCCCTGCCAGGACAGATTCACTCTGAAAGGGATGATGAAGACCTACCCCGTGAGGCCGTGCTCCACGTTCGTCTGATTGACGCTTCCGATCCTGAAGCACGGCTCGTGGTCACGGAGACGACTCTGGCCGACCTCGGCAGATTCCCGATCAAGTTCGAACTTCCGTCCGAGGGCGTACAGATCAGCCGACACCGCAGGTATGAGTTAGAGGCCGAGATCGTTGTCGGCGACGAGACCATCTACCACATCATCCCCAGAGATAAGTGGCGCCGGACAAGGCTCCCCTACTGCCCGAATGCGGACCAGCAGATTGTCAACAGCGAGTTCCCGAAGGAGTAGTCCCGGGGCCTGCGGCATGCCTGTAGAAGTCCTTTCGCAAGTGTGGATTCAGGAAACGATAGTCCGAGTGGCGCTGCCTTCGCAGTGATGCGGGTAGCAGAGGCTTTCGAGATGGGATGACATCGGTATCATGGCCCTGATAGGCTCTATGGCGCGCATGCGAGTACGGGTCTGATGGCATCACGACAATGAATGAATGGCTCGTTCACATTTCCCTGACGTGAACAGACCAACCAGCTTGAGAACGGCGTGGCTCCTCGTGGGAATCATGGTTCCATGGTCGCGCTTTCAGCGCGCGGTGGAGACGTCGACCCACAGGTTCTTCCGCTGGACCCTTCTCCGGCGGCGCGCGCTCCAAGCGATTCCCAAGACAGTACACCAACGTCTGCGTCTGCTGCTCCGTTGCCCTCACTATCACCGAGGCCCACTGTTACGGCGCCTTCGCCTGGCACAGCCGGTACGTGCTGTCGTGGAGGCTGTCCAACACACTGGAAGCCGACTCCTGCGTTGATGCATTGGAGGAGGCGTTGAGCAGGGACCTGCCTGGGGTATTCAACACGGACCAAGGGAGTCAGTTCACCGCTGAAGCCTTCACCTCGGTACTGGTGGCTCATGGAGTGAGGATCAGCATGGACTCAGTAGGCAGCTACATGGACAATGTGTTCGTGGAGCGGCTGTGGAGGAGAGTGAAGTACGAGGAGGTGTATCTGAAGGCGTACGAGAGTGTGGCAGAGGCCAGGGCCGGAATTGGAGCTTACCTGAGATTCTACAACAGCGAGCGCCCTCACCAGACCCTCGACTACAGAACTCCGGCCCAGGTGTTCGAGGAAGGAAGGAACCAGGTACACCAGCCTGAGGTGAGCCTCACCCCGGAACTGGTGCCCGCCTGACAATGGATTGGTGTGCTAGACTCTAGCTTAACAAGCCTCGATTTCTGTCCAAAGGATTGGGTCCACTTTAGGTGTCGATGCCGATGCCGCCGTCAATGACGGGGATGAAGTCGGAGTAAGCCAGGGAGTTGAGGACGGCTCGGGGCCAAAGGCGGTCAACACAGGAGAATACGAGGTCATAGTCGAGGTACCCCTGGCGGCGCCTGTCGACCCAACTCCTGACTCCGCGGCGGACGCAGACTCATTGGAACCATCCAGTTTCTCGCAGCGTCTTACTTAGTAGAGGCGTAGAGCAGAGTCAACCAGGAGAAAGGAAAGGAAATTGGTCATGCGGCCAGTGTATGCAAAGCGGCAGGGAATTGGATTCACGGCGGTACCAGTAGCCGTATTGAGCATCGCGCTCATGATGGGTGTTCTCTGGTCCCTTGGGAACCCCGAACTGGTTCACGCGTGTAAGTTGCGCAACCTGGGACTCCTTCCGAAGAACTGGAGAAGTTTTCTGCAGTCTTCGCCGGGAGAGTCGTCTCGATCCAACACTCCTATGATCCCAATACAGCGTCTTTCTCCCCTGAGGACCGCACCACGGTTGGCTTCGAGGTCAGCACGGTGTGGAAGGGCACTGTCCATGAGGACATGCACATCACCACACCACCAACCGGCGGCAGCTGCGGGTTCTCCTTCGTCGAAGGGAAAGAGTACATCGTCTATGGTCACGACAGTAATTATGCTGACGGCGGATACACTGTTGGTATATGCAGTCGGACCGCCCTCCTTGATCAAGCGCAAGCCGACATCGACGCGCTCGGGGACGGGAATGCTCCTCAAGCCGGGACTGGCGGGCCAGCGCCCGAAGAACCACAAGACACGGCTGTGGGTAGCACGTGGATGGTCATCTTGGTGGTTGCCGCGATGGTTCTTGCAGCAGGCGGGATAGTGGTGTACGTCATCGCGAGGCGTCGGTAGGCCGCGCCTAACGCTCCCGGCACCCTCATCCTCGGCCCCTCTTTAACTTTGGAGTGGAGATTGGGCCACCTAACTGGGGAAAATCGACTAAGACCTTTGTACAACCGTCATTCCCGCGAAGGCGGGAATCCAGCGAGGGGGGCTTAGGTTCGATGGTGTCGTTTGCAGTTCCTCGGCGTCGCCTCGTCCGGTAGGTTGCGCAAAGGCCCCGCACTCGCTGACAGCCCGTAAGGCGGACTCGCTCGACGCCCGAGCGTGAGTTACCACTACGCCCAACACGATGGTTGAATTATCGTTACACCCGAGTCGATCTCCAAAGTTACAGCCAAGTCTTCTCGCGTAGCTTCGACCTTGACACCGAAGGCTGCGAACGTTGCCCTCTTGCCCGCTTGGTCCAGGTTGTCGAGTCCCTCCGCTACCCGCCCGCAGTATTCCGCGATTCGTTCCTCAACGTCTACTGCGGCGTCCTTCTGTTTTTGCTGTTCCTCCAGGGTACTGAACTGCCGTGCCTTCTCGTCGCAAAGCAACCTTACTGGGGCGATTTGGCCCTCCAAGATGTCTTGGTCGATGATATCTTTCTGGCGTAGTTCGATCAGACGGCGTTGCTGACTCTTCAGGTCAGCTATCTTACGGCGGAGCTTGGTCATCCTCTCACCCAGGTCTCCATCGCCCGTTTGGACATGGCGTTGTACTTCCTGACTGAGTATCTCAGGATGCCGGATGGCCTCTGAGACCATCTCCCATACCACTCCATCCAAGAGGCCTGCGCGGATGTACTTCGCATCGCAGGTGGGGGGCTTTTCTGGCCTCATCCTAGTACTTGTGCAGCGGTAGTATGCGTGCCCGCGTGCCATCATGCCTCCCACTACCGGGCTTCCGCACTTTCCGCACCTGGTGAAGCCCGTCATCATATAACGGGGGCCTTTTCCATCCCACCTAGCCTTTTTGGAATCCAAGCGTTCCTGCACTGCCTCAAAGAACCCTTGAGATATGAGCTGCGGAGTGAACCCCTCGACCAGAATCGCTTCTGAGTCGGGTCTCTTGGTGATTTCCCTCTTGCCGTCCTTCATCCGACGATGGCGGAATCTGCCGTAGTATGTGGTCCCTGTGTAGACCAGTTTCCGCAGAATCCCGTTCACGACGCTCTGACTCCACAGCTTCCCGGTTTTGCTGGGTATCTTTTTCTCGTTCAACATGCAGGCGATTCGATGCGTGCCCATACCTTCCAAAGCCCACTGGAACACCATCCGGACCGCTGCGGCTTCTTTTTCGTTGATGATCCTTTTCCGCAGGGTGCTGTCGTAGTCGTACCCGTACAGGCCTACGCCGCCGGTGGTGGGCATGCGGCCGTTCCTGGCAGCCTGTTCCTTGCCGCGCATAGTGCGTTCCATGAACTGGAGCCGCTCCCTCTGCGCTGCGTATCCCAAGATGTAGGTCCTCAGTTGACCTTCTGGAGTAGTGTCCGATGGCTCCCTGACGAATTCAAGGCTGACGCGTGCTTCAATGCACACCCGCTGGATGTTGAGCAGGTCCAGCGGGTCCCGGGAGAGACGGTCGTGGTCGTAGACAATCACGATGTCAACTTCCCGGCTCTTGACAGCTTCGAGCATCCGTTTCACGCCCGCTCTATCAATGTATGCGCCGGACTCCATATCGCGCCAGATGTATGCTGGGTCCACTTGGTAGCCCAGCTCGATTGCCTTCAGACGGGATTGGGCCTCTTGGGTTTCCAGGGAGGTTCCTTCCTCACCCTGCCTGACGGTGCTGGTCCTGACGTAGATTCCTGCAATCATGGCTCCTCCTAATTCTCTTTGGTTGCTGGGTATTTACCTGAAGAAAGCACCTGTGCCTCTTCGACACTTGGCGCCTATGCGGTCAAGAGGTCACCCGGCAGCCGACATTTTTTCGGGTCCAGAGAAATCGTTGGCAGGGTGACGCCCCTCGGTCCTGGTGGAGACCGGGGTAGGAACGTCTCTGCCATTGCAGGGTCGGGGTCATCGTCCATATCTTTGGGCTGCGCCCACCGACCAGAGAGCATGTCGTAGGTCCACTGGGCCAGGCGTCCGTCGTCGTGCGCACAGGGCACGACAATAAGCCTTTCCCGTCGGAACGCACCTCCCGGGGTCCACCCGCTATCATAGTGGACGATCCCCGAGCCCATCGGGTTTGGGTCTACAGATGGTGGGCCCTCTCCCCTGCAGAGGTTGCAGGGGAAGTTGTTCGATTCGGCAACCGCAATCGATTGCGTCCCGGGGCCATCTCCATTATCATAAAGATGTGCCATCTGGGGTTTGGCCTCCGGCTGGCAAGGGGTCGCGGTTGGGCCTTCAATCCACCGCGGCCCTCCTTTTTCGCCCGGATCCTCCGGGCTAGCTCGGGTATTCATAAGTCGCCTCCTATCTGAAAAATATATTCCCGGGTACTCCTTGAGCAGGCCAGACTTCCTTGTCGCTCGGCCTGCCCTCCACCGGCATTTCAATGACCGATTGCCAATAGTGGCAGAGGTCGTAGGTGTCTTCGTTCTCTGCTCCGTTCCCAAAGGCTATAGACCTGAACACGGTAAAGGCACCAAGGCCCCAGACAGGGACGCTGCGGCTGGCCCCTGCACCAGTAGGGGGCGGGAGCAGAGACCTCGTTCCAGCCCAGCCCTTGAAGACCAATCCGAGTCTTGGCCCAACTGTGGCTCCTAAGTCAGATTCATTATGTGGGATGACACTCTCCTTGTCCGCTTCATTGCCAGGGGAATCAAGAAAGCCACTGCTACGGTACGGGGACCCATTTCGGTCCAAGTCTGCAATCTCTTGCTGCCTGGGTCATAAATGTCTGGCTCAAATACCGCACCCACGACCTGACCTCCACTCCTCAATGTTGCTCCCGACTCAAGGAAGCTACCGCCAGCCCAGGTCGAGGTCCAATGTGCCTGCATGAGGCCCCAAGCCGACCGACATGTCCTCTGGTTCTACAGATAGACAAGAAACCAGTTCTTCGACCCCAACGGTCTCATACAGCAGATCACACGGCTTGGTCCCCATGTAGAAACATGCCTGGTGGACGCAGACCATCCGCTCCATACCGTACCCGTCTGCCGTAGATGCCTTACACATCATCCTTGCCCCCTAAGCCTAGCCACCTCCGGAGCCCTGCAGCTGCTTCTGATGCCCTTTCAGGATGGTTCTTCAGGTCGACATAGGCCTGTGCCGGATGGACGCAGCGTACACCGTCAACAAGCTCTGCCCCGTGAAAGACGCCTTCGTCGTTGGGAACGACCAGCCAGGTGTTGCTTCCTTCAGCTTCTTCTCGGAATCTGAGGGCCTTCTTCAGCCCTGCCGACGGGGGCTTGGGAATGTACACCGTCGAGAGACGGAATCGAGCGTATTGTGTCCATAGCCATGCGGCAGGGAGGGCAGTCGCTGCGTAGGACTCCTCCATCTTGGAAAATGCTTCGGCAATGGAATGAATCAGAGCAACGCCCCCACGAGCCGGAATATGGCCTCGGATAATATGATGCCGGTCAAACCGATAGTCCTCCTGCCAGGCATCAAGCAGCGCACCGGCATCGACTACTCTGATTCCGTCCTCTCCTCGTTCAACAAGGCCGGTTTCCAAAAGCTTACCTACTATGCGGCTGGTGTGGCCCTCATTTAGACCGGTGCTGGAGGCTAGGGTGCGCTGCATTGCAGGCTTGTCGGGTTCCATGAGGAGCCGTCGTGTTATCCGGGAACCCCTTGGTCCGAAGGCGCTCTCCGGCCTCCCTGACCTGCGGAAGCGGTTGGGGTTGCCAAGGTTCTGATAGAATATGCCAGGAGCGATGATCCTGGCATTACCTGAGAGATCCAGCCAGTTTATTTGGGCTAGTGCACAGTGCTCCTTCGCTGCTTCTCTCATATGGGGGACTGCCAGGAGTGGAATCACCTCATGGGAGAACCTGCTTGGGAAGAACGTCAACTGATGCGTGGCACCTGCAACAAAGCCAACGGAGCCTGACCTACGCCATTCTATGGCAAAGACGTGGCCTCCAATAGGAGAAACTGCGTCCCATGCACGACCGTCATCGGTTTGGACATCAAACTCGGTATCCTTAGGCAGCTCGGGGACCTCAAAGATTTCGGCTAGACGCTCTAACGCCAGCTTGACGCCTATATCGTGGTGTGGAATCTGCATTGTTCTTTTATAACACGGATCACATTAATGTGCAAGTATGATTAATTACGGAAGTTCAACGACGCCCGCCTTCACCGAAAAGACATATGGGTCGACACTCCCATGGACCGACTCAGCTCAGCTATCCTATCCCCAAGCCTTAGCGCCACCTTCGCCATTCGAAGCATCTCCGTGATCTCTTCGACATTGCGCCGCTTCCATGCTATTGACAACCCCCTTTCTTTGGTCCCAGCCTCTCATGCTACCTAGACCATCTCTCGGAGGGCAGGTCATCGGAAAGAGTTCCCGCTGACGTTCTACATAGGGTACTGCAATCCCCAATGTGCTAGAATCCTAGTGCTACGGTCATCTTTCAGATTTCCCTTTGGATCCATCGAACCTTGGCAATGGGCAGGCTTCGTGCCCCCTTGTTGGTTCGATGGTGGGATTGGGTGACCGTAGCAAGTGCCTAAGCCCGAATCCACCGAAGGACGTCCTTGGGGACAGTCCTTGAAGAAGCCAGCGGGTGCTCCTCTGAATCTGGGATAATGGTTTTGAAACAGAAACCCGGTCCCAGAAAAGGAGCACCCGATAGATGTTACCACGTAACCACCCCGACCGTATGCGCATCCTCTTTGACGACCATCGCCTGGTGGCCAATGCCGGCCTGCTCCTGCCGGCCACCCTAGCCCGGCACCTGGGCCTGCGGGAACTCGTCGACCATCACCTTGACCTCGGCGGAGCGCCGGGACGGGCGAACACTGGGGACAAGATGCTGACGCTGGTCGCTTCCGCGCTGGCAGGCGGCGACTGCATCGACGACGCCGATGCGCTGCGCGCTGGTGGGACGGTCGGTGTTCTAGGCTGCGTGGTCAAGGCGTCATCCACCCTGGGGACCTTCCTGCGCAGCTTCCGGTGGGGGCATGTCCGTCAACTCGACCGCGTGAGCCGCCAGTTGTTGGCCCGGGCCTGGGCCGCTGGGGCCGGACCCGGCGACTCGCCCCTGAGCATCGACCTGGACTCGACCATCTGCGAGACCTATGGACTGGCCAAGGAGGGAGCGCGCCACCACGGCTATACCGGCGCCCGCGGCTATCACCCGCTGCTGGCCATTGCCGCCGGCACCGGCGAGGTGCTGATGTCCCGGCTGCGCGAGGGCCGGGCCAACACCGCCCGTGGCGCGGCCCACTTCCTGCGTGAGACGGTGGGGCGGGTGCGCTACGGCGGGGCCAGGGGACAACTCACGGTGCGGGCCGACAGCGGCTTCTACGCCCACACTGTCGTTGCCGCCTGCCGGGAAATGGATGTCCGCTTCTCTATCACCATCCGCCAGCGCGCCAGCCTGCGGGACCTGATCGAGGCGATACCAGAGGAGGACTGGACTCCCATTCCCTACTGGATGGACGGCGCCGCCGATGTCGCCGAGACGACTTACACCCCGTTCCAGACCAAGCCGGACGCCCCGCCGGTGCGGCTCATTGTCCGGCGGGTGAAGCCGACGCCCGGTTCCCAGCTCGCCCTCTTCGCCAGATACAGCTATCACGCCTTCATCACCGACCGCGATGGGGAGACGCTGGAACTGGAGGCCGATCATCGCCGCCACGCCGAGGTCGAGAACGCCATACGCGACCTCAAGTACGGCGTCGGGCTGAACCACATGCCGTCGGGGCGCTTCGCCGCCAACGGCGCCTGGCTGGCGGTACAGGTGATGGCGCATAACCTGGCCCGCTGGACGGCGCGGATTGGTCTGGGCGAGGGGACCGTGATCACCAAGACCCTCAGGCGGCGGGTCTTCGCTCTGGTGGGGCGGATCACCCGCTCGGCGCGCCGCCTCACTTTGCATCTCCCCCGGCGCTGGCCTTGGGAAACCCAGTTCAGTCGCGCCTTGGCCCGGCTGCAAGCCATTCCATTCCCGGCCTGACGGCCAGCCTGCAACTGACCCAACGTCCCCGCAATCTCGCGCCACCCCGGTCGCGAGAGTCCCCTGCTGCGTATCCTCTCGCCATCCCGCGCATCGCAACTCCCGCATAGGGCCTTAGGGGCCCTGTGCGGCGACTGAATACCCTCCGCCGCCCTCCCATCTACCCCAAGACCCCAGGCCATCTCCCCTGTAGCTCCCTCACCCACCCCCTTCCGCTGTCCTCACGCCGTCCATCGGTGTCCTTCGGTGGATTCGGGGTAAAGATGGATAAGAGGCAATCGACACGAAAAACTCCGGTACTCGTGGGTGGTGGGTTTGGATGCAGCCAGGGTAGAATAAGTACTGACAGACTAAAGAAGGTTGCAGAACTTCCCATCATCTAAGCAGTTCTGGCCGACCGCCCTAAAGTGAGGTGGACCCGGTTATTTGGACAGGATTAATGCGGAATTAAGTGAGAGTCCTGGCGCTCCTCCCAGCGGAACCCGAGAACCATGCCTATCAGCTCTACCAGGTACTCACCTATGTCAGATGAAGTGATGATTATCGCAGATTGGGTGAGCCCTTGCCCGGGCGAGTGGGTCTCCCATACCATGCGCACCTCATGACGTCCATAGGCGAGTTCAACGAGCGGTCACTGCACCGGTCCTTAAAGGAGCGCTACGCCGTCGTCGGCAGCGCGACTGAACAGGCCATCGAGGGCTTCGTCGTAGACGCGGTCAACGGCGGCCATATCGTCGAGGTTCAGACGGGCAGTTTCTGGCCGCTCAGGAACAAGCTGCAGCGCCTGCTCAATGCGTATTCGGTCACTCTGGTGCATCCAGTCGCCAGGGACCGGTACATCGTCAATGTGGCGGTGGACAGGACCATGCCGGCGACACGGCGCAGGTCGCCGCGGCACGGCTCGGTGTTTGACGTGTTCTCATCGCTGGTCAGCATTCCGGCGATGCTTGCCCATCCCAACCTGACGCTGGACGTCGTGTTGACCGTCGAAGAGGAACTCCGTGCGCTGAGCGATCGCCCCGGCCGATGGCGCCGCGGTTGGGCGCGCGTGGACCGTAGGCTCGTGGATGTTGTGGAGACGCACACCATCGCCTCGATGGGCGACCTGTTCGCCATGATCGACGCCGAGCTACCCGAACTGTTCACGAACAAGGACATCGCGGTGGCGATGAAGTCAGGCCGGAGACTCGGCCAAAAGGCTGCGTATTGCTTTCGCGAGGGCGGCGTTAGCGCGGTCTGTGACAAGGACGGTAACGCCCTCGTGTATCGACGCGTGGGCTGAAAGGATCTTGTTTGGGAATGAACATTGGCGCCCTTACCGCGCCATGGGATGTTGGGGCTTTGTTGGTTGGCACGGCTATTATGAGGGATGCAGTTGCCGAGATTGCATCAGCGGTATGCCTCTCGGCCACCGGAGGAAGACGTGACAGAGGATCAGTACCGGGAATTGTTTGGGACCATAGGGATAGAGGCCGGGGAACTCCGTCATGTCCTACGCTATGGGGGCCTGCCTAGGCGGGTGTACTTCAATCGCAATAGGGATGTCGGCATCTATTTCTCAGCCCATGGGGATGATGAGGCGTGGTATCCGAGCAACTTGTGGGAAAAGGTAAACCCCTACCGAGTCCAGAAGGTAGATCACTGGCGACTGAATGTTGTTCCTAGGCATGGACTGGCAACAAGGGCGTTTCGGAACCTCGTTTTGCATTGGCAAAAGCACGAAGGACAATAAACCCCTATCTACCACTCATACATATGTCAAGGGGAACATCGCCGAACTCATATGCCTGAACTAATACCATGCAGAGTGTGTAAGAAGGAAATAGCGTCGTCTGCAAAGCAGTGCCCGCATTGTGGAGACCCTAATCTTAATCACGAGGAGCCGCTGAACCATTGGGGTTGTATAGGATCCGGCGTAGTAGTCATGGTGTCTATCCTCATCCTATTATTCCTCTTTGGTGTAGATTGTCAGCGATAATGGGACTGCGATAGTCCCACCCGGGCCTCCTCGGCTCGGGCCTGACCCATAATGGGACCGGCGCAATGCCTTCCTTGTGATCTGTCGACTTGTTCTCGAGGCGGCCCACTAAGTCCACCGATCGGATGAGCAGTGACCTGATAGGAGCTTGGCCATAGGCCCTCTCGCAGTCCTGTCCGCTCTCCCGGCCGGCTGGAGCTAATTCCGCTGAGCTTGAGGAGACAGCTGTGACAAATACCAACCCCTTAGGCGCTACCAGGGTCATTGTAGGAGTCGACACACACAAAGACGAACACGTTGCCGTAGCAGTTGACTGGCTTGGCGCCCGGCTGGGTCAGCACCGGCTGCCCACTGCGCCTAAGGGTTACGAAAGTCTCCATTGCTGGGCGTCTGGGCTAGGCGAGGTCGTTGCCTTCGGAATCGAAGGTACAGGCTCTTACGGAGCCGGACTGGCAAGGTACCTTGCCAGACTTGGCCAGACTGTCATCGAGGTCAACCGGCCAGACAGGTCCACACGTCGTAGGGTGGGCAAGAGCGATCCCGTAGATGCCGAGATGGCGGCACGCTCTGTCCTTGCTGGAGTAGCCAGGGACCAGCCCAAGTCGGGTCTCGACAGGGTGGAGATGATCCGGATGCTCAAGATCGTTAAGGACTCGGCCATCAAGGCCCGCACCCAGGCCGTGAACCAGATGAAGGCCCTGATCGTCACTGCACCTTCGGAGTTGAGACACGAGTTGGTCGGTCTCGGTGTCTCCTGGCTAGTTGCTCGCTGTGCCAGGTTTCGTCCCGGTCATCTGGCGACACCAGCAGGGGCGGCGAAGTACTCCCTTCGTCTATTGGCCCGTCGTCATGGTCAACTTACCTATGAGATCGAAGGCATCAATAACGAGTTGCTCTGCCTTACCTTCAGAGACGGCTCCGGCATTGGTGGAACTATTCGGTGTCGGACCCGACACCGCAGCCACCCTCCTGGTCACCGCAAGAGGGAATCCCGAACGACTGAGGTCTGAGGCCGCATTCGCCGCTTTGTGCGGTGTGAACCCCATTCCCAATACAGGCTGGCGCGGTTAATCACGTTCTCACCATCGGGGTCGAAGCCATCCCACTGGCTGTTGAACCAGTATTTGAAGTCACGGATGAAGAGGTACTTGTTGCTCACGCGGAAGAAGCGGCAGGCTACCCCCTCGCCGTCCTGGAAGCGGGCGTAGATGGCGTTCAGCAGTTCCCGCTGCCCATCCTTCTCGCTGAGGACGTACTCATGGGGCCAAGTGTCCCGGTAGGTGACCGCCTCCCGCCAGGGGGCGCGGGCGATGAGTTCCGTCAGTTTCATGATTTATCGATATTCCTCACGCGGGGCAGTGTCAACTTAATGATAGCGGATATCGTAGACCACCAGCAATGGGGACAGGATTTCCTTTTGGTGCCCTGAGCCTACAGGTCCAGAACGAACTTCAGGGTGAAGGTTCTTGATTTTGTCCAGTTTGGTGGGCCGGGTGCTACGGGGTCCACGCGGGCAGGGTCAGTATTAACGTTCTTTGTGGAATCATGGTTTGTCTTCCAGGCATGTTGGTTTCTACATCTACGCGGGTTCAGAAGCCCGTTTGTTCAGCTCCGTCTGAGTAATAAACCAGACAGCAGGAGAGAAGACCAGCCACAGGATGAATATGATCCACCTGTTGACGCTTCCGTCCGTGAGAGCCTCCACTGCCTCACCTTGCTTATAGTCAGCATATAAATTGACGAAAGGGATGAGAGAAAGTACAGTCCAAAAACCAGGGCTGCCATCCAGACGCTTGTACTCGACCATCTCTTTGGAGGTGACATAGAACCAGTAGATGCCGTAGATACCCAGTGTAATAATCATCAGTAAAACCTGCATCCCCATGTTACGCCGCTTGATCATGCTTCCTCCTTACCGAGTATCCAGTCAGCTCACCCTATTCTGGCATCATTGCGTGGTACTCTCTATTATAACCGTGGATACTCTACGTGGCGACGTTCTGAATGGCTAGCATCTTATCCCGATATTTGAGGTGCACCCAGAAAACTGGACAGGTGGCTAAGTGAGAGTCCTGCTCCTAGACTAAGGGCAGCTGTGCTGTGTCGTAATATCCTATCTCACGGAATCGTTTTTCCGCAGCCTGCCAGGGACCGCAAGGTGATCGTCGGTCAGAAGGCCTCGGTAGCCATGGCATGTGGGCAAAAGGGGAAGGAGTGAACCGGTGACGCTTCGTCTGTCGCGTCTACTCGCGATAGCGGTACTCGCTGCGGTTCTTGCGACGGCAGCTGCCTATGAGTCACTCGGGCCTACGGGAGCTGTCACCGGCGAGGTGCGCTCTGCGCGCGAGGTCGCATTGCCCGAAGGCACGGTCGTCACTATCAAGTTGCTGGACACCACGTTGGCCGATGCTCCATCCATGGAACTGGGGCGCGACGTGATTGAGAACGCTGACCGACTCCCGGTTAGCTTCCGCATCGAGTACGACCGCGACCGGCTCTCCGATCGCAACGAGTATTCACTGAGTGCCCACGTCAGACACGGTGATGACCTGCTGTACGTCAACGACACTGTCCACCCTGTGCTCACCCGGGGCGCTCCGGGGGACTCTGATGTCGTGGTTGTCTCCACCAACCCCCTCGACACGTGCGTCGCGCCCCTGCCAGGACAGATTCACTCTGAAAGGGATGATGAAGATCTACCCCGTGAGGCCGTGCTCCACGTTCGTCTGATTGACGCTTCCGATCCTGAAGCACGGCTCGTGGTCACGGAGACGACTCTGGCCGACCTCGGCAGATTCCCGATCAAGTTCGAACTTCCGTCCGAGGGCGTACAGATCAGCCGACACCGCAGGTATGAGTTAGAGGCCGAGATCGTTGTCGGCGACGAGACCATCTACCACATCATCCCCAGAGATAAGTGGCGCCGGACAAGGCTCCCCTACTGCCCGAATGCGGACCAGCAGATTGTCAACAGCGTGTTCCCGGTCAGCGAGTTCCCGGAGGAGTAGTCCCGGGCCTGCGGCATGCGAGTGCGGGTTCGATGACATCACGATAATGAACGAATGGCAAAGTCCACATCTCCCTGACGTGAACAGACCAACCAGCTTGAGAACGGCGTGGCTCCTCGTGGGAATCATGGTGCTCCTGATCGCGCTTTCAGCGTGTGGTGGAGACGTCGACCCACAGGTTCTTCCGATGGACCCTTCTCCGGCGGCGCGCGCTCCAAGCGATTCCCAAGACAGTACACCAACATCTGCGTCTGCTGCTCCGTTGCCCGCACTATCACCGAGGCCCACTGTTACGGCGCCTTCGCCAAGCGGCCAGTCGAATTCACCCCGAGATCCAGTCAAGGCGCCCGGGTTCTCTCTGATGTCCGGGCTAGGGGATCGTGTCACGCTCGACGAACTCTTGGAAGGTCAGGAGGCGGTGGTGGTTTTTTCTACCGAGGGTTCTTCTGAGGTATTTGCCAGCAGCAACTGGTCGAGCTGCAGAGCGCGTATCCAGAGTTCATCAGGCGCAATGTCAATCTGCTAGCGGTCAGCACCGATACCCGGACAGATGCTTCACGGATGACGGCGCTGGCGGGAGCCAGATTCCCAATCTTGTCAGACCCGGATGGCGCAACCGCCCGCAGCTATGGAGTGTTTGACCTTCTCGGGGACGGCGTCGCTACACCTGCAACCTTCATAGTCAAGCAGGAGGGAAGCATCGGCTGGCGTTACGTTGGCCAGCATATAGGCGACCGCGCTACAATCCAGGACATCTTGAACGCTCTGGACGATTCGTAGCGAGGTAGAGGCGACTATTTGGCAGGGAGTGGGATTCCGACGCTGGACGAGTTGTCCAATCTCTGATCATCCCACAAGACTCCTATGGCCGTCTGCGTCGGACTTGGGCAGAAGGCTTACATCTGCCCAACCACATCTCAAAGATGGTTCTGCCTACCGTCAAATTAGGCCCACCAAATACAACTAGAGTTGACTGTAGGCAGAACCCGGAGATCAACTGCGCACTGCCTCTGGCCGCTCTTCTGAAGTACCTAGGTAGGCCCGTCCTAGTGGCCCAGCCCCACTGCGTTGCCCCCCGAAATGCGGAGGAACCTGTTCGACACTTTAGAGAGTCATGCGGGGGATGTGGGAGGCGGCGTCACCAGGATTATTCATGCCCTCTAGGCCCCACTTCGCTCACCTTGGAGAAATAGAAGATGCTGGCCCTAGCGAAGCAATGATCGAAACCCTATCTTGCGGCTGCGACGGACCCGTTCTTGTTTCAGGGCATCCAAGAATTCGTGGCCTCGCGCTGTCAGCCTGATGTGAGCCACGCCGCCGAAAGCTAGGCGAGCCTCAACAAACCCGTCTTCGTCCAGCAGCTTGCAGTGCTCAACGAATTCATCGATGCTGGTGCCCTCAATGTCTCGATACGACAGCCTAGGCATTGAGGCTTCAGTTTTTCTACAGACCTTCATGATTTGAATGCAAAGCTTCTGGTTACGTTTCATAACTTGCTTTCGCTCCTTACTCCTAGAGTTGTGGCTAGCATTCGATGGTGATACCATACCATGTACCGCCTCTCATGTTAGGGTAAGGGTAAAATGAGCGTTCATACCTACGACGAAATCCGGGCTGCGCTCGCGCGCAGACTTGGACATGAGCCCAAAGAAGAGATATGGGACCGTCTAGTGAATGAGGCCTATGTGCGTGACGTATGGCTGGAAATCGCCGAGATTGACTATCTCGAAGAGAAGTACCGTGAATTCAACCGTCTCCCAAGGCATTTGCTTCAGCCGCCAAAGTAAGGTGGACCCCATTATTAAGACAGCACGAGGGCTAAATTAAGAGAGTCTCCCACCCCTGCGCTAGGTTTCACCAAGCCCGATGGCAGCCCTGCTTCTTCAGCTGCTGCTCCCCTTTCTTCCTGGCCATGTTGGTACACCTCTGCTGGGGTCCGGTAGCCCAAAGCCTGGTGAGGCCTCTGCCGGTTGTAGAACTCCAGGTAGGCATTGATCCCAGTTCGGGCCTCGGCGACGGTCTGGTAAGCTTTCAGATACACCTCCTCGTACTTGATGCTCCGCCACAGCCGCTCCACGAAGATGTTGTCCAGGTACCTACCCTTACCATCCATGCTGACCTGGACCCTCTGCTCCTGCAACGTCTGGGTAAAGGCCTCACTGGTGAACTGACTCCCCTGGTCGGTGTTGAATATCTCCGGTCGTCCCTTACCCAGGGCTTCCTCCAACGCCGCCACGCAGAAGCTGGTGTCCATGGTGTTGGAGAGCTTCCAGGCCAGCACGTGCCGGCTGTGCCAGTCCATGATGGCCACCAGGTACAGGAAGCCCTTCGCCATGGGGATGTAGGTGATGTCCGCGGCCCAGACCTGGTCGACCCGATTAACCTCCACTCCCTTCAGCAGATAGGGAAAGATCCGGTGTCCCGGCGCTGGTTTGCTGGTGTTGGGACGCCGGCAGATGGCTTCCAGACCATCAACCGCATCAGCCTTCGAACCCTTTTTCGGCTCACCAGATAGCCCTGTTGCAGCAGCCAGGCCTTCATCTTCCTGGAGCCGTAGAAGGGGGTCTTCAAATACTGACGGTCCATCAGGGCCATCAACTCCAGGTCTTCTGCCCTGGTCGGTACCGGCCGGTAGTACACCGAGGCCCGGCTGACGTCCAGCAGGATACATTGACGCACCAAAGACAGCTGCTGGTGGTCTCGGTCTATCATGGCTCGCCGTATGCTGCGACTCATAGACCGGACCTTTCCGACAAAAAATCGCGTTCCACCTTCAGCTGGCCGATGTGCCGGTAGAGGTGGTTAATCTGAGCTTCCTTGGCTTTCTCCTGGGATTTCTGATTGGTGGCAAATAGCTCCGGGGCTCCTTCCACCAGGGCCCTTTTCCAGGCGTGAATCTGACTGGGATGGACCTCAAATCGGCTGGCCAGCTGGGCGATGGTCTCTTCCCCCGCAAGGGCGGCCAGGGCCACCTTGGCCTTGAACGCCGGACTGTGCTTATTCCTCGTCTGCTTCATGTCCTGCTCCTTCACGTCGGTTAGTTGCCGGTTATTTTAGGAGCTGGACTCTCTCTTAGCCAGTTGTCTAGTTTTTGGGTACCACCTCACTATCCCAGCCGCCGACCTGCGGGTCCTGCTTGACATAGCAGAGGGCTACACATCCGAGAACGGACTGGATTCTGTCGGCAGGTATGCAATGCCGGAGGAAGTGCAACGAGCCATCGCCAATGCCAGAACCGCAGTACGCAGAGCCGGAGCATTGAGCGTCTCCTAGGATTACCTCTGTCAATTGCCAGGAACCACAGGCACAGCAGATTTCACTTCCCCACTCTCTGCGCCATTCCTCCGTCCCGTCGCACAGTGAATGCGGACAGGGCATTCACCGCATGAGGGTGACCGGGCTCTACAGACTAGGGCTCCGAGATCAAGGAGAGCCTGATTCCACTGAGCGTCCGATCCTTCTTCACCTGCGAGTTCACGCAGATGGAGCCTTAACCCGAATCCACCGAAGGACACGGATGGACGGCGTGAGGACAGCGGAAGGGGGTGGGTGAGGGAGCTACAGGGGAGATGGCCTGGGGTCTTGGGGTAGATGGGAGGCCGGCGGACGGTCTTCAGTCGCCGCACAGGGCCCCTAAGGCCCTATGCGGGAGTTGCGATGCGCGGGATGGCGAGAGGATACGCAGCAGGGGACTCTCGCGACCGGGGTGGCGCGAGATTGCGGGGACGTTGGGTCAGTTGCAGGCTGGCCGTCAGGCCGGGAACGGAATGGCTTGCAGCCGGGCCAAGGCGCGACTGAACTGGGTTTCCCAAAGCCAGCGCCGGGGGAGATGCAAAGTGAGGCGGCGCGCCGAGCGGGTGATCCGTCCCACCAGAGCTAAGACCCGCCGCCTGAGGGTCTTGGTGATCAGGGTCCCCTCGCCCAGACCAATCCGCGCCGTCCAGCGGGCCAGGTTATGCGCCATCACTTGTACCGCCACCCAGGCGCCGTTGGCGGCGAAGCGCGCCGACGGCATGTGGTTCAGCCCGACGCCGTACTTGAGGTCGCGTATGGCGTTCTCGACCTCGGCGTGGCGGCGATGATCGGCCTCCAGTTCCAGCGTCTCCCCATCGCGGTCGGTGATGAAGGCGTGATAGCTGTATCTGGCGAAGAGGGCGAGCTGGGAACCGGGTGTCGGCTTCACCCGCCGGACAATGAGCCGCGCCGGCGGGGCGTCCGGCTTGGTCTGGAACGGGGTGTAAGTCGTCTCGGCGACATCGGCGGCGCCGTCCATCCAGTAGGAAATGGGAGTCCAGTCCTCCTCTGGTATCGCCTCGATCAGGTCCCGCAGGCTGGCGCGCTGGCGGATGGTGATAGAGAAGCGGACATCCATTTCCCGGCAGGCGGCAACGACAGTGTGGGCGTAGAAGCCGCTGTCGGCCCGCACCGTGAGTTGTCCCTTGGCCCCGCCGTAGCGCACCCGCCCCACCGTCTCACGCAGGAAGTGGGCGGCGCCACGGGCGGTGTTGGCCCGGCCCTCGCGCAGCCGGGACATCAGCCACCTCGCCGGTGCCGGCGGCAATGGCCAGCAGCGGGTGATAGCCGCGGGCGCCGGTATAGCCGTGGTGGCGCGCTCCCTCCTTGGCCAGTCCATAGGTCTCGCAGATGGTCGAGTCCAGGTCGATGCTCAGGGGCGAGTCGCCGGGTCCGGCCCCAGCGGCCCAGGCCCGGGCCAACAACTGGCGGCTCACGCGGTCGAGTTGACGGACATGCCCCCACCGGAAGCTGCGCAGGAAGGTCCCCAGGGTGGATGACGCCTTGACCACGCAGCCTAGAACACCGACCGTCCCACCAGCGCGCAGCGCATCGGCGTCGTCGATGCAGTCGCCGCCTGCCAGCGCGGAAGCGACCAGCGTCAGCATCTTGTCCCCAGTGTTCGCCCGTCCCGGCGCTCCGCCGAGGTCAAGGTGACGGTCGACGAGTTCCCGCAGGCCCAGGTGCCGGGCTAGGGTGGCCGGCAGGAGCAGGCCGGCATTGGCCACCAGGCGATGGTCGTCAAAGAGGATGCGCATACGGTCGGGTTTGTTCTGTGGCAGCATCTATTGGGTGCTCCTTGTTTCCGGGCTGGTTTCTGTTCCAAAACCATTATCCCAGATTCAGAGGAGCACCCGCTGGCTTCTTCAAGGACTGTCCCCAAGGACGTCCTTCGGTGGATTCGGGTTTAGTCGCGCTTGTCTTTGGTCCACCGAGAAGACCTGAGCTATTCATGAGATAATTGACACTAAAGAGAGGTGCGTATGATGCTCGGCTTGCGGCGGGCCGGTCGCCGATGCGCAGGGTTCTTCCTTCTTGGCGTGCTGGCCGTAGTTTCGCTCTCAGCATGTGGTCCCGCGCCCCAGGCCACGCCGTTGCCCGACCTGGTCATAGCGATTGAGGCTCGGTTGAAGAGGAATCCCTTACTCGAGTGGGGAGACGGTTGCATCGTCTCCAGCAGCGCGCGCTTGTCGCCTCACGTCGGAGAAGTAACCGCCCACGTCAGGAATGTTGGGAATGGGGATGCGGGAGGCTTCACCGTTCAACTGAATCAACTGAACAACGCCGCCCCAGAAACGGTGGACGGCCTGAAAGCCGGATCATCTGTAACATTGGTGTTCTCCACGAGTGCTCGCAGTGAGAACGTGGCCGTCGTGGATGCGGGCTCCTCCATCGACGAGAGTGACGAGTCCAACAACACCGCCGAGGCGTTCATTCCGGTCCCTACCATCGCCCCGCTGCCAACCTGCACACCTGAGTCCCGCTGACGATGGCGTTCCGCAAGCCCCGGACAGACAGGGGAGAGGTGGTGAGGGCCAAGGCTTCCCCTACAGCATATGGGGGAGCGTGAAGTGGCGGGTGGCGTTGTCGGACCGAAGGGAGCTGGCGACCGGCATCGTGCGTGGGGTTTTGCCGCTTACATGAGACATCAGATCTTAGGGAAAACACAGGTGTCGGTAAGACTATCGATCGCCACCCTGGCAACACTGTTGTTCGTTTTGGCTTTCGGACTTCAAGCGCCTGTGTACGCGGACGGTCCAGATGAAGCCGATCCAGTTGAGGACTGCTTTGGGCGCGTGCTGTCAGCCGACCCGCTCCACTGTCACGTCTTGGAGGAGGCGCACAACGCAGGAATAATCGAGGTTGATGCGATCTATGGCGTAGCCAGAGGGTTGTTCATCTACCTGACACAGGACGATAGTTTGGGAAGTGACTCTCTGGACTACCTACGGAGGACAGCTCAGGAAGAGGCCCGGCGAACCGGTGAACACGAATGCGTCTTCGACCCTTACGGCTGTGGTAGTGGAGTTCTATCAACTGGTAAAGGCTACGTGCTTCCAGAGTCGTCAGTCTATCAAGACATCCAGCTCTTACCGGAGGGTGCCGAAGCGAGGCGGTCCTATGGAGGGTGGCAAGCTTTTCGAGAGTTGTGGCCGGGGGCGCCGGCGGTGCGGGGGGGGGCAGGTCAGGATCCTGGGAGCGATGGTTTCGACATTTCGGACGTAGATGTCACCAACTTTCCGGTGCTGAGGGGGAACTGCGGCGAGATCATGGGTGGCAACGGCACTTATGATTCCTGTCTAAAGTGGGAGAAGAATCCCGACATCCGCATTGCAGGTTGCAATCGACGGACAAAGCATACGTTCAAGTGAAGATACCGAACGGGGATGATTCACAGATAGCAGCCGCAAAGAGTGCGGTGATTCAGTCGAAGAAACGCGGGCTCAATGAAGACAACGTAGAGATCATTCCAGTAAATCACGACTACGAGGAGCTATGGCGCTGGTCGATAATACTCGATAGGTTCGCGCGCAGCTCTGGGAATACCTTGGGGATAACCTCGGCGCAGCTCGGATACAACATCAACCGATACGCCGGGGAACCTGCGGTCGTTTGGCCTCTCAATGACATTCAGGAAGCGCACGACAATAGACCGGAGTGGCGCACAATCATCCATCTGCAAACCCTGGATGTGCCAGGGACCGCCGCAGCTTTGCCTCAGCTGTTGAGCCAGTTGTCGATACCTGTAGACGCTGTGGAGTTAATCGTCGAGGAGGTTTTCACTCCTCCATCTCGGTGGAACGTCGAGCCTGGGCAGCGACCATCGGCTGGAGTTGACAACAGTAGCGCTCTGTCCTCCGATCTCCCTACTGAACACACGGCCGTCGCTGGAACCGGCCAGAGAGCGAACAATATAGTCGTCATGTCGGCCTCTCTAGTCGTGGGCCTCGCGGTCTTGGGGGGCGCTGGCTTCATCATGATACGAAGGCGGCGGGCAATGAGTCCGGGGGGTTGAGGGGTCGGTCATCAGGTGAGGATGATAATCTGATCATACACGGGGACAACCTTGACGCGCCGAAGGCCCTGTTGCCATGCTACGCGCACCGCGTCAAGGGCATCTACATCGACCCACTAGAGCCGGTGACCGACCCGGCGTCCTCGGTGGGGGCGTCCCAGGTAAGGAGTACGCCGCCGTAAACTGGCCGGGCGGTGACGTTGTTCGGTACGGTGGGTTCGCTCTGGGCGGTGACCGCCCAGGGTATGACCAACAGGGCGGCGATGAGGGCGGCCCTCGTGAGGGCCAGGGAAAGAAGAATGCGGCGTCTGTGTAGAGTCATTACCCAGCCCCCGGCCTATCCAAAGCAAAAATCGGGGGGCGTTAGCGCTAGGGCCGACGTGAAGGACAGCCCCCTGCGCCGACCGCAACCGTCCCTCTCGACAGACCTGGGCGGCGTCTGCTGACCGGGAGGGGCTTGGCCAATGCTCTGGCGAAACAGCCACGTCCGGTCTTGTCTTTGCAGGGGCACAGCGTCGAAAATAGGGGGTGTCTTCGCCGTCCGCTGTTGGAGAGACGGGACCGCCCTTGACAGAGTGGACGAGCCTCCAACCCGGTGGGCCGGAGGCTCGTAGGGGGATAACCGGGGTCGGCTGGCCCTTTCCCTATATCTGGACCTCCCAGCGAAAAGTTCGCAATTCGGTACGTGCAGGCCCACCTAAGAGGAATCGAACCTAGGCAATAGGAGGACAGACAGTCCTGTTCAACGATAGAGGGTCCCGGCCCTTCCGTCATCTGCCAGCCAGTTTCGTTTGGTGGAATCGACTGGCACCTTGTTTTCCAGGTCCGGCAACACCATAACGACTCGATGGATGGTCTGAACCAAGTAGACTTTCACCAAGTCCGGGATGGGGGAGTCGCTGGATCAGGCAGTGAAGTGGTGTAGCGCCTCCTCAGGGCCGCAGATCCGGCGAGCTTAGACTCCCCTCCAAGCAGCGGGTGAATGCGTTGGCGTTAGGAAGGTTCAGGACAAACGAAACGATGTAGGCACGCCAGAAGGCCTTAGTGGAAGGCTTGGGCGTCTAGTCGTGGATTCCCTGTGAGGCGTTGGAGCAGGTCTGCAGCATCAAGGCACTGGAAGACCAGTAGCGGCTCGGCACGGCATCCTTGCATAGGGAGTCCACATGTGTCCACGTTGGGGAGAGCCACGAGAAGATATGTTCTTCTGGGTGCTGTGGAGACCAGGGGTGGCAACGCCCCTAATCTTATCTATTTTGTCCCCCATACTGTTCCTGCTTAGTTGGGATTTTGCTGGCAGCGAATGCCAGTGGATGGCTTCTTGGGCGCAAAGCCGCCCTTCAAAACTCCTCCACCGCAACCGCTTCCTCAGGCACTGAGATTCGCTGGGGGCAGTCTTCCAGGGTTATGGGACAAAAGCCACACTCAGTACCACTCGGCACCACCAACGCCGGCTTCTCATCGGCTACCCGGCGAATCAGACTACCCATCTCCTTGATGAACTCAGGGCTTATGGCATCGGCGGGAATGTCCACGACATGATCGCTGTAGATCACCCTCCCCTTCAAGAGAATATTCTTTCAAGCAGGAACGGACCTGTCCAGACCAAACATGTATAGCATCACCTGGATAATGTCCCACTGGCGTGGAGTCCCGGTCTTCACATCGATGACGGTGATATCGCCATGCTTCTCAGATACCAGGTCGGGTTGGCCGCCGACCATAGTGCTTTCACCTTTCAGCCTGAACCTGTTCTGCTTCTCAACCCCCACAGTATACCCATGCTCTTCCAATCTTTCCCTGGACTCCCACAGCAGCTTGCTGTGCTCTATTTTCCATCGGACATTATCAAAATTGGTGTCCGCCCTGGTCCAAGAGTCGCTGTAATGGTGGGCCTGGAACCATGCCCGCCACTCGCACCAATCGTCCCCGGACAGCAGCTTGATGAGCCACGTAACCCAGATAAACCGTTTTGATTCCCTGGGTTTCGCCATATCACTCCCCCTCAGGTACATAGTCAATTAAATAACCGCTCCTGTACAAATGCGGAAGGTCCCCTTGGCACGTCTACAGCAGGCTTACTCTCGGGCATCCTTGCTCTGTCTGGCTTCTGCCTTTTGGCAACTCGGTATCGTCGCCTCTTTTCGTAGCACTGCTCACAGAGGGTCTTGTTTGGCTGGACAGGTTCTCGGTAGCATCTGGTGCACAGGCCTCGCTCTTTGGAAACTGTTCAGAGTTGAGGGGAAGTGAGCAACCGGCGGCATTCCAGGAGGGGATTGAGACCTCTGGCCCGCCAGGTGCCAAAGAGGGATGCCAAGGTCATCTTGCTGTCGGTGCTCTGCCCTGAGCGGGTGCCGCCGCTGATCTTGCGACTGGTTACCAGATGCCGCAGGCTCCGCTCGGCGGCGTTGTTGTCTGAGGGCACGGCTGGGTCCGACACGAAGACAAACAGTTCCTTGATGAACCGTTCCATGCGCCGGCAGAGCTTGGCCTGAACCGCCAGGGGATCTTTAAGGAAAGGCCGCGCCAAGACCATTAGTTTCTCCTCCAGCATTAGCTGGGTGCGATGGCCTGGCTGGGCTCGGGGAAGGACCGAGGCCTTGGCCTCCGTGTAGACCTGGTGAACCGCCTCGGCCCACTGAGCCAGCCCAGCGTCTTCTGGGTACAACTCTTTCAGGTCATGGATATCCCGCAGCAGATGAGCCCAGCACCGTTGCTTCAGGCCCGGGTAGTGGTTATAGGCGGCGTAGAAATCACTGACCAACACTCCGCTGAAGGAGGAATCCAGCACCTCATCCACCACCCCCTTATCCCGACCCCGACGCAGGAAGTATCGTTCGCTGGGAGTGCTGAAGGTCCAAACATAGCCGTTGCTCCCGTCCTGGCGCCAGCCGGTTTCGTCGCCCTGCACCACGGGACTGGCGCGGACTTGCTCGAGCACCTCTCGCACCGCCGTCTCAGCCTGACGGGCTACTCCATGGACGGCCTGGACGATGGCACCAACACTCAGGTGCAACTGATGGACGGTCTCCAGGTACCATTGGATGATTCTTATGGGCAACCGTCCCTCCTCCCGCAGGGTCACCATCAGGCTTACCAGATTGACCCCCAGGCGCTGCTGGCCCAGAACCACCCCCTGCAGGGCCTCTTTGGGCAGCCGGCGCCGCTGGCATACCGGACAGATGCGGGCTACCAGGGCGTGCTCGGTCACTTCTACCGGAGCCACCGGTAGCTCAATGACTTCCCGAGTTCGCTGTACCCATCCGCCGTTCAGGTGAGTCCCGCAGTCGGGACAGACCGCCACGGCATGCTCCACCCGCCGGGTAGGAGTCATGCGCTGGCGGGCGAAGCCATGGCGGCGCGGCTTTCTGGGCTCCTTTTTCTCCAGCGCTTGCCGGCTGGAGTGCGGCTGATTACCCGGCATCCCCGACGACCCGCGCCGGTTGGGACGGGATTCCAGAACCCCAATCCGCCTTTGCAAATCGGCAATGACTGCCCGCTGGCCGGCAATTATCTCCAGCAGAGTTTCGCGACTCGCCGCGTTCAGGTCTAGTTCAGTGTCCACCTCCCTGGTATGCCACAACTCCCCCGGCCATGCCAGCGTTTTTCCAACGGCTTTGAGCCAATTCACCTCATCAAGTCTGAACAGTTACGCTCTTTGGCCTGCTGTCGTATTTCTCGCTGTCTGCGGTTATACTCCTACCACCTGCCTTCAAGATCCATGCGCGGAATGGCCCGAGTTACTGGGGGTGGCCATTCTCCTAGCTTTGACTGCAGGACAACGGTGTAACGATAATTCACTGGTGGTGAAGACTACGGAGGCATCCACATGAACACAGTCGATTCGGCTTATTATGGTCGTGATGGCTCCTGCCGAAGATGGTCGCGGCCGGCTATGGGCTGGATCTGGGGCACTGATAAGTCCGGGGATGTGCGGACGCTCCGCACCCATCTTGTGAGACTGCACCTCAAGTCTGGGAGGGCGCGAAGAACCCGACCTACGTTCTTGCTGAGCCTCGCGTCAACTACCGGATTCCGAACGGAGGCGCAGGGAGAGACGGATACGTAGTAGGTCGGGGTGCCGCACTCACCCCGGGTGATCCAGTGGTTCACGGAATCGGATCCCGCCTAGGATATTGCCCCGGCTGCTCCAGACATGATCGTGAGGTATCAATGAATCCTTGGCAGTTGATCGGCCGGGCCCAAACCCCTGGCGGAGGAGCGGAGCTCGTTTTGTACCAACGTGACTCTGAGTTCTCGCTCAAAGCGGATAACCTGGAACTCATGAACAGCCGGGTTTATGGGTCAGAAGAAGCCATGGCCAGACTGGGCTGTCAGAACTTGGTAAAACGGCCGAGGGCCCGCGTTCTGATTGGCGGTCTGGGAATGGGCTACTCGATGAGAACGGCGCTGGACATCCTTGGCGAGGATGCCCGGGTGGTGGTCGCGGAGCTGGTGCCAGCCGTGGTTGAATGGAACCGGGGAGTGCTTGCCGATTTGGCCGGCCGGCCTCTTGACGACCGCCGGACTGAACTCCATGAAGCCGACGTTGTCCAGTTGATAACGGCCGCCAGAGGTGACTACGATGCCATCATGCTTGATGTCGACAATGGCGCGGAGGCGATGGTCCGAAAGGGCAACAACTGGCTTTACAGCCTGCCGGGGCTGACCGCCACCTACGCGGCGTTGCGGCGCGGCGGGGTATTGGCGATATGGTCTGCCGGTTCTCAACCGCCATTCGTCAGACGTTTGCGCCGTGCCGGTTTCGAGGTGGATGAAGTCAAGGTGCGGGCGCGTGGTGGAAGCAGCCGCAAGGGAGGCGCACATCATGTCGTCTGGATTGCCACGCGCGGTTGATGGAGTCACGACGCCCTTTCGCAGACCGAAGGCCATGTATAAGCCACAGACCTACAGTCCATTGCCGACTTACCTTGAGAAGCTACGTAGGTTGAGGGATTCATCGGAGGCCAATTCGTGGGTGGTTGCCTACAGTAAGCTCCGGTAGCCCGCTTGAGGCGACAGCCGGTGACCGGATACCTTGAGTTTGCCGGACTGCCAGACCTCAGATAACACCACTCTATGTGAGGCGCATGACATGCCAAAGCTGGTCAACGTGAAGCTCGACCTGAAATTGCCGGGAATTGGAGGTATCGGCGGAACGTGGGAACTGGACGAGTCCGAGGTGGGCGCGGGTCACGTCCCGTCAAGTGGTGTAAGAGTGCGTCATCCTGTTGATGTTGTTTAGGCGGCTGTCGCCTCCGCGAGATCGGCCTCTGGAAGAGCTAAAGTGGGATGTCAATAGTGGACACGAAAGCTTTCATGCAGTCAGTAGCCCAGCATAGTATCTCTTTTCATAGGCTGCAGGTGAGAGGAATCCTAGCCTAGCCTGCCGGCGCTGGCGATTGTAGAAGCTCTCGACGTATTCCGTGATGTCACGAACTGCCTCTCGTCTGCTCCCGTAGTGGCGGTGGTGAACCAGTTCTTGCTTGAGGGTGCCCCAGAAGCTCTCCATCGGCGCGTTGTCAAAACAATTGCCTGTCCTGCTCATGGAGGTTTGCAGTCCAAACCGTTCCAGAAGACTCGTATACTCCTGGGAGCAGTACTGGCTGCCCGGGTCTGAATGATGCAGGACTCCCGCTGAGGGACGCTTGCTGGAGAGCGCCCGGAGGAGTGACTGGCTCACCAGGTTCCTGCTCAACCGTTCTCCCATGGCATAGCCCACGATCTCTCCGGTAAACAGGTCCTTGTGGCCTGCCAGGTACAGCCAGCCCTCATCTGTGGGGACATATGTGATGTCTGTGACCCACACTGCGTTGGGCCGGTAGACCTTGAACTGCTGGCCCAAGACGTTCTCCGCGACCGACAGCCTGTGCCTGGACTGAGTGGTCGCCTTGAACCTCCTCTTTTGCTTGCAGCGTATGCCCAACTTCTTCCGGATACGCTTGATGCGGCCAATGCCCACCCGAACGCCATGCTCCGCCAGGTCACGCTGTAACCGTTCCGGGCCATAGGTCTGTCTCGTCCGCTTGTGGGCCGCCTTGATCTCAAGCTCCAGCCGCACTTCCTCTCGCGCTCGCTTGCTCGGCGGCCTGTCCACCCAGGCATAGTAGCCACTGGCCGATACGACCAACATTCGGCTCAGGACAGATGTGGGGTAATCGAGCCGCAGTTGTTTCATCATCGCGTACCGGGCAGCGACTCCCTGGCAAAGTACGCGGCTGCTTTTTTTAGGATGTCCCGCTCCATCTTCACTTCCGCCAGTTCTTTCTTCGTCCGGGCCAGCTCCATCTCCACGTCGGTCAAGGGCCGGTAGCTCTTGCCCACGTCTCCCAATTTGCCGGCCTTATATAGCTTCACCCAATACCCTAACGTCGATGGCGGTAAGGACAACCGACGCCCTGCCTCTGGCAATGACAGATTTTCTTCCAATACCAGCTTCACTGCTTCCTGCCGGAATTCCCTGGTATACCTTCCTTGCGGGGCCCTCTTCATCCTGACACCTCCGTCTCTCTAGCTTATCCGACTTTGGTGTCCACTTTTCCCATCCTACCTCACTCTCGTGATCTCAACGGCGCTCGAGGCCGGTATGGGCACAACTTGTGCGGAGGCGATGGGGTCGTTTGGCTCTACTTCGGCCAACGCCGGGGGGTTGACCGTCGTGTTTATCGTGGCAGTGTTGTCGCCCGTATTTGGATCGGCCTGGTCACCGGTCACGGTGGCGGTGTTGGTAAGGATTCCCGCCTCCGTGGAAGTGACCACGATGGTCACCGTGGCCCTGCCGCCGCTGCTCATGGTCCCCAGGGCGCAGGTCACCGTGCCGGCGCCGCTGCAGCCCGCCGTCGCCGACACGAAGTTCACATCCAGGGGTAGAGTGTCGGTGACCATCACGCCGGTGGCTGCGGCGAGGCTGTTGTTCAACACCTCGATGGTGTAGGTCAGGCTGGTTTCCACCCTTACGGGGTCGGGGTCGGCCGCCTTAGTTACTATAAGGTCGCCCGTTTGTGGTAGGGAAACTGCACCGGTCTCACCCAGGCTGTTCGTCGGTTCGGGGGTGGAGAGGGCGAAGTCGGCGTTGTGCGGGCAGTTAGCAGGAGGTTCTGGCAGCTGGCAGCTTTCGGTTTGGAAATGGTTGAGTTTAGTCAGGCGCTTCAGGCTGTCGGCGCCTACCATTGGTAAGGCGGGAGCCGGTAGGCCTCCACCTTCGGTGTCACCGATGAAATTCCCATAGGAGAGGCATATGTTGGGAAAAAACGTTATCGGCGGATCGGGTACATTTCGGTAGCAGACCTTGCCGCTGCCGGGCTGGACAAAGGGTGGCATGATGAAGTCCGGCGCCGGGGTGGTGAAGAGGTCCGCGAAAGCCTGGGTTGCGATCAGGAAGGACACGTTGGTGCCGCCGTTGGGATTGCGGGGGAAGAAGAACTCTCCCATCTGGTCCCCGCTGGAGTTGAAGAAGACGAGCTTGGCGTTGTTTCCCTGGTTGTTCTGGCCGCCGCAGCACATCCGCATCTCCACGAACTGGATGTCGGGGTTGCCGTGGGCCCCGGCCATAACCTCGTCTATCTGGACCAGGTTGAAGACTGCCTCGGCGGGGGAAACTCGGACCGCGACGAGGTACAGGATATAGAGGGCAAGGATGTAACCGGTTACCAGGGCGAGGCGGAGTAGAGGGCCGCTTACGGCCCGGCTACGAATTGTGAGCATATCAAAGGGCCGGCGGCCAGACCAGGACAAGCTGTGGCATAGTCGCAGTCTAGTTTGGTGGGCCGATGCAGTCAAGCCGCCCAGGAACCACATACTTTAGGGGTGAAGGAAAACTCAGGCCTTGCCCTGCGGTGGAATTGTTATTATCATACCGGTACCATGGCTGCCGGGTGAGCCGCCTGGGTTAATCGCCGGAGGATACAGGGAGGAAGCGTGCACCAGCAGAAGGAGCAAGGCCGGGAAGCAACCGGGCCGGCCACGAATGATTCTGTGCACGAATGGTACAGCAAAACCATCTGGGGAAAACCCCTGGATGACGACGACCAGCTATTCGAGGTGATGAGTCTGCAGGTGTTCCAGGCGGGCCTCACCTGGCGCATGGTCCTGGACCGCCGGGACGCCTTCCGCAAGGCCTTCCGGGGCTGGCGCATCGATGAAGTGGCCGGCCTGGGTCCGGAGTCCGTGGACCGGATGCTCCAGGATGCGTCCATCATCCGCAACCGGAGGAAGATCGAGGCCTGCATCGCCAACGCCCGCACCGTTCAGGAGATACGAAGGGAGCAGGGTTCCTTTTGCCACTGGTTCTATCGCGTGCTGGAGGGTAACAGTCTCGAGGTCCTGCAGCCCAAGCTACGGAAGACCTTCAAGTTCATGGGGCCGGAGATCGCCCGCATGTGGCTGCTGGCCAGTGGCCGCATCGCCGGCGATGGCTAATCCCATACCCGAAGGCCATTCATAGGAGCAGCGTGTCCGTTTACACCAGCCTGGTGAGGCCCCTGCTATTCAGCCTCGCGCCGGAGAGGGCCAAAGGGGCGGCGGAAGCCGCTCTGGCGCTGACACCCCTCTGGAAGGCCGCCAGCCCCTTCCTCCAGGTCAGGGATGACCGGCTTCACTGCGACGTCGGCGGTATATCGCTGCCCAACCCCGTGGGACTGGCCGCGGGCTATGACAAAGACGGCTGCCTCTTAGACCGCATGGCCAACCTGGGGTTCGGCTACATCGTCATCGGGACGGTGGTTGCCGCCCCCAGACAAGGGAATCCCCGGCCAAGACTGTCGCGAGACCCTCAGACGGAATCCCTGGTGAACGCCCTCGGCTTTCCCAGCCAGGGCCTGGAGAGAGTCCTACAGAACCTGGAACGTACCCGTAACCAGCGGGTCCCCCGGTTGGCGAGCATCTCGGGCCTTTCTGTGGAGGAGTTCTCCATCTGTTTCCGGGCGCTTCAGCCCCACGTTTCCGGTGTGGAGCTCAACATCAGCTCTCCCAACACCGAAGGTGTGAGGGAGTTCCAGGACCCCCAACGATTGGAAGAGCTGTTCAACGCTCTGATGCCCTTCAAAGAAAGGCCCCTGTTCCTCAAGCTGGCCCCCTACTTTGACGATGCCCAGAAAGCCAGGGTGATGGAACTGGTGGACCTTTGCCTCCAATACTCCGTCGAGGGCGTCACCGCCGTGAACACCCGGCCTGTGAAAGACGAACGCATGGCCGTGGGCCAGGGTGGTGTAAGCGGCAGGTCCTTGTTTCCCCACATGCTGCAGAACGTGAAGGAGCTTCGCAGCCACGCCGGGCCACATCTGATTATCAACGCCTGTGGGGGAATATTCTCGGGAGAAGACGCAGTCGAGGCTCTGTCGGCGGGCGCCAATACCGTCCAGCTCTTCACGGGCCTGGTCTACCGGGGCCCCGGCATGGTTGCGGGAATTAACCGCCGCCTGTTGCGGTTCATGGACAAAGAGGGAATACCCTCGGTAATGCAGGTCCCAACCCGGCCCATCGAGGGTCTGGGATAGGGAAGGCCTGAATCAACCTCGCAGGGAGGAAGGGGCGACAGGTGCTGACGTTAGCCAGCTGGTACCAGAGGGAGAACTGGCGGGGCAAGCCGATGAGGGTCTCCAGGTACGCCGGGCGGGGGCTGAAGAAGTCCCAATACGGCTGGGGTGTGGTCCGATGCCTGGCGCCGGACTGGGAGCTGGTCAAGGCCTTTCGCTCTGGTATGCTCTCCCAGGAGGAATACTCCGCGGCATACAGACGGGGGCTGGAGGAAAATTGGGGGGAAGTCCAGTCCTGGCTCTCGTCGCTGTCTCCCGATGAGGACATCACCCTTCTATGTCATGAGCCCGAGGGGAAATTCTGCCACCGCAGGCTCATCGGCGAACTCGTGAAGCGGTACCGGCCTGATGTTCCCGTGGACTTTCGATGATGACATTCTGAAATGCGTTTAAAAAATGCAATGAAAACTGCTTGACACTGAAAACCCTATGCGTGATAGACTCCCGACGTTCTGAATGGTGACCTGAGTCACCGTATAACGCGGGGCAAGAGGCGCATCCCGGCGTCCCTGCCACCGCAAATGTTAAGACCGGGCTCTGCCCGATCTAGACGTAAGGATAGCCGCAATGAGAGAAGATGCGCACTCGTACCCGTGCTTGTCACCCGCTCCTCAGTCCTGCTTAATATCTCCAGTTCACAGGACGCCGCCAGGGCAAGTCCAAGTACCTCCCCAGGGCCGGGATTTATTGCGCCATCGGCCTAGTTGGAGGGCTGTTCGGGGGGCTCCTGGGTATCGGTGGAGGTTCGGTGATCGCCCCCCTCCTCCTGTTAACCGGCAAACTGCGCCCCTTCCAGGTTTCCGGCACCACGCTGTCGACGGTAGTGGTGATCTCCCTTGTGGGATCCTTGACCTATGCATCCTTCGGCCATCTGAATCTCGAACTGGCCTGGCCCATCGCAATGGGCAGCGTCGCGGGATCCATAGTCGGGGCGCTGTCGGCGAAGCGTCTTTCGATCGGCCTGATGGTCACGATATTCGTTGTCATCCTACCCTATTTCGCTTTGAAGGAGTTCTGGCCTTCCTTCGCGGCCCCGGTCATCGGGACTAACCTGCTCTCTCTGGGGATGCTGGGATTCGCCGCGGGCATCCTGAGCGGGTTTCTGGGCATTAGCCCGAATCCACCGAAGGACACGGATGGACGGCGTGAGTACAGCGGAAGGGGGTGGGTGAGGGAGCTACAGGGGAGATGGCCTGGGGTCTTGGGGTAGATGGGAGGCCGGCGGAGGGTCTTCAGTCGCCGCACAGGGCCCCTAAGGCCCTATGCGGGAGTTGCGATGCGCGGGATGGCGAGAGGATACGCAGCAGGGGACTCTCGCGACCGGGGTGGCGCGAGATTGCGGGGACGTTGGGTCAGTTGCAGGCTGGCCGTCAGGCCGGGAATGGAATGGCTTGCAGCCGGGCCAAGGCGCGACTGAACTGGGTTTCCCAAGGCCAGCGCCGGGGGAGATGCAAAGTGAGGCGGCGCGCCGAGCGGGTGATCCGTCCCACCAGAGCGAAGACCCGCCGCCTGAGGGTCTTGGTGATCAGGGTCCCCTAGCCCAGACCAATCCGCGCCGTCCAGCGGGCCAGGTTATGCGCCATCACTTGTACCGCCACCCAGGCGCCGTTGGCGGCGAAGCGCCCCGACGGCATGTGGTTCAGCCCGACGCCGTACTTGAGGTCGCGTATGGCGTTCTCGACCTCGGCGTGGCGGCGATGATCGGCCTCCAGTTCCAGCGTCTCCCCATCGCGGTCGGTGATGAAGGCGTGATAGCTGTATCTGGCGAAGAGGGCGAGCTGGGAACCGGGTGTCGGCTTCACCCGCCGGACAATGAGCCGCACCGGCGCGGCGTCCGGCTTGGTCTGGAACGGGGTGTAAGTCGTCTCGGCGACATCGGCGGCGCCGTCCATCCAGTAGGAAATGGGAGTCCAGTCCTCCTCTGGTATCGCCTCGATCAGGTCCCGCAGGCTGGCGCGCTGGCGGATGGTGATAGAGAAGCGGACATCCATTTCCCGGCAGGCGGCAACGACAGTGTGGGCGTAGAAGCCGCTGTCGGCCCGCACCGTGAGTTGTCCCCTGGCCCCGCCGTAGCGCACCCGCCCCACCGTCTCACGCAGGAAGTGGGCGGCGCCACGGGCGGTGTTGGCCCGGCCCTCGCGCAGCCGGGACATCAGCACCTCGCCGGTGCCGGCGGCAATGGCCAGCAGCGGGTGATAGCCGCGGGCGCCGGTATAGCCGTGGTGGCGCGCTCCCTCCTTGGCCAGTCCATAGGTCTCGCAGATGGTCGAGTCCAGGTCGATGGTCAGGGGCGAGTCGCCGGGTCCGGCCCCAGCGGCCCAGGCCCGGGCCAACAACTGGCGGCTCACGCGGTCGAGTTGACGGACATGCCCCCACCGGAAGCTGCGCAGGAAGGTCCCCAGGGTGGATGGCGCCTTGACCACGCAGCCTAGAACACCGACCGTCCCACCAGCGCGCAGCGCATCGGCGTCGTCGATGCAGTCGCCGCCTGCCAGCGCGGAAGCGACCAGCGTCAGCATCTTGTCCCCAGTGTTCGCCCGTCCCGGCGCTCTCCGCCGAGGTCAAGGTGATGGTCGACGAGTTCCCGCAGGCCCAGGTGCCGGGCTAGGGTGGCCGGCAGGAGCAGGCCGGCATTGGCCACCAGGCGATGGTCGTCAAAGAGGATGCGCATACGGTCGGGTTTGTTCTGTGGCAGCATCTATTGGGTGCTCCTTGTTTCCGGGCTGGTTTCTGTTCCAAAACCATTATCCCAGATTCAGAGGAGCACCCGCTGGCTTCTTCAAGGACTGTCCCCAAGGCCGTCCTTCGGTGGATTCGGGATTAGCGGCGCGAGCCTGGTGGTCCCCAGCCTGGTGGCCTTTTTCCTGATCGACCGCCAGGCGGCCCAGGGCATCGCCATGGGTGTCGCGCTGGCAGACTCTCTGGCTGGTGCGGGCACCCACGCCCGTGCCGGGAACATCCAGTACCGCCTGCTTATATACCTGGCGCCGCCGGCCCTGATAGGGGCCCTTAGTGGCGCCCTCCTCTCCAATTTCCTCTTTGGATCGGTCCTGCGCGTCCTGTTCGGCAGTTCCCTGGTGGTGATCTGGTTGATGATGGTGGCGCGCCCTATATTGGCCACCTTTCGTAACAGGTCTCCCTCGGAGCCTGTGGCAAGGACTACGTCTTCGCCTGTGAAGGAGCAGAAATGACTAGTAGCAGCCAACCGCATCCCTTGGTTCCGTCCATGGAAAAGATTTCACTGGCAACCGCACCCATTACTTCGGTGAGGAAGAGGATCGTCAACACTGGGACCGTCTTCAACGCGATGCTGGTGTTCGTTCCCATCGCTATTTTGGCCCCTATGTTGGACCTCGGGCCAGTGCTGGCCTTTATCTCCTCCGCCCTGTCCTGCATCACCCTAAGCTACCGCCTGGGCCAGGCAACCGAGTCCCTGGGTTCCAGACTCGGCCCCGTGTCTGGAGGCCTTCTCAACGCCACATTCGGAAACGCCGCCGAGCTGATCATCTCCATCATGGCGTTGGGTCAAGGACTGTTCCTGGTGGTGCGATTGACCCTCATCGGCTCCATCCTCGGGCAGCTGCTCCTGGTCCTGGGGACCAGCCTGCTCTTAGCCGGCCTCAAGCACAAGGAGCTGGGATTCAGCAATCCCCTGGTCCAGATTAATTTCACTTTGATGGTCATCGCGCTGGTGGCCATCGGCCTGCCAAGCATTCTGCTGGCATCGGACCCCGAAGGGCTTCCGGTCAGCACAACCGTCCTCACCCCCACTTTGTGCGCACTACTGCTTTTCATTTATGGATTGGCTGTAGTTTTTTCATTACGAAGGCAGCCCCACGAGGAGGACGAAGGAGGGAGTCCCTGGTGGAGCGTTCCGAAAGGGTTCCTGGTGCTGGGCGCATCCACCGGTGGCATGGTCTTGATCTCGGAGGTCCTGGTGGAAAGCATCATCCCCTTTGTCGAGACCACCGGCATCTCCGAGGTCTTCATCGGCCTTATACTGATCCCCATCTTCGGGAACGTTGTGGACCACATCGTGGCCATCAGCGTGGCGATGAAGAACAGGATGGACCTGAGTCTGACCATTTCCGTGGGCTCCGCCGCCCAGGTGGCCTGCATGGTGCTGCCGGTGATCATGCTTGCCGCATAGTCATGGGCCAGCCGATGGGCCTGATTTTCACCCCCACCGAGATCATAGCTCTGGGCGTAGGGTTGGCCCTGATGGTGCCGGTGCTGCTGGACGGCAACAGCAACTGGCTGGAGGGAGCGGAGCTGCTGACCTGTTACCTGATCCTGGCCGCCGTATTATGGGTGTTATGATATAAGGTAACTTGCGTCACCGGCAGCGGGCCGGTCCTGGCGCAGGCTGTCGGGGAAGAAGTATTTAGAGGGAGAGGCGATGGCTGATAACAGCAACGGCGAACATTCGTCCCTGGCTGACAGGTTCTTGCGAGACGCGCAAGTAAAACACCAACACGTCGCCATTTATCTGGTGAACGGCTTTCAGCTAAAGGGCGAGATCGTGGAAGCCGACCGGGATACTATCCTGTTCAAGCACAGAGACGTTTACCAGTTCATCATACGAACGGCCGTGGCCACCATGTACCCCATTCCCGATCGTGGCCGGCAAACCGACGGCTGGTGGAGCGAATACGTATCCACGGTGATGTCCAAATAGCTGGCCTATAGCCTTCGAGCGGGGCCGGCCCAGGCGGCGTCAGGGCACCAGGACCACCTTGCCGAACACCTCTCGTGAGTCCAGCAGCCGGTGGGCCTCGGGGGCCTGGGAGAGGGGCAATGCCCGGTGGATCACGGCCTTCAGCTTACCCTCGAACACAAGCCCCATGACCTTCCTCAGCTCAGGCAGAGTGGAAACCCGGGAGCCGACCAGGCGGAGCTCCCGGCGGAAGAAGGGGATGATGTCCAGGGGCACCACCTCCCCGCCGTGGCCTCCCACGGTGACGATAACCCCGTCCTTCTTCAGGCATTCCAGGCTTTTGGTGAATACCTCCCCGCCGATGTGCTCCATGATGGCGTCCACGCCCTGGCCGCCGGTCAGCTCCAACACCTTCTGGGCGAAGTCCTCCTGGGTGTAGTTGATGAGGTGGTCGGCCCCCAGCTCCTTGGCCTTTTGAAGCTTCTCCTGGGTGCTGGCGGTGGTGCATACCGTGGCCCCGGCCAGTTTAGCCACCTGGATGGCGGCGCTGCCGATGCCCGAGCCTGCGGCGTGGATGAGGACGGTCTGCCCGGGCTGGATGGCGGCGCGGTTGATGAGGACGTGCCAGGTGGTTCCGAAGGCGATCTGGGCCGCGGCGGCCTCCTGGAAACCTACATGGGAGGGCAGCGGCTGAACGGCATCCACCGGGACCTTCACCATCTCGGCGTAGGCGCCGGGGACCCCCCGCCCAAAGGGCGATTCGCCGTCACACAGGTTGTCCCGGCTGCTGAGGCAGTATTCGCAATGGTTGCACGGGATGTGGCCGGCCACCCAGACCCGGTCCCCCTCCTTGAACGGGGCCGCGTGGTCCCGGATTGCTGCCACTTCGCCGGCGAACTCTCTCCCCAGAATATGGGGAAAGGAGATGGAGAAGCGGGAGACGCCGGCCCTGGTGTCGAGGTCCACGTGGTTGACGCCAACGGCGCCCATCTTTATGATCGCTTCCCCGGGGCCCGGCTCTGGGTCCGGGGCGTCCTCGTATACCAGCACCTCCGGCCCACCGTGCTTATGGAACCAAGCTGCCTTCATAGCCAACTCTCCTTATCGTTCGATTCTGTTCAAATCTTTTTCCCGGTTCCGCTACTCCCGCCGGAAGGCGGGGGCATCATATTACAGCCTTCAGGTTGCGGTGGCCGTTTCGGAATGGGCGCCGTCATCAGCTGGGCGGTGGGAGGCCGGGGCCCCAGGTAATGCCGAACCCGGCCCGTTCTGCTATCCGGCCGGTGAAGCTGGCGGCGCTCTGCCCCGCCAACCACACGGCGGCAGGGACCACCGCCTCCGGCTGCTCCATCGGTATGCGGGCCGTGCCTGGCCAGTCGCCGTTGCGATTCATCCAGGTATCGATTCGTCCAGGGTTCAAGAGATTGACGGCGATATTGTGGGGACGGGCCTCCTCGGCCAGGCTGAGGAACATCCGTTCAAGAGCGGCCTTGCTCATGGAGTACCCCACCCGCGCCTCCCGGTAATTGCGGGCCGATCCCGAGGTTATGCCCATGATGGAGCCGGCGCCGCGGGCTATCATAGCCGGGAGCCCGAACTTGCACAGTAACAGGGGCCCTCGCACGTTCACCGCCAGGCACCGGTCCAGCAGGTCGACGTCGAGCTCCGCCACGGGAGACTCGCAGTCTACACCGGCGTTGCTGACCAGCACGTCGATATGTCCAAAGCGGTCCAGGGTGGCCTCCATCATGCGTTGTATGTCCTCGGCCCGGGTTACGTCGCAGCAGATGGCTAGGGCGGTGTCTCCCCTCTCGTTAATGAGAGATGCGGTGTCATTGATGGTCCCCGAGGAGTACTTCTCGAACCTGGTCCCCTCTGTGCGGTCCACCTCGGTGCGGGAAGAGACGACGACGCTGGCCCCGTGGGCGGCCAGCCCCAGGCAGATGGCCCTTCCGATGCCCCGGCTGCCGCCGGTGACCACGGCCACTTTCCCGTCCAATCTCATGGCTGCTCCCGCGGCGAGGGTCTGGCGTATCATCGACCAGACAGATGGGATTGTAAATTCGCCTCCTCTCCCTGTCAACGCCGCGTTGCGGCCGGTATCCGTTGACGGTCTCAGAGGGCCATTGCTATACTCGCATCCATCGGTGGAACACAACTAATTCGGTGACCCGGCGGGGGGTTCCATGGCTGCGATTGTCCAAGCATCCAATCTGACCAAGGTCTACAACTTGGGTGACGAGCCGGTCTACGCCCTGAACGACGCCTCCCTGGTAATTCAGCCGGGGGAGATGCTGGCGATTCTGGGGAGGTCCAGCTCCGGGAAGTCCACTTTGCTCCATGTCCTCGGCTGTTTGCAGAAACCCGACTCGGGCAAGCTGTCCATCGAAGGTAGGGATGTCAGCCGTCTTGGAGACGAAGAGCTGGCGCGGCTCCGTGCCGACAAGGTCGGATTCGTCTTCCAGGCCTTCAACCTTCTTCCCGCCGAGACCGCCTTGACAAATGTGGAGGTCGTCCTCCAGGGCCGGGAGTTGTCACCCAGGGAAAGTCAGGACAAGGCCATGGAGGCCCTCAGGGTCGTGGGCCTGGAGAACCGGATGGACCGTACGCCCGGCCAGCTCTCTCCAGGACAGCGCCAATGTGTGGCTCTCGCCAGGGCGTTGGTCAACGGTCCGGCGATGCTTTTCGTCGATGAGCCGACAAAGGCGATGGACAGCTCCGCCAGGGAAGAGATAATGGGGCTGCTTCAGAAGCTGAACGACGCGGGCATGACAATTGCCATCTCCACACGGGAATCGGGTGTCGCCAACTACTGTCGCAGGGTGATTAGCATAGCCGGCGGCCAGGTTGACAATAGGGGCCCTGTGGCCAACCGGCGGATTATTCCCCCCGAACGCATACCGGGAACGGCGCCTACCACCTATGCGGTGGAGGAGGTGTTGGTGTGCCCCCGGTGCGCCCACGGCAACCCCAAGGGCGGGGAGACCTGCCAGAAGTGCGCCTTTCCCCTTCATCTGACCGCCGAAGAGGAGCAGTCCATCCAACGACGCCTCAGTGGGGTTGAAAGCCAGCAACTGGGAGTGGAGAGCGATTCCGATGAAGGGGAAGTCCACGGCCAGGAATTGGTGGAGGAGCTGGTCCAGGTGCCCTTCTTCTCCGACCTGGCAGCCAAGAGCCTGGTGAAGGTGATACCGGCGCTGGAGAGCCAGGTCCATGCTCCGGGCTCGGTCATAGTGAGGCAGGGCGATGTGGGGGATGCTTTCTACATCGTGAGGCGGGGGACTGTGCAGGTGGTGCTGGAGCGAAAGGGCAAGCCGGATATCTCCGTAGCCGAGTTAGGACCTCGGGAAGGCTTCGGAGAGATGGCCCTTCTTACCGACGATCAGCCCCGCTCAGCCAGCGTGGTAGCGCTGACCGAAGCGGAGGTCTGGCGTCTCCCCAAGGACGCCTTCGACGAGCTCCTGTCCGAGAACCTCTCACTATCCCTTTACTTCAGCCGCATCATGACCCGGCGGATAACGACCCTTCAGGAGAAGATCGTACCCTGATGGGCGATTATCCGGTCTTTTGTACCGAATGTCCGCCGAACTGATTGCGCATGGCGGCAAGCACTTTCCCCCCCAGAGGTTGCTCCTGCCGGGAGCGGAACCGCTGCTGTAGCGAGAGGGTTATGACGGGAGCGGGCACCGCCAGCTCCACCGACTCTTGCACCGCCCAGCGTCCCTCGCCCGAGTCGTCCACATAGGACCGTAGGCTTTCCAGATTAGGGTCCTCGGCCAAGGATGCGGCCGCCAGGTCCAGCAGCCATGAACGCACCACGCTGCCGTATCGCCAGGTCTCGGCGATCCTGCCCAGGTCCAGTTGAAACTCCTTCTTCGCGCCCATGATCTCGAAACCCTCGGCATAGGCCTGCATGAGGCCGTACTCGATGCCGTTGTGCATCATCTTGACGAAATGGCCGGCGCCGCTGGGTCCCACGTGGCTGTACCCCTTATCCGGCCCAGGCGCCAGGGTCCGGAATATGGGCTCCAGTAGCTGGAATGCACCCAGAGTTCCGCCCACCATCAGGCAATAGCCTTCGGCCAGGCCCCAGATGCCTCCGCTGGTGCCTACGTCCAGGAACTCTATACCGTATCCGGCCAGTTTCTCTCCCCGGCGCATACTGTCCTTGTAGTTGCTGTTGCCGCCGTCCAGCACGATATCCCCCGCCTTCAGGAGGGGTATCAGACCGTCTATGGTGTCCTCAGTGGGTTTTCCCGCGGGCACCATCACCCAAACCGCCCGGGGTTGGGCCAGCCGGCCTACCAGCTCCTCCATGGAGGATGTCCCCGCCGCGGCCTGGGACACGGCCTCGGCCACGGCATCAGGGTCCCGGTCGTAGGTCACCATCCGGTGCCCGCCCTTCAGCAGCCGCTGCACCATGTTGCCACCCATCCGGCCGAGGCCGATCATACCAAGTTCCATGAGGTGACCCCCTCTCTTAATTTAGTCGCTTATCCGTTGGGCCTGCCTGGACCGTCTCTCGCCCGGCTCGCCTGGGTGACTATTGCCGTGGTCAGATTGGAAGGGCTCCGAAGGCCCTCTGCACCACCTCGGGAAGGGCCGGGTGCACGTAGATCGACTGTGTAATCGCGTTTACAGTCAGGCCCGCACTCATAGCGTTGGTCACTTCCTGAATCAGCATCGAGGCGTCTGTCCCGATAATATGACAGCCGAGGATCTCTCGCGTGTCCGGGTGGGCCAGCACCTTCACGAAGCCGTCTCTGTCCTCGATGGACGAGCCGTAGGCCGTGTTGATATAGTCATAGCGGGCGCTGACGTAGGGGATGTCCAGCTCTATCGCCCTTTGCTCCGTCAGGCCCACGCCGGCGACCTGAGGTGAGGAGAATATGGCGTGGGGCATGGCGTGGTAATCGATGGCCGCCCACTGATCCGGGTTGAAGATGTTATGGGCGGCGTAGGAGGCTTCCAAATTGGCGCTGTGTTTCAGGAGATACCGTCCAACGATGTCGCCCAATGCCCAGATGCCGGGCGCCACGGTTTGAAGGTACTCGTCGGTTTTGATAAAACCTCTTGCATCAGTCTCTACGCCTGTGTCTGCCACCGATAGCAAGTCTGAGTTAGGAACTCGTCCGGCGGCCACAAGAAGGACGTCGGCAATTACGTTCCTGGTCTCCCCATCTGAAATTACCTCTAGCACGATATCGCCGCCGTCCCGGTACATTCGCGACGCCTGGGAGTTGAGCAGGATTTTGTGTTTGCGCTGGAACACCTGGGTAAAGCGATTGGCGACTTCCTCATCCTCGTCCCGCAACATAATGGGCTGCCGGTGGATAATAGTAACCTCGGTCCCCAGGGCGCCAAAGAAGTGGGCCAGCTCGGCGGAGATGTATCCACCGCCCAATATAGCCAGACGTTGTGGCTGCTCCGGCAGGCGTAGGGCCTCGTCCGACGTGATGTAAGGGACCTCACTTAACCCGGGAATCTCAGGGATGGATGGACGGGTGCCGGCGGCGATGACTATGGTCTCCGAGCGAATCCTGTCCCCGTTGACCTCCAGTGTCTTCTCCCCGACAAACCTGCCGCTCCCCTTGAACACCGTTATATTGGGGGACTGCCGGTTCCCTTCTTCGATGGCAAGGGCGTCAGCGTCAATTCCCTCGGTGGCGCGCCGGATAATGAAATTCCAGTCCAGAGCCTCGACCTTGGTTTTGATGCCGAACAGTGCCGAACGTTGTATGGTCTCCATCACGTCGGCGCAGTGGATCAGCATTTTCGAAGGGATGCAACCACGGTTGAGGCAAGTCCCACCGAAGGGACCTTGCTCCACCACCGCCACCGAAAGACCCCTCTCTGCGGCCATGGAGGACACCTCAAGGCCTGAGCCGGACCCGATGACAATCAGGTCAAATTCTTCCAAAGACCACCCTCTATGTGAGCTTCCCGGCCAGCTTTTCGGCCAGCCGGTGGATGTCCCCAACCTGGTCCCGCCCAAGACGGACCCGGAGGGCCCGACGCCCCGACCCGGCCAGGGCCTGAAGGTCGCCCAGGGCCTGGGAGTCGGCCAGGAGCCCAAAGCTGTAGGGCCGGCCTGGAATTGGCACATCCCTTTCGTGGCCGGCCGTCAGCTGCAGGAATATACCCGAGTTGGGTCCGCCCTTGTGGAGCTGGCCCGTGGAGTGGAGGTAACGGGGCCCATAACCCATGGTGGTGGCGATGCGGTACCGTTTCATGAGCCTGGCCCGAAGCTCTGTCAGGGCCTTGTCCATCTCGGGGGTCTGATTCAAGTAGGCCAGAATGGCCAGATATTGGCCCGGCCCGGCCTCTGCAAGGAGACTGTCCGGGGGTATACCTCCATTCATCTGGGGAAGACTTCCCGAGGACTGGTACTCTTGGAGGACACGGTCGGTCATGTCTTTTGCGCCCTGGACGTTGGGCTGGTCGAAGGGGTGGATGCCCAGGATGTGCCCGGCCACCGCGATGGCGAACTCCCAGCGGTAAAACTCGGCGCCCAACTGGTACGTGTCGGACATGTCCAGCCGCACCACCGGCTGCCCCGATGATGCAATGCGCTCCATGGCGGCGTCGGTCTCGGCGTTTTGGTCCCCCTTCAGCCGCAGGTAGACGAACAGCCGGTCATCGCCGTAATGCTCGGGGCCTACGATAGACTCTCCAGCCACGGGTACGATTCCCTTCCCCTCTTTGCCGGTGCTCTCGGCGATAATCTGCTCAACCCATAGCCCGAAGGTGCTGATCGAGGGTGATGTCATCAGGGAGAGTTTGTCCCGGCCTTCAGTTCCGGCAAGGGTGCCCATCACCGCCCCCAGCCACGCGCCGGGGTTTTCCTGGGCGGGCACGCGGGCGGCACAACTTTCTTTCATGAAATTGGCCCGGTCTAATAGCTCCCCAATATTGACTCCGATTAGGGCTGCCGGCACCAGCCCGAAATAGGACAGGACCGAGTAACGTCCGCCGACATCCGGGGGATTCAGGAAGACCTTCCGGAAGCCGTGTTCCAAGGCCAGGGCCTCCAGGGGGGTTCCTGGGTCGGTGATGGCGACGAAGTTTCCTCCGGCGCGCTCCTTCTCCAGCGCCCCTTCCACCAGGCCCCTGAAATAGGCGTAGAAGGTGTTAGGTTCCAACGTGGACCCGGACTTAGAAGAGACAATGAAAAGGGTGCGGGCCGGGTCGATGGCCCCGGTAACCGCCAGCACCCACGCCGGTACGGTGGAATCCAGCAGGATGAGCTTGGGATATCCGCCGGCGTTGCCGGAATCTTTGCGGGATTCTTGGCTCTGGCTGCCGCCCCGAAGGCTTTCACTCAGGACCTCGGGTCCCAGGCTGCTGCCGCCCATGCCCAGTAACACGACGTGGCGAAATCCTGCCTCCCTCACATCTTCGGCGAAGGCCTCGATGGCAGGGACCTGTTCGGACATGAGGCCGGTGACCGTGAGCCATCCCATACGGTTGCTGATTTCGGTGGGGTCAGGCTTCCACAGGGAGTGGTCATGGCGCCAGATACGGCCCGTAATTTCGCGCTCCTGGAGGCCGGCCAGTGCAGTCTCCACAGCCGGCAGGTAACCACCGAGGCCGAGGCCGGGGTCCGTCATGCTCCTCCTCCGGTCTGGACTGGATTGCTCTGGAGACGGCGGCCCTCGATGGCGGCCAGCTTCTTCAGGCGGCGAAGATGCCGCTCCTCGCCGGTAAAGCGGGCATTGAGGAAGGCCGCAACCAGCTCTCTGGCCAACGCTATCCCCACCACCCGTGCTCCCAGGCACAAGACATTCATATCGTCGTGTTCCACGCCCTGATGGGCGGAGTAAGTGTCGTGACAGAGTCCGGAACGTATTCCCGGCACCTTGTTGGCCGCTACGCTGGCCCCGACGCCGCTGCCGCAGACCAGAATGCCACGCTCGGCCCGCCCCGAGACTACCACAGCCGCCAGCGCCTCGGCAAAGTCAGGATAATCGTCCGATGGCTCCAGGGTTAAAGCACCCACGTCTATCACCTGATGCCCCTCAGCCTGAAGCCATGGAAGTAGTTCGGCTTTCAGGGGGAACCCGCCGTGGTCCGCCCCCAACGCTACGCACCGGGTCATGGCTTTTTCCTCCTCCACTATAGAAAGCCTAGCCTCCGCTGTAGCCCCGGCTGCCCTGGGTCTTCTCCAGGTACTGCCGGATCATCAAGGCCACAGTGGCGCCCTCTCCCACGGCGCTGGCGACTTGCTTGGTGCTTCCGGCCCGGACATCGCCGGCGGCAAAAACTCCCTCCACGCTGGTCTCCATGGTCTGGCTGGTCGTTATGAATGCTCGCGGGTCCAGATCGACCACGCCCTTAAGGAACGCAGTATTGGGGTCCATTCCGATAAATACGAATACCGCCCCAGGCTTGAGTTCCTCGATTGCGCCGGTCTTCCCGTCTTTGACCACCACGGAGCGCAGCTTGCCATTGCCCTTGAACTCCTCAACCGTGGTGTTAAGTCTGATCTCCATCTGAGGGTGGCTGGCCGCCTTCTCCTGGAGTATCCGGCTTGCCCCAAGGCGCTCGCCCCGTTCCAGCACTGTGACCCTGCTGGCGAACTTGGTGAGGAACAGCCCTTCCTCGACGCCGCTGTTCCCTCCGCCGATTACCAGCATGTCTTGCCCTTTGTAGAATGGCCCGTCGCAGGTGGCGCAGAAGTGGATGCCCGCGCCGATGAAATCCTCTTCGCCGGGCACATTCAGACGCCGGTACCGGCTCCCCGTGACCAGTAAAATGGCTCGTGAGCAGTACTCATTCCCAGTTTCGGTGCTTACGATCCTGTAGTCCCCTTCGGACCTGATGCCTGTTACAGCCTGGGCCGGAAGGATCTCGACACCGAAGCTTTCCACCTGTATCCTCATTTCCTCGGCCAGCTCCGCCCCCCCAACTCCCTTGGAAAAGCCTGGATAGTTCTCTATGTGCTCCCGTGGTCCCTGCCTGGCCGCCAATGCCGCTGCGTTCCACTATAAGGGTCTCTACGCCTTCCCTGGCCGTGTACAGGGCCGCCGTCAACCCCGCGGGACCTCCCCCAATAACGATGAGGTCGTAGAACTGGCGTTTGGCCTTGGGGCTGATGCCCAGTTTCTGGGCAAGCTGGGCATTGGTGGGCTCAACCAGGACAGAGCTATCTTCGAAGACTATGGTCGGAATAATCTGCTTGCCGTCGTTGATCCGCTGAACATAACTCCTGCCCTCTCCGTCCTGGTCGATGTCGACCCAGTCATAGGGAACGCGCTGCTCTCCTAGAGACTGCTTGGACCGTTTGCAGTCGGGGCACCAGGGTGCTCCATATACGGTGATATTTGCCTCGGGCATTTGACCAACTCCATCGATAAATTAGTCCCGGAACATCAATATGCTGTGTTGCTTCGGGACAAATGATTAGATGCAAGAAAAGGTAAAATGGCGTCCCAGGCAGATGCCGTGTTAGAGTTCCATAGGTTATCACAACATCCTGCAAAGTGCCAGTAACCGGCTGTTTCCGATATTAATCTCCGTGCATAAAGGCCCTTGACGTTTCAACTGATTTCGGGTATTATCAGTAATTAAGTGATAACCGAAGGGATAACAATAAAGCGACCAAGGACACTTTCAGCGGCCTTTTGCAGGACCATCAAAGAGCCAGGGCGGTATGGTGATGGTCGGGGCGGGCATGGGTTGAGCCTTCTGGTGAAGGAGTCCAGCACGGGCAGACCTTCCAAGTCCTGGGCCCAACGTCTACGGATTGACGGGGAGCCAGCCAACATCGGTCTAGGCAGCTACCCTATCATAACACTGGCCGAGGCTCGTGAGAAGGCCCTTACAAACCGGCGTGACGTTGAACAGGGTAAGGACCCGCGCCGAACATCGCCTAGCGTTCCTCGCTTTACGAACGCTGCAGAAAAGGTTATCTCCATTCACTCCGATGCCTGGAGAGACGGCGGCAAGACGGCGAAGTTATGGCGGTCCAGTTTGGAGACCTACGCCATGCCCCGCCTTGGGCGCATCACTGTAGACAAAATCTCGACCTCCGACGTGCTCGCCGTCCTGGTGCCTATATGGAGCGATAAGCGGGAAACCGCCATGAAGATACGCCGCAGGATTTCGGCGGTGATGCGTTGGGCCATCGCAGAAGGGTATCGGAACAGTGACCCCGCCGATAGCGCGATTTCAGCCGCCCTACCCAAGGCTGGCCACCGAGTTACTCATCAACGCGCCCTACCGTTCGCGGAAGTGGGCGCGGCCTTGGCTGCCATCCGAGAAACCGGCGCTTGGCCAGCAACGAAACTTGCCTTTGAGTTTTTGACACTCACAGCAACCCGGTCTGGTGAGGTCCGTCAAGCAACCTGGTCTGAGATAGACCATGGGAAACGGGTATGGGAGATTCCAGCGGCGAGAACGAAAACCGGCAAGGTGCATCGTGTCCCTTTGTCTAATCAGGCGATGGACCTGCTAGAGCAAGCGCGGGAATCGACCGGCGGCGAGGGCTTGGTGTTCCCGGCGCAGCGTGGAAAACCGTTGACGGATAGCACCATTAGCAAGCTCGTGCGGGAAAATGGCATCGGTTGTGTTCCCCACGGTATGCGCTCCAGCTTCCGAGATTGGGGGGCTGAATGTTCGGATGCGCCAAGGGAGATAGCCGAGTTTGCCTTGGGCCACGTCGAAGGTTCGGCTGCGGAACTGGCCTACCGGCGAACAGATTACTTTGAACGCCGTAGGGAATTGATGCAAGCCTGGGCTGACTACCTGGCCCGGCCCTACGGCTGGGCGGGCCGCAAACGCGGGCCGTCGGATGGAAGATGACAGACGTGGAGGCATGGCTTGAGCAGCGAATGGCAACTTAACGCGCCCCACTTTCCCGACTCAACTACCTTGATACGCTCAGACTAAATCCCGGCAACTTGGCCAGTATCGGTTGGTTACTCTCTGGACTTCTACGTTGCGGTATGATACACTCTGAACCAGTCACAAATTTAGGTAAAGAGGGGCGAGATGGCAGCACCTTTCAAGATGGCGCGGGTAGGCGGGGAGGCTCTGCCACTGGCGAAGGAACTAATCGAGGAATTCAAGGCCAAGGGATACCGCGCTTCATTAGCTGGCGTGGTCGAGGCTGGCGTGAAGGTTCTACACTCCCACGTCTTAGGCGGGTATCACTTGCTTTCCCATGCGGAGAGCCTTGAGCATCGCGCCCAGGACGTGGGTACATCCATCGCTACCGTGCTCGGCTCTCTATGTCTCGCCAAGGTGGATATGAGCGGCTGTCAACTGGGGTATCACCCATCGGTTGACGCAATCTCCATCCGCCTGAACGCCACTGGCGATATCCTCGTTCACGCGGGCGGCGCGGACCCGGCCAGGATAGCCAACATCGTCAAGGACCAACTAGGGGCTGGTGGATACCTACAGGACGATGGCGTGACCGTCGTTGATATGGAGCAGCTTCTAGGTGCTCCAAGGGCCTAATGACTACCGGCCAGCTTAGACTTGCAATTCCAGAAGCGGTGAACCGAGTGGTGCAGACGCGAGTGCATCTTAATTAGGGGGGCGTAATCGTGCAGAGGCAGATTCTCCGGTTAAAGGACGTTGTCGAGCTCGTCGGCCTGAGCAAAACGACAATCTGGCGTCGGATGCGGGCCGGTGAGTTCCCGCCGGCCATTCGGTTGGGCGGGCCATCAACGCGGGCCGTCGGATGGATGGTGACAGACGTGGAGACATGGCTTGCGCAGCGAAGGGTAACTTAGGACGGAACTAATGGGAGACAAAAAGCTAACCGGCCCTTCCACCTCTCAAAGTCTAGGGCCGGTTAGCGCAAGGGGTGAACCTTGCGTAAGGATGTTACCACAAAACGCGCCCCACTTTCCCGACTCTACGACCGAGGATTACATGCGGTGCTATGCCGGGCCGATAAGAGTCCGTTCTGGCGCGGCTGGCAGCATCATCGGGCTCCCTTGGACGAAATAGAGCACCACCAAATTCAAGGGTTGCCCGTGGGAGTCATTCCGTGGTCACTGAGGGCCAGCGGCCTAGACGTTGATTGGGGCAACCCTTCCGACTTCGCAACCGCTTACCCGCCGATGGCTCGATTACCCAGCCGACGCCCTGGCGGCCAACATCTCTGGTACAGGGATACCCAGCCGCGCCGGAATCTCCAGCAACTCGCCTTTCCGGGCTGGAGCGGGGATCTGCGGTCAAGGACCGGGTATCTCATAAATTGGGCGGGTAAAGCGGGCTGGGAAGCACTTTTAGACGGGGTGATGCACGAACGGGGTGTACTCTTTCCCGCCGACGCCCTGGGAACCGCGTCTACGTCGATCCTGGAGCAAACGCAAGGGGTTCCGGCGCCGGCTTCCATACCCTGGGAGCGGACGGCGGCTGGTCTACCAGACCTACGGGGCATCATGCCGGGTCCGGAACCTTGCCCTGTTCGACCACGTAAGGTTTTGGGCCTACAAGGCATCGTTGGGGCGGGACCTGGACGAATGGCATAAGCGGGTCGAATACCATGCGAACAACCTTAATCGGTTCTTCTCCGTGTCCCTGGAGACACAGGAAGTCGGGGACATCGCCTACAGCGTGGCAACGTGGACATGGGCGAGGCCAGCCCTGAACCATGCCCCGGAAGTCCAGGCGGCGAGGGGCCGAAGGTCGGGGCAGTCAAGGCGCGATGCCAAAGCGGGGCGCAACTTGACCATCCGTGACCTGAAAGATGATGGTTGGACCGTTGAGGACATTGCCGCAATCATAGGCATTCACCAGAGGACAGTGTATCGAGCCATGCAATCCCAGCAGCCCACCTTGATACGAAGCGTATCAACTGACACGAACCTATCAGGGGGGGATCCCCAGGGGGAGGGGGGGCTCCCGGCATGCAATCCCAGCCGCCCACCTTGATACGATGCGCTGAATCAGCGTCACAGGGCGCTAAGGGCGCTGGCCAGGGAAGGACGGGATGAGGAGCGACACGGATAAGGGCAAGCTGGAGATACCGCTGCCTACTGTCGTTTGAAAGCTTATAGAAAACGAATCAGAAAGGGAGGGAAGGAATGAGTGAACCATTGGGAGACCAGGAATACGGCTTTGCGGCCTTCGTTTGCTCGCTGGGGTACGCCATACAAGACTTGAGAGAGAAGCCGGACGGTCTTGATCCGAGCGCATTTTTTCTGACTCGGTTACGCCTTCACGCCAGCACTCTTGCAACGGCTGTAGACAGTGAGGGCCCGAGTCTTACGCCAGAGGCGAACCTATTCCTGAATCAGGCAATCGACTTCTTGAGGGTTTCGATGGATAGTCAACCCACCAAGGGAGGGCCGCAATGAGTAGCCACAACTACGCCGGTTGCCCGGAACCGGCCTGCGCCCTATGCGACGCCTGGCCGAGCGGATGGGGCTCAAGCGCTCCGCCTTTATGCTCTTTGGAGGCTTAACATGTTTAGCTATGGGAACCTGCTGTCCGTGGCCGCGGGCCTCATGATCTTCGTCACCATCTCGGCCGTTTTGGCTGGCGGCGGAGTTGCCAGCGCACTGTTCTGGGGCGTGCCCACTGTGATCATCCTGCTCATCGCCATCGTTCCAAGAATAAGGGCGTCTAGGCGTTTCAAGGCTTGCTCCTGCCCGGGCTACTGGTACCGGCGGGATTGCAAACATCATAGGGCCTACTGCGCCGCCGTGTCGCTGGTAGAGGCTCAGAACGCGGTCAACCTAGCCTGGGATGCCCGAAGGGGCGGAAACGTCGCTGTACGGGCCTCTCAGAAGGGCAATTGAGATTATGCGAAAGCAACGCCGGACTAAAGAGGAAATGGAGACACTTCGGAGCGCAATCTACGCCGTCGCTGAGTCCGATAGGCCGGTGAGCATCCGGCATATCTTCTACCGCATGGTTGTCCTGGGCCTTGTCGAAAAGTCCGATAAGGGATACCAGCAACTCCAAAAGGCTACGGTCGATATGAGAGATGCTGAGGCGTTGCCCTACTCTTGGATTGAAGACTCAAGCCGACAAGCGTACTGGAATACTGGATATGCTGGCCTGGGCAACTTTGCCGAAGCAGCGGCCAGCATCTACCGGCGCGATTATTGGGACTCTACGGACACCCTCGTTGAAGTGTGGTGTGAATCCCGCTCCCTGGCCGGTGTCCTGGGGCAGGTATGCAGGGAGTACGTGGTACCCCTATTCCCATCAGGCGGCTTTGCTAGCCTATCCTTCCTATACCAAGCCGCAGGACATATCCGAGACTCTGGACGTGCTAACGCCGTCATCCTGTACGTGGGCGACTACGACCAGGCGGGCGTCTTGATTGATAAGGCCATCGAGGGCCGTCTACGCGACTTCCTGGCCGCATGGGACGGAGAATTGACCTTCCGTCGCTTGGCTGTGAACGATGACCAGATTGACCACATGGGGCTACCGACACGTCCACCCAAGACCAGTGACACCCGCTCACCGGAAGTCACCCGGGCCGTGGAAGCTGAGGCTATACCGGCCCCAGCCATGCGAGACATAGTGTCGTCGTCGCTTCAAGGGCTGATACCCAAGCGGGTGTTGACGGTCTCGCGTGAGGTCGAAAAACAGGAGCGAAATGACATCTACAGTCGTTTATTACGCTAGCGTAATAAAACCACTAAGGGGACCCCTGCCCGCCGGAAAACCGGCCCAGCCGGGCAGCGTGGTCTTACCTTTGCGTGTAAGAGAGGGTGTGCGATGAATGAGCCACTAAGGGCATTCCAGAAGCGGTTTATCCGGGGCGCTTTAGCTCCTGGGGTGGACGTTGCGGCTCTCAGCATCCCGAGGGGCAACGGCAAATCCTGGTAGTGTCTCAGTTTTAAGTAGGAGGTTAGCTATGGACTTGAACGACGCCTGGATCAATCCAGAATGGGTAGTTAAAGTAATATCGATGCTATGGAGGAAGCGGCACGGAGCTAGTGGTGACGAACCGCTCGTCACACCTAGTGGACACGTGCTAACAGCCAGCGAAGCAATCCTTCTGTCGATGTATGGACACGTAACGAACGTGCTTGCGAAACAACTAGGAGGGGAAGGAACTGAAGAGATTAACTTGTCTCACGAGATGACGTCATGGTCGATGGAGGTGGGCAAGTTGCATCAGTTGTGGTTGGGTGACAGTGAGTAAACTAATCGAGAGTAAATTTGGAATCTTGTGAGGAAAACTGAGACACTACCGGATTTCCGGCCCCACTAGACTGGCACTCACCTGTTGGGTCGGGGCCTCTCAGGCGTCTCAGCAGGCTCAATCGAATTTTATCGGCGCCACCCCGCATCCCTGTTCATATCTGTCCCGCTGGCGCCCAGGAGGTTTGATGATACTCGACCGGCTTTTCAATCTGAGCGGCAAAGTGGCCATCGTCACCGGCGGTAATGGAGGGTTGGGCCTGGGCATGGCCCTTGGCCTGGCGGGAGGCGGCGCGAACATAGTAGTGTCGGCGCGTAACCGGGACAAAACCGCTCACGCATTATCCGAATTGGAGGCGCTTGGGGTGGAGGCCAGGGGACTGGAAGTGGACCTGGGCCATGAGTCCAGTATTAAAGACATGGTGGCGGAGACTGTCAAGGCCTTCAGGCGGGTCGATCTTCTCGTGAACAACGCCGCCACTTCTGTGCGCAAGCAACCCGAAGAAGTCTCCGCCGACGAATGGGACCGGGTGCAGGACGTAAATCTGCGGGCCGCTTTCCTGGCCGCCAAAGAGGTCTATCCCCACATGAAACGCCGGGGCGGCGGCAAGATAATAAACATCGGCTCCATGACATCCCTCTTTGGCAGTGACTGGGTGGCGCCCTATTCGGCCAGCAAAAGCGGCCTGGTGCAACTCACCAAAAGCCTGGCGGTTGCCTGGGCCAAGGATAATATCCAAGTCAACGCTATCCTCCCCGGATGGTTTAAGACCGAGTTGACTTCGGTTATCCCAGAGCTGGACCCGGCTCGTTACGAATTCATCAGCAGCAGAATACCTACAGGCCGCTGGGGGGAACCTGAAGAGCTGAAGGGGGCAGCTGTCTTCTTCGCCAGCTCGGCATCGGACTACGTCACGGGAGCGGTGTTGGCGGTGGACGGCGGCTACTCAGCGATGTAGGTTGTCAACAGGCCTCACCGTGATAAACTACCGGCATACTTCGACGTTGCCGAATTAGTCAGATGATCTGAGAGAGGAGAAGCCCATGTTCAGCAAGATTCAGCATGTCAGCTATCTGGTGGAGGACTTGGATGCGACGGTCGCTTGGTATCAAAAGGCCTTTGGGGGCAGGTATATCAAGGGAGGGCCGATATCCCACGGCAGGGCAGCTCTGGTCAGGATGGGGAACGTTGAGATGGAACTTATCGAACCCTCAGACAGGAGCGAGCTCGCTGGTCCGGGAGAGCACGTGTTTCACCACGTGGGCTATGTGGTGGATGATCTGGACAAATCAATCGCGGACTTCAAAGCAAGAGGTTATAAATTCCGGCATCCGGAGCCAGTCGTCAACATCTTCGGATACAGGGTGAACCAGTTCGATACCGAATCCACCAACGGTACACGGATATTGATCATGGACGCCAGTTCTCTGGACCCGTAGCCGGCTCGCGGATCCCAGTCTGAAACATTCAGTCTAGGCGGTATACCCTCTCGGCATTCCCGCCGGCGATCTTTGCCTTTTCTTCCTGGGTGCAGTCCGCGAGGATCTCCTCCAGAATCTGCTTGCTTCTGGGGAAAGTGGATTCCTGATGAGGATAATCCGAGCCCCACATCAGGTTGTCCACTCCTATTAAATTCCGAAGCATTATGCCCAGGGCGTCTTCCTGGAAGCCCACGAAGACGTTCCGGCGAAAATAGTCGCTGGGAAGTGCATCCTCCTGAAACCGGTAGTCCAATTCTCTGGGCGCCCTTTGAGTGTACTGGTAGTCCAGTCGGTCCAGGAAATGGGGGACCCAGGATAGCTCGTGCTCCACCGCACCCACCCGTAGATCGGGATAACGCTCGAATACTCCGCTCAAGATGATGTCGCCAAGAGAAAGGCGCACCCAGTAGTCCACGTTGGCCTGCTGGCTAGGTCTCACTCTCAGAGAAGATGCCTGGCTCGGGCTGGGCCGATTCGTTGCCGCATGAAGGCTAAGAGGCATGCCCAACTCCTGGGCAGCCGCCCAGAAGGGTTCGTATTCGGGCAGATGGTATGCATTTCCCTCGGGTGGATACACTGTGATCATGGCTCCCGAGAACCCCAGTTTTGAGCAGGCGGTCAGCTCCCTGACCCCCTGCTCCACGTCGTCAACGTTGACCATGGCGATGCCTTTGAGCCGATCAGGATAGGCTCCGCAGAACTCGGCAATCCAGCCGTTGTACGCTCGAAATAGGCCAGTCAGTAAGTTGCTGTCCTGTACGCTATAGAGCATACAGCCGACGGTAGGATAGATAATGCTCACATCCACCCCGTCGGCGTCCATATCTTTGATCCGTTCTTCGGGGATGTAACCCCCAAGCCGGATCCTTTCGAATTTGTCTGTACGGGTCAGCTTTTCTGGCTGTTCGAATCTCAACCCGGTCTGGGCCCCGCCACCGATACTGCTCACTCTTTGGCAGTCGCAGACCCACCAATCGCCATTCTCATCACGAACTATGGAAGGGGCTCGGTCCTTGAACTTGGGCTCGGTCCTGCTGGTCCAAAGGTCTGGCGGCTCGATCACGTGGTCATCTGCGGATATGACCCTGTAACTTGCAAAGCTCAATAGTTGTCCTTCTGATATACCTGAATACGGTAACGCGCACAATCAACAACCAAAATCCTGCCAAGGGTGTCGATCTCTATGGCCACCGGATTCCAGAACCTGCGCTCGGGTTCCAGGTCCCTTACCAGGGCACGTTGCCTCATCATGTCGGGATTGGCCTCCAGCTGGAGCTGACCCCACTTGGACATGGTGGCGTCGCCTGTAAAGAGGGTGATGTGCTGCCCTTCCGGCGTAAGCACTTGGACCCGGTCGTTCCCCCAGTCTGCCACGTAGATGTCCCCGTATTTGTCAATGGCGACGCCGGCGGGGTGATCGAACTCCCCAATCTGGTTGCCTGAAGAACCGTACTCAGCTAGGAACTCGCCGTCGGGACTGAACTTCTGCACCCGGTTATTGCCCCAGTCGGCCACATACACATCCCCCTGGTGATCGATGGCGATACCCCAGGGAAGGTTAAATTGACCGGGGCCGCTTCCCGCCTCCCCCCACTTGAACAGGAATTTACCGTCTTTCGTGAACTTCTGTACCCGGTTATTGTTGCTGTCAATCACAAAGAGGTTATCTTCCCTATCGAAAGTAATGCCGAAGGGATGGTCCAGATGGCCATCGCCCGCCCCTGACGCACCCCACTTGCCCCGGAATTCCCCGTGATTTTCGAATATGGAAACCCGGTTCAACCATTGGTCGGCAACGTATACTTTCCCATCGCTATCCAGCGCGATGGATATGGGCCAGATGAACTGTCCGTCCTCTTCACCAGCCCCTCCAAACTCGCTGACGTAGTCCCCACCCATCGTGCACACTGTAACGTGAGCGCTATATGGGTAGTCCTCCCGGGGCCGATTCAGCACGTATAATGCGTCGTCCCGGCCGATGGCCAGATCGATGGGGTGATCGAATCCCGGCCCAGCGAACTCTTTGCGACCGATGGTGTGGGTATATTGAAACGACCGTGTCGATACTCCGAAAAATACGCTACTCATGATTAAGCGTACTGGAACTCACCGGAGGCGGCGATCAATTGAAGAATCTCTCCCACCTTTGATGCGAAGCTGCGCTGCTCCTCTTCAGTTTCACGCCTCAGAGGCCCTCTTTGCTTGGCATGGGCTATTAGGGTGTCGCGGGTCTTCTCGGCAACCTCCAATGGCCCTATCAGGTCAAGACAACCGTCAACAAACCCTTCGGGGCTGGTGGTGTCTTCCCGAGCAGCCAGCCGGTTGATGATGGCCCTTATGCCCGGCAGATTGATATCGCCCAACATCCCGGCCACGAAATTTATGCGCTCCACCAGACTCCCGCTGTCTATCCACTCCCTGCCCGTGTGCCAGCCTTCCACCGTTGGCGGGTCCAGCAAGTCCTGGCCCATATATAGCATCTCCATTGCGATGGGGAAAAGGCCGGGCTTTGGGGATGTGAAGCCGCCGGTCAGACGCATGGTGCCTGCCACAACTTCGGCGGGGCTCTTCACCTTAGCGTACCTCGCTGCCTCGGATTTGAAGAAGTCTGAGTGAAACAGCACTCCAAGGACTGACCTGATATCATAGTTATTCTCTACGAAGGCCGTCTCGAGGCTTCTTATGGCTGCCATGTCCAGGGGTGGAGTATCCTTCCAGGCGGGTACCGGAGGCTCGTCGGCCACGAAGAAGTTGTAGAGATGTCTGGCAACAAACCGGGCCGTGGACGGCTGTCGTAGGATAATATCCACGATGTCCTCTCCGCCCCAACGGCCCGTCTGGCCTAGGAAGGTCTTATCACTGCCATCGTGGTCTGTCGGATCGTACAAGAATTTCCATGCTATTCGGCCGTAGGGGAAGATGGGTAGCGTTGGAGCCAAGTTCCAGCCTGTGAAGGCCCGGGAACAGGCTTTGACGTCGTCCTCCGTGTAGTTGTCCTGGCCGTCCATGCCCACGCCCATTGAGAAAAGCTCCAACAATTCTCTGCCGTAGTTCTCGTTGATAGAGTTCTTGTGATTATCGACATTGTCCAGAAAGTAAACCATGGCCGGGTCCTGGGACAGCTCGATCAGGAGGTCCCGGAAATTCCCCAGGCCGCGTCTGCGGAACATGTCAATCTGAATGCCCACCTGGCGAGCGTTGTCCACCTTGGCGTAGCCAGTGCACAGTACTCCGTGCCAGAACAGCGCCATCTTCTCTTCCAGAGGGCGCTTGGTGTTGATCATTCTGTACGTCCAAAGGATTTGATTACACTGTTTGCTTACCCGGTCCGCGAACTCCGGGTGAGACCTCAGATAGAGGGCTTCATCCCAAGGGGGCTGGTCCTCGGGGTGGAGCAACTCTTCGACGGCGGCCTCGTAACCCCCGACGGCTAAGGACTGGATCTCGTCTCGGGTGGCTCCAAATCCGGCCCTTCGCATCAGATGGGCCGTTAGCGCGATGTCATTACTAGCCATCGGGTACACCTTAAAACTTGTTTGTGGTTTGCCTCTGGAAGCTCGGCCTCTTTGATCCGTAGTTTTGGCGAAATATTAGCATGAAAAACTCAAAAAGTCCACGATGCCATTATAACTGGTAGACACACGAAATATCATACTAACTCTGGTGCGGCGCCTACTCTCCCCCTGCTTATATCTACCAGCGCCACCAATCCGTGTTTCAGGAGAAGTTCGACTCTCCCACGTCTCTCCGTCTAACGGGCCTACTGGGACGGAAAGATGCCTGAACTTTCCGTTAGTCCAGATTAAGAAAGCCCTGTGGATTCATCAGAGTAGTCATGAATTAGGACGCTCCGAAATGGGGACAACTGGCGCCGTATAAAGAGCACCAGAGAGTTTGTCTCATAGACCGGTGGGCGAGCTGACTAACACAGGTGTGGGAGCGATGGGCCTCAAGAGAGGTCGGCCCGTCCAGTTCCACCGGCCGCTTGTCGGCCCCCAGAAAGGTCGTCTGCCTCACTTAGTTCCATGGGGCCTAGGCCCAGCCCCAAGGGGCTTGGCCACTGCGCCATAGCTTGAGCAAGTTATGGGTCATCCCTACCAGTGACCACTCACTCTGTGCAGCGCCCAACCCCCGTCTCATAAACCGTCGGAACCCCTGTCCTTCCTTGACCTGTCCGAACACCGGCTCCACCACTACACCCCGCTTCTTGTACAGAACTCGGCCTCGCTTTGTCAGCAGCTTGCGCTCCATCCTGTCCCTCGGGCTCAGTCCTTTTGGTATTCGCCCTCGGGGACACCCCTTCTCCCGTAGCATCTTCCGCTGTTTCCAATCCTTGGTGGTGGCAATAAGAAGCTCAGGCATCTCTTGGCCAGGAGCAAGCCCTGATGTTGGCCTCACTCCAGTACCCGGCATCGGCCAAGCCCGCTTTTGGCCGGTCCTCTATGCCGGCTGCCTCCAGAGTATGCGCCATGGTTTGGAGCATCGGCTCCAGTTGCTGCACATCGTTGGCCTGTTGGGTCACTCCAACGGCTACTATGATCTGCTCCTCGCTCACCACCGCCTGGGCATTGTAGCCCTGCACGTACCCTTGCCTGGTCTTCATGATGCGGCTGTCCGGGTCGGTGGTATTAGCCTTCGCCTCTTCGGAAGGAAGTGGCTCTACCACCTTGGGCTTTCGCCCCCGCTTCTTTTTGCCTGTGGCCTCTTCTTCTGCCCGCCGTTGCTCCACGTGCTCTTGGACAGCCTTGGCTGCTGCTTCAGCCTCCCGCTGCAGACGTTTCTTGGCTTCCTTCAGGCGCTTGAGCCGCTCCCTCCGTCCCCCTAGCCCTTCCGGTAGCTCATCCCCTCGCCGGTCGGGACCGTAATGGGCATCCTCTTCAGCATCCGCTGCCTTGGCCTCTGCCAACATGCGCTGCACTTCTTCCTCAATGGCCTGGTCGCTCCGGTTGGTGGCCAGCGCCGCGTTGGCTGCCACCTTCGTCCCATCAAGAGCCACTACCCCCAGCTTCACCAGACCCACTTCATGGCATAACCTCAGTACCTCTACAAAGAGCTCCTTGAGCGCCTCCTCGTGCTCCGCCCTAAAGCGGCAGATGGTACGGAAGTCTGGCTGCCGGTTGGCCACCACCCGGAAACCTAGATCTTCTTCGAGACCACGGGCTATGCGCCTGGAACTGCGTAGACCCAGGCAGTAGGCGTACAACAGGATGGCCACCATCATTCCCGGATCGTAGGCCGCTGCACCCCAGCCATCACTTCGGTAGGCTGCATACAACTCCCTCAGTTCCATCTAGCCTACTGCATCCACAATGAACCAGGCCAGGTGACCCTCGCTCAACCAATCCTTCATGGACGGCGTCAAGTAGCTCTGGTCTCGCTCCCAGCGCAGAAGGTTATAAGCCATAGTATCGTACCTGCCTGTTGTTTCTATCAGCTTACTGCTTCACCAACCCCCCGGGAGAGGGTTTATGGGACACGCTCATAAGCGCCCTTTTATAATCTCCATTTTCCGAATCTGGCCTTCTGGCAAATTGGCGAAGGTAAAGCGCCTTGTTAGGTCAGCAACCGTAGAGTTCGAATTAGAATCTCGCGAAGGAACTGTCTCCGGTGAAGGCCTTAGGACTTTTTGACGAGCTTGCGGAAGCACCTTAGCTCCCTGGGCGGGTCCAGGAATTTGCCAGTAAGGGACCAGGAAACCTCTGCAACGTAGATATCGCCTGCCGAATCCACCGCCAAGCCATGTGGGGCGAGAAAGTACCGGGGCTCCTCACCCGGTCCGTCGTCGCCAAGACGGGCCTGGGGCTTGCCATCCAATGAAAAGACGCTGATTCTTGGACCCAGTCCCGGGGCCCCGTCGTTGGGCCATAGAGCGGCGCCTAACTCGCCGACGTAGCAGAGTTGCTGTGGCGCGTTGCCTATGAAAAGCCCGCATGGCCGGGCCATGTTGACCCACTGGGTCTCGAATTTACCGTTCGGATCGAATATCTGAACGCGGTGGTTGTCCCGGTCGGCCACATAAACATATCCATCCCTGTCGGTACGGATGTTATGCACGATATTGAACTGGCCCAGCTCCGTTCCTGATTCTCCCCAGGAGAAAAGCAGCCTTCCGTCCTCGGAATACTTGTGTACCCGAGCGTTGCAGTATCCGTCTGCCACGTATATCTCATTGGTGAGGGAAGAGACCGCCACGTTTGTACAACGATTGAACGGGAGCTCGCTATGGAATCCGCTGGGCGTCCCGCTGCTTCCTAACGTCAGAAGCACCTCGCCATCGACTGTACACTTCTTTACCGTGTGGTCCAGGTCATCGGTGCAGTAGAGGGCGTCGTCGGAGCCTACGGTAAGCCCGTGGGGCCTGGAGAACACCCCTTCCCCCCACGACTGCAGGAAACTGCCATCGCGGTCGAATACGATCATAGGGTGCTCGCTGCGGTTGAACACATAAACCCAGTCCTTGGAGTCGACGCCCACCGCCGCCACTTCAATGTATCGCCATCCATCGGGCAGCTTACCCCAATCTTCCTCCACCTGGTAAAGGAATTCGCCGCTCCCCATTGTGGTGGTTGATGGGGTCTGTTTGGACCTAATGGCGCTCAACGTGGCCCCTTTTCATCGCGGCCTATTCCAGATGGTATATCCTGGCAGCGTTCGCCCCGGCGATTTTGGCCTTCTCCTCTTGGGTACAATCGGCCAATATCTCCTCGAGGATCTGCTGACTCCGGGGAAATGTGGACTCCTGATGGGGATAATCCGAGCCCCAGAGGAGATTATCCACCCCTATGATGTCCCTTAGCCTTATCCCGAGGGCATCCTCCTGGAAGCTCACCGAGACGTTCCGGTGGAAATAGTCGCTGGGAAGCATGTTCTCCTTGAACTGGTGTGCGTTGTCTCGCAGGGGTCTTTGGGTATACGCGTAATCCATCCGTTCCAGGAAATATGGCACCCAAGCCAACTCGTGCTCAACTGCTCCTACTTGTAGATTGGGATGACGCTCAAACACGCCGGCCAGAATCATGTCGGATAGTGACATCCGTACCCAGTGGTCCGCGTTTATCAGGGTGGAGGTGGTCATGGCGTCAGCGGCAAAGTTGGTGGAGCGATTGGTAGCTACATGGAGGCTAATGGGCATATCCAGGTCCTCGGAGGCAGCCCAGAAGGGTTGATAATCGGAGGAACCATAACCCCTTCCCTGGGGCGGGTATACAGTAATCATGCCTCCAGCAAGCCCTAGCTTCGCACAGCGCTCCAACTCGCTTACGCCTTCCTGGACCTGGTCTAAATTGATTATCGCGATCCCTTTTAGGCGGTCAGGGTAAGAAATGCAGAACTCGGCGAGCCAGTCGTTGTATACACGGCACATGGCTTGCACCAAGTCACTGTCCGCCACCCCGTATACCAGAAGACCGGCGGTTGGAAAGATTATGCTAACGTCCACCCCGTCGGTCTCCATGTCTTTTACGTGCTCCTCGGGAATGTAGCCACCAAGCCGGACATTTTCATACGAATCAGTACGGGTCAGCTTGCCTGGTTCCTCAAACCGCATGCCAGTCTGGCTACCGGGCTGGACACTCATCACCCTCCTGCCGTCCACATACCACCAGTCATAACCCGACTCGGGAACGATCTGAATCGCTTCCTTTCTGTACTTCGGTTCGACTCTGCTGGTCCACAGGTCCGGTGGCTCGAACACGTGGGTGTCCGATGAGATGATCCTGTATCTGGGCATATTCCCTTTCAGGCCTTTAAAATGTGGGGCGCCTTACCTGCCTGTCCCTCGCTTCATCATTACGAAATATTTCGTCTGGCCGCTTGTGCCCAACCGGTCCCGCGGCAGAAGCCACATCTGTGGGTCGCCGTTCTCCCCTTTCCGCCACATTGAGAACACTCCCGAGCCGGTTGTGCGACCGATGCCCTGCCCTTACCACTGCATGCTATACATCTCGCCCCCGCGACATCGCCTGTTCCGCCACAAGAGGCGCAGCTAGCCGGGGCGTACTGCTTATTCGTCTGCGTCATCATCGACCACCGTCGTAAATAAGATTAATTGGTGGAGTCATGGCCGGCGGATCGGTTCGTTCGAGTTTTCCCACTGTTAAAATAGCGGTGGGCACCCTCTATGGAAGCACCCACCTTGATAAACATGACAGCACCGTGGCCTGCGGCTGGGAACTACAGATGGAATACCCTTGCTGCGTTTCCCCCTACGATAAGGGTCTTCTCCTCCTCGGAGCAATCCTCAAGAATCTCTTCAAGGATTTCCTGGCTTCTTGGAAAGGTAGATTCCTGGTGGGGGTAGTCAGACCCCCAAAGGATATTTTCGACCCCGATGATCTCCCGGTCCCTTACGCCGAGGGCATCCTCCTGAAAGCTTAAGAAGACGTTACGGTGGAAATAGTCGGTGGGTAGCATATCTTCGCTGTACTTGTACGGAGTGAATTGGGGGGCGCGTTGGGTGTATGTGTAGTCCAGCCTATCCAGAAAATGGGGTACCCAGGACAGCTCGAATTCTATCGAACCCATCTGTAGCTTAGGATAGCGCTCGAATACTCCGCTGAATATCATGCGTGCTAGTGACGACCGTACCCAGTAATCCTGGTTACACATAAAGGATGGGTCCATGGCATCGGTATCAACAAGCGCAGCGCCGGGGCCGGGCCGATTGGTGGAGACGTGGAACCCAAGGGGAATGTTTTGGTCCTGGGCGGCAGCCCAGAGGGTTTCGTACTCCTGGGAATTGTACTCATGTCCCGGTAAGGGTGCCACCGTGATCATGGCTCCGATGAGGCCCTTATTGGCGCAGCGTTCCAGCTCCTTTATACTCCCAGGAACATCGTCTGCATTCAACATGGCGATGCCCATGAGCCGGCTGGGAAAGGTGTTGCAGAACTCCGAGAGCCAGTCGTTGTATACGCTGCACATGGAGGTGAGCAGATCGCTATCGGGCACCAGGTAGAGGAGGAGGCCGGCACTGGGATAGAGGATGCTCACATCCACACCGTCGGTATCCAGGTCCTTTACGTGCTCCTCGGGAATGTAGCCTCCGGGCCGCACGTTCTCAAGCCGGTCACCGTAGCTCTGCTTTTCTGGCTCTTCGAATCTCAGGCCCACCTGTGCCCCCGGCCCCAGGCCGATTCCCTTTATGCCGTCGCAGAACCAGTAGTCGCCGTCGTCCAGGCTAACAATATGGGGGGCACGCTCCTTGTACTTGGCTTCGACCCTGTTGGTCCACAGGTCGGGTGGCTCGAACACGTGGTTGTCGGAAGAGATGATCCTGTAACTGGCCATATCTGGCTCCCTCAGGGTTAAGATTCTGCAGGAGGAACGTTTCGGAAGGATTTTCCAATATCATACTTAATGTATCAGGACTCGTCAACATTAGTCTCGGAAGAGACAAGTCAGCCAACCCCGGAAATGGATTATCCTTCGGCGGCGTCTGCGCGATCACCATATACCCAGCGGGCGATTGTTCAAAGGCCGTTTTTTGCATTAACCAAGAAATTTGACAGGTGCAGACATCCATGCTATAAACTTGCATCAACGCCACGGTGTCTGGAACGCCCTGGGTGGAAGAAGCTGTTTTAGCTGAAGATTAAAGTTGCTGTCTATTAAGAACGTGGAGGTATAATAATGGTCTTTAGTTGGTTAGTCAAGCCCAAGTTACTGATATCCATCGCCATGCTGGCCGTCCTCATCACAGCCGTGGCTTGTTCGGACGACGAGGTGCCGACGGCGGCGCCATCAACGCCGGATGTCGTTTCGGCTGCTGAGATACAGCAAATAGTAGAGGCGGCCGTTGCTGCCGCGGCCCCGGCAGGCGCCACTGCCGAAGAGGTGAAGCAACTGGTGGAGGCGGGCGTGGATGCCGTAAAGGCCGAGGCTGTCAGCAAGGAAGAAGTGGCTTCTTTGGTGTCCCAAGCGGTGGCCGATGCTACAGGCTCCCTGCCTAAGCCTGTGTCAACCAGCGAAATCGAGAGCATCGTGAAGAGCGCTATAGCGACGCCGACACCTACCCCTCTAACGCCGAAATCCGGTGGTGTAGTCCCCATGCAGGGCTTTGGAGATCCCACCGGCTGGGACCCCCACGGCGGCTTCCTTGTGGAGGACGCCGGGGCATCCAGCCCGCTGTACAACCAGCTTGTGGAGCAGAATTTCCTCAACGTCGGCGAGATTGTTGGGGACCTGGCTGAAAGCTTCGATCTGAGCGCCGACGGACTGACCTACACCATCAAAATCCATGAGGGGGTGAAGTTCTGGGATGGGCAGGAGCTTACGGCGGAGGATGTTGCCTTCAGCATCAACCGGATGATAGAGTCTGGCTCCAGCGTACCCGTCGCCAAGACCCACCTGGACCGGGCTGAGGTGGTGGACAACTATACCGTAAAGGTTCACGCGGCGTTCGCCACGGAGCTATTCCTGAAAATCCTGGCTGTAGACTTCATGAAAATAGTGCCCAAACATCATTTGGACACGGGAGTTGAGATCAGGCAGTCCGAGAATGTGCTGGGTTCAGGCCCCTTCAAGCTTGTGGAATATACCAGTGGCGTCGGCTACGAATACGAGAAGAACCCCGATTACTTCAAGCCTGGTCTACCTTATTACGACGGCATGAAGGTCTCTATCATAGCCGACAAAGGCACCGAGATCGCCGCCTTCAGGACCGGGCGGGTGCTTATGGCCATCACCGCCCTTCTCCACATGGATATGGATGACCTCCTTAAGCTGCAGGCCGACCAGGACTTCAGCGACAGGTTCGATGTATTCATGTTGGACGGCGGTGCCGGCCCTCATATACTTGTAAATACTACCAAACCACCCTTCGATGACAAAAGGGTGAGGCAGGCCTTCCATCTGGCCCTTGACCGCCATGAGCTGGCCGATGGATTTGGGCTGGGCCGGTGGCACGTTGGTGCGCCAATGGGGCCCAACAACCCGTATGCCCTCCCCCAAGACCATCTGTTTGAATTACCCGGTTACCGGCAGCTTTTAGGTAAGAAGCATCCCGATGATATCGCCAGAGCGCGTGAACTCATGGCAGAGGCCGGCCACCCCTTCGAAGAGGGTCTTACCATCCCGTTGGATATCCCTCTGATCGAGTACTGGCCGGAAGCGGCCTTGGTAGTGAAGGAGCAATTCAAGAAAGCCCTGAACGTCGATCTGGAAATCCAAGTCCAGGACGTTGGCGGCGTGGTCGGTAAGCTGATCAACAAAGACTACGCTATGGGGTTCCTCGGGGTCGCCACCATAGTAAACGATCCGGATGACGCTTTTGGGTCCCTCCATATGGACACCGGTAGAAACTGGACCGGCTGGACTGACCCCGAGGTCACCAGGCTGTTCAACGAGCAGCAGCGTGAGACTGACCCAGAGAAGCGCCGGGAGCTTAACTACGAGATGCAGAGGTTGACCCTGGCCGAAGGCACCCCCTATCTTTACTACATATGGAAGAGTTTTCCTAACATAGTGAGCAAACGGATCAAGACGGTAGCCGGCCAGTACGTTCAGTCGACGGACCTGTTCACCATATTGAAACATGAGCGGGAATGGCTGGAGCCTGAATAGCCGCCCTGCCCGCTAGTTCTGAAAGGCACGAGACGCCAGGGATCAGGTTTCAACTGATCCCTGGCCGCATTTGGAGGCTCAATGCAGCAATATGTTGCCAGAAGGCTTCTTCTCTTTATACCAACCGTGTTGCTGCTCACTTTACTGGTCTTCCTTTTCCTGCGCATTATCCCCGGCGACCCGGCCCTGCTGATCCTGGCAGGAAACACGGGAGGGGGCTCATTCTCCCCCGAGGCCCTGGAGGAGCTAAGGCTAGAGCTGGGCACTGACAGGGCCCTTCATATCCAGTACGGTACCTGGATATGGGACCTGCTCCGGGGAGACTTGGGTAATTCCTACTATTTCGGCACATCTATTTGGGGTGAGCTGAAGCACCGAATCCCTGTCACCCTGGAATTATCCATCCTGGGAATGCTCATAAGCTTCTCTATCGCGGTGCCCTTGGGTATCCTTTCGGCCATCGCCCAAAAGACGCCGCTGGACTACATCTCCAGGATCTTCAGCTTCACGGGCCTGGCCGTGCCTACCTTCGTCACCGGAATCGTTACGGTATATCTACTGGTCCGCATATTCAACTGGTTCCCTCCCTTGGACTACACCCCTCCCTGGGAGGACCTGGGCAGAAACCTGGCGCAAATGATCTTCCCGGCGCTGGCCATGGCACTATTCGGGCTAGCCTTCATTGCCCGGGTTACCCGGTCCTCCATGCTGGAGGTCTTGCGGCAGGACTACGTAAGGACCGCCAGGTCAAAGGGTCTGAGGGAACGCAGGGTCATCTTTCTCCATGCCCTCCAGAACGCATTCCTGCCCGTCCTCACAGTTACCGGCTGGATTTTTGGTGTTTTCCTGGGGGGGGCGGTGATTATAGAAAAAATCTTCCTGCTGCCGGGGATGGGTAGGCTGTTGGTGGAAAGCATCTTCCACAGAGACTACCCGGTTATTCAGGCCGAGGTCCTACTCTTAGCAGTAATGGTTCTGTTATTGAACCTGGTGATAGACCTGGTTTACGCGTCGGTGGACCCCAGGATACGGTTTGGGTAAGGGGCTATCGACGAGCTATGTCTGGCATATCTAGATCAGGTGGGACAGCCCTTGATGAGGGGAGGGAGGCGGCGATTGCCGCCAGCTATGGGGTTTTCAGAGGTACGTTCACCCTCCTGAAGGCGATCGTCAATTTCAGCAGGCGGGAGCCCATGGGGGCCCTGGGCGGGATGGTCCTGGCGACTCTGGTGGTGCTGGCCATTATCGCGCCGGCGGTCTCACCCTTCGACATAAATGATACCCATCTCAGAGACAAGTATGCTGCGCCGGGGGAGAAGAACGCGGACGGGGAGACCTATCTGCTGGGAAGCGACCAGGTGGGCAGGGATATACTCAGCAGGCTTCTGCACGGAGCACGAATCTCCCTGCAAGTGGGTTTCATCAGCGTGGCGATAGGGGTGACCGCGGGGACGTTGATCGGCCTGGTCAGCGCCTATCTCGGCGGCACCGTGGACTTGTTAGTCCAGCGGCTGGTGGATGCATTCATGGCGTTCCCAGCATTGATTCTGGCTCTGGGCATAATGGCCGTTCTGGGGGCATCATTAAATAACGTGATTTTCACTCTGGTCATCCTGTTCATACCTGCCTCCAGCCGGGTAGTGCGCTCCGAAGCCCTGCGGGTAAAGGAAGCGGATTACGTCGATGCGGCAAGGGCGATGGGAGGAAGCCATTTGCGTATCATCTTCAGGCATATAATGCCCAACTGCATGGCGCCCTACATCGTGTTCGCCACTGCCAATCTGTCCTTTGCCATCGTCGCGGAGGCGTCCTTGAGCTTCCTGGGAGTAGGCGTTCCGCTGGATGTGCCTTCGTGGGGCGGGATGCTGTCAACGGCGGGCCAGAAATACGTGGAAGTGTCCCCGTGGCTGCTGATCTTTCCCACCGTCGCCATCTTCATCGTGGTGGTAGGGATTAACCTTCTGGGTGATAGCTTACGGGACGTCCTTGATCCCCGGCTCCGCGGAACCATGTGATGACGTCTAAACCATGTCGTAGCTGCGGAGCAGCTTGCCGGGCAGGGCTCCAGTACAGTCGTTCCCCTCAAAGGTAACGGTTCCGTTGACTATGGTGTAGCGCAGCCCCGTGGGCTTCTGAATCAGGCGGCGCTCGCCGCCGGGAAAGTCGGTTGCATACACGGGATTGTCATAGACGAACCCGAGTTCCTCCTGGTTGTATACGATGATGTCCGCCCATTTCCCGACGCGGAGCATCCCCCTGTCCTTGAAGTCGGCAAACCAGGCCGGCAGGGCGCTCATCTTGTAATGTGCCTGCTCAAGACTCATTATCTCCATGTCCCGGATCCAGGTAGCCAACCAGTGCACGGGCCAGATGGTATTGATTTCGAACCTGGTATGAGCTCCCCCGTCGGACACGGATATGTGGGCGTAGGGATCCTTAAGCTGCTGCTCACTCAACTTCAAACTTTCCGGAGTGATGGGGGGTGATACCAGGAATTCCGTCTCAAGCCCTTCGTCCAGAGCAAGGTCCAGGAAGGCGTCCACAGGGTGCTTGTCTATCATTTCGGCCATTGATTGCACAGTGAGACCTTCGTACCGGTAGTTACCCTCGTTGACCACTTCCAGGACCTTCATCTTGCTCCAATCGGTCCTGTATAGGGGCCACTCCTCCACGTCACGCTTCATCGCGATCCGGACCTCCGGGTTCCGCAGCTTGGCGGCCCGCTCTTCCGGGTTGCCCACCAGGGGCTGGACCCAGTTGGGCATGTAGTCGAACAGGTTGAACTCCGACAGTCTGAATTGGTCCCCGCCACCGGTGCACGCCCGTTGCAGCACCAGGGGAAGCCCTTCTGCCCGGCAAGACTGTACCCAGGCGAGGTCCTCATCAATCTCGAAATCCGAGATGTGAAGTGGCCGGCCGCTGACCCTTATCATCTGCTCCGCCAGCGCCCTTAGCTTTCTACGCTTAGCCAACTCGAGGCCCAGGCCGACGGTAAATCCAATGTGGCCCACCCCGAACTCGCCCATTACCTCGGCCAGAGCAAGGAACTCCTCTTCCGAGGCCACGTGGCTGGGGAGTAAGCCACCATCTTCCGCTTTGTCTTCCATGCTCTTGTCCAGCGCAAAGCCGAAGGCTCCAGCCTTCATCCCCTGGTACAGTAGCTCTTTCATCTGGTTCAACTCTGCATCTGTCACAGAGGTCCTATGCCGGGCGGAGATCATCCCCAGCACGTACCCTCTCATTGGCGAATAAGGGAAAAGGGCCCCCACGTTTACACCTAGCCCCTGGCGATCCAGGCTGTCCAGGTACTCGGGAAAGGTCTCCCAGTCCCAGCGCATCCCGAGGCGCATGGACTCCAAAGGTATTGCCTCAATGCGGTTCATCATCCGCATGTTCAGCTCTCTGTCCTCGGGCCTGGTGGGGGCGAAGCCAAAGCCACACTGGCCGATGGTGAGGGAGGTAACACCGAACCAACCTGACAGGGAGCAGTAAGGGTCCCAGTTGAGCTGGCCATCGTAATGAGTGTGAAGGTCGATGGCGCCGGGCGCCACTATACAGCCACTGGCGTCGATCTCTTTGGCGCCACCTGATTTGATTTTCCCACTGATCCTGGCAACCCTGCCATTTTTGACGGCCAGGTCCGCCCGGTAACTAGGAATACCCGTCCCGTCAACGATGGTTCCGTTACGAATTACAAGATCATACTCAGGCATAGGTGCCTCCCTGTCTCAGTAACCGACACTCTAAAATTTTTACAACCCCCAGTATGTAGGGTGCTGTTCCCCATTGTCAATTGACAGGGATTTCCGGTAGTGGTTCAGTTTGAATTTGACGGCCGTGCTCTTGGCTGGTACCCTAGATGCATGGCTGACCGGTCACGCAATCAAGGTAAACGCCCCCGGGACTTGAACCAACGCGCTGCATCCACTGTAGCACGTGCTACTGGTGAAGAACCCCTACCTGAGTCAGAGTCGGTAGAAGTCCCTGAACTGACGCCAGAGGAACGCCATGCCGCTGCGGTAGCCTTGGGGCGATTAGGTGGGAAGAAGGGCGGCAAGGCCAGGGCCGCTAAACTGACGCCAGAGCAACGAAGCGAGGGCGCGCGGAAAGCGGCCAGGGCTCGATGGGGTCAACAATCCTAGTTCTTATATTCGTGGCCTTCAGTATATAGATAGCGATCGGTATCCTCTAAATTAGAGTATGCCAAAGCATGATCGTATTGGGCAAGCAAGGTTGCAGAAAGGGCATACTTAATATCAGTTGCAGTAGCTAGCCCGCTAGCTTCATCCAGGAAATCATAAACGATTTCAGCCATCCTTTTGAATGTCCTTGCCCTTTCAACAGGTATCTCTACCGGCTCCTTCTTTCTCCACCCTTTCCACCCGATCTGTTCAAATAAATATCGGTAGTGCCTTTCGGTAATAATCCCAAGATCATGTGCACGCCTAATAAGCGTCTGCATCGAAACACGCCATCTTACCTTGAGCTTTGCGGCATTATTTAGGGAGAGGTGTTCTGATAGAGCCTGTCTCATAGCCTGTTCCGGCAGCAGTAATTCCGCAGCGAATTTATCAGCCTCAGTTTCTAATTCTGACGAACGTCCATGTCTGCCTTGGTGCATGACAATATGTCCCAACTCATGGGCTACGCTAAATCTAACCCTATCGCCAGGTCGATCCGCTGAAAGAGCTATGATAGGACGCTCTTGATCTATGGCTACCCAAGTGGAAAACGCGTCAATCTTGTCTAATCCAATTGGTAGGGTGTAGACGATTACTCCGTGCTGCTCTAATAGATTAACTAAGTGATAGATCGGACGTGTAAAATCAACACCGAATGTTATCCGGACCATCCTAGCTGACTGAATTGGGTCATCCACTGATTTAGGTAAGTTGAGTGTGGGAAGATCAAGTTGGTCAGCCATTTCCTGAGTTTGCTCAACATACAACTTGGCATATTGGTGAGCCTGAGCACGCGTACTGGCCTTGCTATTTGTACGCGCACGGTAGACCCATGAGCCAAGAGAGAAATCCCGGATTGGTTCTCTCTCGAAGAATGCTGGTTGCACATCAGTCTGGTCTACAATCGCGTTTATGGTGTCTGTAGTTGGGGAGACTCTCTCCGACTCAATGTGGGCAATGGTAGATTGACTGACTCCAATAGCATCGGCTAATTGCTTTTGGGTTAATCCTTTTAATTCCCTAGCTTGTTTGAATCGTTCTCCGAAAATCATACTTCTCTTGTTTCATCAACGCCCTTTATCTTATTTTCAACCTCTGGTTCATGGGCTTGTTCTTCGATTTTCCGTCGTACCGGTGGGTCTATCAATTTATTATCCGGGCTTTCAGTTGGAGTTTCCTGCATTCTAGTTATCGGGTCTGGGACTCCGACATTAAAATAGCATTTGACAAGGCCGACACGCCCAATCACTTCGCTGGGTACCGCTAACTTTAATGACACATTCGCGCAAATCTCGTCAAAGTCCCACAGCAATATTGAGTTAGGCCGTCCCCGCATTGAACCGGAATTATCTGGAGGAATTAATCTAAGCTGCTGGGCGCAATAACTTCTTCTCCGTCCAGCCCTTCCCGCACTTGGAACGGAATCGTCACGGGACCGAAGAATCTTAAATCCCCAACCGTTCACAATGCCCTCAATGCCATTATTCGCCAGTTGGTTGAGAGTTAATTCTGATTGGGATTGTTCGTCTTGGGAATCCTCTTCCCAAGACGATATCCCTACGTTAGCAAGACCCCACTGAATCTCGTACCTGAACATGTCAGATGCCAATCTCTGATTAATCGCGCGTCCTCGCTTTGCAAAGAAGGGCTTCACAACACCAGAGGCAATCTTAGGAAACATTTCATAAAGTGCTCCAGTAAGATCACCGAGTTCTTGAAGGGCTTGTTCCGCCGACGGTATATCTGGTAATATCATGCTAATAATATTAGTGGATTAGCGATGTCTTGTCAATACTGACCATCCTGGGAATTTAGTGTGGAAATTATTAGTGAATACTTGACAATGCGTGAGCGTACACCTATAATTAGGTCATTATGAATAAGTTGTCTCAAGAGAGGCGGGTTCAAGTTGTTAAAGCCTTGGTGGAAGGGAACAGCATTAACGGGACCGTTCGCATGACCGGTGTTGCGAAGAATACCATATTAAAGCTGCTTGCTGACCTTGGCTCGGCTTGCCTGGATTACCAGGAAATGACCCTTCGCAACCTTAGCCTGCACTATATTGAGTGTGACGAGATTTGGGAATTCTGCTATGCCAAAGAAAAGAATGTCCCGGCGGAGCATAAAGGCGAATTCGGATATGGCGACGTTTGGACCTGGACAGCCATTGATTCAGCTACGAAGTTGGTTCCGTGTTGGCATGTTGGTGGCCGCACCGGCCGGGATGCCTGGGACTTCATTGCCAATCTTCGCTCACGGCTGGCTAGCCGTGTACAACTGACTACCGACGGCCATAAGGCGTATCTAGAGGCAGTAGAGGGGGCTTTTGGGCCTGAGGTGGACTATGCCATGCTAATCAAGCTTTATGGACAGAACACGGTAGAAGGCCAGCGCCGGTACAGCCCACCTGAGTGTATCGCCACTGAGACTAAGGTCATACAGGGCGACCCCGACAAGGCCCACGTCTCTACTAGCTACGTCGAACGCCAGAACCTGACCATGCGGATGTCTATGCGTCGGTTCACACGGCTAACCAACGCCTTCTCAAAAAAGGTAGAGAACCACATGCACGCGATTTCCCTTCACTTCATGCACTATAATTTTGCTAGGCCGCATCAGAGTTTAAAAAACCCCTACCTTCGGACTCCGGCAATGGCCGCTGGCCTAACTGACCATATCTGGACCACCGAAGAGATAGTTTCGCTTTTGGGAGATTCAAACTGAACCACTACCGGTATCCCCCCTTCCTTGACTCTGACAATACTCCCATCCCAAGTCTCTGATTTCGAACGCTCCTAATCCAGCCTCACGAAGCACTACAGAGTAGTCCTGGGTATCGTGAAATTCCAATGCACGTTGTCCCCACTCGTATGCGGGGCTAGCCTGACCATAACAGAATGCGTGGAATTCACGGTCATTCAGAAATCCCTGTAACTCATGGTAAAGAACGAGCAATTCAAGGGATTTAGGAGAAAGTTGACCATCTGGAGCTTTTGTAGCAGGCACGACAGAGGTATTTGGAGCAGACGAAAGTTGGTTGGGGCCTTGTGTGGTGGAGTTATCATTAGGTTCAATAAGAAAACTACCGATGATGGCGAGGACAATAACACCAACTAAGATAAGAAAACTAAGACCTATGGAGGCGAGGAGGATCTTTCTCCAGAGCATACATGCAATCCCAAGTTATAAAGTTCGTAGGTCTAGTATTACAACGACGCTTCCTCAATTTGGTCAGTTTTTGACCGGAAATCGCTTCGCGGAAGGCAAGGCCACAAAGCTGTCGAGCGCGTGGGCAGGTTGCTATGAAGGGTACTCAAGATCCCTTTCTTGCGATCCGTCGTTGTAATATTAGAAGAAGGGTCATCTAAGCCGGGATTCCCCAGATCAAACCACCTTTCCTGGATATAGCTCCCGCGGGGATACCGCGGAATATAATCCCGCATTCCAAGGGCGTCAAATGCGGTCTGATGCGGCCTGATTCACTCAAAGTCCCCGCTTTCATTGGGCAACCACTGTACTGCCAAGCGTAAAAGCCCCAAACCGCTTGTCTACGCCCAAGTCTCGCCCTTGGGAAGCTCTTTTGCCCTGTGCGACCCTGCAACCCATTCTATCTGGACTTGAACCACCGAACTTTCCGTTCCACTTTGTGGGATGTGCTTTCCCCTAGTCCTATTGTTGGTAGGTCAGCTTGAATATCATCCCGTTCAGGTCGTCCTGAAAGGCCTGGTCCTCTGTGTACTTCCTGTAGAGCTCCGTGTTGTCCCGGAGCATCGCCGTTATCTGCCGCTTCAGGGCCGCGTCATGTTCAATCTTTGCGTTCTGCCTGTCCGAGTGCATCTTCGCGTTCTGGTACGCCTCGTCCTCATTCACCCGGTCAGGCATGTCCTTGATAATTTCGGTGATGTGGTCGGGGTTGTTGAACGAGTTCCCCCAGGTTTTGTTGAACTCGTCCAGGATGAGGGACAGGAGTTCGAGCAGGGGAACCTGCACTCCCCCGCCCCTTTCGCCCTGTACCGGGTCTATCTCTGCGTCCTCATCTTGCAGGGCTATCTGGACGGTCGCCTGCTTCTCGGTCCGGTAGGTCTCCATGTCGACGGCTTCCAGTATCCCCAACGACAGATCCTGCTCCTCCGGCGCCGGCAGCTTCGGTATGAGGAAATTCAGGAATATCGAGAGTTTTTCCCAGCCGGCGTTCGTGTACGGCAGGATTTGCGACAAAAACCCGTAGAGCCGGGTGAATGACTTCGCGGACCCCTTGAACCTCACCTGCTCGTCTTCGGTGAGTTCCACGTACCTCTCGGCACACTGCCCCAGGATGGGCTCGAAGGTGGACCGCTCCTCCCCTGCTAGGTATTTCTGGACCAGGTCGTCTATCTCCTCCTGGGAGTAGACCTGTGCTTGGTCCAGCCCTCCCTTCAGGTCGTGGAGCTTGTCCGGGTCGGTCTCGTCGGAGAGGATGGTGGTCCGGTAGTAATCTCTGAAAGATTCTTGGATAACCTCTGTGGTGTTCAGGAAGTCCAGCACGAAGGTGTCTGATTTCTTCGGGTGGAAGCGGTTGAGCCGGGAAAGGGTCTGGACTGCCCTGATACCCGAGAGGTGCTTGTCCACGTACATAGTGTGGAGGAGCGGCTCGTCGTACCCCGTCTGGAACTTGTCGGCGGAGATCAGGATCCGGTACGGGTCCTGTTGGAAACGCTCCGCAGTGCCGCTCTCGGGGAAGCCGTTCAGTTGCGCCTCGCTCACTTCCTGGTCGTGGAGGCCCTCCACTTTTCTGGCTCCCGAAAAGGCGACCAATGCCCTGAAGGGTAGTTCCCGTTCGGTGATGATTCCCCTGATGGCGTGGTAATACCTGATGGCCCGGTCCACTCCGTCCACAACGACCATGGCCCGTGCTTCACCGCCCATCTTCTTTGGCGTGAACACCGAATCGTTGAAGTGGTCGATGATTATGCCCGCTTTCTGGGTGATGGCGTACTCGTGGTTCTCGACGTACCGGCGGAGCTTGCTCCTAGCCCTCTTTGAGTCGAACTTGGGGTCGTCGTCGATGCTCTTGATGACGTTGAAGTATCGGCTGACCGGGGTGTAGTTGGTCAGCACGTCCATGATGAAGCCCTCTTCTATGGCCTGCTTCATCGTGTAGTTGTGGAAGGGCAGGTGTCTTACCTTCCCGTCGGGCTGGGGGTCCGGGATCCCAAACATTTCGAGGGTCTTGTTCTTGGGGGTGGCGGTGAACGCCAGGTAGGAGGCGTTGGTGAGCATCCTCCGGCTCTCGATGATCCGGTTTACTTGGTCCTCGAAGGTGTCTTCGTCCTCTTCGCTTTCTGACGTTCCTTCTCCCAGGGCCTGGGCCACGGCGCCCGCCGCCCTTCCACCCTGGCTGGAGTGGGCCTCATCTATGATGATGGCGAACCTACGGTCCCGGTGATCGTTGCCTATGTCGTCCAGTATGAAGGGAAACTTCTGGACTGTGGTGATGATGATTTTCTTCCCTTCTTCAATGAACCTGCGAAGGTCCCCCGACCTGTCGGCGTGTCCAACCGTGGACGCAACCTGGGTGAACTGTCGGATGGTCCCGTCAATCTGACGGTCCAGCACCCTGCGGTCGGTGATGACGATGATGGAGTCGAAGGCGGGTTTTCCTTCGTATTCCACCCCGATCAGTTGCCGGGCCACCCAGGCGATGGAGTTGGACTTGCCGCTGCCGGCCGAGTGCTGGATCAGGTACTTCTGTCCGGCGCCGTTTTCTTCCGCATCAGAGAGGAGTTTCCGGACAACATCGAGCTGGTGATACCTGGGCCATATCTGCCGGTTGTTCGTCTTCTGGGCGTAGTTTTCAAGGATGTCGGTGAGTCCGTCGGGGGTGAGTATCTCCTCTCAGAGGTAGGCGGTCTTCATCCCGCCCGGGTTGACCGGGTTGCCGGCGCCGCCGTTCTCCTTGCCCTTCAGTTCAGTGCAGAATTTCACCTCTTCATCGTCGACGGCGAAGTGGACGGCGCACCGGCCGAGCCGGAAGAGGTCCTCCTGCGGGCTTCGGGATGTTTTGTATTGCTCCACGGCGTCGGCGACGGTCTGGCCTGTGAACCGGTTCTTGAGTTCCATGGTGATGACCGGTAGGCCGTTCACGAACAGAGCGATGTCCAGGGACAGTTGCTGGTTGCTGGCGCTGTACCTGAGTTGCCGGGTGACGGAGAACCGGTTCTGCCGGTAGCGCTCTTCGGCCTGGGTGTTGCCCCGGGTTGGAGTCCCGTAGAAGAGGGTTATCTCGTTGGGTCCGTGCTGCACTCCCTTCCGGAGTACGTCGATGATGCCCCGACTGGTGATCTCCCGTTTGAGGCGGTCCAGGAACCTTCTTCTCGTGGTGGAATCTGCGGCTAGGTCCAGTGAGGCCGCCGTCTCCGGCTGGGTGGCCTGAAGGAAGTCGGAGAGGTGGCTGAGGTCGACGCAGTGGGCGCGTTCGTAGTCCTGCGGGTCGCCAGGGAGCCACCCGTTGTTGGTCAGGGAAGTGGTGATCAGGGCTTCCAGGCCCTTCTCGCTGGTGTCGGTGGGTGCGGGATTTTTTGCAGGCGTTGGCGCTGTTTCGTCCGGTCGATGGAACATTCCCCGACGGGCTTTCGACCAGTCCGCGGTTTCCGGTATGTCGGAGGTGTCAATCTGGTCTTCTGGCGAGTTCTCCAGAGCTTCCAGTCTCGCCCATTGTTCATCCGTCAGGTTGCTGTCAGGGTTCTTCATAGAATGCTCTTTCACGCCGGATAGTTTTGCGGGCGCTTATGATGCGCCCGGTCTGGTTTTGGTCTCCTGACTCCGGCCAAGTGTGGACTACTATCAGCATCGAAGGGCCTACGGTGCCTATTGTCTGCCATCTCTGCTCGTATGGTTAGGGAACTATATACTTGACTTCGCAAAAGAAAAACTGTACAATGTAATTATACCATATGTAGGAGTACACAAGAGCCATGGCCACAACGACAAGCACCACCATCAGCACCTATGAGTTCTTAAAAGAGTTCGCCAATGAGACCAATGCAATACGGTTTATTGAAGGGCTGCGCTGGGCCGATGGAGTCATCTGCCCACATTGCAATGGCAACCACACTGGTCGATTGAAGCAAGGCCAGTACCACCAGTGTCAGGATTGTCGCCAGAAGTTCACCGTGCGGACGGGTACCGTTTTCGAGCGTTCCCACATACCCCTCGACAAGTGGCTTTACGCCATGTATATCCTCCAGACTGCCCGCAAAGGCGTTAGCAGTCTCCAGTTATCCAAGGAACTTGGCATCACCCAGAAGTCCACGTGGTTCATGCTTCACCGCTTGCGGGAAGCCTGCGGCAACATGGAAGCCGTACCGATAGAAGGAGCGGCGGAGATTGACGAGACTTACATCGGCGGCAAGGAACGCAACAAGCACTCCAACAAGAAACTCCACACCGGGCGCGGGCCTGTTGGTAAGACAGCGGTAGTGGGAGCCAGAGACCGGGAGACAGGGCGCGTCATAGCGAAGCCCATGCCCTTCACCGACAAAGAGGACCTACAAAAGTTCGTCGCAAGTGTTACTGATGTTGGGAGTGTGGTCTACACCGACGAAGCGGCGGCGTATCAGGGAATGCCCCTACGCTCACACTGGACTGTCAAACACAGCGCCAATGAGTACGTCAAGGGGATGGCCCACACCAACGGCATAGAGAGCTTCTGGAGCGTCCTCAAGCGTGGACTACACGGCACCTACCACCATGTTTCCGTGAAGCACCTGGGCAGGTACGTGGACGAATTTACCTTCCGGCTGAACGAAGGCAACGTGAAGATTCACACAATGAAGCGACTAGAAAGCTTGGTGAAGGGCGCGGTCGGGAAGCGGTTGACCTATAAGACCTTGACGGAGCGTGGCTTTTCAGAATAAGTCGGGCTTCCTGCCCGGGCGATTAGAGATAAAAGTCTCGGTAGTGGTCTGTCAGTACGCCATGGGGAGAGAGGAAGCGGGCGAAGGGTTTTGACTCTGTTCCATAATCCCCCCTTACGATGGTCGCCCAGCAGCCCACTTCACCCTCCCGCAATGCGGGCATGGCCGGTGTATCGCATCAGTCAAGGCCGCCTCTGTCTCGGCAACGACAATTCGCTTGCAACCCTTACACCGTCCATCGTGCATGACCTTAACCGGCACGATATACGGATTCGTGTGCGGCTGCCCCACCTGCTTTAATCCTTGGTGTCGGGTTTGGCCTTCTTCTTAGGCTTGAACGCCAGCACCTTCTTGGTAATCGCTTCCAGGGCCTTGAAGTCTATCTTAGGTTCCTCAGCCATGACTATGCTCCTTGATGGCCTTTAGCACTTCGGCAAACTTGGTATCCATGTGCTCACGGAATTCCTTAAACTGGCTGTCCATTTCGGCGGTAAGGGTATCAACGGCAGTATCAACGTAGCCTCGCATACCCTCAAAACTGGCGTCCAAGTCCGCCTTCGTTGCTGGTGCGTGCTGGTCCGTAGTCGCCATGCCGCCTCCTTATAGGATCACCTAGCCTTGTGGTGTAACTTTAATCGATACCGTGCTGATATAGTTTACAACAGTTTACAACCGTTTCCAACAGTTGTCACACCGCAGGAGGAGGCCAAATATGGACATAGAGAATGAGAACGCCGCAGAAATCCAGCGGCTGCGCGGGGAACTGCTAGTTACGTGCAAGCTTCTTGCATTGGCACTCACCGCCAGCTTCCACGGAGATGCTGTTGCTCTTGCCACGCTGCGGGGGAAGGTTGATGGCCTTGTCCTGGAAGGTGTGGCTGTCAACGATCTCCGTATCGAAGGCATTGACAATTTTAAGAAGCGACTGTTGCAACAGCTTCCTAGTAACGAAGTCTGATGGGATAGTCATAGCCGCCCTCCAGCGAAGTCAAGTATGTAATTCCCTATGGTTAGGGGTCCGGGGTTGTCAAATAGTTGTTGTCCTGGAAGACGCGGATTGCATCTTCGAAGTGTACCCTGTGCTTTCGGATGTTTTCCCTGTTCTTGGCTGGGTCCCAGGTCCATTCCAACTGCTGCCTCTACAGGGTTACGTTGATCGTTGGGTCAAGGAGAGGGTTTGTTGCTCGGCCGTCCGGTCTTCATACTTGAGTTCTGGCAATCGTTCAGCGGCCTCTCTCACGTCTATTTTCCCGGTGACCACGTCGGCGATGAGCCGGGTGCGGTACTCGTTCATGAGGTCAATCTGGCTCCTGGTCCGTGTAATAGCGTCATCAACCGAAGTGGTCACTTCGTCAATGTGTTCTGCAATGGCGTCCTGCTCAACCTTGGGGGGGTACACAAGGGGAATGCCCAAGAAGAATTCTGGGTATAACCGAAGTCTCGAGCTGGTTATCCCGGTAGACCGAACCAAATAATTCATTCGGTAGGCTTCTGTTCGGATTAACGAGTCCATGTAGTCATGGTCTAGATGCGACTCGCCGTGCGGGCGGTAGACACCATAGGACGGGCTAACCAATCCTTCTTGGCGGGCTACTCCGAGTGCTGCCATGAATGCCCACATGGTGTTGATCACGATGTCTCCCGGTCGACACAGCTTATGGCCAATGTTGGACTCCGCGAGGAACATTGTTACGTTTTCCTTCCTCGGGTTCACTCCGGTCTTATGGGATACGGACATGAGTTGCTCGGTACCGGTTTCGGAATGTTCATCCGCTTCCCGGTAAAGGTACTTGGCCCGCCGAATCTCCCAGTGCTCCGGCACGTCGCCCAGCCACTCCACCCCGGATGGCTTGAGCCGGACGCTGGGGTCCAGGCCCCGGGTGACGGCCTGGTGGACCAGTGCCTGCCGCTCCTCCTCCAGCAGGGCGATGAGCCGCTCCTTGCCCGCGATGTAGCGCTGTATCTGCTGGTCGGCGTCGTCCAGGTACCGGACGATGGCGGCTTGTTCGTCGGTCGGAGGTAGGCCGATCCGGAGATCCCCGAGCTTTTTTTCGCCGATTGCTGGGTATGCAATTCCTACTGATTCGGCTGTCATTTGGTCTGTGAATAGTGCACTTTGGGCAACGTAGCTTGCGAACTTCGGGACTGTTCCTTGCTTCGGGGTAAGCACGGCGAACCCAGTGGAGCAAATTAGGTTATCTCCTGGGTCCTCCGCGTACCAAACTGCTTTGAGGTATGTTCTCACAGTGGAAACTATGGTGTCCCCGCCTTTGACGATTCTCCTGGCCCTTGATGGGGCAGCACTGAACCGGATTATCGCGGGAGGTTCGACCAAATCCCCTGAATTAACCGCACCTATTTCTATGTATCGGAATTCAAGGTCAGGATCAGTTGTCTCAGGCAGCGTCGACTCGTTCACGCCCAAGCAATGCTTCAACTTCCTGGCTTCCCAGTGCTTCGGCAGGGCTTTCAGCCATTTCCAGCCCGATGGCTTGCAGGCTGGGAGGGGAGAACTTCGAGGGTCGATTGTCGTCACAGTAACCTCTAAAAATCTACGTTGGGCGATGTTTCATCCGCGGGGAAGTTTTATAGCTGCCCGTCAGGAGGGAGGAGTTCTGGTAAAAACTGAAGAATTCGATATATCCCCAAAGTGTAGAGTATTCTGAAGACCCCTTCACGTAAACACAATGGAAGGGGGATTTGGGTGGACGGCTGGCGATTATATCTTTTTCGGCATCGTAGTAGTAGCCGAAACAAGGCTCCTTACCCTCTTGTAATAGGTAGTCGAGCGCAAGGTCGCATTGGGTAGGATCAATCTCAGCATCAAAAACTAGGGCAACTGCAGACTTCACCAGCGATCTACCTGCTCTGATGCCACCAAATTCTGGATTGATTTTGATTGGGTCGGAGCTGTAGTACGAGTTTTCCTGAGCGTCGAGCATCAGTTCATCTAAGTCGATGTCTTGTAATTTTGGATAATTCCTTTGCAGGTCTCTCAGAGTCTGCTTAAGTTCTCTCCTCGACCGGGCACTTACGTGAATCCTAGTTTTATCCTCTTCAGTAGTCACCGTTACCTCTGGTTTAGCAGGAGTCATTGTGCCATCGGCATTCACTCGTACATTCTGACCGCTGGCAGTTGGAAATGCCTGAGAAGGAACATTTCCAACTGCCGCCTAATGCCAAGGTGAATACTCAGTGGATTTAACTGTCTCGCGAGTTCATTATCCCACTCTGAACCCGACTCACTGTTGCAAGTCCGACAGATGAACCCCTGCACTTTCTTTCTGCCACCAATGGCATTGGGAATAATATGCTCTTCGGTGTTGTTATCCGCTGTGAGGGAGCAACTACATAGGGTACATTGTCCGGCTACCAAATTAGTTCGTCCTCCGAGAAATTGGCTCTACTATCAATTCTTTCAGCAGTCCCTCCGTTTCCTGCTCCAAGGCCAAGATGTCGGCCCTGATTTCCTCCAGGGACCGCATGGGCTGGGGCTTGTAGAAGTGCCGGTTGAAGTTGATCTCGTAGCCGATCCTCACGGCCTGAGGGTTGTACCAGGCGTCCGGCGCGTAGGGCAGGACTTCCTCCTGGAGGAACGCCTCGATGCCGCCTGGGTGCAACAGCGGGATCTGCTCGGTGTCCCGCAAGTCTGTGTCGGGTTCGTATTCCACGACCGCTGGTTTCCCTTTCAGCTTCGTATCGACTCTACCCTGCAGGGCGTCTGCATCGGCGCCGGCTGGCACAACCTTCCGGATGATGGGCTCGGCGTTTTCGTCCTTCTCGTTCTCTGCATTCAGCTTCTTGATCTCGCTGGCTTTGTAGACCCGTTCGGGGTCGGTCCCGGCCAATCTGAGCGGCCGCTCCACCGTGACTTTCCAGTACCCGAAGGCCGCGTTCGGGAATATTTTGGATTCCTCGGTTTCCTGGAAGTCCAGGAAGCTGTCGCAGATTCTCTGGATGTCTTCGGGGGCGAGCTCGCAGTTTTTTTGGCCCATGTTCCGACGCAGGGCGCTGTACCACTGGGTGGCGTCGATGAGTTGGACCTTGCCTTTCCGATGGTCAGGTTTTTTATTGGTCAGGACCCAGACATAGGTGGCGATACCGGTGTTGTAGAACATGTTCAGCGGCAGCGCCACGATGGCTTCCAGCCAGTCGTTTTCGATGATCCACCGGCGGATATTGCTCTCTCCCTGGCCGGCGTCGCCGGTGAAGAGGGAACTTCCGTTATGGACCTCTGCGATCCTGCTGCCCAAGGGGGTGTCATCCTTCATCTTGCTCAGCATGTTGGCAAGGAAGAGGAGCTGCCCGTCGCTGCTCCTGGTGATCAGGGAGTATTCGGGGTCTCCTGCGTGCTGGATGACGAACCTGGGGTCGGTGATGCCGTTTCTTCCGCCCATCCTGTCCTGGTCGGTTTTCCAACTCTTCCCGTAGGGCGGATTGCTCAGCATGAAGTCGAACGTCTGGCCCTTGAAGGCATCATTGGACAGTGTGGAGTGTTCCGGTCCGCCAATGATGTTGGCGTCGGTGTTCTCCTCGCCCTTGAGGAGTAGGTCGGCCTTGCAGATGGCGTAGGTCTCGGAGTTGATCTCCTGTCCGTAAAGGTGGGTGGAGATTCTCTCTCCATGTTTCTCGGCTATCTCCTGGAGGGTCTGCTCCGCGACGGTGAGCATCCCGCCGGTTCCCAAGGCGCCGTCGTAGAGGACATAGGTTGACGCCTTGATCTGGTCCTCGATCGGCAGGAATACCAGTTTCGCCATGAGTTCCACGGCGTCCCTGGGGGTCCAGTGTTCGCCGGCTTCCTCGTTGTTGTCCTCGTTGAACCTCCGGAGCAGATCCTCAAAGATGGTGCCCATGGCGTGGTTATCCAGCCCGGGGAGTTTCACTGTCCCGTCGTCGTTTATGATTGGATTGGGGCTGAGGTTCACTGTTGTAGACAGGAACCGTTCAATGAGGGTGCCTAGTGCGCCGCTGGTCGAGAGCCTGGCTATCTGGTTTCGGAACTCGAACTTCTCCAGGATGTCTTGGACGTTGGGTGAAAACCCGTCCAGGTAGGCGTTGAAGTTGTCTCGGAGCTGCTGCTGGGAGGTGGCGTTCCTCAGGTCCCTGAGGGTGAAAGGGGAGGCGTTGAAGAACTGCTGTCCCGCCGCCTGCTGGAGGGGCCCTATCTGGTCCGAGATTCCTGCTTCGTCCAGCCACTTCTTCTCTTCCAAGACCTGTTGCCTGGTGGATTCGAGCACGGCGTCGAGCCGGCGGATGACGGTCATGGGAAGTATCACGTCCCGGTACTTGCCCCGGACGTAGAGGTCCCGAAGAACGGTGTCGGCGATGTTCCAGATGAAGTTGGAGATGGCGTCGAGTTGGCTGTCCTGCAATTTCATACTCCTTTCTTCGGACTGAAACTCATTTTACATGAACGGGGCGTCGGAGATCTATTCTCCGGTGCCGCTGAGGTGCTACCTTGTTACTGTCCTAGCCGGCATACCTCTGGTGACAATTCCTATTTTTTGTGCAAAGCCGTTTGAGCCATTGACTGATTCTCCATGTCTCACTTCTTGACCTCAAAGTTTTGGACCGCATAAGAACTAACTGGAGAGTATCCCAAAGAAAAATCCCCGCAGCAATTCGGGGGTTTTCATTTTCCCTATATGTCCGTAGGGCTTTTACCCTGGCTCCGTGGCGGTAGCGGAACCCACGTTGAATGCTGCCGAGGAGTCCCGCAGGTACAGCAGGTCAAAGTCCCCGGCCTCGTTTTCCATGAAGCCTCGAACCAGAATCCCTTCCCCGTCTGCTGAGGCGAAATAGGCAAAGGTCTTCAGCATCTCGCGGTGGACGTGGCGACGGTCGCTCACTATGGGGTAGTGATTCTCTACTGTCTCCTTGATGGTGGAATAGCCAGTCTTCCCGTAGCAGGAGACGCACACCCCCTCGTAGAACCCCCGCCCTCCCTCCGGTACTCATAGTCCTGCCGAAGCGGAATTCCGGGCCGGGGCGGCAGAGATGGCCGCGTCTCGGCCAACAACTGGGTCGAGGTCTCGTCGAAGCAGACCACCGGCCGTCGGGGGTCATAGGGTTCGGCGTAGAGGTCCAGCAGGTCCTCCATGTTGGCCACGAACTCCGCGCTCCTCTGATATATGGTGATCGGATCATCAGCGGCCATCACCGCGTTGAGGCAGCGATCAAGGTGGGCATTGTAGAAGCCGACTGTCTGTCCATTGAGGGCGATGTTGACGAAGGGCGGCTGACGGCCATCCAGCTATCCCATAATTCCTTGGCTGGCGAGGATGATCCCGAGGTGCTGCGGCAGATGTTGGAGAGCCTCTTACCCCTGGAACAGGCTTACGCCGCTGTCCTTGACATGGAGGTCCCCAAGCCTCCCCCGTTGCGCCCGTCCATTGGTACACCAGACACGGTGACGGTTGCGGTAACGTTCACTCCGCCGGATGTTGAGGAGATACGCCGTGTCTCTGATTCGTCTCTGTTTGCCCAGATCGAACCTCCGGAGCAGATGCGGGATTTCCTTGAAGCCGTGTTTGCGGTAAAATTGCAGACGACCAGTACCAACCGCCTGGGTAAGCCGGGGGTACTCACGACGATGGCTCGGCTGTCGCAGTGGGCGTTGGAGAACGGGTATCTCGATTCTGAGCGTGGGAAGGATTCCAGTGAAACCGTCGGGCGACCAGCCCGAAGAGTCAGGGGCAGCACCTGGCCCGCGCTCCAACAAAGGGATGGTAGGTTATGGCTAGACCGACGAAGTTGACACCGGACGTCCAGGATCTCATCGTCGATGGGATCAACGCCGGGCTGACATTCCGGCTGTCATGCGCACGTGCTGGGGTACATCCGACCACGTTCTATCGTTGGTTGGACACTGGTGAGACTGCTAATGTTGGCAGATATAAAGAGTTTTGCGACGCTGTAGAGCGCGCGAAAGCAGACTCGGCTCTGCGGTTGGTGTCGCAGATTACATTGCAGGCACCAACGGACTGGCGGGCGGCGGCGTTCATGCTGGAGCGACGGTTCCCAGACGACTACGGCAGGCGCACTGAGGTCACAGGGAAGGACGGTGGGCCGGTGAAGGTGGACACCAAAACTCAGCATGTCTTCCAGCCCACGCCGGAATTGTGGGATGAGGTGCTGCGGGAGCGGGCCGAGTACGAGAGGCTAAGAGATGGCGACACAGACGAAGCCACCGCCTCTGACAGTCTCTAATCCGTGGTGGGGGCATGACCCGTCGGACAAGCAGCTTAAGGCGCTCTGGGTTTATGAGGAGTGTCCCGATCTGTTCTACGGCGGCGCCGCTGGCCCCGGCAAGACCAGCTACCTGCTCATGGCTGCCGTCCAGTACGTCCAATATCCTCACTACCGGGCGCTGATACTCCGCAAGACCTATGCTGACCTCAGCCTCCCAGACGCCATCATGGACCGTGCGATATCCTGGTGGGATGGGGTTGAGGGCGCGAGATTCAGCCATGCTGACAAGACCTGCTACTTTCCTTCGGGCGCTCGTGTGTCGTTTGGCTATCTGGCTAGCATTAGGGCACCTGCGTTATCAGGGTGCCGCCGTACATTTCGTTGGCATTGACGAAGCGAGCCAGATACCTAGTCGGCAGTTGGAGTATCTTCACTCGCGTATCCGTAGGGCCATAGGCGATCCCATTCCTCTGCGATACCGGCTAGCCAGCAATCCTGGCGACGTGTCCCACGACTGGCTCAAGGACACCTACGTCAGGGGTGCGGACGGGCATCGTGTCGTGTACCTGCCTGGCCTGATGACCGATAATCCCGGCCTAGACGTGGAGGAGTACCGGAAGCAGTTGTCCCACCTGGACCCGGTGACGCGCAAGCAGTTGGAGGAAGGCGATTGGGATGTGCAGCTGTCCGGTGGGGTGCTGGACGTGACGAAGCTGAAATACTTTAGCGCCGGCGAGTTCAGCCAGAGGGTTCGGTATTGGGACTTCGCCGCGACGGAACAGAAAGAGGGCGTTGACCCCGACTGGACGGCTGGCGTGCTCATGGGGGTGGAGGATGGGGCTTACCAAGTGCAGGACGTGCAGCGGTTCCGCGTGGGCCCCGCTGAGGTTGAGGTTCGCGTCAGGAGTCAGGCGGAGATAGATGGCCCCAACGTCCAGGTGTGTATCGAGCAGGAACCTGGTAGCGCTGGGGCAACCAACGCTGATACGTTAGTCTAGTTCGAGCAAGAACTCGGTTCCCTGTCCTTTCTGTAAACGGCCACGTTGAGGAAGATGCGCCGGCGCATCTTCCTTGGACCAGACCCTGAGGCAGCATTTCACAACCGCAACCAACCGTTGAGGAACCTGATGAACACGGCAGCTAATACCAACCCTTGCCTACTGTGTGGAAACTCCGCAACCGGCAATAACCGTTCCAGTGAGCACATCGTCCTAGCCGCCCTCGGCGGTACCCTAACCGTTTCGGGGTTCATCTGCCAAAAATGCAACAGCGATGCGGGTCGCTCATGTGACGCGGCTCTTGCACAGAGTTTTGAAGGCCTGACCAGACTCCTCGATATTTCGCGACAAAAGCCCCTACCTCGGGCCCGGGTCACAGACACATCTGATGGCACACCCATCCGGGTACTACCCGGAAACCGTGAGGTGTTCGGCCACACAACCGAACAAGAAATCACTGAAGGAAACAGGAAGATCCTGCGCATAACAGCGGCATCGAAAGACGAACTGCGCAAGTCAGTTCAAAAGATCAAAGATAGACGGAACTTAGACTTGGATATAGAGGCCTTCGTGGAAGCCGCCACGGTTAGCTCAAGGTATATTGACGAGCCTTACTTGCTCTTCGACCCCTCTTGGGGGCCCGACCATTACAAATCGCTGGTGAAATCCGCGCTGGCGCTGGTTTCCCACGCCGGCTTAGATCCATCATCCGCCGAAATCGCGTTGGCTTATCTGACCAGTGATACTGAAAATTGAAGACGGGGGGGAGACCTTCACAGTCATCAACATGGTTGAAGTCACGGAGCAACGGCGAGCGCCCGACATACGCCGAAGGTTCCTAGACCTTCAAGGGATACACGGCTAATGAAATTCTGGCCTTTTGGAAACAAGCTAGAGACTCGGGACGATTCGTACTCCGACGTTTTAATAGCGGCGCTGTTGGCCCCGCCCAGGGCAAGAGCCTGAGCATACCCACGGCAACGGCGGCGCTCGAAGCGTGCGCGGGTACCGTGGGCCGGGGCTTTGCGGCCTCGGAAGTCTCCGGGCCGGATACCCTGGCCCGGGCCTTGACGCCGGGAGTATTGGAGCTGGTGGGGCGGTCGCTAATCCGACGTGGTGAGGTGGTCTTCCTGATTGACACCACGAGCGGACGGCTGCGGCTGATACCTGCGGAGACACACGACGTTGAGGGCGGGCCATTCCCGGATGAATGGGAGTACCGCTTGACGTTGGGCGGGCCAAGCCGGACAGTGACCTACGATGTCGTCCCGGCTCAATCGGTGCTTCACTTCCGCTATGGCGTGGACCCTTCGACGCCATGGAGAGGCAATGGGCCTATCGAAGTTGCGGCCCTGGCCGGTAAGCTCTCCGCCTCGACGGTGAAGGCCCTGGGCGACGAAGCGAGTGGGCCAGTCGGTAGACTCCTGGGGATACCCGTTGATGGGGCGGATGCCACAGTCGAGGGCCTGAAGACGGACATTGCCAACGCTCGGGGTAAAATGGCGCTCCTAGAGACGGGCGATTGGGGCAACGCGGGCGATGCAAGGGTGGGCCTAAAGTCGGAGCGCTTCGGCGCTGAGCCGCCGGCTTCGATGGTGGAGCTGGTATCAGTGGCGTCCCAGGAAGTCTACTTGGCGTGTGGGCTGAATGCTGGCTTGTGGGGCGGCTCCCAGGCGGCGGCGGTGAGGGAAGCGTGGCGTCTGTGTCTATTCGGTGTCCTATCACCCCTGGGACGGATGGTGGAAAGCGAGCTCCAGGACAAGCTAGAGGACACCGTGACGCTATCATGGCAGGAGCTAAGGGCCTCAGACCTCAGCGGGCGGGCCCGGGCCTGGCCGGATTGATGGTGACCGATGACTAAGAAGCGCGGACCGGGGAGGCCATGCAGGAGCTGCGGGAAGGTGTTTGACACAGTCCCAGAGCGCCGGATGTTGTGCCTTGCCTGCTTCCCAACGGGGCGGTAAGATTCCCGGCTACGGGAAGCTAGCCTAAACCGGCATTCCTCCCCAACTTCAGCCGCCCACGCTGGACGAAACGTGGGCGGCTTTTTTATTGGCCAATAGTGTTGTGATACTGAAAGTGATAACTATTTCTGGATTATGGGGAGTTCATAGTTAAAATAGGATATGGTTGGCGTCCCAGGCAGGATTCGAACCCGCGACCGGCGGCTTAGAAGGCCGCTGCTCTGTCCACTGAGCTACTGGGACGGAGCCTTTCCAAAGCGCCACCAAAGGAGATATGCTCAATATCTATTATTGTGGACTTGGGAGGCCGGTGTCAACGATTGCCTACTGAGGGGTCTGCTCCATCGACGGAACCTAGGGGATTCGGGGATATGTCTGCCCTAAGGCCTATTAGCTGCCAGTTCCAGAAATTTCCGCTGCACAAGGGCGGCCTCCAAATTGACCTCCAGGAGGCCATCTTCGCTGGTGCTGAATACCGTGTCCTGATAGAACTCCTCAACAAGGCTGGCGATGATCTCCCTGCTACTGGGCTCGGTGGCGTCATCCGCCGCCCTCCGGGTGGAGGGGTCCTCGGCTTCTCTCAGGGTCCGCTCGATCTCTGCCCTGAGGACTTCCTGCTCCACGGCCTTTTGTTGCATACCCTCTATGACCTTCAAGTGTTTACCCAAGTAACAGCCGCCGAAGTTCATCACGTCGAATTCCTGGTCCTCCACGGTGCTCTTCCCCTGACGCTTGGGTTCCAGCTCGTGTTGGGCCAGGTAGGCCCTGACTGCCTCATCCTCGGGCTCCGGGTCATCTGCCTTGAAGGCGAGGTACACCGTGTACATGAATAACTCTTTGGGCTCCACCCTTATGCGCATATTTCACTCCGTGCCAGCCTATGGGGGCACGCCAATAATTCTACCACATGGGGGTCGAGTTGGTCCCAAGGCCAACGGCCATCGTGTAGTGGGCCACTCAACGACAAGGCCCCCGGGAATGGCTAAAAAATTTACCCCGGGGGCCCCGTTTCGTTCTTATTCGAGCAATATGCCAGAGAGAATGCCCGGTGAGATTCCCCACCGGGCATTCTCTTGTAGTACGACTATGGCTATGGAGCCGGTTGGACCACCACGTCTGGGATCCCCGGCGGGTAAAAGCTCCAGAACTTGGACAGGCCGGGCATGAGGATGTCATTCTGGCGAATCCTCATCCTCACGGTATTGCCGCCTGGGCTAGCGAGAGGGTTCTTGTCGTAGATGATGGTCTTGATGTGCTCGGCGGGAATCCAGCGGATGAACCAGACCACCTCGTGACCTATGATGGGGCTCACCCGCACGTCCCAGGGCTCCTGATAAATGGTGATGATGCGGTGGAAGAGGACGGCCTTTACGCCGAAGCTCTCCTTGGTGATGATACAGGCGCTGCTGTGACTGCTGAACTCGCTGAAGGAGCCGCCAGAGCTGGTGCCGCCGCCGCTGCTCTCGCCGCTGTCCATGTTGCAGACCTCGGTGCGCTCTATGGGGAACTGGGCGAACCTCATGGGGGCCAGGGGCAAGAAGGGTCCCTCGATCTTCTGTCTGTCGGACCTCAGGTGGGGAGGGATGGTCCCGGCGGGGTCGACACCCATCACCTGGCCCTTGAGGCCCTGGATGACGCTTAGGGTAGCCTCCAGGAGCACGCTGACCTGGTTGGCGTGGGCCCTGACGCCGGGGTCGTTGTTGGGCCCCATCTTCACGTCGGTGAGAGCCTTGATTACGTCTTGCAGGTCGAGAGCCGTACGCATGGCGAAGCGTTGGGTCTCCATCCAGGTCTCCATTGTGACCTGACCGCCCGAGGTGGGGAGCACCACCGGCGGGCCCAGGAGCATGCCGGGGAGCTGCCCGATGGCCGAATGGGCCAGCTCAGGTGGCACGGTGTCACCGCTAAGGATGTCCAACTGCTGCTGGAAGGAGGGCATCCTGGGAAGGGGATCGGGCCCGTCCCCCGTTCCCGAATCGGGCGGCATGGGGGCCGCTTCGGTAATTATCCGTACCTGGTCCAGGTCGCCTCCGGCGTCATCCCCCAGGTCCACCACCAACGTCCGATTGTCGCCGCTAATACTGATTTTGTCGACGGGGACCGCAGACGTAATGTCAGGCTCGCGTTCAGGGGTGGTACCGGGTGGCGGATACATAGTTCCTGGGTTACCGAGCAAAGCGTCGGTCGCGTCAAGGTTAGGGGTAAACCCGAATCCACCGAAGGACGTCCTTGGGGACAGTCCTTGAAGAAGCCAGCGGGTGCTCCTCTGAATCTGGGATAATGGTTTTGGAACAGAAACCAGCCCGGAAACAAGGAGCACCCAATAGATGCTGCCACAGAACAAACCCGACCGTATTCGCATCCTCTTTGACGACCATCGCCTGGTGGCCAATGCCGGCCTGCTCCTGCCGGCCACCCTAGCCCGGCACCTGGGCCTGCGGGAACTCGTCGACCATCACCTTGACCTCGGCGGAGCGCCGGGACGGGCGAACACTGGGGACAAGATGCTGACGCTGGTCGCTTCCGCGCTGGCAGGCGGCGACTGCATCGACGACGCCGATGCGCTGCGCGCTGGTGGGACGGTCGGTGTTCTAGGCTGCGTGGTCAAGGCGTCATCCACCCTTGGGACCTTCCTGCGCAGCTTCCGGTGGGGGCATGTCCGTCAACTCGACCGCGTGAGCCGCCAGTTGTTGGCCCGGGCCTGGGCCGCTGGGGCCGGACCCGGCGACTCGCCCCTGAGCATCGACCTGGACTCGACCATCTGCGAGACCTATGGACTGGCCAAGGAGGGAGCGCGCCACCACGGCTATACCGGCGCCCGCGGCTATCACCCGCTGCTGGCCATTGCCGCCGGCACCGGCGAGGTGCTGATGTCCCGGCTGCGCGAGGGCCGGGCCAACACCGCCCGTGGCGCCGCCCACTTCCTGCGTGAGACGGTGGGGCGGGTGCGCTACGGCGGGGCCAGGGGACAACTCACGGTGCGGGCCGACAGCGGCTTCTACGCCCACACTGTCGTTGCCGCCTGCCGGGAAATGGATGTCCGCTTCTCTATCACCATCCGCCAGCGCGCCAGCCTGCGGGACCTGATCGAGGCGATACCAGAGGAGGACTGGACTCCCATTCCCTACTGGATGGACGGCGCCGCCGATGTCGCCGAGACGACTTACACCCCGTTCCAGACCAAGCCGGACGCCGCGCCGGTGCGGCTCATTGTCCGGCGGGTGAAGCCGACGCCCGGTTCCCAGCTCGCCCTCTTCGCCAGATACAGCTATCACGCCTTCATCACCGACCGCGATGGAGAGACGCTGGAACTGGAGGCCGATCATCGCCGCCACGCCGAGGTCGAGAACGCCATACGCGACCTCAAGTACGGCGTCGGGCTGAACCACATGCTGGCGGTCCAGGTGATGGCGCATAACCTGGCCCGCTGGACGGCGCGGATTGGTCTGGGCGAGGGGACCGTGATCACCAAGACCCTCAGGCGGCGGGTCTTCGCTCTGGTGGGACGGATCACCCGCTCGGCGCGCCGCCTCACTTTGCATCTCCCCCGGCGCTGGCCTTGGGAAACCCAGTTCAGTCGCGCCTTGGCCCGGCTGCAAGCCATTCCGTTCCCGGCCTGACGGCCAGCCTGCAACTGACCCAACGTCCCCGCAATCTCGCGCCACCCCGGTCGCGAGAGTCCCCTGCTGCGTATCCTCTCGCCATCCCGCGCATCGCAACTCCCGCATAGGGCCTTAGGGGCCCTGTGCGGCGACTGAAGACCGTCCGCCGGCCTCCCATCTACCCCAAGACCTCAGGCCATCTCCCCTGTAGCTCCCTCACCCACCCCCTTCCGCTGTCCTCACGCCGTCCATCCGTGTCCTTCGGTGGATTCGGGCTAAAGCCGGGCCTGGGCCAGGACCTTGTCTATGTTGGAGGGGTCTGGTTTGAGCCGGCCGGAGTCCACCTGGCGCATGGCGGAGACGACGGCGGCGCTGGCGGGTGTGGGCACTCCCGCCTCCTGGCCCTTGGCCACCACGTAGCCGTTCATCTGGTCTATCTCTGACCGGCGGCCCTTTCGGACGTCCTGGGACATGGAGGCGTACCAGTCGGCCCTCCCCGGCTTGGGCTGGAGGCTGGCGTCGATCTCCTCGAACACGTCCCCCTGGTCCGCCCTGGCCCAGGTACCGGCGTCGATGCCTCCCACGGTCTCCACGCTGTAGTTGAGGGCCAGGCCCACCAGCACCGTCTCCCGGGCCAGATGGATGCGCAGGGAGCGGGCCTGGGGGTTCTGAGCCATCCCCTCGGAGCCCAGCCCGGAGATGCCGCCCACGGGGTTGCCCATGCAGTTCTGGGCCAACTTGGCCCACCTCTCTCCCCATATGTTGGTGGTCACCTTGGCCCCGTCTATGCACGACAGCATCTTCACCAGATGCTCCACCCTGGGGGTAACCCTGCCGCTGGTCTCGCCCACCCGGAATACGTCGTGGCCTGAGTCCCTGCCCACCGGGCCTCCCCTGGTGACGTGTCCCGGCTCCCAGAGGGCCACCTCGATGTGGGACATGACGCAGGGCACCTCCCGATGATAGCCCACGATGGAGGCGATGAGCTCGTCGTTCATGCAGTTCTGTGAGGAGACCACGCAGCCGCTGGGTTTCAGATAGGGTGCTATGAAATGGGCGGCCCACTGGGTGTCGTAGGACTTGACAGCGATGAAGGCGATGTCGAAGGGCTCGGGAAGGGCCTGACCTTCTGTCAGATGGAGCGCTTTGATGGGGACGGTGAAGTCGCCCTGGCTCCCGCTGGCCCGGAGGCCGTCCTTCTTGATTTTCTCCACGTGTTCAGGCCACTGGTCGATGAGGGTGATGTCCTCACCTTCCCTGGTCAGGAAGGCTCCGATGTAGCTCCCGGCGGCCCCTGCCCCAATAATTGCTATTTTCGTCATGCGGCCACCTCGGTCTGGACCGCCGGGGGAGGAGTCCAGCCCCAAGGATGAGGCGGCTCGCCGGGATTTATCACCCGGCCGCTTTTGATGGTGACCACCGGCACCAGGGCGCTGGAGCCCGTCCGGCTGATCCCGTCGGCGTCGGTAAGCTCCCAGCGGCCATCTAGCTGCTCCAGTACAGATATGTCGGCCTCACGGCCTGCATTCAGGCTTCCCGCCTGCTCTTCGATGCCCAGGGCCCTGGCCGGATTTATGGTGGTAATCCGAACCACCTCGTCAAGGGAGAAGCCTAATTCCAGGAAGAAGGCGCTGTATTCCAGCAGCCCCCGGGTGGAGATGGTTCGCATCCCGAAGCCGGGTTGCACGTCGAAGTCGGTGCCGATGGTGTCCGGTAGGAGGCCCTGGGCCATCACCGCCTCGGCCCGCTCCCAGCCGAAATTGAAGTCACCGTATGAGGTGTCCATTATTACTCCCCGGTCCTGGGCATCCTTCAGCTCGGGCAGCAGCCTGCCGTCAGGGTCAAGGGCCGCGCCGGTGAGGGGGCTGAAAATGTGTGTGACGATGTCCCCCGCCTCCAGCATGGAGAGAGCCCGCCCCACGACCTCCGGGGGCGTGGGAGTCTGGCTCTTTGGGCCGATGTCTCCGACGTGGAGCATCACCCGGAGGCCGGCCTCACTGGCCGCCGCCTTCGCCGCCTCCACGTGTTTCAGGCCCATGGCCTGCACCGTGCGAGGATACACCAAGGTCTTGACCCCCTTGACCAGGTCCGGGTAGGCACCGGCGATCCTGACCACGCCCTCTACGTCTAAATCCGACTCCTCGGCCACCAGGGGGTTGGTGCGGTCCCGGAAGATGCTGAGGAAGGAGTAGACCTTTGTCTGGGCCTGGGGCAGGACGAAGTCGTAGAACTCCTGGAAATTCTCCGTTCCCGGTCCGCCGGCGTCGGCCACCGTGGTCACCCCACCCCGGACCCCGGCGATGTCGGGATGGTTGGTGTTGCGGCCCACGGCGTAGACGTGGGTATGTACGTCGATGAGCCCTGGAGTGACCAGCTTACCGGCCGCGTCGATGACCCTGGCCGCCTCGGTTTCCGGTATAGATTTGGCTATATGGCTGATCCTGTCGCCGCTGACGGCCACATCCAGCCTCTCGTGAATGGAGCGGGAAGGGTCCAGGACCGTTCCCCCCTTCAGCAGTAGGTCGTACATAGTTAAAGCCTCCGTTTGAATATATCGGGACTAGGATCAGGCTAGACCGAATCAGACCAAGGCGCGATGGAAGAATAGGGACCGTCAGGCCCTGATGCCCTCCAGCTTTTTAACTACCTCTGCCGTTGAGACCATGTGTTTCTGAAGGCCCATCTCGTCAGGGCTGAAGCCCAGGGCTAAGCCCACCAGTTGGGCAAGGTGCAGGATAGGCATGCCGATATCCTGGCCCTTCTGCTTCTCGGCGTCGGAATGCTTAACGTCAAATTGGCGCAATTATAAAGTTGGCCTTGGGGTATGTCAACGAACTGTACTCGGCGGGGACCAGGCCTAAACCCGAATCCACCGAAGGACGTCCTTGGGGACAGTCCTTGAAGAAGCCAGCGGGTGCTCCTCTGAATCTGGGATAATGGTTTTGGAACAGAAACCAGCCCGGAAACAAGGAGCACCCAATAGATGCTGCCACAGAACAAACCCGACCGTATCCGCATCCTCTTTGACGACCATCGCCTGGTGGCCAATGCCGGCCTGCTCCTGCTGGCCACCCTAGCCCGGCACCTGGGCCTGCGGGAACTCGTCGACCATCACCTTGACCTCGGCGGAGCGCCGGGACGGGCGAACACTGGGGACAAGATGCTGACGCTGGTCGCTTCCGCGCTGGCAGGCGGCGACTGCATCGACGACGCCGATGCGCTGCGCGCTGGTGGGACGGTCGGTGTTCTAGGCTGCGTGGTCAAGGCGCCATCCACCCTGGGGACCTTCCTGCGCAGCTTCCGGTGGGGGCATGTCCGTCAACTCGACCGCGTGAGCCGCCAGTTGTTGGCCCGGGCCTGGGCCGCTGGGGCCGGACCCGGCGACTCGCCCCTGAGCATCGACCTGGACTTGACCATCTGCGAGACCTATGGACTGGCCAAGGAGGGAGCGCGCCACCACGGCTATACCGGCGCCCGCGGCTATCACCCGCTGCTGGCCATTGCCGCCGGCACCGGCGAGGTGCTGATGTCCCGGCTGCGCGAGGGCCGGGCCAACACCGCCCGTGGCGCCGCCCACTTCCTGCGTGAGACGGTGGGGCGGGTGCGCTACGGCGGGGCCAGGGGACAACTCACGGTGCGGGCCGACAGCGGCTTCTACGCCCACACTGTCGTTGCCGCCTGCCGGGAAATGGATGTCCGCTTCTCTATCACCATCCGCCAGCGCGCCAGCCTGCGGGACCTGATCGAGGCGATACCAGAGGAGGACTGGACTCCCATTCCCTACTGGATGGACGGCGCCGCCGATGTCGCCGAGACGACTTACACCCCGTTCCAGACCAAGCCGGACGCCGCGCCGGCGCGGCTCATTGTCCGGCGGGTGAAGCCGACACCCGGTTCCCAGCTCGCCCTCTTCGCCAGATACAGCTATCACGCCTTCATCACCGACCGCGATGGGGAGACGCTGGAACTGGAGGCCGATCATCGCCGCCACGCCGAGGTCGAGAACGCCATACGCGACCTCAAGTACGGCGTCGGGCTGAACCACATGCTGGCGGTACAGGTGATGGCGCATAACCTGGCCCGCTGGACGGCGCGGATTGGTCTGGGCGAGGGGACCGTGATCACCAAGACCCTCAGGCGGCGGGTCTTCGCTCTGGTGGGACGGATCACCCGCTCGGCGCGCCGCCTCACTTTGCATCTCCCCCGGCGCTGGCCTTGGGAAACCCAGTTCAGTCGCGCCTTGGCCCGGCTGCAAGCCATTCCGTTCCCGGCCTGACGGCCAGCCTGCAACTGACCCAACGTCCCCGCAATCTCGCGCCACCCCGGTCGCGAGAGTCCCCTGCTGCGTATCCTCTCGCCATCCCGCGCATCGCAACTCCCGCATAGGGCCTTAGGGGCCCTGTGCGGCGACTGAAGACCGTCCGCCGGCCTCCCATCTACCCCAAGACCCCAGGCCATCTCCCCTGTAGCTCCCTCACCCACCCCCTTCCGCTGTCCTCACGCCGTCCATCCGTGTCCTTCGGTGGATTCGGGCTAAACCGGACTTCAGGGTCAGGAGAGTCCGGCGGCGCGTCAGGCCAACACTTATATCTTACCCCGAATCCACCGAAGGACGTCCTTGGGGACAGTCCTTGAAGAAGCCAGCGGGTGCTCCTCTGAATCTGGGATAATGGTTTTGGAACAGAAACCAGCCCGGAAACAAGGAGCACCCAATAGATGCTGCCACAGAACAAACCCGACCGTATGCGCATCCTCTTTGACGACCATCGCCTGGTGGCCAATGCCGGCCTGCTCCTGCCGGCCACCCTAGCCCGGCACCTGGGCCTGCGGGAACTCGTCGACCATCACCTTGACCTCGGCGGAGCGCCGGGACGGGCGAACACTGGGGACAAGATGCTGACGCTGGTCGCTTCCGCGCTGGCAGGCGGCGACTGCATCGACGACGCCGATGCGCTGCGCGCTGGTGGGACGGTCGGTGTTCTAGGCTGCGTGGTCAAGGCGCCATCCACCCTGGGGACCTTCCTGCGCAGCTTCCGGTGGGGGCATGTCCGTCAACTCGACCGCGTGAGCCGCCAGTTGTTGGCCCGGGCCTGGGCCGCTGGGGCCGGACCCGGCGACTCGCCCCTGAGCATCGACCTGGACTCGACCATCTGCGAGACCTATGGACTGGCCAAGGAGGGAGCGCGCCACCACGGCTATACCGGCGCCCGCGGCTATCACCCGCTGCTGGCCATTGCCGCCGGCACCGGCGAGGTGCTGATGTCCCGGCTGCGCGAGGGCCGGGCCAACACCGCCCGTGGCGCCGCCCACTTCCTGCGTGAGACGGTGGGGCGGGTGCGCTACGGCGGGGCCAGGGGACAACTCACGGTGCGGGCCGACAGCGGCTTCTACGCCCACACTGTCGTTGCCGCCTGCCGGGAAATGGATGTCCGCTTCTCTATCACCATCCGCCAGCGCGCCAGCCTGCGGGACCTGATCGAGGCGATACCAGAGGAGGACTGGACTCCCATTCCCTACTGGATGGACGGCGCCGCCGATGTCGCCGAGACGACTTACACCCCGTTCCAGACCAAGCCGGACGCCGCGCCGGTGCGGCTCATTGTCCGGCGGGTGAAGCCGACGCCCGGTTCCCAGCTCGCCCTCTTCGCCAGATACAGCTATCACGCCTTCATCACCGACCGCGATGGGGAGACGCTGGAACTGGAGGCCGATCATCGCCGCCAACGGCGCCTGGCTGGCGGTACAGGTGATGGCGCATAACCTGGCCCGCTGGACGGCGCGGATTGGTCTGGGCGAGGGGACCGTGATCACCAAGACCCTCAGGCGGCGGGTCTTCGCTCTGGTGGGACGGATCACCCGCTCGGCGCGCCGCCTCACTTTGCATCTCCCCCGGCGCTGGCCTTGGGAAACCCAGTTCAGTCGCGCCTTGGCCCGGCTGCAAGCCATTCCGTTCCCGGCCTGACGGCCAGCCTGTAACTGACCCAACGTCCCCGCAATCTCGCGCCACCCCGGTCGCGAGAGTCCCCTGCTGCGTATCGTCTCGCCATCCCGCGCATCGCAACTCCCGCATAGGGCCTTAGGGGCCCTGTGCGGCGACTGAAGACCCTCCGCCGCCCTCCCATCTACCCCAAGAGCCCAGGCCATCTCCCCTGTAGCTCCCTCACCCACCCCCTTCCGCTGCCCTCACGCCGTCCATCGGTGTCCTTCGGTGGATTCGGGCTTAAACTTGGGTATAGTTCAACCCCGGAGTAGGGTATTTAAGAGGGTATTAAACCTCAGACCAGGTTGAGCTTGACACGCTGCGCCCTCAGCTCCAACCATTCCCGGCGCAGGCTCTCGGAAGAGCAGTTGGAGCACCTGGTCCAGTTACAGGATGAGATCCTGGCCCTGGCCCGCATTCACAATCAGCCGGTAATGGTCAACGACAACCTTCCCAAGACGCTTGATCAGATCCGGTCCCTGGTCATGGTCCCGGTTTAGAGCGCCGGAAAGGGAAAGAGAATCCCTTCCTCATTGGATAGGGAAGGCGGGGGAGGAAGATTGGTTGCGGGGGCCTGGCGGGTGTGTGATAATTACCCCGGTAATGGGCCCAAGATAAAAAACTCTAGTTCCTGAAGGAGGGGTCATGACTCTAACCTGGAACCCTCAAACAGCCATGAGCAAGCAGGAGATCGACGATTTTCTCAACCAGAAGTTGATCTCCCGGTTTACTTCCATACGTCCCGACGGCTATCCCCACACGACTCCCCTCTGGTATTTTTGGGATGGATCGGCAATCTGGTTCGTCTTGGGCTCCGGGTTGCGCCCCAGGCAACACATTAGGAACCTCCGTAAGAATCCCAAGGTCTGCCTCGTGGTGGACCGGGACGTTCGCCCGGATGAGGGTGGTGTTTTCGGGGCGCAGGGGGTCACGATTCGTGGTGATGCCGAGCTGCTCACAGAAGAGAAAATCCAGGAAGAGATGTCTGCCAAGGTCCTGAACCGGCTGTTCGGGGCGGAGGAGGCCAGTCAGTACCTCACCCCGGTGATCGAGGACGGGAAGCCCGGGCATAACCGGGTGGTAACCAAGGTCACGCCCATGACCATTCACGGCTGGGACCTCCGTAAACTCCAGTGACGGGGCCGGTTTAAGCCCGAGTCAGCCCGGCACGCCGAGGTCAAGAAAGGATTACCTGGTTAAGTAAGCTCTAATCATTCACTCAGCACACCCGCCCTCCGGGCTATCTCCAGCACGCGGCGGGCCTCGGTTACATGAAGGTGCTCGATGAGCTTGCCCTCCACTATGATCGCCCCCCGTCCTTCCTTCTCCGCCGCTTCAAATGCCGCGATCACCTTTCTGGCATAAGCAATCTCTTCAGGCGCCGGCGTAAAGGCATCATTGACGGGTTTGACCTGGCTGGGGTGAATCGCCAGCTTTCCCTCGTACCCCAAATTCCGTTCACGTCTGGCCGAACGGGCCACCGCCTCCAGGTCCTTGACGTCCTGGATGTAGGGTGGGGCCATGGGCATCTTGCCCGCGGCCCGGGCCGCCAGCATGACCTTGGTCTCGGGGTAGAGGTGCTCCAACTCGTCGGGGCCGACCCGCACGCGGGTGGATAGGGCGTAATCGCCACTGCCGAAGGAGAGGGCCACGATGCGAGGGCTGGAGAATGCGGTCCTCTCTACGTTGATGATACCTAGGGCAGTCTCGATGAGGAGCATGAACCTCGTGCTTCCCTGGGGGATGCCCAACCGCTGCTCCGCCTCCGTCACCATGCGGTCCGCCGTTTGGACGATGGCCTCGCTGTCCGCCTTGGGCACCAGGACCAGCTGGCGCCGGCCTCCACCGCCGCATTCAGGTCTTCCTCGCCCCAGGTGGTGGTCACTCCGTTGACCCGCACCGCCCGCTCCTTGCCCCGGAAGTCCACTGACTGAAGGAACTGTTTGACCATGTCCCGTGCCGATGGTTTCTGGTCCGGGGTCACGGCGTCCTCCAGGTCCAAGATGATGCCGTCGGCCTCGGTCTCCAGCGCCTTGGACAGGTAACGTTCGTTGTTCCCCGGAAGGAAGAACATGCAGCGGCGGAGGGCAATCATCGGCCTGTATCTGTGGACCTATAAGGGCAGCTCAGGGGATAACCCGGGGAGCAATTCCTCTTCAAATGCCATGACCATGTGGCCAAGTGCCGTGTAGTAGCAGATGAGACCCGTCAGCTCCACTGTCCACTGGACGCCGAAGTGGTCCTTGACGGCATTGAAGGTGGCGTCGGTGATCTTCCGGTCCCTGAGGAGCTCCTGGGTGAACCGGACCACCATGGCTTCCTCTTCCGGCAGGCCCTCGGGCGCCGTGCCCTGGGCGATGGCTCGGATGGTGTCCTCGGACACTCCTTCCTCCCGGCCCGAGACGGCGTGGGCGGTGAAAACGAACTGGCAGTTGATTTCGCGAGCGGTGGCCAGGGTTACGACCTCTATCAGCTTGGTCCTACGCCATCTGTCCAGCTCTCTCCGCCACACCCACATTTGCTCTGTCGAGCCCAAACCGCCGCCTATAACGCTCTCCAGGGGGAAGAACTGGTCCATGGCATTTATCAGGGCGGCCAGCTTGGGGCTGTAGAGGAGGTTCGAATAGGCCATTTGCGCGGTTCCCCGGAGCCTGACTGTCTCATCGAACTCGGGCAGGTCTTCCGGCTTTATCATCTCTCTGGTGACGTTCGGCATTCGTGCCATCTCTGGGCCTCCAACCAAATAAATGCGGATTAGCGGCTGCTAATTCTGGAGATGGGGAAGTAGTGGGAGGCCCACTGGCCTATCAATAGCCCCGGGGGGTACAACTCATACAATCCCTTACAGGCAGACCCCCGGTCTTTCTGGCCCTGAATAGGGCCTCGGCGTATGATGGGAATGGGCCGTGCCATATCCCGGTGGTACGGCCCGGCCTGAGCCCCTGTCCGTGCTTGCAGTGGACGCACCGCCCTCGGTGGACCCTTACGTACCCGCTAGTGCTTTCCAGTATCCAGAAATCCCCGGTCATATCTCTTTCACCCCGGTCATATCTCTTTCACCTTGGCACCCGGACAGTATAACACTTGTGGACCGGCAGGTCTCATAGGAAGGGCTTTGGCGGCGTTAAGTGCCTCCTGCTCTGGAATGGGGGAGAGCCGTTACTTTCGATTGACAACGAAGGATGGCCGTGTATAATGCGTGGCTAAAACCGGGGAGGGGTCTCCTCAAGCAGCCGGCGTGTTGAACCCAGGAGGTGGGAGATGGCCTTTGAGTACATTCAGTTACAGCAGGGAGAGGGGCTGGCCATAATCACCCTGGACCGGCCGCAACGGCTGAACGCGCTATTGCGCCGGAGTCTGGAAGAGCTGAACATGGTACTGGATAATGTGGAGGGAGACGAGGGCACGAAGGTGGTTATCATCACCGGCGCCCCCCGGCCCGACGGCCGCCCGTGCTTCTGTCCCGGTCTTGATCTCAGCGAGATCGCCGAAAAGGGTGTACCCCGGATGACCAGGCCCGGCCCCCTGGCCGCCGTGGAGGGGATGGCGGTGCTGGGGCAGGTGGAGAATTCCTTCATGGCCTTGTGCGACAGGATCGAGAGCTTCCCCAGGCCCATCATAGCCGCCGTGGATGGCGTATGTACCGCCGGAGGGCTGGAGATTGCCCTCTGTTGCGACTTTATCCTGGCCTCGGAGACGGCCCAGATAAGCGATCTGCATCTGAAGAACCTGGGCATCTTGGGCGGTGGGGGCGCAACCGTGCGGTTGGCGCGGCGGGTGGGCCCGGCCAAGGCCAAGGAGATCGCCTTCATGGGTGATGTCATAGACGGGAAGGAAGCGTGGCGCATAGGTTTGGCCAATAAAGCCTTCCCTCCCAGCGAGCTGATGACCGGGGCCAGGGAATGGGGGGCCAAAATGGCAGCGATAGACCCTGCTGGCCTTAGGCTGGCCAAGGCCTCCATCAACGTCTCTCTGGACATGAGCATGCGGGATGCCTTACGCTACTCTTACATTTGCATGGCGGCCCTGGGCGATGTCCAGGAGCGGGCCCAAAAGCTGCTCTCCGGCCAGCCAAAGAGGAAGTGAAATCGCCTTGGACCGGTTTCAACGTATCGGTGTAGTGGGGACAGGCATTATGGGCTCTGGGATAGTCCAGACCTGCGCCCAGGCAGGCTACGCCACGGTAATAGTGGGACTGCAGCCCGAATTGGTCAGCGGGGCCATGGTGGTAATCGAGAAGGCCCTGTCCAGGTTGGTGGACAGAGGGCAGCTCAGCCAGCAGGCCGAAAGCGAGGCCAGGGACCGTATAGAGGCCACTACGGACCTTAATGCTGTGGCCGCCTGCGACCTGGTCATCGAAGCCGTGGTGGAGGACCTGGAAGCGAAGAAGGACGTGTTCCGGCGTCTTGACGGCATCTGCCCGCCGGACACGGTCCTGGCCTCGGACACCGCCACCTTGCCCATCCTGGAGCTTGCAATGGCCACGGGTCGGCCTGGCAAGGTGGTCGGGCTACACATCCTCAGCCCCGCTCCCAGCAGCAAGGCAGTGGAGGTGGTCCGCAGTGAGCTTTCCAGTCCCGAGACGGTGGAACGTGCCACGGCCTTCTCCCAGTCCCTGGGCAAAACGGTGGTGGTGGTGAATGACTCCCCGGGTTTCGTCATCAACAGGCTGCTGGCGCCATACCTTCTCGAAGCGGTCCGGCTGGTGGAGCAGGGAGTCGCCTCGGAGGAAGATATAGACAGCTGCATGAGCCTGGGGTGCGGCCACCCGGTGGGCCCCCTGCGCCTTCTGGACCTGGTGGGACTGGACCAGTTTTCCGACCTGGCGGGCTCGCTGCACCGGCAACTGGGCGACCCCAAATACCAGGTCCCCCATTTGCTGAAGGAGAAGGTCCGGAGGGGGGAGTTGGGGCGCAAGAGTGGCCAGGGGTTCTACCGTTGGTCCTGATGTTTGGCGGAGTCCACTACAGACCGGTGCAGAAGGGCGGTGACTGATGGATGGACGGTTCCCCAAGGGGATGCTGGTGCTCCTCACCAACTGCACCGATGCCCCCCGGGAAAGGGAAGTCAATGACTGGTTTGACAAGGTTTATCTGGCCCACTTAACAGGGTCCGGAACATTGCAAAATCCCACTAGGTATCAAAACACGGCAGAGAGCCTGGGACCCGGGGAGCCCAGGTACATGACCACCTTGGAGACCGGCGCCGATGACCTGGACGCTTCCATGGGGGAATACCGGGAGGGCGTGAGGGGGCTTCTTGACGGGGGAGGGATGGACCCAGCACTGGAAACGTTGGTTGCATCCATGTTCAGGGCCACTGGCCCCGAGTTCAGGTCCAGTGGTGAGGCCCGAAGGACCACTGGCCTCAATGTCCTGATTAGCAACTGCACGGACGAGACCAAGCACCGGGAGTTCAACGACTGGTACAACACCGTCCACGTTCCCCACGTCCTGGAGACCGGCCGTTACCACACGGGCTACCGGTACGAGAACGTCAACCCGTCGGCGCCCGAAGGCCGTTATCTGTCGATATACGAGACGGATAACGAGGACCCCGGAGAGCTTTCCGCCTTGATGGCCAGAGAGCGGCCCCAATGGATCGAGAAGGGCCTGTATACTCCCTACATCGAGAGAATGCTGCGGGCCGCCTTCACGAAAATGGTGCATTGAGGACGAAGGGTTACGGCTGGGATAACCAGCCGGGATAGAGGAGGGCTTTAGTTGGAGAGCTGGGAAGCCAGGCTGGTCACAGCCGAGGAAGCCGTAAAAGTGGTGAAGTCCGGGGACATCGTGGCCCTAAGTCCCCAGACTGCTACCCCCGTGACCCTATGCAACGCCTTGCTGCGCCGGAAGGGCGAGCTCAAGAACGTTCGCATCGAGCACCCCATCTCCCGCTACCCCTGGGCGGAACCCGGACTGCAAGACGCCTTCGTTCTCTACGAGATATATGTAGGCCCCGAGAACCGGCAGGGCGTGAACCAGGGTCTGGCCCAGTACTTGCCAGGCGGCCCCTGGTACGCGGGCCAGCCGCCGGTGGGAATGTCCCCAACGCCCGACGTCCTGATGGTGAGCATCGGCCCTCCCGATGCCCAGGGGCTCTGTCCCTTCTACAACGGTGTGTGGTGGAGCAAGCCCCTGGCCGGGGGCGCCAAGACGGTGATCGGAGAGGTCAGAGAGGATGCCATCAGGACGGGAGGAGACAATTTCATCCACATCTCGGAGATCGACTACCTGGTGAAGTCCACCGACGCGCCGCCGCCGCCGCCCATCCCGCCCAGGACTTCGGAAGAGTCGGACGCCGCGGAGGTGATTTGCAGCCTTATCGCCGGAGAACTGGTTAAAGACCGCGACTGCCTCCAGGTGGGTATCGGGACTTATTCCTCGGCCGTCCTTGACTTCCTGGATGACAAGCATGACCTGGCGCTCCACAGCGAGATGTTGCCAGGGGGCACCGCCGAGCTTGTACGGCGGGGGATCATCACCGGGAAATACAGGCAGATGCATCCGGGGAAGGTGACCTTCGCGGCCATCGTCCAGCTCACTGCGGCAGAGCTGGAGTACATTGATGGCAATCCGGCCTTTGAGAGCTACGACTTCGGCTACATAGACGACGTACGGGTCACCATGCAGAACGATAATTTCGTCTCCATCAATAACGGGCTCTTCTGTGACCTCACTGGCCAGATAACGGCGGAGACCATCGGACACCGCATATGGACGGGCGCCGGAGGGCTCAGCGTCTTCCCCATCGCCGCCAAGCTGTCCAGAGGAGGGCGCTCCATCATCGCCCTGCGTTCCTGCCACGTGGTCGATGGACGGTTGGCATCCAACATCGTCAGTGACCACCTACCTGGCACCGTAATAACCGTCCAGCGAGGCTGGGTAGACTACGTGGTGACGGAGCAAGGCATCGCCAGCCTGAGGGGGAAAACGGTGAAGGAGCGGTCGATGGAGCTGATAGGGGTGGCCCATCCCGACTTTTGCGCCGGGCTGAAGGACCAGGCCAAGCGCCATCTGGGCATCTGACGGGGCTCTGGTGTGGTGGGTTGAATCGGGTAGCCCTCAGCGCCGGTCGAGGCGACTCACCGGTATCAGGCGGCCCTCGACCTGTGGGTAGCTGAGTGGATACGGATGGTATGTTCCGATGGAGATGTCTGGCGCGCACGCACCATACCCAACCCGTATCCTATCCCTAAGCCCGAATCCACCGAAGGACGTCCTTGGGGACAGTCCTTGAAGAAGCCAGCGGGTGCTCCTCTGAATCTGGGATAATGGTTTTGGAACAGAAACCAGCCCGGAAACAAGGAGCACCCAATAGATGCTGCCACAGAACAAACCCGACCGTATTCGCATCCTCTTTGACGACCATCGCCTGGTGGCCAATGCCGGCCTGCTCCTGCCGGCCACCCTAGCCCGGCACCTGGGCCTGCGGGAACTCGTCGACCATCACCTTGACCTCGGCGGAGCGCCGGGACGGGCGAACACTAGGGACAAGATGCTGACGCTGGTCGCTTCCGCGCTGGCAGGCGGCGACTGCATCGACGACGCCGATGCGCTGCGCGCTGGTGGGACGGTCGGTGTTCTAGGCTGCGTGGTCAAGGCGCCATCCACCCTGGGGACCTTCCTGCGCAGCTTCCGGTGGGGGCATGTCCGTCAACTCGACCGCGTGAGCCGCCAGTTGTTGGCCCGGGCCTGGGCCGCTGGGGCCGGACCCGGCGACTCGCCCCTGAGCATCGACCTGGACTCGACCATCTGCGAGACCTATGGACTGGCCAAGGAGGGAGCGCGCCACCACGGCTATACCGGCGCCCGCGGCTATCACCCGCTGCTGGCCATTGCCGCCGGCACCGGCGAGGTGCTGATGTCCCGGCTGCGCGAGGGCCGGGCCAACACCGCCCGTGGCGCCGCCCACTTCCTGCGTGAGACGGTGGGGCGGGTGCGCTACGGCGGGGCCAGGGGACAACTCACGGTGCGGGCCGACAGCGGCTTCTACGCCCACACTGTCGTTGCCGCCTGCCGGGAAATGGATGTCCGCTTCTCTATCACCATCCGCCAGCGCGCCAGCCTGCGGGACCTGATCGAGGCGATACCAGAGGAGGACTGGACTCCCATCCCCTACTGGATGGACGGCGCCGCCGATGTCGCCGAGACGACTTACACCCCGTTCCAGACCAAGCCGGACGCCGCGCCGGTGCGGCTCATTGTCCGGCGGGTGAAGCCGACACCCGGTTCCCAGCTCGCCCTCTTCGCCAGATACAGCTATCACGCCTTCATCACCGACCGCGATGGGGAGACGCTGGAACTGGAGGCCGATCATCGCCGCCACGCCGAGGTCGAGAACGCCATACGCGACCTCAAGTACGGCGTCGGGCTGAACCACATGCCGTCGGCGCGCTTCGCCGCCAACGGCGTCTGGCTGGCGGTCCAGGTGATGGCGCATAACCTGGCCCGCTGGACGGCGCGGATTGGTCTGGGCGAGCGGACCGTGATCACCAAGACCCTCAGGCGGCGGGTCTTCGCTCTGGTGGGACGGATCACCCGCTCGGCGCGCCGCCTCACTTTGCATCTCCCCCGGCGCTGCTGGCCTTGGGAAACCCAGTTCAGTCGCGCCTTGGCCCGGCTGCAAGCCATTCCATTCCCGGCCTGACGGCCAGCCTGCAACTGACCCAACGTCCCCGCAATCTCGCGCCATCCCGGTCGCGAGAGTCCCCTGCTGCGTATCCTCTCGCCATCCCGCGCATCGCAACTCCCGCATAGGGCCTTAGGGGCCCTGTGCGGCGACTGAAGACCCTCCGCCGCCCTCCCATCTACCCCAAGAGCCCAGGCCATCTCCCCTGTAGTTCCCTCACCCACCCCCTTCCGCTGCCCTCACGCCGTCCATCGGTGTCCTTCGGTGGATTCGGGCTAAACCCGAATCCACCGAAGGACGGCCTTGGGGACAGTCCTTGAAGAAGCCAGAGGGTGCTCCTCTGAATCTGGGATAATGGTTTTGGAACAGAAACCAGCCCGGAAACAAGGAGCACCCAATAGATGCTGCCACAGAACAAACCCGACCGTATTCGCATCCTCTTTGACGACCATCGCCTGGTGGCCAATGCTGGCCTGCTCCTGCCGGCCACCCTAGCCCGGCACCTGGGCCTGCGGGAACTCGTCGACCATCACCTTGACCTCGGCGGAGCGCCGGGACGGGCGAACACTGGGGACAAGATGCTGACGCTGGTCGCTTCCGCGCTGGCAGGCGGCGATTGCATCGACGACGCCGATGCGCTGCGCGCTGGTGGGACGGTCGGTGTTCTAGGAGCCTGTCCGACGATTCTTGAGGAAAAACCGCTGCCGGGTCCGAGAGAGTCTTGCGGGAACTTGATGAGGCCATCTTGGCCTGGGGGGTTCCCGTCGGCAGTGCGACGCCGGTTCTAAACCGTCTTCGGCCCCTTGGTCCGGGTACTTGTTTGGCTTACCCCGTTGGCGCCAGTCCGGCTCGCCAGAGTTTCAGGAGATTGTGGGTCAGGGCTATCAGGGTGAACTCCCCTGCCACCTTGTCCAGACCCCGCAGCAGGAACTGCCGGAAGCCCCGGGCCTGCTTGATTAGTCCATGAACGGGTTCGGTGATGGCTTTACGCCGGGCGTAGATCGCCCGCCCTTCCGTGGTCTGCAGCTTGTCCCGCATGGCGGCCCGCAGCGGTGTCCTGGTCCGGTTTCCATGAGCGATCCCGCCCCGATGGTGTCGCTCTCGCCCGGTGGCCACGTAGGCATCAATTTGCCGCTCCGCAAGCATCCCCAGATTGGCTTCGCTGCAGTACCCTGCGTCCGCCGTGAACCACTTTGGCCGTCGCTCTTCTTCGAGGACTCCCACTCTAGCCAGGTTCTCCTCCAGACGCTCCAGCATGGGCCTGAGTCTACGGCTGTCGGCGCTGTGGGCCGTCACCTCCTGGGCCACGATCACCCCACTGGCCTCCTCCACTAGGACCTGGGCATTGTAGCCTTGAATCCAACCATGAGAGGTCTTCATGATCCGGCTGTCCGGGTCGGTGCAATTGCTCTGTTCCTTGGGCTGAGGTACGGCCCGTGCCGTAGCAGCTGTCACCTCTTCCGCTCCAGCCCCCCTCGCTTCAGCACGCTCCTGCCCTCGGCCCCTCGCCCGCTCTTCCAAGCGCCGCTTCGCCTCTCGAATCTTCTCCAGTCGGCCCTCCCGGCGCCGCAACTCCTCAGGCAACTCATCCCCACGCTGCTCCGGCCCATACTCGGCATCCTCGGCCTCGTCCACCTCTGTCGCCCGCCGTAGGAGTTCCTTTATCTCCGCCTCCAGTTGGGGTTCCACTTCCTCAATGCGCCCGTAGCTCATGGCTTTGTGCTTGGAGGCGTTGGCCTGATATTTGCTCCCATCCAAAGACAGGTGCCCCATCCGCACCAGACCTGCCTCACGGCACATTCGCAGCACCTCCAGGAACAACCCTTGGAAGGCCTCCAAGTGCGCCTTCCGGAAGTCCGCCAGGGTCCGGAAGTCGGGGAACTGGCCCCCGGAAAGAACCCGGAACGCTAGGTCCATCTCGCAGCTCCTGGCTATCTTCCGGGAGCTGCACACGCCGGTGCAGTAGCCGTACAGTAGCACCGTCAAGAGCATCTGGGGATGGTAGGCCTTGGGACCCCGCCCTCCTTCGTACCGCTCAAAGATGGGCCTGAGATCCAGCAGGCTCACCATCTCTTCCAGGAAGAAGGCCAAATGTCCTTCGGGTAGCCACTCGCGCGGCGACTGGGGCAGTAGATACGCCTGATACAGGCAATAGGGACGAAAACTGTTGGCCATGGGGCACCTCCCTTCACATCCACCTTAGCTTACCCTGTTGCTCCTTTGTTGGCGACCCCATCGCTCGCCATTTTGCCCGGAAATATCGGACAGGCTCCTAGGCTGCGTGGTCAAGGCGCCATCCACCCTGGGGACCTTCCTGCGCAGCTTCCGGTGGGGGCATGTCCGTCAACTCGACCGCGTGAGCCGCCAGTTGTTGGCCCGGGCCTGGGCCGCTGGGGCCGGACCCGGCGACTCGCCCCTGAGCATCGACCTGGACTCGACCATCTGCGAGACCTATGGACTGGCCAAGGAGGGAGCGCGCCACCACGGCTATACCGGCGCCCGCGGCTATCACCCGCTGCTGGCCATTGCCGCCGGCACCGGCGAGGTGCTGATGTCCCGGCTGCGCGAGGGCCGGGCCAACACCGCCCGTGGCGCGGCCCACTTCCTGCGTGAGACGGTGGGGCGGGTGCGCTACGGCGGGGCCAGGGGACAACTCACGGTGCGGGCCGACAGCGGCTTCTACGCCCACACTGTCGTTGCCGCCTGCCGGGAAATGGATGTCCGCTTCTCTATCACCATCCGCCAGCGCGCCAGCCTGCGGGACCTGATCGAGGCGATACCAGAGGAGGACTGGACTCCCATTTCCTACTGGATGGACGGCGCCGCCGATGTCGCCGAGACGACTTACACCCCGTTCCAGACCAAGCCGGACGCCCCGCCGGCGCGGCTCATTGTCCGGCGGGTGAAGCCGACACCCGGTTCCCAGCTCGCCCTCTTCGCCAGATACAGCTATCACGCCTTCATCACCGACCGCGATGGGGAGACGCTGGAACTGGAGGCCGATCATCGCCGCCACGCCGAGGTCGAGAACGCCATACGCGACCTCAAGTACGGCGTCGGGCTGAACCACATGCCGTCGGGGCGCTTCGCCGCCAACGGCGCCTGGCTGGCGGTACAGGTGATGGCGCATAACCTGGCCCGCTGGACAGCCCGCATCGGCCTGGGTCAGCAGATCGTGACCACCAAGACCCTCAGGCGGCGGGTCTTCGCTCTGGTGGGACGGATCACCCGCTCGGCGCGCCGCCTCACTTTGCATCTCCCCCGGCGCTGGCCTTGGGAAACCCAGTTCAGTCGCGCCTTGGCCCGGCTGCAAGCCATTCCATTCCCGGCCTGACGGCCAGCCTGCAACTGACCCAACGTCCCCGCAATCTCGCGCCATCCCGGTCGCGAGAGTCCCCTGCTGCGTATCCTCTCGCCATCCCGCGCATCGCACTCCCGCATAGGGCCTTAGGGGCCCTGTGCGGCGACTGAAGACCCTCCGCCGCCCTCCCATCTACCCCAAGAGCCCAGGCCATTTCCCCTGTAGCTCCCTCACTCACCCCCTTCCGCTGCCCTCACGCCGTCCATCGGTGTCCTTCGGTGGATTCGGGCTAAAGGGTAGGCCCAGGTATGACTCGTCCCATTGTTTTCACCACTTTCAATGTTGACTTCAAGACCCCGGTTGTGGGATATTCACCGTGCTACCACAGCGGCGTACTCGTAACTCAACTTACTCTAGTGACGTACCGTGGGCCAACTTCACACCACAAAGAGATAGACTACTATGGTAACGCCCCTTGATGTAATACCGTCATTTCACCAAGCATTTCGCAATGACATGAAATTAATTGACGACGCAGTCTACAGGGCCGCAGCAGGGGACGGCAATTTGGCCCCTGCTGTAGAGCGGCTTCACTTTTTCAGCGAGATTTTAAAGTGGCATGCAGATGGCGAGGACGAGCTGGTGTTCCCGGCCATGGACAAAATAGCGCCGCTAGTGGCGCAAGGCTATCTCCACGATCACCATGAGTTCGACACGATGACTGAGGGCCTGGCTAAAATTACTGCCGCATCAGACGCTCTTGTGGCAGCCCGGGAGACGGCGGCCCTAACAGCGGTCCTGAGGATTCACCTAGACAAAGAAGACGGGTATCTCTATCCAATGCTGAAGGAACGTACTTCCTTGGAAGAGCAATCCGCGATAATCGGCGGCATGGCCGCACATGTGCCGCCCGGACGTAATCCTGAGTTCATACGCTGGTTGTTCACTCTCCTGGGACACGATGACCGGGAGATGTGGACCAGGGTCGTGATGGGATTAATGCCCGAGCAGGTGTTCGCGGGCGTCAACGCTCTCATCCAGGACACTATTCCCGATGATTGGGCCGAGTTGACGCGGCGAATCCCCGAGTTAGCCTCTTAAGACTGGTGGGCCAATTCCCATTTGTCGGTGCTTCTACCGGAGTGGCAGTGTCAAGCTATGTACTGCAAAGTAAAGGAATTCTCATATGTTGCGTGAAGATGTCCGCGAATTAGTCTCGGAGAACCACCTGTCGACACTTTCAACCTTTCGTCGCAACACAGGTCAGTCTCGTATTAGCGGGTCCGTATAGCGACGGTGTTGCCTTCTCGACACCAGGAGACCGAGCGAAATATAAGAACCTACTACGTGATCCCAGTTGCTCGATTTTAATCTCTAAGCCCGACTGGTTTAGTGGATACGTCGTGATTGAGGGCAAGGCTCGGATAATGAACGAGGGTAATACAGACCGCACCACGCTACTAAGTGCCCTACGTGATGTCTATCGAGCCACCGCCGACTCTGAGCATCCCGACTGGGACGAATATGACCATGCCATGGTGGACGAGCATCGCGCCGTCATAATCGTAAGTCCCGACCACGTCTATGGAACCGCCCTTTGAGCCACTGATCGTAATCTCCTCCCCGCCACAATGCTGCCAGCCATCGGACCGTACACAACCTTGCCTGCCGAACACCTCTCCTCGGAGGAAACCCAATTTTGGGATTTGAGGCCACAAACAGGACATTTAAACGACTATCCCCTGAGGCGTGGTGCAAGACCGATTAGCGAATATAAGCGCTGGTCTTAAAAAATCGAAAATTACGGGATCCTAAGTATTCGCCAGGTCCCCAATCCTGGTTAATAAACTGGCGCGCCCGGCAGGACTCGAACCCGCAACCCCTGGGTCCGAAGCCCAGTGCTCTATCCTTTGAGCTACGGGCGCGTACTTTACTTTGGGCACCCACCCAAGGGGCGCCAACTCAGGCGTTCCCCGGGTCCGGCCAGCGATCGGGGATGAGATGGGGTGAGCGGTGGGATTCGAACCCACGATCTCCTGGGCCACAGCCAGGCGCCTTGGACCACTTGGCTACGCTCACCATGCCCGTAGGCCGCTATGGCCCGAGTAGAAGTCTACGGTAATCCACCCTTCTAGTCAACGATTCCCCTTCGATTATCCTTCCTGGGCCAGCTCCACCGCCAGGTTTATCAGCGTCCGTGTGGGCACTCCTGTGCCTCCGCTGACCACGTAGCCCTTCTCCTTGCTGCTGAAATACGTTCCCGCGATGTCCAGGTGGGCCCAGGGGGTGTCCTCGGCGAACTCGGCCAGGAATTGGGCCGCCGTCAGGGAGCCGGCAGACCGGCCACCGACGTTCTTCATGTCGGCCACCTTGCTTTTGATGTCCTCTTTATAGTCGTCATACATGGGAAGCTGCCATATCCGCTCGCCGGTGGACTCTCCAACCTCCATCACCTTGTCGATCAGCTTCTGGTTGTTGCCCATCACGCCGCTGCAGGCGTGGCCCAGGGCTACCACCATGGCGCCCGTCAGAGTGGCTATGTCCACCAGACGGGTGATCCCCATCTCCCGGGCATAGCACAGGGCGTCGGCCAGGACGAGCCGACCCTCGGCGTCGGTGTTTATCACCTCGATGGTCTTCCCGCTCATGCTTCTTACCACGTCCCCAGGGCGCTGGGCCGAGCCTCCGGGCATATTCTCCGTGGCGGCGATGATGCCGGTGACGTTTATCTTGGGCTTGATGCGCCCGATGGCCTTCATAGCTCCAATGACCGAGGCGCCTCCCGCCATGTCTCCCTTCATTTCCTCCATGCCGCCGGCAGACTTCAAGGAGATGCCGCCGGTGTCAAAGGTGATCCCCTTGCCAACCAGGCCCAGGTTGTTGGCGGGGTTCTCGGGGTCTCCCAGGTACTTGAGAATAATCATTTTCGGGGGCTGGTCGCTACCCCGGGCCACCCCCAACAGGGCCCCCATCTTTAGCTCCTCCATGTCCTGCCTCTCCAGGACCTTGATCTCAAGGCCCTCTTCGCCGGCAACCTGGCGGGCCAGCTCAACCATCCGTGTGGGGGTGAGGATGTTGGCGGGCTCGTTGACCATGTCCCGGGCGATGATGGCCGACTCTGCCAGAAGACTGCCTCGCTCGATTCCCATTTCCAGGTCTCCCACCTTGGCGGAGTCCTGTTCCACTATCAGGAGCTCCTTGATCCCAGCGTTGCTGTCTTCGCCGTTGGTCAGGTAAATTTTGAAGTGGTAAAGACCCAGCAATGCCCCTTCGGCTATCGCCTCTCCAGAGGACCGGGGGTCCAGGCCGGCGATTCCCGAACCGTGGGCGATGGTGGCCACAGATTCCAGGCCGAGTTTTCGAAGGTAGCGGCAAGAGCCCGCCGTCACCTCGCGGACCGATTCTTGATTGAACGAGCCCTCCTTCCCCAACCCTGCCACCAGCACCCGGGAGGGGCCTATCTTCCCGAAGGTATGAATGAGGGTAAACGCGCCCTTTTTGCCCTTCACTTCGCCGTCCTGGATTAGCTGGGTGATGGCGCCTTCCAGGGCTTGGTCCACCGCCCCGGTGGCGCCGCCGGGCTTCTGGACCCCTTCGAATAGGTTTACGACGAGGGCCTGTACTTTTATCTTGGTCACGTCCTCCTGGACTACCCTGATGTCCATGATGCCTCCTTACAACTTTGTATATATGCTGTCTATACTGTACGCATCCAGAGTTTGATATCATGGGCTACGCTGGCTATGGCTGGAGAGATATCTTTGGAGGTATCCACCACCAGATGGTCCCGCTTGATGGGCTCGACTGTGGATGACATCCTAAGGTAAACATCCCAGCCGGCGTCCGACTGGTCCTCGGAGTCCCTTCTTTGGGACCGTGCTTTGAGGCGTTGGAACACCACCTTGGGAGGCGCCTCCAAATAAATCAGGACCGGCTTTACCCCGAGCCGCTCGGCGATGTAGTAGAGCCGTTTCCGGTGCGCCTCGATGAGATTGGTGGCGTCCAGGAGCAGCGGTATACCCTGCTCCAGCAGCTCCTCGATGAGAGAATAACATGCCGTAAAGAGCCTTGCACTCTCTTCTTTGGTGTGGCTGGGAGAGGGGAAGAGCACCTTGCGCAGGGCGTCGCTCTGAAGCACAAGCAACGGGACTTGCTCCGCCAACCTACGGCTGAAATGGGACTTGCCGGAGCCGGGAAGGCCACTGACCACAACCATGACCGGCCTGGCTACGGAGCCAGCAAGGTCCGGAAGGTCGGCCCTCAGCTTTTCCACATCCCTGTAACGCTGGGATGTCGTCTGGCGTGTATCTTTCATAGTCTTCATAACCGGCAGTCTTCAACTCGCAGGATTACGGATGTTCACGAACCGGCAGGATCTGAAACGGCTGGACAGGAAACGGTTGGACTTGAAACGGCTGGACAGGGAGTAGCCTTACTCATCGGCGTAAAAGGCCAGCCCCAGGAGGCCCGGGCCTAGGTGAGCGCCCATAACCGGAGTGAATTCGCTTATAAAGAGCTCCTGGCAGTTGAATTCCATCTCCATTCTCTGGCACAGCCTCTGAGCGTCATCGGCGACCTGAGCATGCATCACGTTCACGTGCACCGGTCTACCCTCCACCCGCCCCTGGGTGAGGCTCACCAGCAGGTCCATGGCCCTGGCGCGGCTCCTGGGCTTTTCCAGTAGCCGGGCTTCGCCCAGCCTCAGCTCTGTCAGGGGTTTTATTCCCAATATGGAACCGGCCCATGCCGCAACTCTGGGGACTCTGCCGCCCTTTCTCAAATAGTAAAGGGTGTCCAGGAATGCCAGAAGGTTCACCTTGGGTATGAGCTCCTCTATTTTTTCGGTCACCTGGTCAAGTTCGGCTCCTCCCATGGCTTCCTTGGCAGCCTCCAGTGCGATGAGGCCTTCGGCTCCGGCGGCAGCCTTGGTATCCACCACTTTGATGTAGCATCCCGGAAGCTCCGATTCAGCCAACCGGGCGGCCAGGACGGCTGAGTCGAAGGTTGAGCTGAATGTGGCGGAGAGAGTTAGGCAGACTATGCTCTCCGCAAGAGCGCTGGCTGACTGAAAGGCATCCAGAAACCCTTCTGGCGTAGGAAAGGAGGTGGTGGGGATGTGGTGGTTCTGTTGGAGGAGCTGATAAAACTCCGCGGGCACAATGTCTACCCCGTCCTTGAAAGCCTTATCGCCGATTATCAACTCGTGGGGTACTACCGCTATCTCCCACCTGTCCAGAAGTTCCCTGGGCAAACAGCTACTGCTGTCCACCACCACCGCTACCTTCCGTTTGCGAACCAATGGTTGACAACCTCCCCTCCGCCCTCGATGGCCGCGTAAGAGACCTCGTCCCGGTCAAGCCGGGACTGTAGAAAGGCGGGACTGAAAAGGAAGGTAAGCGAGGCTGTGATAAGGAGGATCACGGAGAGGAGACTGAAGCTCAGGGGGATGGCCGATATGGTGAACAGCACCAGCACTATAGAAGAGACGGTGAGGAGGCCGATCTTTGCAAGCCGATGTCCTACCTTGAGGTACACACCCGTTGTAACTGCCAGCGCCAAGAATACCAGGGCCCGGTCTGTATCGGTGGCGCGAAACTCGGCTGTGCTGGACCCCCAGAAGCCGCCTTTCCAGTTGAGGAAGAACATCCAGGAGGTCAGGAAGGGGAAGGGCAGGGCGGTCAGCGAGGCCAGCAGCCAGTCCTGGCGTACCACCCGCACCACGACCTTGCCCAAGAGCCACAACGAAAACGGCGTATAGGCGATGAGGAACATAAATATGGGGAAGCTGAAGGGAAGGGCGCCCGTGGTGACGAATCTCCACGCCCCATATCCGATGGCGACCAGGGCCAGCAGCCAGGAAAGGGCGGGTGCTGCCAGGGAATATCCCAACCAGGTGTAGGTCCACTTGGGTCTTCCCGATTTCCAGCCTCTGAGGGTCACGAATGTGATTGCGACCAGTATCACAATCACCAGGAGGTACTTGGTCCAGAGGTGGAGGGCGAATAGGGAGGCCAGGAGGAGGTGAGGCAAGGTGGCCAGGAGAATGTCCCGCCATGTGCCTTTGCTGTGCACAGAATACATCCCCCGGGCGATCATGTCCGGCTGTCCCAGGTCCCGCGTTGCCTGGAGCAGGGCCTCCCGGTGGGTAAGGCCTTCCTCCTCCAGGTCCCGTATCTTCTCTTCCAGGTGGCCCTGAACCTCCAGAGAGATATCCCTGTTGGTAGAGGGGTCCAGCCTGAACTTTTTCGTCAGGCTCCGGAGGTAACTCTGAAGCTCACCATCCAATGGGGTCTCCTTAGGCGGTTAAGGGGGCCTGGGGTAACATGACGGAATTTATTGCCCGGGAGAAGCGGCGCCATTCTTTGAGGCGTTCTTCCAGCACACTTTGCCCTTTGGGTGTGATGTGGTAGTACCTGCGGGGGACGCCGAAGGCTGCTTCACCCCAGCTGCCCTCCACCAAGCCGGCCTTCTCCAGCCGGTGTAGGGCCGGGTAAAGGGTGCCCTCCTTGAAGCGGAAGTACCCGCTGCTCCGCTTCTCGATCTCTTTGACGATCCTATAGCCGTACATGGCTTCGTCGGCCACCAGAGAGAGGAAGAGGGTCTCGGTATTCCCTTTGAGGAGCTCCTTGTGATACATGTCGCGACGCTACCGTTAAAGAATCCCGAGGCGTTACCCCCGGCTATGGAATTTTATACCCCATGGCGGCAGGAGGTCAAGCGTAACGGCCCTGTCCGGACAAGGCGATCTTTCCTAACCACTACAGCTTTGAATTTACCTGCGACTGGATTATTCCTAAAACTACCAGGGCTATCATGGGAGTCAGGTCGAAAACTCCCAGCCTTGGGATTATTCGCCGCAGGGGCGCCAGGACTGGTTCGGTTATCTGGTACACGATGGCCACCAGGGGGTTGTTTGCGCCACCGATTGGCAGCCAGGAGAGGATAACCCTGGCGATTATGGCGATATACAGCACCGTGACCAGGATATTGACGAAATCCTTTATGTACTCCATTATCGCCCTTCACCAAGGCTCATGGATTTTTCATAGGCAGCGATAACGGCGTTGATAACTGTAGACCGGAAGCCGCCTTCTTCCAGGGCAAGCAGCCCCTCCACCGTGGTGCCGCCGGGGGATGTGACGGCATCCTTGAGATCAGCGGGGTGCCTACCCGTCTCCTTCACCAGCTTGACGCTGCCCAGGACAGTCTGCAAGGCCAAAGACCGGGACATCTCCCTGGGCAGCCCGATGTGGACCCCAGAATCTATCAAAGCCTCGATGAAAAGGAACACATAGGCCGGGCCGCTAGCGCTGAGGGCGGTGGCCATGTCCAGGTATTTCTCATCGGCGACCTCTATCTCCTCTCCCACAGTCCCCAGCATCGTCTTGGCCAGTCCGCGCTTTTCGGCGTCCACCTGGGGAGAGCAGGTCCACAGGCTCATACCCTCTCCAATCTGAGCCGGGGTGTTGGGCATCACCCGGATGACCGATATATGGCCTAGGCCCTTCTCTATGGTGGACATCCTGGCCCCGGCGACGATGGAAAGTACGGCCTGGTCCTGGCGTAGGCCGCCGTCCAGGGAGGAGAACACCTCGGGGAGTGTCTGAGGTTTAACCGAGAGGACGACGATATCCCCTCTCTCCGCAGCCACGGAATTGCTGTTGGTTGTAAACACGCCGTAACGCTCCTGGAGCACCCGGCAGCGCTCTTCTAGCAGCTCTCCCACGGATATATCCTCTCCCGTGAGTACAGCTTTGGATATGACGCCGCCGATGATCGCCTCGGCCATTGCGCCGCCGCCTATGAATGCTAACTTCATGGTCTCCTCAGGACTGCCTGCCAGCGGGCGTACCCGCTTCCCGGCCCTTATTATAACATCGGATACCATTGGGCTGGCAGGGGATAGGAGTAAAGGTTATCTGGCCTTTCAGGGCAGGCCCTTCCCGAGTGAGAGGGAGACGGCCAATTTTATGGCTTCCAGCATGCTCGTTTCACTGGCTATGCCCTTTCCGGCGATGTTGAAGGCGGTGCCGTGGTCAACCGAGGTCCGCACGAAGGGCAACCCCAGGTTGGCGGTGATGCTGCCCTCGAAGCCGTGGACTTTGATGGGAATATGTCCCTGGTCGTGATACATGGCCAAAGCCACGTCGTAGTCGCCCTGGATGGCCTGGTGGAACACGATGTCGGCGGGGACGGGCCCCCGGGCGTCGACGCCCCTGCGGCGGGCCTCTTCCACCGCCGGCCCTATCTCCTGGGCCTCCTCGTCGCCCAGAAGGCCGCCGTCGCTGCCGTGGGGATTAAGGGCCGCCACCCCGATGCGGGGGTTGGGCATGCCCCACGTGGCGAAGCTGTCTTGGGTAAGGACCAGCTTCGACAGGATACCGTCCTTGGTGACGTAGTCGCAGGCCCGGCGCAAGGAGCGGTGGGTGGTGAGGTGGACCACCCGCAGTCGCCCCGTCATGAGCATGGTGGCCACTTCTTTGGCCCCCGAGATCTCCTGGAGGAGCTCCATGTGGCCTATGGCCGTGTATCCCGCCAGGCTGGCAGCCTCCTTGTTGACGGGAGCGGTGGCCAGGGCGCTCACCTGCCCGGACAGGGCGAGCCGGGCTGCGGCTGACACCCATTCCATTGCCGCCTTGCCGCAGACGGGTGAAATCTGACCCACCGTCACGTCTTCGGGGTTTAGGTTGTGGGGGTCCACCATGTCCACCAGGCCAGGCGACAGCCCCGCCTCGGTGGGAGAGTCTACCTCCTTTATCTCGAAAGGCGCATCCAACAGCCGCTGAACTTGCTCCATGGCCCAGGAGATGCCCACCACGACGGGGCGGCAGATGGCGTACACCTCGGCCGAGGCCAGGGCCTTGGCGATCACCTCGGGCCCGATGCCGCAGGGGTCTCCCATCGTGATGGCTATGAGGGGTTTAGGGTCGTCAGACATAGTTAGCGCTTACGACACCCTCGTTCCACCGTGGGCCATTCTTGTCGCCCTGAGCGCAGCGAAATGTCGCGGCTTCCTTCCCAATCTTCTACCCGCATTTGTTCCAGCCGCAGCCGGTGCAGAGGAGGCAGCCCTCCTGGTAGGCCAGGGGGGTGTTGCAGTCGGGGCAGCGGCTGCGCGGCTGATAGCCGTTGATGTCCCAGGTGGCCCGGTCGTTGACGTGGGAGAACATTTTCAGTTGGGCTGCGGTCGGTTGGGGCTGGCCGGACTCTTCGGTGGGGGCGGTGTGCCTCTCCAGCGCCAGGGCCACGGCGTCGGGGGCGGAGCGCACCAGGACGCCGCTGTCCCATGCCGGACAGCAGGTGATGCCCCTGATCTGGGCCACCACCTCCTTGATGTCTACCCCCGAGCGCAGGGCCAGAGATACCAGGCGGGAAATGGCCTCCAGCTGGGCGGAGTCGCAGCCCCCTGCCTTGCCCAATGTGGAGAACACCTCGAAGGGCTTCCCCTCTTCGTCGAAGTTGACTGTTATGTACATGTTCCCGTGGCCGGTCCTGATCCGCTCGGTGACCCCCGTCATCTCCTGGGGCCTTCCCCTAAGTGTCAGGGCCTGCCGCTGCGCCACGGGTTCCGCCGCCGCCACTCCATGTTTGGCCGTGTCGCCCGTACTCAGCACCTGGTTGTCCTTGCTGCCGTCCCTATAGATTGTGATCCCCTTGCAGCCCAGCTCGTATGCCAGCATGTAGGCCTCGCCGATGTCCTGGACCGTGGCGCTGTGGGGGAAGTTGATGGTCTTGGACACGGCGTTGTCGGTGTACTTCTGGCAGGCGGCCTGCATCCGGACGTGCCACTCGGGGCTGATGTCGTGGGAAGTGACGAACAGCCGTTTGGCCCACTGGGGCACTTCGCCGTCAATTTCCCGAAGGCTGCCGGTGTTGGCCAGCCGGTCCATTAACGCCGGGGAATAGAAACCCTCTTCCTTGGCCACGGCCTCGAAGATGGGGTTCCCCTCCACCAGGCGTGTGTTGTCCATTACGTTTCGCACGTAGCTCAGGGCGAAGAGGGGCTCGATGCCGCTGGAGGCCCCTGCGATTATGCTAATGGTGCCGGTGGGGGCGATGGTGGTGGGGGCCGAGTTGCGCATCCGGGGACCGCCGGGATGGTCGTAGATGCTCCCCTCCCAGGCAGGGAACGTTCCCCTGGACTCGGCCAGGCCGACGGAAGCTTCGTCGGTCCTGGCTTTCAGGAAGGACATTATCTGCTCTATTACCCGAAGACCCTCTTCCGAGTCGTAGGGAATGCCCAGCTGGACCAGCAGGTCGGAGAAGCCCATCACGCCCAGGCCTATCCGGCGGGTCTTCTTGCTCATCTCGTCTATGGCAGGGATGGGATAGCGGTTCATGTCGATGACGTTGTCCAGCATGTGCACGGCGGTCTGTATGACCCCCGCCAGCTTGTCCCAGTCCACCTCGGCCCCCTGTTCATCGTAGCGCACCATGCGGGCCAGGTTGACGGAGCCCAGGTTGCAGGACTCGTAGGGCAACAGGGGCTGCTCGCCGCAGGGGTTGGTGCTCTCGATCTGACCCAGCCTTGGGGTGGGGTTGTCCCTGTTGATCCGGTCCAGGAACACGATCCCAGGGTCCCCGGTTTTCCAGGCCAGCTCGGCCAGCAGGTCGAAGACGTGGCGGGCGTTGAGCCGCCCCTGTACCTTGCCGGTGCGGGGGTTGAGCAGGTCGTACTCTTCCCCCCGCTGGGCATTCTGCATGAACTCCTCGGTGACCGCCACGGAGATGTTGAAGTTGGATATGCTCGTGCCGTCCTCCTTGGAGCGGATGAAATTCAGGATGTCAGGATGAGTTACGTGGAGGATGCCCATGTTGGCGCCCCGCCTGGTGGAGCCCTGTTTGACGGCCTCGGTGGCGCCGTCGAAGGCGCGCATGAAGCTGACGGGACCGCTGGCGACGCCACCCGTGGAGCCCACGATGTCACCCTTGGGGCGTAGGCGGCTGAAGGCGAAACCGGTGCCGCCGCCGCTTTTCTGGACCAAGGTCGCCTGCTTCACCGTCTCGAAGATTTCCTCCATGGAGTCCTGTACAGGCAGGACGAAGCACGCCGAGAGCATCTGGAGCTCGCGTCCGGCGTTCATCAAGGTGGGGGAGTTGGGTAGGTACTCCAGCCGGGACATCACCCCGTAAAACTCATCCTCTGTCTTTTCAACCGCGCCTTCGGTGCCGCCGTAGTTGCGGTCGGCCTGGGCCAGGTTCCGGGCGACGCGGTGAAACATCTCCTCGGGCTCCTCGATGACGTTGCCATCCCTGTCCTTGGCCTGGTACCTGCGTTTCAGCACCGCTTTGGCGTTGTCTGTAAGCCCAGGCGAGGCGCTGGTAAGCTCATCCGCGATCCCAGCCTGTATAAGGGCATCCTTGACCCGGCGCCTTACCTCATTGACCTCGACCTCAATATCCAAACTATGATGAATGCTGGCCATTCCGGTATCCCTCCCCACATGTGGTTCCGTACATTATCCCCTTCTGCCCTGTCAAGGCAGTGACAGCCGCCAGAGTCTAACACAAGTTATAGGGGTTGTAAACGGTTTATACACTACATGTTGAGGTGGATTTGGGCAATGCCTCCCCATTGGTGAAAAGTGAGGGGAGACGAGTTTCCTGTTGTCAGTGGGCGCCGGGCAACCGGGGTTCTGTTAAGCGATCAGGCGGGGGAATTCGTCTTCTTCTTGGTCCAGCCAGTAGACTACCAGGGCTTCCCTGGTCTTCTGGTCGATCTCTTCCTGCATGGCCGCTATATGGTTGGCTTCCCTGTCTTGCGCCCCGACCAACGTGAAACCCATAAGGGAGTCTTCCATAGACTGTACCTCCTGGTTCAGGGTGGTCCAGCGGGCCGATGGGATGCCTCCGGTTATATCACTCATGCGGTAATCCTTTTGTGTTGCCGTCCTTGCCCAAGGTCTGGGTTGTCTTCGGAGCCCTTCCCCGCCTCCTGCCCCTCTTGCTCTGTAGGGGTCTGGGTACGCCCTCCATGAGGGTAAGCTGCTCGGTGTTATCACGCAGGTCCTTCACAGCGTCCTCGAAGCTCTCGATGTCCTGAAAGTCCCGGTAGACGCTGGCGAAGCGGATATAGGCCACCCGGTCCATACGCCGGAGTCTTTCGATGACCATCTCGCCCAGGATGGTGGAGCGTATCTCCGAGTGGCCCAGGCGCTGAAGCTCGGCATCTATGTCCTCCACCACCTTTTCGATCTCCCGGTAGGCCACGGGCCTCTTGGCGCAGGCCATGATGATGCCATTGGTAAGCTTCTCCCGGTTGAACGCCTCTCTGCGGCCGTCCCGCTTGGCAACCAGGAGGGCCGTCGACTGCACCCTCTCATAGGTGGTGAACCGGAGGCCGCAGCGGGTGCACTCCCGCCTTCGACGGATGCCGTTCTCCACCGTCCTGGAGTCGGTCACCTTGGATTCTGGACTGTTACAGTAAGGGCAGCGCATCGGGACCTTGCCGTTTGTTAAACTATTTTTTCGATTCTTAAACTTTTCTAAGAAAACTCTTAGAGATACTATATATTGTGCCTGTTATCGATTGATATGCTATCCATAGTAGTGGATTATGATTCTAGTCAAGAAGGGCTTCCCTGTCAAGGTTATTGTGGCACATCTTGGGGCAGGTTTCGGGGGCTTTCCACCGGCAGGGTGTGGGTGGCAGGAAGAATTAAGGACGGGGAGCGCAGGGGAGGGATAGCATGGCGGGCAAATCGAGAGGCTGCCCGATTAGGGGCGGCCTCGACAGGATTCCCGGTCACCTCTCACCATGAATAGACGGATTGACAAGTCCTGAGGCGGCTCGGGAACATTACTCAATTTTGGGGAATGGCAAGCCTTTACCTGAAAAACCCCTTGCTCTTCTGGGCGGTCTGCCTTCGAATGAAGCTGGGTACGTCCAGGTCCTCACCCTGGTCGGGGATGGCGTCCTGGAGCAGTCTCCGCAGGTGCTCGTCCCGGTGTTCCAGGGTGTCCTGGGGAAGGGGAAAGGCTGCCGCGACCATGGTCACCTTCACCTCGTCGTCCATCTTCTGGTCCTTGGCGGTGCCGAATATGACGTTGGCCTCGGGGTCCGCCATCTCCTGTATGACGTCGGCGGCCTCTTGGACCTCCTTCAAGGAGAGGGTGCTTCCACCGGTGATCACGAAGAGGAGGCGCTTGGCTCCTGAGATGTCGATGTCCAGCAAGGGGCTCTTGGCAGCCTGCTTAGCCGCATCCTTGGCCCTGGTCTCACCTTTGCCCCTGCCTATGGCCAGCCATGATTGGCCGGCGTTGGTCAGGATGGTCTTCACGTCGGCGAAGTCCACGTTTATCTCGCCGGGGACCGTCACCACCTCGGCTATGGCCTGGATCCCGTGATGGAGCACCGAGTCGGCCATCTTCAAGGCATCTTCCCAACTGTAGGTCTGCTCCTTGTTTCGGTTCATCTGAAGCAGGCAGTCGTTGGGGATGACGATGAGGGTATCCACGTGGTCTTTCAGCCTTGCGATGCCCTCCTCGGCGTTCTTTCTTCGGACGGCCGCCTCGAACGAGAAGGGCCTGCTGACCACTGCGATGGTTAAGGCGCCGGCCTCCTTTGCCAGTTGGGCGATCACGGGCGCGGCGCCTGTGCCGGTTCCTCCACCCATACCCACAGCAAGGAAGACCATGTCCGACCCCTCCAGGGCTTGTGCCAGTTCCTCTCTGCTCTCCTCGGCGGCCTGGCATCCCAGGTCCGGGCTGGCCCCCACGCCGAGTCCCCGGGTCAGGGCCGCTCCAATGGATATCCGGTGTCCTACGTCGCAACGGTTAAGGTGCTGGGCGTCGGTATTGACGCCGTAGTATTCCACCAACGCCAGCTTCTCTTTAAACATGCGGCTTATGGCGTTACATCCTCCCCCGCCTATGCCCATAACCTTTATCACCGGCTGTCCGTCGAGCCCTGACGACTCCATGGGCTGTTGGACCAGATTTAGGAATTCCTGTCCTCCGATATCCTCCGGTATTCCCTGATTCTTGGACGCCATGGTACCCTCCTTTCGAATCCTTTAGCTTTATCCCTTATCCCTACTATATATTGCGTTGTGGGGTCAGATAGGCGTCGGCCCGTCTCCATAGCCAGCTTACCAAGGCTCTGCGTCCCCAAAGTGTCTTTTCTCCGTTCCGGTAGGTCCTTGCCTCTCCCTGATGCTTTATCCCCCAGAGAAGAGTGCCCACGCTGGCCGAGAAGGAGGGCTTTCTTAGCTGTGGGGGCAGCCCCAGAATGCCCCTGGGAAAGGCGATGCGCACCGGGACTCCCGTGATCTTTCTCGCCAGCTCTTGAAGGCCCGGTAATTCGGCGGTGCCGCCGGTGAGCACCAGCCCGCCGGGGGGCAACTGGCGTAGACCGGCCTCCCTCGCCCTCAGCAATACCAGCTTGAGAGTCTCGGTGATACGCTCACTGAGCGGTTCGCACATGGAGCGCCTGCTCACCGGACGGCGGGGTTGGCCCTGGAACCCCGGGATTTGCACTTCCTCGTCCGCTTCCACAAGCTCTGGTAAAGCGTGTCCCCACTTCATCTTCAGCTCTTCTGCTATGTAGAAGGGCACCCCCAGTGCAACTGAAAGGTCCCTGGTGAGCTGGGTGCCACCCACGGGTATAACGGCGATGTACCAGGGGCTTCCCGTGCGAAAAACGGCCATGTCTGTGGTGCCTCCCCCTATGTCAACCAGCACGGCGCCTATCTCTCGCTCATCCTCGGTGAGGACGGCTTCGGCCGCGGCCAGAGGTTGCATTACCAGGCTCCGTACCGAAACCTTGCAGCCCTCGATGGCCCTGACCAGATTCTTGAAGATGGGGGCATCCCCCAACACAACGTGGGACTCCACCTCCACACTTTGGGCGTGTAGACCCACCGGGTCCCTCACTCCCGTGAGCCCGTCCACCACGTAACTTATAGGGATTACGTGCATCACCTCCTGTCCATCGGCCACTCTGGGGTAGGAGGATTGAATCAGATGTTGGAGGTCCTGAGTTGAGATTGCCCCGTTATCCCCTGACCTCGTCAGCTGGCCGGGGGTGTTCAGGGATGAGATATGATTGCCCGTGACGCCCAAATATGTCCAGGTGATGCCGCGGCCCAGGTATTTTTGGGCGGCCTCCAGAGAAGCCCTGACGGCTTCCTGGGCGTCTGGCACACTCTCCACCCGGCCCTTTTGTACGCCTTGGGAGGGGACGATACCCGTACCCAGGACTTTTAGCTCACCCTCCTGTCCGATTCTCGCGATGATGGTGCACACCTTGGTGGTGCCCAGATCGATGGCCGTATAAAAAGTGTCTTTAACCATGCCTCCACCTCTCCTCCCGGGCTTGCCGGGGCCTAATTCATTCTTTCCGTTAAAGACGTTCCGATACCCGCATTCGGGCGCTTCTGCTGCGGGGGTTCTCCCTGGTCTCGTCGGGCGACGGGGTCATCACCTTCCTGAACACCATCCTGAGGGAGGGTACGTGTCCACAGGTGCATACCGGCGGGCCGGGGGGGCATATACAGCCCCTAGCCTCCCGGACCATGGTCTCCTTGGCGATCCGGTCTTCCAGGCTGTGGTAGCTGATCACCACCAGCCGGCCGCCTGGCTTTAACGCCCCGATGGACTGATTCAGGCCCGCCTTAAGGTTCTCGAGCTCCGAGTTCACCTCGATGCGCAACGCCTGAAATGTGCGTGTGGCGGGATGGATCCTGCCCCTGGCGGGACCGCATACTTTGGTCACCAGGTTTGACAGTTCCCGGGTGGTCCGTATGGGCCGCTGCTCGATAATGGCCCTGGCGATGGCCCGGGACCGGCGCTCTTCCCCATAGCTGAAGATAATCCCGGCCAGGTCATTAAAGGGATAGCCGTTTACCACGCCATCGGCCGTGAGCGCCGCCTCGGGGTCGTATCGCATGTCCAGGGGTTCGTCCCGGTTGAAACTGAAACCACGTTCGGAGGTTTCGAGCTGGGGCGATGAGAGCCCCAAGTCCAGAAGCACGCCGTCCACCTGGGGAATATTCAACTCCTTGAGAAGCTCCTGTAGCCCGGCGTAGCTGCCCCTGGCCAGGGTGAAGGCCCCGTCGTAACGTGCGAGGCGGCGCCGGGCGCCTTCCAGCGCATTGGGGTCCAGGTCGATGCCCAGCAAGTGGCCCTCTGGCATGGCGGCCTGGAGGATTGCCTCGGCATGTCCCCCCTCCCCCACAGTGCAATCAACGTAGACTCCTCCGGGACGCGCCTCCAGGTGTTGGACCGTTTCGCGAAGAAGCACCGGGCGGTGTGAGAAACCTTCCTCCACTTGTGCTTCCCCTCTTGAAATCAGGGCCATGGTGGCCTGAAGACTTCGATCAAGAATCGTTTGCACTGTAATTGTAGAGACCCTCTCCTGAAATAATGCCTGGGATCCAAACCAAGGATGAAGGTACGATTCTGGGGATGGGACACCGGTAAAAGGATATAGGTGTACCCCAGAATGGTTACGCTCACGGATCGGATGGCTGGACCCGTCGGGATCGCCCGGCCGGATTTACCGTGGCAGGCACCGCGGGTTTGCGGTGCACATAGCGCGAACAGGAGGACTAACCCGCCTGCCCTACCTCACTATCATCACCGTGAGATTACCAAGGCTTTTGGGGGAATGTCTAGTCCTTTGTTGATGCATTTTTGATGAATTTTTTAAATAAATGACAATATTTATCCTTGGGTTTTGCCGGGGACAATCCCTCAGTGCCTGGCAAGGGGGATAGGGATGGAAAGAGTTGGTATCAAGAACCCATGGGCCATTTAGAGGGCCACGGCGGACTTCGAGATGCTGGCTCAGGGCAGTATCTGGGAGGCGGACTCCCGGTATTTGCACCAGTTGCACCGGTCATTGGGCTCGGGAGGTTGGGGGTGGTCCAGGACTGCCATTACTTCATCTAGAAATGCCATAAAGGTCCGGTCGTCTCTGGGGCATTCTATCCAGGTCGGTTGGGCCCTGTAGGCGTAGGAGCTTTCGTCCAGGGGCAACATCTCCACCGGCTCGACGCACAGGAGTCCCAGCCTGGTCACCGGCGCCAGGGACAGCTTTCCCTTGCCGGGATTCTCAAGGGCATATGCATATGAATGGAGCTGCCGGGAATATAGGCCCACTTGTTGGGACCTGGTGGCCGAGGTCTTGAAATCCACTACCCCGTAGCTGCCATCGTCGAACCTTACCACGGTGTCGAACTTCCCGCGTATATAGCAGGTGGCCTGGCGCCCCGGTAGCGCGATTGGCCCGGATTCCACCTGTTTTTCGCCGAAAGCCACCCTGCCGGGCGGCAACTCCGGCGAAATATCCGTGGTGGTCTTACCCTCAAAAAATCGCTTCATAATCGAGTCGATCTTGCTGAAGATCCCGGGCATAGTGCCGGGTCTCCTGATCCCGTAGACGACTTTCATGTAGAAGCAGCGCCGGCACTCCTGCCACAGGAAGCTAAAGTCCGACGGGCTTAGTCTCCAGTTTTGAGCCATCAGGAAATTCCAGTCCCGGTCTTTGCTCCATTGATTCGCCCACAACCAACCGACGGCCGGCGGCCGGCCAAGAGGCCTTTAGTCCCGGCAAGGATGAGATTAGCGGCCTTGCTGGGACCTGTCAATCCCTGGATCGTGGCCGGAGTCATCTCCGGTCACATGCGGGGGAAGCAGTTTCTTCGGTCCCAGAAGTTTGTTGACGCATCGCGGGCGCCGTGCTATGGTAATTTTCGTTTTCAACCCCGTCACGGCGGTACCAGGTGTGGGTGCTAAGCCGGGGAATCCTCATTGCAAGAAAGACCGGGGTAAGAAAGACCGGGGCAAGAAAGACCGGGATAATGGAGCATTTGACGTACGCAACGCCGGGGGGAGTTCTATCCCCAAAGTGACCCCCGCCTTGGCGTCCCCGATGCGCCGGCAATCAGAAACAACCCCGGCTTTGTAGAAAAGTTAGGAAGCGCCGGCACTTCCCGAGTTATATGGAGAATTATTATGGAAAGGAACGGCTTTGCCTGAGGCCCTGGACCGTGCGACTCAACATGTGGTCCCGGAAGACCTGTCGGGCATGGTGCTTGACAGGGAGGAGCTGCCCGATGAGCTCCAGGGATTTGAAATTGGCCGGGAGGGAGTCCTGGACAACGAGACAATGGCGGCCCAGGGGTTTCCCGGCAGCACCACCGGCGAGACGAGGGCCACCGGGCGCATAACCGGATACCTGAGAGAATTCTACGATCCCGTCGAGCCCGGCCCTGAAGACACTGGGGCCAACATCATCGGCGCAACCGTCGTCCACCTATTTGAGAATGAAGAGGCGGTATGGGGCTGGATGAAGGAGAAGTTCCTGGGAGAGTTCCAACGGTTCGTGGGCAAGGAATTGGAAAATCAGCAGCAACTTGTGAGTGCAGATGAGCTACAATTCGACGGCTTCTCCGATCGTGTCGTGGGACTCCGGACCCTGCAAACATCCCAATTTGGTCCGGTATCATCCACCATAGTAGACTTCCGGGTAGGCCGTCTACTGGGAGTAACGTACCTGGTGGCTGTGGGAGATGTCCCGCGGGAACATCTGGTCGGTGAGATGGGCAGGAAGCTGGAGCGGAAGATAGTCAGGGTGGTGTTGGGGTCGAGCTAACCCTCACCCCCGGCCCCCACCGGGGCATGAAAACTTCAGAATGACAGGTCATCAGGACCATCTATGATTTCCCTTGTTCATCCGCGGCACAAAGGCCGGCGGGGTTCTTCGCCCTGACAGGGTAAGCCCGAATCCACCGAAGGACGTCCTTGGGGACAGTCCTTGAAGAAGCCAGCGGGTGCTCCTCTGAATCTGGGATAATGGTTTTGGAACAGAAACCAGCCCGGAAACAAGGAGCACCCAATAGATGCTGCCACAGAACAAACCCGACCGTATTCGCATCCTCTTTGACGACCATCGCCTGGTGGCCAATGCCGGCCTGCTCCTGCCGGCCACCCTAGCCCGGCACCTGGGCCTGCGGGAACTCGTCGACCATCACCTTGACCTCGGCGGAGCGCCGGGACGGGCGAACACTGGGGACAAGATGCTGACGCTGGTCGCTTCCGCGCTGGCAGGCGGCGACTGCATCGACGACGCCGATGCGCTGCGCGCTGGTGGGACGGTCGGTGTTCTAGGCTGCGTGGTCAAGGCGCCATCCACCCTTGGGACCTTCCTGCGCAGCTTCCGGTGGGGGCATGTCCGTCAACTCGACCGCGTGAGCCGCCAGTTGTTGGCCCGGGCCTGGGCCGCTGGGGCCGGACCCGGCGACTCGCCCCTGAGCATCGACCTGGACTCGACCATCTGCGAGACCTATGGACTGGCCAAGGAGGGAGCGCGCCACCACGGCTATACCGGCGCCCGCGGCTATCACCCGCTGCTGGCCATTGCCGCCGGCACCGGCGAGGTGCTGATGTCCCGGCTGCGCGAGGGCCGGGCCAACACCGCCCGTGGCGCGGCCCACTTCCTGCGTGAGACGGTGGGGCGGGTGCGCTACGGCGGGGCCAGGGGACAACTCACGGTGCGGGCCGACAGCGGCTTCTACGCCCACACTGTCGTTGCCGCCTGCCGGGAAATGGATGTCCGCTTCTCTATCACCATCCGCCAGCGCGCCAGCCTGCGGGACCTGATCGAGGCGATACCAGAGGAGGACTGGACTCCCATCCCCTACTGGATGGACGGCGCCGCCGATGTCGCCGAGACGACTTACACCCCGTTCCAGACCAAGCCGGACGCCCCGCCGGCGCGGCTCATTGTCCGGCGGGTGAAGCCGACACCCGGTTCCCAGCTCGCCCTCTTCGCCAGATACAGCTATCACGCCTTCATCACCGACCGCGATGGGGAGACGCTGGAACTGGAGGCCGATCATCGCCGCCAACGGCGCCTGGCTGGCGGTACAGGTGATGGCGCATAACCTCGCCCGCTGGACGGCGCGGATTGGTCTGGGCGAGGGGACCCTGATCACCAAGACCCTCAGGCGACGGGTCTTCGCTCTGGTGGGGCGGATCACCCGCTCGGCGCGCCGCCTCACTTTGCATCTCCCCCGGCGCTGGCCTTGGGAAACCCAGTTCAGTCGCGCCTTGGCCCGGCTGCAAGCCATTCCATTCCCGGCCTGACGGCCAGCCTGCAACTGACCCAACGTCCCCGCAATCTCGCGCCACCCCGGTCGCGAGAGTCCCCTGCTGCGTATCCTCTCGCCATCCCGCGCCGCAACTCCCGCATAGGGCCTTAGGGGCCCTGTGCGGCGACTGAAGACCCTCCGCCGGCCTCCCATCTACCCCAAGACCCCAGGCCATCTCCCCTGTAGCTCCCTCACCCACCCCCTTCCGCTGTCCTCACGCCGTCCATCCGTGTCCTTCGGTGGATTCGGGGTTAGACTGCGTGTAGCTGGAATCCGGGCGAGGCTTCGGTTCGTAGTCTAGTTCGTAGATAGATGCAGGACCTTGCTTCTTTAGAGGGGCGCCAATAATGAGGAATTACTTCTGGGTGCTGATTATTGTGGCGGGCCTGATCCTGGTGGCCTGCGGGGCCGATGTTACTCTGGCCCCTTCGCCCACGCCAACAGCTCGGCCTACTCCTACACTGGCAATTGCTCCCACGGATACTCCCGCGCCCGCTCCTACCGTAACTTCGGCCCCCGCTCCCCCCACTCCTCCAGCGGCGGCCACTCCCGTTTCTTCCCCCACTGAAACTCCCGCTCCAACCCCCACGGCAACTTCTATACCCACTCTCACAGCGACCCCGGCGCCCACAGCCACTCCCACTCCAATACCTACGCCAATCCCTGAACCCACCGCCATCCCAACGCCTATTCCAGAACCAACGCCCACCAGCACCATCCACAAGGTAGATGCCACCGAGGAAATAACATTCTCTCCCGCTAACATCACCATCGAAGCCGGCGACACGGTGGAGTGGACGGTAACAGGTAGCATCCACACAACTACCTCCGGGAGCCCAAACGCCCAAACTGCGCTCTGGGACACCGAATGCCTGAAACCGGGCGAATCCTTCAGCCGTACCTTTAATCAGGTTGGAGAGTTCCCATATTTTTGCCGTGTCCATGGCTCGTTCATGTCTGGCACCATCACCGTTGTTGAGAGTATGGAGGGCCAGCCTTCGTCACCTCCCGCCGCTTCCTCCCCTGAAACCACGGACCCGGCCCCGGGATCTGGAGGATATGAGTATTAACAGGGTCGGCCCTGGGATGTGGGCCAATTTATGAATCTGGGCAGAAAGGGCAGAGAGTTGAGGACCAAATTCGTAGGACTGATGGTGGTGCTTGGGCTGCTGGCTGTTGCCTGTGGGGCCGACGCGACGCCAACCCGGATGGCCACGACCGCTCCAACGTCAAACCGGGAGTCTGCTGCCGGACCGGCGCAGGTCCCAAATATCCACAAGGTTTCGTTAAACAGCAGCTTGCAATTTTCCCCGGCCGACATCACCGTGGCGGTGGGGGATACGGTGGAGTGGACCGTGAGCGGGCTTGTGCATACTACCACCTCCGGACGCGTCGGGGACCAGACCGGGCTCTGGAACAGTGATACCCTGCGGCTGGGAGAATCCTTCAGCCATACTTTTTCAGAGATAGGGGAGGCCCCCTACTTTATGTAGAATCCATGGCGGGGCCATGAAGGGCAGCGTAACCGTGGTACCCAATGGAGAGGCGCCGCCCGCATCTGCTCCCGGCCCTGTCGAGCCCAATGGTGATACCGGTACGCCCAGTGGCGGCCTCTATGACTATTAGCATTCTGCTGGTCTACGATGGCCGGGGGCCGCAGATTGAAGCCCTGGCATCGGCGATTTCGGAGGGTATCTCCAGGGTGAAGGGGGCCGGTGCGCTGAAGCGCCGGATAGATGAGGCCTCGAGCGAGGACCTGATAAAGGCCGATGGGATAATACTGGGCTCCCCCAACTGGAGCGGCGTCACCGGGGCCCTCAAGCTATGGCTGGATGAACAGGGGGACCTGTGGGAGGAGGGGGCGTTGAGGGGGAAGATAGGCGCCGCCTTTACCACCGGGCGGGGTCGCCACTCGGGGCTGGAATTTACCCTCCTGGGCCTCCTCCACTGGATGCTTGCCTGCGGGATGATAGTGGTGGGGCTGCCCTGGAGCGATAGGATGAAGCTCTCCGGATCCTATTACGGGGCCACCTCGGCCGGAGAGGTCACCGCTGAAGACCTGGAGCAGGCCCGGAGCTTGGGCGAGAGGGTAACCCGCATTGTTCTGCGTTTGGTCCAAGCAGACGGGATTTAGGCGTCAGCAAAGGACCTTAATGGACCTTATGGTTGAGGTCTCCGGAGTCGCCACGACCGCACCGGCCTGACACCCGCTAGCTCAGATGGGGGATCACCTCCCGGCCGAAGAGCTTGATACACTGAACGCTTTTCTCCGGGTCCATACCCAGGTAGTAGAGCCTGAAGAACATGTACTCGGCCCCGAACTCGTCCCTATACCGCCCGATCTCCCGGGTCACGTCCTCCGGGTTGCCGACGATGATGCGCTCCTCCTTGAGCTCCTGAAAGCTGCGGTCGTACTGCTCTCCGGGCTGGTCGGCCTTGTGGTACACCTGATACAGGCGCTCGAAGGAATCGATGATCTCCTGCTCCGCTTCCTTCCGGTCCGGAGCAACGTACATCTCCCTGAAGAAGACTGGAGGCGGCGACGGCAGTCCCATGGCCTCGCGGCGCTCTCTGTAGACCTTCACCGCCTGCCGAATGAAGCTCTTGGAGTGCCTTGGGCTGGTCAGCCAGGCGTCTCCGATGCGGGCGGCCCTGTCCACTCCCTTCAAAGTATCGCCCCCTATCCATATGGGCGGCCCCGGCTTCTGCACCGGCTTGGGGTTGATGGTGACCCCATTCATGGGGAAGTGTTCTCCTTCCCGGGTGACGTTGTCCTCGGCCCACAGCCTGCGGATCGCATCCACCGCTTCTTCCATGCGCTTACCCCTGCTGGCCTTGGGGACTCCGAAGGAAGCAAACTCCACATCTCTGTATCCCTGGCCCACTCCGAATGCGAACCTACCTCCGCTGATGATATCCAGGTTGGCGGTGAGCTCGGCGGCCTCCACGGGGTTGTGCAGGCCGAGGAGGTAGACTGCCGTCCCGATAGTCATACCTTTGGCTTCCGCCGCCAGTCTGGCGAGAAAGGGGATGGGCTGAAACATCTGCTCGGTGGCGCCCAAGGCGTAATGTTGGGAGGCGAAGATGCCGTCGAAGCCGCCCTCTCTGGCCGCTTGCACCATCCGGACGGCGTACTCAAAGGCCTCGGGGCCGCTCAGCTCCTTGGAGAAGTGGGGGTATAGGTCAACGCCAAACTTCAAGCTGCACCTTCTTTATAAAAAACGTGTTGAGGTAACGGTACGAGGTATTTTGATTAAGGGCCAGGACTACATCCTGACCCCGTAGATGCGGTCGGGCCTGACGATTATGGCCGCACGCCGGTCATCCACCATGGCCCGGTCATAGTCCTTCCAATCTGGATGCTCCCGGCCTGCGCAGGCGGTGTAAACCTCCCTCAGCGCTACCCTCAGCTCTTCGGGGCCGGTGCGGTCGGACCAGAGGACGTCAGCCTTCCTCTGGACCACCACGTAGCCCGACCAGTCCGGCTTGGAGACCAGGATGGAGCTGCTGGGGTCGCTCCTCAAGTTGGCCAGCTTGGCACGGTGCCCGGTGGTGGTAAAAGCCACTCCTCCATTGTAGGGGCCGCAGGTCACGATGCTCAGCTGGGCGGCGCCGTTTCGCCTGAAGCTGGTCACCACCCCCCGGTGATTGGCCTCAAGGAAAGGCAGAATCTCTTCGAATGTCATAGTGCTTCCTACTGCGGGACCAAAATCGGAGGGCATTAGACCACCCCCTAGGATGGGACAAGTATATCACCCTCCAGAGGGACTCAAAATGGGGCGGGTGATGGTTACGGGACCCGGCTCCCTTCCGCGTCACTGCTCCTCCCCCATGTTACAATATAGAGAGCCCCCCACCACAGCAATCACGACTCATTCCAAAGCCCTTCTCCTCCCCCGCCTCAAGGCCGGGGCATGATGCCGCAGTCTTCAGGCTGCGGTGTCCGGGAGAACTTCGAATAGGTTTCCCATTCGGTTCCAAGGAGTTCACATGGTAGAGAAAACCCAGGGCGGTTCCGAGGATTCACCTAATTCACCTGGGGAGGCCCTCCTCCCCCAGCTAGGAGTAAAAGAGCTGTCGGACCGGCTCACCGAGTACATGACCCGCATAGGACAGATTGATATCCCAGAAGTGCTGGGGCAGGTGCTGGACGATTTTCTTATCCAGTGCAGCATTATCCCCGAGGAATTGGATGCCCCCGGTGCCCTCGACCAGATTGTGAGCCGCCAGCTCGCGGTGAGCCTGGCTTTTCAGCTCGGGCAGCTGGCGGGAAGGTCGCCCCAGCTTGTTGACCGCTTCGTCCGGGAGGCCTTCGATAGCCGGGGGAAGCTTGAGCTGGACAACGACGCTGAGGTCAAAGTCGAGGACTTCAGCCAGCTGGCCGAGAAGGTTCTGCCCAAGCTACGCCGTTGGAAATATCAACTGGAAGGCCAGGGAGACAGTGATGACTAAGATTAGAAGGCCTGTTTCCTTGGAATGGCACCGGTGTCCCTCCCGGTTATAGGGCTGGGTTGGTTGTCTTTGCGAGGCGTTCACGCTGCTCCTCCGGTACAGTACCCATGCGGGCCCAGGGACGGGATTCCCGGCGTTGTGCCACGCTTTTGACGGCTTCGAGGATCAGGTCTAACCCGCCCACCAGGTCGTCTATATGTATGTACTCTGCCTCCACACCACCGTCTGGCGCCCCATTGTGGTAGTTCCCCAAAGGAAAGGCAATGCCGGTGGTCCGGTACCCGTGGTACCTGAAGGCGCTGGCCTCGCAGGTGCCGCCGCTCATAAGCTGCCGTTGTGCCTGGAAGCCGGGCTTCCCTTCAGATAGCTGCTCCCGCGCTTTCAGGAGCACCCCTTCCGCCTCGGCGTCGAAGGTGAAGCTGGCGTCTCCGACCCTTATCACCGGACCCTCTCCGATGGCCGCGCCCGGCAATGTCCGGCTGGCTTCCAGGGACACCACCAGAGAGCCGGCAGGCAACAGGCCCTCCTCGGCCAGAAGCCGCGCCCCCACAAGGCCCACCTCCTCCGCCCTGGTGAACATGGCGTACACGTCTCCGGAGACGGAATCGTGTGCAGCCAGCTCATTCATGGCCGCCAGGATCGCGGCGCATCCCGCCAGGTCGTCCAGAGCCCTCATCTGCACCAGCTCACCGTCAAATTGGAAGTCGGGCAGCGATGGCACAACGGCTGCCGGAAAGCTCATGGCAAAGGCCGATCCGCGGGAATCATCCCCATTCAAATGCAGAGCGACCATCCTCTGGTCCGGGGGACCGTGGGCCCCCGCGGTCTCGGCGCTGAGCCTTCTCCCGTCGGGCAAGACTATCTCCACCGGGACGGCGCTGGAAAAACAGGCTTGTGGCACGCCGCCCAGGGCCCGGGCAATCAGCGTATCACCCTCCCACTCCAGCGCCTCGAAGCCAGGGTGGTCCATGTGGGCGACGAAGGCGATGGGCGGTTGATCCTCCCCAGTATCCCCTTTCCCGCGGCGGTGGACCACAATGTTGCCGTATCGGTCATGCTCGGCATTCAGGCCCATACCGGCCAGGCGTCCTCGTATGTGGGAGGCAACCGGGCCTTCGAGGAAGGAAACGGCGGGACAGGCCCCCATCCCGGCTAGAAGCTCCAGGAGGAGCGCCCTCCTCTGTTCATATGCAGCCATGTCTACAGCGTCGCCTATGTTCGAGAAACCAAGCTTGGGGCAGCGGCCTTGACCGGCCGGACCTCGATAGGCCTTCCCGACCACCCGTGACATTGATCGAGGTTATGAAGCTTAACGTGGCCATCTGACCTGGAAATCATCCCCTTGCTCTCCAAGCGCCGCAGCACCCTGGAGACCGTTTCCCTCGACGTTCCGGCCATATCCGCTAGATCTTGTTGGGTGGGTAATCTTGCTATTAGAACGTCCGAACCATCATCCTGAATGCCAATATCCTCGGCGACCCGGATGAGGCTATGGAACACCCGGCTCTCGGCATCGTTGAGGGCTAGATATTCGATCTGCCGGTCAGATGCTCGCATTCTCCGGGCAAGCTCCTGGAGAATATGGATGGACATGTCAGGATCACGTCGTATCAGACCTATGAAATCGCTCCGTTCGATAACATATACCTGAGAGTCATCCAATGCTACTACACTGGCGGAACGCGGATGACCATCCAGGATTGACAGCTCACCGAAAAATTCGCCCGCTCGTATGAAAGCTATCACCACCTCGCGACCTTGCCCACCTGCCCGGGTCACCTTCGCCGACCCGTTCAGAAGTATGAAAAGGTTATTGCCTGGTTCTCCTTCAGCCAGGATCACGCTACCCGGCAGATACTCCTTTCACTTCACTACCGAGCCCAGGTGGACCAGTTGCTCATCACCGAGGCCGCTAAACAGCGGTATCTTCCTGAGCGTTTCCATGATCCCGCGCCTTTCAGTGTTGTTGGTAGAGCCCGCAGTCATTCTTGTACCCCTCCCAGAAACGCTTTCCGGCTGTGCATAGGGATTGGAAACTGTCTTCGATTATCAATTTAGGCTCTCATACGGTGCATGTCAACCGCCGGCGAACATGGGAGGTGCGGTGTGACCGCCGTCACTGACAAAAGCTCATTCCTATGATAGGATGCGCCATCATAATGCGTGCCAGACGCCAGGTGTTCTGGAACATTGTTGACTAAAAGTAGGGGTGTGAGAGTAGCATGACGACAGTATTACGGACTAATCGCTGGTGGTTCTGGGGACTAGTGGCGCTCTTGATAGTGGCTGGGTCCGCCGTGGCTGCTCTCGGTGCCTCGGTCAACGCCGCAACCCCTCCCACGATCTACTGGACGGACTGGGACACCGGTGATTTTTCGAGCGGCTTCGTGGGCCACGGCACAATCACAACGCCGACTTCCACGGTGGATGTGACTTACACCAACCCCCAGGGTATCGCCTTCTTTCAACCCAGCGGCGGCATAGACTACTACCAGAAAAACGGTGGCGGTCGGATTACAGCGACGTCGCCCTACACCAGTTTCGGGGTCGCGAACATCCCGACCGGTACAGATATTGTCGCCTTGCGATTCGCCGGTTCCCAGACGCTCACCTTTTCGGTAGAGATCGCAAATCTAGTGTTCTCGTATGTGAGCCTCAACGGCAACGGTTACGGTTTCGACCAGGACTTCGAAATCCTGAGTTTCGGACACCCTTCCGACGGCAATGACTGTGGTTACTGGGGTTGCGGCACCTCGTTCAAGAGTATTGTTCCCCTTGCCGGTGGAGGCTTCGAATACCAGTTGCTTGGGTCGGGAGAGCCCCACGGGACCATTCGATTTCTCGGTTCCTTCAGTACACTGACCTGGCGGAGTCTCAGCAACGAATACTGGAACGGTTTCACCGTTGGCGTTCAGGGAACGGCTGCCGAAGTTTCGGATGCTGATGGCGACGGCGTGGACGACGCCGATGACAACTGCTCCAACACCGCCAACCCGAACCAAATTGACACCGACAACGACGGGATTGGGGCCGCATGCGACGACGAGCCGCCTTTGATTACCACCTTCGGTCCGGCTACATACACCGAGGGCGACGCTCCCGTCATCGTAGACTCGAGTCTGACCCTCACCGCCTCGGACGACATAGATGGAGCCAAAGTATCCATTGGAGCGGGATTCGTCGCTGCCGAGGACACTCTGGGTACCGACGGCTCCCTGCCTGGCGGTCTCACATCCAGCTATAACAGCTCCACCGGTGTGCTCACTATCAGCGGCACCGCCGTAGCCTCGGTATACCAGACTGCGCTGCGGCAGGTGACCTACTCCAACTCCAGCGGGGCCCCGGATCTCACCGCTCGTGAAATCACATTCAGCGTTGGCTCCGGTCTGGCCTTCCCTGACAACGGCCACTTCTACGAGTTCGTGGCCGGAACCAACCCCAACTGGAACGACGCCAAAGCGACTGCGGACAATAAGAGCCTCTTCGGCCTACAGAGGTATCTGGCGACCATCACATCGGCGGCCGAGAATGCCTTCGTGTTCAACAAATTCCAGGGCAACGGCTGGCTTGGCGCAACTGACACCGCTGACGAGGGCACGTGGGAGTGGGTCACAGGCCCGGAGGCTGGGACCGTCTTCTGTATCGGCACTGGTACTTGTGTCTCTTCAGGCGGCGCATACACCAACTGGGATGGTGGTGAGCCCAACCAGTCAGGCAACGAAGACTACGCCCATATGATCGGCAACACGGCGCTCAATGAGAGCTTTTGGAACGACTTGCCGGTCAACGATGGGAGCGGGAATTATGTAGTCCAGGGGTACGTGGTTGAGTACGGCGACAGTGCCGGCGATCCGTCTCTCCAGCTTAGCGGCACGGTCACCGTCAATGTCGCCGTCTGCCAGGATGGCGCGGCCGGCGGCGACCTGGTGAGCTACTGGCGCGGCGAGGGCAACGCCTGCGATTCCGCCGACGGCAACCACGGCGCCCGGGTGGGAGGAACGACCTTCGCGGCCGGTAAGGTGGGCCAGGCGTTCAGTCTTGACGGTTTTAATGATTACGTGGAGGTGCCCGAATCAGCTAACTTGCATTCCAACGAACAAACGGTTAAGGGCTGGTTCAAAGTCAACAACCTGACTAGCCCTTCCGGATGGCAAACAATCTACTGGAAGGGTAATACGCCGGACTGCACACCCGGCTGTTCCAATAGAGAAAACTCATTGTTCTTAACCCGAATCCACCGAAGGACACGGATGGACGGCGTGAGGACAGCGGAAGGGGGTGGGTGAGGGAGCTACAGGGGAGATGGCCTGGGGTCTTGGGGTAGATGGGAGGCCGGCGGAGGGTCTTCAGTCGCCGCACAGGGCCCCTAAGGCCCTATGCGGGGGTTGCGATGCGCGGGATGGCGAGAGGATACGCAGCAGGGGACTCTCGCGACCGGGGTGGCGCGAGATTGCGGGGACGTTGGGTCAGTTGCAGGCTGGCCGTCAGGCCGGGAACGGAATGGCTTGCAGCCGGGCCAAGGCGCGACTGAATTGGGTTTCCCAAGGCCAGCGCCGGGGGAGATGCAAAGTGAGGCGGCGCGCCGAGCGGGTGATCCGTCCCACCAGAGCGAAGACCCGCCGCCTGAGGGTCTTGGTGATCAGGGTCCCTTCGCCCAGACCAATCCGCGCCGTCCAAGCGGGCCAGGTTATGCGCCATCACCTGGACCGCCAGCCAGGCGCCGTTGGCGGCGAAGCGCCCCGACGGCATGTGGTTCAGCCCGACGCCGTACTTGAGGTCGCGTATGGCGTTCTCGACCTCGGCGTGGCGGCGATGATCGGCCTCCAGTTCCAGCGTCTCCCCATCGCGGTCGGTGATGAAGGCGTGATAGCTGTATCTGGCGAAGAGGGCGAGCTGGGAACCGGGCGTCGGCTTCACCCGCCGGACAATGAGCCGCACCGGCGCGGCGTCCGGCTTGGTCTGGAACGGGGTGTAAGTCGTCTCAGCGACATCGGCGGCGCCGTCCATCCAGTAGGGAATGGGAGTCCAGTCCTCCTCTGGTATCGCCTCGATCAGGTCCCGCAGGCTGGCGCGCTGGCGGATGGTGATAGAGAAGCGGACATCCATTTCCCGGCAGGCGGCAACGACAGTGTGGGCGTAGAAGCCGCTGTCGGCCCGCACCGTGAGTTGTCCCCTGGCCCCGCCGTAGCGCACCCGCCCCACCGTCTCACGCAGGAAGTGGGCCGCGCCACGGGCGGTGTTGGCCCGGCCCTCGCGCAGCCGGGACATCAGCACCTCGCCGGTGCCGGCGGCAATGGCCAGCAGCGGGTGATAGCCGCGGGCGCCGGTATAGCCGTGGTGGCGCGCTCCCTCCTTGGCCAGTCCATAGGTCTCGCAGATGGTCGAGTCCAGGTCGATGGTCAGGGGCGAGTCGCCGGGTCCGGCCCCAGCGGCCCAGGCCCGGGCCAACAACTGGCGGCTCACGCGGTCGAGTTGACGGACATGCCCCCACCGGAAGCTGCGCAGGAAGGTCCCCAGGGTGGATGACGCCTTGACCACGCAGCCTAGAACACCGACCGTCCCACCAGCGCGCAGCGCATCGGCATCGTCGATGCAGTCGCCGCCTGCCAGCGCGGAAGCGACCAGCGTCAGCATCTTGTCCCCAGTGTTCGCCCGTCCCGGCGCTCCGCCGAGGTCAAGGTGATGGTCGACGAGTTCCCGCAGGCCCAGGTGCCGGGCTAGGGTGGCCAGCAGGAGCAGGCCGGCATTGGCCACCAGGCGATGGTCGTCAAAGAGGATGCGGATACGGTCGGGTTTGTTCTGTGGCAGCATCTATTGGGTGCTCCTTGTTTCCGGGCTGGTTTCTGTTCCAAAACCATTATCCCAGATTCAGAGGAGCACCCGCTGGCTTCTTCAAGGGCTGTCCCCAAGGACGTCCTTCGGTGGATTCGGGGTAAGAGATAACGCCGGGAACGTGGTCATATTGCATTCATCCACGGCCGTGAACGATGGCGTGTACCATCATGTTGCGGCAGTCAGGGACGCCTCTGCCGAGACATACAAACTATTTGTCGATGGGGTGGTGGAAGCAACAATCATCCTCAGACCCATTGACCGTTCTCATAACCACTAATAGGAGAGCAATAGGCAACGAGAGGCGATGGGTAGTGGATGAGCCCGGATTCACCACCCAGGATCGCCGTTTCTTGAACGGCTCTATCGATGAGGTCCACGTCTTCGACCGCCCCCTCACCGAGTGCGAAGTCAAGGTCAACGCCCTGGTGCCCTGCCCTGTTGATACCGATGGTGACGGCGTGGATGATAGCGAAGACAACTGCTCCAACACGCCGGCGGGATCAATTGTGAACGCCGACGGCTGCGCCCCCCCCCTGCACAGACGGGCAGGCCGCTGGCGACCTGGTCAGCTACTGGCGCGCAGACGGCACCGCCTGCGATGCTGCGGACTCTAACCACGGCACGCCGACCGATGGAGCGGGTTTCGCCCCAGGTAACGTCGGGCAGGCGTTCAGCTTTGACGGCGTGAATGACTATGTCACCGTGCCCGACGATACCAGCTTGCGCTTGGGAAAGAACCAAACGATTAAAGCCTGGTACAAGTGGGCAGGTAGAGGCACTAATGATTGGAGGAGGCTAGTGGGCAAGGGAGCCTCTTCGCCTCGTAACTACGGTCTCTGGATCCACCCCCAGGCCAACGTGGTGCTGTTCCAAATTTACAACCAAGGTGCGACAGTAGGATGTGGCGCCAGTCTCGGCGTCGCCTCCGACTCCAACTGGCACCAGCTCGCCGGGACCTACGACGGGTCTCGCATCAAACTGTACTACGATGGTGGGCTGGTCAGCGACGTGGCATGTACCCTTACTCCAGCCATCACCGCCGACCCACTGACTATTGGGTACGCAAATGCCGGCGCTGCTCCGTTCCATTCCCCCTTTGACGGGCTTATCGACGAGGTGAAGGTCTACAACACGGTCCACACATCTGGCGAGATAGCGGCCCAGTACAACAAGGAAGCCAACGGCCCAGTCAGCCTGTGGCCCGCCGAGGGCAACGCCGACGATCTTATATATGGCAACGACGGAACGCTGGAGAATGGGGCAACAGCGACTGCGCCGGGCGTGTTCGGTACGGCGTTCAGCTTTGACGGCTTTGATGACCATGTTGTCGTTCCCGACAGTCTCAACCTAAACCCGGCAAATGGAATTACCGTCGAGGCCTGGGTCTATCTCACAGGCAAGCAGGGGCAAAACAGGGACATTATCAGCAAGGATGGTGAATTAACCGATCGCCAGTTCATACTGACCGCTTCTAATCTGGACCGGTTCCGCGCTCACGTCGGAGTCACAGGCGGTCTCCAGTTTTTCGACGGCCAAGTACCGGTCCAGCTGAACCGATGGTATCACGTCGCCATGACCTACGATGGCGCTTCCCTGAAGCTGTACGTTAACGGAGAGCTGGATGGCTCCATACCTGTTACTGGACCTATCGTGTCGACCACCGAACCTGTTCGAATCGGCGGAGGCGCACCCTCCGGCAGAACTCCTCTGCATTTCCCCGGCCTCATTGACGAAGCCGTGATCTTCAACCGCGCGCTATCCGCCTGCGAGGTGGCGGTCAACGCCCTGGTGCCCTGCGACACCACGCCGCCAGAGATCACCCCCACGGTTACGGGAGACCTGGGTAACAACGGTTGGTACCGCTCCAATGTCACGGTTTCCTGGAGCGTAACAGACCCCGAGTCGCCGGTTACATCCACCTCCGGCTGCGGAACGACTATACTTACAGGAGACACACCTGGAACGACGTTGACCTGCACGGCCACTTCTGCCGGTGGTACAGACTCCGACAGCGTAACCGTCAAGATAGATAAGACGGACCCGCTAATCAGCTCGTCGCGAAGCGTAGCGCCAAATGCCAACGGGTGGAACAAGACCGGGGTGACGGTGAGCTACATCGCGTCGGACGCGCTGTCGGGCATTGACCCTGGGCGCCAGCGACACTGGGGACGACGTGCTCTCCACGGAGGGGGCGGGCCAGAGCGGTACCGGGACAGTGGTAGACGAGGCAGGAAACCCGGCGTCAGCCACCGAGAATCCCATCAACATAGACCTGACGGACCCGCTAATCAGCCCGTCGCGAAGCGTTGCGCCAAACGCCAACGGGTGGAATAAGACCGGGGTGACGGTGAGCTACATCGCGTCGGACGCGCTGTCGGGCATCGACCTGGGCGCCAGCGACACTGGGGACGACGTGCTCTCCACGGAGGGGGCGGGCCAGAGCGGTACCGGGACCGTTGTAGACGAGGCAGGAAACTCGGCCTCGGCCACCGAGAGTCCCATCAACATAGACCTGACGGACCCGCTAATCAGCCCGTCGCGAAGCGTTGCGCCAAACGCCAACGGGTGGAATAAGACCGGGGTGACGGTGAGCTACATCGCGTCGGACGCGCTGTCGGGCATCGACCTGGGCGCCAGCGACACTGGGGACGACGTGCTCTCCACGGAGGGGGCGGGCCAGAGCGGTACCGGGACCGTTGTAGACGAGGCAGGAAACTCGGCCTCGGCCACCGAGAGTCCCATCAACATAGACCTGACGGACCCGCTAATCAGCCCGTCGCGAAGCGTTGCGCCAAACGCCAACGGGTGGAATAAGACCGGGGTGACGGTGAGCTACATCGCGTCGGACGCGCTGTCGGGCATCGACCTGGGCGCCAGCGACATTGGGGACGACGTGCTCTCCACGGAGGGGGCGGGCCAGAGCGGTACCGGGACCGTTGTAGACGAGGCAGGAAACTCGGCCTCGGCCACCGAGAGTCCCATCAATATAGATCTGACGGACCCGCTAATCAGCTCGTCGCGAAGCGTAGCGCCCAACGCCAACGGGTGGAATAAGACCGGGGTGACGGTGAGCTACATCGCGTCGGACGCGTTGTCGGGCATCGACCTGGGCGCCAGCGACACTGGGGACGACGTGCTCTCCACGGAGGGGGCGGGCCAGAGCGGTACCGGGACAGTGGTAGACGAGGCAGGAAACTCGGCCTTGGCCACCGAGAGTCCCATCAACATAGACCTGACGGACCCGGTGGTCACACCTCCAGCCGACCAGACGATAATTACAAATGACCCCGCAGGGGCGATCGTAAGCTTCTCGCCCACAGCCACCGACACTCCTTCGGGACTTGCTTCCCTGGTGAGCAGCCCTGCCATCGGGTCCCTGTTCCCGGTGGGCGTGACCACGGTGACCCATACGGCCACGGACAAAGCCGATAACAGAGGTTCAGCCACCCATAATGTCACGGTCCTGCTGGTAGCAGATGTGGATGTGAAGCCGGGGAGCGACGTTAACCCGCTGAACCTGAACTGCAACGGTGTGGTGCCCATTGCTATCCTGGGCTCTGCGACCTTCGATGTAGCAGCTATTGATGTCGGTACCGTGAGTGTGGGCCCGGATGGAGCATCTCCGGTACATGGTGGGCACATCGAGGACGTAAACGACGATGGATTTGACGACCTGGTGGTGCACGTGCGGGAATGGGAGCTGGGCATCGATATTGCAACCCCGGGCGGCACTGTGCTTACCCTTGGTCTGACTGGACAGCTGGCGAATGGCACCCCCTTCTCGGGTGAGGACCAGGTGCGCATCAACAAAAACAACTCCAGTTCCAAGGGCAAAGGGGGCAAGGGCCCCAAGTAGAAGCTAACCCCAAAAGTGAGCTAAGAAAGAGCAGTGCAAAGGGGCCCGGGGACGATTCCCGGGCCCCTTCTTTATTGTCAGGGCCAGCTGCCGCGACGCCTAGCAGGACACGGGAGACGGTTCGCCATACACAACCCTTCAACTCGAAACAGGACCCTTACGAGGCGCACGCCACTCCAGTATAATGTCGCTAAATTCTAGCAACGAGGAAGTGCGATGTGGCGGAGAAGGGACGAGTGGTGGTAGTCACGGAATATGGCAAGCCCTTCGAGATCCAGGAATATGAGCTGCCGGACCCCGAGCCGGGGGCCATTATCCTTAAAATCACCCAGGCCGGTATCTGCGGCTCGGACCTCCACGTTTGGAGGGGAGACCAGGTCAATCTCCCTCTTCCACCCACGGGCCGCTGCATGGGCCACGAGGGCACCGGGGTGGTTTACAAGCTGGGCAGCGGGGTCACGTCAGATTCGGTGGGAACACCCATCGAAGAGGGCGACCGGATGATGCACATGGCGATTTTCCCCTGCTTCCGCTGCTACGTCTGTCTGCGGGGAGATGTCAACTGGTGTGTCAACCGTGAGTATCCCGCCGCCGGTGTGTACCCGTACTTCACCAGCACCTACGCCGACTTCATTTATCTGCCCCCGCAGCATCCCTCCTTCCGTGTGCCCGACGAGCTCCCCGACGACCTGCTGGGCCCCGTCAACTGTGCCCTTGGCACGGTTACACGGGGTCTTATCAGCGCCGGAGCCCACGAAGGCCAGTACGTGGTGATCCAGGGTGCCGGAGGGCTGGGCCTTTACGCAGTGGCCATGGCCAAGGACATGGGGGCCGACCGGGTCATAGCGCTGGACAGGCTGGCGGACCGGCTGCGCCTTGCCGAGGAGTTCGGGGCCGACCATACCATCAATGTGGAGGAGTACAATACGCCTGAAGCTCGGGTCGGGAGGGTCAAGGAACTGACCAGGGGCCGGGGCGCCTACATCGTCATGGAGCTGGTGGGCCGGCCCGATCTACTGATCGAGGGCATCGACATGCTGAGTAACGGGGGCGCCTTCGTGGAGATCGGCGACATCATTCCCGGCCGCCAGGTCTCCATAGATCCCTCTAAACTGATCCCGGGGAAGCGCATCATCGGCTCGCTGATGTACCGGCCGTCCACTTTGGCCACCATCCTTGAGTATATGGTGCGGACGCAGGATACGGTCCCTTTCCACAAGATCGTGTCCCACAAGTTCAAGCTGGAAGAGGTCAACGACGCCTTTCCCCAGGCCGAGTGGAACCAGCGACAGACGGATGTCACCCGCGCCATGCTGGTCCCCTAGAACGTGCATGGCGCCATTTCAGATTCTTGAACATACGTAGGAGGTCGGCGTCCTGGCCCAGGGAGAGACCAGGGTCGAAGCCTTTGGCGAGGCCGCCCGAGGGATGTTATCCTTGATGGTATCCCTGGAATCCATAGAGGAGAGTGAAGCGAGGTGGTGGATGTGGAGGCGGCCTCCAGAGAGTATGAGATCAATCTCCCCGACAGGCAGCTGGGTTCTGTCCCCCTCATCTCTTCCGATTGGGGGCTACTATTTCCCGTCAGAGGAGGGCTGGGACCCCACGGGGTCCTGGAGGAACTGGAACAGGTCCGTATCCGAAGAGAGGATAACGGTGGTGTTGGTGGACAGGAACTTCTTGTAAGCCTCCAGGCTCCTCTGAAAAGCGAAGAACTCCGGATTCTGCTCCAGCGCCTGGGCAAAAATCTCGATGGCCCGGGCCTCCCCATCACCCCTGGTCTGGGCTGCATCCCTCTCGGCCTCGGCCAGGAGAATGGTCCTTTCTCTATTGGCGTTGGCTTCGATCTTGTCCCTCTCCTCCTGTCCTTCCGCCCGGAACTCCCTGGAGATACGTTCCCGTTCTGCCCGCATTCTACTAAAGATGTTCTGCTGGGCCGCTTCTGGAAAGTCGGCCCGCTTTATCCTGACGTCTACGAGCTCGACTCCAAAGTCCTCTCCTATCTCAACCACCCGTCCCTGTGCACGTTCCGCGGCTAACTCTTGGCTAATCTGAATGAGTTGGTCCTCCCCGATCTTGATGACCAGGTCCTCTCTGACCTCGATATCTAACTCTCTGGCATCCTGAACCTTGAGGTAAGGCCTTTGGGGGCCCACCTCCCGGTTGGCGGTATCCAGCACCTTGGTCAGAATCTCCTGCCTGGTGGTGGTGGGGATAACGGTCCTCTTGTCTTGCCCAGTAGCTTCGTCCACGGTCTGTATTACCCTGGCGCCGATGATTTCATCCTTGGTGCGGTTACCTATCTCATTCCGGAGGGCTGAGATTATCCGTCGTCCAAGCCGGTCCTCGGCGGCTTGTGGAGTCCGTAGCCTTTTGAAGAATTTTTCAACGTCGGTTATGCGATAGCGAGCGTAGGCATCGATTATGAGGAATTCCTTCTCTTTGTCGGGCAATGTCGACGGAGGTGTATCCAGTCTAAGGAGCCGTTTGTCGAACCGGTTGACCGTGTCTATGAAGGGGGCCTTTACCTTCAGTCCCGGGGCAGTATTGACTCCCCGAATCTCACCGAACCGGGTCACCACCGCCAGTTGGGTCTCGTCCACAGTGTAGAGCGTGGCAGGGCCGAAGATACCCAACAGGATCACCACAACTAAGACTAATAACAAAATTCTCATAATGCCCAGTTCAGACAGTCAACCCCTGTTACCCGCCTCATGGTGCGGGAGTGGCAGGCGGTGGCTGGGTGGTGGCGGGGGAAACCCCCGGCACCGGTACTATCTGGCCTCCTGCGTTGAGGATGATGGCTCCTCCAGCTCCTGGGGAGACCACGAACTTTGAGACGCCGGGAAGTATCTCTTCCATGGCCTCCAGGTAAAGCCTCTGCCGTGTGACTTCCTCCGACTTTTCAAACTCCCGGAGGATGGCGACGAACCGGCCCGCTTCTCCCTCTGCCTTGGCTATACGCTCTTCTTTGAAGGCCTCGGCCGCTTGGGTGACCCGCTCCGCTGCTCCCCGGGCCCTGGGGATGACATCCCGGGCGAAGCCCTGGGCCTGGTTTATGGATGTTTCCCGGTCCTGTCTGGCGCGGTTCACGTCTTGGAATGCGTCCACCACCTGTTGAGGCGGGCTGACCTCCTGGAGCCGGACGGAGAGTATCTCTATTCCGCTCTCGTAGCTACGAAGGATCTCCTGCAGCGACCTCTGGACATCCGCCTGGACCTCCTCCCTCTTGTCCGTCAGGACATCGTCAACGGACCTCTGCCCGACGACCAGGCGCAACGCAGCCTCGGTGGCGTCCTTCAGGGTACGTCCTTCGGGCCGGTCGGGAGCGATGTCACCGCCCGAGCGGCCGGGTTCTCCGGGGTCTGACACCTTGAAGAGGAACTTCTCCAGGTCATTTATTCTGTACTGGATCACCAGTGGGACGTCCACGATGTTCAGATCACCGGCGATCATCTGGGCCTCGCCCCGAATGGTTGCTTGCCCAACGGAACCCAGGGAGGTGAACCCCAATTCCATGCTGCGGATCTCCTCTACGGATTCAACGTTCTTGGTGCCTATAGGCGCCGGCCACCACCAGTGAAGGCCCGTGCCGGTGATCCTGCAACACTTGCCGAAGGTGCGGTGAACCGCCAACTCGCCAGGACTGACGGTAAAGACCCCCGTGGCGAGCCACATGAGAATGGATAGCCCCAGGACCCCGAAGACGGCGTAGGTGACCATCTTGCCGCCCCCACTTATTCCGGGGCCACCACGGAATATCGACCGTAGGAAAGCCCCTACCCTGTTGAGGAGCTGCTCTAGATCAATCTCGGGCTCACCACGCCTGGGCGGTTGTTGCATACTAGTTCCTTTGTACCTGGAATTGAGTTGCTTGTATCGTTTTAATTATCAAACGTCACCAGGCAAACTTCACCTGGGCCATGTTCCACGTTGGATTCTACCACGAATTCAGCTTAATAATATACTCCGGCCGGGGCGAATTCAGACCAATATGAGAAAAGTACGGTCCCCGGAGAGGCCCCCATTGGGCCGGAGGACACCGGCGGCGTATGGGGTATAATGAATCGTCGGTCCCAGGGCCCGTTGTCCCCGGTGGGTCTGGTGGTTGAGACGAAGGAGGTCTTCCCATGACTGATTACGGCCTGTCCATCCGGGCCGGAGGTGGTATGAGCCGTGTCCAAATCGGCTGCATGCACCAGAGGGGGTTGCTTTACGTGGTGCCGGCGGAAAAGAGCTGGGTTTGCTCCCAGGAATATATGCCGGCCCACTCCCTGGCGGGGTTCATGAAGGACTTGATGGAACTGAAAGATCCGAGGGTCCAGGAGGCGATGCAACGGTGGGGGATATACTTCCGCCAGCTTCCCCTGGAGGAAGAGCCGGAATCGGTTCAGCCTTAGCCGGCGCCATCACCAGAATCGGTCGGGATGGGGTCGTGCCGTAAGGGCATGGTGGGGGCAGGTTGGGATAGCGGGACCGAAGCTGGAGGCGCCGACGGTGTGGGCCGCGGTTCTGGCTTCACCGCCTCCTGGCCCGGCAGACCATCAAACAATCGCCGGAGCGCCTCGCCCTCCACCGTTTCATGCTGGATAAGGTACTGGGCAGTCTCGATCAGTTTCTCATTGTTGGCGGTCAGGATCTCCACCGCCCGGGCGTAAGCCTGCTGGATGAATTGCTTGACCTCCTGGTCAATCTCCTCGGCGATCTTGTCGCTGTAGTCCCGCTCTTCGTGGATTTCTCTACCCAGGAAGACCAGCTCATCCCTGCGGCCGAAGGTACGGGGTCCCAGGTGATTGCTCATGCCGTATTGCTTTACCATGCGGAGGGCTATTTTGGTGGCGTTCTCCAGGTCGTTGCTGGCGCCCGTTGTGACCTCGGTGAAGATCAGCTCTTCAGCCACCCTCCCACCCAGGGCTGTAGCCAACATATCCTCGAACTGGTTTTTCGTCATCAGGTAGCGGTCTTCCACAGGCAGGAGCCTTGTATATCCTCCCATGCTCCCCCGGGCCACGATGGATATTTTGTGTACCGGGTCGGCGTTGGGCAGCGTCCAGGCAGTCAGCGCATGGCCGGCCTCGTGATAGGCCGTCATCTCTTTTTCCTTGGCGCTGATGAGACGGCCCTTCCGCTCGGGCCCTGCGATCACCCTGTCGATAGACTCCTCGAACTCGTTCATGCCGATAAGCTTTTTGGCGAACCGCGCAGTCAGGAGGGCCGATTCATTCACCAGATTGGCCAGGTCGGCGCCGCTGAATCCCGGGGTCTGTTTGGCTACGGTTTCCAGGCTGACTTCCGGGGCCAGGGGCTTGCCGCTGGAATGGACCTTCAGGATGGCTAACCGGCCGTTTTTATCAGGCAGGTCGAGGACAACCCGCCGGTCGAACCGGCCAGGACGCAGCAATGCCGGGTCCAGGATATCGGGCCTGTTGGTGGCTGCGATGATAATAATGTTGGTGTTGGTGTCGAAGCCGTCCATCTCCACAAGGATCTGGTTTAGGGTCTGCTCACGCTCGTCGTGGCCGCCCCCCAATCCTGCGCCCCGGTGCCGGCCCACAGCGTCTATCTCGTCTACGAAAACGATACAGGGGGCGTTTCGTTTGGCCTGCTCGAACAGGTCCCGCACCCTGGCGGCGCCGACCCCAACGAACATTTCCACGAATTCGCTGCCGCTGATGGCGAAGAATGGAACACCGGCCTCTCCGGCCACCGCCCGCGCCAACAGGGTCTTGCCGGTTCCAGGCTGGCCCACCATCAGAATTCCCGTGGGGATGCGGGCTCCAAGGGCCAGGAACCGCTCGGGGTACCGTAGGAACTCAACAACCTCCTGAAGCTCCGCCTTCGACTCCTCAACCCCCGCCACGTCGGAGAAGGTCACGGTAGGCTTGTTTATCACGAAGAGCCGGGCCTTGCTCCGCCCGAATCCCAGGGTCTGGTTATTGCTGCCCTGGGCCTGGCGCATCATGAAAATGATAAGGGCGCCGAAGAAGATTAGGGGGAGGAAATTGAAGAAAATGCGGAATACACTGCCCAGGCCGCCCCCACTCTTGAACCGGACGTTCACCCCCGTTGGGCCCAGCTCAATACCCTCGTCCTGGAGTACCTTGAAGACGTCGGTTCTCTCGCCTACACGGCTATTGAACTTCTCCCCGTTCAGCGTCTCCACCGTGAGCTTTTCGCCCGATATCTCGATCTTCTGGACCCGCTCCTCTTTGGCAAGGCTGATCACTTCGGTGAAGGGCCGCTCTTCGGTGCCGCTGAGGTTGCCCATCATAGTGAAAAAGATGGCGACTATAGCCACTATGATGAGTAGATATATGAAGCTATTTCGCAATTGCGTACTCTACCCGGCCATATACCCGTGAGGCCGTCAGGTGACGGAGCTCATTGATTTAGATTGATGGTCTATAACTATGGTAAACCAGAATAGCGAAAAAAGCAAAGCCATTATTCACCGGATTGGATGCATTCGACTCCTGAAAGAACCTAATCCCGAATCCACCGAAGGACGTCCTTGGGGACAGTCCTTGAAGAAGCCAGCGGGTGCTCCTCTGAATCTGGGATAATGGTTTTGGAACAGAAACCAGCCCGGAAACAAGGAGCACCCAATAGATGCTGCCACAGAACAAACCCGACCGTATGCGCATCCTCTTTGACGACCATCGCCTGGTGGCCAATGCCGGCCTGCTCCTGCCGGCCACCCTAGCCCGGCACCTGGGCCTGCGGGAACTCGTCGACCATCACCTTGACCTCGGCGGAGCGCCGGGACGGGCGAACACTGGGGACAAGATGCTGACGCTGGTCGCTTCCGCGCTGGCAGGCGGCGACTGCATCGACGACGCCGATGCGCTGCGCGCTGGTGGGACGGTCGGTGTTCTAGGCTGCGTGGTCAAGGCGCCATCCACCCTGGGGACCTTCCTGCGCAGCTTCCGGTGGGGGCATGTCCGTCAACTCGACCGCGTGAGCCGCCAGTTGTTGGCCCGGGCCTGGGCCGCTGGGGCCGGACCCGGCGACTCGCCCCTGAGCATCGACCTGGACTCGACCATCTGCGAGACCTATGGACTGGCCAAGGAGGGAGCGCGCCACCACGGCTATACCGGCGCCCGCGGCTATCACCCGCTGCTGGCCATTGCCGCCGGCACCGGCGAGGTGCTGATGTCCCGGCTGCGCGAGGGCCGGGCCAACACCGCCCGTGGCGCCGCCCACTTCCTGCGTGAGACGGTGGGGCGGGTGCGCTACGGCGGGGCCAGGGGACAACTCACGGTGCGGGCCGACAGCGGCTTCTACGCCCACACTGTCGTTGCCGCCTGCCGGGAAATGGATGTCCGCTTCTCTATCACCATCCGCCAGCGCGCCAGCCTGCGGGACCTGATCGAGGCGATACCAGAAGAGGACTGGACTCCCATTCCCTACTGGATGGACGGCGCCGCCGATGTCGCCGAGACGACTTACACCCCGTTCCAGACCAAGCCGGACGCCGCGCCGGTGCGGCTCATTGTCCGGCGGGTGAAGCCGACGCCCGGTTCCCAGCTCGCCCTCTTCGCCAGATACAGCTATCACGCCTTCATCACCGACCGCGATGGGGAGACGCTGGAACTGGAGGCCGATCATCGCCGCCACGCCGAGGTCGAGAACGCCATACGCGACCTCAAGTACGGCGTCGGGCTGAACCACATGCCGTCGGGGCGCTTCGCCGCCAACGGCGCCTGGCTGGCGGTACAGGTGATGGCGCATAACCTGGCCCGCTGGACGGCGCGGATTGGTCTGGGCGAGGGGACCGTGATCACCAAGACCCTCAGGCGACGGGTCTTCGCTCTGGTGGGGCGGATCACCCGCTCGGCGCGCCGCCTCACTTTGCATCTCCCCCGGCGCTGGCCTTGGGAAACCCAGTTCAGTCGCGCCTTGGCCCGGCTGCAAGCCATTCCATTCCCGGCCTGACGGCCAGCCTGCAACTGACCCAACGTCCCCGCAATCTCGCGCCACCCCGGTCGCGAGAGTCCCCTGCTGCGTATCCTCTCGCCATCCCGCGCATCGCAACTCCCGCATAGGGCCTTAGGGGCCCTGTGCGGCGACTGAAGACCGTCCGCCGGCCTCCCATCTACCCCAAGACCTCAGGCCATCTCCCCTGTAGCTCCCTCACCCACCCCCTTCCGCTGTCTTCACGCCGTCCATCGGTGTCCTTCGGTGGATTCGGGCTTACACCAAACCCATGACGGGTAGGAGCCTGGGGCATGACCGGTGACCATAAGGGAAGAGCCGATGCTAATGCGCCACTGCCATTAGATTTGTGACAAATGTAACAAACATTTAACATATTGGAAAACAGTTCGTAATATGCTCACGTACAATGGAGATAAGCCCCTGTGTGCTTGGGAGAGGCTATCGCTTGGAGTGGCTGTGCCGGGATTCGACTCCGTGCACCCTGCCGGGTGGCGTTTCTAAACGATGGAAACAATTGGGGAAACAATTGGGAACGGGTTATTCGTCCGGGGAAGTTCTTAACAACCGGCAGGTTGTTTCGCTGGGACCCCTGTAACGGGAGGACTGAGGGGAGACCAGTTCAAGATAAAATGGAGGAGGACTCGATGAGCCCCGAAGAAGTTGTACGCTTCTGCCATGACAAAGATATAAAAATCATCGATCTGAAGTTCACCGACATGCCGGGGACGCTGCAACATCTGTCCATCTCCCTGGTGGAGCTTACCGAGCAGAACATGCAGGACGGGTATGGGTTTGACGGCTCCAGCATACGGGGCTTTATGGTCATCGAAGAGAGCGACATGATCTTGATACCCGACCCAAATACCGCCTATATTGACCCATTCTTCAAAATACCCACCCTCACCGTGTTTTGCGACGTGCTCGATCCGGTCACCAGGGACTACTTTACCCAGGACCCCCGCTGGGTGGCCCAGAAGGCCGAGACCTACCTCAAGGGGAGCGGATTGGCCGACATTAGCTACTGGGGTCCGGAACTGGAGCACTTCGTCTTCGACTCAGCCCGGTTCGACCAGGACCAGCGCAGCGGCTACTACTATTTCATAGACTCCGACGAGGGGATATGGAACTCGGGCAAGCCAACCAGCCTGGATGGCGGCCCGAACCTGGCCTACCGCCCCCGATACAAAGAAGGCTACTTCCCGACACCCCCCTTCGATACTTTTCAGGACTTCCGTTCCGAAGTGACTTTGAAGATGGCCGATGTCGGCATCCATGTGGAGAAACACCATCACGAGGTAGCCACCGCCGGTCAGGCGGAGATCGACATGCGTTACGATACCCTGACGCGCATGGCCGATGCCGTGATGCTTCAGAAATACATCGTTAAGAATGTGGCCAGGGCCCATGGTAAGGTGGCCACTTTCATGCCCAAGCCTATCTTCCAAGACAACGGTTCGGGAATGCACACCCATCAGAACTTGTGGAAGAATGGCGTCAACCTTTTCTACGACCCCGAGGGCTACGCCCTTATCAGCAAGACCTGCCGCTACTACATCGGCGGACTGCTGGCCCACTCCTCGGCCCTGCTGGCCTTTATCGCCCCCACCACCAACTCCTACAGGCGGCTGGTGCCTGGGTTCGAAGCCCCCGTGAATCTGGCCTACTCGATGCGTAACCGTAGCTGTTGCGCCCGAATGCCCGCCTACTTCGCGACCCCGGAATCCAGGCGCATCGAGTTCCGGCTTCCGGACCCGACCTGCAACCCCTACCTGGCCTTTCCAGCCATGCTAATGGCGGGCATCGATGGAATCATCAACAAAATTGACCCAGGGGAGCCCATGGACATGGACCTCTATTCCCTTTCCCCCGAGGATGCCGCCAAGGTGAAGCAGGTCCCAGGCAGCCTGGACGTGGTGCTTGACGCACTGGAGCAGGATAACGAGTTCCTGTTAAGGGGAGACGTTTTCACCAAGGACCTGATAGAGACCTGGCTGCACTACAAACGCACCCAAGAGGTGGACCCGGTGAGGCTGCGGCCCCATCCCTACGAGTTCCACCTCTACTTCGACGCTTAAGAGTATCAGAATTCAGGCATGTTGACCCCGGGTTATGAAGGAGTCATGGATGAATAACGGTTTTGGCGACGCGGAGGAGTTTGTACTAAAGACGGCGAGGGAGAACGACGTAAAATTTATACGGCTGTGGTTCTCCGATATCGTCGGGAAATTGAAGGGCTTCTCAATCACCGTGGAGGAGCTGGAGGATGCCCTGGAGCAGGGCGTCGCCTTCGACGGCTCCGCCATCGAAGGGTTCGCTAGAATCCACGAAAGCGACATGATAGCCATGCCGGACCCCACCACCTTCCGGGTCTTGCCATGGCGGCCTCAGCAGAATTCCGTTGCCCGGATGTTCTGCGATATATTAATGCCCACTGGAGAGCCATTCGAGGGCGACCCGCGATACGTGCTCAAGCGCAACGTTCAACGGGCAGCGGACATGGGTTTTATATACTACGTCGGTCCCGAGCTGGAGTATTTTTACTTCGCGGGCCCGGACGACCCCCAGCTTCTGGACCACGGCGGCTACTTCGACCAGCTGCCCATGGAATATGCCAGCGACCTCAGGAGGGAGACGGTCCTCACCTTGGCTGCAATGGGCATCCCAGTGAAGTACTCCCACCACGAAGGGGCGCCCAGCCAGCAGGAGATAGACCTGCAGTATACCGATGCCATCACCATGGCGGACAACGTGATGACCAGCAAGCTGGTAATAAAAGAGGTGGCCGCGCAACACAAGGTCTACGCCAGCTTCATGCCCAAGCCCGTCTACGGAATCAACGGCTCCGGAATGCACGTGCATCAGTCCCTGTTCAGGGGGGAACGGAACGCTTTCTACGATCCCCAGGACCCCTATAAGCTCTCTCACCTGGGGAGGTTGTACACCGCCGGGCTGATGCGCCATGCCCCCGAGATAACCTTGGTGACCAATCAGTGGGTGAACTCCTACAAGAGGCTGGTGCCGGGGTACGAGGCTCCAATGTACATATCCTGGGCCAGGAACAACCGGTCGGACCTGATCCGCGTGCCTTCATACAGGCCGGGCAGGGAGGACTCGGTGCGCATAGAGTACAGGTCCCCCGACCCGGCGTGTAACCCTTACCTGGCTTTCAGCGTGATGCTGGGCGCGGGATTGGCCGGCATCGAGAGGGAATACCCGGTGCCCCTTCCTGTGGAGGAGAACGTCTTCCAGTTGCCCGATGAAGAGCTGGGCCGGCGGGGCATCGGCATGATCCCAATCAGCCTGTCGGAGGCGATTCCGTTGGCGGAGAATAGCGAGCTCCTGCGGGATACCCTTGGTGAGCACGTGTTCGGGAGCTTCATCCAGAACAAGAAAGTCGAGTGGGACAGCTATCGGTCCAGCGTAACCGACTACGAGATAAAACGGTACCTTCCGGTACTATAATCAAGCCGTTTCTGGTGGAGCTTCGGCGGGCGGCATAATCCGGGCATACAGGGATGGGAGAGCCGCACATCGACGGCGATCTGGGCCAAAGGAGGTGATAGCCGGATGAAGGGGTCCGAATTCAAAGAGGCGATTCATTCTGGCAAGGTCGTGGTGGGATTCCAGCAGTTCCTGCCCGAGCCGGCACTGACGGAGATCGCCGGTCTCGCCGGTTTCGACTGGGTGTGGATCTGCACTGAACACGGCACCCCGGCCATCGGATCGGAATTGGAGCAGCTCATCCGTACCGCCGATGGAGCGGGACTGCCGTCCATAGTGAGAGTTACCCACGTCGACTATTCTGTAATCTTCCGCTCTCTGGAGCTGGGCGCCACCGGCATCATGGTGCCCCGGGTCCATGACCGCTCGGACGTGGAGCGAACGATGGAGTGGGTCAAGTACCCGCCTTTGGGGAAGCGGGGCATCTGTCCATACAACCGGGTGTACGGCTATGGGGCGCGGTCGCCCTCCCCGGAGGATATGAACAATGAGACTGTGGTAATGCTTCTCATCGAACAGGCGGAGGCCTTCGATAATCTGGATGATATAGTGTCGGCGCCCGGGGTTGACTGTGTCATGTTCGGCGGGACCGACCTCGCTATGGAGTTGGGAATAAGGCAGCGTATCCTGGAGGGAGATCCCCAGGCCCTGGGCGTGATTGATGGATACCGGCGCCGTTTCCTGGAGGTGTGCCGCCGCCACAACATGCCCATGGCCCAACCTGTTCGAGACCTGACAACCATACCGGCCGTGGTGGAGGACGGCATCACCGTGCTGGCCAGCACGCCCGATGCGTCTTTGATCCTTGGGGCCATGGAAGGGGTTGTGAAGGGAGTTCGGGAGGCTGCCGGGAAGGCGGTAGTCCGGGCCGCGGTCTAGCGAGGCTTAAAGTTTGTATCTCTACCCGTTGACACCGATAGTATAATACCTTTTTATTCGCAGCAGCGGTGGTAGGAAGTTGATTTCCATCATTGAAATGGCATGGCGAGGGCGGATAACAGGGGGGAGTAGTAGGGCAAGGTGACTAGAAAACGGCTACCTGAACTGGTTAAACAAGGTCTTTACGACCCGCGGTACGAACACGACGCCTGCGGCGTGGGTGTGGTGGCCAGCATCAAGGGCGTAAAGTCTCATGACATAATCGAGAAGGGGCTTCAGGTCCTCATCAACCTGGGCCACAGGGGCGCCTGTGGCGCGGACCCCGAGACCGGAGACGGTGCCGGCATTCTGCTGCAGATGCCTCACCAGTTTTTAGATAAAGAAGGCGCCAAAGCCGGCTTCCACCTACCCTCGCCCGGCGAATATGGAGTTGGTATGGTGTTTCTCCCCCAGGACCCGGCCCAGCGGGAGGGTTGCCAGCGGGCATTCGACGAAATTGTGGCGGAAGAAGGCCAGGTCGTCCTGGGTTGGCGGGACGTCCCCGTGGACCCCGGTGCGATAGGCAGCCAGGCCAGGGCTGTGCAGCCCTACATCCGGCAGGTTTTCGTGGCGCGCGGGCCCCAAACCCTTGACGAGGCCCATCTGGAACGCAAGCTATACGTCATCCGGAAGAGGGTGGAGAAGGCCGTCGAAGAGTCGGGCATGGACGATGCCGATACCTTCTATATAGCGAGCCTGTTCACCAACCGCATCGTTTACAAAGGCCTGCTGATGGCGGAGCAGATACCTGGCTTCTACAGGGATCTGGCGGACCCCGACATGCTGTCCTACTTCGCCATGGTCCACTCCCGGTTCAGCACTAACACGTTGGGCTCTTGGAAACTGGCCCATCCCTACAGGTTCTTGCTCCACAACGGCGAAATCAACACCTTGCGGGGCAACATCAACTGGATGGTAGCCCGGCAGGCCATGTTCTCGTCACCCCTGTTTGGGGACGACATGTCGAAGCTGTTCCCCATTATACCGAAGGGCCAGAGCGACACCGCTTGTATTGACAACGCCCTGGAGCTTCTCCTGGCTACAGGTAGGTCTCTGCCCCATTGCATGATGATGCTGGTCCCGGAAGCCTGGGGAGAGCATGTCGAGATGTCTCGGGAGAAGAGGGAGTTTTACGAATATCACTCATGTCTCATGGAGCCCTGGGACGGTCCCGCCCTGCTGGCCTTCACCGATGGCGTGAGGGTTGGCGCCATCCTCGATCGCAACGGCCTCCGGCCATTTCGATACCTGGTCACCAAGGAGGACGTGCTGGTGATGGCCTCTGAGGCGGGAGTCCTGGACATTCCCCCAGAGGACGTGCAATTCAAGGCCCGGTTGCAGCCTGGGCGGATGTTCCTGGTGGACCCATCCCAGGGCAGAATCATAGGGGACGAAGAGATCAAAGAGGAGCTGGCTGGGCGCCGTCCCTACGGCCAATGGCTGGCCGAGAACGCGGTCCGGCTGGACCAGCTGCCTGAGCCAACCAGTGTACACCCCACCGATTATGACACCATTCTGGAGCGTCAGAATGCCTTCGGCTATACGCTGGAAGACATCAGGATGATTTTGGAGCCCATGGCCGCCTTGGGGTCTGAGCCAGTGGGTTCGATGGGCAACGACGCTCCCCTGGCCGTGCTTTCAGACCAGCCCCAGCCTGTGTTCACATACTTCAAGCAGCTCTTTGCCCAGGTTACCAATCCGCCCCTGGATGCCATACGAGAGGAGCTGGTCACCTCCACCGAGGCCTTTATCGGCTCGGAGCAGAACCTGTTCGAAGAGACGCCGGAGCACTGTCACCAGCTTAAGCTCAAAGAGCCGATAATCACCAACCGAGAGCTGGAGCAGGTCCGCAATCTCAACGCCGGCAACGTCAGGTCCACCACCCTGGGGACCCTGTTCGCCGTTGATGGAGGACCCGGCGCTCTGGAACGCGCCCTGGATGAGCTGTGCAACGGGGCATCCAGGGCCATCCAGGACGGATGCAGCATTATCATACTCTCGGACCGGGGCGTGGATTCCGGACATGCCCCCATTCCCAGCCTGCTGGCCACCAGCGCGGTGCACCACCACCTGATACGAGAGGGTTCCCGCACAAAGGTGGGGCTGGTGCTGGAGTCCGGTGAGCCGAGGGAAGTGGCCCACTTCGCCCTGTTGGTGGGGTTCGGCGCCGGGGCCGTCAACCCTTACCTGGCCTTCGAGACGGTGGATGACCTGTTGCGGCAGGCAATACTCCCGTCGAATATAGACTCCAAGGCGGCGGAAAAGAACTTTGTCAAAGCTGTCCACAAGGGCGTGGTAAAAGTGATGTCCAAGATGGGCATCTCGACGATACAGGCCTATCGTGGCGCCCAGATATTCGAAGCCGTCGGTCTGTCACAGGAGCTGGTGGACCACTACTTCACCGGGACCCCCACCCGGGTCGGAGGGATCGGGCTGAAGGTGATAGAAGAGGAAGCCAAACAGCGCCACGCCCGCGCCTATCCCGATATGGAGGTGGCCGCCGGCCTCGACCTGGATGCCGGTGGCATCTACCTTTGGAGACAAGACGGCGAATACCACATGTATAACCCGGACTCCATCGCCAAGCTCCAGCACGCTGTTCGCTCGGGAAACTACCAGACCTACAAGGAGTTCTCCGAATTAATAGACAACGAGAACCGGAGGCTGTCCACCCTGCGTGGGATGCTGGACTTCAAGACCCTGGAGGAGCCGATACCGCTGGATGAAGTGGAGCCGGCCGAGGAGATCATCAGACGCTTCGCCACGGGAGCCATATCCCTGGGGTCCATCAGCCGCGAGGCCCATGAGACACTGGCCATTGCCATGAACCGTATGGCGGCCAGAAGTAACACTGGCGAAGGTGGCGAGGACTACAGGCGGTTCACACCCGACGCCAACGGTGACTCGCGCAGAAGCGCCGTCAAGCAGGTGGCTTCTGGGCGCTTTGGAGTAACCAACAATTACCTGATTAACGCAAATGACCTCCAGATAAAAATGGCCCAGGGCTCCAAGCCGGGCGAAGGCGGGCAACTTCCCGGCCACAAGGTGAGCGAGTATATCGGTTGGGTGCGACGCACCACCCCTGGTGTGGAGCTCATATCTCCGCCCCCTCACCATGACATCTACTCCATCGAGGACCTGGCCCAGCTTATCTACGACTTGAAATACACCAACCCCCAGGCCCGCATCCACGTCAAGCTGGTGGCCGAGGTCGGGGTGGGGACCATAGCCGCGGGCGTATCCAAGGGACACGGCGACGTGGTCCTGATCAGCGGGGACAGTGGCGGGACGGGAGCCTCGCCCGAGTCATCCATAAAGTACGCCGGCCTTCCCTGGGAGCTGGGCGTCGCCGAGACCCAGCAGGTGCTGGTGATGAATGACCTGAGGGGACGCATCGTCGTTCAGACGGACGGCCAGCTCAAGACCGGCAGGGACGTGGCCATCGCGTGCATGCTGGGCGCCGAGGAGTTCGGCTTCTCCACCGCGCCCCTTATCTCTCTCGGCTGCATCATGCTGCGCAAGTGCCACCTGAACACCTGCTCGGTGGGCATCGCCACCCAGGACCCGGAGCTCCGTAAGAACTTCGCCGGCGAGCCGGAGCACGTTATAAACTACTTCTTCTTCCTTGCCCAACATCTCCGGGAAATCATGGCCCAGATGGGTTTCCGCACCGTCAACGAGATGGTGGGTAGGGTTGACAGGTTGGAGAGCCGCAAGGCCATCAACCATTGGAAGGCCAAAGGGCTGGACTTCTCAAACCTGCTGCACAAGCCGGAGGTGCCCGATTGGGTGGCGACCTACCATTGCCAGTCCCAGGACCACGGGCTGGACCGGGCCCTGGATCATAAGCTGATAGAATTGTCGGGAGAGGCACTGGAGAAGAAGGTGCCACTTCAGATTGAGCTGCCCATCAGGAACTCTAACCGGACGGTGGGGGCCATGCTCAGCGGGGAGGTGTCCAAACGCTACGGAGAAGACGGCCTGCCCGATGACACCATACAGATTCACTTTGAGGGCTCCGCCGGGCAGAGCTTCGGCGCCTTCCTGGCCAGAGGAATATCGTTAACCTTGGAGGGGGATTCCAACGACTACTTGGCCAAAGGGCTCTCGGGCGGACGTATAGTCGTCTATCCTCCCCGGAGCTCCACCTTCAACCCTGAGGAGAATGTTATCGTGGGTAACGTGGTCCTCTACGGGGCCACCGGCGGCAAGGTTTTCATCAGGGGCCTGGCCGGTGAGCGCTTCGCCGTCCGGAACAGCGGCGCCCATACGGTGGTGGAGGGAGTGGGGGACCACGGGTGTGAATACATGACCGGGGGCGTGGTCGTGGTCTTGGGCGGGACGGGGCGCAATTTCGCCGCGGGGATGAGCGGTGGCTTCGCCTACATCTTGGACGAGGATGGGACCTTCGCGACCCGCTGCAATCGGGAAATGGTGGACCTGGAGCCGGTGGTGGATGAGGATGACCTAGTAACCCTGCGAGGTCTGATTCAGCAGCACCTGGAGCACACGGGTAGCAGGAAGGCTAAAAAGGTACTAGATTCCTGGGATGGAACAGTGCCGCGTTTCGTAAAGATATTCCCTCGGGACTTCCGACGGGTCCTGGAAGAGCGGAAGAGGACTCAAGAGAAGGAGCTGGAAATAGCTCTCAATGGGTAAGATCACTGGGTTTAAGGATTTCTCCCGGGAGCCTCCCGAGCGACGCCCCGTCCATGACCGGGTAAAGGACTTCGGCGAGTTTTACCAGGATTGGCCGGAGCAGAGCATCCGTGACCAAGGGGCCCGTTGCATGAACTGCGCCGTTCCCTTCTGCCAGTCCGGGTGCCCGTTGGGTAACATAATCCCCGATTGGAACGACCTGGTGTATAAAGGGCGGTGGAGAGAGGCCTTGGATGAGCTTCTCTCGACCAACAACTTCCCCGAGTTCACCGGGAGAATCTGCCCGGCGCCGTGCGAGGTGTCCTGCGTCCTCTCCATCAATCAGGACCCGGTAACCATCGAATACATCGAGAAAGCCATCGCCGACCGGGGTTTTCAAGAGGGCTGGATCACTCCCAAGCCACCCAAGCATCGGACTGGCAAGAGGGTGGCGGTGGTGGGGTCGGGACCGGCGGGTCTGGCCTGTGCCGGCCAGTTAAACAGCGCGGGCCATTGGGTCACCGTTTTTGAGAGGGACAACTATATTGGCGGTCTGCTCACCTTGGGCATCCCCGATTTCAAGCTGGACAAGGCCGTAGTAAAGCGGCGGGTGGACCTGATGGCTGATGAGGGTGTGGAGTTTAAAACCGGGGTAAACGTCGGCGGGAACCTTGCCGCGGACGAATTGCTGCGGGACTTTGACGCCATCTGCCTGGCCGGCGGCTCGACAAAAGCCAGAGACCTGGACATCCCAGGCCGCGAATTAAAAGGTGTCCACTTTGCCATGGAGTATCTGACCCAGCAGAACTGCATCCTGGCCGGCGAGCACGTCGACCCTAAGGATAGGATCAGCGCCGAGGGTAAGCGTGTCGTGATCCTTGGCGGTGGAGACACGGGCGCTGACTGCCTGGGCACGGCCCACCGCCAGGGCGCCGAGGTGGTGCACCAGTTCGAGCTTCTCCCCGAGCCCCCGGTGACCAGGCGCAACGATAACCCCTGGCCTCAGTGGTCGACCATACTCAGGAGCTCGGCGGCCCATGAAGAAGGCGGCATCAGAGACTACAATATCATGACCAAGGCCTTCTCCGACAGCAACGGGTCCGTGGAAAAGCTACATGGCGTGCGGCTGGAGTGGGGTCCGCCGGACTCCAGCGGACGTCCCGGCATGCAGGAGATAGCCGGCAGCGAGTTCGAGATCGAAACGGAGTTGGTGCTGTTGGCCATGGGGTTCCTTCACCCCGAGCACGAGGGTATGCTGTCCAGCCTGGGCGTTGAGTTGGATGGCCGGGGCAACGTCAAAGTCGGCCAGGACAGGATGACCAGCGTGCCCGGCATCTTCGGCGCGGGTGACATGTCTCGAGGGCAGTCTCTGGTGGTTTGGGCCATTGCCGAAGGCCGTGAGGCGGCCCATCACATGGACAAGTACCTGATGGGCGCCACCAGACTGCCCAGGTCCTTTCGCTAGCTGCTTCAGGGGACGGCGGCCCCTATCGCCCCCGACAGGGCCTCACTGATGTCCACTGTGGACCTTATCTCTACTATATTTCCCCTCTGGGACCCTTCGATTACCCTCTCGGCGCTTAAAGGCCCTTGAAGCCCGGATATCCCTTGTCTAATGGTGGGGAGTGCCGCCTGGGCCGCCTCGGAAGTGGAAAACTCGAAAACCCAGTGGACAACCCCATAGTCCGCTTCGGGCACCGCGCTGGCCGCGGTCCGCTGGCATCCTTCGTACCGTCCCAGGGCCTGGCAACCGCTGTCGACAACCATGGCGACACCGGTTGGAATCCGTTGGAATAGCTCCAATATCGCCGTATCCGCTAGAAACCCTGGCTTCGACTCCCCGACGTGGTCCAGCACCGCCTTGAGCTCGGCCTCGCTGGAGTGTTCAGGAGAGAGGCTTATGGCGAATACCCCCGTGGTCTCGTCCAGGAAGGCTATGGGCACAATCATTGTAAAGAAAGGCAACGAAATCCGTAGCTTCAGAATCTCGAAGGCGCCGTAGCTTTCGGACTCCACCTCTGACTGAGGGTCCGTCAGGGAGTCGACAAGCTTCTGACGGTCCAGGGGGCCCCTTAATATACCCAATGCCCTGGACCCCCTCCGGGCCAGCACTAAAACGTCCGCCTGGGACTGGATGGCATCTCCGGCCGGGCCCAGCGCGGCCAACAACCCCAGATCATCCAGGGCCTGCCTCAGGCCTGCGTCCTGGAGAATGGCCCTGATATCCGCGAATATAACAGTATTGTATTCCGCGGGCACCATGTCCATCAGTCCAATCACCGAGTCTCTCGTGACCAGTTGAGGCGTTGGCCGGGGGGTGGGTGTGGGGGCTGGGGTGGGTGTGGGAGTAGGGATAGCCGTTGAGGCTGGCGCGGCGGTGCTGGTGGGCGTAGAGGTCGCGGTGGGGCCGGCCTGGCCGCATGCGAGGACAACCAACAGCAGCGCGGATAGGGCTGCAATGGCTCCCAGATACCAATGCCGGCCCGATGAGCTTCCTTCTCTGGCCCTATCGATGGGCCGGCTGATAGCTGACAATGTGGCGCCCACTCTCAAACTAACCCTCAATTTAACTTCCCGGCCCATGACTATTATATACTCCTGTATACTCCTATTCGTTGTTGACATCCAGGGGCGTTAAGCTCAAAATGGCCCTAGCATTTTACCCTAGCATATTACTAGGAGGAGACAACGTGGATAAATCAGACATCCCCTTCCTTTCAGCCACCGAGCTTGCCGGTCTCATCGAAAAGAAGGATGTCTCTCCCGTTGAGGCAGTAGAGGCCTACCTGGACCGCATAGACCAGGTGGACAGCAAGATAAACTCCTACATAACGGTGTGCAGGGATGAGGCGCTCCAGGCCGCTCGAGAGGCGGAGCAGGCCATTATCCGGGGCGGCTACCTGGGGCCCATGCACGGCATTCCCACCGCCGTCAAGGACCAGATTTACACAAAGGGTATTCGCACTACCGGGGGCTCCACCATCTTGTGGGACTACGTCCCCGATGAGGACGCCACGGTAGTGGCCAAGCTTAAAGAGGCCGGCGCCATTCTGCTGGGCAAACTGAACCTAAGCGAATTCGCCATGGGCGACAGCTTCTATCACCCGGGGGGCACGCCCCGCAACCCCTGGGACACGGAGCGGAACGCCGGTATATCCAGCAGCGGCTCGGCGGCGGCGACGGCGGCATTCCTGTGCGCCACCTCTCTGGGAGAGGACACGGGGGGCTCCATCAGGATCCCGGCGGCCTGGTGCGGCCTGGTGGGGCTGAGGCCCACATGGGGAAGGGTCAGCCGCTATGGGGTGCTTCCAATTTGCTGGTCCATGGACATCGTCGGTCCCATCTCACGCACGGTGGAGGACTGCGCGATAACCTTCAAGGCCATCGCCGGCCACGATCCCAAGGACGCCTACTCCTCCGAAACCCCGGTCCCCGACTTCAGGAAGGCCCTGGGCGGCGACATAAAGGGCATCAAGATCGGCGTGATAAAAGAGAAAGTCTATTCCGATGACATACATCCCGAAGTACGGGATGCTCTGGTGAAAGCCATCGGAGAACTGGGAGAGTTGGGGGCCTCGGTGGAAGAGGTATCTCTTCCACTTATAGAGAAATCTGGGGCCTTTTCAAAGACCATCACGGACCTGGAAGGGGCCTCTGTGCACTACGAAAACATGAAGACCCGCATCAAGGATTACGACCACAACAGCAGGGTCAGGTTGCTGACGGGCATCCTGACACCGGCCCAACACTACTACAAGGCCCAGAAGCTGAGGGCCCTCCTCCGCCGGCAGATCATGGAGCTATTCGAGAAGGTGGACCTGTTGGTGCTGGCCTCTACACCGGTCCCCTCGCCCAAGCTGCCCGACGCCCCCGGCATCAAGAGCCGGGCGGATGCCGACGGCCGTATCTTCGGCGTGAGGAACTTCACAGGACCCTTCAACCTGGCCAACACGGCGGCGGTTGCCATACCTTGCGGCTTCACCTCGGAGAACCTGCCCATCTCCCTTCAGATAGTGTCCCGCCCCTTCGAAGAGGAGACGATGTTCAAGGTTGCCCACGCCTATGAGCAGGCCACTCCCTGGCACACCCGCAGACCGCCCATCTAGCTCCCGGCCTGCCCAGGTCCGCGTGCACCAACGGCGCCACGGTGCCCGCTCACCCTGAGCTTATCGAAGGGCCAGCCGCTCGTGGTGAGCCCGCCTGACCATGATCTCAGCAACACCCGCCGGTTACCGTTCCGCCTGGTCAGAATCCCCAAGGGTGGAGCTTAAATAAGCGTTCCTGAGGGCAGTTAATTGTCAACAAAATGCTCTGCTGATATGATGGGCATAGAGACGTAGAGGAGTTTAGACGTTCAGGAGTCCATGCATCCGGAGGTGGGCATGTCCAAACGAATGACTGTTATCTTTGAGGATGAGGCACTGTATACGGCCCTGAAGGTTGAGGCGGTACGCAAAGGGCGCCACGCCAAGGATATTGTTGCCGAGGCCGTCCGCGAGTGGTTGGAAGCTAAGGAGGACGAGGAGCTGGGCGCTGACCTGGAAGAGAGGCGCCAGGAATGGAAAGAAAAGGGTGGACGGCCATGGGACGCCGTTGAACAGGATATGGAGCGGGCAGTGAGCAGAAGGGAGACGGCGACTAAGTCAACCAGTGTATGATATTGAAGTCACGCCGACTGCAGATCGCGACTTGGGAAAACTCACTAGGCGCATACGACGGCTTGATTTCGAACGCCTTCGGGAAGCCATAAGAGATTTGGCCGGCAACCCTCGCCCCCAAGGGGTCACCAAGCTCCGAGGGGTCGAGGAGGCGTACGGAATAAGGGTTGGCGCCTACCGGGTCGTCTATGAAATCCATGACGACCGAGCGCTGGTAGTCATTCTGATGGTCGCTCGCCGGACTGAAACCACTTATAGACGGTAGCTGTCTAAGGCCCACCCTGGTGTCTATCCGATGGCAAGCCGCTCGTGGTGAGCCCGTCGAACCATGAGTTCAACAACGCCCGCCGGTTACCGTTCCGCCTGGTCCGAATCCCCACGGGTGGGGCTCCGTGAAGACTGCTCGAACTTTCCGCGACCGGAGCTCGTGCCCGAACTGAGGAATCTTCTGTAGGGGAAATTGCCCAGCCCAGGGACTCGGCGTGGCTCACTTACCCACGGGCCAGCCGCCGCACCGCCTCCACCACCGTGTTGACCTCATCCTCGGTGTTGAAGAAGTGCAGGGAGACGCGGATGCAGGAGGGGAAGGCCACCGAGCGGGCCACGACCTTGTGTTTGTCCCATAGCTGGGACACCGCCAATGTGGGGTCTACGCCATCGATGTTGAAGGAGACCAGCCCCGAGGAAACTCCCTCATCCATAGATGACAGGACCTTGACTCCGGTGACATCCCCAAGGGCGGCCTTCAAAATTCCGGCCAGCTTCAGGTTGCGGGCTTCGATTTCCTCTACCCCGATCTCCCGTATGAACCTCATGGCCTCCAGCACTCCCGCCCTCAATGCGAAGCTGGTGGAGGTGATCAGGAACTTGTCCATGGAGGAGTCAACCGGCTCGAAACTGAAGGGATCGTTGTTGGAGACCGCCGCCCTCCCGGCCACGTGTACAGGCTCGACCTGGGGTATCAGCTCCCTGCGTATATACAGCGCCCCCGTCCCTTCTGGGCCCAGCAGCCATTTCTGCCCAGGGATGGAGTAGAAGTCGCAGTCCAGGTCGGCCATGTCCAGCTTGATGTGTCCCGCCGTCTGGGCCCCGTCCACAAGTAATAGTACGCCCCGGTCCTTGACCAGGTCCCGTATCTGTTTAACCGGCATCCTCAGGCCGCAGGAGTACTGGATGTGGCTCAGGAACACCAGCCGGGTGTGGGGGGTCAGGGCCTCGTCTATCTTGTTCAATATCCGGTCTGGGGCCTCGTCGGTGGCCAGGTGGAGCAGCTTCATCACGGCGCCATGGCGTTGCTGCTGGTAGTAGCCGGGTATGAGCACGGAGCTGTGTTCCTGGTCGAAGCTGATGATCTCGTCGCCCCTGTTCCAGGGAAGGCCGTTTATGACGATGTTGAGACCATGGGTGGTGTTGTCCGTGAGGCAGATATCCTCGGGAGAGGCATTGAGCAGCCACGCCGCCTCCTCTTTGGCCTGCGCCTGGATTTTCCGCCCGCTCTCATAGACCTGGGAGGTGGTGGGGCCCTGCTCCATCTCGTAGTCCAGCCATCCCTTGATGGCCTCCACAACCGGCCGTGGGGATGGTCCCGACCAGCCGGTGTTCATGTAGACCATCCTCTGACAGACGGGAATCTGCTCCCTCAAGCGGGTAACGTCCATTACGGTACACTCCGAAACGTTTCTGAACCTGTGCGCGTTGGGGGGCCTTGCCCACCCACTGGACGGCTAGCCCTTGCGGATGAACTTGACGACCCGGCGGCTTCGGGGGATCCACTCACCAGGCTGCACCACGTATATGTCCTTGTGGGAGTCCACCCATATGCCGTGGCAGGATTTATTGGTCTCCGAGCCCCACTGGGCCAGCCTCTCCCCCTCCAAGGTCAGGATGCTGACCAGTCCTCCGTTGTGCTCGGGGACGTAGACGATATCATCGTCGTCCACGTAAAAAAGGGCGGCGCCGATGAGCTTCGTGGGCCAGGTGGTGATGTGCTCCCCCTCCTGGGTAAACACCTGGACCCGGTCGTTCTCCCTGTCGGCCACCAGCACCCGGCCATGCCTGTCGATCCATACGCCGTGGGGAAGGTGGAACTCTCCCGGCCCGGCGCCGGGCCGGCCCCAGGAGAGGATCAGCTCACCCTGGCGAGAAAACCGGTGGATGCGGCAGTTGGCGTAGCCGTCGGCGATGAATATCTCCCCCGAGGGGGACAGGGCGATGCCGGCTGGTAGGTTGAAGGGCTCTCCGGGGTGGGTTACCTTTCGATAAGTTGTGGAGCCGTAGTCCGTGGGGTCCACGCCCGTGTCCGAGCGGTAGTCCTTGGCGCCTATGGTCATGAGCGGTTCCCCAAGGCCGGTGTACTTCATCACCTGGCCGTGGTCCCGGTCCACCAGCCAGACGTTGTCGTCCTTGTCTATCAGAATGGCGTGGGCGAAGCGGATTTGCCCCTCCCCCCAGGAGTAAAGATAGTGCCCGTCCCGGTCGAAGACGACGATGGGGTGATTGGGATCGCGGTTGAATGCGAAGACGTTGTCATGGGAGTCCACTGCCACCGCCGCCGCGGGCATCTCCCAGCCTTTGGGGAGGCGAGCCCAGTCCTCGTTGATCTCGTAGGTGTATTTGCCGCTACCCACCATGGTCACCATCTTAGCCTTCCCCCAGTAACTGGATATATCTGGATATAGCTGGACATTCCGCCCATATTTGAGGTCTTTCTCAGAAGAACACACCCGATTTTTCGGGGTTAGTATACCACAGCGTCCTGCCCCGGCGTGGTGTCACGTATTGCGTAACTATTTGGCTAATAATCCTCTGAATTAGTCCAATAATTAAGGCGATATACATGACTGGATGCGTGCTTTCCTCGTATACATCTTGCAACCATGACGATAATCGGCCCGTCCGTTGACATGTTTTCGGGTTGGGAGTAGTATGTTAGCCGGGAAGAGGGTATGACTTCAAGGGGGTCCTGCAGGTGAGGCGGTCCTACCCCAGGGATACAGGCCTGTGAATAGCGGATCAGGCGTCCACTGGTCCAGTAATTTGGAGAATATGGGGACGTTCCCTCAGAGGAATAGCGTGACGGAGGGAGATGAATGGCCGATAACGACATAGCTTTGATGGCCCACCTGATGCGCCGTGCCGGATTCGGAGCGAACTACGAGGAGCTGGAGACTCGGGCCGCCAAAGGTTACGAGGCGACGGTGGAGGAACTGCTGTATCCCCAGCGGCAGCCGGATATAGATATGGACCTGGCGCGAAGGTATTTCACCGAGTGGAGGGACATGATAGCCCTGGATGTCAACCAGGCTTACTGGGCTTACCGGATGATCAACTCAAGACGCCCTCTTGAGGACAAGATGGCCCTCTTTTGGCACGGTATCTTGTGCACCGGCAACTCCAAATGCGAGCACGGCCGGCAGGTGCAGATCCAGCTGGACAAGTTTCGCGTCCACGGCATGGGCAGCTTCCCCAACTTGCTGCTGGAGCTCTCCAGGGACCCCGGCGATGGTCTTCTACCTTGACAACTGCATGAGCCATAAGGGCGCCATAAACGAGAACTACGGCCGTGAGCTGCTGGAGTTGTTCTCCATGGGGGTGGGCATGGACGGCCATCCCAACTATACCGAGGATGACGTGAAGGAGTGCGCCCGTGCTTTCACCGGCTGGACCATCACCAACGCCATTCCCAGATACCCCTACGGGCGCTACGATTCCCATTTTGTTTACAGCCCCGAGGACCACGACGATGATCGGAAGACGTTCCTAGGGGAGACGGGGAGTTGGAACGGCGAGGACGTGATCGAGATCATCGCCAAGCAGCCGGCCGCCGCCAGGTTCGTTTCCAGGCATCTTTACAACTTTTTTGTCGCCGACGAGCCCCAGGTTCCCGCATGGCAGGACATCCCACCCCGGGACCCGGAGGCTATCAAGATGCTGGAGGAGGAATATTTCCGGTCCAACTGTGACATTCGTTCCATGCTGAGGCTGCTGTTCAACTCCTGTTTCTTCAAAGAGGCGCGGTTCGCCAAGGTCAAGAGTCCCGCCGAGGCCGTGATTGGGACCATGCGCCTGGTTGGAGACTTCACCTCTCCCAAGCCGGGACTGCACCCACTGGTCCTGGAGATTCGCTATATGGGCCAGGACCTGATGAATCCCCCAACGGTTGAAGGGTGGCACACGGGCAAGGAATGGATAGACAGCGGCACTCTGGTGGAGCGGATTAACTTCGCCGCCGACCAGGTGGGCAACCTGGAGCTACCCGGCGTAAGGGCCATAATCGGTAGATTGGATTCCGAAGGGGAGACCATATCGCCGGAAAGACTGGTGGACCGTTGCCTCGAGATGTTGGGTGTTTACGAGCTGGCACAGGAGACCCGGAGCAAGCTTGTGGCCCAGGCTAATCGGGGGGGCGAGTTGTGGACGAATACCCAGGAGTTTGCCCAACGGGTTGGCCAGATGCTCCAGCTGATCGTAGCTACCCAGGAATACCAGTTCGCCTAAGCCCGAATCCACCGAAGGACGTCCTTGGGGACAGTCCTTGAAGAAGCCAGCGGGTGCTCCTCTGAATCTGGGATAATGGTTTTGGAACAGAAACCAGCCCGGAAACAAGGAGCACCCAATAGATGCTGCCACAGAACAAACCCGACCGTATTCGCATCCTCTTTGACGACCATCGCCTGGTGGCCAATGCCGGCCTGCTCCTGCCGGCCACCCTAGCCCGGCACCTGGGCCTGCGGGAACTCGTCGACCATCACCTTGACCTCGGCGGAGCGCCGGGACGGGCGAACACTGGGGACAAGATGCTGACGCTGGTCGCTTCCGCGCTGGCAGGCGGCGACTGCATCGACGACGCCGATGCGCTGCGCGCTGGTGGGACGGTCGGTGTTCTAGGCTGCGTGGTCAAGGCGTCATCCACCCTTGGGACCTTCCTGCGCAGCTTCCGGTGGGGGCATGTCCGTCAACTCGACCGCGTGAGCCGCCAGTTGTTGGCCCGGGCCTGGGCCGCTGGGGCCGGACCCGGCGACTCGCCCCTGAGCATCGACCTGGACTCGACCATCTGCGAGACCTATGGACTGGCCAAGGAGGGAGCGCGCCACCACGGCTATACCGGCGCCCGCGGCTATCACCCGCTGCTGGCCATTGCCGCCGGCACCGGCGAGGTGCTGATGTCCCGGCTGCGCGAGGGCCGGGCCAACACCGCCCGTGGCGCCGCCCACTTCCTGCGTGAGACGGTGGGGCGGGTGCGCTACGGCGGGGCCAGGGGACAACTCACGGTGCGGGCCGACAGCGGCTTCTACGCCCACACTGTCGTTGCCGCCTGCCGGGAAATGGATGTCCGCTTCTCTATCACCATCCGCCAGCGCGCCAGCCTGCGGGACCTGATCGAGGCGATACCAGAGGAGGACTGGACTCCCATTCCCTACTGGATGGACGGCGCCGCCGATGTCGCCGAGACGACTTACACCCCGTTCCAGACCAAGCCGGACGCCGCGCCGGTGCGGCTCATTGTCCGGCGGGTGAAGCCGACACCCGGTTCCCAGCTCGCCCTCTTCGCCAGATACAGCTATCACGCCTTCATCACCGACCGCGATGGGGAGACGCTGGAACTGGAGGCCGATCATCGCCGCCACGCCGAGGTCGAGAACGCCATACGCGACCTCAAGTACGGCGTCGGGCTGAACCACATGCCGTCGGGGCGCTTCGCCGCCAACGGCGCCTGGCTGGCGGTACAGGTGATGGCGCATAACCTGGCCCGCTGGACGGCGCGGATTGGTCTGGGCGAGGGGACCGTGATCACCAAGACCCTCAGGCGACGGGTCTTCGCTCTGGTGGGACGGATCACCCGCTCGGCGCGCCGCCTCACTTTGCATCTCCCCCGGCGCTGGCCTTGGGAAACCCAGTTCAGTCGCGCCTTGGCCCGGCTGCAAGCCATTCCATTCCCGGCCTGACGGCCAGCCTGCAACTGACCCAACGTCCCCGCAATCTCGCGCCACCCCGGTCGCGAGAGTCCCCTGCTGCGTATCCTCTCGCCATCCCGCGCATCGCAACTCCCGCATAGGGCCTTAGGGGCCCTGTGCGGCGACTGAAGACCGTCCGCCGCCCTCCCATCTACCCCAAGACCCCAGGCCATCTCCCCTGTAGCTCCCTCACCCACCCCCTTCCGCTGTCCTCACGCCGTCCATCCGTGTCCTTCGGTGGATTCGGGCTAAGGCAGGCCTAAAGCAGGCCAAAGCAGGAATGAGGAGATCATGGCTTCCAGCAAGAGGGACCCAGTCCTGGTTGTCCTCCAGTTGTCGGGGGGAAACGACGCCCTGCATTCTTTGGTACCCTATGGCGACCCTCACTATGTGGACAACAGACCGGCGGTGAGGGTCCCCGAGGACCAGGTGCTGCCCATCAACGACTATATGGGGTTCAACCCGGCCATGGCGCCCATCAAGGAGCTGTTCGACCAGGGAAAGGTCGCGATCATCCAGGGTGTGGGCTATCCCAATCCCAACCGGTCCCACTTCCGCTCCATGGATATCTGGCACACCTGTGAGCCAGACAAAATGGGTACCGAGGGGTGGATCGGGCGGGCCATCCGCGAGCTGGACCCGAAGGCCGGGAACGTGCTGACCGGGGTGAACTTCGGCCGCGGGCTCCCCAGGGCCATGGCCGCGCCGGCGGTCCCCGTTGCCTCCGTCGGCAACCTGGAGACCTACGGTCTGCTGACGGGTATCGACAGCGAGGAGCAGAGGAACGAGGCCCTGGAGGTGTTCTCCAATATCTACTCTCCGGTGATCGGGAGGAACGCGGTGCTGGAGTACTTCTCCCAGACAGGAATGGATGCCTTGAAAGGCGCCGGCATCCTCAGCACAGCACCCGAGAAGTATTCTTCCACCGTAGAGTACGCCAACGACTCCATGGCGCAGTACATGAGGAACATAGCCCAGGTGCATCTGGCGGACCTGGGGACCAGGTTCCTATATACCACGGCCCCTTACAACAGCTTTGACACCCATGCCGGGCAGATGGCGGCCCACCCCAGGTTGTGGACCCAGGTGTCCACCGCCGTAAGCGATTTCTGCCAGGACATCAGGGAGCACGACGCCGGCGATAGCGTGACGGTGCTTCTGTTTACCGAATTCGGCAGGCGGGTGCGCGACAACGGCTCGGGGACGGACCACGGCTCGGGCGGCCTGGCCTTCGTGGTGGGAGACAAGGTCAAAGGCGGCCTGTATGGCGAGTACCCCTCATTGGATGCGGACAAACTGCTGGAGGGCGACATCCATTTCAACAACGACTTCCGGAGCACATACGCCACTTTGCTGGAGAAGTGGATGGGCCTGGATTCCAAACCCATCGTGGGGGGCAGATTCGAGCTCCTTGACTTCATCTAAGTGACACGGCTGATATAGTTGGAGATTTGGTCTCGTGCCTCGCTGCTAGAGCAATGTCTCGGGTAACGATTTCCCCCATTGTGACAGAGGACTAAGGGGAAAGGGGAACGTGGCGGAGGTAAATATGACGACCAGGGTGATGGGAGCAACCTTCCAGTACAGCCACACCATAGGCCGTGCCGAGTTCTCTGGACCCGGCTTCCGTAATCCCGTTGCCATGGCACGAGGCCAGGGCGACCTGATGTACGTGGTAAACCGCTCCTACGAGTTCCGGCCCGATGGCAAAAGGGTGACCATTTGTACGGCGGGAGAAGACTATATCGGGGAGTTTGCCCGGGGGGTCAGCACCCCCGGGGACACGTCAGTAGTGGAAACCGACGGCGCCATGGTCTGGCCCACGGCAATCGCCCTGGACAGTCAGGGCAACGCCTACGTGGCCGATGAGTGGCTCAACCGGATTTCCATGTTCACCAGGGACGGGGAATGGATAGGTAAGTGGGGAACGCCCGGTGAGGGAGACGGCGAGGTAAACCGCCCTTCGGGCCTGGCCTTCGATGCCGGCGGCCACCTCTTTCTGGTGGACAGCATGAACCATCGAATCCAGAAGTTCACCAAGGATGGGAAATTCCTCTCCAAGTGGGGAAGGGAGGGTAGTGGCGACGGCGAATTCAACATGCCCTGGGGAATAGACAACGACAAAAAGGGCGATATCTACGTGGCCGACTGGCGCAACGACCGGATTCAGAAGTTTACTCCCGATGGGCAGTTCTTGATGAAGTTCGGCGCTCCTGGGAATGGGGATGGGGAGTTCAACAGGCCCACGGGCATTGCCGTGGATGAAGAAGGGCTAATCTACGTGACGGACTGGGGCAACGACCGGCTCCAGATCTTCGGCTCCGACGGCAGCTTCGTCACAAAGAAGACCGGCGATGCGACCATTTCGGCCTGGGGGAAGGGGAAAGTGGATGCCAATCCGGAGATGTGGCGGGAGCGGGAGATAGCCCAGGGCTTGGAGCGGGAGAAAGACTTCTGGGGGCCTATAGCCGTGGAGGTTGACGGTCAGGGCAGAATCTTCGTGGTGGACTCCGCCCGCGCCCGCATACAGGTTTACCGAAAGCAGCGGCCATATTTTGTAGGGAGCCGCCTCTAGGGAACTAGCTGCCCCTCACTCCAGTTCGGCGATGACGTCGGTGTCGGAGACATCCTGCCAGCTACGGATGAACTCGTCGGTCCCCATTTTCGACCTCAGCTTGGATAGATGGGTCTTGGCCTGGTCCAGCAGGGGCATTCCATGGGCGGCAGCGATCTCGTAGGTGTGGGCTACGTACCAGACGGCGGCGGGATAGTCCCCGCGATGTTCACATAAAAGACCTAGCTGGCCCCATGTGCTGGCTGAGGCCGGCTTATCCTCCAATTGCAGGAATAGCTCCAGGGCCTTCTGGTACCAGTCCTCAGCTTCTTGGAACCGCCGCTGCGAATGGGCGGCCACGCCCAGTTGGTGGCAAGCCTCGGCAGCTTTTGCGTCGTTCAGCAGCCGCCGGTAGAATCCCAACGCCTGGTTCAGCCAGTCCTCCGCCTCTTCATACTCGTATTTGGCCAGCGCCATCAATCCCATCTGGTAACAGTCGTCGGCGCCGCCTACCTCGTCCCCAAGCTCCTCGTATGTCAGCAAGGCCCGCTGGTACCAGTCCGTGGCCCCTTCGTAGTCGTAATGTGCCTGGGATATTACCCCAAGGCGGTGGTAGACGGCGGCGGCACTGGGCTTGTCCTCCAGGTGCTCGTAAATCATGCGGGCCTTGTCATGCCACTCCATGGCGTCCTGGAATTTGAATTGGGCCTCGGACACCAGTCCCAGTTGGTAGCAATCGCTGCCCGCCTCCGCCTCGTCCTCCAGCCTCTCTCTGATCTCAAGGCTTTTTCGAAGCCACTCCCCGGCCTCGACGTATGCCCTTCTGGACTGGGCAACCAGGCCCAGCTGGTGGTAGCTGTCGGCGCACTCGGCCTCGTTTCCCATCTCCTCGTTGAGGTCCAGCGCCTTCCGGTACCAACCCTCAGCCTGCTGGTGGAGGTCCCTGGCCTGGGCTATCATCCCAAGAGAGTGATATATGGATGCTGTTTGGGCCTGGTAATTGGTATTGACGGTTGCATCCAGGTGTCTCAACACCGTCTGGCAAATACCCTCGGCCCGGTCGAATTCCTGTCTGCCGATGGCATCGCTGACCTCCGTCCCCTGGAGGTACTGCCACAGGTCGAGGGAACCCTTTTTTTCAGCCTGCGCGGGCTCAACACCCAGCCGGGCAAGAAGCCGCCCTCTTAAGCGGCGCAGTTCTAATACCCGCTCCTGCATCTTGTAAACCTGGGCCAGGGGTTGAAGGACCATCTGGACTTGCTCCCAATTTCCCTGGGCCTGGGCAAGCTCCAGGGCATGGAGCAGGTTGGCCTCTTCGGCCAGCACGCCGGTTACCGCGGACTCTGCGGACTCGGAGGAAAGGTTCTCCAGGAAGTAGTCACTTACGTCGGCATAGACGCGCCCGAACTCTCCCTCAAGGCTACGGACCTGGGAGGTGTGGAGTTGGCGGGCCAGTTCCTGGGCCAGAAACCGGGATACGGCGGGATGAATCAGATAGATGCTGGGCGACACCGAGTCCAGCAAGCCGTGGTCCCGAGCCTCTCTGAGGAATGTGCGGCAGGCGCCCCACCCCATTTCCTCGCCCATGGCCGCAGTGTATACATCTCCCTGGGTCATGAAGGTGAGCACGTCGAGAAGCACCCGCTGCCGGAACATGGACAGGAAGGGCAGGTGGGCCCTGGTACGCTGGGACAGATGGGAAAAGGAGCAGGCCAGGGCGGCGTCCAGGTATTTGCCGGTCCCGCCATTAGCACTCCCAGCCCGATCCCCTGATCGCCGGTCCCCTTCGATGCACTGGGCCAGCTCATCGGGAGGGTGGTGCTTCAGATGGGGCAGCACCAGGCTGATGGCCATGGGGCTCCCATTAAGGCGCCTCAACAGCCTCAGGTAGTCAGGGCCTTTTTCCGGAGGTTCCATACCAGCGCCTGAAAGGATAATCGCCGCCATCTGGCGGGCGCCGGAACCTTTTAATCCCCTAAGCGTTTTATCAACATGGTCCAGAGCCCCACCGGCGCCGGTCTTGCCAATCCAGGCCTTTCCACGGCCAGTGATGAGTACACGGCTGGGCCCCTTGGAGATGTCCTTCAGTAACTCGGTGAGATCCACCCGGTCCCCTCGGTCCGGGCCGGTGAAGGCATTTTCGAAGTCGTCCCAGATTAGTAGACAAGGGTTCTGGGCCAGGTAGTCGATGAGCCATCGGCGCTGTTCCTCAAGGGAGAGGCGAGCGAAGCTGATGCCCCTCAGCGTGGTGCCCATCTCGTGGAGAAGCCTGTATAGCCCGCCGCCCTCCCGGAAGGATGTAAACAGGAAGGATGTAAACCGGGCCAGTGCCGGTCTGCTTCCTCCATTTTTCCGGGAGCTGGAGGTGGTCTCGTGGGTTTCCCGGCCCTCTGCTGGGGCCGCCGGTTTCCCGGCAGAAAGGAGCCGCCGGGCGAAGCCGCAGGCCAGCTCCGTTTTGCCGATTCCCTGTGGGCCGGTGATGAGGATGATGGGGGCTTGAAGCAGCGCCCCTTCCAGTGCCGTCATCTCCTCCTCCCGGCCGGCGAGGCCGTATCTGCCCTCCGGCGGAAGGTCCGAGATGCCCTTGGTCTCTGTCCCAGTCCCTAGGGGTAGCATCGCTCCTCGATTCAGTTCTCAAAGGGTTAGTGGATGGTTACAATCAATCAGCCAGGTCGGGCAGAGCGATCCTAGCAGGCTCAGTCGTCCTCGATAGGATAACATAAGAGACTACAAGGCAGCCGATGAGGCTTAGGATCGCCGCCGGCTGACCCAGCCCCAGGGTGGACGATATCAAGGCCCACATGAAAGGGCCCACCACCCGGCCAAATTTGCCAACCATGCCGTGAAGTCCGAAAAACTCTCCGACGTTTTGACTAGGCGTAAACCCGAATCCACCGAAGGACGTCCTTGGGGACAGTCCTTGAAGAAGCCAGCGGGTGCTCCTCTGAATCTGGGATAATGGTTTTGGAACAGAAACCCGCCCGGAAACAAGGAGCACCCAATAGATGCTGCCACAGAACAAACCCGACCGTATTCGCATCCTCTTTGACGACCATCGCCTGGTGGCCAATGCCGGCCTGCTCCTGCTGGCCACCCTAGCCCGGCACATGGGCCTGCGGGAACTCGTCGACCATCACCTTGACCTCGGCGGAGCGCCGGGACGGGCGAACACTGGGGACAAGATGCTGACGCTGGTCGCTTCCGCGCTGGCAGGCGGCGACTGCATCGACGACGCCGATGCGCTGCGCGCTGGTGGGACGGTCGGTGTTCTAGGCTGCGTGGTCAAGGCGCCATCCACCCTGGGGACCTTCCTGCGCAGCTTCCGGTGGGGGCATGTCCGTCAACTCGACCGCGTGAGCCGCCAGTTGTTGGCCCGGGCCTGGGCCGCTGGGGCCGGACCCGGCGACTCGCCCCTGAGCATCGACCTGGACTCGACCATCTGCGAGACCTATGGACTGGCCAAGGAGGGAGCGCGCCACCACGGCTATACCGGCGCCCGCGGCTATCACCCGCTGCTGGCCATTGCCGCCGGCACCGGCGAGGTGCTGATGTCCCGGCTGCGCGAGGGCCGGGCCAACACCGCCCGTGGCGCCGCCCACTTCCTGCGTGAGACGGTGGGGCGGGTGCGCTACGGCGGGGCCAGGGGACAACTCACGGTGCGGGCCGACAGCGGCTTCTACGCCCACACTGTCGTTGCCGCCTGCCGGGAAATGGATGTCCGCTTCTCTATCACCATCCGCCAGCGCGCCAGCCTGCGGGACCTGATCGAGGCGATACCAGAGGAGGACTGGACTCCCATTCCCTACTGGATGGACGGCGCCGCCGATGTCGCCGAGACGACTTACACCCCGTTCCAGACCAAGCCGGACGCCGCGCCGGTGCGGCTCATTGTCCGGCGGGTGAAGCCGACACCCGGTTCCCAGCTCGCCCTCTTCGCCAGATACAGCTATCACGCCTTCATCACCGACCGCGATGGGGAGACGCTGGAACTGGAGGCCGATCATCGCCGCCACGCCGAGGTCGAGAACGCCATACGCGACCTCAAGTACGGCGTCGGGCTGAACCACATGCCGTCGGGGCGCTTCGCCGCCAACGGCGCCTGGCTGGCGGTCCAGGTGATGGCGCATAACCTGGCCCGCTGGACGGCGCGGATTGGTCTGGGCGAGGGGACCGTGATCACCAAGACCCTCAGGCGGCGGGTCTTCGCTCTGGTGGGACGGATCACCCGCTCGGCGCGCCGCCTCACTTTGCATCTCCCCCGGCGCTGGCCTTGGGAAACCCAGTTCAGTCGCGCCTTGGCCCGGCTGCAAGCCATTCCATTCCCGGCCTGACGGCCAGCCTGCAACTGACCCAACGTCCCCGCAATCTCGCGCCACCCCGGTCGCGAGAGTCCCCTGCTGCGTATCCTCTCGCCATCCCGCGCATCGCAACTCCCGCATAGGGCCTTAGGGGCCCTGTGCGGCGACTGAAGACCCTCCGCCGCCCTCCCATCTACCCCAAGAGCCCAGGCCATCTCCCCTGTAGCTCCCTCACCCACCCCCTTCCGCTGCCCTCACGCCGTCCATCGGTGTCCTTCGGTGGATTCGGGGTAAAGCTCAGCATGAAGGGCCTATCGGCGGTCCACCCCCCGGCGATAGCCACTCCCGTGAAACAACCCACGACCCACCACAGGTGAGCGCTCCAGGACAGCCATGCCATACCCACGGCGAGCAAGAGCATCGCTATCCAGATGGCCAGGGCAATCCTAAGCACCGGTTTTGCGCCGATTCGGTCTACCAATGTACCCCACAAGATTCCGCTGGGGATGGCGACGGATATGCCTGCCATCAGGATCGCCTGAATCTCCCTGTCGCTCAAACCTAAGGTGCTTGAGGCGTAGACCACGGCGAAGGCCACCGCTGTGTTTATCCCCATGCCATAGAAGAACCGGGCAACCAGGAAGGACCGCAGGCCCGGAAACTGGTCGAGCCTACGCAGGTCCCCGCTTAGCTGGGAGAAAGCCTGGCGGACCTTGCGCAAGAGAGTGGACTGGAGCACATCCTTTGGCCGCTCCCTGAGAAAGAAAAAGATGGGAAGGGCGAACAGGAGGAAGAGAACTGCCATTACGCGAAAGGTAAAAACGTAGCTGCGGGACTCGTCAAAGGCCTCGGTGAAGCTGATGGCAACCCCCACGGCGATGAAGGAGCCCACGTAGCCGATACCCGTGCCCAGCCCCGAAATTCTTCCCCGGTTCGCCGGGGTGCTGACCTCTGGCAACAATGCGTTGTAGAGGATGACGCCCAGCTCCATGCTCGCCAGAGCCAGGGCAAAAAAGCCCAGGGAAGTCAGTAGGCCGCCGTTCCCCAGCAACAGGGTGGCCGCGATGCACACCATGGTGCTGGCGATGAGCAGGGAGACCCTGCGTCCGGCTTGATCGGAGATGGCCCCGATGATGGGCGACATAACCAGCACCACTCCCATGGTGGCGGCCAATGTATAGCCCAGGGTGGCATCGTTCCCAGACAACTCCTTGGTCAGCCACAAAGGGAAGGCCAGGCCAACGACGCCGGTCCAAAATATGGTGTTGGCCACATCGTAGACGACCCAGGAAGCCACCGCGGAACGTGCCGGAAGCGGCTGCGTCACGACCCCGGCCCCAGATGCAGCCCTGCCTGAAAGCCAATAATATCTGTCACCGCGAAGCCCCGGCACATCGTCTCCAGGCCCTCGGTGGTCCGGTCACATAGGTCATCCACGGTCCACCAACCTGCATGTTAGAGAAGGCTTCTCCGAAGTTGGAGCGAAGTCTATGTACGTTAGTCCTCCCTCGGGCCGGACCGCGATAATTTCCGCGTCCCGGGCCTTTACTTCCAGTCCCGATGGAGCATGGGCGGCCACGGTGTATTCGGCTTTGACGGAGGACTTGTGGGGAACAAGTGGCAGCAGAAAGTCCACGGTTGTTTCACCATCCGCCTCATGTATAGCGGCGACCTGGCGGCTGGAAAGGGTGATGTACTTCCCGGGAAATCCCAGAAAGTGAAATCCTCCTATTGGGGGAGCGATGACGTAGTAATCTCCCTGGGCCGGGCCAAGGTCTCCCTCCAGCGGGGTTGAGGACAGCACTTTGGCACGAAAATAGTCGTATACTACCGCATCTGGGCCTATCGGAAGTTCCAGGAGGTCCAGCTTGTAGTGGGCTGGGTGCTCGCCCACGTTGAACAGGGCCAGATATACCCATCTGTATGCGCTCACTGTGGTCGTGGTGTAGAAGGCCAGCACCTCCGACTGGAGGGTGCTGACAACGGGGAAAGGAGGGTGGTCGGGCCTGGGGACCCGGCCATCAGGGAAACTCAGCTTGTTGATGATCTCCCGGTCTACGAACCCCGCCTTGTCCCCAACAGCCACCACCCCGGCGCTCATGGCCCGCAGCAGGGCCTCGGTCTCCGCGTTGGGCTCCACGAACCCCTCGGGGTGGTCCCGGTTGGTGAGGAAGACATCGAAGGATGGGCATAGTCCCAGGGAGTGGGCCAGCAGCGACAGCAGGACGTTGTGCCTGATGCTCTGTTGCAAAGGCATGAGGTTCCTGACCTGCCCCGTAATCCGTAGCTGGTCCACCTGTTTCTCCTGGTGGTTCAGATAGTCCGAATGGGTCCTTACGGCCACGATGTTCTGGTGCCTGGTGGAGGCCAGGTAGTGGCCCACGGTGGGCATGCACATCATCATGACCATCTGCTCCTGGGCGAAGGCCCCGGCAAGCCCGTCGAACCATTGGTCGGCGCTGCCGATGTTTTCCCGCAGGGACCTGGAGTTCTGCAATTGGGTCCTGAGGAAGTCGGGCCAGATGCCGAAGGCCCCCCAGCCTTTGAAGTCCCTGGCCAGGTCTTGGTAAAACTCCTGTTGCATGGGATAGGAGGCCTGCCTGTCCACCGCGAACTCGTAGCTTCCCATGTAGTCGTTGGGGGTGTCAAAGGCGGACATGTGGAGGAGGTAGGGGAGCCCCGTCTCCTCATGGACCGGTCCAAGGCCCCTTGGGTATTTCCGGGCATCAGGCCTGTAGTTTTTCGCGAAGCCCACCTCTCCATAGTTGTACCACAGGTCCAGTCCAAGGTAGCTGATGGGTATGCTTTCATCCTGGAAATACCGCGCCAGCTCATCCAGGACCTTCTCGTTCGCCTGCCGGAAAAGCTCTGTATAGTAACCCCCGAAGCAGTTCCAGAACCCGACTCCTCCGAGCAGGGGATTATCCAGGGGTAGCTTCCTCTCCTTCCCCCCTGTTCTCAGAATCCAGTCTCCCCACTTGGCCATGGTCTCCGACACGCCCCTTCCGAAGACCAGGGCGGTGCGGGTGCTTGCGCCCCGGGGTATCAGGTCCACGGAACCGTGCAGTCCCCTAGCCACCCCGGTCCCCGAAGGGGTCTGGATAATCCTGAGGGGGCTTATCAGGAAGTGGTCCATTGGAGAAATGACCAGGGCCCTTTCCTCGTCGTCGTAGAGGACCAGGGGGCCGAATGGCTTGTTCGGGTTGGTGTGCAGGTCTTCATTGGCAGAGTATCCTGCTGATAGCAGTTCCGACGGGATACTGGATACCCCTCTCCCGGTAATCGCCTCGGGGAAGTGCCCCCCGTCCCTGGAGGCTTCGGCCCCTATTAAGCCCCATGTGTAGGCGAGGTAGTTCAGCTCCCTTTCGAACAGCAGCACCGGTGAGTTGAAAGTGGTGTTGTAGAAGCTGTCCTCCAGGTAGGTCCCCTTTATATCCTCCAGGGCTCTGGTGTCGATCACCAGCAGTGAGTCATCGTAGGCTCGAAGTTCTTGTCGGAGGTGAGGAATGTCTGCTCCCGGCAGGCCTGGGATGGTGTAGGACCGGGCTGTATAGCTGTACTTGCCGGCGCTGTCCCGACCCTCCCCGTGCTCTTCATCCGCGAGCTTCAGGGAGCCGTCGAAGCTCCAAAGCCAGCGGCCGTCGATGGGCAGCCCTATTCCTAGCCTGGAGACGAATTCCTCACCCAGATATTCGATTCCGATGCCGTCGCCTTTCCCTATGATCGAGATGTCGCCCAGATTCAACGGCACCACCCTGCGAAACGAATTACCGGAAGGTCCCTGTTACTCCGGCCCAATGCGACGCTACTATATAAGCCCCGCATAACGCAGTCAAGACTGAGTCCTTCGAATTGCATTCGCAATCCTCTCTCCAGGACTGCCCACGGCCTGCCGGTCTGAAGTAAGATGGTGTCGCAGTAGACGCACGAGGGCCGTTACTATGAAGCTGGTGGCGCTGGTTGCCGCGTGGATGGGAGGGCTCCTACTGGGGCTTCAGGCCAACGCATACCTTCCCGCCGTCTTGCTCCTATCGGTGGCGGCCCTTGCCCTGGCCTGCCTTCTCAAAAGCCGAGACCGCTCTCTCTGGCCCGCCCTGCTGGCCCTGGTCCTGCTGATGGGCATCACAAACGTGGAGCTGAGGGAAGGTCCTGATGCCCTGAAGCCTTTCTCCGCCATGCCTTCTGTCACGGCCAGTGGCGTGATAGTCAGCGACCCCGAAGTTTCCGGCCCCGGCGTGGAATTTACAATGTCTGTCGATGCGGTGGACGGAGGCGCCGGTTGGGAGGAAGCCGGGGGCAGGGTGCTGGTCCTCGCCAGGCCTCCCGTCGAGCTGGTTCAGACCAGGGCTGAGCCATACTTCCGCTACGGCGATGAGATTCAGCTAACGGGGAAACTTGAAAAGCCGCCGGCGCTGGGGAATTTCGATTTTCGGGCATATCTGGCCAACCAGGGGATTCATTACCTGATGCGGTTCCCCAAAGAGGTCAGGTTGACGGATACGGGCGGGGGCAACCCGGCCAAGCGACTGATATATGAACCAATATATGACCTGAGGCGTGATCTGTCCCGAGGGATCGACCGGGCCCTGCCGGAGCCCCAGGCCTCTCTTGCCCAGGAGCTGATCCTGGGGTTCAGGGGGCGGTTGCCCAGCGACATCACCGGAGAATTCAGATCCACGGGCACATCCCATCTGCTGGCCATATCGGGCCTCCACGTGGGAGTGATTCTGGCCATGGCCCTGGGTGTGGGGGTATGGCTTATGGGCCGCAGGCGGCAGCTATACCTGCTGCTGCCCCTGGCCGCCATCTGGCTGTACGCGTTGCTGAGCGGCCTCTCCCCGTCGGTGGAAAGGGCGGCCATTATGGGGAGCGTATTACTATTGGGCTTGTTTTTTGGCAGGCCAAGGAGCATCCTGCCCGCCCTGGCGCTTACGGCAGCGTTTATGGTAGGTTTCGATCCCCCGGTGCTCAAGCAGGTGTCCTTTCAGATGAGCTTTACCGCCGTGGCAGGTATTGCGCTGCTTACTACCTTTCGCCGGCCTCCCTGGGAAGGGGTCTTGGAGTCCTTACCAGGCAATGGAATATGGACCTGGCTTGCCAGGGCCCTGGTCCTCGCCCTAGCCGTCTCCGCCGCCGCGACCCTGGCCACTTTGCCGTTGGTAGCCTTTAACTTTCACCACATCCCGACCTTGGGCATCCCGGCCACGGTCCTGGCCCTGCCCGCCCTTCCCTTCCTGCTGCTCTCCCTCGGCCCTGGCGGGCGTTGCCGGCCTCGTCCATCCCATGGCGGGAGAGGTTCTTGGCTGGCTGGCATGGGTCCCACTGGAATACCTCATCCGGCTGGTCCATATATTCTCCAGGGTCCCGGGAAGCGACCTCTCGACGCCGCCCATCAGCGGGCATTTTGTATGGGCCTACTACGGAGTGTTTGCGGTGGTCCTCTTGCTTCTAACCGGCCGTCATGCTCCCTTGCGTTGGCTGGCAAGCTTGCTGCCGAGAGGGAAGGAGCCGATCCCACCGGAAACTGATGCCCCGCCAGACTGAATTTCTCCCCGAAGCTATATCTGACGCTGGTGGTTGGCCTGGCCGTGGTGGCGTCCATCCTCTGGTTTCATGTTGCAACGAACCCCGATGGGAAGCTCCACGTACATTTCCTGGACGTGGGCCAGGGCGATAGCGTCTTGATAGTTACGCCCGAGGGTAGCAGCGTCTTGGTGAACGGTGGGCCTGGGGAGCTCGGCGCTGCCCAGGGAGTGGGCCGCAATATACCCTTCGTGGACAGAAAATTGGATCTGGTGGTGCTTACCCACCCCGAAGAGGACCATTGTCGGGGGCTTCTGGAGGTGCTTCAACGGTACGAGGTGGGGACGGTTCTGGAAGGAGAGGCAGTCTCGGACAATCCCCTGTACCTGGAGTGGCGGAAGGCCTTCGAAAGGATGGGGGAGCATCGGGTTACCGCATTCGAAGGCCAGACAATAGTCCTGGACCGGACTACCTGGCTGGAGGTCCTGAGCCCTTCCCCCGATCCTATCCGGGGGAGCGGTTCCGACACCAACAACAACGGCGTGGTCCTGAGGCTGGTCCACGGCGGGGTGAACTTCCTGCTGACGGCGAATATCGAGGCTGAGGCAGAGATGCGGCTGCTCCAGGATGGCGAATTCCTCGAAAGCACCGTACTGAAAGTGGGGCACCACGGGAGCAAGACCTCAACCACCCGGCCCTTTCTCTCCAAGGTGAGTCCCGCGGCCGCCGTGATCTCCGTCGGCGCCAAGAACCCCTACGGCCACCCCCACAGGGAGGTCACCGACAGGCTGGATGCGGCCCTGGGGGCCGACATGACCTATCTCACCGCCCAGCGCGGCGACATTGAGTTCATAACCGACGGGAGCAGGCTCTGGGTGAAAACGGCCCGTTGATCTGAGAATCCGTCGGTCGACATAACCATTGGGGGCGCCAGGGCCACTCATCGACCTCTAGTGGATCCGCAACAGCTCTATCAGCTCCGAGATGTTTCCCACCGCCTCCAGGTTGTCGACGGTATCCAGTAGTTTGGATACCTGGTCTCGGCCCATGACCTGGGAAGTGGTGGTGGTGAACTTCTCCTTCACCGTTTCCGCGCTCCCTACGGGGTTGGGTCGTTCCACGTTCCGAGTATACTGCTGTCCCCCCTTGGTCCGGAGGGATACCTTGCACATGCGGATGCGCTTCTCGCGGAAGAGCTTTTCACACTCCTCGTCGAAGGTCAGCGATACGCGCTTGATCATGCTGCTAAGGGCCGGCCCCTGAGCCGTGCTTTCTATGTACCAGTTAGGCCCCCTGTCCCCGGCGATAAGGGCTGCGGAGACCGCGTAGGGGATGCTGAACTCCCGGTCGCACAGACCCTTAGGATTCTGGTCATCGAAACCGAGCGCTCCTCCCCGGTTGGTAATCACTTCGATCTTCTCGATGTCGCCCACGTCAATATTGTGCTCCTTTACCAGGCCCGTGGCGCCCAATATGGCCGTGTGGCTGTTGGCGCCGCCTGGGAAAGGTTTCGATTTGAAATTTAGGGTCCGGAAAGTCTCTCCGAGACCAGCAGTGATCCGCTCCTCTTCGAAAATGTCCATGCCCAGCATCCGCCACATACTCAGGTCGCCGTCCAGGATGTTGCTCTGCTGCAACATCCTCAGGCCCTTCTGGGCGGAAACGGCGGCGAATGTCCCGGTCATGGACATCCAGGCCCAACCCTGTTTGATGTCCTTCCTGGGGGTGAGCCCCTCATCCCGAGTCCATTTGTAGATGCCGGGCACCGGGGTATATATCCCCGTCATCCCCAAGGTCGACAGCATTCCGTCCTCATCCAGCGCCAAGGCTCGTCCGGCGGCGGCCGCCGCAGCGAAAATCGAGACGGTCTCACCAATGACTATCAGGGATGCCTCCGCTGTCATATCCATGGAATGAACAATCCGGGCCGAGCCTTCGTATCCCGCCACCACGCTGGCGATCAGCTCCTTGCCGGATATCCCCCGGGTCTCCCCGGCGGCCAGGGCGGCGGGAACGGCCAGTGCCGCCAGCCAGGCCGGGCACCTGCCGCTTTCACTGTGGACGTAATCGCAGTAGTCCAGCATCGTGGATAACGCCCCGTTGCCGAAGGCCGCCCAGGGAGCCGACACCTTGGCGCCATCGCCTATCAGGGTCGCTTGCTCCCGTCCTCCTCCCATGCCCTTCGATAAGCCCAGGAATGTCTTGGACAGCTCCAGGGGATACCCGCCGATGGAGTTGCCCAAGGTGTCCAGGATGGCGAGCTTGCCGGTGTTCACAACCTCGGCTGGCAGGTCGTCGTAATTGAGCCTGGAGAGGTAGCCGGCCAGAGTTCGCGTTGTTGACATGCGAGTTCCTCCCAAATAGGACCTTGGATTACCCCAGGGCGCTGGGCGGGCGGTTGGGACACAGCGGCTACCGGCTCGACAATCAAGACCCTTGGCCAGACCGCTGGCGTGTTAAGCCTGGGCCGGGAAGCGCAGGAGGTCAACCAGCTCCGACACCCTTTCCACCTGGTCGAGGTTCTCGATGATGCTCCGTATCTTCTCCACATGTGACTTGTCGATGACCTGGGATGTGGTGGTGACGAATTTATTAGTGATCTGTTCCCGGGTCCGCCCTTGTCCCGGGCTTTTCACCTCGGTGGAGAATCGCTGCCCGGATTTTGTGGTCAACGATATCTTGCTCATGCGGAACCGCGTTTCCAGCCAGACCTTCTCGCAATCGTCGTCGTAACCCATGTTGACGCGCTTGACCAGGCTGGCGACCTCTGGGCGATTAGCCGTCTTGTCCAAGTACCAGTTGGGCCCCTTGGGACCCGCCAAAAGGGCGGCGGAGACCTGGTAGGGTATGCTAAACTCCCTTTCCACCTCGGTGTCGGGGCTCTGGTCACCGAAACCAACCGCTCCACCTTTGTTGGTAACCACGTCGATCTTCTCGATGTCGCCGGCATCGATGTTATGGTCCTTGGCAAGAGCCAGGGCGCCGACCACGGCGGTATGGGTTGCCGCGCACCCGGGGACAATCTTGGTGTGGAACTCCTTGGTGTGGAAGGTCTCGCCCAGGCCCGCCGTAAGCAGCTCCTCCCTGTGGATGTCCATGCCCAGCATCCGCCAAAGCCCCTTATCGCCGTCCAGGATTCCGTTGGGCTGAAGCATATTGAAACCCCTCTGGGCGGAAACAGCGGCAAAGGTGCCCGTCATGCACATCCAGGCCCAACCCTGTTTGATGTCCTTCCTGGGTTTAAGCCCCTCGTCTCGGGACCATTTCAACAGGGCGGATACCGGGGTATAGATGCCCGTCATGCCCAGGTTGGAAAACATCTGGTCCTCATCAAGTCCCAGCGCCCGGCCCGCTCCGCCCGCCGCCGCGAACACAGAGATGGTCTCACCGTTGACATTCTGGGAAGCCTCCTCGGTATAGTCCATGGAGTCGAGCACCCGGGCCGAACATTCATAGCCCGCCACCACGCTGGCCACCAGATCCTTTCCGGAGATATTCCGTGACTCAGCTGCGGCCAGGGCGGCGGGCACGGCCATGGCTCCAAGCCATAGGGGGATCCTCCCTGTCCGGCTGTGGACGAAGTCGCAGTAGTCCAGAGCGGTTGTCAGGGCGCCGTTTCCGAATGCCGCCAGGGATACCGACACCTTGGAACCGTCGCCGACGAGACTCGCCTCGTCTATTCCACCCCCCAGGTCTTTGGACAGTTCCAGGAAGGTCTTGGACAGCTTCAGGGCATATCCCCCGATGCAGTTCCCCAGGGCGTCCAGGATACACAGCTTGCCCTTCTCCGCCACCCCGGGGGGCAGGTCTTCGTATTTGAGTTTTGAAAGATAGCTGGCCAAGGTTCTTGTGGCTGACATCGAGAATCCTCCTCTAGTGGTTCCATAGGCGCCGCCGGTGCCCGGCTTTTATCCCAGACCCATGGGGGAGACAGTCCTGGTTAACGTAGACGCAATGCTCTTAGGCCGGGATGCGCAACAGTTCGATCAGCTCGGAGATCCTGCCCACCTCCTCCAGGTTCTCGATGGTGTCGGCAATGTCGTTGGCCCGGTCGGTATCTATGACCTGGGAAGTGGTGGTGATGAACTTCTTTCGGATCTCCTCTCCGGTCCGCGCTTCCCCGTCACGGTCGGCCCGGGTTTCGTATCTTTTCCCGTCCTTGGTGACGATGGATAATTTGCTCACCCGGATACGCTGTTCCCGGAATATCTGCTCGCACTCATCGTCGAAAGATAGCCACACCCGCTTCATCATGTTGGTGACCTCGGGGCTCCTGGCGAATTCGTCCAAGTACCAGTTGGGCCCTGGATCTCCGGCGAAAAGTGACGCGGATACTTGATAGGGCATACTGAACTGCCTGTCCACCAGACCCTGGGGCTCCTGGTCGTCGAAACCGATCCCGTCCTCTTTGTTGGTGATGACGCGGATCTCTTCAATGTCGTTAGGGTTGATGCCATTGTCCTTGACCAACCCTCTCAGGCCGACCACGGCGGTATGGGTCACGGCGCATCCGGAGATCACTTTAGAGTGGAATTTGTGAATGTAGAAGTTCTCGCCAAGACCGGCGGTAAGCCTTTCCTCCTTGTACACATCCATCCCCACCATGCGCCAGAGACTCTTGTCGCCATCGAATATATTGTTCTGTTGCAACATCTTCAGGCCCTTCTGGGCGGAGACCGCGGAGAAGGCGCCGGTCATGCAAAACCATGCCCAGCCCTGCTTGATGTCCTTCCTGGGGCTGAGCCCTTCCTGGCCGGTGTAGCTGAAGCCCGCCGGCACCGGGGTGTAGATGCCGGCCATACCCAGAGCCGACACCATCTGGTCCTCATTCAGTCCCAGGGCTCTTCCCGCCGCCCCCGCCGCCGCGAACACCGATACGGTCTGGCCCTTAAGAATCGCGGCCTGCTCCATGGTCTTGTCCATGGACTGGACTACCCGGGCCACGCACTCGAATCCGGCCACCGTGCTTGCTATAAAGTCGCGCCCGGAAATCCCCTGGGACTCTCCCGCGGCCAGCGCCGCAGGCACGGCCAGGGCAGCCATCCAGGCCGCCGCCCTGCCGCTCTCGCTGCTCTGATGGTCGGCGTAATCGAGCATGGTGGACAACGCCCCGTTCCCGAATGCGGCCATGGGCACCGATACCTTGCTTCCGTCACCGATCAGGGTGGCGGTGTCCCTGCCGCCACCCGAGTCCTTGGCCACGTCCAGGAAGGTCTTCGACAAGCTCAAGGGGTATCCGCCGATGGCGTTCCCCACCACGTCTAAAATGGCGGCCTTTCCCCTCTCTATGACGGCAGGGGGCAGGTCTTCGTAATTAACCTTCGATAGGTAGCTGGCCAGGGTCCGCGTGGTAGACATCTGTACCCTCCTTCAGCTTTGTCCGTGTCCCGGTGGGTTGCACATGGGGAATAAGGGCGTTTCTTGGCGTTGGCTGGTGACATTGCCGCCCTGGACGGGAGGAATTGTAGAGGGGGCCCATTAGCCTGTCAAGCTCGCTGTCTGGTCCTGCTTTGAAGGTGTTCCGGGACTTGGAAGAGCCTCAGTGGTGGACCGGCGTGTATCACCGCTGCACGGATACTTGCCGGACTCACCCCCATCGGGACAGTCCGTGGGTACAGCAGCTCAGCGGCGCTGGGGTATGTGCAGCAGGTCTATCAGCCGGCGGATATTGCCGAAGGATTCCAGACCCTGGATAGCGGCCGCGATCTCTTCGGCCCGCCCACGGTCAATTACCTGGGATGTGGTGGCGATGAACTTGTCCTTAACCTCTTCGGTGGTCCTCCCGTACCCCTGCCGGTCCACTTTGGTGCTGTACCTATGGCCTGCCTTCGTGAGAAGGTTGACCTTGGTCATACGCAGGTGGGTTTCATGGAAGACCCTTTCGCACTCCGGGTCGAAGGTCACCGAAACCCTTTTTATCATGTCTGTGACGGCTGCGCTCTTGGCTGTCTCCTCCGAATACCAGTTGTGGCCTCCATCGCCGGCCAGCAATGAGGCCGAAACCTGGTAAGGTATGCTGAACTCCATGTCGATCAGCCCATGGGGCTCCTGGTCGTCCAGGCCGATGCATTCTCCCCTGTCCACGCCAACCTCGATGTCCTGGATGTCGCCAACGGCGATGCCGTGGTCTTTGACCAGTCTCTTTACGCCGGTTATGGCCGTATGGCTGGTGGCCAGACCGGGATTGAGCTTCGTCCTGAATTGGGAGATGTGGTAGGTCTGGCCCATCTCCAAGGTCAGAGCTTCTTCCTTGAAACTATCCATCCCCAGCATCCGCCACAGCCCCTTGTCCCCATCCAGAATGTTGTTGGGCTGTAACATCTTGAGGCCCTTGTGGGCGGAGACGGCGGCGAAGGTCCCCGTCATGCACATCCAGGCCCAACCCTGCTTTATGTCCCTCCTTGGCGTTAGGCCTTCGTGGCTCAGGTATTTGTGTCCGGCGGGCACGGGAGTGTATATCCCTGCCATGCCCAGGGCCGACAGCATCTCGTCTTCACCCAGTGCCAGGGCTCTTCCCGCCGCCCCCGCCGCAGCAAACACCGATACTGTCTGCCCCTTTACTTTCTGCTCCTGCTCCCAGGACATGTCCATGGATTGGACTATGCGGGCCATGCACTCGTACCCCGCCACCACGCTGGAGATTAGCTCCTGGCCGGAGATTCCCCTAGGCTCCCCCGCAGAAAGCGCCCCGGTGACGGACAGCGCACCTGGGACTGCCGAAAGTTTGCCGCTTTCATTCCGGTAGCCGTCGTTGTAGTCCAGCATGGAGGCCAATGCGCCGTTGCCGAAGGCCGCTAGGGGCACGGATACCTTGGTCCCGTCGCCGATGAGGGTAGCCTCTCCTCGACCTCCGCCCAGGTCCTTGGCCAGCTCCAGGAAGGTCGTGGACAGGCTTAGAGGATAACTGCCGATCATGTTGCCCAGGGTATCGAGGATGGCCAGCTTGGCCTTCTCGACTACCTCAGGGGGAAGGTCGTCGTATTTAATGTTAGACAGGTAGCTGGCCAGGGTTCGTGTGGCTGACATTCTCTTTAATAGTGACGCAACTCGATGGTGTTGCCTTCCCAGTCCTTGATGTATATGGAGGTGGCCATCCCACGAGCTCCAGACCGCTGGGCCGGGGCGTCGCTGACAATGGTGACCCCCTGCCCGCGAAGGTGCTCCCCCAGCGCGACCATGTCCGTGGGCTCGATGTTGAGGCAATAGTGGTCCAGGTTCCGGGGTCCGTCGCCGACGGGCTCCTGGTCGGGAGTCGGTGAAAGGTCTATTATTGTGCCCTCGTTGATCCGGGCGCAGGGGAAGGGGACCTTGCCGGCCCGGTACTCCTCGACCCTGTGGGGGGCCAGGCCCAGCACCTCGGTGTAGAACTGAATCGCCCCCTCCACGTCCTTCACCCGTATGACGATGTGGTCCATCTCCGTTACTTTGAGTTTCACTCCGGTCTCCTGGGATTGCGTTGCCATATCGCGCCTCCTGGAAGGTATAGCAGAATTGGATCGGCTCTGGGCGCCCACACCCTTGGGATGGGGACATTGTATTTTGCGCCGGGGCCGGGGTCAACCCCTCCCTCTGGAGATACAGCGTGTGGAATTTCCCCTGGTATTATAGTAGAATCCGCCGTAGAACCCGCCGTAGAACCCGCCTTGAATGGCTCCCCTGCAAGCCCAAGGGTTGTAGTGCAAGCGGATCCTCCCAATCTCCCCTTTCGCCGGATTTTCGAATTTACAGAGGTGTGCCATGAGCGACGCGCTGTCAGCAATATTCGATGGGCCGGCAGAACGCCTGGCCACGGGTTACGTCTTCACGGAGGGCCCGGTATGGAACCCTGATGGCTACCTTTACTTCGTGGACGTCAGACAGAGCCTGCTTTTTCGCTGAATACCCGGCCAGCAGGCGGATGTGGTCCGGGCTGACACCAAGGGTGGCAACGGGCTCACCTTCGACCTCCAGGGCAGGCTGATAATGTGCGAGGGAGACAACCGGAGGGTGGCGCGCACGGAGCGAGATGGGAGCATTTCCGCGCTGGCCGACAGGTGGGAGGGGAAAAGGCTGAATAGGCCAAACGACGTGGTGGGGGTTTCCAACGGGAGCATATACTTCACCGACCCCGGAGGGCGGCTTCCGCCCGAGGAGGTGGAGATCGGGTTCCCGGCAGTCTACCGCGTGGACCCAGATGGGTCCATCTCGTTGGTCAGCGACGACTGCGAGTACCCCAACGGGCTGGCTTTCTCACCCGACGAAAGGGTCCTGTACGTGGCCAACAGCCGTGCCGATAAGTATATACGTGCTTACGATGTCAAACCCGATGGTTCTGTGACCAATAGCCGGGTATTCGCCGACATGTCAGCCCCGGAGGAAGATGTGCCCAACGGCATGAAGGTGGACATGGAGGGTCGCGTATTCTGCACCGGGCCGGGAGGTACGTGGATTTTCGACAAAGATGGGAACCGTCTGGGGATTTATACGACCCCTGAAGTGCCTGCCAACTGCGCCTTCGGGGGCTCCGACCGGCGCACTCTCTTCCTCACCGCCCACACTTCGGTTTACCCCGAATCCACCGAAGGACGTCCTTGGGGACAGTCCTTGAAGAAGCCAGCGGGTGCTCCTCTGAATCTGGGATAATGGTTTTGGAACAGAAACCAGCCCGGAAACAAGGAGCACCCAATAGATGCTGCCACAGAACAAACCCGACCGTATCCGCATCCTCTTTGACGACCATCGCCTGGTGGCCAATGCCGGCCTGCTCCTGCCGGCCACCCTAGCCCGGCACCTGGGCCTGCGGGAACTCGTCGACCATCACCTTGACCTCGGCGGAGCGCCGGGACGGGCGAACACTGGGGACAAGATGCTGACGCTGGTCGCTTCCGCGCTGGCAGGCGGCGACTGCATCGACGACGCCGATGCGCTGCGCGCTGGTGGGACGGTCGGTGTTCTAGGCTGCGTGGTCAAGGCGTCATCCACCCTGGGGACCTTCCTGCGCAGCTTCCGGTGGGGGCATGTCCGTCAACTCGACCGCGTGAGCCGCCAGTTGTTGGCCCGGGCCTGGGCCGCTGGGGCCGGACCCGGCGACTCGCCCCTGACCATCGACCTGGACTCGACCATCTGCGAGACCTATGGACTGGCCAAGGAGGGAGCGCGCCACCACGGCTATACCGGCGCCCGCGGCTATCACCCGCTACTGGCCATTGCCGCCGGCACCGGCGAGGTGCTGATGTCCCGGCTGCGCGAGGGCCGGGCCAACACCGCCCGTGGCGCGGCCCACTTCCTGCGTGAGACGGTGGGGCGGGTGCGCTACGGCGGGGCCAGGGGACAACTCACGGTGCGGGCCGACAGCGGCTTCTACGCCCACACTGTCGTTGCCGCCTGCCGGGAAATGGATGTCCGCTTCTCTATCACCATCCGCCAGCGCGCCAGCCTGCGGGACCTGATCGAGGCGATACCAGAGGAGGACTGGACTCCCATTCCCTACTGGATGGACGGCGCCGCCGATGTCGCCGAGACGACTTACACCCCGTTCCAGACCAAGCCGGACGCCCCGCCGGTGCGGCTCATTGTCCGGCGGGTGAAGCCGACGCCCGGTTCCCAGCTCGCCCTCTTCGCCAGATACAGCTATCACGCCTTCATCACCGACCGCGATGGGGAGACGCTGGAACTGGAGGCCGATCATCGCCGCCACGCCGAGGTCGAGAACGCCATACGCGACCTCAAGTACGGCGTCGGGCTGAACCACATGCCGTCGGGGCGCTTCGCCGCCAACGGCGCCTGGCTGGCGGTACAGGTGATGGCGCATAACCTGGCCCGCTGGACGCGGCTCGGATTGGTCTGGGCGAGGGGACCGTGATCACCAAGACCCTCAGGCGACGGGTCTTCGCTCTGGTGGGGCGGATCACCCGCTCGGCGCGCCGCCTCACTTTGCATCTCCCCCGGCGCTGGCCTTGGGAAACCCAGTTCAGTCGCGCCTTGGCCCGGCTGCAAGCCATTCCGTTCCCGGCCTGACGGCCAGCCTGCAACTGACCCAACGTCCCCGCAATCTCGCGCCACCCCGGTCGCGAGAGTCCCCTGCTGCGTATCCTCTCGCCATCCCGCGCATCGCAACTCCCGCATAGGGCCTTAGGGGCCCTGTGCGGCGACTGAAGACCCTCCGCCGCCCTCCCATCTACCCCAAGACCTCAGGCCATCTCCCCTGTAGCTCCCTCACCCACCCCCTTCCGCTGTCCTCACGCCGTCCATCCGTGTCCTTTCGGTGGATTCGGGCTTACACAGTGCGGGTCAAAGTGCCGGGGGTCGGAATTCCCGGGACCGGCTAGAAGCATACAGTCGGTTGGCCCCAGGGACAGGCGGCCTGTTTCCGGTGAAGACTCGCCGTCCCTCGCCCTCCTTAGGATGAGTGGCCCGGCTGTCCGTTATGGCCCTCCCCACCGTTGAGCCCGTCCTTGAACATGGTCCACAGGGAGGAGCTATGCTGGGTCAGGGGATGAGCCCTGTTGCTAAGGGACCACAAAGTGACGCTGGCCTGGATCATGCCGAAAAACATCACAGCCGCAGCCCTGGTGTCTATCTTTTTGTCGATCTCGCCCTTGTCTGCTCCGGCCTTGAGGACGGAAGTCACCGATTCCAGGTAGCGTTCCACCATCTGGGTCGTAGCTTGCTTGACCTGGGCGTCGGCGAAACAGAGGGACTCGGCTATAACCACGAAGGAGAGGCCGTTCCTTCGTTCCAAGGTCGAGAAGTGAAGTTGAAGCAGGTGCCTGAGTTGGTCCAGCACACCCTCTTTGGGACGGGCGGAATCCGAGATAGCCTTCAGCAGATTACGTTCGATATCCTGGATCAGGACCAGGAGGATCTCGTCCTTGCTCTTGAAATGTCTGTAGATGGCCCCCTCGGACACCCCCACTTCCCTCGCCAACTCCTGTATCGTGAAGGAGGCCATGCCCAGAATGGCGACGATCTTCCGGGCTGTTTGTACGATCTGGTGCTTTCGGACTTCCGAATCAAGATGTGGGATTGTCACGTTTCAACTCTCCATGGCCTGGGGCCTTAAGTCTAATGTAAGTGAGCGGACACTAACAAATAATGTAATACATAATGGGCTCTAATGCAAGGCTTGACATGCCTGCATTGCCATGATACCATGAAACCTAAGTGAGCGTTCACTTATAAATTGTGCAATGGCGGATGCAAAACGCTCGTTTAGATGGTGAGGGGAGGTCAGAGATGTCGGAGAGGAACGAAGACCAGGATAACACTCAGGCCGTAGATGTGATTGGCTCTTCAGCTGATGGCTCACAGGAATCCCTGGTGGTTCCCAAGACTGGACGTTCAAGAAAGGTGAGTGGGGCAGCGAGGACAGAGCCGGATCCTGTGGAGGGTGATGATTCCAGGGTAGTGGTGGGAGAGGAGTCCTTAACGGAGGTGCTGGCGGTTGTAGAGGACCCTCCAAAGATGGAACTGACCATCAAGGAACTGGAGATGATGTCTAAAATAGAAGAGTTAAGCCGGCTAGAAGAAGTCCACGTGGGAGGAACCACCAACATACAGCCTGAGGTCATCGGCGCGATTGCAGGTGTGGCCGCCCAGGCGGTGGAAGGGGTTGCCTCTCTGGGAACTACCTCCCTTCGGAGGACCATCCGAGAGCGTATGGGAGGAGCCGAACGTAAGGCACGGGGAATAGATGTAGAGGTTGGCAGGAGAGAGGTCATCCTGGATATAAACCTGAGGGTAATCTACGGTTACAGCATACCGGATACAGTGATCAAGGTGCGCGAGAAAGTTGCCGATCGGCTGGTCCAGCTGTGTGGTCTGTTGGCTAAAGAGATCAACATCAGCGTCAGCGGGCTTGAATTCCCGGACAGGATTCCCGGCAGGGTCCAATAAGGAATCCGGCATACCCCGGGATATGAACAACTAGGAGGTGAACCATGAGTCAGGACAGAATCAAGGAACAAGAGATGGTACCAAGAATGGCTGAGTTAGCGAAGCTTCAAGAGATCGAAGTCGGCGGGGAGACTGAGATAGACGATGAGGTGATCGGCGCCGTCGCCGGCGTGGCCGCACGGGAAATCGAGGGGGTATCTTCTCTGGGCACCAGCTCCATCCGCAGGGCCATCGCCGAGCGGGTGGGGGGCGCCGAGCAGAGGGCCAGGGGTGTGGCTGTGGAGGCCGGGCGAAGGGAAGCTATCCTGGACATCGAGTTGCAGGTGATATACGGGTTCAGTATTCCCGAGACCATCGTTAAAGTACGCCAAAACGTGGCCCGGCGGGTGCTGGAGATGTGTGGCCTGGTATCCAAAGAGATAAACATTAACGTAACGGGAATAGAGTTTCCAGAGAGGATGCTCGGCAGGGTGGAGTAAGGCTAGAGGATCATCGTCTCCGGACTCCCGGCTGGGGGCCTCCGGAGACACAAACATGGTGCTGAGGCCAACCAACATTTCCTTCGAATCGGGGTAGCAACGGGCTGCTCGGAGAGGTGACATCGTCTATGGACCTGTGGAACCGCCTATTTGTCTCATTGGTGGCCATGTTCTTGATGGCAGGGGCGATAGTAACGCTTCTGGTGGCTGCCAATGCTGTCGCCCCGGATTTTCTCCCCGGTGGGTCAGGGGACCAGGCGTGGTTCTATTCCGAACTGAGAGGGGTCGACCGTTTCGGTGGGGCCGGCCAGACCGTCACCATAGTTGCGAGCATAGCGGTGGGCCTTGTCATGCTTGCGGTCTTCTTCTTGGAGCTTATATCCTTGAGGCGGAAGCCTGCTTTGCTGCCCATTAGCTCCACTTCAAATGGCGTTCTGAACATAGAGGAGAGCAGTGTGAGGCTACTGGCGGAGCGTGTGGGTGCCAGCAACAGGAACGTTAGCTCATTACGTTGCCGTCTGAGGAAGGGGAGAAGGCCTCCGGTGGGCGGGCCCGCCAGCATTACCATTTCGTGCTACCCCCGGGTGGTTCTGGGGAGCAACGTCCCCGAAGTAAGGGACGACCTGCAGACCAGGATCAAGGACGCCGTGCAGCAGCTAACGGGCCTCAACGTCCTTCAAGTGAACGTGATGAGGGTCCGATACGACCGTGCCGATGATTCCCGTTTGTTAGGCGGTTAGGAAAAGCTTATGAGTAATCCAAAAATCGCCGGAATGGTTATCGGCCTCGTGGTAGGGGTGGTCCTGGTCTGGTTGGGACCCCTGGAAGCGTTCATCACAGCATTGTTCGCTCTCCTTGGTTGGGTCATCGGCAAATACCTCAGCGGCGAGATACCCATAGTGGACCTACTCATGGAGCGTTTTGTCTCCAGCAGGAACCGTGGACGCCGCGACTGAGCCCCCCAGGTTACCGGTCGTTTGACATCGGCGTCTCAAAGTTGCCCTGCTTCAGGTAATCAATCCCCCGGTTTCTCCTATCCCGGCAGGCCTGGTTAATACCACTGGTTGACCGCCATAAACTACCATCAATTCATCCCTTGCGGCCCATGGCTTTGAGCAGCAAGCGGACTGGGAATATTAATATCCAGGAATGGAGGGAAACCAATGTCGGAGGAGAACAAGGCTTTAGACCGACGTTGGTTCGAGGATGTGGGGAACTAAGGGAGCGTGGGTTCCTACGATGAGATGGCCTCTCCTGACTTTGTGGTCCATAACTCACCCCCAGGCGTCACCCCTGATTTTGAAGGCATCAAGCAGGCCATTTCCATCCACCGGTCGGGCTACCCTGACATGCATTTCGTGGTCGAAGACCAAGTGGCCGAGGGAGCCAAGGTGCTGTCACGTTGGACAGTCGCCGGCACTCACAAGTGTGAGTGGGTAGGCATATCCCCCACGGGCAAGCAGATATCCGTCCAGGGGATGAGCCTCCAACGCTGGCAGGGAGGCAGGATGATAGAAGTATGGTTGGCGATGGACATGCTGGGATGGATGCAGCAGCTGGGTGTCATTCCCCCTCAAGGGTAATACCGGGGCGCTTCCATGGTGGCGTAACGGGTGTATTCCGGCCCACGTAACGTCGCTTGACACTACCAGACCCCTGTGGTACGTTGGCCTGGAGCCGTCCCAGTGGCCCCAAGGACCGGAATCGACCAGCCTACGCCGGTATTGTGGCGCCTCCGGGTCATCCCCAATCAAATCTACCAAGGAGAAGGTCCGTGACGTTAAAATTACTCCCGCGCCCACCCAAACTGCCCATGTTCATGCGGCAACTAAGTAGTGACGAGTACACCCCTCCGCCCCAATCTGCCCTCCTGCGCCGTGCTATAACGCGGGTCAGGGCCGAGGCGCCCCTGATCGCTCCCCGCCTTAGCATGTCCCTGGGCGATTACTGGGCCGGCCGGCAGGGCAGGGCCGCCGCCCTTCTGGCTATAGATGAGGCCTGGGGTGGAGGCTTTTACAACATCCCGCCGGAGGCGGCCCTGGACGAGGATGCAGCCAACGCCGCCCTGGGCGGCGACCAGTTGGTCATCGATGTTCAGACCCATTACATTTCGGACCGGCCCGAGCTGATAAGGTTCCTGGAGTACATGCTTGCGATGTGTGAGAACGTTACTCCCGCCTTGTTCAAGGGCCTGGACCGGCTGGTCAGGGACCAGAACAAGCTCGGATACTCCTTCGCCGAGTACATACGATGCATATACCTGGAGAGCGAGACGGCCGTGGCTGTACTCAGCGCGGGGCCCGGCGCCGAAGGGCTTGACCCAAATCGCAACCTGAACAACTCCGAGATGGTGGCCACCAAGGAGCTGATAGACCGCCTGGGCGGTACAGGCCGCTTTATCAATCACTGCAACGTCCACCCCAACGTGCCTGGCGAGAACGATAACTTGGAGAAGTGGCGGGAGTACTGTGACCCGGCCGGCTGGAAATGCTACACGATGTACAGTGACCATGGTGGAGGCATAATGCAGGTGGACTACCCGGCCTGGTCTCTGGACGACGAGGAGCACGGGCGTCCTTTCTTGAAGAACGTCATGAGCAGGCCGCAGTCACGGAGAGTCTGCGTCCATAAGGGGATCAGCGCCGGAGCTGACCCGAGCTGGGACGGCCCCTCCTCCCCCAAGGACATCGGCCCCGCCGCGAAGGACTTCCCGGGCATCCAGTTCCTGATCTATCACTCGGGCTACGAAGTTCGGGAAGGGGACAAGACCGAGGGACCCTACACAGAAGAGACCGCCCGCGTGGGCGTCAACCGGCTCATAACCAGCCTGAATGAGGCTGGTATCGGGCCTGGCTCCAACGTCTACGGCGAGTTGGGCTCCACCTGGTACCAGATAATGGCCCATCCCCAGGAGGCCTCCCACGTCATGGGCAAGCTTCTGAAGTACCTTGGCGAGGACAACATCCTCTGGGGAACCGATTGTCCCTTCTATGGCCCGCCTCAGCCGATGATCGACGCCTTCCGGGCCTTCCAGATTCCCGATGAAATTCGCGACAAGCATGGCTATCCCCAGCTTACCGATACGGCCAAGGAGAAGATATTGGGCCTGAACGCCGCCCGCATCTATGGCATGGACCCGGAGAAGACGAAGGCCCTGGCGCGCAACGACGAACTGGCCTGGGCTAGGGCAGCCATCCAAGAGTACAAGGCAAAGGGTATGCCAACCACGTCCACCGTCTAGGTTAGCAGGCAGGACCCAGGGGCCTTCAGTTCAGCCATGAGGCAGAGCTACGGAATTAATACCGCCCCCGGAGATTTCAAATCTCCGGGGGCGGTTATTATTGTGCCGTAGGAGCTTCGGCAGCCGCTTCAACTGTGCTAGGTTCAGCGCCGATGCAAACAGGTCCACGTGGGGTCCCGCCGCTTTTAGCCCCAATGTCATAGGTGCGTAATCCGGAGTGCCCAGCAATGGGTTCAGCCAGACCAACTGTCTGACCTTTTTTCGGAGCTCGGCCAACTCCCGCGCCAGGTGGTCCGGATCGCCGGTTTCCCACCCGTCGCTGAAGAGCAGCACCGAGGTGTTGCGGTCCAGGAGCTGAGAATATTGGGTGTTGAGAGTCTCCAGGCATTCCCCGATGCGAGTACCGCCGGACCAGTGGCTTACCAGTCCCATAACACGCCGGAGCGCTGGGAAGAAGGAGGGGGTCTTGAGTTCGCGGGTGATTCGGGTGAGGGAGGTGCTGAAGACAAAGCTCTCCACCCGGGCCGGCCTGGCTGCAAGGCAGTAGACGAGTTGCAGGAGTAGCTTGGCGTGGCGGTCCATCGACCCGCTGACGTCCTGCAGGACCAGCAAGCGGGGCACTCGCGGCACCCGCCGCCGCCGGGGTATCCTGAGGATGTCTCCACCATGGGCCAGGTTCAAGCGGATCGCCCTTCGGAGGTCGGGGACTCCTTTGCGATGGTGGCGGCGCAGGCGGCGCCCGAGACGTGAGGGTAAGGCCCGTCTGATCTGGGCAGCGATTTCGTACATTTGCCTTAGATCGCTTCCCTGGAACACCGTGAGGTCCCGCCGGGCCACCACCTCAAGCGGACTGGCGCCTGTGCGGATGATTTCGGCTACTTGAGGCTCAGCATTTTCAAACCCCTCATTATCTCGCGCTCGTCCGACCGGCAACGCGCCGGCACTGATTCCCTTATCTGGGACGGCTTCATCCACGGATGGAGGTGTCTGGGGGAGTGGGCCAATTCGCCAGAACCGGGAGAAACACAGATCGAAAATAGCGACCTCCTCTACCCGGCACACGAGGATGGTCCGGAAGGCCCAGTAGACCTGGTCTCTGTCTAGGGGGTTCACGAGGGTTAAGGCCCGGGCGGCGTCTGAGGCCTGGGACGGGCCCACCGATAAACCTTGGTCCCTCAACGAGCGGCAGAAACGGACCAGGTGAGAGATGAGGTTGCTCTGTGGACTCACTATTGTCTACTCTACCTTTGTTATCAACTCCTCCAGGAGCCCATCCCGGAGCCGTTGAATGTCCTCGGCGTCTTTTATCAGGCAGCCCAGGGTCTGATCCACCGTCTCAGCATCCAGATACTCGTGGTGAAGTATAACCATGGCCGAGGCCCAGTCAAGGGTCTCGGAGATGCCCGGCGATTTTTCCAGCCCCAGCCCCCTCGTCTCTTGCAGGAAATGTCAGATTTGCCTGGCCAGACGGTCCGATATTCCGGGGACCTTGGCCAGGACGATGCGCAGCTCCTTTTCGAAGGAGGGGTAGTCTATCCAGAGGTACAGACACCGGCGTCGCAGGGCGTCAGAGAGGTCCCGGGACCGGTTGGAGGTCAGGATCACCGTCGGGACCATCTCGGCCTTGATGGTCCCGATCTCAGGGATGGTGACCTGGAAGTCGGACAGGACATCCAATAGGAAGGCCTCGAACTCTTCGTCGGCCCGGTCCACCTCATCTATCAAGAGCACGGGCGCCCGGTCCTTTTGGGTAATGGCGGCTAAAAGGGGGCGTTCCAGAAGGAAGGCCTTACTGAATATGTCCACTTCCTTCGCCTGGGTGGTGCGGCCTGTGTTCTCCTCCAGCTTGATCCGAAGGAGCTGCTTGGGATAGTTCTACTCGTACAGGGCGGTATTTACGTCCAGTCCTTCGTAGCACTGGAGGCGTATGAGATTGGTGCCGAGAATCCCGGCCAGGACGCTGGCCACCTCCGTCTTCCCCACCCCCGCCCTGCCCTCGACCAACAGCGGCCTGCCCAGGTTCATCGCCAAGAACAAGCTGTTGGTGATGGACTGATCGGCGATGTAGTGCTTCTCTTCGAGGCGGGCCAGAATCTCCTGGATGGAGGCGTTCCGGTCTGGGACCTCAGAAGCGGGTCCAGCCGCCATTTATATTTTCAACTCCCCTCAGGCGATTCCCCTCAGGACTCTCCCCTCGCTGCCTGGACGGCACGCCAGACTTTTTCAGGCTTCAGCGGCATATCTATGTGCTTCACGCCGAAGGGCGACAGGGCATTCACCACGGCGTTAACAACTGCGGGGGCAGAAGCGATGGTGCCCGTCTCTCCTGCGCCCTTGATTCCCAAGGGGTTCGTCGTGGAGGGCGTCACGGTGCGTTCCACTTCGAAGGATGGCAGGACATCGGCGGCAGGGAAGGCGTAGTCCATCATGGAGCCCGTGAGGAGCTGGCCGTTATCGTCGTAGATGGCCTCCTCCTGGAGGGCCTGCCCTATATCCTGGGCTACTCCCCCGTGGACCATCCCGTCCACGATCATCGGATTGATGACGCGTTGCCCACGTCGTCCACCGCTATGTAGCGTAGCAGCTTCACCTCGCCAGTATCGGGGTCCACCTCCACGATGCAGACGTGGGTGCCAAAGGGCCAGGTGAAATTCTTCGGGTCGAAGTAGCTAAGGGCCTCCAGGCCGGGCTCCATCCCCTCGGGAAGGCTGCTCGCCATGTGGGTCGCAAGAGCGATTTCTTGAAAGCTTTTGGAATTGGCCGGCGCGCCTCGGACGAACATCTTGCCGTTCTCGTACTCCATGTCGGCATCGGCGGCCTCCAGGAGGTGGGCCGCCAGCTTCTTGGCTTTGTCTTTTATCTTCTCTACGCTCAGATGAATTGCCGTACCGCCCACGGCGGCGCTCCTGCTGCCGAATGTGCCTACTCCGAACTGGAGCTGGGACGTGTCCCCATGGACCACTTCCACGTCATCTATCGGTATCCCAAGCTCCGAAGAGGCCACCTGAGCGAAGGTGGTCTCGTGACCCTGGCCATGGGATGAGCTGCCCGTGTACACCGTTACCTTGCCCGTAGGGTGGACCCTCACCAGCGCGCTTTCCCAGGCCCCGTACTGAAGCCCCAAAGAGGTGACTACGGCCGAGGGGGCCAGCCCCGCAGATTTCAACGTAACTGGAGAGCCCGATACCCAGGTAGCGCCCCTCGGCGCGGGCCCGCTCCTGCTCCCTGGGAAAGTCCTGGTATCCCGCTATCTCCAGGGCCCTGTCGAAGGCTGCTTCATAGTTGCCGGTGTCATAGGTTACCGTGGTAGGGACAGTGTAGCCATTATCGAAGGGCGGGACAAGGTTCTTGCGGCGCACCTCGGCGGGGTCCATGCCGATCTCCTGGGCGAATAGATCTATCATGCGTTCTATCAGGAAGGTCGCCTCGGGGCGCCCCGCTCCCCGGTAGGCTTCCACCGGTGTGGTATTGGTGAAGGTGCCGTAGACTGTGGCCGAAACATTGGGGGTTTTGTAAGGTCCCACCAGCATAAGAGCGTGGAGGGCGGATGGGATCAGAGAAGCGAAGAAGGAGAGGTGGGCCCCCATGTTGGCGTAGGTCCTTGTCCTGAGCCCTGTGATGGTGCCATCCCTGTTGCCCATCATCTCCACGTGCTGGATGTGGTCCCGGGCCGTGGTTGGTAGCCATGTAGTTCTCCTGGCGGCTCTCGATCCACTTGACGGGCTTCCTAAGCCTTTTGGCCAGCATGGAGATGATGATTTCATCTACGTAGGGACAGATCTTACTGCCGAAGCCGCCGCCCACGTCGGGGGCGACAGACCGCAATCGGTGCTCCGGGTGTCCTGTGGCCAATGCCGTGGCCAGCCTCACCAGATGGGGCACCTGGGTCGAGGACCAAATTGTAAGGTGGTCTGTGCCCTGGTTGTAATCGGCGAGCACCCCACGGGGCTCGATGGGGTTAGGAATCAGGCACTGGTTGATGATCTTCTGGCGAACAATTACCTCGGCATCCCTCGCCGCCGCTTCGATGTCGCCACCACTGATTCCCCACTCCCAGGCGATGTTGTCGGGCGCCTCTTCGTGGATACGTGGCACACCAGCCTCTGTGGCCTTCTCCGCATCCACCACCACCGGCAGGGGCTCGTAGTCCACATCCACCATCCCAGCGGCGTCTACACAGCAGTGGCGGGGTCGTCTGCCACTACAGCGGCTACGGCCTCACCCACGAACCTCGCTGTGTCGAAGGCCATTGGAGCATGGGTGACATGCTTCTGACCCGGTAAGATCCAGCCAAGGGGGAGGGCGCCGAGCTGATGTTGTAGCTCAGCCCCGGTAAACACTCCCACCACCCCTGGGTGGTCTTTGGCCCTGGAAGTGTCAATACTGCGTATCCTGGCGTGGGCATGGGGGCTCTTTACGAACGCGGCGTGGAGCATAACCCACCAGCTGGATGTCGTCCACGAAAGTGCCCTGGCCGGTGATGAGCTTCGGGTTTTCCCGGCGCTTGATACTTGAACCGAAGGTGGAAGTGGTCATCCCATCCTCCTGCGTAAGGTAACATAGGCGGGGCGTGGCTCTGGTCTGATTGGACTACCGTGCAGGCTTCATCAGGAAATCGGGGCCCCTTTTATCACTTGGGACTGGACCATGGGCGGGAGCCTGGCAGGATTATACCATCATGGGCAGGTGCTGAGAACCCGAGGTTGGGCCAGCCCGGAGATGGTCCACCGAGCTGCATCATGTCTCAAAAATTAAGCCAGGGACCGGGCTAGCCCGGTCCCTGGCGTTGTGTCCCTTGACTGGAGGGGGGTTAGGTGCCGCCGAATCCGGGGTCAGCCCCAATAGACGGCCTGTCCGCCGCCTCGGGCAGCAACCAGATATGGTAAAGCTGCATAGCGTTTTCCCGCCCTTCCGATAGCACGTATACGCCGGCCTTGGTCATGAGCCGCTTGTGTACGAAGATACCCTGGGTCTCCCAGGCTATCGGCATGGTCGCCGGAGCGGTGTTCAGGTACAAACGTTGCATCTCATAGTTGATGTCTCGGCGCTTTTCGTCGTCGAACTCCTTGCTCTGCGCCTCCCATAGGTCTCTGATGCCGGGGATCTCCTGGTCGGAGAAATTCCTGTCCACCTTCAGGAAGAGCTGCGAAAAGCGGTCGTCAGGGTCCGAGATGCCTGCTCCGTTGCCGGAGGCGGTTATGTCGAATTTGCCTGCTATCATATCAGCGAACCAGGCGCCCAGCTCCATGTTCATGTAGGTTAGCTCGACGTGCTCTAGGACTTCCTCCATCTGGGCCTTGTAGACCTGGGCCAGATCGGGGTGGGGCTTGGCGTCGGGAGAGACGATTGTGCCCGTCAGCGGGTTCGAGGCTGAGAAGCCGGCCGCTGCCCAGAGCTCCCTGGCGCTGGCGATGTCGTCGGGGTGCTTCTCCCCGTTCAGCTCTCTGTAGCCGGGCCTCGCCAGTATCTCCTCGTCGGGGAGCGCCATGGGGTTGTTGGGCCCCATGGGTTTGCCTATGCTGTACCTCCCGCCCCCTATGGTCGCTATGATGGGCTGGCGGTGGAGGGCCAGGTCTATGGCTTCCCTGACTCTGGGGTCGTCATAGGGCGGCTTGTTAGAATTGACGACGAGGTGGACTCCGTTGATCCCGGGCTGGAAGAAGATGTCGAACTTGGCCAGGAAGCTGTTGTCCCTGGCGAACCTGTTCAGGTCAGCTATCCCCGCCTGGGTGTGATGGGTAAACAGGATCCTCTCTGTCGTGTAGGCCGCGATCTCCGTCCCCGGGTCGGTCAGAATGAAGCTCTTGTAGCCGTCGAGATAGGGCTTTCCTTCATGGAAATAGTTGGGGTTCTTCTCGCCTTCGTGGCTAACGGCCTCGTCGAAATTCACGAACATGAAGGGGCCGCTGCCCATGGTAGTGGCCGCCTGGTGGGGGTCGTTCCCTGCTTCTACCCAGGCCTTGGACTGGATCTTGTGGTAGTCCCTCCCTATCACCCTGAGGAAGGAAGGCCTAGCCGCTTTCATGATCATTCTTACGGTGTATTTGTCCACCACCTCGTTACGCTCGATATAGCTTGACAAGATGGCGGTTTTGGGCCTGGGCTGATCGGGGTCCATCGCCCTGTCGAAGCTGAACTTCACGTCCTCGGCAGTGAGCTCGCTCCCGTTAGTGTACATGATGCCCTGGTGGAGCTTGAAGGTAATCTCCTTGCCGTCCTGACTGACGCTGAACTCGGTGCATGCGTCGCATTTCAATACCCCAGGGCGAAGCGGATCAAATTCGAGCAGGCTATGGTAATAGGGAGCACTGCACGTAAGGTCTACCAAGGACAGTGCGCGAAATGGGTCGAAGCTACGACAGTCTGAGATCTGCGCCATCGGCAGAAGCCCGCCGTAAATGGGCTCCAACTCCTGCTGTACCGGCGGGGCCGTCGGGGTGGGAGGCCCTAGCTCCGTGGCCGCTGGAAGGGGGGTCGGAGTGGGGATGGCGGTTGGGACTGGCGCTGCGGTTGCAGTCGGGGGCTCGGGGGTACGGGTGGGAGCCCCAGGCGCCAGTGTAGCGGTGGGCGTCGCCGTCGGCCTCGCTTCAGTTGTAGCGGTAGGCGCTGGTGCCTCAGTTGCCGGCACGGGGGTGCTAGTAGCACTGGGAGTCGGCGTGTCGTCATCTCCACATGCCAGAGCTATCACCAGTAATAATGCCAACGGGACAAAAACCAGGAATTTCGGTTTCCTCAACCAAGAATAAGCCATTGCTGTACCTCCCATGTATTTCAGTGCCCCTATCCCTTCACCACTCAGGATGCTAAACTGCCGTATCTTGATACTATACTAATTGAACAAAATGATGCCTAGAGTAACTCGGGTTCTCCAGCCGTTCCTTAGGTTCGCTGTAGCCGCTGGTCTGTACCTAACTCTCTTCTCGCTGGCTACCGTTTCCTTCAGGCCCCCGACGTCCCTTGGAACATCGAGTTCGATAATTCTGTCACCATCGGCCGTTCTTTTACCTGAATTCTCTAAAGCAGGAAAGAGCGTAGCAGGTTTTCCCAGACCTGTCAATATGCTTGGCAGACCGCTAAATGCCGTTTTAGTGGCCATGTCTTCCGACATTGATTCTCGCCGGAGGGGCTACCCCATATCTGGTGGGTATTTTGAATAGCGAAGTGGCCCAAGAGCATGCCGGGGCCAGCCTATTGACATATTCCGACCTCCGGCACATAATCGGGTTCGTCGAAGGGATCAGGTTCAAGGGCCGCCAGGCATATCCGGCGCCCTATGTACCATGGCCACCTCGGCGTGAGGGACTAGGGACTGCATTTCCAGGCATGGTGGTCTAAAATGGCCAGTTTAGCCCGAATCCACCGAAGGACACGGATGGACGGCGTGAGGACAGCGGAAGGGGGTGGGTGAGGGAGCTACAGGGGAGATGGCCTGGGGTCTTGGGGTAGATGGGAGGCCGGCGGACGGTCTTCAGTCGCCGCACAGGGCCCCTAAGGCCCTATGCGGGAGTTGCGATGCGCGGGATGGCGAGAGGATACGCAGCAGGGGACTCTCGCGACCGGGGTGGCGCGAGATTGCGGGGACGTTGGGTCAGTTACAGGCTGGCCGTCAGGCCGGGAACGGAATGGCTTGCAGCCGGGCCAAGGCGCGACTGAATTGGGTTTCCCAAGGCCAGCGCCGGGGGAGATGCAAAGTGAGGCGGCGCGCCGAGCGGGTGATCCGTCCCACCAGAGCGAAGACCCGCCGCCTGAGGGTCTTGGTGATCACGGTCCGCTCGCCCAGACCAATCCGCGCCGTCCAGCGGGCCAGGTTATGCGCCATCACCTGTACCGCCAGCCAGGCGCCGTTGGCGGCGAAGCGCCCCGACGGCATGTGGTTCAGCCCGACGCCGTACTTGAGGTCGCGTATGGCGTTCTCGACCTCGGCGTGGCGGCGATGATCGGCCTCCAGTTCCAGCGTCTCCCCATCGCGGTCGGTGATGAAGGCGTGATAGCTGTATCTGGCGAAGAGGGCGAGCTGGGAACCGGGTGTCGGCTTCACCCGCCGGACAATGAGCCGCGCCGGCGGGGCGTCCGGCTTGGTCTGGAACGGGGTGTAAGTCGTCTCGGCGACATCGGCGGCGCCGTCCATCCAGTAGGGAATGGGAGTCCAGTCCTCCTCTGGTATCGCCTCGATCAGGTCCCGCAGGCTGGCGCGCTGGCGGATGGTGATAGAGAAGCGGACATCCATTTCCCGGCAGGCGGCAACGACAGTGTGGGCGTAGAAGCCGCTGTCGGCCCGCACCGTGAGTTGTCCCCTGGCCCCGCCGTAGCGCACCCGCCCCACCGTCTCACGCAGGAAGTGGGCGGCGCCACGGGCGGTGTTGGCCCGGCCCTCGCGCAGCCGGGACATCAGCACCTCGCCGGTGCCGGCGGCAATGGCCAGCAGCGGGTGATAGCCGCGGGCGCCGGTATAGCCGTGGTGGCGCGCTCCCTCCTTGGCCAGTCCATAGGTCTCGCAAATGGTCGAGTCCAGGTCGATGGTCAGGGGCGAGTCGCCGGGTCCGGCCCCAGCGGCCCAGGCCCGGGCCAACAACTGGCGGCTCACGCGGTCGAGTTGACGGACATGCCCCCACCGGAAGCTGCGCAGGAAGGTCCCCAGGGTGGATGGCGCCTTGACCACGCAGCCTAGAACACCGACCGTCCCACCAGCGCGCAGCGCATCGGCGTCGTCGATGCAGTCGCCGCCTGCCAGCGCGGAAGCGACCAGCGTCAGCATCTTGTCCCCAGTGTTCGCCCGTCCCGGCGCTCCGCCGAGGTCAAGGTGATGGTCGACGAGTTCCCGCAGGCCCAGGTGCCGGGCTAGGGTGGCCGGCAGGAGCAGGCCGGCATTGGCCACCAGGCGATGGTCGTCAAAGAGGATGCGGATACGGTCGGGTTTGTTCTGTGGCAGCATCTATTGGGTGCTCCTTGTTTCCGGGCTGGTTTCTGTTCCAAAACCATTATCCCAGATTCAGAGGAGCACCCTCTGGCTTCTTCAAGGACTGTCCCCAAGGCCGTCCTTCGGTGGATTCGGGCTTAGAATAGATGGGTTAGGCTGCACAGGCCCTTTTTGTTCCGAACAAGTGTTGACATACCTTAACGCCAGTCACATAATCAGATTTACCGAGGTATTCAGAGTTGTCAAGCGGTCCCCTTGAGCGGGATGCGCGATAGTGATTAAATCCCGGTTAATTTAAAGTCGCAGGACAGGTTGAGGCAAGCACCGTCACCAATTACAAGATGGAGGGCTTAGGGATGGTTAATTACAGAATCATTTCGTCGGATGACCATGTGTATGAGCCACCGGACTTGTGGACGAACAGAATCGACTCAAAATATAAAGACAGAGCCCCCGTAATCGTCCGTCAGGAAGACGGCAGCGACTGGTGGATTTGTGAGGACCAGCTTACCATGACCATGACCGCTGGCAGTGAGACGGGCGTGAGGCTGGAGAAGCCCGAGACCTTGAGTTTGAGGGATGTGTTCGAAAACGTGAGGCCCGGAGGATACGACCCCGACGAGCGGTTGAAAGACATGGACTTGGATGGGGTGGATGCTACCGTCATGTACCCCACCGTGGGTCTTCGAATGGTAGGGCTGGTGGAAGATGGCGGTCTTTTGAGCGCCATCTGGAGGGCGTACAACGACTGGCTGGCCGAGTTTTGCAGCGCCCACCCCAAGCGCCTCAAGGGCATCGCCTCCATTAACCTGGACGATGTCCAGGATGGGTTGGCGGAGCTGGAGCGGTGCGCGAAGCTGGGGCTCATAGGGGCCATGATCCCCGCTTATCCTCCCGAGGACAGACCCTACGACCTGCCGGAATACGAGCCTTTCTGGGCTGCGGCCGAAGATCTGCAGATCCCTCTAAGTCTTCACATAGGCACCAACCGGAACCATATATTGGGCACCAGCGCCACCATATCCGCCGCCCAGAACTGCACCATCGCACACTGGGTGCAGGTGTCCGTTGCTCAGATGATCTACAACGGAGTTTTCGAGCGCCATCCAAAGCTGATGGTCGGCGTAATCGAGGGGGAGCTGGGCTGGGCCCCCCACTTCATAGACCGTCTGGACTACCAGTACACTCAGCGGGCCAAGAGGGACGCCTGGCACATATTCCAGGAGGATATGCTTCCCAGCCAGTACTTCCACCGCAATATCTTTCTGAGCTTCCAGGAGGATGCCCTGGGCATAAGGCTGAGGGACATCCTCGGCGTTGACAAACTCCAGTGGGGCTCCGATTACCCCCATCATGAGTCCACCTGGCCGAAGAGCCAGCAGATTCTCGAGGAGATCCTGGCGGATTGCACTGAAGATGAGAAGGCCAAGATCGCCGGCGGCAATGTATCCAAGCTCTACGGACTGGGTTAGCGGCCAACGGATTTCGGCTCCTGGGATTGGGAATAGGAGTGGGCATAATAGATAGCGATATAACGGAGTAACAGATATGGCTGAGTATCGGATTATCTCTGCCGACGACCATGTGTTTGAGCCTGCGGACCTGTGGACTACCAGGCTGGAGCCCAAGTACAGGGACCGAGCCCCTTACATCGCCCGACTAGAGGACGGCAGCGACTGGTGGATTCTCGACGGCGACAAGTTCTCCCCCATGTCCGCCGGGTCCCAGACCGGGGTGAGGATTGATGACCCCGAACAACTGAAATTCGACGACGTGTACGAAAATGTACGTCCCGGGGGCTACGATCCCACTGAGCGATTAAAAGACATGGACACAGATGGTGTGGATGTGAGCATAATCTATCCCACAACTGCAGGGACCAGGATGTTTCAGTGCGTAGCGGATGTGGACTTTCTCACGGCCCTGCATAAGAGCTATAACGACTGGCTCGCCCAGTATTGCAACGCCTATCCCAGGCGGCTCAAGGGCATCGCCTTACTCAACGTAGACGACATTGAGTCGGCCTTGAAGGAAATGGAGAGGTGCGCCAAGCTCGGGTTCATAGGTGGTCTGATCACCGTGTATCCCGCCGAGCACAGGAGCTATGACTCGCCCGAGTACGAACCCGTTTGGGCCGCCGCCCAGGAGCTGGAGATGCCCTTGAGCCTCCACCTGGGCACCAATCGCCCGGCCCAGGGCCAGGAGTTCGGGCTCCTGGATAAGATGACGGCCGCCACCCAATGCAATCCCGACCATTGGGTGAGGATGTCCATTGCCCACATAATCTTTAGTGGAGTTTTCGAGCGGTTTCCCAATCTGATGGTTGGGTCGGTGGAGCACGAGCTCTCGTGGGCGCCCCATTTTCTGGACCGGCTGGACTACACCTACCAACAGAGGGCAAGGAGGGACATCTGGTACAGGTTCAAGGAAGCCATGCTTCCCAGCCAGTACTTCCACCGCAACGTCTTCATGGGATTCCAGGAGGATGCCCTGGGGATCAGGTTCAGGGACGTCATCGGGGTGGACCAACTCCAGTGGGGCTCGGACTATCCCCACCACGAGTCCACCTGGCCGTACAGCCGGAAGATCCTGGGCGAAATCCTGGCGGACTGCACCGAAGAAGAGAAGGCGAAGATCGCCGGCGGCAACGCGGCCAGGGTTTATTGTCTGGATTAGTGGGGAGCGGGAGTTTCTTGCTGCCATGGCCAAGAATTTTAGCTAACGGTCCACAGGGGTAAAAGATATGGGTGACTTCCGGTTAATCTCCTCCGACGACCACGTATTTGAGCCACGGGACTTGTGGACCACCAGGTTGCAGCCCAAGTTCCGGGACAGAGCTCCCCAGATCTTTCGCATGGATGACGGCAGCGACTGGTGGTTCCTGAATGGCCGGAATCTGTTTCCCGTGACCACTGGGAGCCAAACATCCGTGAGGATCGATGACCCTGAACGGCTGACCTATCACGACGTTTACGAAAACGTACGCCCCGGAGGCTACGATCCCGACGAGCGTATAAAGGACATGGATACCGACGGGGTGGATGTGAGTGTAGTCTATACCACCTTGGGCCTGGGGCTCTTCAGCAACGTGCACGACGTGGACTTTCTAACCGACCTCTTCAGAGCATACAACGACTGGGTAGCCGAGTTCTGCAGCGCCCACCCCAAGCGCATCAAGGGCATCGCCTTACTGAATGTAGATGACTTGGAGTCCTGTATAAAGGAGATGAAGCGCTGCAAGAACCTTGGTCTGGTCGGGGGCATGATCAGCTCTTATCCATCCGAGAGTAGAAGCTACCTCTCGCCGGATTACGAGCCGTTGTGGGCTGCGGGCCAGGACCTGGACATGCCCTTAAGCCTCCACCTGGGCAGCAATCGGCCGATGGAGGGGCAGGCATTTGGGAACCTGGACAAGATGAGCGCTTCGTTCCAGACCAATGCGGACCATTGGACCAGGATGTCCCTGGGCAACATAATCTTCACCGGGGTATTCGAAAGGTATCCCAAGCTGATGGTGGGGAGCATCGAGGCGGAGCTTTCGTGGGCGCCCCATTTCATTGACCGGCTGGACTACACCTACCAGCAGAGGGCCAGGAGGGACATCTGGTACAGGTTCAAGGAGGCGATGCTCCCCAGCCAATACTTCCACAGGAACATCTTCTTGAGCTTCCAGGAGGATTCCCTGGGCATCAGACTCAGGGACGTCATCGGGGTGGACCAGCTCCAGTGGGGCTCGGACTACCCCCACCACGAGTCGACCTGGCCGTACAGCCGGAAGATTCTCGGCGAGATATTGGCTGAATGCACAGAGGAGGAAAAAGCGAAGATCACCGGCGGTAACGCCGCCAGGCTATACCATCTGGATTGAGGGTCTAAGGCCTCAATGTTTTACGATAATACGCCGGGTGGCCCAGAGAAGGGCCACCCGGCGTATTTTGTTTATCGCTACTCGGGCAGCGGCTAGGGCTTCTCGATGGGGGCCCGGACAATGCTGCCCCACTCGGTCCATGAACCGTCGTAGTTCCGGACGTTGGAATATCCCAGGAGCTGGGTCAGCACGAACCAGGTGTGGGAGGAACGCTCACCGATGCGGCAGTAGGCAATGGTCTCTATGCTACCGTCGATCCCCTTTCCTCCGTAAAGGGCCTTCAGGTCGTCGGCAGACTTGAAGCTGCCGTCCTCCTGGACTGCCTGACCCCAGGGAATGTTGGCTGCCCCGGGGATGTGCCCTCCTCGCTGGGAGCCCTCTTGGGGCAGGTTGGCCGGTGACAGGAGCTCACCACTAAACTCCGCAGGGGCCCGTACGTCAACCAAAGATATGTTGCCGGCGTTGACCGCCGCCAGCACCTGGTCCCGGTACGCCCGGATGTTCTCGTTGGGTCCGCCGGCCGTGTAGGCCTTGGAAGGGTAGTTGGGGACATCCTTGGTCAGGGGGCGGTTTTCCGCCACCCACTTGACCCGTCCACCGTTCATCAGCCGTACGTTCTTGTGGCCATAGTAGGATATCTGCCAGAATGCCCAGGCGGCGAACCAGTTGTTGTTGTCGCCGTACACCACGACGGTGGTATTGTTGTCAATCCCGGAACCGCCCAGGAGTGCTTCCATATCGCTTTTACTGATCAGGTCCCGCCGCACCGTCTGTTGCAGCTGGCTCTGCCAGTTCCAGCCCACTGCGCCGGCGATATGGCCCTCGTCGTAGGCTGAGGTGTCCACATCAACCTCTACCAGCCTTACGTTGGGGTCAGTCCCGTGCTCCGATACCCACTGGGTGCTCACCACAGACTCGGGATGCGCGTATTCTGCCATCGTAGATTCTCCTCTCGCTAAAATCCTGAAGGAAATTTAATCCCTATTGGCCCTGAGGCCAGCCGTCAATATCCTAGAGAGTCTGTTGGGTGGTGTCAATTCCGCCTACCCGAACCTGGCATTCACCCAACCCTGGTCGAATGGGGTCCAGAAGTATTCCGTCAGCTTCTGACTCGTGAACTTCCACTGTCCGTCAACCCGGAGGTACTCCTCGTCGTACCGCAGGGAGACCCAGGTCGCATTCTCTCCCCCATTCTTTTGAGTGCAGGCCATGAATAGGTACCACTGCCCCGTCGCCTCGTCACCCTCCACCTCGATGATGGGGTTCATAACCATGTGGACGCTGAATGGGACCCAATTTTGCGCATTGGCCAAGGTGCTTAGGATGGCCTCCCTCCCCTGGGCGCTGCCGTGCCTGCCTCCATCCCAGGTTGCGTCCTCAACGAACAGGGTGCGCAAGGCGGGGATATTGAAATTGTCGTCGCAGTAAGTGCAATACGTTGCCTTGAGCTTCTTTATCGCCTCGATGTCCTCTAGCACCCTGATTCTCTTTTCCAGTTGTTCCAAGCCCATGGTCTGCCCCCTTAAATTAAGAGGATTAATGACCCGCTGCCCGTGGCCCCGCATCACTATACCCCAGCCCAGATGCCTTGACAACGGCATCGGGGGGCATAGAATAAGGGCAGCTTGTCCGGGCGGCATCACCAGGCATGAATTTACAGATTTAACCGATTGCTTTTTGGCAGCAAAGGCCCAGTAACCAAATGACGGAAGGCGGTTAAAAGATGGCGCGGTTGGAGGAATACGCAAACAAATATAAAAACATACTCATGGAGAGGCGGGACGGCATTCTCCAGGTCACCTTCCACACGGGGGGCGATAGCCTCAAATGGGACACTCCCCACAGAGAGCTTGGCTACGCCTTCGCCGACATAGGCAGCGACCCGGATAATAAAGTCATAATCATGACCGGCACCGGGGATAACTTTTGCACCGAACGGGAAGGCGCGAGACGCGCGGGATTTTCAACCCAGGACTGGGACAAGATCTACTGGGAGGGCAAAAGGCTGCTTACGAACCTTCTGGATATCGAGGTGCCCATAATTGGCGCCATCAACGGCCCTGCGACCTTTCACGCCGAGCTCCCCCTCCTCTCCGACATAGTCCTGGCATCGGATACCGCCATTTTTCAGGACTCTTCCCACATGCTCTATGGCGTCGTTCCAGGGGACGGGACGCACGTGGTATGGCCATTGTGGTTGGGTATGAACCGGGGCCGGTACTTCCTGCTGACGGGGCAGAAGCTTTCGGCCCAGGAGGCACTGAAGCTGGGATTAGTGGGCGAGGTCTTGCCAAGGGAGAAGCTCCTGCCCAGGGCATGGGAGCTGGCGGAGCAACTCGCCCAGAAGCCTCCCCTCACCCTTCGGTACACCAGGGTCGTTTTCACCATGCTCCTCAAGCGGATGATGCAGGACATGCTGGGTTACGGGTTAGCAGTTGAGGGGCTAGGAATCATCGATGCATTCCCGGGCGAACGCTGAAGCCCGGTTGGATCGAGAGAGGAGCGGATATGGCCAGATTTGACGACTACGCGGCAAAATACGAGAACATACGCATGGAAAGGCGGGACGGCATTCTTCAGATCACCTTCCACACGGAGGGAGGAAGCCTGCTGTGGAATGACACCTCCCACCGGGACCTAGGCTATGCCTTCGCCGATATAGGCAGCGACCCGGAGAACAAGGTGGTGATCATGACCGGCGCGGGCGACGACTTCTGCGCCGGATGGGGAGGACCCTGGCCGGTACGGAGTGGTCCACGGGAGTGGGACCCCGTCTACTGGGAGGGAAAGAGGTTGCTGACCAACCTCTTGGACATCGAAGTGCCCATGATTAGCGCCGTCAACGGCCCCGCCACCTTTCACGCCGAGATTCCCGTGCTCTCCGACGTCGTGCTGGCCTCGGAGAACGCCTTCTTCCAGGACGCGCCCCACTTCCCCTTCGGCAACGTGCCAGGGGATGGTGTGCAGGTTGTATGTCCCCTGCTGCTGGGGGAAAACCGGGGACGGTATTTTCTTCTAACGGGACAGAAGCTATCGGCCCAGGAGGCCCTGGCGTTGGGGGTGGTCAACGAAGTCTTGCCGCGGGAGAAGCTCCTGCCCAGGACATGGGAGCTGGCGGAGCAATTCGCCCAGAAGCCTCCCCTCACCCTGCGTTACACCAGGGTAGTCTTCACCATAATGCTCAAGCGGATGATGCAGGACATGCTCGGCTACGGGCTGGCGTTGGAGGGGCTGGGGATACTCGATGCAACGCCGGGTGGCAGCTGAGGCCCGGCGATATTATTACGAGAGGGATAAACATGCCCAGTTTCGAAGAATACGCCGAAAAGTACCAGGTGATCCGCATGGTGCGCCGTGACGGCATACTGCAGATGACCTTTCACACCGACGGGGGGCCGCTTATGTGGAACACCGCGGTCACGGGGGAGCTGGTCTCTGCCTTTGCTGAGGTGGGGAACGACTCCGAGAACAAGGTCGTAATCCTCACCGGCACTGGGGATGCCTATTGCGGGGGAAGCGCTGGGAAATACCCCAGGGTCAAAACCCCCAAGGACTGGGAAGAGATCTACTGGCATGGGAAAAAGATTCACCAGAATCTCCTGGATATAGAGGTGCCCGTAATCGCCGCAATAAACGGCCCGGCATTGATCCACGCCGAGGTCCCGTTGCTGTCGGACATCGTGCTGGCCTCGGAAAACGCGGCCTTCCAGGACTCTCACATGGCTCCAGGCAGGTTTTCCACCGTCCCCGGCGACGGAGTCCATGTGGTGTGGCCGTTGCTGTTAGGCGCCAACCGGGGAAGGTACTTCCTGCTGACCGGGCAGACACTTACCGCCCAGGAGGCCCTTGAGCTGGGCGTGGTCAACGAGGTGTTGCCCAGAGAAAAGCTCCTCCCCAGGGCCTGGGAGCTGGCGGAGCAGCTGGCCGAAAAACCGGTCCTGACTTTGCGATACACCAGGGTAGTCCTCACCCTCAAGATCAAACGGCTCATGCAGGATATGGCCGGATACGGGCTGGCGGTTGAGGGGCTGGCCAGATTGGACGCCGAGGCCACCAGAGAAGACTAGAGGCCGGCCGGTGATACCCCCAAGTGCTGGGATATTAGGGTGAGGAGGTCAGACGGTGGATAGGCGAGTGCCGACACAAGAGGAGGTCCACTCCTATCTGGAGCAGCGAACCAATTGGGGAAGGTGGGGCAAGGACGATGAGCGCGGGGCGGTAAACCTCATCACCTCAGAGAAGCGGGTCCGGGCGGCAAGCCTGGTGCGCAGCGGGAGGGCCCTTTCCCTGAGCAGGGAGTTCCCAAAGACCCCTGGTCCCGGAAATGTGAACCCGGCCCAGCACTGGATGCGCACGATTGATCCGGGTACGGGGGGCATCGCCGTTGACTACTACGCCATCGAGTACCACGGTGTCACCGCAACTCACCTGGACGCCTTATGCCATGTGTGGGGCGATCAGGGAATGTGGAACGGGCGGGACGCCGCCAAAGAGATTACCTCCCAAGGCGCCGAGTTCGGGTCCGTGGACAGTTGGGGAGAGGGAATTATCACCCGTGGTGTGCTTATAGACATACCGAAACACCGGGGGGAGCCCTACGTCACCCAGGAGAAGCCGGTCCACGGCTGGGAGTTGGAGGACGCCGCCAGAGGACAGGGTGTAACCGTCGAGCCGGGAGACGCCCTGGTGGTGTACAGCGGCCGGGATGCCTGGCAGCAGGACCACCCCAGCAGCTACTATGGCGCCCCCGGCGAACCCCAGAGGCCCGGACTGCACGCCTCATGCCTTCCCTTCCTACGAGACAACGACGTGTCCATGCTGGTGTGGGACATGATGGAGATTCATCCCGGCGGCTACGACATACCCTGGACGGTCCACGGCGCCATCTTCGCCTACGGGCTGGCCCTATTGGACAATGCCCTGTTGGACGGGCTGTCGCGAGCCTGTGCGGAAGAGGGGCGCTACGATTTCATGCTGACGGTTGCCCCGCTGAGGGTGGTAGGCGGCACGGGGTCCCCCGTCAACCCTATAGCCCTGTTTTAGAAGCTGTTGGTGGCACTGCCAACCGCCGGGCTTCAGGATCTATTGGAAGTCCTGCCGCCGTCATTGCGCCACTATCATTACGAACGAAGCGAAGCAATCCCTTCTTGCCCTGCTGATATTGCTTCGGGGCTTTGCCCCTCGCAATGAAAATCGAAAGCCCCTGGCTGAGCTACGGTCCGTCTTGACAACTGAGGCTGTTCCCGTAAAGATATGGGTGATCTCTCCAGGGTTTTCCATACATTACTAAAGCCGCACTGGTCCCTGGCCGGCTACCTGCCTTTGAGATCTGGTTGACATTAAGTCTGAGAATTGGGACTGAGAAAGGAAGAGAATGCAGGCTGTTGGTGTAAGCCTGGGCAGCCGTTGGACAGACATCGATAGCATCCTGGCCGTTGCCCGCAGGGCCGACGAGCTGGGGTACGACTCCATCTGGATAGGTGAGGCTTGGGGCATGGATGCCTTCGCCGTCCTCACCGCCATAGCCTGCAATACCGGCAGGATACGCCTGGGTACCGGGATAACGACGGTGTTCAGCCGAACCCCGTCTCTCCTGGCCCAGGCCGTCGCAACCCTGGACATAATCTCCAAGGGAAGGGCTGTGTTGGGACTGGGGACCAGCGGAAGGGCCGTTATAGAGGGTTGGCACGGCCTTAAATACGACAGGCCCCTGGAGCGAACCCGAGAATACATTAACATAATCCGTATGGCCCTGGAGGGGCAGCGGGTCAACCACCAGGGGAGGTTCTTCAAAGTGGCCGGCTTCCGGCTCCTTTCCTCCCCCGTGCAGGAGCGCGTACCCATATTCGTGGCCGCCATCGGCCCTAAAAACCTGGCCCTGACTGGGGGGCTGGCCGATGGCTGGCTGCCCATCTGGGTGCACGTTGGCCGCCTTGCAGGAATGAAGAAGCGGGTCGAAGAGGGCGCAGTCGCCGCCGGGCGCAGCATCAAGGAGATATCCGTCGCGCCTCAAATACTGGCCTACGTGACCCGGAGCGATGAGGACATGGCGGAGGCCCGGAGGCTCCTGAGCTCCCACATGGCATACTACGTGGGCGGCATGGGCCCCTACTACCAAGATCTCTTCAAGGGCTACGGATACGTGGAGGAGACGCGGCTGGTCGCCGAAGCCTGGGCGAATAAAGACCGGGAGAGGGCGGCATCGTTAATAACCGACGACATGCTGGAAAACATCACTGCATTCGGGGATGAGGATGAGTGCAGGGAAAAGCTCCAGGAGTACATAACTGAAGGGGCTGACATGCCCGTTATCAGCCTTCCCCATGGGTGTCCCATGGAGGGCATAATGCACACCCTGGAGGCCCTGGCGCCGGGGGATTAGGGCATTCCTCAAGGGACGTAATCCCCGGCAGGCATCAGCAGTAACGGTGAGGGCGTATTTATGGGACCTGTTGACTTGGAGCGGTTCAAACTGGAGGGGTTGCTGGGGTCGGGGTCCGACTACGAGGTGCATGCCGCCACCGATGGCGAGACTGGAAAGCCGGTGGTGATCAAAAGGCCGAATCCGGACTACATCACCAGGAAGATGCACCTGGGAGTCGACCAACTCTCGGAGCACCTGATAGAGGTCCACCAGAGCATGGGGGCATCACAGCCCTACATGACTCACATGGTGGGTTACACCGAGGTTGCCCTTCACGACGACTATTTCGGTGAGACTTTGAAAGAGAGCTACCGTGTCCTGGTGGAAGAAAGAGCAGTAGGGATCCCGATGGTTTGCGATATCAGAGACAAATTCAAGGGTGTGCCCATTGGCCTGGGCCAGAACCTGTTCGCCATTCATCCCCTGGTCTCTCACCCCGACGGGGGCCGCTTCGCCGTCCATCAGCAGCTAATGGAGCTGGAAGAGGCCTTTCACGAAAAGGGCCACTTCCTGCTGGACATGAGGCCTCAGAACCTTTACTTCGAGCCATGGGAGGGCCGAATACAGGTTATCGACATCGGCACCATCCCCGCCCAGGGGAAGGCCTCCCAGGGCAAGGTGAGCTTTGGGAACCAACCCAGGGACCTCCACGATTTCTATGCCGAGATGTTCAAGTACTACGCCACGCCCCAGGGCCCTCCCTCCGATGCCGCCGGGTACAAGGAATCATTGGGCATGAGGCACATCCGCTTCTTCGACGAACAGCTCGAATCCCTTGCCCAGAGCTTCTCCAAGGCGAGTGGAACGCAGGCAAAGGACGCCGCCGTGACGGTGCTTCAAAAGATACGCAGTCGTGCCTACCAGTCCTTCGGGGACTTCCGTAGGGAGTTTGTTGAGTACCTTGCGTTGGTGGAGGAGAGGAACCGGGACCTCCCCGACCTGGACAGCCTGGTACAGGTCTGGGGACAGGCCATGGATATGCTGACTCAAGACTACTGGAGAAAATTCCTCTTCGAGCCGGAAAGAGACCTGGCCCGCTACCGGGCAATATAAATAATCGGTGGGGATGGGAAATGGATAACGGCACGGCTGCATCCTTCCAGGACAACTCGTCCCACGGGGAAGACGCTTTCCTGATCAGGGACCTGGGGGACAACCTGACTTTGGATGCCGTACTGGACGGTGTGACCCATTGCCAGGGAGGTTACGCCAGCGGCTTCACCTCAGATCTTCTCCGGGATGCAGCCATAGACAACCCCGAACATTTAACCGAGGTCCTCCGGCAGGCGAACAACACCCTATTCCAGTCCGGCAGGGGACGTACCCTTCTGACCACTGTGTCCGCCGCCCTCAAGCTGGGGAATGAGCTACACATCATCCATGCAGGGGACAGCCCAGGCTACCTGATACGGGCTGGGGAGGCCATCGAGCTGACCACCATCGTCACAACCGGCCTGCTTCCCGGCGTGGTCAGCGGAGCGGTGGGCATGCACCAGGAGTTCAGATTCGAACATAAAGTGATGGCCCTGGAGCCCAACGACCGGCTTCTTCTAATCACAGACGGGGTCATCAACAACCTGTTCCCCCACGAGTTGGCTGCCATCGTGTATGAAGCCGCTTCTCCCGAGGAGGCGGCTTCGGACCTGGAGGAGATGTTGGCCGAAAAGCGGCGTCTCCACAAGGGCAGGGAGGACACCTATGGCACCTTCAGAGAGGATGACCTGACAGCGTTGTTCCGCTTCTTTGGCTGAGCAAATCCAGGTGGGGCCGATATAGGGACGGTGGAGTATTGCGCCAATTACGCCTTAGCCCGAATCCACCGAAGGACGTCCTTGGGGACAGTCCTTGAAGAAGCCAGAGGGTGCTCCTCTGAATCTGGGATAATGGTTTTGGAACAGAAACCAGCCCGGAAACAAGGAGCACCCAATAGATGCTGCCACAGAACAAACCCGACCGTATGCGCATCCTCTTTGACGACCATCGCCTGGTGGCCAATGCCGGCCTGCTCCTGCCGGCCACCCTAGCCCGGCACCTGGGCCTGCGGGAACTCGTCGACCATCACCTTGACCTCGGCGGAGCGCCGGGACGGGCGAACACTGGGGACAAGATGCTGACGCTGGTCGCTTCCGCGCTGGCAGGCGGCGACTGCATCGACGACGCCGATGCGCTGCGCGCTGGTGGGACGGTCGGTGTTCTAGGCTGCGTGGTCAAGGCGTCATCCACCCTGGGGACCTTCCTGCGCAGCTTCCGGTGGGGGCATGTCCGTCAACTCGACCGCGTGAGCCGCCAGTTGTTGGCCCGGGCCTGGGCCGCTGGGGCCGGACCCGGCGACTCGCCCCTGAGCATCGACCTGGACTCGACCATCTGCGAGACCTATGGACTGGCCAAGGAGGGAGCGCGCCACCACGGCTATACCGGCGCCCGCGGCTATCACCCGCTGCTGGCCATTGCCGCCGGCACCGGCGAGGTGCTGATGTCCCGGCTGCGCGAGGGCCGGGCCAACACCGCCCGTGGCGCCGCCCACTTCCTGCGTGAGACGGTGGGGCGGGTGCGCTACGGCGGGGCCAGGGGACAACTCACGGTGCGGGCCGACAGCGGCTTCTACGCCCACACTGTCGTTGCCGCCTGCCGGGAAATGGATGTCCGCTTCTCTATCACCATCCGCCAGCGCGCCAGCCTGCGGGACCTGATCGAGGCGATACCAGAGGAGGACTGGACTCCCATTCCCTACTGGATGGACGGCGCCGCCGATGTCGCCGAGACGACTTACACCCCGTTCCAGACCAAGCCGGACGCCCCGCCGGTGCGGCTCATTGTCCGGCGGGTGAAGCCGACGCCCGGTTCCCAGCTCGCCCTCTTCGCCAGATACAGCTATCACGCCTTCATCACCGACCGCGATGGGGAGACGCTGGAACTGGAGGCCGATCATCGCCGCCACGCCGAAGTCGAGAACGCCATACGCGACCTCAAGTACGGCGTCGGGCTGAACCACATGCCGTCGGCGCGCTTCGCCGCCAACGGCGCCTGGCTGGCGGTCCAGGTGATGGCGCATAACCTCGCCCGCTGGACGGGCGCGGATTGGTCTGGGCGAGCGGACCGTGATCACCAAGACCCTCAGGCGGCGGGTCTTCGCTCTGGTGGGACGGATCACCCGCTCGGCGCGCCGCCTCACTTTGCATCTCCCCCGGCGCTGGCCTTGGGAAACCCAGTTCAGTCGCGCCTTGGCCCGGCTGCAAGCTATTCCGTTCCCGGCCTGACGGCCAGCCTGCAACTGACCCAACGTCCCCGCAATCTCGCGCCACCCCGGTCGCGAGAGTCCCCTGCTGCGTATCCTCTCGCCATCCCGCGCATCGCAACTCCCGCATAGGGCCTTAGGGGCCCTGTGCGGCGACTGAAGACCGTCCGCCGGCCTCCATCTACCCCAAGACCCCAGGCCATCTCCCCTGTAGCTCCCTCACCCACCCCCTTCCGCTGCCCTCACGCCGTCCATCGGTGTCCTTCGGTGGATTCGGGCTTAGTCCAGGGTGACGGTATGGCTGGCGGCCGGTTCCCCGTTTAGCAGGAACCGGAACCTCAATGGCACTCCCCGGGGCAGGTCTTCCCTGTCTACTGATGCGGTGTAGAGAGGGGCCAACAGATAGGGCCTCTCTCTCCTCCCTTGGGGTTCTTCCAGCAGCTCGAGGCTTACCTCGACATCCGAACCCTTCAGTGCCACTCCGGTTATGGAGAGGGGGTCTCCTTTAAGAGGCCGCCAGAGGTGGTAAGAAGCCAGGACCACTACCTTGTCCAAGTCGGCCCCGTTGAGCGCCTCGGTGTTGCCCCTGATCCGGAGCAGATCGATCCCGCCCAGGAAGTCCCTCAGCTCTTCCTCCGTGGTGATAATGAAGGTCCTGAGGGTCTCGGCGAATGGCCCCACTTCCTCACCCTGGGGGAAGACCCAGCCGCCCAGGAGGAAGCGGGACACTATTTCCTGGCCACCGGACTCGCGGGCTGGAGGAGGCGGACTCTGCTCCGGCCCAAGCCCGCGCCCTGAGTTACATGCCAGGGTCATCAGGACCGCGGACAAAATGAGCAGCCTTCTCCAGCTCACAGGTTGCCGCCTGACCGGCTTATTTCAGTTCGATTAGCAATACGTGGGCCTCGGCCGTCCCCACGTTCTCCGTGGCGTAGGTCACGCCGTCCATGTACATGGCCTGCCCGGGTTGGACCGCGATCTCCATGGTTTCGCCACTGGGGTCGGTGAACTTGAATTTGCCGGTGGTGGTGGAATAAACCACCAGGGCGGGATGGGAATGCATTTCCGATTTGGCCCCGGATTTGGTCCGGGAATCCAGCACCCGCACCCGCTCATTCTCCAATATGACTTTGTAGAAATGGGGCGCCACTTTGACCGCGTCTCCTGCCATGATGTTCGTCCTTTCTTCGTCAGCGTTTATGAAATCATATCACAGCCCTATTAGGGCGGTGAATCTATCCGGCAGCCTTCAAGATGCGGTGTGGTTATGGGACAGCTTAGAGCACCAAATCTCGGGCCAGGTGGCCGGCGCGGTGCAGAGGCCTCATTGGCCCATAATAACCGACACCACCTGGCCGGCCAGCTCCTCCGCCCTGCGCCTTATCGCTTGCCTGTCCAGGCCGCCGACGGGGTGGGCGGTGTAAATGGTGGAGTAGTCAGGGGCGCCCCACATGGCGGCCATGGCCTTTGCCGTGACCTTGAAGGGGTAGGTGCATATGGTGGCCGAGGGAATTCCCGCCTTCTCCAGGTGAATGCCGTCGTGCACACTGCACGCGCTGCAGGAGCCTCAATCGCCGATAGCCACGATGGCGCAGTCACACTCCCTTCCCATCTGGGCGATAATTTCAGGGTCGGCGGGCTTGGATGCTGAAGGCTTGCGGTGATAGCTGACGCCCGAGATGCCGTACCGGGTCTTCAGCAGGTCCGCCAGCTCCTCCAACAGCTCCTTGCCGTTGGACTTGCTGTCGTCTATCAGTCCCACCTTACTGCCCCGCAGCTCCTTGACCCTGGGGGCTCTGGTAAATCTGGCGGCGACGGGCCGGGTAGTGGGGTCCACCAACTGGTACTTTCTTCCAGTCTGTAGTGCCACCGATGCCCTCCTTTCTCTGGACCTACTGCCTCACCAGGAGCAACCGGTATCCCCTCATCCTGAGCTAAGCTTGTCGAAGGATGAGAATTCGTAATTTTTGATCCGGAATTAGCCGGCGGGCCGCTTGACGGCCTTGGTCACCGCCGTGGAAGCGACCTTGGGGCCCCAACTGGGGATTACGGCGCAGCTGGGCCCTTCCTGGCCTCCGCCGGAGACCACCAGGATGTCCTCGGGAGAGGGTACGAGGGGAACGAACCGTTCTTCATCCCCCGGCTCCACACCTCCCGGGATCACCTCCACCCGCTTCAGGTCTGCCACTGACCGGCGTATCCTCGAGGAGAGATGCCGACCGACGTCCTCCTTGCTCCAGCCCTCCCAGACGTTGGAAGGCCCGGCCACAACCAGAGCTATCTGACCCTGCCGTACCACGGCTGCAGGGTCTCCAACCGAGCCGGTATTGGCCATGGAGGTTCCCAGGCTCGATGCGACATCAGCCACACCCGCCAGAATAATCTGCGGCCTGTCTGCCATGCGCACCTGACGGGGACCTTCGCAGGCGAAAACGGTGACAGTGCTTTCCTCCGGGCTGAATCCTCGTTCCACGTGCAGGGGATTCCAGTGGGTCTCTGACTCGTTCTCGGCGATACAATAGCTGAACTTGCCGGGATGTCCCAGGATGCTGCGGTCGAAGAGGCCGGGTATGGAGGCGCAGGCGTTCATCAAAATGAGCCGGATGGACCTTCCTATGGTGGAGTTGGCCCTGTTCCCCGGCCCGAAGAGGTTATTCCGGCAGTTGATGCCCAAATCCTGGATCACCGGGCCATTGATGATGACCAGGATGCCTGCCCCTCCCAGGCTGGAGGATGGGCCTATCAGGTTGAAGGAAGGGTCCAAGATGGCCTCTATGGCCGCCAGGACCACCGGGAAATACTCGGGCAGGCACCCGGCCATCACAGCATTGGCCGCCACCTTCCCCACGCTGATCTCACGCCGCCTTTCGGCAATGGAACCAAGCACCTCGCCGACGGGACGCCCTGCACAGTCCAGAAACTGCTGGACTCGCTCGGTGGTAGGGGGGACCACCGGCAGGCCGTCGGTCCACCCCAGCTCGTAGCAGCGCTCTATGGCCTGCACTACGTCTTCCCACTCTGTCTCCACTATCTCTGTAAGACCTGTGGTCATAGCTCCTCCTAGATCAGGGCGTGCAGGGGACCTTGAATTTAAGCTAGCATAAGCCCGTTGCCGGGTCAAGAGTGAGGTTGTTACCTCGGCAGGCCGGTATCCGACCTCCCATCATGCTATAATAGGCCAGCCAGGATTTCAGCCACTCCTGCAGGCACTCCTTTGGCCCACCTTTGACTCTGGAACGGTGCATGAATAACCGCGACATTCAGGCCGCCTGGTCCTACCACGACGGCACCAAGCACTCCTCATGGAGCATCCACAACGACCTCCATTATATGGACTTCGAAAATCAGCCCCTTCCCTTCAAAATCTACCAAGACCTGGAGCCCATCCCTCTGCCCAAAGACCTGCCTCCCTCGGGAATTGCAGCGTTGAATGCCATATCCGGTACTGGTCTCCAAACCGATGGCGACCGGGTCCCCGATTTGGCCACCCTGGCCAGTATCTTCTACCACTCCGCGGGCATTACCAGGCGCAGGTCCTACGGGGGAGGGGAAATCCTGTTTCGGGCGGCGGCCTGCACAGGGGCCCTCTATCACATCGAGCTGTACCTGGTGTGCGCCGACCTGCCCGGCCTTGAAGCAGGGGTGTACCATTTCGGGGCCCACGACTTCGCGCTGAGGAAGTTGAGAGACGGAGACTATCGGAGCACGTTGGTGAAGGCCAGCGGGGAAGAACCATCGGTGGCCGGCGCGCCGGCGGTGGTGGTCTGCACGGGCACTTATTGGCGAAACTCTTGGAAATACCGGGCCCGGACCTACCGGCACTGTTTCTGGGACAGCGGCACCATCCTGGCCAACCTCCTGGCCATAAGCTCTGCCCACGGGCTTAAGTCGAAGGTGGTGGGTGGATTCGTCGACGAGGATGTGAACCGTTTGCTGGGACTGGACACCCAGCGGGAGGTCTCCCTCAGCCTGGTCCCCCTGGGCCACTTTCCCGTTGGGGAAGGTTCCGGGCCGGCGCCAGAACCTGCCTCCCTGGAGCTAAAGACGGCGCCCCTGTCCAGGACGGAGGTCGAGTATCCGGCCATCGGTGCTATACATGAGGCATCCTGCCTGTTGGATTCCGAGGAAGCGTCGGAATGGCACGGGCGTACTCCCCTTCTGCCAATGCCCGAGCCGGTGGGTCAGCTGTTTCCCCTGGCTGGCGAAGAGGCCGAAGCCAGGCCCATCGAGAATGTGATTGTTCGCCGGGGCTCCAGCCGTCAGTTCGTCCACCGCGCCATAACCTGGCCTCAGCTTTCCGCCATACTCGACCGGGCAACACGGGGAGTCGGGGCGGACTTCCTTGAACCCGAGGGCGCGATGCTGAACCACCTGTATCTGATAGTGAATGCTGTGGATGGCATACCCCCGGGGGCCTACGTATTCCATCGAGACTTAAAGGCGCTGGAGTTGCTGAAGGAGGGAGTGTTCCGCCGGGAGGCGGGAGATCTCGGACTGCAACAGGCCTTGCCCGCCGATGCCAGTGCCGACGTTTTCTTCCTCACGGACCTGAATCCGATATTGGAACGTTACGGTAACCGGGGCTACCGGGCAGCCCAGCTGGAGGCGGGGATCATCGGAGGCCGGCTCTACCTGGCTGCCTATGCCCAGCTGCTAGGGGCCACCGGCCTGACCTTCTTCGATGACGACGTAACGGCCTTCTTCTCCCCCCATGCCGAAGGTAAGAGCGTCATGTTTCTTGTGGCCCTTGGCGTTCCCCTCTGGCGGCGCCAATCACCGCGTTGACCCGCTCCAGGCTCGATTGACAAGGTATCTGGGAAATGCTAATGTCACAGTGCCCCGACCCATTGGTGAACTCCCCCATGTGTACCTATCTGCCGGTACATTGTATGGGACCATGAGGCCATCGGGGGTTTGACGGGGGCCAAGACCTAGCCTGGTGTAAGGGGTAATGTCAGTAGATCTGCGGGAGGAACGCCAAGACCGCCTCAGGGAGTTGGTTAACACAGTCCTGTCGGAACGGCGGCTCATTCTCGCCAGTAACCGGGGGCCCGTGGAGCACCAGATCGCTCCCGACGGCCGGGCCGAAGCTAGACGGGGAAGTGGCGGGGTGGTTACGGCGCTAAGCTCACTGGCCCGGATGGTGGAGTTTACCTGGGTGGCCAGCGCAATGGGTGAGGGAGACAGAAAGGTCACGCTGGAATCAGATGGAGGCCGGCTACGCTCCCCCATTCCAGGGCACCAGATCTACCTCCGCTTCGTGTTAACACCCCGCAGGATCTACCACAAGTACTACAACGTCTTCTGCAACCCGTTGCTATGGTTCCTCCAGCACTACATGTGGAACTCCCCTTACAATCCCAACCTGGACGCGAGTGTTCACAACGCCTGGCAGGATGGCTACGTGGAGGTGAACAAGGCCTTTGCCCAGGCGGTGATTGACGAGGCCGAGGGGCAATCCATCCCGCCTATAGTCATGGTGCACGACTACCATCTCTATCTGGTCCCTGAATACATTAGAAAAGCCCAGCCCGGGTCCATAATCCACCACTTCACCCACATCCCTTGGCCCACGCCCAGATACCTCCAGCTCCTGCCCACTTACATGATCAGGAGCATCTGTCAAGGGCTTTGCTCGGCCGACATCGTCGGCTTCCAGACCATCCACGACGTGCGTAACTTCCTCTATTCCTGCGAGGAATTTCTGCCGCAATGCGAGGTAGACTATCGGGCCAGGGAGGTGTTTTTCGAGGGACGGCGGATCCTGGTGCGGGCCTACCCAGTTTCGATAAACGTGGAAGAAATAAGACGCATGGCCAACTCCCCCAGAGCTCTGGAATACGAGAGGAAGCTCCTCCCCTTATGTAACGAGTATACGATTATCCGGGTGGACAGGGCGGAGCCCAGCAAGAATGTGGTGAGGGGATTCAAGGCCTTCAAGCTGCTTCTCGCACGCCACCCCGAATTTCGAGGACGTGTCAACTTTCTGGCCTTCCTTGTGCCCTCTAGGACACACATACGCCAGTATCAAAGATATATGGAGGAGATACAGAGCATCATCCAGGAGATTAACGACACCTATGGCAGCGACGGATGGCAGCCGGTATGCACCTTCATCGAGAACAACTATACCCAGGCCATCGCCGGAATGAAGCTCTACGACGTGATGCTGGTGAACTCGATAATCGACGGGATGAATCTGGTGGCGAAGGAGGGGCCGGTGGTCAACAATCGGGGAGGAGTGTTGATCCTGTCGGAAACCACAGGCGCTTACAAGCAGCTCTCGATTGGCGCCCTGGCAGTCTCACCATCGGACATCGAAGGCACCATGGAGGCCATGTACCAGGCCCTCACCATGAGTGCGGAAGAGCGGGAACGGCGCGCTGCGACCATGGCCCAGAGTATCGAAGATGAAGACGTTACCCATTGGATCCACTCCCAGTTGGAGGACGTCAAGACCTTGCTATAAACCCCCGCAGGCTCATGGCGGGTCCGTCTGGTCAACCATCCAGTCCAGGAAATCCTCCACCGCGGACACCGTCGGCAAAGTGTAGTCCGCTTCCCGTACCAGCTCCTCCGGGCAATCAGAGCCCACCACGGCGGCGGAGATGCTGGCGAAGCTCGCTCCATCGGCAAGACGGGAGGCAGCCTGGAAGGAGTCTATATCGGTCACGTCGTCGCCCAGCAGGATGGCGCCGGACAGACCGTACTCTCGTACCAGAGAGATAACCGCGGTCCCTTTGTTCAAGTCCACTGGGGGGAGGACGTTTATAACCGTCTTCCCCAGGATTATCCTCACCCGCCCTTCCGCCAGTTCCCGGATGGCGGACAGAACCTTTTCACGGCCTATGTCCGGGTCCTCGGCCATGCGGTAATGGATGGCGAAGGAGCCTCCCTTGTCCTCGAAGAGCAGTCCGGATAGAGTGAGCCGGCTCCTCAAACTCTCTCTAAGCTGCTCCAGAAATGGGGCGAAGGGCCTCGCCTCCTCCAGGATGCTGAGGCTACCCCCCTCCAGCCGCTCCAGGCCGTGGTTGCCTATATAAAGCAGATCTTGGATGCCGGCGATCTCCCTGGCCTGGCGGGAGGAGCGCCCGGTGATTATGGCCACAAGGGCGAGCCTAGAGCGCAACAACCCCAGGGCGGACCTTACCCGTGGACTCACTGTGGCTCCGTCCGGCTGGGGCACTATTTCCGATATTGTGCCGTCCATATCCGTTAGCAGACCGATGGGCCCTCGGTCCAGTACATCAGCCACATCTCCCAAATGGTCCAGCAAAGAACCCCTGGCGATGTCTCCCTCCTCGACCTTTGGTTGCCATCCGGTGGAAACATTATACACGTGAGTTGTGGTGGTCATGTTAGAATACAATCAGTGCGGCCCTTTCGGGCCAACCTCTTAAAGGTATGGAAATGGAAGAGATTTTCGACATGGGGCAAAAGAGCCCCGAACGCACGGATGTCAACCTATGGATTTCCCCACACCTTAACCCGAATCCACCGAAGGACACGGATGGACGGCGTGAGGACAGCGGAAGGGGGTGGGTGAGGGAGCTACAGGGGAGATGGCCTGAGGTCTTGGGGTAGATGGGAGGAGGCTGGCGGACGGTCTTCAGTCGCCGCACAGGGCCCCTAAGGCCCTATGCGGGAGTTGCGATGCGCGGGATGGCGAGAGGATACGCAGCAGGGGACTCTCGCGACCGGGGTGGCGCGAGAGTGCGGGGACGTTGGGTCAGTTGCAGGCTGGCCGTCAGGCCGGGAACGGAATGGCTTGCAGCCGGGCCAAGGCGCGACTGAACTGGGTTTCCCAAGGCCAGCGCCGGGGGAGATGCAAAGTGAGGCGGCGCGCCGAGCGGGTGATCCGTCCCACCAGAGCGAAGACCCGCCGCCTGAGGGTCTTGGTGATCACGGTCCCCTCGCCCAGACCAATCCGCGCCGTCCAGCGGGCCAGGTTATGCGCCATCACCTGTACCGCCAGCCAGGCGCCGTTGGCGGCGAAGCGCCCCGACGGCATGTGGTTCAGCCCGACGCCGTACTTGAGGTCGCGTATGGCGTTCTCGACCTCGGCGTGGCGGCGATGATCGGCCTCCAGTTCCAGCGTCTCCCCATCGCGGTCGGTGATGAAGGCGTGATAGCTGTATCTGGCGAAGAGGGCGAGCTGGGAACCGGGCGTCGGCTTCACCCGCCGGACAATGAGCCGCGCCGGCGGGGCGTCCGGCTTGGTCTGGAACGGGGTGTAAGTCGTCTCGGCGACATCGGCGGCGCCGTCCATCCAGTAGGGAATGGGAGTCCAGTCTTCCTCTGGTATCGCCTCGATCAGGTCCCGCAGGCTGGCGCGCTGGCGGATGGTGATAGAGAAGCGGACATCCATTTCCCGGCAGGCGGCAACGACAGTGTGGGCGTAGAAGCCGCTGTCGGCCCGCACCGTGAGTTGTCCCCTGGCCCCGCCGTAGCGCACCCGCCCCACCGTCTCACGCAGGAAGTAGGCGGCGCCACGGGCGGTGTTGGCCCGGCCCTCGCGCAGCCGGGACATCAGCACCTCGCCGGTGCCGGCGGCAA
>CBDDBY010000002.1:0-195115 GCA_965225925.1 Dehalococcoidia bacterium | reverse complement strand
TCGCACCCCCGTTGGGCCATCGCCTGTATGTGCGTCATCACGATATCCTCATCAGGCGTCTCCTCTTGGTCGGGCAACAAGGCATATAGGCAGGGCATCATTTCTCGAACCACCAAAGTCTCTCTATTACTGATACGGCTACTTTTACGGCCTTCGAGCTTGCTCCACAAGTACTGAAGTATTTTCTGGTCCCTTTCTTCTGGCGTCATTTCTGCCTGTCTCCTTTCTCCTTCGCAACTCGCCTATCGCTGGCGGCACTGGTTACGGTCTGGAGAATACTGTTCATCGCAGCTAACCGACCGTCTTGCAAGTAGCTAATCTCATCGTCGGCAAGGAAGTCAGGATAGTCAAGCATCACGCTGGTGGGAACGAGCCGGGCCTCACGAGTAAGGAGCCCGACGACGTACTCAAAGACTTCCAACCGTCCCATAGCGTAGAGTATTAGCTGGCGCTCGGTAATGCCTGGCACCTCAAGCCACCCCCATCATGTCATTGTCCTCCGGTAGGCGTCTAAGACCGCCCGCGCCTCTTGTAGATTGTCCCACGCTTTCGTCACTTCCGGGTCGTCGGGTGAGTGGTATTGTAACGGGGTACTATGCTGGGTTGGCTCCCGATCTTTTAGCAAGCAGTTGAGTGCTTCTTCGGCCTCGGTGACTGCCTGCTGTAATCTCTGCAACTCAACCTCTTGACCGTTGTTCATACTGTCACCTCCTGTTTGATGCTAGAGGGTTCCCGTGGGCAGTCCGCGCACTTAACGCGCTCCCTGGATCATCGGGCAGAGGGCCGGACCGTCGCACATCGGCACCATGTAGCGGCCTAGGCCCCCGGGTTCGGCTTCCCGCTGGCCACGAGCCGCTCGGCCTCATGGCGGTGGGCAAACTGATTCGAGGGCGTCGCCCTTGTGGTGTCCCGGATCTTCCACCCCTGGGTAAATAACCAAGCCGTGCAGGTCAGGCTCAAGCGCCAAATGTGCCAGTGCTGCTCATCCATGGGGTCCGACCTCCGGGGCAAATCAAAAGTCCTAACGCCATCGGCCCTCCGGTGGTTCATGGGCCACGGCCCATATCAATGCCACCACCCAGCCGATGGCGGTCCAGCCAAGAAACACGTTGAGAACCGCGATGGATGCGGTGTTTCGCTTATGACGGGACAGGGCGATCCACGTAGGCAGGAGGTATATCGCCAGCGTGATGACAACGACAATGAGAGCTTCCATCTGAGCCCTGAGCCTACTGACACCGTAGGATAAGGTCCACCACCTTTCTATCTCCCTCGCATCCAGCAGTACCAGCAGACCGCCAGGGGCCGTCTGGCGCACTCGCACCTTGTCCTGACCAAGACCCCCATGGGGCAGTCGAGGTAGCGGTGCTGCCGGTTGTCATGGTCGTGGACCCCCGAGTGATACCCCCGGCGCGTCCCCTTGGCGAACCGGCTGGCCAGCCAATCATGTAGGCGCAGCTTCCTGGTGGCCATACGCATCTCTAGGCGCGATTGCTCAGCGCCCCACTCCCGTTCCGTCGCCTGTAATTTTCAATGGTCGTTTTCTCCCATACCGGCCCCTCATGCCGCTCTCTAGGATTCCCTCTCCGCCTCAGCATAGCTGACGAGAATGTGTAGATGGTCTTTGTAATACTCGCCTCCACTGGTGCCACCACACTAGCGAGCCCAACCCGATGAACATAGCGGGGAGCACTAGGACGGAGAAGGCGGAAAGGCCGGACGGCCCCTTCTCATAGATAGATACATCGGCACACTGAGCCCGGTCAAACTCATCGGCACACCGGTACTCATACCCGATGATTTCCCCTCTACCGCCTTTGGGAGCTACCAAAGATGCTAGCAGGAAGATAGCACAGGCGAGACAGATGGCGAGCGGGAGAAACTGGCGGAGGTAGAGAAACTGCGTCCGTTCGGTAGGGGCGAGGACGAATTGAGGCATGAGAGAGCCTCCTTGCATCATGCTAGGTATTGGTCGTGGTGCTCACAATGATCCATAAACTGGGTCGGGGTTTGGACTGTTGGGTCCGTGTCCAAAGGGTTTCCCGCGTATGTGGCTTTCCAAGGGTTAACCAACTCGTATGTAGGACGTTCTTCCGGATTCAAATAACTCGCACCAATGGCCTTGCGCTCATAAACCTTCCTGACTTCGTAGCTTTTCCAAGTGTAAACATCGTTGCCGCTCTCGTCTTTGGTGACCTGCCATTTACTATTTCCCGTCATTAGTGACCTTCCTGTGCCACACCACGATAGGAGGCGTCTCTCCCATCTCGCGTGTCAACGACCTCTCTCTACACTAAGCCAAGCCCGTATTAGAAACTACCGCTACGCAGCTCACCCGCTACGACTGTGGCACTGGGCTCAATGGCGTGGATTTTCTCCACATCGGTTTCAAACGGATTCTGCGGAAGGACGATGAAGTCCGCCAGCAAGCCGGCCTTTATGACGCCAACTTCTCCTTCCAATCCGAACTGCGCAGCGCCGTTGATGGTATAGCCGGCCAGCGCCTGTTCCAATGAAATTCTGGCATCAAGTGGCGGTAGGGTGATGGCATCGGGCTTGTCTGTTGCCCGTCGGGTAACGCTCATTTCCATACCAAGAAAGGGATGCACTCGCCGCGGGTTATGAACAACATCGCTGGACAGCGTGACATTGGCCTGCTGCTGCACAAAGTGACCAGCAACCTGGGAGCGGCTGGCCCGTTCCGGGCCGACGTTGATTTCTCCGGCTTTCCCGTAGAATGTTCCGCCGAACCAGTGCGGCGAGAAATTGGCGTGTACGTTCAACTCGGGAAAGCGTTTGACATCCCTGTCGGCAACCAAGAACAGGTGACTTATCGTGACCTCGATTTTCAAAGGCCGACCCAGCGCGCCCTGTGCTTGCTCGACTGCGTCGAGAATATTCCTGGTTGCACGGTCACCCGCCGCATGCATGTGCAGATCAATGTCGTGGCCATCCAATTCTTGCATGAAGCTGCTCAATCGCTGAGGCGTGAACAAGACGCCGCCGTAGTTGTCAGGGTCTGTAACGTAGGGCTCCAGCACAGCCGCGGTAAGAATATCCAGCATGCCGTCGTAGTGAATCTTGATGGTGTTGAACTGGAGTTTTCCATGGCCATACCTTTCCCTGAGCCGGAGCAGGGATTCCACCGCAGTTTCGATCTGACCCGGCGTCCATATGTGGTACGACCCTTCCCAACGCAACGGCAGATTGCCTTCTCTTGCGATGTCATGCGCAACCTGGTACACCGCGTCCTCCATATTGAAGTTGCCGGCATCCCACAATGTCGTGATGCCTTTGCTTGACATGTAGTTCAGATACTTCAGCATTCGTTCCTTCAATTGACCGGGACTCGGCACCGACTTGCCACCCGTGTGGTGGGTTAGGACAAATTCCTTGAGCCAGCCTGTGGGCTCTCCGGCCTCGTCGCGCACAATATACGACAGGTTCTCGCTGAGGTCCGGCGTATCTCTGTCGATGCCCAGCATCCGTAGCATTGCGGAATTAACCCAGACGCTGTGTCCCGAATTGTCGAACAACACAATGGGTCTTATGTTGGCAATCTCATCCAGGTCTCTTCTGTGGGGGCCGCCAGGCACGTAGGCGGCAACATCCCATACCCCCTGTGAGATCACGAGAGGAAAAAGCGGGTGATCGTCTGCGTACTGCTGCAACCAGGCCAGCGTTGCCTCCCGTGGCCTGGATGGCATCCTGTCGGGTGTGGCAGGCTCTTGGTTTTCTCCAACGGTTTCATCCAGCCCGGACAGGTCGGCCCCAGTGCTGATCAAGCCGGGGTGGGTGTGTGCGTCGATTATCCCCGTCATCACGAATTGGCCCTGCAAGTCTACGAGCTTGCTGTCTCCACCAGCGTACTGCAAGGCGTCCTCGTCAGAGCCCACAAAAACGATTCTGTCACCTTTCGTGACCAGCGACTCAGCCCAGGGTAGATCTCTATATTGGGTATAGATTAGGCCATTCACGTACACCGTCTCGGTTGCGGCGGTTTGGTCAGACGTTGCGACTTCTTCCGGTCCTGAACAAGCGGCCGCCACAGCAAGAGTAGTTAGCACGAATATCAGGTCCCTGATTTTTATCATGTCTCTCATTGCACGCGTTCGCCGACCGAGGCATTCACCCGAGCCGAGTTTGTGTGTACTATACCGTAGCCGTATGTAGTTACTGTGTTCGTCAACCCCTTATTGCCGTGTATTCTTGTGTAGTTTCGGCCAATTCGCTAAGATCGGGGCGAAACGGGCCTGGGCGGCCAAAACGAGACCCCGCCGCAGTCCGGCTCCCGTGGCGCAGGTCGATGGCGACGATGATTCATACAGCTCACCTGTCGCGCATTACGTGGTGGCCTATTTACACCGCTTCACGGTGTCTTCCCCGTTTTCTCGTAGCACAACGGAACCCCCTTACCGTCGAGTTCGTAGACGCATAGCCATCAATCCCAGACCCGCCAGAGCTGCGCCGATTCCCACCACCAGGGCTACTGCCCAGACGGGCGGCCTGTAGCCGCCGGTTTTCGGAGGCTCCACAATGCTCAGCGTGTAGGAGATGCGCGCGTAATACAAGGCGCTCAGGCCCTCGAACCCCGAGTCAGTGCCGACGATCAGCCAGACCCGGCCTTCGCCGTCCGTGGACACGGACAGGGGCAGGTCCATGTTGTCGAGCGTCTTGATCCGGTACTCCCGGTTCACCACATCGCCGTGGGCCGCGTTGCCCAGGACCACCATGTCCTCGCCGCCGTTGGCCTGGTTCCCCTTGTCGATGTTCATTCTGAGGTATCGGTTGCGGCCCTCCTCGGCCACGGGCTCGACGGTCGACGCACCCGCTTTCACGAACACGCTCTCGCCGGGCGACCCGCCGATGCCGAACGTAGCTGTAGGGACGTTGGTCGCCAGATCCAGGGATACGGAGACCGCATATGCCGCGTTCGGCCTCAGCCCGCCAACCTGTCTCTTCAGGAACATGAAGAGGTCGTCGCTGCGGTTGTGCCCCTGGACGTAGACGCCGCTGCCCTCCAGACGGTCAGGAAGCGGGCGGTGTTCGTGGTCGAGCTCGAAGATCGACTGGTCGTGCCCGACGGGCCGGTCTGCGAACCCAACAGTCCATCCCTCGGCGTCGCTCCCGAAGTCGTACTCGTAAACTGCCTCAGTACCATCCTGCGCCAGCGCCCCCGACGGGCTCAACAGGACGGCCATTGCGACGAATGCGGCAATGGGCAACATCCACCGGATGCGCACCTTGCGGCGCGGGCTTCGGTGTGAGTTAGGCAACGTATCCTCCTAGTGGCTGACAATCCGAGTGCCGATTGGTGTGTCCCTTTAATCGCCAAATACGCAATCCCCAGCAACATCGCCGTCGCCAACACCGCCAGGATAGGCAACACAACTTCACTCCTGGCCAGATATGAGATCGGCAGTTCATGCTGTCCCAGCTAAATGGTCCGTGCATCAGATTTCACCGCTGCGGCTAATGGAGCCACACGGTCGTTGTAGAAGCTCATTTCGCTATTCCGCGCCGCCTCTATCAGATCCGCCTTCTCCTCGAAGACCCTGTCCCGAAACTCGAAGAATTCGGACTCCTCCCAGGACTCCTTGGGCACCTGCCACGAGACCTCGTAGCGGTTACGGAACCCATTGCAACCGGAACAAGCCAAGACGATGTTGCTGTAGGACTCGTACCAGCTCTTGGGCATTCCCAGCCGGCGTCCTTCGGAAACTGGAATCACATGGTCCACCGTTAGCAGCAGCCAATGCTCGTAGCTATCAACGAGGCTCATCTTGCAATAGGCGCAAGACGTTTGGCCGCGCTCTACCAACCAGTGACCGTAGTCTCGTCGAGCATTGCCCCCTTCAATTTGGGCAGCATCGTGTAGCCGCCTCCGTGATAGTCGTCGAACGGTCTCATTGAACTGCCTCCGATGCGATAGCCATGACAAGAACACGGTATTGCCTACGACCCCAACGACCCCTCCGTTCCCTGCCCCTCCCCCTTGGGCATCCGGTAGCCGACACGGGGCTCGGTGAAGATGTAGGTGGGGGTGTCGGCGTCGTCTCCCAGCTTGCGGCGAAGGTTCTTGACGAAGGTGCGCACCGCCCCCGGCTGCCCGGAGTGTTCCGGCCCCCACACCCGCTGGAGCAGTTGCTCGTGAGTCAGCACCCGCCCGGCGTTGACCGAAAGCTCGAAGAGCAGCCGGTACTCGATGTTGGTCAACTCGGGGCGCTCGCCCTCCGGTCGCATCCGCCGCCGGATGCTCAAGGCCCTGGAAGTAACAGAGTTCCAAGACCTATTCAGATTGGAGGAGAGAGATGAACAACACTGACAACTCGACCCGTTTCGACGGGCACGACAACGACGAAGCGGACGGGACCCAGCCCCTGGAAAGCGGCGTCCTGCCGGAGGACTTCGGCCAGCGCCTCGAACGCCTGAAGGAGGCCAGCGGCCTCTCCTGGCGCGGCTTCGCCAAGGCCCTCGGCGTGGACCCCAAGCAGCTGCGCATGTGGCGCAAGAAGAGCGTCGAGCCCTGCGGGGGAGCCATGCTCTCCATAGCCCGCTTCGCCTCCGGGATACCCGGAGGTCTGGAGATCCTCCTGGGCGAGGGCTTCCAGATGACCTTCTTCGGAGAGGAGAGCTAGACCAAAGGCCCCGCCGGGCGCACCGCGCAACGGCGGCGCGGCGGGGCCGGAGCTGACGTCGCCCGCGCTCGCCCCTTTCCGTCGGCGCGGGCGGCCCGTCACAGACCTGTAACGAGAGGCCGGCGGCCCAACCGATTCGCCGCTGCGACTGCGCAACATGAAAGATACCACCGGAAAGAACCAACCGAAGAGACGGCGGAGGCCCGCCAGGGACGAGCCGGAGCTGAGGGTCGTCGGCATCGACGTCAACCCCGCGCCCGACGCCCAGGAGCGGCTGCGCCGCCTCTTCACCATCCTGGTCGAGCTGGCCCAGGACGACCCGCCTCGTCCCGGGACGGACCCGCAGCCGGACGACGAAGTCGAGGAGGAACGCTGATGGGCCTCCCCTCCAACCCGGAGAAACCGGAGCAACGACTCGTGGAGAAGACGGCGACGACCGGCGGGCTCGACGCTCCGTACCGGGCCGTCTTCGGGGACGTGTCGAAGATCATCGACGCGGCCAGGGAGTCGGCCGCCCGCTCGGTGAACGCCGCCATGACCGCGGCGTACTGGCTTATCGGGCGGCGCATCGTCGAGTTCGAGCAGTTGGGAGAGGAGCGGGCCGAGTACGGAGCGGCGCTGATCGAAAGGCTGGCCGAGGACCTGACGGGGCGGTTCGGACGCAGTTTCTCCCTTCAGAACATCTACAACATGCGTCTGTTCTACCTCTCATATCAGCCCGACCGGATTCTCCAGACACTGTCTGGAAAATCGGCTCCACCCCCACGACAGATTCTCCAGACGCCGTCTGGAAAATTCGATTCCCCCTCCATCGAGATGGGCTTCGACGACCTTCTCACGGCCTTCCCGCTGCCCTGGTCCGCCTACGTGCGGCTGCTGTCGGTCAGGAACGAGAGCGCCCGCGACTTCTACGAGACCGAGGCGCTGCGAGGCGGCTGGTCGGTCCGCCAGCTCGACCGGCAGATAGGCTCCCAATTCTACGAGAGGACGGCCATCTCGAAGAACAGGGCCGCCATGCTGACGGGCGGACAGCAGGAGCGTCCCGAAGATCGCGCACTCCCCGGCGAACAGATCAAGGACCCCTTCGTCCTGGAGTTCTCGACCTCAAGGACGAGTTCTCCGAGAGCGACCTTGAAGATGCGCTCATCCGCCACCTGGAGACCTTCCTCCTGGAGTTGGGGGACGACTTCTGCTTCCTGGGCAGGCAGAGGCGGCTGCGCGTCGGCGACCGGTGGTACCGGGTGGACCTGCTGTTCTACCACCGGAGCCTGAGATGCCTCGTGGTCATCGACCTGAAGATCGGGGCGTTCACCCACGCCGACGCCGGGCAGATGCACTTCTACCTGAACTATGCGCGGGAGCACTGGATGCGCGAGGGCGAGAACCCGCCCGTCGGCCTGATCCTCTGCTCGGAGAAGGACGAGGCCCTCGCCCGGTACGCCCTTGAGGGGCTGTCGAGCAACGTGATGGCCGCGGAGTACCGGATCGCCCTGCCCGACGAGACGGTCCTGGCGGCGGAGCTTGACCGGACGAGGCAGGCGATGGAGCTGCGCGGCTCGATAGCGTCGGAGGCTTCGCCGTGAGGAGCGTAAGCTGGGGATTACCGGAGCCGGCCAGCGAATCGAGGCAAAGAGGTCGTGAGTCGTCGCTGTCCCTAGTTACTACAACAGCTTGGAGTCTTCTCGGAGACCTGAACCGTGTTGCGTTCAGACTGTTGATCAGGCAAGCTAATTATGTCCCATTCGTATCCCAACGACATTGGCCGGAAGCAATTTGACACAGAGAGGTGACCTGTGCTGCGAGAATCGGGGAACAAGAACTCGTCAATCTGGTTGATAGGAGATTCCAGCCCCCCACAATGGGGGGAATATCTGGACGAGCCGCTGGATTCCAGACATCCGGCGCGCCATAACATTTGGACGCCGGTTCTTGAAAGAATCCAAGAACAAGTTTTCCTTGGCGATCGCCGAAGGGTGGATGTCTCTCAGCTGTACGTCAGAAATGCAGTCCATAACCGAGAAGATAAGCCGCTCGACAGTGATATGGAGTGGGACTCTAAGCTTTCGGAAGAGACGGATGACCTCGGCAAGCTGATAGAGACATACGCGCCGACGCTGGTATTTACGTTTGGCGCTTTCGCATTCGAGTTCGCGAGGAGAAGCCTCATAAAGGAACCGAGGAGGAGCTCCCGTTATTGGACGACAAAGAGGTTAGGTGCGGAGTTCGGACAAAGCGTCCAGAATTGCAATCCACGAGAAGTTAACGTCTTCCCTCTCTTGCACGTAAGCATTGCCAGACGTCACTTCCTGAAAAGCCACGAATACTTCACAGGGGAAAGTAACGGGAACTACTTCGATTTGGTAGGCAGGGAGATTGGAACTCTTCTCCTGAAATATAGGGACACACTCAGTGTTTGGGTTGGGCCTCAGTCTGCAACAAGGTGGAAGAAATGAGCAAAATAGACCAGTATCACTCCGCGCTACACGACTCTGATAACAGGTATCACATCTACTCTGATTGTCCCCAGGGCAACAACGTCAAGAAGCGTTGCGGGTGCAACGAGTCGCAACCAGACAAGCTCTGTGAATGGTGCGACGGGAGACAGAACTGACGATGGCTCCATCGTGCGACACCGCTGCGCGGAGCCAATGCGTCAGCCGGACTAACGCACGGAGACGCGCTTTGACGCTGCCCCGCCGAGTGGGGTAAAATGGTGGCTAGAAAGTTGGCCCGGCGATGCAGCAAACATCCCGGGCCGTGGCGCCACCTGTTGGAGCAAGTGATGCGAAGTAATTGTACTACTCGCAGACCCGCTCCCGACAGGGCTGGAGGCGGTCATGGACGCCATCGACATGAAGACCTTCGGCCTGATGGCGGCCATCGGCAAGATCGAGCTGGACAACTTCAGGGAGAGGGCCTCGATGGGCAAGCGCGGCGCGGCCAAGCAGGGCCGCATCCCCGTCAACAACGTCCCCTACGGGTACAGGCTCGGAGAGGGCCGCAGGCCGGTGGTTGAGGAAGCCGAGGCCGAGGTCGTCCGCCGCGTCTTCCGCATGTACGTCCGCGAGGGGATGGGGGCTCGGGTCATCGCCAAGCTGCTGACCGCCGAGGGCGTACCCACGCCCAGGGCCGTCGGAAAGTGGTACGACGGCACCGTCATTCGCATCTTGAGGCACGAGGCTTACAGGGGGCACTTGGTGGTTCGGCAAGGTCCGCCATGTCGCCACCGAGCACGGGACGAGGAGATACGCCCGGCCCGAGGACGAGTGGGTCGGGGTTCCCTTCCCGCCGGTGGTGGACGATGAGATATGGGAGCAGGCGCAGGAGGCCAAGAAACAGCGGTTGACCCGTTCGGGCCGCAACACCAAGCTCTTCTATCTCTTGCAGCATCTGGTCAGGTGCGCCGAGTGCGGGTATCTCATGGGCTGCCAGGCCAATAGACGCCAGACCTCCAGGCGAAAAGGCAAGGATTATATCTACGATCTGGACACTCCCCGACGCTACTACAACTGCTACGGGATGCTGAACGAGGGCGTGAAATGTCGGGAGCACTCGCATATCAGGGCGGAACGGCTTGAAGAAGTGGTCTGGGGCGAGGTCAAGAGGTTGCTGGAGAACCCTGGCCTGATCGTCGCCAGCATCGAGGCCATGGATTGCCAGGCAGACGGCGGCGGATTGGCCGGCGATATCGCCAGGGCTGAGCGGGACCTGCAAAAGGTCCAAAATGGAGGAGGACCGGGCCATCAGGCTCTTCGTGTCGGGAAAGATCACCGAGAAGCAGCTTGACCACCAGCGCAAGTTCATCACCGAGCGGTTGGAGACTCTGCGGAAAGTGCTGGACGACCACCGCGCTCGGGAATCGGCGCAGGCGGAGAAGCGGGCGTTGGCCGAGCACATCGTCGAATGGACTCGGCGGGCCGGGGACAGGCTGGACAACCTGTCTGACAAGGGGCGCAGGGAGGTGCTTGAGCTCCTTCTGGACGGGGCGACCATCGACCGGCACAACAAAGTCAACCTGACTCTGGCCATCCCGACTGAGGATGTTGTGTCGATTGCAGAACGGAGTCCGATTACAGCGTCTACGTCATGCGACAGGCGTCGCGCCGGTCGTGGCGCATCGGGCAGACCCGCCCGGTCAAGGTGGTGTTCATGAGCTACAAGAACACCCTCCAGGCCGACGCCCTGAAGCTGGTGGCGAAGAAGCTGCAAAACTCCCTCGCCGTCGAGGGCGAGCTGCCGGAGGACGGGCTGGCCGCCTACGGAGACGACGGCGACGACCTGATGATGGCGCTGGCCCGGAAGATCGTCAGCGGGAACGAGGAGGAGGACGAGACGGTGGAGGCGGTCTTCGCCCAGGCCAGGGACGCCGAGGCCAGCGCCAAGGAGTACCTGGTGGACGAAGGGTGGAAGGCGGTCGAGGTCGAGCCTACAGTCGTAGAGACGTACCGCAACGGCAACGGTCACCACGCTGACGGCATCGGGCCGACGGTCGAGCTGGCGCTGGGCAACGGTCGCCACGCCAACGGGAACGGACACGCGGCAGTCCCGGTCAATGGCCACCACGACGAGGCCCCGGAGCCGCAGCAGTCGCTGTTCTCCTGGGCGGAGTTTATGGCCGAGGAGCCGGTGAAGCCCAAGGGCCGCAAGCGCAAGGCTCAGCCCGCCACCCTCTCGATGTTCGAGTGGGCGCTGACCGTGGAACAGGAGCGGGAGGAGGAGTTGGTCGGCGCGGGACGCTAGGCCGCAACACACAGGGGGAGGTCGTCGCTACGTCAGCGATGGCCTCCCCCTGCACGGCCATGTGTGCGGGCTTTTTGCGTTTCAGCCCGCTCGGTTCATGTGTGCGGCCCTTTTCTGTTGCCCATTTTCCGGTGGGGCATTGATTCCTCTTCTTCGCCCTCTTCTGCGTCAGATGGTCCGTCTGGGGAAGCGGCAGGCAAGGAAGCCAATAAGAGGAGACTCACTCTGGACCTGGCCTCCACCCTTCAACGTTGGCTGAAGGTCTGGCGGTCAAGGGCGTCAGCATGCGCGGGAGCGGTCTTAACCGCCGTCGACCGGGAGGCCGACGGAAGGAGAGGCTCATACCTGTTTCTCGGCGGGGTTCCGTTTGTTTTTAGGGTAACGGACCCCCCCACACAGCATAAACCGGGGACTAGAGTATATGTGTCTGATCCTTCGCGTACGATCGTCGATGCCCTCGACGACCCAACGCTGGGGGGAGGCATTCGCCACATCGCCGACGTGGTGCACACTTACTTCAGGGGCGAGCACCGTGACGACACTCTTCTTGAGGATTACGTGCGGCGGGTTGGCAACCGCACGAGCTTCAAGCGCCTGGGTTACCTTCTGGAGACACTGGATATCCATGCACACTCTCTTCTCCAAGCCTGCCAAACGAGTGTGAGCCCAGGCATCGGTCTCTTGGACCCAAGCTTGCCCGACGAGGGACCCGTAGTGTGGACTGCTTGGGCGGTCTCCCGCAGCCGCCTTAGTACCCTCGCCGCATCCCCTGCGTCCAACTTGCTCCAATATGTCCTTCGCAATGGCAAAGATGGCCCAGTAGTTGATCTTCAGGATGTCATCCCAGGCGGTCAGCACATCGCCTTGCGGGTTCGGGATCCCCTCTCCGCACACCAATGCCAGGGGCTTCACGCTGTCGTGCATCCCAGCAATGCGCTCGTGGAACACCAGGGCGTTGGCGATGATTGCGCAGGCCATTCGGCGGGTCTGAGGCACATTGGACATGCCAAGAAGCCGGGCAATGGCTGCGGTGATGCTAGTGCGAGTCTCGTTTATCTCGTCCAGCAGCTTCGCCGCCCCGTCGATGCCTTCTTGAAGAGTGGTAGCCGCCTCGTCCACAGCACGCTGTGGCACAGAAACCAAGCGCACCATGTCAGCAAGGTCGTCGAGAGAGCCCTCCAACCAGCCCGACTCTGGGAAGCGGATGACTTCCGCCGTACTTTCCGTGAAGACGCAATACGACAGGGCAGTTTCAGACAGGGCAATGCGAAGGTCGTGGGCCTCGCTGACGCTCTCCGCATAGCGTAGCGCGATGGCAACTTCAATGATGCGCCCGTTGGCCGCCACCTCCAGGCCGAGTCGTTCTCTGGCTTCGGCCTCCACCGTCGCGGCGGGCATGTATTCTGCCTCGACCACGACGGGCGCACGGTCGGATGCGGTAATCAGAATGTCGGGGCGCAAGCCCGGATGCCCGGCGATGGCCCTGGTATTCTCGGAACGCACTTGACTCTTGGGCATCATGACCTGGAGCAGGCCGCCCAAAGCGTTGTTGGCACTTGGCTCCGTCTGACGTGGCATCAAAACTCCTGGCAATTGCTCGCGCCCGTGGGCCAATTGGGACCGACGAGACCACGCGCTACTGGTTGGCGTTGTTGCCCCCCTCTATTTTGAGCGTGTGAGACCTTCACGGCGACTCTCCACCTGTCCAGTGTCCTACCAGGACTGCCCCTTCCATACGGGCAAGCCTGCGGTCGAAGGTGTGCAATGGTATGGCTCCCTCCCGCTCAGCTGCGGAAAGGATCATAAGGTCCGACAGGCCAATGCCTCCCTGGCGGTAGCGGTGCGCGGCAGCGGCCACATCATCCGAATTCTCCACCACGAGGCTGTCCGAGGCCGTCAAGTCCATCAATGCCTCGGCGACCCGGGATCGCGTGAAGCGGTAGCTCCTCTCTAGTACCCAGGCCACCTCTATAACGACCTCACGGCAGATGAAGCCCGGATTGCTAGGTGTCAATCCATCCATTAGGGTGCGGGCCGCAGTTTCCTGTTCAGGGTTGTCACCTACGAGATACCGTAGGATCACGTTTGCGTCGACTGCTTCCATCTTTCGATTGCTCCCTCTGCGGCGGCACTGTCCATCTCTTCCAAGCTCACGGACGGTCCGTCATACTTTAAGCTGCGGAAGAGACGGCTGGTGGGCCGTACCGGCATGATCAGCACTCCCTCGTCCACGATGACATAGCGAACCTTGTCTCCTGCCTTCACCGCCAACGAGTCTCTGACGGCCTTGGGCAACGTTGTCTGGCCCTTGATGGTTATGCTGGATTCGAACATGGCAATCACTCCTCCACATCACTGTGCAACTGTGTCCTTACACTATAACCTGAAGTAATGCCAAGCGCAAGATGGCAAGTCGTATGTTAAGTTTCATTGCATGTCAAAACTATAGCCGCTACACTTACAATGAACAACAGCAGAGGAGTGGAACAAGGGTCGCATGAACAAGGTTCCCTTCGGATTGCATTCAGACGGAACTTGGCGAAACGCCTATGACGTCCCTAGAGGTCTGGAGTGCAGATGTGTATGCCCTGTGTGTGGCTCAGGGCTTGTGGCAAAGCAAGGCAAGTCGGTTGTTTGGCATTGCGCCCATGTCGCTGAGAGCTTTGGGAACGGAAAGGGAGGAGTAAGGTGGACCCCATTATTAAGACAGCACGAGGGCTAAATTAAGAGAGTCTCCCACCCCTGCGCTAGGTTTCACCAAGCCCGATGGCAGCCCTGCTTCTTCAGCTGCTGCTCCCCTTTCTTCCTGGCCATGTTGGTACACCTCTGCTGGGGTCCGGTAGCCCAAAGCCTGGTGAGGCCTCTGCCGGTTGTAGAACTCCAGGTAGGCATTGATCCCAGTTCGGGCCTCGGCGACGGTCTGGTAAGCTTTCAGATACACCTCCTCGTACTTGATGCTCCGCCACAGCCGCTCCACGAAGATGTTGTCCAGGTACCTACCCTTACCATTCATGCTGACCTGGACCCTCTGCTCCTGCAACGTCTGGGTAAAGGCCTCACTGGTGAACTGACTCCCCTGGTCGGTGTTGAATATCTCCGGTCGTCCCTTATCCAGGGCTTCCTCCAACGCCGCCACGCAGAAGCTGGTGTCCATGGTGTTGGAGAGCTTCCAGGCCAGCACGTGCCGGCTGTGCCAGTCCATGATGGCCACCAGGTACAGGAAGCCCTTCGCCATGGGGATGTAGGTGATGTCCGCGGCCCAGACCTGGTCGACCCGATTAACCTCCACTCCCTTCAGCAGATAGGGAAAGATCCGGTGTCCCGGCGCTGGTTTGCTGGTGTTGGGACGCCGGCAGATGGCTTCCAGACCCATCAACCGCATCAGCCTTCGAACCCTTTTTCGGCTCACCAGATAGCCCTGTTGCAGCAGCCAGGCCTTCATCTTCCTGGAGCCGTAGAAGGGGGTCTTCAAATACTGACGGTCCATCAGGGCCATCAACTCCAGGTCTTCTGCCCTGGTCGGTACCGGCCGGTAGTACACCGAGGCCCGGCTGACGTCCAGCAGGATACATTGACGCACCAAAGACAGCTGCTGGTGGTCTCGGTCTATCATGGCTCGCCGTATGCTGCGACTCATAGACCGGACCTTTCCGACAAAAAATCGCGTTCCACCTTCAGCTGGCCGATGTGCCGGTAGAGGTGGTTAATCTGAGCTTCCTTGGCTTTCTCCTGGGATTTCTGATTGGTGGCAAATAGCTCCGGGGCTCCTTCCACCAGGGCCCTTTTCCAGGCGTGAATCTGACTGGGATGGACCTCAAATCGGCTGGCCAGCTGGGCGATGGTCTCTTCCCCCGCAAGGGCGGCCAGGGCCACCTTGGCCTTGAACGCCGGACTGTGCTTATTCCTCGTCTGCTTCATGTCCTGCTCCTTCACGTCGGTTAGTTGCCGGTTATTTTAGGAGCTGGACTCTCTCTTAGCCAGTTGTCTAGTTTTTGGGTACCACCTCAGAGGGTGCGCAGAAGGCACGATTCACAAGGCAGCGAAAGAAATACTACGGGTATCCAGCGGTAAGACCATATTCTTGCCCCGTGTTCCAGAATTTGAGATTGGAGGAAGCAGGGGCGAGTTTCGATGCCGGTTACTGAGATGCGAATCTGAAGTGCTGATAGAAAAGATAAACAGAAGGGTTGACGTTCTAGCGACGACGCAAATCGTGCGTGATCCGTGGCCGGAGCGGGGGATAGAACGCGTTCGCAGAAGGGGAGGGCCTCTCATAATTGAGATTAATGTCAGCAATCCCAAGGACGATGAGTACATCCACGACCTATCTAGTGCAGAACTAGCAGCGGTCGAAATCACCCTCTCGGCAGAAGATGTCTTTACTGAAATAGGAAGAGGCAAAGGCGATCGTCTATCGGCACTGAAGAGGCTCGTGCTGGGACCTCGAAGCGCAAATAGAAGGTGGCTCAATTTTGCCCCCGGCCTCCTGGGTAGATGCCAAATGACAAGGGCGGAATGACGAATGCCGCTACAATGCTCCTAGCCACAGATCGAAGATAGTTCTGTCTTATCGTCAACTTAGGCCCATCGTCTGCCGCCGGGGGTCAGCAGGTTGAAGCCTGCGTGTGGGAGGCATCTGCTTGGGCGCGGTTGCGTCGCGTCTGGTGGCCCCCCTCTTGGTGAGTTGGGGCAGCGGTGCGGGGGCTGGGCTCTTCTTCTGAAGTTGGGCCTTGCCTTTGGCTGGGCGCGGTGCCCATGACATTCGGGGATACCGTTCAAGATCAGGGCAGCGGTTTGAGAAGGGGATGACGTTTTCATGCAGTCGAGTGCCTGATCGCTCCTTTTGGTGTATTGGAACTGGGGTGACTGGCTGTTATCTCTTGGCCCAATGAAGACCTTGGAGGTCATCTGTCAACCATTCGTGTGCCAGCTTGGTTGGTGGTCTACGTTCGTGGCCAAGCAGGACCCGCCACCCGCTGTAGTAGGGCATTCCTTGCTCAATGAGTTCATCATGGGCTGCCTGCATTCTCTTCCGTGTATCGTCTCCAGTAGTTCGCTCCTTTGGTCCAAGTTCGATAAACACTCCTGAGTCGACGGTATCATCTGCCCGCTCGTTCCAGTAGGTGAGACCTGCTCTATTCCGCCCGCCTTATTCGTGGGCTTCCGGCAACCTCAGTTCACCTCTCATCCGAAAGGGCAGTGTGTATCTCATTTGGTTTCGTCTATCGAACGCAGGGAACCGCCGTTCCACAATGTCGTTGTATATCCGTAGGGCCCCGTTGAAAATCGCGTTCGTACGCTGGAGTAACCTTTCTTCTGTGTAAACCTCGAACCGCGTCCCTCCACTTTTTCCTTGGGAACATTCTTTGTCTGGCGCTGGCCAGGGATCCACGAGAATGTCTCTGCCATTACGGGAGAGTTCGGAGAGCCTTACTCTGAAAAGTTCCAATGCTGGCGCCGTGAAGTAATACTCCCTGTAATCGAACTCGACGGAGCTTCCCGGGTCTCTGTTCAGCTTTTGTAGCCACCTATCAATATACTCAATTATGTCGGTTGAAGTTTGTAAGTCCCTTGGCTCGAAGTAGCTTCTGCGTAAGTGACTGGCGAATTCGTAGGCGCATTCGTGGAATCCTTCCGTAGATTCCAGCGCGAGTCGGTGCAATCTGAGCTGTTCCGATAGGGATTCGGACAGGTGGTTGTGAGTGATGCTCCATGGCCAGATCCTCGTGGGTTCTATGCCCCTAATTGTAATGGAGGAGGGCCAGTCCCCCAAATTCCCCTTTCCCTTAGCCCGAATCCACCGAAGGACACGGATGGACGGCGTGAGGGCAGCGGAAGGGGGTGGGTGAGGGAGCTACAGGGGAGATGGCCTGGGGTCTTGGGGTAGATGGGAGGCCGGCGGAGGGTCTTCAGTCGCCGCACAGGGCCCCTAAGGCCCTATGCGAGAGTTGCGATGCGCGGGATGGCGAGAGGATACGCAGCAGGGGACTCTCGCGACCGGGGTGGCGCGAGATTGCGGGGACGTTGGGTCAGTTGCAGGCTGGCCGTCAGGCCGGGAACGGAATGGCTTGCAGCCGGGCCAAGGCGCGACTGAACTGGGTTTCCCAAGGCCAGCGCCGGGGGAGATGCAAAGTGAGGCGGCGCGCCGAGCGGGTGATCCGTCCCACCAGAGCGAAGACCCGCCGCCTGAGGGTCTTGGTGATCACGGTCAGCTCGCCCAGACCAATCCGCGCCGTCCAGCGGGCCAGGTTATGCGCCATCACCTGGACCGCCAGCCAGGCGCCGTTGGCGGCGAAGCGCCCCGACGGCATGTGGTTCAGCCCGACGCCGTACTTGAGGTCGCGTATGGCGTTCTCGACCTCGGCGTGGCGGCGATGATCGGCCTCCAGTTCCAGCGTCTCCCCATCGCGGTCGGTGATGAAGGCGTGATAGCTGTATCTGGCGAAGAGGGCGAGCTGGGAACCGGGTGTCGGCTTCACCCGCCGGACAATGAGCCGCACCGGCGCGGCGTCCGGCTTGGTCTGGAACGGGGTGTAAGTCGTCTCGGCGACATCGGCGGCGCCGTCCATCCAGTAGGAAATGGGAGTCCAGTCCTCCTCTGGTATCGCCTCGATCAGGTCCCGCAGGCTGGCGCGCTGGCGGATGGTGATAGAGAAGCGGACATCCATTTCCCGGCAGGCGGCAACGACAGTGTGGGCGTAGAAGCCGCTGTCGGCCCGCACCGTGAGTTGTCCCCTGGCCCCGCCGTAGCGCACCCGCCCCACCGTCTCACGCAGGAAGTGGGCGGCGCCACGGGCGGTGTTGGCCCGGCCCTCGCGCAGCCGGGACATCAGCACCTCGCCGGTGCCGGCGGCAATGGCCAGCAGCGGGTGATAGCCGCGGGCGCCGGTATAGCCGTGGTGGCGCGCTCCCTCCTTGGCCAGTCCATAGGTCTCGCAGATGGTCGAGTCCAGGTCGATGCTCAGGGGCGAGTCGCCGGGTCCGGCCCCAGCGGCCCAGGCCCGGGCCAACAACTGGCGGCTCACGCGGTCGAGTTGACGGACATGCCCCCACCGGAAGCTGCGCAGGAAGGTCCCCAGGGTGGATGGCGCCTTGACCACGCAGCCTAGAACACCGACCGTCCCACCAGCGCGCAGCGCATCGGCGGCGTCGATGCAGTCGCCGCCTGCCAGCGCGGAAGCGACCAGCGTCAGCATCTTGTCCCCAGTGTTCGCCCGTCCCGGCGCTCCGCCGAGGTCAAGGTGATGGTCGACGAGTTCCCGCAGGCCCAGGTGCCTGGCTAGGGTGGCCGGCAGGAGCAGGCCGGCATTGGCCACCAGGCGATGGTCGTCAAAGAGGATGCGGATACGGTCGGGTTTGTTCTGTGGCAGCATCTATTGGGTGCTCCTTGTTTCCGGGCGGGTTTCTGTTCCAAAACCATTATCCCAGATTCAGAGGAGCACCCTCTGGCTTCTTCAAGGGCTGTCCCCAAGGACGTCCTTCGGTGTGTGGATTCGGGCTAAGGTGGATGTGAAGGGAGGTGCTCCATGGCCAACAGCTTTCGTCCCTATTGCCTGTATCAGGCGTATCTACTGCCCCAGTCGCCGCGCGAGTGGCTACCCGAAGGACATTTGGCCTTCTTCCTGGAAGAGATGGTGAGCCTGCTGGATCTCAGGCCCATCTTTGAGCGGTACGAAGGAGGGCGGGGTCCCAAGGCCTACCATCCCCAGATGCTCTTGACGGTGCTACTGTACGGCTACTGCACCGGCGTGTGCAGCTCCCGGAAGATAGCCAGGAGCTGCGAGATGGACCTAGCGTTCCGGGTTCTTTCCGGGGGCCAGTTCCCCGACTTCCGGACCCTGGCGGACTTCCGGAAGGCGCACTTGGAGGCCTTCCAAGGGTTGTTCCTGGAGGTGCTGCGAATGTGCCGTGAGGCAGGTCTGGTGCGGATGGGGCACCTGTCTTTGGATGAGAGCAAATATCAGGCCAACGCCTCCAAGCACAAAGCCATGAGCTACGGGCGAATTGAGGAAGTGGAACCCCAACTGGAGGCGGAGATAAAGGAACTCCTACGGCGGGCGACAGAGGTGGACGAGGCCGAGGATGCCGAGTATGGGCCGGAGCAGAGTGGGGATGAGTTGCCTGAGGAGTTGCGGCGCCGGGAGGGCCGACTGGAGAAGATTCGAGAGGCGAAGCGGCGCTTGGAAGAGCGGGCGAGGGGCCGAGGGCAGGAGCGTGCTGAAGCGAGGGGGGCTGGAGCGGAAGAGGTGACAGCTGCTACGGCACGGGCCGTACCTCAGCCCAAGGAACAGAGCAATTTCACCGACCCGGACAGCCGGATCATGAAGACCTCTCATGGTTGGATTCAAGGCTACAATGCCCAGGTCCTAGTGGAGGAGGCCAGTGGGGTGATCGTGGCCCAGGAGGTGACGGCCCACAGCGCCGACAGCCGTAGACTCAGGCCCATGCTGGAGCGTCTGGAGGAGAACCTGGCTAGAGTGGGAGTCCTCGAAGAAGAGCGACGGCCAAAGTGGTTCACGGCGGACGCAGGGTACTGCAGCGAAGCCAATCTGGGGATGCTTGCGGAGCGGCAAATTGATGCCTACGTGGCCACCGGGCGAGAGCGACACCATCGGGGCGGGATCGCTCATGGAAACCGGACCAGGACACCGCTGCGGGCCGCCATGCGGGACAAGCTGCAGACCACGGAAGGGCGGGCGATCTACGCCCGGCGTAAAGCCATCACCGAACCCGTTCATGGACTAATCAAGCAGGCCCGGGGCTTCCGGCAGTTCCTGCTGCGGGGTCTGGACAAGGTGGCAGGGGAGTTCACACTGATAGCCCTGACCCACAATCTCCTGAAACTCTGGCGAGCCGGACTGGCGCCAACGGGGTAAGCCAAACAGGTACCCGGACCAAGGGGCCGAAGACGGTTTAGAACCGGCGTCGCACTGCCGACGGGAACCCCCCAGGCCAAGATGGCCTCATCAAGTTCCCGCAAGACTCTCTCGGACCCGGCAGCGGTTTTTCCTCAAGAATCGTCGGACAGGCTCCTAGGGTGGCCGGCAGGAGCAGGCCGGCATTGGCCACCAGGCGATGGTCGTCAAAGAGGATGCGGATACGGTCGGGTTTGTTCTGTGGCAGCATCTATTGGGTGTTTCTTGTTTCCGGGCTGGTTTCTGTTCCAAAACCATTATCCCAGATTCAGAGGAGCACCCTCTGGCTTCTTCAAGGGCTGTCCCCAAGGACGTCCTTCGGTGGATTCGGGGTAAAGATTAGTAGGGCAACAATTCACCGTAGTCATTGGATCGGTGGGTGAGCAGCCGACGCCGTTTAGGACCCACGTCTCTGCTGGGGACTTCCTGGCCAACGTCGGCTCGGTGTCGGAGATAGATTTCGAGAGCCTGCCCCACAACGCTGACAGCTGTCCGGAAAGCCCATTCTTCGCTCCCGACCTTACTAATCCGCTGGTGATTCAAGGGGTTACCTTCCGCGATCCTGTCGGGTGCTTGGGCACCGTCTTCGATGCCGGGATAAACGACAACATGCTGGTCATCAAATCCGGTCCCGGAAGAGGTGTGATAGAGCTCCCGCTGGATGCCTTCGGCAAACCGAAGTCCAACGGGGTTTTGCTGGTAATCCGGGGAATGGGTCCCGCCGAGACCTTCCAGGTGCGGGCCACCGACGGCAATCTGGACCAACTGACCATAGATGGCACAGGAGACGGGAATAACCCGGTGTTCGCCGGATTCACCTCCGGCCACGGTATCAAGAAAATAGAAGTGCTCCTGGCTACCTTTGATCTTGTCCTGTCCAAATTCGCTTTCGAAACTCCGGCGCCGTAGCCCTCACCCCTGGCCCCTCTCCCAAGGGGAGAGGGGAAACAAAGGAAAGATAAAATGATCATACGTCTGTACACGGGGGAAGATGGGCAGTCCCACGTTGAGGAGCTGAAGATGCCCTCGGGCGAGGCAACGTCCGTGGCCCTGAAGGCCGGCGCAGATATGACTTTCCACCACAACCCGGAGGGACACTTCAGCGACTGGCACAACGCTCCCCGCCGCCAGTACGTTATCTTCCTGTCGGGCCAGACGGAAATCGGACTGGGGGACGGAACGACGCGGCATCTGAGCCCCGGCAGTGTGCTGCTGGCGGAGGACATGACTGGCAAGGGACATACCGCCCGGGCCCTGGCGGGAGCCTGTCTATCGGTCTCGATGCCACTGCCGTGACCCTCACCACAGTCCCCTCTCCCATGGGGAAAGGGGGAGGGAAAACACAGGAGGATGCTAATGTACGTGCGGCTTTATACCGGAGACGACGGACAGTCCCACTTTGAGGAGCTTGACCTGCCCACCGGGCCGGTGGCCGGTTCGCCCACTCAGGCGGCCACGGGCATCAGCTTCCGCAAGGCTGAGCCCGGCGAAAAAATCGACTGGCACCCCGCGCCCCGTCGCCAGTACGTGATCACCCTCTCCGGCCAGGGAGAGATAGAGGTGGGGGATGGGACGGTGCTGCGCTTCGGTCCCGGCGACGTTGTGCTGGCCGAGGACCTCACGGGGAAGGGCCACCTCACCCGGGTGGTGGGCAACGAGCCCAGGGTCTCCACCGCCATTCCCCTGGCCTGATAGCTCCCCTGCCTCCTGACGTTGCTTTGGACGCCGGCCGGAGTCTATCAAGCTGGTTTCCGCCGGCACTACCGGGAATAATTGAATGAACGTGGGTAGGGGAGAGGCTTGCCTCGCCCCTACACATCGCCCCCCTGCCGTGACCGGGTCTCCCTGCATCCCCCAATTAAAAACGCCGGGGGATGCTGCATCCTCGTTGACTCTAGCTACGCCACCCGCCTACAATAGGCTCAGTTTCTCAGGCTATGAACTTAGCGTGGGCTTCTTTACGGCTTTCATTCCTCGATTCTGGACCAGACCTGGGGCGATAGATTTGATAGATTAGGATGAACGGCAGGTGACGTGGCGCAGGATGTGACAGGGGAGATCCCCAAGGCATACAACCCGGAAGCCGTCGAGGGCCGGGTCTACGATTTCTGGATGGGAAAGGGCTATTTCACCCCCAGAATAGACCCAGAGAAGAAGCCCTTCGTAGTTGTCATGCCGCCGCCCAACGTCACGGGGGAGCTCCACCTGGGCCATGCCCTCACCGCATCCATTGAAGACATCCTTTGCCGCTGGCACCGGATGCTGGGAGAGCCCACCCTGTGGCTGCCTGGAAAGGACCACGCCGGAATCGCCACCCAGTGGGTGGTGGAGCAACAGCTCTCCAGGGAGGGCGTCAGCCGCCAGGAGCTGGGACGGGAGAAGTTCCTCGAACGCGTGTGGCAGTGGGTCGGCGCCTACGGAAACACTATTGACGAACAACACAAGCGCCTGGGTGTGTCCTGCGACTGGTCCCGCCTTAGCTTCACCCTGGACCCCGGCCCCAGCAAGGCCGTACGCACCACCTTTGTCAACCTTTACAAGAAGGGGCTGATTTACAAAGGTGAGCGCATCATCAACTGGTGCCCCAGGTGCGCCACCGCCCTCTCCGACCTGGAGGTGGAACATCAGGAGGTGGATGGGAATCTCTACTACATCCGATATCCCCTGGCAAATTGTGAAGGTTACATAACCGTAGCCACCACCCGTCCGGAGACGATGATGGGAGACACAGCGGTGGCCGTCCATCCGGAGGACTCGCGGTACAGTTCCCTTGTGGGGAGCGAGGTCGCCCTCCCAATTATCGGGCGTAGGATACCCATCGTGGCCGATGCGGTCATCGAACCCGGGTTCGGCACGGGGGCGCTCAAAGTGACTCCCGGCCATGACCCCACGGACTTCGACATCGGACAGCGCCACGGGTTGCCGTCTGTCACGGTCATCGGGCCGGAGGGAACAATGACCTCCGAAGCAGGGCCCTATTTCGGGCAGGAGCGGTTCCAGTGCCGTGAGGGTGTGGTTGAGCAATTGAAGGGAGAGGGCCTCCTGGAGAAGACCGAGCCCCATAGCCACTCGGTGGGCCATTGCCAGCGGTGCCACACGGTGGTGGAGCCCCTGGTCAGCAGCCAGTGGTTCATGGCCGTGGGCCGCCACGACGATCCCGGTTCCATCGCGGGCCGGGCCTACAGCGCCGTTGCCGAGGGCCGGATCCACATCGTGCCCGAGCGGTTCGGCCGAGTCTACCTCAACTGGCTGGAGAACATCAGGGACTGGTGCATCAGCCGTCAGTTATGGTGGGGACATCGCATCCCAGTTTGGTACTGCCAGGACTGTGCCGGCCAGACGGTGGAAATTGAAGACCCCAAGGAGTGCGTCCACTGCCGGTCCAGCCTGATCCAGCAGGACCCCGACGTGCTGGACACCTGGTTCAGCTCGGCCCTCTGGACCCACTCCACCCTGGGCTGGCCCAAGGACACCGAGGACATGGGCTATTATTTTCCCACGGCGGTCATGGAGACGGGCTACGACATACTCTTTTTCTGGGTGGCCCGCATGATAATGCTGGGCCTGGCCAATACGGGAAAGGAGCCATTTCACACCGTCTTTCTCCACGGCCTGATCCGGGACCCCCAGGGCGTGAAGATGAGCAAGACCAAGGGGAATGTTCTCGACCCGCTAGAGCTTGTCCAGCAGTACGGGACCGACGCCCTGCGCTTTGCCCTGACTACCGGCACCGCCCCTGGAAACGACCTGCGGGTGGGTGAGTCGAAGCTGGAGTCCAGCCGGAATTTCGCCAACAAGCTGTGGAACGCCTCCCGGTTCGTCATCGGCGGGCTGGAGCGCGTAGAGCCCCCATCCCTGGCCGGGTGGTACGAACTGCCCGAACTGAAGGGCCGCTGGGAAGGGGATGTCAGCCTTCCCGCAGATGCTGCCCGGCAGGACAGGTGGATCGTAAGCCGCCTGAACTCGGTGGTGGGGTCTGTCAACGGCTACTTGGATGCCTACGAGTTGGGTGAAGCCCAGAGGACCATTTATGATTTCCTGTGGGGGGAGTTCTGCGACTGGTATATCGAGATGGCCAAGGTGCGGCTTCAGGCCGGAGACCCCACTCCATCGAGGGTGCTGGCCCACGTCCTAGAGCGGACTCTGCGCCTGCTGCATCCATTCATGCCCTTCATCACCGAGGAGATATGGCAGAACCTGATGCGCCGTCTCCCTGAAGAAGGAGCCCCCTTGGCGGGCTCAAGGGAAGCCTTGCCCGAGTCCATCATGGTTGCCCCGTATCCCCAACCCGAGGAAGGACGCATCGACCCCCAGGCCGAGCGGGAGATGGGGGCCATGACCATGATGATACGGGCCATCAGGAACGCCCGGGCCCAGCTGCGCATCCCCTCGAGCCAGCGGCTGGAGGCCACGGTGGACGCCAATGGACTGAAGGAGGCCGTGGAGGAGGAGTCGGCGGCTATCTGCAGCCTGGCCCGGGTCCAGCCTTTGCGTGTGCTGGATGAAGCCGGGGCCCGGCCCGCAGCCGGCCAGGCCATCACCTTGGTGGTGGACCCTTTGGTGGTAATGCTCACCCTGGCAGGACTGGTGGACATCGCCGCCGAAAGGGACCGCTTCATGGGCGAGCTCAAAGAGTGTACGGCTGGCCTGTCCCGGGTACAGAAGCTAATTGGCAACCAGGAATTTATGTCGAAGGCCCCAGATGAGGTGGTGGAGCGGGAGCAGGAACGCTTGCGTTCCCTTCAGGAGAGACAACTACGGCTCCAGGAGATCATCTCCCAGCTGCCGGCGTAGGGGGGTGTGAAACCCGACGCTAGTACCACGTCAAGCTGATCATGATGTCATTCTGAGGGAACGTAGCGACCAAAGAATCTGGAGGGGAGGGGCTACCCGCAGCCACCCCAGATTCTTCGCTTCGCTCAGAATGACACTATCATTGATCGGTTTACACAGCATTAGGTTGTTGGGGTGTTAACGGTGGACCGGAGGGTGTGTAGCTTTACCAGGCCCTTGCGGGTGTCGCTGCCGACCCTGGCCGGGTCCCAGATTTTGACCCTTCTCTTGAAAAGCCGGTAGGTGAACTCCTTCATCTCCGTTAGGCTGAGGGATTTCTGCTCCGGGTTGCCGTTCTCTCTAAAGAACTCTGTCAAAAGGTTGGTGCGGCTGTCCTCGTAAAGCCGCCGGAAGGCCTCTTCGACCAGGTCCTCACTGTCTGGGTAGGACCTGGCTCGGTGCTGCTTGCGCACCTCCTCCTCAACGGCCAGTTGGAGGGCCTCCTCAACTACCACACCATACCAGTAGTTCAGGATGGCCTGGTGTTTGGTGAAGCCTACTAACTCCCGAAACACCCCGTCGCTGATGTCGTTGGGCAGTATGCCGTGGAAGAGCAGCTGTTGCTTCTGATCCAGGGGTACCACCCCGTCCAGCTCGTAGCAAAGCCGCTCCGCCAGAAGCAGCCAGTCGAAGGCCTCGCCTTCGAGGAGGAAGTTGTAACCCCTCCCCTTAAACTCCTCCTCCGCCAGGGTCCACATGCCCACGGCCTCCAGCAGGGCCAGAGGCCATTCCTTGCCGGAGCGCACGGCCTCCCTCATGTGCCGCACAGCCTCGGGCTCGTCCCGAGCCAGCTCCCACCGGCCGTCGCCGGCCTCCTGGTGGAGAACATCCGCGCCTTTATGTGGTGCTTTTTTCATAGTCCAGTACCAGGTGTTAGCGGCATCCTGTTAGAAACTCGGTCCGCTGCGGCTTGGGCGTCGCTATAAAGGTCATGAAGTCCTCGACGCCCAGGGTATTGACTATATTCTTGGGTTCGCAGTAGCCTCTGCGGGCCACGGCCACGCCGAAACGCATGTGGTCCAGTTGCGCGTGGGCATGGGAATCGGTGCTGATTATCAGGGGCACTCCCAGCTCCCGGGCTCTAAGAACATAAGAGTCCTTCAGGTCCAGCCTTTCCGGCGCGCCGTTTATCTCCATCGGGGTCCCGGTCTCCACCGCCGCCGCAAACAGCGCATCCATGTCCACATCCACCGGGTCCCTGCTTCCCAGCAGCCGGCAGGTAGGGTGGCCGATGACGGTCACGTGTGGGTTCCTCATAGCCTTGATGACCCTTTGCGTCATTATAGTGGAGTCCTGGCCCATTCCCGAATGGACAGAGGCCACCACCACATCCAGCTTCTCCAGTAGCTCGTCCGGATAGTCCAGGGATCCGTCGGCCCGTATGTCCACCTCGGAGCCACTTAAGACCTTTATGCCGTGGCGCCAATCCAGAGAGCGCAGCAGCCGTATCTGTTCCAGCAGCCTATCGGGGCTGAGGCCGTTGGCGATGCCCCGCCCGGCGGAATGGTCGGTCAGGGCCACGTACTGATAACCCCGGCCAGCAGCGGCCTCTATCATGGCCTCCAAGGTATCATGGCCGTCACTCCAATCACTGTGGACGTGCAGGTCGCCACGGATATCCGAAGTTTCCACCAGGCTGGGTAAAGCGCCGCCCTCGGCCAGGTCTATCTCCCACAGGCCCTCCCTCACCTCTGGGGGAATCAAGGGGAGCCCCAAGCGTCCATAGAAAGCCTCTTCATCAGCGTACTTTTCCAGATGGCCGCTGTCGAGGGGGGTAATACCATACTCATTTAGGGAGAGCCCCCTGCGATTGGCGTATTCCCGGAGACGGATGTTGTGCTGCTGGCTGCCGGTGAAGTACTGGAGCATCGCGCCGAAGGACTCATCTTCCACGACCCGCAGGTCCACCTGGATGCCCGGGTCCACCACCACGCTTGACTTCTTTGTCCCATGGCCCAAAACCTGCTGCACCGAAGGAAGCCGGACCAGGGCGTCCATTACCTGGGCCGGTTCCCTGGCCGTCGCCATGATGTCTATGTCGCCGATGGTCTCCCGCCAACGGCGCAGACTCCCCGCGGGGGTGACTTCCCCGATCCCGGGGCAGGCGTCGCGAAGGCCGGCAATCACTCGCTCGGCAACGGAAACCGCCTGTCCGATGGGTATCCTCCTGTCCTTGCTGCGAAGAGAGCGGATACTTTTCAAGATGTTCTGGGCGGTTTTCTCTCCCAGGCCGGGCAGCGACGATAGGCGCCCGTCGAGAATAGCCTTTTCGACCTCCTCGATGGTGCCGGCCCCGGATGCCCGGGCGATGAGCATGGTGGTCTTGGGCCCGATGCCGGGTACGTTCATAAGGCTCAGGGCGCCATCGGGCAGTTCACCCTTTACCCTCTCGTAGGTGGCCACCTTGCCCGTGGTTACAAACTCTTGTATCTTCTTGCTGATGGCGTCGCCGATGCCGGGGATGCTCTTCAGATCCATGCCATCCAGGACGGCCTGCTCCAGGGACATGGGGAGTTGCTCTATGGTGCGGGCCGCCCTCCGGTATGCCCGTATCTTGAAGATGGTGTCCCCATTCATCTCCAGGAGGGCAGCAAGGTTCTCGAAAAGCTCGGCTACCTCTGCGTTGGTGGTGGGCATGGCACGGGCCTAAGCACCGGAGCCGTGGCAGCGCTTGTATTTCTTGCCGCTGCCGCAGGGGCAGGACTCGTTCCTCCCCACCTTCCGTGCTCCGGCTGCCACGGCTTCCCGCTGCCGCCCGGAGGCCGCTGCCATGGCGCTGGTCTTGGCTCCGTTTCCGGCTGCCCTGGTGGATTTCGCGGGGAAGAGGGAGACCTGGAAGATGCTGTGGACCGCGTCGTGCTGGATACGGTCGAGGAGACCTTGAAACAAGCGGCTCCCCTCGGTCTTGTACATCATCAGCGGGTCCCGCTGTCCGAAAGCTTGAAGGCCGATACCCTGCCGGAGGTTGTCCATGGTTGTGAGATGGTGCACCCACTGCACATCCACCGTGCGCAGCATCAGCAGCCGCTCCAGGGTGCGCATGTTGTTGGGGCCCATCTCTTCCTCTCGGCGGTCGTAAAGCCCCTGGGAGTGGCTTATTAGCTTCTCCTCTATCTCTTCTTTAGCCAGTAATGAGAGATTTTCCTCGCTGTTCAGTTCCGGGGGAAGGGAGAGGATGGTGCCCAGCTCCTCCAACAGGCCATTGATGTCCCAGTCTTGGTACGCCTTGCCCGGCAGATGCCCGGCACTCAGGGCTTTTATCTCTTTCTGGACCAGGCCGACGATATTAGCCCTCAAGTTGGTGTCGTTCAGGGCCTTGCGTCGCTCGGCGTAGATGACCTGGCGCTGGTTGTTGAGCACATCGTCGTATTCCAGTAGATGTTTGCGCATCTCAAAGTGATGGCCTTCAACCTTTACCTGGGCTCCCTCCAAAGATTTGGTCACGATACGGTTCTCTATCGGCGTCTCGTCATCCATCCCCACCATGCCCATGATGCTTTTGATCCGTTCGCCTCCGAAACGCTGAAGCACTTCGTCATCCAAGGAGGCGTAGAATCGGGAGCTTCCCGGGTCCCCCTGGCGTCCTGACCGGCCACGAAGCTGGTTGTCGATGCGCCGGGCCTCATGGTGCTCGGTGCCCAGGACATGGAGCCCACCCAGGGAGACGACCTGGTCATGGTCCCGCTGCCATTCTTCGGTTGTTATATCCAACCCTGCGGGGTTTCCGCCCAGCACTATGTCGGTCCCCCGGCCGGCCATGTTGGTGGCCACGGTGACAGAATGGGGCCGTCCCGCCTGGGTGATGATTTGAGCTTCCTTCTCATGTTGCTTGGCGTTGAGCACCTGGTGAGGTACGCCAAGGTTCTTCAACCGGCCGCTAAGTTTCTCGGAGTTCTCGATGGATGTGGTGCCCACGAGAACGGGCCGACCGCTTTGGTGAAGTTCCTGGATCTCCGCGGCCACGGCGCGCCACTTGCCCTCCTCGGTCTTGAAGATCAGATCGGGCAGCTCATTCCGGGCCATGGGCATGTTGGTGGGCACGCACACCACATCGAGATGGTAAATTTTGTAGAACTCCTCTGCCTCGGTGGTCGCGGTGCCCGTCATACCCGCCAGCTTCTCGTACATCCGGAAATAGTTTTGAAGGGTAATGGTCGCGTAGGTGATACTCTCCCGTTGTACTTTCAGCCCCTCTTTGGCCTCCACTGCCTGGTGGAGACCGTCTGCCCAGCGTCGGCCGAACTGGAGCCGGCCCGTGAACTCGTCGACGATCACCACCTGGCCATCCCGCACCACGTATTCCTTGTCCCGCTTTCTAAGGACTTGAGCGGTGAGAGCGTTCTCCACGTAATGGACCAAATGGTAGTTCTCGGGATCGTAGAGGTTCCCCACCTTGGCCCACTGCTCCATCTTCGCGATACCCGAAGGGGTGAGGCTGATGGACCGGGTCCGGTCCTCTATGGCGTAGTCGTCTTCCTGAAGCCGCGGCACCAGCCGGGCGAAGGTATAGTAGAGTTGCACCGGCTCTTCTGCCGGGCCGCTGATTATCAGCGGGGTGCGGGCCTCGTCGATCAGGATGTTGTCCACCTCGTCGACGATGGCGTAGTAAAGCTCCCGCTGTACCATCAATTGGGGGTCCACCACCATGTTATCCCGAAGGTAATCGAAGCCGAACTCGTTGTTGGTGCCGTAGGTGATGTCGGCCTGGTAGGCTTCCCTTCGGGTTATGGGCGTCAGGTTCTGGAGGCTGGGGTCTTCGCTTTCTGATGACGGGTCGTAGGCGTAAGCCGCGTCGTGCTGCAGGCATGCCACCGAGAGCCCTAGAAGGTGGTATATTGGCCCCATCCAGACCGGGTCTCGTTTCGCCAGGTAGTCATTGACTGTAACGACGTGGACCCCCTTGCCTGTCAGGGCATTGAGGTATACGGGGAGCGTGGCCACAAGGGTTTTGCCTTCCCCCGTCTTCATCTCGGCGATCTTGCCCTGGTCGAGCACCATCCCACCCATGAGCTGGACGTCGTAATGCCGCTGTCCCAGCGTCCGCTTCGCCGCCTCCCTGACCAGGGCGTATGCTTCCGGGATAAGCTCATCCAGGTCCCAACCGTCGGCTAGCCTCTCCCTGAACTCCGGGGTCTTGTCCGCCAGTTGATCGTTGGACAGCTCCACCATCTCAGGTTCGAAAGAGTTGACCTCCTCGATAGCCGGCCGGAACTTCTTGGTTACCCGTTCGTTGGAGTCTCCAAGAATCTTACCTAGAACGTTTACCATATTGCTACCCTAATCCCTATCCCCCATCATGGGGGTACCGATGTATGAGGCTTTCTCTTCCGCCGTTTCTCGCTACTCGAACATCTCGCCCACGGAGAGTCCTTCGTGTATGCGCCGAATTGCCTCGCCCAGCAAGGGGGCAACCGACAGCACCGTGATCACTCCGTTAAGTTTCTGCTTAGGGAGTGGTATAGTGTCGGTGACCACCAATTCTTTGATCGGGCCGCCCACCACCTTGCTTGCGGCCTCCCCCGACAGCACGGGATGGGTGACGCAGGCATACACTTCCTTCACCCCCTGCTCCTTCAAAGCCACCGCCGCCGACAGCAAAGAGCCAGCTGTATCCACCTCGTCGTCGAAAGTGAGGGCAGTCATCCCCTCCACATCACCGATTACGTTCAGGATCTCGGATTTATCGTCGTTGCCGACCCGGCGCTTCTCGATTATAGCCAGAGGGGCGCCCAGCCTCTCCGCCATATCCCTGGCCCGTTTGCTGATACCTATATCCGTCGCCACCACCACTGGGTTTTTAAGGGCCTTATCCTGGAAATACCTGCTGAGAATGGTCAGCGCAGTCAGCTCATCCACTGGGATATTGAAGAAGCCCTGGATCTGCCCGGCATGGAGGTCTATGGTGAGCAGCCGGTCTGCTCCGGCTGCGGTGAGCAGGTCGGCCACTAGACGGGCCGTTATGGGGACCCGCGGCTGGTCTTTCTTGTCGGTACGGCCGTACCCATAAAAGGGAACGACGGCCGTTACCCGGCCCGCCGACGCACGTTTAGCAGCGTCGATCATGATGAGTAGCTCCATCAGGTGGTCGTTGATGGGTGTAGACGTGGGCTGCATTATAAAGACATCCCGCTGACGGATGTTCTCCAGTATGCGTACAAAGGTGTTATCGTTGGCGAACTTGAATACCTCGGCCCGTCCCAAAGGGAGGTTGAGATAATCGCACACCGTCTGGGCAAGGTGGGGGTGGGCGTTGCCTGTCAACACTTTAAGTTCATCGAAAGGACCCATTCTTTGCCCCCAATTTCCGTTTTCTTTGCTTATCTGGAGGTAATATAGTCCCGTTATGGCCGGTCTACCCACATCAGGCGGGTATATTACGTATAGCCCTTATCCTCGCGTCTCCATGTCTCGCGGCACTCTAAAAGGATTATAGCATAGCCATGGTTTCTGGAGAAAGGAATGGGGCATCAGAAGGAGGCGATAACCTCCCACTCCTTCCCAAGGGAAATCGATTTTGATATACTGCGCAGGGTTATTCTCCAGAAGGATCGGTTTGTGCCCAGTCTGCTTCAACATTCACCCGGGATTAGGGAAGTTCGTGTGTCGAGGGCCGGTGGCTTACCGGATCCGGGCCTGGAGAGAAATCTAGCGTCAGTGGGGGAACGATGCCGGCTCACGCCATAATCGGCGCCCAGTGGGGAGATGAAGGCAAGGGGAAGGTAGTGGATTACCTGGCAGAGAGGGCCCACTGCGTGGTTCGCTACTCCGGAGGCAGCAACGCCGGCCATACGGTGCTCAACGAGCAAGGGCAGTTCAGCCTCCACCTTGTCCCCTCGGGCATCTTCTGGCCCCAGGTCACCTGCATCATCGGTGATGGTGTGGTGGTGGACCCGGACGTGCTGTTGGGGGAACTGGAGGAACTGGAGTCAAGGGGCGTGGACACCAAGCGGCTGTACGTCAGCGAGCGGTCCCACCTGATCATGCCCTACCATATATTATTGGACGGGTTGGAGGAGCGCTCTCGGGGTGCGGCGGCCCTGGGGACCACGGGAAGGGGAGTTGGGCCGGCATACATGGACAAGGCCGCCAGGGTGGGCATCAGGGCCGGGGACCTTTTGGACCCTCCATCTCTACTGCCGCGGCTGAAGCAGGTGGTGGAGTTCAAGAACACGATGATTACCCGGGTTTACGGGGAAGACCCCGTCTCCCTGGAAGAGGTCTACGACAAGTGCGTCAGATGGGGCCGGCGCCTTGGATCCCACCTGCGGGACACACAGATGATAGTACGGGAGACGCTGGGTAAAGGCCATAAGCTTATTCTGGAAGGGGCCCAGGGGACCCTCCTAGACCTGGACCACGGCACCTATCCCTATGTCACATCGTCGTCATCTTCCATCGGCGGTGCTTCCACGGGCGTGGGACTTAGCCCCAGGGAGATTACCGCCGTCACCGGCGTTTATAAGGCTTACTCCACCAGGGTGGGAAGCGGCCCCATGACCTCTGAGATGGAGGATAACACCGGCGACATGCTCCGGGAGAAGGCCTGGGAGTACGGGGCCACCACCGGCAGGGCCAGGCGCATCGGCTGGTTCGACGCCGTGGCAGCCCGTTACAGCTGCCTCATAAATGGGTTTACATCTTTGGTCATTACCAGGCTAGATGTGCTTGATGGTTTTCCGTCTCTAAAGATGTGTGTGGGATACAAGGTTGATGGGGAGGTCATAGACCACTTCCCATCGAGAATCGGGGTGCTGGAAAGGTGTGAGCCCGTATATGAGGAGCTTTCTGGTTGGGACAGGCCCACGGCCAGCGCCACCCAAATGTCCGAGCTGCCGCCGGAGGCGGTGGCCTATGTGAATCGCATCGAAGAGATGGTGGACTCCCCGGTGCATCTCGTTTCCACTGGCCCCAAGCGATGGGAGACAATTCTAAAAAAGCCCATTCTGTAATTGTTGTGGGCTGGAGCACCGTAGAGGGTGAATGCTGGGTTAAACGTCGTCCTGGGGTGGAGAAATAGGTCGCTCCAGCTCCTCACTCACCCCGTCCACCGATAGCCCGAGCTCCTCCATAGTAATCCTTCCCAGTACCGGCCGGCTCCCTTCGTCGCCAAAGATAACCAAAGATGGCAGGATCTCGTTATCGATTCTGACCCTGACCAGGGCCAGGCCCCTCTCGATGGTCGTACCAACGGCGCTGACGTTCTCCATCGAATGTTCGAGCTTTCCCATGCGCCTTCAAATCCTTGGGGACCCGTTCCCAGAGGAGACGACCTATTGAGGAACGGGCAGGTCCATGTTGTAGCGTGCCAGCACCTCGTCTAATTGTGCGGCGGACTTTTCGTCGGGCGGCACCAGGGGGAGCCTGGGGTGGCCCACGTCGAAACCTATCTTGTTCAGCGCATACTTGAGGGGTATGGGATTCGACGTCACGAACAGCGCCTTGAAAAGTGGGAGTAGCCTGCGATGCTCCCCAGCCGCCCCTTCTACATCTCCCTCCAGCAGCAGGCCCATCATGTGCTTGATCTGATTGCCCACCAGATGGGAGGCCACGCTGACAACACCGTAGCCGCCCATGGCCATGATGTAGAAGGTCTCGTTGTCGTTCCCGCTCCACACCTGGAAATCTTCGCCAGCACCGTCTATGATGCGGGCGATCTGGTCCATGTCGCTGCCCGCTTCTTTAACGCCGACGATGTTCTCTATCCGGCTCAGGCGAAGGGTGGTTTCGTGGCTCATGTTAAGGCTGGTCCGGCTGGTGACGTTATAAAGGATGCAGGGGATGTGCACTGACTTGGCGATGGCCTTGAAGTGCTGGTATAGTCCATCCTGGGGAGGCCTGTTGTAGTAGGGGACCACCAGCAAGAGCCCGTCCACGCCTTCCATCTCGGCCTCTTTACTGAGCTCGATACTCTCGGCTGTGTCGTAGGTCCCGGTCCCCGCGATTACCGCCCCCCTGTCTCCGACGGCGCCCTTGACCTCGGAGAACAGCCGCAGCTTTTCTTCCATGGTCAGGGTGGGAGATTCTCCGGTGGTGCCCGACACCACCACTCCGTCGCTGCCAGAGTCTAGCAGGGCGGTGGCTAACCTTGCGGCTTGGGCGAAGTCCACCCGTTCCTGAGGGTCAAAGGGAGTCGCCATGGCCGTTAGAAGTCTGCCTATATCGGTCATGCCGGCCCTCCTCGTGTTCCGGTAGATTAACCATCGGGTAAACCGGGCCCAACCTCTCGGTATCCTACAGCTAACCGCCCGCTGTCGGATTTGGTGTTACTGCATGCTCCCCCCGTGAAGGAGCAAGGCAGTCGCGGCGAAGCACTTCTTCTGCGATCTGGATGGCGTTAAGGGCCGCCCCTTTCCTGAGGTTGTCCGAAACCACCCACATGGCAATGCCATTGGGATGGGAGGCGTCCTTTCGTATACGCCCAACGTAGACGTCGTCGCTGCCCGCCACATCCCTGGGCATGGGGTATAGATTGGCCTCGGGGGAGTCCAGGACCTTGACCCCAGGCGTCCCCTCCAGGATTTTCCGGACCTCCTCTGGGGAGATGGGTCGTTGGAATTCTATGTGCATGGCAAGGCTGTGGGATAAGTACACAGGGACGCGCACGCAGGTGGCGGAAATGGAAATACCGGGGGCATGCAAGATCTTGCGGGTCTCCTCCCGCATCTTTTCCTCCTCCTTTGTATAGCCATCGGGGAGGATGCTGTCGATCCGGGGGATAAGGTTGAAGGCGATGGGATGAGGCAGGGCCTGGGCTTCCGGGTTGCCTCCCTCCAGAATGCTCCGGGTTTGCTCCCGCAGCTCCACCATAGCGGCGCCGCCCGCTCCGGAAACCGATTGGTACGTATCGGCGATTATGCGGAGGACCGGATTTAACCTGTGGATGGGATTGGCCACCATGACCATGGGAGTGGTGGAGCAGTTGGGGACGGATATGATGCCCGGGTGCCACTCCACGTCCTGGCCATTCACCTCCGGCACCACCAGTGGCACACCGGGCTGCATACGGAAATAGGAGCTGTCGTCGATTACCAGAGCCCCGGCCTGGACGGCTACAGGAGCCAGCCGACCGCTCAGCTCCGCGCTGACGGAGATGAATGCAATGTCTATGTCTTGGAAGGATTTGGGGGTGGTTTCCTCCACCACCAGCTCCAGGTCGCCCACCCCTATGGATGTCCCGGCGGACCGGCTGGAAGCCAGCAGTCTGACTAGGCGGGCAGGAAAGCGGCGTTGCTCCAGGACTTTAATGAACTCGCGGCCCACGGCCCCGGTGGCGCCGACCACGGCGATTCTGACTTCCTTCATCGAACTCTACCCTGCTGGTTGTTACAGGCCCAAGATTTTATCCAAGCCTATCACAAGACCTTTCAGGTTCACAACCTCTCGAATGGCCCGCATGACCCCCGGCATGTAGCAGTCACGCCCCAGGGTGTCGTGGCGCAGGGTAAGCGTCTGGCCCGCCGTTCCGAAGATGACTTCATGGTGGGCATTTCTGCCCGCCATGCGTACGCTGTGTACGCTTACGCCGTTGTACTCTCCTCCCCTTGTTCCCGCCAGCGGCTCCTTCTCCGGATAGTTGCGTTGGAATTGATTGTCTTGGGAGATCGTTCTGGCCAGAGCCAGGGCGGTGCCAGATGGAGCGTCTATCTTGGCCTCGTGGTGCATTTCTATGATGTCAACGTAGTCAAAGTAAGGTGCAGCCTGCTTCGCCAGGTGCATCAGCAGCACCGCCCCCAGGGCGAAATTGGGCGCAACAATTATACCGATGTTTTCTTTCGTGGCGAGCCGGTCCATATCCTGAAAGTTCTCCTCGGTGATGCCGGTGGTGCCGATGACCAGGTTGACCCCGTGTCTGGCAGCCACCGGGACGGCGGTCAAGGTGGCACCCGCCCTGGTAAAATCCACCAGCACCTGAGGTTTGGAGGCGTTTAGGACCTCATCCAGGTCTGTTGACAGTGGTATAGTCCCCGAGCCGTCGGGCAGTTGGAGAACGTTGCCTTGCCGGAGCGAGTCCACCGCAGCCACCGGCTCCATATCGGCCTCTTGGCAGAGAGCAGCCACCAACACCTGCCCCATCTTGCCGAGAGCTCCATTAACCGCAACCCTTGTAGAACCCATTTCATCCCTCCGGCTCTTGAAGCGGGACAGCCTTTAGTGAGGAAAATAGATGACTATGAGATCAATAGCAACGGACCCGTATCCAGCGCAACGCCGGCTTTTTCTGAAGTTCCAGCCGCTAAAAGGGCATTATCTGGCGGGAGGTCCGCGGAAGGGTGGCCTGGGCTGATTCCTTCTATCCTGGCCTGGCATGGGCCTGGAGTCTCCCTGCCCTGGGGATGGCCGGCGATCGCCTCCTTGTCCTGGCCTACTGAAGTTTGGGCGAGGGCCACCCTGTTGTGGCCGGTCAAAGGGCGGCCGAGCCGGTCTGGCTGGGGCTTCCCCGGACTCATCCCCGCCGCCGAACAGGGTCCGGCGAGAGAGGTTGATCCTCCCAAGATGGTCTATTTCTTGCACCATCACCGTGAGCTCCTGGCCCAGCTTGAGCCCCCCATCTTCCATCTCTCCCATCTCCTCCATCCGCAACAGGCCGTCCTTGCCGGGCACAAGCTCCACGAAAGCACCGAAGCTCGTCAGTCTCTGGACCTTCCCCGTGAAGATGTCTCCCACCACCAGGTCCCTGGTAAGGCCTTCTATGCGGCTCCTGGCCTTCTGGATCATGGCGTCACTGTCGGAGCCGATGAGCACGGTGCCGTCGTCCTCGGTGTCTATGCTCACACCGCATTCCTCCTGGATGGACCTTATCACTCGTCCACCGGGACCGATCAGGGCTCCGATCTTCTCCACGGGTATGGTCATCCGGTACATCTTGGGGGCGTATTCGCTGACGTGGTCCCTGGGTTCGGTGATGGCCTCCCGCATCTTGTCCAGTATGAACAGGCGGCCCTCTCTGGCTTGGGCTAGAGCCTTCTCCATAACCTCAAATGTCAGACCCTTGACCTTTATATCCATTTGCAGAGCGTTGATCCCATCGGCGGTGCCGGCCACCTTGAAATCCATATCTCCCAGGTGGTCCTCCATCCCCTCGATATCGGTGAGTATGGCGGAGCGGCCTTCCTCGCCAATGATCAGGCCCATGGCCACCCCTGCGACGGGTTTTGTTAGGGGCACTCCGGCGTCCATCAGGGCGAGGGTGCTTCCGCACACGCTGGCCATGGATGTGCTGCCATTGGAGCTAAGCACCTCTGAAACCAATCTTATAGTGTAAGGAAAGTCCTCCTCGCTGGGTACCGCCACCTCCACTGCCCTTTCCGCCAGGGCGCCGTGTCCGACCTCCCTACGCCCGGTCCCTATTCGCTTCACTTCCCCGGTTGAGAATGGGGTGAAGTTGTAGTGGTGCATAAAACGTTTCGAGCCCTCGGGGCTGAGGTTGTCCAGCTTCTGGGCCATACCCATGGAGCCCAAAGTCGCCACCGTCAACACCTGGGTCTGACCCCGGGTGAAAAGCCCTGAGCCGTGGGTGCGGGGCAACACCCCCACCTCACAGCTGATGGGGCGTATATCGGTAAGGCCCCTGCCGTCGGCCCTTAATCCCTTTTCCAGGATTCTAGAGCGCGCCAGTTTATTGAAGATTGACTCGAAGCAGTCGGCCACTGCCTCTTTGGGGTATTTGTCCGCGAGCCGCTCCTGAACTTCCCGCTCCAACTCACCCAATGCCCTTTCTCGCTGGGCCTTGTCCCCCCCGGCTTCCAGGGCGTTTGCCAGCCTGCCGTTGAGGATGGTTTGGACCTCCGCGTCCAGGTCCTGATGGGACCCATTGGGGGCCACGATTATCTTTGGCTTACCCTCCGAAGCCACAATTTCATCTATCATGTCAATGACTGTTACGTTGTTCTGCTGGGCGCGGCGAATGGCCTCCAGTACCACACCCTCGGAAACCTCCCGAGAGCCTGCCTCCACCATCATGACCGCGTCCCGAGTTCCCGCTACAACCACGCTCAGGTCACTCTGGTCGATTTCGCTGTATGTGGGATTCAGGCTGTACCCGCCGTTGAGGTGGGTTATACGAGTGGCCCCCACCGGCTCCGCCAGGGGTATGTCGGACATGGCGAGGGCCGTGGAGGCGCCGATGATGGCCAGGACCTCGGGCGGGTTCTCTTTGTCGACGGAGAGCACGGTGATGATTATCTGAACATCGTTGTAAAACCCCTTGGGGAAGAGGGGACGCAACGGACGGTCGATGAGTCTTCCGAATAGGATGGCGTCCTGCCCGGGCCGCCCTTCCCTTCGGAAGAAGCTGCCAGGTATCCTCCCCCCTGCATAAAGCCGCTCTTCATAGTCAACCGTGAGAGGCATGAAGTCAATATTGGGCCTGACTTGGGGAGACATACAGGCCGTGACTAGGACAATCGAGTCTCCACAGCGCACCGTGGCGGCGGCATTGGCCTGAGCGGCGTATTTCCCCGTCTCTATGATCAGTTTCTTCCCATCGATATCCCGTTCCACACGCATGGCTAAAGTTTTACGACCTCACTTCTAAATGATAAAGTTCCAGTAATTGATAACGTTCCGAAAAAGCAGAATAACCCCGAGCCCTCGGGGTTATCTTCTAAGGCCAAGGCGGGTGATCAGTGAACGGCATTTGCTTACATCTTCGCGGGTTAGATAATTCAGAAGGCTTCTGCGCTGGCCCACCAGCTTCAGTAGGCCCATCCTTGAGTGGACGTCCTTATGATGCTGCTTGAGGTGCTCTGTAAGCTGCCTTATCCGTGCCGTGAGTATGGCTACCTGTACGTCCGTCGATCCCGTGTCCCCTTCGTGCTGCTGATACTCAGTGATGATCGACGATTTGGTGTCCTTGTCTATCATGCCTCTCCGGGCCTTCTACTTTTATTCTGCTGGGGATTATAACACACCCCCATGGCCCCTGCAATCTGAGGATTTGTCTGTGGTGTACACTCTATATATCGTCCCTTATTTTGCCATGATAAACTTATCTCAAGTTGCCGGCCCCCCTTTAAAAATGCTTATGAGTAGCGGTCTCGGTCCCAAATCGAGAGAGAAAAACGGCCCAAGAAATGGCTTGTGAATTAGATGGCCCAGCAGAAGCTAGACAAGCAATCGGGGGTTTCCACCACGGAGAACCCGAAATTTCTGTGGCACTCGGGAACGCTGGTGGAATGGGAGAAAGCGACCGTCCATGTTTCCATGCTGGGCTGGACGGCCATATATGCGGTTTTCGAGGGCATCCGGGCCTACTGGAATCCTAACGGAGGGGAGCTTTATGTTTTCAAGCTGTAGGACCACCTGAAGCGACTGTTCCGGTCCATGAAAATTATGCGAATGGGGTCCCCATATTCCGAGGAGGAGTTGGCTGAAGCCATATTCTCTCTGCTGAAGGCCAACGAATACCAGTGCGATTCTTACGTCCAGCCCCTGGCCTACTTTCCGGGAGGGGTGCCGGGATATCTGGTTGTGCTGGAGGAGCCTGGAGAGGTTTTGGTGACGGCCCGGCCTGCTCCCTCCACCCTGGGAACGTATAAAGTGGCCCACTGCAACGTGAGCAGCTGGAACCGCATCTCCGACAACGTGATGCCCCCTAGGGCCAAGGCCATCAGCAACTACCAGAATAGCCGGTATGTCTCGACGGAATCCCGCCTCAACGGTTACGACTTTGGGATCATCCTGAACCAGAACGGCAAGGTGTCGGAGGCCAACTATGCCTGCCTTTACATCCTTCGAGACGGTGTGGCCATCACCCCTCCCGTCAGCGCCGGCATTCTGGAGAGCATTACCCGGGAAGCCTGTAAAGCCCTCCTGGAGAACGAGTTCGGCATGCCCGTGGTGGAGCGGGACGTGGACCGCACAGAGCTCTACATCGCCGACGAGGTCTTCATCTGCGGCACCGCGGTGGAAGTCCAGCCTGTGGTGAGCGTTGACAGGTATAAAATCGGGGAAGGAGAGCCTGGTCCCGTGGTCTCCCGCCTCAAAGAGCTTTTCGAAAATGCGGCCCGCGGGGCGGACCCCCGCTATTCTGCCTGGACTAAACCCGTCTACGGAGCTTGAACGGCTTCTTCCCTCGTCTCGCTATCCTGTCGGAGGCACGGCCAACAAAGGCGCGGGATGTTGCGTCGAAGCCGGGCTACTTGCTCCACGCCGAGTCCGGAGGGTACACGGTAACACAGGAACGGCGAACCGGTTCGGCTGCGTGCCAGTCCTTGACCGTTTCCCGCCATTTCAGATAGTGGGGCGCCTGGCGGTGGGCCTCGATGGCGGCGTCGTCCCGGTAAACCTCGTAGAGGTGGATACGGTTCGGGTCCTCCAGGTCCTGGACGACGTCGAACCGGAGACAGCCCGGCTCGTTCCGTGCCGAACCTTGGGCGTCATCCAGCATCGCCTCCATGAAGGCGTCTTTATGCTCGGGCTTGATTTGGATGGTCACCACCAGTGCTCGCATATCTCCTCCTTTTTTATCTTGAATGGGCCAATGTTCCCGACGGCGCCTAGTGTAGCATAAGGCCCTCGGTTCTCGCACTGGAGGATTTATTAGCCATAGTGAGCCCCTGAAGGCCATTTCCAGGTACAACGCCTTGCATTTCGACCTCTTTGCTGACAAAATAGGGGCATGAAAATCGGAGCTTTCGAGATAGATGAGCCCGTACCAGAGTTGAATCGGCCCCATGCCCTGGTCACGATTCGGCCATGGGTGGACGTGGGCAAAGTAGGCCGGCACTGCCTCATACGCCTTGAGCGGTATATGCAGGCGGAGGAATGCGGCAGGCTGGCCCGCCCAGGAAATTTTTACGATTTCACCCGCTACCGGCCCAGGGTGATGAACGTGGGCGTCGAGCGCCGGATCTCCATCCCCAACACCACCGTGCTTTTCGCCAAAGGGGAGCAGGCCCCCGACTTCCTATTCTTCCACCTCCTGGAGCCCCATGCCTTCGGCGAAGACTACGTCGATTCCGTGCTGGAGCTCCTGAAGTACTTCGGTGCGGAAAGGTATACCCAGGTGGGCGGCATTTCCGACTCTGTGCCCCATACCAGGCCCCTACAGGTCACGGGAATCACCTCAGATGAGGTGGCCAACCGTTTCAGGATAGAGCGCAGCAATTACCAGGGTCCTACCAGCATCACCTACCTTATTACCCAGGGAACTCCCGGCTTGGGCATCGAGACGGCCAACTTTCTGGCCCATCTTCCCCATTACGCTCAGCTCGACGAGGACTATTCGGGAGTTGCCCGTCTGTTGGAGATCCTATGCCAGTGGTACGGTCTGCCATCTCATTTGATCGACAGCGAGCGGGGCCAGCGCCAGTATGAGCAGATAGAAGCGGCGGTGGCCCGCAATCCCAGGGCAAAGACCATGGTCCAGCAGCTGGAAGCCAGTTACGATGCCAAGGCCCAAAAGCCAGAACAGGAGAGCCCGCCGCCACTATCGCCTGAGGTGGAGCGGTTCCTGCAGGAGATGGACCGGCGAATGGTGGAGGGGGAAAGAGAGGGCTAAAAGGTCCGCCCAGGAGCCCAGGCCTCTTTCGATTAACCCGAAGTAGACCTAGGCGATTACTCTGAAGTAATCGTAGGCATCCGCTCCTACACCGTGATTATATTCATGACCTAAGGGGGGCGTCAATGACCCAGGCAAATACGGAATACGCGGCAGAGACGTGTAATTACTGCGTGGGCACGGGCAACCTGGACTCCAACAGGTGTAACGCCTGTGCCGGTGAAGGAAAGGTACAGGTCGCGCAGCCAGCCCAGGCGTGTGTCCACTGTCAAGGAAAAGGGAAGAAGTCCGCTTTCCGGTGCAACTTCTGTCGAGGGACGGGTTGGGCGAGGGCACGGCCTTCGACGAGCTTTTAAACCCCAGGATACCTCCCGAGAATTGACTATTTCCATAGGCGGATTGAGCGATGCACTGTATCGAGGAGCAGCTTTCCCGTAGCAACACCATCGCTGTGGTGGGCCTCTCTCCCAACCCCCAGCGGGACAGCCACCGGGTCGCAAGATATCTACAAGAGCAGGGCTACAGGATTATTTCCGTCAACCCCATGACTGACGAGGTGCTGGGAGAAAAGAGCTATCCCGATCTGACCTCCGTCCCGGAGCCCATTGACATGGTGGACATATTCCGGCGGTCGGAGTTCGCAGGCTCGGTGGTAGAGGAGGCCATCCAGGTGGGGGCAAAGTACATCTGGATGCAGGATGGGGTGGTTGACGAAGAGGCGGCACGGGCGGCGGTGGATGCGGGAATGCTGGTGGTGATGGACAATTGAACGCTCCGGGAACATCGCCGCCGGTTCGGCGGCAAGGCCCGGCCAGGTTAGATAATCCATATTGCAGGGCGTGGCCGGTTGGAAGGACCCTATAGTTAAACAGGGGTCCATTCTAATTGGATTTGGTCCGCACTTGGGTGAATTCTCGCGGGAGGAGAACAGGCCATGGGCAAAAACGCCACCATATTAGTAGGGACCCTTGGCTAGGGGATCTGGCGGAGCACCGATGGCGGAGAAACATTTGAGCGGACCAGGGGTAAGGATGTCCCCCAGGGGCGCGGCTCAGGACAACCCGAGGTGGTGGAGTTCAGGCACATCGCCAGTGAGTCCCAGGTGCGCGCCATGGTAGTCCATCCCAAGGACCCCAGAATCCTTTACGCCGGCTCCGACAGTGGAGTCTACCGTACCGAAGATAGAGGAGAGAACTGGCTGAGGCTGGACTCGCCGATGAACTCAGGCCACCACGGGTTTCACCGGGTATGCGCCTGTACCATCTGGCCCCTTGCCATTGACCCCGTCGACCCGAATATAATCTTCGCCGACACCTGCCCTTCAGCCATATTCCGCACAAAGGACGGCGGCCTGACCTGGGAAAAGCTGCCGGTGGAGCTGCGGGAGAGATGCGCGAATATAGAGATGGCCAGGGTGACAAGCATTCAGATTGACCCGGTAAATCACAATTATGTCTGGGCTGGTATAGAGGTGGACTGCCTGCGCCTCAGCAGGGATGGGGGCGATAGCTGGGAGGTGGTGTCCTTTGAGGAGCCGGATATACACAGCATCGCCATCACTGCCGGGCCGCCCAAGACCGTGGTGATCGTTGCCACTCGGCAGGTCTATTTGACCACCGACGACGGCGGCACCTTCGAGCCCGTAGATGTGGTTGCACAGGGAATCACCACCTGCCGGGGGTCGGTGGTCAAGGCCGACGATCCCCAGACCATCATCATGGGCAATGGGGTGGCAGATTATGGTGGGGGGGCCGGTTTGAGTTGGACACCGGGGTCGGTACACTGCTCCAGGAACAGGGGGAAGACGTGGGAACGGCTCCCGTTGCCCGGCGAGCCCAACGGGACTGTGTGGAACCTGGCCGCCCACCCCTCCGACCCGGATTATGTGCTGGCCAGCAGCGTCAACGGCCAGATCTTTTGCACCGCCGACGGAGGCGACTCCTGGAGCAAATTCGCCTACGAGTTCGGCCAGGTGAATGCCCTGGCCTGGGTCTCCAACTAGATGAACTCATCCGGCGGCGAGGGCCCGGTAATTCCTCTAGCGGAAATGGGGCATCACCTCTTGGGCGAAAAGCCTCATTGACCCCATTACCTTTGAGTGGTCTATCAGGCCCCCCTGGTTGAACCAGAACATCAGCCCTCCGGGACGGAACTCCTCCACAAGAGCCTTCAGCCTTTCGACGCACCCGTGCGGGGTCTCGTAGATAGCGATCTCACTGCAGTAGTCGTCGTAGGTCATGGTGCGCAGCCTTTCCAGACTGTCCCGGAGGCTCGGAATCTCCGCCACGGCCTTGAGGGCGATGGAGATATAGCTCTTGGCGCTGGCCTCGGGTACGGCCTGGGCCTCCTGCGGGTCCTTGGCCACGTAGATGGGGATCGCCAGGGACAGCTCGTCGGAGTTGACCGGGTGTCCTCCTGCTGCCAGGGTTTCTCTGTACACCTTGACCCCATCCCGGAGATTGGGTAGGGGGACCACCACCGGGGTGGCGAATATCTTTTAGCCCAGTTTGCCCACCAGCTCGAAGGTGTCCTGGCTGTTGGAGGCGATTCGGATGGAGGGATGGAGTTTCTGGAGGGGTTTGGGCACCACCCGCAGGTTGTCGGCGCTGTAATACTTTCCCTTGAATGAAAACTCGTCCTGGGTCCACGCCTCCAGGATGAATCGCAGGGGGACTCCAGGAAACGCTCCCTGTTCTCTTCCTGGGGGATATGGAACCCCTTGGAGTGGGATGGGGAAGCACCGCGCCCCACTCCGAACTCGGCCCGGCCGTTGGAGATGAGGTCCAAAGTGGCGATATCCTCGGCCATGCGGATGGGGTCGTGATAGGGCAGCAGGTTCACCGCCACTCCCAGGCGTATCCTCTTGGTCCGTTGAGCGGCGGCGGACGCCAGCATGAGGGGTGAGGGTGTTAAACAAGTTTCGGGGCTGAAGTGGTGCTCGGCCAGCCACACATTGCCGAAACCCAACTCGTCCCCCAGCTGGATCTGTTCCAGGACCTCCTGGTAACGCTGGAAGGGCGACTGCCAGTCCGCGCAAGGCAACTGGTCGAACATCCCGAACTTCATCTCTCGCCTCCCCATGTCCTATAAACTTACGGCGCCAGCCTTGGGGCCGGAGCATTCAACAGTTTAGCAGCAAAGAATGCCCGAGGCTAGAATATCTCCCTGAACATCTTCGGCCTTCGCATTCGGGCAAGGGCACATTGCCACAGCCGCATTGCGTGAATAGGGCGACCTCAGAAGAAGGATGGAATAAATCGGTAGAGATGGTTCGGTGTCTAGAGCGGTATGTTCCCGTGTTTCTTGGGCGGTAGAGTGTCCCGCTTGTTCTGGAGCATGTCCAGGGCCTTTATGAGCCGGGGACGGGTCTCATTGGGTTCTATCACGTCATCCAGGTACCCCATGCTGGCGGCCACATAGGGATTGGCAAACCTGTCCCGGTACTCGCTGGTCAGGCTGGTGCGGGTCTCCTCGGGATTCTCCGCCTTGGACAACTCTTCCCGGAAAACTATGTTCACCGCCCCGTCGGGGCCCATCACCGCGATCTCCGCCGACGGCCATGCCAGGTTAACGTCGCCCCCCAGATGCTTGCTGCTCATGACGATGTAGGCCCCTCCGTATGCCTTGCGGGTCATGACACTTATTTTGGGCACGGTGGCCTCGGCGTAGGCGTACAGCAGCTTGGCCCCATGCTTGATTATCCCCCCGTATTCCTGGCCGGTGCCGGGCATGAATCCCGGCACGTCCACAAAGGTTATAAGGGGCACGTTGAAGCAGTCGCAGAAGCGGATAAACCTGGACGCTTTCATGGATGCGTTGATGTCCAGTACTCCCGCCATGTGGGCGGGCTGGTTACCCACGATGCCCACCGGCCTCCCATTCAAACGGGCTAGGCCCACGACGATGTTGCGAGCGAAGTCCGGCTGCACCTCCATGAAGTCTTCGTTGTCCACAACCCGCATCACCACATCACGGATGTCGTAGGCCCGGTTGGGCTCGTCGGGCACAATTTCAGAGAGGCTTTCGTCCAGGCTGCCGGGGTGGTCCACGAAGCCGATGTTGGGTGGGTCCTCCATGTTGTTGGAGGGGAGGAACCCTAGGAGACGCCTGACCTGGGCCAGGCACTCATTCTCGCTATCGAAGACGAAATGGGCGACGCCGCTGCGGCTGCCGTGGGTCAAGGCACCTCCCAGGTCCTCGTGAGTTACCTCCTCGCCTAACACTGCTTTAACGACGTCGGGTCCCGTAATGTACATCTGGCTTATTCCCTGGACCATGAACACAAAGTCGGTTATCGCGGGGGAGTAGACCGCACCTCCTGCTGATGGGCCGAGGATCACCGATAGCTGGGGCACCACCCCGGAGGCAAGAGTGTTTCTCAGGAAGATTTCACCGTAGGCCGATAGACTGAGGACTCCCTCCTGGATCCGGGCGCCCCCCGAGTCGTTCAGGCCCACGATGGGAGAGCCGGTCTTCATCGCCATGTCCATTACTTTACATATCTTTTGGCCCACCACCTCGGACACGGATCCCCCCAGGATGGTGAAGTCCTGGGAGAACACGAATATCTGGCGGCCGTCCACCTTGCCGTAGCCGGTGACCACCGCATCGCCCATGGTCTTTCGGTCAGCCATGCCGAAGTCGGTGGCCCTGTGGGTCACGAAAGGGTCGATCTCCTGGAAGGTCCCCTGGTCCAAAAGCAGGTCCACCCGCTCCCTGGAGGTCAGTTTCCCCTTTTCGTGCTGCTGTTGGATGCGCTTTTCACCGCCACCCTGCCTGGACTGCTCCCTTAGCTCCGCCAACCGCTCCAGATTTTGTCCCATCTTTCCTTCAACCGCCTTGCCAGACTCCGTATACCAGCCACAGATGCACTGAGACACCGAGACAAGTGAAATATTGTATGAATCCTCGGTGCCTCTGTGGCTGCTAAAATGCGGCTTCATGGTAGCAGATAGGGATTGCCGGTGCAAGCTAAGGGTGGCGGTGTTACAATGGGTGACGATGATAGATTGCTCCTTTCTTTACAGCAGAGGGATACGGGCAAAATGACCATCCAGAAGGAACTGGGATACGTTACCGTATGCGGTGGCAGGAGCTTCGTGTGGGGGGAACGCACCTATGTAATGGGGGTTGTAAACGTGACCCCCGACTCCTTCTCGGGGGACGGGCTGGGGAACGATGTGGATGCCGCCGTCGACCAGGCGCTGCGCATGGAGGCCGAGGGTGCGGACATCATAGACGTGGGAGGGGAGTCCACCCGCCGGTACGACAACCAACCCCAGGCGCTACCCGTCAACGCAGAGGATGAGGTGAAGCGGGTCATACCCGTCATCGAGGCCCTGTACCGAGTTCTGAAGGTCCCCATCAGCGTGGATACGTATAAGGCGACGGTTGCTCGAAAAGGTCTGGAAGCGGGGGCCAGCATGGTGAACAATGTTTGGGGTGTGCTGGACGACCCCGAGATGCCCGAGATACCCGAGATGCCCGAGATGTTGGACCTGGCGTCCACCCACGGAGTCCCGGTGGTGCTGATGCACAACCAGAGGGGGCATGAATACGGTGACCTGGTATCCGACGTAACCGGGTCTTTACGCCGGGCCGTTGAGAGGGCTTCTGCATCAGGAATTCTCAGGGAGAATATCATCGTCGACCCGGGCGTCGGATTTGGCAAAATAGCCGACCAGAGCCTTGAGCTGGAACGCAGGCTGGCGGAGCTGAAGGTCATCGGCCAGCCGGTGCTGGTGGGCCCCTCACGCAAGTCCCACGTCGGCCTGGTTCTTGGAGGGGTGTCTCCCGAAGAACGGCTCCACGGCACTGCGGCGGCTGTGGCCCTTTGCATTGCCGGAGGCGCCGATATAGTCAGGGTGCACGACGTGAGGGAGATGGTGCAGGTGGCCCGGATGAGCGATGCTATCACACGAGGCTGGAGGCCTCCGGGATGGGGCCACTGAACACGGTATATCTAGGCCTGGGTTCCAACCTGGGGGACCGGGAAGCGAACCTCCGCAGGGCGCTGAAGCTACTGGGGGATACTATTTCCATGGAAAAGGCTTCATCCCTTTACGATACCGAGCCGTGGGGATATCAGCCCCAGCCCCGGTTCCTTAACTGTGTATGCGAGGGCCGGACATCTGTGGACCCCCGGGCCCTGCTGGCTGCGATCAAAGAAGTGGAAAGGGCCATAGGGAGGGAGCCAAGCTTCGCAAACGGTCCCCGCACCATGGATGTAGACATTCTCTTCTATAGTCGGCAGGTGATTAAAGAGCCGGGACTTCAGATACCTCATGCACGGTTGCAGGAACGGGCTTTCGTGCTGGTCCCCTTGGCGGAGATAGCGCCGGCACTCCTGCACCCGGTGTTGAATCTGACGGTGGCTGAGCTGCTCAGAAAGTTGATAGACGACGGAGGGAATTCCCTTGAGCTGCCCGAGGGCGTGAGGTTGTGGGCGCCGCCCATACTCGCCCATAGACCTCATTAAAATTGGGACATCTGGACATCGGCATTTGTCCTAATGTAAGACCCTGATATTCCCTGAAGGTCCCCCAGAAAGGTCCCCCGAAGGGTTCCGAAGGAGGATATTGTGGCCAACCAGGATGTGGGCGCGGCCCGGGCCTATCATGAGGCCACCAAGCTGTCTTATATCAACCTCAAGACCAAGCCGGCGCAGTTCAAGGATTATCCCATCCTGCCGGCCATACCCCTTCCCACCGGGTTCCCGCCGCCCAACGCCGATGCACTGGACGCCGTGGCGGGCATGGGCCGCGCCGCAGGGGCATCTCTGGACCTCACAGCCCTCGCCCATCTGCTGTTCTTCTCCGCCGGACTGGTCAGGAAGGTTGTCTTCCCCAGGTCGGGAGAGGTGCATTTCCGGGCCGCCTCCTCCGCCGGAGGCCTGTACCCTGTGGAGGTCTACATCCTGTGCAAGGATATTCCGGGTCTGGAGGCGGGTGTCTACCATTTCTCGCCCCAGGATTTCGTCTTGCAACAGCTGAGGAAGGGGGACTATCGGGGGGAGCTTGCCAGAGCCGCTGGCGGTGACCCGGAAATCTCCTCATCCGAAGCCACCCTGATCTACACAGCGATTTTCTGGCGCAGCGCCTGGAAATACCGGGCCCGCTCTTACCGTTACTGCTTCTGGGACAACGGCACCATTGCCGCCAACCTGCTTGCCACGGCCAGCACGTTAGGACTGCCAGCCCTGTTGTGCGCCGGATTTGTGGATGACAGCGTTAACCGGTTGGTGGGGGTTTCAGGGGAGGATGAAGCCAGCCTCTGCCTCATTCCGGTCGGAGGTCCGGAGGGCGCCCACGCGGTCGCCCATCCTTTGGCCCTGGAACCACTTTCGCAGGAAGTGAATACCCCGGCTGATGCCATTAGCTACCCTGAGATTTGTGCGCTTCACCGTTCGTCTGCGCTGAACACTCCCGACGAGGTGACTGCCTGGAGGGGATTTTTAGAGGCTAGGCCGGCCGAAGTGGGAGGCCATATTCATCCCGTTCGGGCCAATGCTGCCGGTGCTTATGGAGGTGAGGTCCGGCGCAGCCTGGATGAAGTGATCCGCAACCGTGGGTCGACGCGCCGTTTCGACCCTGTCCCCATCCCCGAAACCCAGTTCAGTGCTATCCTCCACCGGTCCACCAGGGGGATTAAGGCCGATTTCCTGGGGACAGGTGGTGAGAGCCTACTGGATGTCTACGTCATCGTCAACGCTGTGGAGGGGCTCTCGCCTGGCAGTTATGTTATTTCTCGGAAGGCCGAGGGATTGGAACTGCTGGCGGCGGGCGACTTCAGAGCTGAGGCCGGGCATGTATGCTTCGAGCAAGCCCTCGCCGCCGACGCCAGCGCGGTGTTTTTCCTGATGGCCGACCTCGAGCGCGTCCTGGGCAGATTCGGTAACCGGGGCTACCGGGCTGCGCAGCTCGAAGCGGGAATTGTCGGTGGTAAGATTTACCTGTCTGCCTACTCCTTCGGCCTTGGGGCCAGTGGCCTTACATTCTATGATGATGATGCTACTTCTTTCTTCTCTCCCCACGCCGAGGGGAAAAGCCCAATATTCGTGGTCGCCCTGGGAGTTCCGGCCAGCCGTAATGTGGTCCGGCCCTTCAGGTCGAGGGTGGGTGTCGTACTGGACGCACTGTCCCGGGGAGCGAAAAAGGGCGCCGGTGACGCTTCGGGCTGATGCGGTGCCGGTCCGGGAGCCTGGTTGATTTCAGTTGTCAGGTCCTTACAAAGCGCTGCTCTACGGAGGGCTTGGGTAGAGCGAAGCAACATATATTTGGAAGAGACAGGATTACTACTTGGATTCTGAACTGATACAGGCGTTGCTTCTCTTTGCCGGCAGTGCTATCGTCATCATCTTCTGCGGGTTCTTTTTAGCTAAGTACGGTGATGTCCTGGCTGCATTGATGGGCTGGGGACGTCTTTGGGTTGGGACCATTCTAGTGGCTGTTGCCACCTCACTGCCCGAGCTGGTTGCGAATGTTACCGCAGTCAGCCGGAACCAACCCGAGCTGGCAGGCGGAGACCTCCTCGGTTCTAACATGTTCAATATGTTCATCCTCGCGATGGTGGCGTTGGTCTTCGGCGGGGGCCGATTCTTCCAGCGGGTTGCCCCTCAACATAAGTTCCTGATAACAACAGCCATGGGCCTTACCGGCCTGGCGGTGCTTCTGGGCGCATTCCACATGGGTGTATCCTTCCTGGCCGTGGGGCTGGCGTCAGTCCTGGTCCTGGCAGCGTACCTTGGGGGGATGCGCTTGGTGTACCTGACTCGCCCGACCTTCGCCGCCGGCGAGGCCACGGAAGGAACCTCTGGTCATAGCCCTGGCCTGGGAAGGACCTGGGTATATTTCGGTCTTGCAGCCTTGGGAGTGGCGCTGGCCGCTCCGGTCCTGGCATTTAGTGTGGAGGAGATCGCCGAGTCCACTGGTCTGGCCACCAGCTTTCTCGGGGTGGTGGCGATGGCACTGGTGACTTCCATGCCCGAGATCTCCGCCACAGCTGCCGCAGTACGGTTCGGCGCTGTGGACCTGGCCGTGGGGAACCTGTACGGGAGCTGCGCGTTTAATATCCTGATACTGGCCCTGGCCGACCCCTTTTACCGGGGGGGGGTCCTGGTGGAGAACCTGGGGTCCGCCCACATCGCTACGGGCCTATTTGCCGTCTCTCTTATGGGTATCGGTTTGTACTTGATAATAGCGCGGGGTGGGAACCGCTATATACCGGTGGTTCCCACATTGGTATTGACGGGTCTGGTATATCTAGGAGGTCTTTACGTCGTCTATGCCCTTGGCTGAGGACGTCATGCTAGCCTTCGACCTTTTTTACGACATAGTGAAGGGTTCCCCTGGGTATGGATATTACGACCTCGTCACCAGTCTCCTTGTTCAGCAAAGCCTTGCCAACCGGTGAGACGCCGGAGATCCTCCCTGTTCCTGGGTCCGCCTCCCTGGAGTCGACCAAAGTGTAACGGATCTCTTTACCGCTGTTCACATCTTTCAGCGTAACCTTTGCGCCGACCTTTACTTTGGTTACCCTGCCGAATTTCAGAGGTGAGGATACGATGGCATTGGACAGAATCCGCTCCAGGTCCCTGACGCTGGACTCGATGAACCCTTGGCGCTCTTTGGCCGCATCCAACGGGGAGTTCTCCTTAAAGTCTTTGTCGGCCATGGCCCGTTGTATATCGGAGATAATATTGGTTCGCTCTACTTTGAGAAGTTCCAGGCGGGACTGGAGATTTGCGTGGCCCTCGGGCGTAAGCTGGGCCTGCTCAACGGCCGCCTTGAAATAGACTCTGCCGGTGCTTTTACTCGGCCTGGAGGGCCTGAGATGAGGGGCCAGGCTGACCTCGGTCATATCCTCTTCTTTAAGGTAACTGAGGAAGGCTTTGACCGGCTTAAGTTTTTTCGCAGAGTCGGCCCCCCACATCCCCGCCGATTCGGCGTATCCCCCTACCTCGGGAGGAGTCAGCTGATCCACATTCCTTTCCCGGCCGCACCATTGCACAAAGCGATTAAGCTCCTGACGCCCGTCCCTTTGATTCTTCACCTTGAGTGTTGCTAGATACTGGCTTAAAGCTTCTATAAGAGAGGGGCTATGGTCCGCCAATGTTAAACTCTCCTTCCCATTAACTCTTCTTCAATCCGGCCTTCAGGAGTTTCGCCCAAGAGGGAATTTTCATTTAATGGTACCCGCTCATCACCCGCCCCGGATCCCCAGTTCGCTTAGGGCATCCCGGCTTTCCGGCCGCAGTTGGATGCCCTGCTCCAGTCCGGTCTGGCAGGACTGGTAGAGGGATTTTAGAAGCTGCGGCGCCGGAGGCCCTCCTTCGCCGCGGTGTTGTACGAGCTCTCGAATGGAGTCATAGGCCTGGTCCACATGCCAGTAAAAGGAGAGCAACCATGCCAGCTCGCGCTCGTTGGCTGGCGTTGGGATCCCAGTCAAGTCGATGATGGCATTGTTGACCTTGGTGTAGCGCAGGATCCCGGCCTTGTCCTGGGAGTCCCGCCCGTAATACCGGCGGCGTGTCAACTCCAACACCCGGGTCCTGTAGTTTGCATCGCCGTAGACTTCCCGGGGCAGCCAGTCCTTTCTAAGGTCGAGTACCTCTTCTCCCTTTGAGTTGACAATGGCGGCCACCAAATCCGAGCCCAGGGCTTCATCGTACTCAAACTTGACGGCTTCCCTGAGCAGGGCTTCCTGCAACATCAGCGTCAGTTCCTTGGGGATCCTCTTATATTTTGGGCCGCTGGCTTCGTCGTTGCTGTCCGCCCCGATCCCGCCCGTATTGAACACATAATACCTCTGGGGCATCCCGCCTTCTGCCATCTGCTTCAATATTTCGTACAGCAGGTTGGCGTTCTCGTCCTCCAGCCCAATTATGAATGGGTCGGAGAAGTACTCCACGTAGGGCCTTCCTATGGCGCCGGCCGCAGCGCCCATCTGAACGGCCTCACCGTACATCAGCACCCGGATGTATTGTTCGAGGGTGAGACGTCTCAAAGGAGGGATAACCGTGTTTTGCCGCATCACCGCCTGCCACAGGACTCGGTCGGTGTACTCCATGGGTATATGGACCGCATCACTCACAAGGCCGTCGGTCATCTTGTCCAGCAGATGCTCCGCGCCTTTCCGGGCAAGCAGGCGCTGTCGGGAGAGTATCATGCGCATGTTGCGCACCGGATTCTGGAGATAGTTGGGAGTGCTGTCGTCTATGTTGACCGGCACATTTTCCAGAGTCTCCTGAGGGTTGGGGGCATCATCAGTGCCCCGGACAACATCGTAGGTGATCGGGTCTTCCTCCCGGTTTAACCCGAAGGGCACTGCATAGAAATTGTTCTCGGTCCCGTCTATTCCGTGGGAGACTGTGATGCGTTTTCCACCCCGTATGGCTTCCCTGGCCTCTCCGAGATGTTGCAGGAGCACGATGTCGTCGTTCATGGGGTAGACGCCTTCCTCGGGGTCCTGGGTTAGGCCCAGAAGATTGATGAGCTCACCGCCGCCCAGCTCAACCATTATGGTCAAGGTGCTCTTACCGTGCAGCGAAGGGCCGACGGTCACCAGCGCCGTGTTGGTCATGTTGCCGTCCAGAGTCCTCACCCGTGCCATGCTCAAGGCCGCCTGTATGGCAAGCCCCTTTGCCTGTTTGACCAGGAACATCCCGATGGAAAGGGGGCCCATTTTGTGTTCCCCCACGTAGTCAAATCCGAGGTGAAGGGACAGGCCTTTGGTGGGAGCTTTGAATACCAACTGGGTGAGGCCGGCTTCTTTGACCCGCGCTTTCAGGTCTTCGGATAAGCCCAGGTCCTCGAGCCAACTAGGGATGGACACCTCCAGAATATGAGGTGGTTGGGTCAGCTCGGCCTCCGGCAGATCGAAGGTGAGCTGCCTCCACATATAGGGGACCTGGAGATAGCGGATACCGAACAATAGCTGGCGGGCGTGGAAGGACCTTACGCGGGCGTCGCCGATCTGCCGGTCGATTTGAATTATGGAGTCCCCCGATTTGAAGCTCTGTTCCATGTAGCTGGTGACGTGGCTGAAGACCTCGGCGAACAGGGTCTGGTTAGCATTGCTGAAGGCCAGGGCATCGCGGTTTTTGCTGAAGCCATCAATGAAATACTGAGTAAGGTCGGGCCGGCGGACAACTCCCAACTGGCTGAAGAAGGCCAGCCCTCCATTATCCAGCCGTACCACCACCTCCGGCCATGCCCGGGCCGCCGCCTTGCCTGCTGCATTTATTTTCTGGGCCTCCGCGTCCAACTCACTCGCTTCCTTGAGGAGCCGGTCGCGTTCCCCCTGGGGCAGGTCCTGGAAGGTGGGCATCCGGCCGACCAGCCACTCATCGGAAGGGTTAAAGAGGAGTTTGTCAGGGGTTTGCCCCCGTTTGGCAACGGCAACCAACTCATCCAGAGCTTTGGCGAAGGCCGGGTTTACTGGGGGCCCGGCGAGGATAGATTGGGTTTTCCCCAGATTTGGGCTGGGTCCTGGGTTATTTCCCAAATGCATTGTCCCTCCATTCGACTACCCGGAGCGGCCTTTATAGGGATATTGAATCTAATAACAGGATACCAGGTTGGCAGTAGGATGGTAAAGAGGGGTCAGAAAGGGATAATATCGCAAAAAGACCGTAAAGTTCTTCTGGCACCTTGGGAATTTAAGCTACATAAGGTAAAATATACTAAGATGGCTGTAGTCGCAGTAACTTCTAAGAATAAGAGGAATGCAAGCAAGTATATCAAGGCGTTGGGCGGCAACATCGGAAGCCGGTTGGTCCTTCCCCGGGATTCGGGGCGGCCGTTGGAGGAATCTCTGGAGGGGGTGGGTGGCCTGCTTCTCACAGATGGACCAGACATAGACCCAGGGGAATATGGGGAATCGCCGGACCCCGTGGCCGGGCTCCAGGTTTCCAGGGCGCTGGACATTATGGAGATGGGTTTGCTGAGGCGTGCCCTGGAGCGGGATATGCCGGTGCTGGCCATCTGCCGGGGGATGCAGCTTCTCAACGTGGCCTTCGGGGGCAAGCTGGTCCAGGACATCCCGGGTCACAGAGAGGATTCAGGGGGAGGACGTTGGGCGCCGGTGAACCACCCCATCTATTTATCTCCGGGAAGCAAGCTGGCCGCTATGCTGGGCACCGGAGGTTTCTTCCGTGTCAACAGTCTCCACCACCAGGGGTTACGGGAAGCCCAGAAGTCGCCCAGGCTGCTGGCCTCCGCCTATTCCCTGGAGGACGCCGTCATCGAGGGCCTGGAAAGCCCGAAGTACAGCTGGGTGGTGGGCGTCCAGTTCCGCCCCGAGCGGCAAGACGAGGTGCCAACGGTTTTCAAGAATCTGTTCCGGGCCTTCGTGGAGCGGGCGGAGGGATATAAATGGGAGGCAGCGGACAGCTAACGGATTTTCAAGGAGCTGAATATGACCACAACCACGTCCACTGAGAACATACAACCGATAGGTATAGAGGATGAGATGCGTAGCTCGTACCTGAGCTATGCCATGAGCGTCATCGTCTCCAGGGCCCTACCCGATGTGCGGGACGGTCTGAAGCCGGTGCAGCGGAGAATTCTCTATGCTATGCACGAGCTGGGGTTGAAGTCTACCAACCCGTACAAAAAGAGCGCGCGTATTGTGGGCGAGGTGTTGGGTAAGTTCCACCCCCACGGCGACTCTCCCGTTTACGAGGCGCTGGTCCGGATGGCCCAGGACTTCTCCATGCGTTACACACTGGTAGACGGCCAGGGGAACTTCGGCAGCATTGACAATGATCCTCCGGCGGCTATGCGCTACACCGAGGCACGGCTGACCTCCATCGCCGAGGAGTTGCTGGCGGACATCGAGTTGAACACCGTGGACATGGCCGACAACTTCGACGGCTCCTTACAGGAGCCCACAGTGCTCCCAGCTCTTTTGCCAAACATGCTTCTCAACGGGGCCTCGGGCATTGCCGTGGGCATGGCTACGAATATACCTCCCCACAACCTGGGCGAGCTTTGCGACGCCGTGTGTTTTCTCATCGACAATCCCGACGCCCTGGTGGAAGACCTGATGAAGAAAGTTCCAGGGCCGGACTTCCCCACCGGGGCCATCATCCACGGTCGAACCGGTCTAGCGGACGCCTACAGAACGGGCCGTGGCAGAGTGGTCATGCAGGCAAGGGCCGAGGTGGAAGAGGTCAAGGGAATGCGGCAACAGATAGCGATTACCGAGCTGCCCTTCCAGGTCAACAAGGCTAGCCTGGTGGAGAAGATCGCCCATCTAGCCAGGGACAAAAAGATCGAGGGGATCTCCGACATACGAGACGAATCTGACCGCCATGGGTTGAGGGTGGTGGTAGAGCTGAAGCGGGAAGCCAACGCGGAAAATGTGCTGAACAACCTGTACTGGCATACCCCTCTCCGTTCCACGTTCAACGTAATCACTTTGGGCCTGGTGGATGGTCAGCCACAGATCTTGAACCTGAAGCGGGCCTTACAGCTGTACATAGAGCACCGCCAGGTGGTAATTACCCGCCGTTCGGAGCACCGGCTGAAGGTGGCCAGAGACCGGGCCCATATCGTCGAGGGGCTGAGGATGGCCTTGAGCCGTTTGGATGAAGTGATTGCAATCATCCGCGGGTCCCAGGATGCCAACACCGCTAGGGCGAACCTGGTGGAAAGGTTAAACCTGACCGAGGTCCAGGCCCAGGCCATCCTGGACATGCAGCTGAGGCGTCTGGCGGCCCTGGAGCGGGAGAGGCTGGAAGAGGAATTTCGGGCCCTGCTCAAGGCCATCGGCGACCTGGAGGCCCTGCTGGCGGACCCTGCCAAGGTGACGGCCGTGGTCAGAGAGGACGCCAAGGGGTTGAAAAAGCGATTCGGAGACCCGAGGCGGACCGAGATTAGGGACGAAGAGGCCACGTTGCACTCCCTGGAGGAGCTGACTCCTCACCAGGATGTCGTGATCACCCTCAGCCAACGGGGCTACATAAAGCGGATTCCTAGCGCCACCTACAGGCTACAGCACAGGGGAGGCAAGGGGGTAAGGGGCATGACAACGCGGGAAGACGATGCCCTCCAGGACGTGCTGGTGGCTGATACCCACGACAAGATCCTGTTTTTCACAAACCGGGGCCGTGTGTACCAGTTACGGTCCTTAGAGATTCCCGCGGACACATCCCGCACCACCCGAGGGACCCAGGCCGTAAACCTGTTGCGACTGGCTGAAAAGGAGAGAATAAACGCCGTGGTGGCGGCGCCAGATCAGGAAAACGGAGGTGTCCTCGTCATGGGCACCCTAATGGGCGAGATAAAGGCTCTAAGGCTGGCTGCCTTGGTAAACATGCGGGTTTCCGGCCTCAATGCCATGGACCTGGAACCCGGCGATGAGCTGGTGTCGGTCAGGCTGGGGCATCCGGAGGACGACGTGATGATGGTAACAGCCAAAGGCCAGGCCGTCCGATTCGGAGTCGGCGAGATCACCGTCAGGTCCAGAGCCGCCGGGGGTGTGAGGGGTATCCGCCTCGCCGCCGGCGATAGCTTGGTGGGCATGGAGGTCGTTCAACCGCAGAATACTATATTGGTGGTAAGCGCCCAGGGCTTTGGCAAGCTGGTCCAAATTTCCAAGTTCCGGCGTCAGGCAAAGGGGGGGATAGGCACGCGATGCTTCCGGACCAGCTCCACCACCGGCTTGGTGGCGGGCGCCAGGGTGGTGGACGGCCAGGATGACGAGGTGGTGCTAGTATCGGCCCAATGCCAGGTGGTTCGTAGCAGCCTCAAGGAGATCTCTGTTCAAGGAAGGCACTCCAGAGGAGTTATCATCTGGAGGCCGGACGGCGGTGACGAAGTGGCCTCCATGGCCTGCGTTCCGGAAAAGTCCGCCTGGGCTTCGATTAACGAGACGGGCAACGGGACCGATCCGAACGCTTAACTGGAACGTCCCGTGCGTCGGGTGGGTTGAAGGGGTCTCAGGTGGCCATGCCAGTGTCTGCGTACCACAGGCTCTGGAAGAAAAGTAACGGAGACCCAAGGTCGCCGGTCCGGATCTCCTTAACCTCTCCGATGTAGATGGTGTGGTCTCCGTAGACGTGCGAGCTGACGACCTGGCAGCCGAGGAAGGCCAGGACACCGTCAAGGGCGGGCACTCCGCATTCGGGGCTTATAGAGTAGTCATAACCCACGTCGCCGTGCCTATCCGCCGGCGGCTTGGCGAAATACCGGCCTATGGCCTCCTGAAGGGCGCTGAGCACGTTGATCCCGAAGCAACGCCGGTTCTCAATATACCCGTAAGTGTTGGTGTTGTGGGCCACGCAAACCAGCACCAGGGGTGGTTCAAGACAGACCGAAGTAAAGGAATTAGCGCTCATGCCGTGAACGTGGCCCGCGTCGTCCAGGCTGGTCACCACAGCTATACCCGTGGCGAAACCCGACATACATTTTCTGAATTCCTCTTTGTCTACCAAGACACCGTCCTTGTACGTCTTTGCAGACATTATATCCGAATCCGGGCCTTTCCTATAGACCACTCACCGGTCGATGGCTCCAGCAATTTTATCCGCGGCTCCACCTTAGAAATGGCGTGGGGGAGCTGGTGGAAACCCCTACCTGGGTACTATTCGCGTGAACTTGTACGGGTGCTATACTTTGGCGGGACGACCAGTCCTGATTTACAGCCACGGGGAGGGCCTTGGTGGAGCTTCTGAGGAGCCTGATATTCGTCCCCTGGAATCGCCGGGAGATGCTGGAGAAGGCCAGGAGCTTCGATGCCGACGTTATCGTGGCGGACCTGGAGGACTCAGTTCCCCCCCGGCGAGAAGCTGAACGCCAGATTGATAGTAAAAGAGATGGCTCCCACCCTCGCCGGGAACGGGCAGAAGACAGCGGTCCGGATTAACTCCCTGGACACCGGGCTTAGCCGGGATGATCTCTCGGCACTGGTAGGCTCACATCTCTACGGGATAAGCGTAGAGAAGGTGGAGTCTGCCTGGGAGATAAAGGAGTACGACAGGTTAATCACCTGGATGGAAAGGGAGGAAGGGCTGGAGCAGGGTAAGCTAAAGCTAATACCCTGGATAGAGAACTCCAGGGCAGTAATGAGGGCCTACGACATCGCAACCGCCTCGGACAGAGTGGTGGCTGTGGCCTTTGGCGCCGAAGACTACACCGATGAGCTCGGTGTTCGGCGAACCGATTCGGGCGAAGAGGTGTACTTCCCCATGGCGATGGTCGCCATGGCGGCCCGGGCGGCGGAGGTGGTGGCCGTGGATAGCCCCTACGTGAAGTACCGTGATGAGGATGGGCTGAGGCGGGACATAGAGGCCGGTCTAAGGTTGGGTTTCAAGGGCAAGTTCCTCATCCACCCGGCCCAGTTGGAGATCGCCAACTCCATGTTCAGCCCCCAACCCGAATAGGTGGAGTACGCCAGGCAAGTGGTTGCGGCTTGGGACCAGGCAGAGGCCGGTGGCAGAGGGTCTACCTCGGTGGACGGCAGGATGGTGGACGTGCCGGTGGTAAAGCGTGCCCGGAATCTGCTGGCGCTGGCCGAAGCCGTACCCCGGAGAAAGTAGCCGGAGGCGAGGATGGTTGAAAGCTCCGATCGGATAATCCTGGAGGGTATGCAGTTCTACGGCTACCACGGGGGCAGCCCCGAGGAACGGTCTGTAGGTCAGCCCTTTGAAGTAGACCTGACGGCCGAACTTGACCTGGGCGCAGCAGGCAGGTCCGACAACCGGGATGACACGGTCAGCTACACCCATCTGTACCGGGTGGTGAAGGAGGTTATTGAGGGTGAACCCAGAAACCTCCTGGAGGCACTGGTGGAGGAGATCGCCGTCAAAGCCCTGGCGGCCTTCCCAATCCAGGCTGTCAACGTGCGGGTGAAGAAGACCCGCCCACCCATCAAAGGGGCTATCCTTTCCGGGGCGGCCGTGGAGGTCTACCGGACCAGGCGATAACCCTGAGTCATAAATTCCGCGTTTCCCTCAGAAAGACTCCCTGAGCAAAGCTGCTCCAAGGAAAGAACCGGAGCCAGCCCGTGGGTCCGCGATGCCCACCAGAAGCGTGGTGACCCTTTTCCTGGAACATATGGGGATGGTCCTTTTCCGGGTTGCTGATCCGTTGTTGATACGGCTGGACTGGGAGCATGCCGAGTTCCGGTGGATACACCCCTCCGAGAGATGTCCAACCTAGACACGGTACCGATGTTGAGGGAGACATGGGAACGGCTGATGATGCCCGGGAAGTCGCCCGGAGAATAGAGGAAATCCGTAACGACCAGTTGCATGGCGCTTCATATCTGGCACGGCAAGGTGTCCGTACCCTGGCCCTTGCTGCCGGGGTGCAATCTTCAGATGAGAATACCGCACTCTTTCTGAAAGACGTGGGCCGGCGGCTGGCCGAGTCCAAGCCTGCCATGGCCGCCATCGGGAATATGGCCTGGCGCTTTATCCAGGAGGTGGAGCGACTGGGAGATAATCTCGATGTCTATGCCCTGGAGGGAGATCTGCTGGCCGAGATGGAGGCAGCCTCGAAGGAAGCTGCCCAAAAGGCCTCCGTGTTAATCTCAGAGGGAGCCAGGGTACTAAACTGCAGCCATAGCTCGGCGGTCGTGGCTACTTTCAAGGCCGCCTTCACCTCGGGCAGGAGGTTCAGAGTGGCGGCCCTTGCCTCCAGGGTTGGGGACCTGGCTTTGGGTGAGCGATTGGCGGAAGAACTTTCTGACCTGGGAATTACCTCCATGCTGGTGGCCGATTCCGCTATTCCCGAGGCGGTGAGACAGGCGGACATGGCTGTGGTGGGGGCCGATACCCTACTGCCTGATGGCGGCATCATCAATGGGTGGCCTACCCTTGGTTTAGCCCACGCTGCCCGGCACATGATCCCCCTATACGCAGTGTGCGAGGCTTACAAGATGAGTGCCAACCCCGTCATACAGGCGGGCTACGAGCTGGTGCCGGCGTCCCTGATAACCAAAGTGGTCACTGATAGCCAATTCAAACTAAATTGAAGGACCCCTGGTTTAATAGCCAGGGGTCCTGGGTTTGTTCCTTGTTGACGGCCCCTTCGGCGAAGAAGGGCCTCACTTTAGTTTGTTACGAAGTCTGCCCTGCCCGGATTCTGTTGCGGCGGTAGATATAAGACCCGCCCAGCAGGAGAATCGCGCCAGCTATCAGCACACCCAGGGCTAGGTTGGGAACGATGGGGTCGCCTGTGTCCGGCGGCGCCGCTGGGGGGGGAGCTGCCAGGGTGTGCATGCCCATGTCCTGGGCCGCTGTGTAGGCCGTCTTGGCACTGGCCAGAGAGCTGACCAGGCGGGCTTCCGCGTTACTTACGAATAGCTTGGCGGCGTCGATGTCATTGCTGCCAATGGCCAGCAGGGCCTGGTCTCGGGCCAAGCCGGCCCAGGGGGTTACTTCGGCGGCCGCGGCGGCTACCCGGTTGGAGTTCTCCCCTATCACTGTGTCGTCTGGCGCGTTTGAGGCGGCGAAGCCCGCATGCTTCGTGTCCGCAGCATAATTCAGGACGCCGAAGCCATCGCCGGGATTGCCGCAGGTGGCATCGAAGTTTGCCCCCTCGGTGCCCTCGACGATGTTCACCACGTGGCAGGCGTGGGCCTGTACCCCTGCCAGGTCCGTGGATCCTATTGAGAGGCGGGAATGTGCCAGAGCGGTATTGGTCTGCTCTCTGAGGCCTACGGTGATGCCCTTGGGCGTACCCTCATGGAACCCGGATGTGTACGCAGGGTTCCCGGCCCATGAGTATGTCAGGTGGCCGATGTGGAGAAACGCGCCCGCGGGGGTGGTGTGAATCAACGCCACGTCGGCGGAAGGCCCGGCATCGGCGTCGGGCACCGGCTCGATTGTCAATACGAACTTGTCGAAGTCGGCGAACAGGTTCTCTCCGGAGGGTGCATCCTCTGACCTGAGCCAGAAGGTGGAGCTCACGTTGCCGTCGCCGTCGGGTGTCAGGATCCCTGTGCTTTCCTTCCTGCTGCCGTCGACGGAGACCAGCCAGCCTTCGTAAGCCTGGTCCGCCCCCAAAACGCGGAGGTCGGTCAGCTCTATATTGATCTGGTTGCTGTTGTTATTGCCGTCGCTGTCCACTGTGCTGACGGTGCCTCCGCCACCTTGGCCTAGCGCGATAGTGAGGGGGATCAGAAGAGAGAGTAGCCCCACTACCAGGATCAAGGGTAGGATTTTATACCTTGACATAGTGCCTCCTTGTTATTCTAAAAGGCATCCGAAAGCCGTTTATCTCAGTCCGCTATTTACCACCCGCTAATGGCATATCGGCCACAAGCTGGTCACATAATATAAGCATTATTTTCGTCCCTGGCAAGTGCTTATTACCCCAAAAACTGAGAATATTCCAAATTGCCTTGATGGGCGTCCGGAATCGTTTTCGGCCTTCGTATACTGCCTATATAAGAAGGCACCGTACCAAACCGGCCCCGTAGCGCGATGAAAATATACCATCAGGTGACAATTGTGAATAGTGGACATCCGGATATTCCGGTGGGACCACCGGTTTTGGGGCTTTGGTGTACCGCTGCGGGCAGGCCGGCGTGGATTAGGTGGGTGGTTACGGCGCCGCCGTTGAGGTGGGTTTCTACGTTTGACACTGGAGGAGCCTGGTGCTATATTTCAGGATGCCCAGAAGAGGGCGATGGTTGGTCGCACCGGAGGCGAGGTCTTGCCCCTGAACATAATTGTACTGGCCAAACAGGTCATAGACCCCGATATGCCCATGTCGGCTTTTCAAGTGGATAGGGAGAACAGTCGGGTTGTTACCCCTTCTAACATGCCTCCCGTGGTCAACGGGTTCGACGAGAACGCCGTGGAAGCGGCCCTCAGGCTCAAAGACGCCCATGGCGCCACTATAACGGTCATATCTATGGGCAAGGACTTCTCCATGGACGTAATTAAGAAGCCGCTGTCCATGGGGGCCGACGAACTTGTGCTGCTGCAGGATGAAGCCTTTGAGAACGTGGTGGACAGCTATGTGGTTGCCCAGGTCCTTGCCGCGGCTATAAAGAAGCTGGGCCCATTCGACATCGTTATCTGTGGGAGGCAGGCCTCCGACTGGGACAATGCCCAGGTGCCCATGGGGGTGGCTGAGATCCTTGGCCTACCCTGCGTTACCATCGGGCAGAAGGTGGAGGTGGGCGACGGCAAGGTGATCGTGGAACGGGTGGTGCCCGAAGGCTACGAGGTGGTCGAGGCTCCGCTGCCTTCTTTGGTCACCGTTAGCAACGAGCTGGGCCAGCCTCGCTATCCCACCCTACGGGGCATTATGGCGGCCACGCGCAAGAAGCCTACCGTCTGGAGCGCCCAGGACCTGGACATAGACCTCTCTCAACTGAGTCCCCGCGTCACCTTGGTGGACCTCTTCGTTCCCGTCAGCGAGAAGAAGTGCGACTTTATCGAGGGTGAGTCGGACGAAGAGGCAGGCCGGAATTTGGCCCTCAAGCTGAGGGAAGCCAAGCTGGTCTAGGCCGCCGGATGACCTGATTTCCCAACTGGCGCGCTGGCAGGAAACCGGCTTTCATTGGTCTATTAGAGAGAAACATCGGCCCGACGTTTCCAAATCTTGGAGGCCTGGTTTATGGAACCAAATGGGGTCCTGGTTTTAGGAGAGGTCACGGATGGTCAGCTTAGCGTTACTACCAGGGAGATGCTGGCTGCCGGCCGAGGAGTGGCCGATCAGCTGGGATGTGAGCTGGCACTGGGTCTGCTGGGCGTGGACCTCCAGTCACCAGCCGGGAATGCTTTCAGATACGGGGTAGACAAGGTGTACGCCGTGAGCAGCCCCCTTCTGGCTGAGTACCAGGTAGACCTCCATTTGGTGGCTCTGGCCCAGCTTTGCAGCGAAGCCTCTCCCAATGTCTTGCTTATGGCCCGGACCCTTAATGGAAAGGAGGTGGCGCCCAGGCTGGCGTTCCGGCTTGGAGCCGGCCTTTTGCAGGACTGCTTGGAGGTAAAGATTGACCCGGATTCGGGCAGGCTCCTGGGTAACCGGCCGGTGTACGGAGGGAATGCGGTGGCCACCGTGGCCTGTACCAACTTACCTCAGATGGCGGCTGTCAGGCCCAAGGCCTACGAACCACTGGAGCCCGGTGAGGTCCGAGAAGGGGAGGTGGTGCATGTGAATGTGGACCTGGACCCATCCATCGCCAAGGCCAAAGTGGTGGAGGTAGTAAGGGAGGAATCGGATGGGGTCAAACTGGAGGATGCCAGGATAGTGGTGGCCGGGGGAAGGGGGCTTGGAGGGCCCGAACCCTTCAAAGATATCGAAGAGCTGGCCCGGGTGATGGGCGCAGGGGTGGGCGCGTCGCGGGCCGCTGTGGACTCAGGATGGGTGCCCTCCAACTGGCAGATAGGCCTCACCGGGAAGTCCATTACACCCGATCTGTACATCACCGTGGGCATCTCCGGGGCGAGCCAGCACATGGCCGGCTGCTCCGGCGCAAAGGTGATTGTGGCGATAAACAAGGACCCGGAGGCCAATATATTCAGGGAGTCTCGCTACGGTGTGGTGGGTGACTGGCAAAAGGTGCTCCCCGCCTTAACTGAAGCATTGAGGGACCTGATAAAAAGCTGATATGGCTGATATGAATATATAAGGAGGTGACCGGATGACTCTAGGAAATCTGGGGAAAAATATCAGGGATGCTCTGACAGGAGCCGTTAGCGGGGCCGGGGATGTAGTGGGGAATACTATAGAGGCCGCCCGCAGCAATACGGTGGCCGCGCTTGGTGGGACCAGGGAGATCTTAAATCAGATACAAGGCCTGACTACGGATGCGGTAAAGGGCGCAATCCAGGCGGCTAATGAGGTCGGAACCGATGCCGGCTCGGCGGCCAAAGGCGCCGTCATTGGTGTGATTCGTGGGGCCGGAGAGGTGAGCACGGTTACGGTAGGCGTCATGAGTGATACTGTGCGGGCCGCCATCAAGGGCACCAGCGAGGTGGGTGGCGATGTGCACTCGGTGGCCCGGAGCGCCGCCGAAGGCGCAATTGAGACCACCAAAAGTGTCGGCCTGAGGGCGGAGGATGCTGCCTTCGGCGTGGCGCGAGGAGCGATCCAAGGCACGAAGGACGTAGGTGGAGACCTGGGGTCCGCCGCAAAAGACACCATCAAAGGAACAATCACCGGGACCAGCGAGGTAGGCGGCAATGTAATGGAGGCCATCGAGGATAGCACCCGTGGGTTAATCGGTACTGCTTCAGCGGTGGGTGGCGACGTATCGGCGGTGACTAGGAATGCCGTAGAAGGTGCTATAGAAGCTACAGGCAGTGTCGCCGTTAGGGCTCAGGATGCCGCCTTCAGCGCTGCCCGAGGAGCGATTCAGGGTGCAAGAGAGGTGGGTGGGGACCTGGGAGCAGCTGCACATGACACAATCCAGGGGACTGTTACTGGGACCCAGAATATAGGCGGCAATGTGATGCAGGCCGTCGAGGATAGCAGCCGTGGGTTAATCAAGGGAGCCGCGGGTGTGGGAGGCGATTTGGCGTCGGTAGCCAGAAATGCGGTGGAGGGCGCCATTGACGGCGCGAAGGGTACTGGGTTGAAAGCCGAGGATGCGGCATCGGCGGCGGCCAATGGCGCGGTGGGGGCAGCTGGAGCGATAAGTGAGTCAGCAGCCGCCGCGGTCACCAAGGCGGTGTCGGGGAGCATTGCGGGGGTCAGGGTAATGCTCAGAGCCCCCTTCAGGCCAATCGAAGAAGAGAAAAAGTAAACTTTCTGGTCGCGGTTCGACGTAGCTGCGGAGGTCAGTGGCCTTGGCCGCAATTACCGTTAATTCTGCGATGAGCCGTATAAATAAGGCCTTTCATGAGTGACCATCAGGCGCATTGGGGGGATAGGGCCGCTACCCGGGTCTATCCCCCTTTCAATTCCCTTTCTTGGTGGCCGCATCCCTGCAAATGCTCACCGGGTCGGGTGTAGAATACCCAACGCCAGCCGCGACGGCGGGAATGCCATGTTTTCGATTTCTCGAATTCAAGCCCTGTTTGGCCAACTGCGCAGAAAGGGCGAAGGCGTCGGCTCTCGTCTCTTTGAAGTTCCGGCGATAAGATTAATCGTCCGGACTGCCCAGGAGTTGGGCAAAGATGACGCCTCCCACATGGCGGCCGGAGTGGCATACTACGCCATCCTGTCGCTGTTCCCGTTGATGTTGGGGCTCATAGCCCTCCTCAGCCTCTTTCTCAGGTCTGACGTGGTCCATGATGAGCTATTCGAGTTCTTCGGCACTTATCTTCCCGCCTCCACCACACAGCTGGAAGACAACATCGACGCCATCAACAACCAACGAGGCGCCCTGGGGCTATTCAGCATACTCGGGCTTTTCTGGACGGGAAGTGCGGTCTTCGGCGCCATAAGCCGGGCTGTTAACCGCGCCTGGGACGTCCATCAGGACCGCCCGTTCTATATTGCCAAGCCACGGCAGCTGGCCATGGCCATGGGAGTCGGCATATTATTTCTCCTGTCCGTATCGGCTACCACCGCCATTCAGATTTTAGGCAAGATAGACCTACCGGTGGTAGGGAAGCTGAGCTTCCTTGAAAACACTGGGGTTAACCTCATCACCCGAGTCCTGCCCTTCGTATTCACGCTGGCCATTTTCCTTGCCATATATAAGTTCATTCCCAACACCAGGACCTTCTGGCGGTACGTATGGCCTGGGGCACTGTTGGCGGCAGTCCTATTTGAGGTGGGCAAGAGCATCTTTGTCTATTACCTGGACAATTTCTCCAGCTACGAGGTGGTCTATGGCTCCATAGGCTCCCTTATCGCCATGCTGGCGTGGATATACATATCCGCCTTCATCCTGTTAGTGGGAGCGGAGTTTTCGTCGGAGTACGGCCGCATGGTGGTAGGTGTGGCCCAAGGCACTCTCATCGAAGACGTCATCCCGGACCATGGTGGGCCAAGGTCCCCGGGGTTGGTCCGCAGATCAGGGGTTGGCGCGCTGAAGACCGGAGTGAGGATCATAAAGGTGGTACCGGCTGCCGCCAAGCTGTTTAGAAGGAGGACGATTTCCCAATGAAGATTGGATTTGTTGGAACGGGCAACATGGGTAACCCCATGGCTGGAAACCTGTTGAAGGCTGGACATAACCTGACCGTCCATGATCTGAATAGGGAGTCGGCCGCGGGCCTGATAGAGAATGGCGCCGGATGGGCCGGCACCCCCAAGGAAGCGGCCCGGAACAGCGAGATTGTGTTCACCTCCCTGCCCGGCCCACGGGAAATGGAAGCGGTGGCTCTGGGAGAGGATGGCATCCTGGAAGGGGCTAATACCGGGTCGGTATACGTTGACCTGTCAACCAACTCCCCAACCGTCATCCGGCGAGTCCACCGGTTGTTCCTGGAAAAGGGGGTCACAGTGATGGACGCACCGGTTAGCGGCGGACCCTATGGAGCAACCGAGGGCAGCCTTGCCGTCATGGTGGGGGGTGAGGAGGCAGTGTTCAACCGTATAAAGCCGGTGCTGGACGCCATCGGGGGCCACGTGGTCTATTGCGGGCCCGCCGGCAGCGGGATGGTCTGTAAGATCTGCAATAACCTGATGACCATGGGAGTGGGGGTGCTCCTGGCCGAGGCCCTCACTTTGGGTGTGAAGGCCGGCGTCGACCTTGCGGTGCTGTCGGACGTTATATCCAACAGCTCGGGTAGCTGCCGGAGACTGACCCACAAATTCACCAGGTTCCTGTTCAAGGGTAACTTCGAGCCGGGATTCGCCACCTCCCTGGCGGCCAAGGACGTCCGCCTGGCCACGGACCTTGGCAGGGAGCTGGGCCTTCCATTGGAGCTTTCCAACCTGGTCGACCAGTGGCATGTGGAGGCCCTTGTCCGGGGACTGGGGCACGAGGATGTGGATGCCGTGGCCAAGATACAGGAAGAGAAGGCAGGGGTACAGCTACGTATTCCCGGCGTCTAAATGGGGGCAGATCTGACGGCCAACGTCCTGGATGACTTGGTGGATTCCTGCCCCCAAGTGGAATCCTGCCGATGTGATGAGCATCCAGGGGATTGACAGCGTTGAGGGGCATGACTACACTCGGTTTCGTCGCTAACCGCTTCTGACCGGGGCTCGAACGATATATGAACTTCCCTTTGTTGCTTTTTGGAGCACGGGACACCACTGAAATAGATGCCGCCATCGCAGCGGGTATCTTCCTGATCTCGCTGGCCGTCGCGGCCATATTTTACAAACTTCTGGTCCCCTTGATTCTCCGTTTTGCTAAATGGACCCCCACGGACCTGGACAACCGGATCATCCGGTCCCTGAGGTTTCCCCTCACTCTGGCTATCGTGTTGCTTGGCGTCTATCTTGCCTTCAGCTTGCCCGTGGACCTGAGCGGTGGCGAGCAAAGGGCCGTGGACGCCCTTGTGGGCGCTCTGGGCATCTTTTTGGGGGTTATGGCCGTTGCCTCCATGGTCTCCCACACCTTCGACTGGTACATAGAGACGGGCGCCACCCGTGACCGGTTCAACCTGGACCAACGCCTCATACCCATATTCCGAAGAATCAGCAGCGTCCTGATCTACGGGCTGGGGGGCCTGCTGGTGCTCAGCCAGCTGGGGGTTAACATCAGCCCCCTGATAGCTGGACTGGGCCTGGGAGGTCTTGCGGTGGCCCTTGCCATTCAACCCACCCTGACCAACCTGTTCGCCGGGACCTACGTGATGTCCGAGGGCGTTATCTCGCCTGGAGACTATATCGAGATGGAGAACGGCGTCGCCGGTTACGTGCTGGACGTGGGTTGGCGCAGCACCCGTATCCGCACCTGGACCAATAACCTGGTGGTGGTGCCCAACTCCAGGTTTGCCGAGACCATCATCACAAATTATCAGCGGCCTATGGAGGCTGTGAACGTTATCGTCAACTGTGGGATCAGCTACGACAGCGACCTTTACTATGTTGAGCAGGTCTGCCACGAAGTCATGGATGAAATTCGGGAGACTAGTCCCCATGCCGTAAAGGAATACAAGGGGTGGTTTGGCTACGACAGTTTCGGCGACTCCAACGTAAATTTTTGGCTGTTCATGCAGTCCAAGGACCGGCTGGCCAGCTTCGGTCTGCAGACGGCCTTGATGCAGAGGCTGCACCAACGGTTCAACGAAGAGGGCATCGTGATCAACTACCCGGTCCGGACCCTCCAGTTCCATCCCGAGTCGGGGCCCGAAAAGGTGGTCAAGGAGGTCCGCCGCCAGCGCGGGGTCCGGGAAACGCGGGATATGGGCAAAGACGTAGCGGTGGAGGGTGGAGAGGGTGAGGGCGGGCCGGGACCAGAATAGTGGTTACAGCTACGGTTGGTTGTGGTGTCCTGTGAGGCGGTTCCCTTCGGCCCGCGCTGATCTGCTCCAACTATCCGCCGGAAATGGTGTGGAAGGCCTGCCTGACCTTGAAGCCGTGCTGCACTAGGACCCGGACAAAGGGATAAAGCTCTTCTTCGCCGGGCTTAAGAGCTTGCGGAGAATGGAGAGCCTGGCTCCATAGATAAGTGAGGTTAGTCTCTGTGGCATACAACGAAAATTTGGCCGAGCGCATGCGAGAGGTGCTTGCTCACCGCAACGAACTCACGGAAAAGAAGATGTTTGGAGGTCTTTCTTTCATGCTGGGTGGGAACATGTGCTGCGGCATCATAAAAGACGACCTGGTCGTGCGCGTCGGTCCTGACAACCACGAGAAAGCACTGGCCAGACCGCACGCCCGACCAATGGACTTCACAGGTCGCGCTCTCAAAGGAATGGTCTATGTCGGCCCTGAGGGCTATAGGACTGATATGGAACTGAAGTACTGGCTAGACCAGGCGCTGAGCTTCGCCCTCTCGTTGCCGCCAAAGCCATCACAGGCGACACCTCACGGGAGGGGCCGGAAAGGGCCACATCTGCAGCAGAGGTGGAGGGAGTCAGTTGAGGGTTGATCTCCACCAGAGTGGCACCGCGCTCACCAGGCGATCAGGTGCCGCGTCTCCAGGACGATAACGCCAGCCCGCTGGACCCCTTCTTCTAGGCGGTAGCCAGGTTGGTCCATCGTCCCTCCGGATGGTTGTGCTTGGGCCGGGTTCAGCGACTCCCCCGAGGGCAATGGCACAGACGCAGCCACCTGGTCTACATGACATCGGCGGGCGGTGGGGTGGGCGACACCCGGCCGCCATCTACCTGGTAGTAGGCGGCGCTGTCAAATGCGTCCCTTTGTATGATTTCCGGGTCGGTAGTGGTTATTATCATTTGCTGGTACTGGGCGGCCTTCTCCAGGACTCGCGCCCTGCGGAATGAGTCCATCTCGGAGAGAACGTCGTCCAGCAACACGATTGGCCCCTCGCCCCTGGCAGAAGCCAGATACTCGGCCTCGGCCAGTCTCAAAGTAAGGGCCAGGGTCCGGGCCTGGCCCCTGGATGCGTAGGGCCCCATGTCAACGTCGTTCACTATGAGAGCGAAGTCGTCCCGATGGGGTCCCACCACCGTTGAACCCAGCCTGACCTCTTTGTTTCTGGAAGCCTCCAGTGCAGCCATGAATTCCGACCGGGTGTCTTCACCCGGCCCGGTTATCCCAGGGGTTACTCTAGGTTTGTACTCCAGCGAAAAATCCTCCCTCCCACCGGTCAGCTCGCCGTGTCTTTCCCGGCAAAGGGCAAAAAGGGCGGCCATTGCCTCGGCCCGCCTATCCGTTATCCAGGACCCCTCCTTAACCAGTTCCTCATCCCAGAAGGCGAGTTCCAGCACTTCGGCCCTACGCTCCTGAATCTGCTTCAGGAGCCGGTTCCTCTGCTGTAGGACGCGCTGGTAACGCTGCAAGGACCTGAAATAAGAGCGGTCCACCTGGGACAGCAGGATGTCCAGATAGCGCCTCCGAATAGAAGGAGGGCCCTGGACCAGGTCTATGTCCTGCGCGGTAAACAGGACGGCCGTGACCATACCGATTAGCTCGGCGGCGGTGCGCTTTACCCTGCTCACCTTTATCTGCTTCCGGACTCCGACGGTGTGGTCCCCGAGACGGGAAGTCGCCGGTTGGGTCTCCCGCCGGGGTAGACACTGGTAACCTATGAATACCCGCAGCCTCTCATCCTGTTTTTCAATGGTCCCGCCCACCAGGGCGTTACCTTCCTCCCGAGCGGCCTGCCAGTTCACAACCTCGTATTCGTTTTCGGCTCTGAAGGACTTGGCGATGACCAGAAGATATATGGCTTCTAGGAGGCCGGTCTTGCCCTGGGCGTTTCCGCCGTGGAGCACTACGGCGCCTGGGGGCAGGTCTAGTTCCAGTTGGAGGAAGTTCCGGAAGTTGGTCAGGCTGAGATGGGATAGGTGCAACCGATTCTCCCACGCGAACGGATCAAGAGCGGATAAGGGACGCGTTGCCGGTGCTGCTGTATGGGGCCTGATATTTACCCTGAGGACTTGAGGGTCTGGATCCTTTGCTCCAGCTCTCGAGCGCCTGCATCGTCGCCGTTGGAAATCTTGTAGCAGCGGTCAAGGTACAGTTGGGCTAGTTGGGCGCCCCTCACCGAGGAATCCATCACCGCTTGAAGCAGGCTTGGTATGTAAAACTGCTCTTGCATGTACCGGCTCAGGACTTTGATCTCATCCTCTATCTCTGCGGAGTTTTGCCGGTCATTTCCCTCTATGGCGAAGCGTAGCTTGCCCACCAGTTTTGACAGCTCCGCCAACCTGTCCAGCTCACTCATCAGGCTGAACAGGACTTCATTAACTGTTGAGAGTTCCTGGTCCGGATCGCTCCCAGCATCCCCCGCATTCAATGAGAGTTTGGTGAAATCCGACCACGCCTTGGAGTATTCTCGTACCACATCCGCCACCGCCTGCATCATCTCTGGCAGGTCGAAGGAGTACATCGTACCGGCGTACAGGAGGTCGTCGCCCCTTATATCCGCCAGATGTTGGAGCTCTTGGTGGCTGGCTACCTCCTCGGGCACAGGCGGTAAGGCGAAGGCGGACAGATCGCCCATGGATGTGGTGCCTAGATGGGTTGTAAGAAAGGGAGGGACGTACTTGGCGAAGTCCACGGAGACGGGCAGAACTATTATATAGGAAGCATAGACCTTGTCAGGCTCGGCGGTGGTACGGTAGTAGACCAAGGCATGCCCTCTGGGCCTCTGGGGGTCGCCTCTCTCAAAACTAATGTCCATCTGTCTTGCTAGCTGGAGGGTGGAGGTCCGCCGAAGCGCCGGTCCATTTCCTCGAGAAACTGCTCCACCTCAGATGAAAGGGGTGGAGGAGGGGATGCCTCCTCTTGGCTGGCAGCTTCCTGCGCGTCGTAGTCGGACTCCATTCGCTTGACCAGGTTCTTCAATTCCGAGTTTCGCTCCACAACTTTGTCGAGTTCGCTGTACTGCTCGTTCCCCTTGTCGGTTGGCGCCAGGTCTGGGGGCAGGTCATAGATGGATGAGAGCACCTCCAACAGCCGGGAAGTCCCCATGTAGTCCTCCTCCAGTTGGGAATACTGTGGCAGGTGCACCGTGAAGTTGATGGTCTCGACCTCCGGATCAAGCTTGGCTACACCGTCGGTTACCAGGTTGAGGATCGTGGTGGGACCCTGGTAGGTGCTCTTTCTCTTTCTCAGGTTCTCTCCATTCCCCTTGACTGGCACCGACCCAAAGTCGCCGGTGACCAGGAGCGGCCTGGTGTGGGGCACGACGTCGTACATCCCTCCGAGCCTGCAATACCGTTTAATACCGAAGTGTTTGAACACATCCAGGACCGATTCCGAGTAGTCCTCCCCGAAGGAGTGGGGTTCCAACAGATGAAAAAACAAGAAGTCGGGACCCTCTTCGGTCTTGGCGTACTGGATGATGCTGTTGGGTATGATAACCTCACGCCTGCCTTCTATAAGGCGAATTGTGGGACGATACCTGGTGAAGTCGAAGAAGTTCCCAGGCCTGGCGAGCTTTCCAGCTTCCTTGGCCTGAAAGTGGCGCTCCAGCTGCGCCAGGGTGGTGGTGGCGACACTTCCTCCGTCTACCCAGGGACGGATGGTGATGAAGGCATGGGGTTCACGAAGCTCTGGGACCGGTTCATGAAGCTCGAAATTGCCTACTTTCATTCTCCTATCTTGACAGATGCCCACCCAATTTTCAACCCTGCACGCGCCCGGGGACGATCAGGATAAGTGGGGTTCATCTCACGTTGGGCATCACCTCCAAGGCAAACCGTTGGACGTTCTCCAGCATCTCCTCCAGCCCATTCCCGGCGAAGCCGAATACGAAGTGCTCGACACCAACTTGCTGGTATAGGACGATATCGGCCCCAATCTCTTCTGCACTGCCGGAGAGCATGCGTTTGGGTTCCCCCGGAGGCGGATCGAATACAGGATCCGCGCCGAAGGCTATTTCCACATCCTCCCTGGAGCGCCCCGCCTCCTCTGATATATCCCGGAGCTGGTCTATCAGGTCCGCCATTTCATGTGGCTCCAGCTCGGCGTTCGGCCTTAGCCCGACGGGCAGCCAGCAATCTCCCAGGAGGGCAGCTCGCCTAATTGCTGCGGGGGTGTGGCCCCCGATCCAGATGGGCGGGCGGGGCTTCTGGACAGGCTTGGGGTAGAATTTGATGCCTGAGAAACTGGTGTAGCGGCCCTGGAACTCTGGGTCGTCCTTGGTCCACAGCTCGTTGAAGATGCGGAGGTCATCGTTGGCCACCCTGCCCCGTTCGGGAAAAGTATCGAGACCCAGGGCTTTGAACTCCTCTTCCATCCAACCAACCCCCGCCCCCAGAATGGCGCGACCGCCGGATACGTAGTCCAGGGTGGAGACTAATTTCGCCGTGAAGACGGGCTCACGGTAGGGAAGTATGAGCACGTAGGTACCCAGCTTGATGCGCTGTGTACAGCCTGCTATATAGCTCAGGGTAGACAGGGGTTCACACCATGGTTGGGTGGGGTCGAAGGGAGGAACTCCCGTCGTAGAATATGGGTAGGGAGAGGAGACCTGGGTGGGCATGACGATGTGGTCACCGCACCATATGTGGTCGTACCCTAGCTCCTCACCCTGCACGGCCAGAGTGCGGAAGTTCTCCGGAGTCGCCATGGATAATCCGTTGGGAAGCCTGAAGCCAAAGCTCATGAAGTCCCTCCCGGGGTTGGTTTGGGTAATTATAGCATCCGCTCAAAGGGCGTCCCTGGGGCGGATACAGTCCTCGCCAGGGTCTTTCGATTGTCATTGCGATGGGCACCCCGAAGCAATCTCAGCAGGGCCAGAAGGGATTGCTTCGCTTGGTTTGCAATGACATTGGCGCAATGACAGTGGCCGGACTTTCGAAAACACCTGCGTCTTCCCAGTTTGCCTTGTCCTGGTCCGCTGATACAGGTAGAATAGCTCTGGACCACGGTATCATCTATTGCGGCTTGATAACATCGGGATTTAGAGGGGTAAAGAGGAGGGGGAGATGAAACTGGCAGTGCAGTACGAGATGCAGAGGGGCACTTTGGACGACCACCGGGTGATCGAGGAGACGTTGGAGCAATGCATATTGGCCGACGAGGTGGGTTTCGATTACGTTTGGCTGGTGGAGCACCATTTTCCGCATCTCCCTGTCCCGAGGTCTTCTATGGCGCGCTTAGCAGGCTGACCAAACGGATCAGGCTGGGGTTTGGAGTGGTGATCCTGCCCTATCACCATCCGGTCCGGGTGGCTGAACGGGTCGCTTTCCTGGACCACCTGAGTAATGGCCGGGTGGACTTCGGCACGGGGCGATCCGCTGTCTACGAGCAGACTGGCATGGGTATCGACCCCAGGGAGACCCGGGAGATGTGGGAGGAGTCCCTTACCATGATCCCCAAGATTTGGCAGTCTGATATATTCCAGTGGGAGGGCCGATTCTGGAACGTACCTCCGCGCCAGGTGCTGCCCAAGCCCTACCAGAAGCCCCATTCGCCCATTTGGGTAGCGGCCCTTCAGCCCTCCACCTACGAGATCGCCGCAGAGAAGGGCATCGGCGTGCTGGCGTTCGGGGCCAGCGCCCCGGAGTTCCTGCAGCCTCACATCCAGGCCTACCACGAGAGGGTTGCCACCGCGAATCCCGTGGGCGCCGTGGTGAACCCCCAGTGGGCCAACTCCACCATGGGACACTGTGGGGAAAACAATCGAGAAGCCCGGGAGCTGGCCGCGCAGTCCATCAAGAATTTTTTCGGTCCGGGCAGGCGCTATGTCCAGGACCAGAAGGATATCTACTCGCGGCTGCTGGAGAACTGGGGAGGCGTGCCCGACCACCTCCGGCAGAACTTCAGCAGGTACGTCGAGCTGGAGGGCAAACAGGAGGAAGAGGAGTTCACCGATCTCTCCGGGGGTGAGGCGGTGAAATACGCAATATGGAACCGGATGGACGCCGACACTTTGTGTGACCGGGGCGTTGTGATAGGCGGGGACCCGGAGAGCTGCATCAGGGCCGTCCGGGAGCACGAAAATGCGGGCGCCGACCAGCTGATGATAATGTTCCAGTCCGAGACCATCCCCCATGACAAGGTGATGAAGTCCATCGAGCTATTCGGGAAGCACGTGATCCCCGAATTCAAGGGAGCTGAAGTGAAGCCCGTTGGGGTTTCCGCCGGAGCTTAATCTACATCCGTGATATGCGGCGACCTCCTCGGGTTCAGTTTTCTGCGGGGTTGTCACCGGGCCCGGTAAGGAGGCGGTCCATGCCCCAATCCGTGATGGTGTCGCCGACGTAAAAAAATGGGCGGATGAGCCGGCTCCTACTTCTTACCAACCTAGAGGTGATTTCCAGTGGATAAAGAAAGGCTACGTATCGGAATCATCGGTGTAAACGTCCACTATGGGTGGGGCCGGCGGTCCCACCTTCCGGCCTTGCTGGCGTTGCCGGAATACGAGCTGGTGGCGGTGGGCACCGCCCACGCGGAGTCAGCCCAGGAGTCCGCCAGGAACTATGGCGCTCCGATGGGCTTCCACGACTATAAAGACATGGTCGTTCATCCAGATATAGACGTTGTATCGGTAAACGTACGGGTCCCTGCCCATTATTCCATCGTGATGGCCGCCCTGGAGGCGGGGAAGCACGTGGTTTGCGAGTGGCCCTTGGGAAAAAACCTGGCCGAAGCGGAGGAGATGGCCTCCCTAGCCCGGTCCAAGGGGGTCAAGAATCTGGTGATATTACAGGCTAGGGCCGAGCCTGCCCTGTTGCGTTTACGGGAGCTTGTCCAGGAGGGCTACGTTGGTGAGGTGGTCTCCTGCCATATGACCCATTTCCGCGATGGCATGCTCCAGAGGGGAATGGACCAGCCCTGGATGGCCCGCCGGGAGAATGGAGGGCACGCCCTGGGCATCCCTACGGGGCACTCGGTGGATGCCCTCTGCTTCTGCCTGGGGGAATTCAAGGAAATTTCGGCTCGGGTTACGACGCAAGTGCGCTCTTGGGATGTCAAGGGACCGGCCAAGACGGTGGACGTAGACGCGCCGGACAATGTGCTGATAAGCGGCCTGCTGGATAGCGGCGCCGTGGCGGCGGTTCACGTCGCATCGGTACCCCACCACTCCACGGGGTGGCGTTTGGAGGTCTATGGCAGCGAGGGCACCATTGTCGGCACCTCTAAAGATTCGGTCCAGTACGATGGCCACATCCGTCTCCGCGGGCGCCGCGGCAAAGAGGGGGAACTTGAAGATATCCCGATTCCCGCCCGGCTGACCTGGGTGCCTGACGAAATGCCCAGGGGAGAGCCTTTCAACATCGGGCAACTTTACCGGCGTATGGCCCGGGCTATTCGTGGAGAAGAGGACGCCCACCCGGATTTCGACCATGCGGTCAAGAGGCACCGCATGCTGGAAGCCATCCAGCGATCTTCTGACCTGGGCCAGAAAGTCCCGGTGGAGTTAGGGTAACAGGCTCGACGATAGATATGCATAGGCGTGGCTAATTGGCGCAGAATCGACATAGGCGCCAAGGCCCGGACTGTAAGGAGGGTGTTCCATTGGCAGGAGATAAGATACGTATCGGATTCATCGGCGCCAGCGCCAGTTATGGTTGGGGCATGAGGTCTCACCTCCCGGCCCTGCTTGCCCTACCCGAGTACCAGGTGGCGGCCGTGTGCACCTCCCGCCGGGAGACGGCGGAGGAGTCGGCGAAGCACTACGGCGCCGGCCTGGCCTTCGACGATTACAACGAGATGGTGAGGCATCCGGACATAGACGTGGTGGCCGTGTGCGTCCGGGCTCCTCTTCATCATCGCATGGTGATGGCCGCTCTGGAGGCCGGAAAGCACGTCATCTGCGAGTGGCCGCTGGGAGCCAACCTGGCGGAGGCGGAGGAGATGGCCTCTTTGGCCAAGTCCAAGGGAGTCCGCACCATGGTGGGCCTCCAGGCCAACGGAGACCCGGCCTTGCTGCGGCTGAAGGAGCTTGTGGCCGAGGGGTACGTTGGGGAAGTCCTATCCTGCAGCATGACCATGTTCCTGACCGGCATCCTGATTATGGGTAAGAACAATCCCTGGAGCGCGGACCGGAAGCAGGGAGCGCATGTCCTCACCATTAGCACGGGCCATGCCATGGACGCCCTCTGCTTCTGTTTGGGTGACTTCAAGGAGGTTTCCGCCCATGTCACCACCCAGGTGCGCCAGTGGGAGACCTCGGAGAAGGGTAAGACGGTGGATGTGACAGCTCCCGACAACGTGGCGGTCAACGGGGTGCTTACCAACGGTGTTGTGGCTTCCTTCCACACGTCCTACGTACCCATGCACGGCTCGGGATGCAGGACAGAAGTCTACGGCATGGAGGGCACCTTGGTGGCCACATGCCCCCAGAACATCATGTTCGGCCCCAACCGGCTCTACGGGGCCCGGGGCAAGGACGCCGCGCTGGAGGAGCTACCCGTGCCCGACCGACTCACCTGGGTACCCGGTGAGGTTCCTCAGGGAATGCCCTTCAACATGGCCCAGATATACAGACGTTTCTCCGAAGCCATCCAAGGGAAGGGAGATGGGGCGCCCGACTTCGACCTGGCGCTGAAAAGGCACCGCCTGATAGACGCCATCGAACGCTCGGCGGACCAGGGAGTCGTGGTCCAGGTCGCGTGAGCATCTCCTTTTCGGGGCACGTCATGTTCATGGCTGAAAGCAAAAATGCCGTGGCATCCCTTCCTCGGTGTTGCCTGTTGCTAGCTTTGGAGCTAAAATCTCTCTGATGGATAGCTACGAGAGAGGGGACGGGGCATGACCACTCCCCTGGGTAAGATACAGAAGCCCGAAGCCGACCGGTACAAAAAGGGCCGGAAGCTCTACCTGGTGCCCATGTTTGTCGCCCCGCCGGACGCCACCGATGAGTTTCAGGTGAAGCTCGAGCAGTACTGGTCGGGGGCCCAGGAGCATATAGCCCGCATGGAGGCTGCCCTGGGACCGGTGGACCGCATCTACCACGAGACGGTGTTCCTGTCCGGCGAAGAAGGGGAAAAGCTGGTGGAGCAGCTTGATCCCAAAGGGTACTCTTTGGTCCGAGGCCGGTGCGAGGCCGGTGCCCAGCTGGAAGCCACCGAAGACCGGGCCATGGTGGATGAAATCGCCGACTGGCAGCGGTGTCTGACAATGGGTCTGGTGAGCCAGAAGGCTGCTTCCACGGTGGTCCAGGCCTACATGGACGTGACCAATCAGAGGTACCAGTACATCGCCTCCCGCATCGACGAAACCCTCAAAGAGGACGAATCGGCCATCCTGGTCATCAGCGACAACCACCGGGTCCAATGCTCCGGGGATATCCAGGTTTTCTATATCGCTCCACCGGCTCTCAATGATATCCGGCGCTGGATCAACGACCGGATGGTAGAGGTGGACCGGTCCGGTGACGACGGTGAGCAAGGGGAGGCGCCAGGACTTGGGGAGGAACCAGAATCCGGCGAAGAAGAGCAGCCTCAGCAATGAATTTCCACTCGACTTTCAGGTGACCGGGTACGGCTATGTCGGGACCGCTGGAAGGAGTTAGAGTCTTCGAGTTCAGCGAGGTGATAGCCGCCCCATTTGCCGGGATGCTAATGGCCGACATGGGGGCCGACGTCATAAAAGTTGAGCCGCCCTGGGGCGAATCATGGCGGCTTCTCCGCCAGTTCATCCCCCTGGAAAGCCGTCTGTATATCGCGGTCAACCGGGGCAAGCGAAGCCTTCCACTGGACCTGAGCCGTCCCCAGGGGAGGGAGGTCCTCCACAAGCTTGTGCCGGATACCGACGTGGTCATAGTCAACTACCGCCCCGACGCCTGCGTGAAGCTGGGCATCGATTATTCTTCTCTGTCCCAAACGAATCCTCGCCTCATCTATTGCGAAAACACGGCCTTCGGAACCCGAGGGCCCCAGGCCACCCTGCCCGGATACGACATCATAGTCCAGGCAATGTCGGGGTTGATGGCCGCTGAGGGGAAGACTGAAAACGGGGCGCCTCTGCATATCTTCACCCCCGTCGTGGACGTGGCCACCGGCCTGGCCATGGCCTGGGCCGTATGCGCCGCCCTCTACGCCAGGGAGCGGACCGGCATCGGTCAGAGGATAGAGGCATCCCTCCTCGCCACCGCTCTGGCCATGCAAGGGTCGCAATTCCTGTCGGTGGAAGCCGTGGATGGAGAAGCCCAGGGTTCGCTTTTGGAGGAGCTGGACATCTTTCAGAATCAGGGCCGCACCTACGAAGAGGTCCAGGCCCACTACCAGGCCTATCATGCCCCCCTCCCGGAAACATATACTGTCGCGCGTACCGGACCCGGAACGGAGTCCTGACGGTGGGTTGCCTCAGTGCATCTCTACGCCGCAAGCTATTGGATGTGCTGGACCTGATGGACATTCGGTTCGACGCCGATTACAACGTCGGCAGCCCCCAGGCGATGGCATTCGGCGAGGAGATCATGGCGAAGGCTGAGAATCTGTTTAGTGAAAGGACCACCGAGGATTGGCTCGCCATTCTAGGAGCGGCCGGTGTTCCGGCAGGGCCCCTCCGGTTCACCGAGGAATTACTGAGTGATGAGCAAGTATTGGCCAACGACATGGTGGTGGAGCTGGAGCATCAGCTGGCGGGGAAGCTCAGGATGGCAGGGCCGCCGGTGAAGATGGGCGGGACGCCACTTCTGGCGAAGATGCCATCCCCCGCCCTGGGACAGCACACAGACGAAGTATTGGGTGAGCTGGGTTACAGCCCCCGGGAGATTCAGAGTCTAAGCCCGAATCCACCGAAGGACACGGATGGACGGCGTGAGGGCAGCGGAAGGGGGTGGGTGAGGGAGCTACAGGGGAGATGGCCTGGGGTCTTGGGGTAGATGGGAGGCCGGCGGAGGGTCTTCAGTCGCCGCACAGGGCCCCTAAGGCCCTATGCGGGAGTTGCGATGCGCGGGATGGCGAGAGGATACGCAGCAGGGGACTCTCGCGACCGGGGTGGCGCGAGATTGCGGGGACGTTGGGTCAGTTGCAGGCTGGCCGTCAGGCCGGGAATGGAATGGCTTGCAGCCGGGCCAAGGCGCGACTGAACTGGGTTTCCCAAGGCCAGCGCCGGGGGAGATGCAAAGTGAGGCGGCGCGCCGAGCGGGTGATCCGTCCCACCAGAGCGAAGACCCGCCGCCTGAGGGTCTTGGTGATCACGGTCCCCTCTCCCAGACCAATCCGCGCCGCGTCCAGCGGGCCAGGTTATGCGCCATCACCTGGACCGCCAGCCAGGCGCCGTTGGCGGCGAAGCGCCCCGACGGCATGTGGTTCAGCCCGACGCCGTACTTGAGGTCGCGTATGGCGTTCTCGACCTCGGCGTGGCGGCGATGATCGGCCTCCAGTTCCAGCGTCTCCCCATCGCGGTCGGTGATGAAGGCGTGATAGCTGTATCTGGCGAAGAGGGCGAGCTGGGAACCGGGCGTCGGCTTCACCCGCCGGACAATGAGCCGCACCGGCGGGGCGTCCGGCTTGGTCTGGAACGGGGTGTAAGTCGTCTCGGCGACATCGGCGGCGCCGTCCATCCAGTAGGGAATGGGAGTCCAGTCCTCCTCTGGTATCGCCTCGATCAGGTCCCGCAGGCTGGCGCGCTGGCGGATGGTGATAGAGAAGCGAACATCCATTTCCCGGCAGGCGGCAACGACAGTGTGGGCGTAGAAGCCGCTGTCGGCCCGCACCGTGAGTTGTCCCCTGGCCCCGCCGTAGCGCACCCGCCCCACCGTCTCACGCAGGAAGTGGGCGGCGCCACGGGCGGTGTTGGCCCGGCCCTCACGCAGCCGGGACATCAGCACCTCGCCGGTGCCGGCGGCAATGGCCAGCAGCGGGTGATAGCCGCGGGCGCCGGTATAGCCATGGTGGCGCGCTCCCTCCTTGGCCAGTCCATAGGTCTCGCAGATGGTCGAGTCCAGGTCGATGGTCAGGGGCGAGTCGCCGGGTCCGGCCCCAGCGGCCCAGGCCCGGGCCAACAACTGGCGGCTCACGCGGTCGAGTTGACGGACATGCCCCCACCGGAAGCTGCGCAGGAAGGTCCCCAGGGTGGATGGCGCCTTGACCACGCAGCCTAGAACACCGACCGTCCCACCAGCGCGCAGCGCATCGGCGTCGTCGATGCAGTCGCCGCCTGCCAGCGCGGAAGCGACCAGCGTCAGCATCTTGTCCCCAGTGTTCGCCCGTCCCGGCGCTCCGCCGAGGTCAAGGTGATGGTCGACGAGTTCCCGCAGGCCCAGGTGCCGGGCTAGGGTGGCCGGCAGGAGCAGGCCGGCATTGGCCACCAGGCGATGGTCGTCAAAGAGGATGCGCATACGGTCGGGTTTGTTCTGTGGCAGCATCTATTGGGTGCTCCTTGTTTCCGGGCTGGTTTCTGTTCCAAAACCATTATCCCAGATTCAGAGGAGCACCCGCTGGCTTCTTCAAGGACTGTCCCCAAGGCCGTCCTTCGGTGGATTCGGGCTAAGAGACATCGGGGTAACCGTCTGAGAGAATGACGTAGGGGCGAGGCATGCCTCGCCCCTACCACCCATATGCTTCAACAGCCGCCTAGGGGTTAAGGGATTACTCCGCGTTGGCCGCGGCCATGGCCAGGGCCCTGGCCTCCACTTCGGGTAACTTTGACTGAATCAGACCATCGTCCAGCTCGGCAACTATGCCGGGATAGCCCGCCCGCTGAATCATGGCCGCCAGCTTGCCACTCTTGAACTGGTCCAGGGTCCAGCGCAAAGTGTCGGGCACGAGGGTCTTGTCCCAGTAGACGCGGTGGTTCTTGTTTCTGGGACCATAATGGTAATGGGGGCCATTAACAAAGCAGTCGAAGGCAAGCAGCTCTATCTCCTCGCCCGAAACGTCGCCGAGGACGTGAATGGCCTGACCCCTGTCGTCCCCCGCCTTCCTGTATTCCAGGCCGAACCGGATGGCGCCGGCTTCTATTACCAGATCGCCGCGCTTGTGGGTTACGTTATGCCTATCTTTGACGGCCATCTCACGGGCCGTGGACTCCACTTTGTCCAGCTTCTTGGCCACCAGCCGTGCATCAAGCTGACCCGCCAACTCTTCGTAGCCCGCCCTCTTGAGCATCTCCGGGAGCCTCTCTCGAAGCTGGCGGATGGTCCAGCCCACGGGGTTGCCCGCCGTGGTCAGGTCCATCTGCTGTACCTCGTTCTTCGTTTCAGGGCCGTAGTGGTAGTGGGGCAGAACGTCGAGACAGTCGAACCTCAAAAGCTCCGTCTCTTTCCCATCCATTTCCGACATTACTTGGATGCAGACGCCCTGGTCTGCGCTGGGGCTCCCCACCAACCCACCGTCCAGGTCCCGGTACGAGAGCGCAAACTCTATTGCCCCGGCTTTAATCCTGGTGCCTCCTGGTTCCATCCCTCGCCTCTTTCCCAGAATCCCGGCCCAGAATCCCGTCGTCCCAACAGCGGGCCTTACCGCCGGCGGGTTGAGCGATTCACTGGAATCTTGGGTGGTATTATAGACCCACCCGGGGTTGAGGTAAATAGTCGGACTGTGCCTCGGCCGGCACTCCCCTGCCGTACAATTGCCTCAGGGGCACACGGGCGAGGCTCCCGGCCATCACCATGATGAATCCCACGCCTCCGGCCCCCAGAACTATTGGGGTGGTTAGGCCATTGATGGCCGTCAAAGCTCCATTAATCAGGTTAAAACTGGCCATAAATCCCTGGATGTGCCAGGTGTAGACGGCCATCATGCGGCCCCGGATGGCGTCGGGGGCGAGGGCCTGAAGCATACCGCTGGACAGGGTCATAAACCCCGCCTGGGACGCTCCCATGCCGGCCACCGAGAGCATGGCCAGCGGGAAATTAGGTGAAAAGGCCAGGGCTATTGGCGTCACGCCGCTGAGGACGGCCAGCCAGAAGAACAGGCGGCCTCGGGTCCGTTCGCTCTCTACCCCGGCCAGGGCCAGCGCCATGACCAGGGCGGCGCTGCCGTAGGCCACCATCATATACCCGAACCCCGCCAGGAGCCCGGCCCCCGGGTCCATCTCCAGCTTGTCACGAGATACTGATGGGAATAGGGACTCGAAGGACATGGTCATCGCGCAGTGCGCCACCACCAGCAGCACCAAAGACATGACAAGGGGGCGACGGTACATGAAGCTCAACCCGGCAACGACGTTGCTGAATACCACTCCCTTGCCGGCCCCTGATTCGATCACGCCACTGGAGGCGGTGCGGATCTTGAAGATGATCCAAAGCCCGATTGCGTAAAGTCCGGCGCACAGGAAGAACACCCAGTCCTGGTTGTCCGTCAGCCATGGGCCGGTGATCCAGAGCATTAGCAGGAGCAGGAACGGCCCTATGAACCGGGACCCCTGCTGGGTGGCCTGGAACAAGGCCACGGCATTGAACAGGCGTTCCCGGGGCAAGGTGTTGGGAAGGAGGGCCTGGGCCGAAGGCATCTGGGTCGCCCGGGCGGAACCGTTGAGGAGGGACAACAACACCAGGTGCCATATTTCGATGGCGCCGGTGACGACCAGAACGGCCAGCAGCAGGTTATGGGCCAGATTTATCCCGTAGGCGTAGGCCAGCACGGTACGCCGGTCGAAGCGGTCCGCCAGGAAACCGGCCAGGGGTGAGACGATTACCGAGGGGATCATGGCGGCGAAGGTGACCATGCCTACCCACAGGTCCGAACCCGTCTCGGTCTTGGCGAGAGCGCCACGGGCCACAATCAACGCCCAGGCCGAAGACTGGGAGCATATGGTAGCCATCCACAGCTTGCGGTAGTCGGGATACTGGAGGGAGGGCAGGTAGCGGGACTTGATGGATTTTCCCAACCCAGCCGGGTTGAGTACGCTCACCTTTCCTCGAGCAATTGGCCCGGCCCGGCGGGCGGAGGGTTATGTACCAACGGGAGGTCTCATAATTCGAGGGGTTGCGCGGTGAACTTAATTATGGCTGAATTTATAGCTCAGCCCTCTCTTCCGTCTGGGGCCGGGTAATATGGCGTTAACCAGCCAAAGTATAAGGGTTGGAGCAGTGAGCTTCATTATGATAGTAGACCTTCGAATTAATAGGTGTCAAGCTCGGGGGGCGAATAGGCTGGGAGTCTCGACGGTTAGGGGAGACTCGTGCCGGTAGCCTGTCTTCCGGAGTTATTGCGGAGCGACATCGACGTGGTTATGATTGGCGGAGTGCTAGAGGGGGCCGATAGACCTCATCTAAATAAGGAGGGTCCGATGAAAGCCAGCACCAGGTTGCGACAGATGCTCAAAGAGCCGGGGATAGTGGTAGCCCCCGGCGCCTATGACTGCCTGACGGCGAAAATCGCCGAGCGAGAAGGGTTTCCGGCCATATACATGACAGGCGGAGGAACATCTGTGACCAAGATCGGCCAGCCTGACCTGGCCCTGACCACCATGACCGAAATGGTCACTAATGCAGCCAACATCGCCGCCACGGTGGACGTGCCTGTCATCGCCGATGCGGACACCGGCTATGGAGGCATTCTCAACGTTCGCCGGACCGTCCGGCAGTACGAGATGGCCGGTGTGGCGGCCATTCATATCGAGGACCAGGCCTTTCCCAAACGCTGCGGCCACCTGGATGACAAAAAGGTGGTCCCGGCGGAGGAGATGGCGCTGAAAATCCGGGCTGCGGTGGACGCCCGCACCGACGATGACTTTCTGATCATCGCCCGTACCGACGCTCTGGCGGTCACGGGCCTGGATGACACCCTGGCGCGATGCGAACAGTACGTAAAGGCCGGGGCGGAGGTGCTGTTCATCGAGGCCATGACGACGGTGGAAGTGGTGGAGCGGGTGGCAAGTTCCTTCGACGTGCCCCTACTCTACAACTTCGCAGAAAGGAGCAAGTCCCCCCTGATTCCCGTGCCCGAGCTGGAGCGTATGGGGTTCAAGATCGTCATCTTCCCCGCCAGCGCCATCCTCACCGTCTGCACGGCCGTCGCGGAGGTCATGCGCGAGATCAAAAAGCGTGGCACCACCGAACGCCTGGTGGGCAACATGGTCAGCGTGATGGAGCTATTCGAGACAGTCGGACTGTCCGAAATGCTGGCCACCGGCGCCCGTTACGAGACCGCCGAACAGCTCACCGGCTGAGAGGGCTGGTCCCTACCAGCGTCCGCCCTCCTTCAAGAATGCCAGCAGCTCCCGGTTCACCTCGTCAGGGGCCTCTGTCTGGAGGAAGTGGCCGTATTCGCCCAGGTTCTTCCCCGTGACGTTGGGAAAGATCTTCTTCCAGCCCGCCATGGGCTCCGTCCCCATCGCTGCGGCGGTCCTGGCCCTGCGGTTCCCCCACAGGTACAGCATCGGCTGGAGCAGCTGGCGGTCGGCCTGGGCAAGCCATTCGGGCGGGTCTTGGGACACCGCTGCCCGGTAGTAGTTGAAGCCGCCCCTCAGGGCCCCCGGCTGGGAATATGCCTTCACGTATTCGGCCACCTCTTCGTCGGTAAACAGGTACTTGTTGATGGACCAGTCGCGGAAAATATGTCGCAGGTAAGCCTCTTCGTTGCCTTCCACCAGACGTTCCGGCAGGTCGGGTTGGGCGTGGAAGTAGGAGTGCCACCGGTCCCGTATAACCTGGGCAGGCATGGGACCCAGGCTCTCAATAGGCGGCGGCCCATCCAGAAAGGCCAGCCGGGTCACGGCGCCTTCGTGGTCTAGGGCGTACCTGAAGGCCACCCTTACACCGATGTCATGGGCCACTATGGCAACCCTCAGGTATCCCAGAGACTTGGCCAGCAGGTAGATGTCCTCCGCCGCGGTATAGGTATCGTATCCATCACCGGGCTTGTCCGAATACCCGAATCCCCTCATATCCGGGGCGATAACCTGGAAGTGCTGCGCCAAGACGGGAATAACTTTGCGCCAGCCATACCAGAACTCGGGCCAGCCGTGTAGCAAAATTACCGGCGGCCCCTGGCCCTGGATAACATAATGTATATTTACCCCGTCAAGATTCTCTGTTCGATGGTCCCAAGTGGTCGTCACAAGTAAACCTCCCCTTTCAGATTAAAGTTGCCGTTCAGTGTTCGTTCTACGGGTTACTGGTTACTCCCGATGCCGTCCACTATGGCGGGACGGCGGCCACGGGCGGGCGATACCGCCTCGTAGCCATGGGCTACCCGGAGCAGCGTCGCCTCATCGAAAGGGCGCCCGATGAGGTGCAGCCCTATCGGGAGGCCCGACTGGCTGAATCCACAGGATACAGAGATAGCAGGGATACCCGCGGTGCTGGCGCAGCCGATGTTCCTGCCTATCATACCAGACCCCGGCCCGCTCAACTGGTACTCGGTGCTACCCAAGTTGAATGTGGCCTGTTCTATGCGGGGCGCCGGCACGGGGGCCGTGGGCGTCACCAGGAAGTCCACCTCCTCGAACAGGCGGGCGAAATCATCCTTGATGATGCGTTGGACTTTTAATGCCTTAGCATAGTCCCTTCCGAGCATACATTGGGCCGCTAAACACTGGTATAGGAGCCAGGGACCGTAATCCTCCCGGTGACCGGCCTCGATGTAGGCTTCGTGGTTGACCAGAAGGTCGGTCATAATCTCGATCCGCCTGGCCCCGAAGTGCGTCACGCTTGGGATGGTCACCTCTCTCGGCTCCACGCCCAGCTTTTCCATGTCCGAGATGCCCCGTCGGACGGCGGCTTCCACCTCAGGGTCCACAAGGTCAAAGTAATAATTGGCCGGGACACCCATCTTCAGGCCCCGCAGGCCTGATTCAAGGGACACCGTGTAATCTGGTACGGGGACCGGAATAGTGCTGGGGTCCAGGGGGTTGTATCCCGCCATTGCCTCGAGCATCAGCGCGCAGTCCCCCACGGTGCGGGTCAGGGGGCCGATGCGGTCTCCGTTGAAGCTGGTGCCCATGAGCCCCCGCTGGCTTATCCTGCCGAAAGTCGAGACCAATCCTACGACGCCACAGAAAGTGCTCGGGAGACGTACCGACCCTCCAAGGTCGGTGCCAATCGATGCGAAGGTGACACCCGCCGCCACGTTGGCCGCACTCCCTCCGCTGGAGCCGCCGGGGATGCAGTCCAGGTCCCAGGGGTTATGAACCGCCCCGTAGTGGGGGTTGTTGGAGGTGATTCCGCTTGAAGCGAACTCCTCCAGGTTCTCTTTGCCCAGGAGGATGGCTCCGGCCTGTATGCAAAGGCCGACCGTGTGGGCGTCTTCGTTGGGGACATGATCGGCCAGGATTTTCGAGCCGACGGTGCTACGAACATCCCCGGTGGCTATGTTGTCCTTGACGCCTATGGGGATGCCATGGAGCGGTCCCCGGTATTCGCCCCGGGCCAGCTCCGCTTCCAGCTTTCTCGCCCGGCTCAGGGCCTGGTCATGGAGAATTGTGATGAAGGAGTTCAGGCGTGGCTGAAGCCGGTCCACCTGGGCCAGGGCCGCCTCGGTGACTTCCACGGGCGACACCTCCCTGGCTCTGTTCCTCGGGGCAAGCTCGGATATGGTGAGCTTCGTCAGGTCCACGTCGGCCACGGAGATCGACCTCCTTTGGGATCCCGGGTTCCTTATTGTCCGGCCAACGGCCGGAGCAATGGGACAAGGCGTGGGAGAGACACCCTATCCTCCGTTTAGAATGGGAGGACGGCGGCCACGGCTGGGGGAAACCTGCTCGTAAGTATGGGCCACCCGAAACAGCATCTGCTCGTCGAAGGGTCGCCCCATGATCTGCAGGCCTATGGGGAGGCCCGACTGGCTGAAGCCACAGGGCACGGTGATGGCGGGGAGACCGGTGACGTTGCCGGGGCTGGTGTTTCTGGAGATCACGTTCCCGGCGGGTCCTCTGACCCGGTGCTCCCGTCCGCCCAAGGTGATGGTGGGTGAAGCAATGAGGGGGGCCACCAGGGGCGCCGTCGGCGTGACCAGAAAGTCCACCTCTTTGAGCACCCGGGCATAGTCATCCTTGATAATTCGCTGCGCCTTCATCGCCCTCACGTAGTCCCGGCCCAGGACGAACTGCCCCGCCAGGGCACGATAAAGGGTATCGGGTCCGTACTGTTCGCGGTGGGTTTTGATATACGGCTCGTGGGTCACCAGCATGTCAGCAAGGGAGGTGATGCGCATGGCCCCGATGTACTCCATGCTAGGTATGGTTACTTCCTTCAGCTCCGCACCCAGCTCCTCCAGGGCAGCGATGGCCCGCCGGACACCGGCCTCCACCTCGGGCTCCACCATGTCGAAATAGTGGTTGGTTGGTATACCCATTTTGAAACCCCGCAGCCCGGATTCAACGGACATGGTGTAATCGGGCACCGGGACGGGCACGGTGCTGGGGTCCCGGGGGTCGAGACCGGCAATGGCCTGGAGCACCAGGGCGCTGTCCCTGACCGAACGGGTCATGGGGCCTATGTGGTCGCCGTTGACGCTGGTTACCATAAGGCCCCGCAGGCTTACTCTGCCGTAGGTCTGCTTGAGGCCCACCACGCCGCTGAAGGCGCCCGGTAGACGCACAGAACCCCCCAGGGTCGCTACCCAAGGAGGCGAAGGTGACGCAGGAGGCCACGTTGGCCGCGCCGCCGCCGCTGGAGCCGCCGGGTATGTGGTCCAGCTTCCAGGGGTTGTGCACCGGCCCGTAATTGGGGTTGTTGGAGGTGGCGCCTGCGGCGAACTCCTCCAGGTTCTCTTTACCCAGAATGATGGCCCCGGCATCCTTGCAGAGTGTGACCACACGGGCGTCCTCGTCGGGGAAGTGGTCTGCAAACACCTTTGAGCCAACAGTGGTGCGGATACCGGCGGTGGAGATGTTGTCCTTGATGCCTATGGGGATACCATGGAGAGGCCCTAGATATTCCCCCTGGGATAGGGCCTCTTCTTGCCGTTTCGCCTGGCTTCTGGCCTGGTCATGGAGAATGGTGATGAAGGAATTAAGGTGGGGTTGAAGCCGGTCCGCCTGGGCCAGGGCCGCCTCGGTGATCTCCACGGGAGACACATCCCTGGCCTTAATCTTTGGAACCAGCTCGGATATGGTGAGATTCAGGAGGTCCGCGCCGGACATCAGGCTTATTCCCCCTCTTTGGCCCGAAGGAGACGGGAGGACATGACGTTGGAGAGGTCCAGTTCTTTGAGCTTATCGATCTCGGCTATGTAGTTGTCCATCTCGGGGCGGATAAGCTCAAACTCGTCGTCGGAAAGGGCGAACCCGTGGAAGTCACGGATCATCGCTTTGAGAGTCTCTATCGGGACTGCCATCCCGCTCACCTCCGATGGGGCGCCGTATTCCCGCTGGAGTATAATTCAGGGTATCGTCGAAGTCAATTAACGCGACGGTGGGCTCCTCAGCCGCCATTTCCGGTCTTGCGGGCCGCTCTTTCAGCCTTCGCCAGCCGCGCTCCGGGGGTCTTGGCGTACCGGCCGGGCACTCCCTTGCTCACCCTCCACTGGGGCGTGAAGAAGTAGCGTGTCTGCGTTGGGGCGTTGCTCCCGAAGAAGCCTAGGATCCAGAACTCCTAGTCGATGGGCGTGTGGGTGTGGATATCCGCCGGAGGGCCTGGCATGACGGTTAGGTCTCCGGGGCCCAAAACCCGGTATTCCAACTGCTTCAGGTCGGCGTAGCCTCGCCGCTCTTCCTGGTCCTGCCGCTCCCACAGGCCGTAGTATTCTCTTCCTTGATAGCCGCAGAATACACCCCAGGAGCCGTGGCTGTGCATTAGGGTTGTCTCTATGGTCGGCTGGTCCCGCCTGAACAGCCCGACGGCGAGATGCAAGGTATTGTTGGGCTCCAGGTGGAGGAGGCGGGACCTTACTGCAACCCCCGAAGGGATCTCAGTCCCCTGCTCCAGCAGGTCCTTCCGTTGTGTGAGGCGCTGCAGATTACTACCCACGTGTGCCATGCTCTCCGGCGTCTCGCCCTCCTCCCGAAGGATGGACTTGGCGTCGTTAATGAACTGGGCCACGGTGTAGTCCCGGTCATCGGCCATGCTAAACCTCCTCCACCAGAGTTCGGGTGACGTTAACGGTGGCGTAAGACCATGCAATCCTGAAGGGGACATCGTCTCTGTCGTTTATGAGGCGATGGTGGGCGCCGGGGGTGATGAATGCCGCGTCGTAAGGCTTCAGGTGGTGCTCTTCGCCCTGGAGCACCAAGGTGCCCTCCCCTTCGATGACGATCACCGACTCCTCGGCGTTATGGAAATGGGTGGTGTTGGAGCAGCCGGGATCGAAGGTGGTGAAGCCGCTGGAGATCTGAGTGGCGCCGGTGTCCTTGGTGATCATTCTGGTTGCGGCGACCCCGGGCAACACCCGGTTCGGGGTGATACTCTCTTGCCTGATGATTCGTGGCACGGCCATTCCTACCTCCTGCTCCGGTCCGGATATAGCTCGGCGTGCCCTCGGCCAACGGGCTAAGGACCCCAGGGCCAATGTAAATTTAAGCTTGCCGGCATGGGAAGTCAAGAGCGGACCGCGGCCCGCCGGGGTCTATAGCGGCCTCGAAGGGGAAGTGGTATCGTTAGGACCAGCCTGCACACCAGGAGGAAGACCGGATGTCGAAGATAAAGCATATCGCCATCGCAACCCAGGACGCGGTCAAGACGGCCCGGTTTTATACCGAGGTCTTCGGCCTGAAGGAGATCGCCAAGCTGGACAGCCCCAATGCCTCGGGATACTATCTCAGCGACGGCCATATCAACCTGGCCATCCTCAATTTCAAGAACGACGACGTGGCCGGCCCGGAATACGGGGTGGGCTACAGCGGCCTCCACCACATAGGCTTCGAGGTGGAGAGCCTGGAAGAGACCGGCAAGAAGCTGGCGGATGCCGGCTCCAGGCCCAGGGAAGAGATCAACCGGGCCCTGGGTGTGGGCATGGACGGGCCGCGTCGAGGTCAAGTACGCTGGGCCTGACGGGATCATCCTGGACATTTCCGAGACCGGTTGGGCCGGCCCGCTTCCGAATAGGCCCGCTCCAAGCCGCAAGGGCCAGCGGGGCCCAGAGGAGGGCCATCAGCAACCAGCCGGCCTCGCTCCTGGCCGCTGCTCCCAATGGAGCAATACATCCTCCCCCCGACGGGGCCGACGGCTCTTTGTTCGAAGGTGCCGGCAAAGTCGCCGCAGGCTGGACCTTCATAATGAATGCGTCCACCCCTCCCTGATTGGTTTGGCCGGAGAAGGCGCCATCTACCCTTCCTACCACGTATATATTGCCGGCAGCATCCACACAGCGACTCCCTGAGCGAAGTCAGCATCGGCGGTGCCGAACTGGCGAGTCCATTTTTCGCTGCCGTCGCTGTCATAGCTGCGCAGGTAGGCATCAGAGCCGCCCGGGCTAATCTGGCCGGGTAAAGCCCCATCCACCCGGCCCACTACGTAAAGGTTGTTGGATTCGTCCACGTCTATGCTATAGACGTAATCGGAACCCTGAGTCCCGAACTGGCGGGTCCAGAGCTCGGACCCGACGGCGTCGTATTTCCTGATATAGGCGTCGAGCAAGCCCAAGTTGGTCTGGCCGGCAAACGCTCCATCGACCCGGCCTACTACATATACGTTCCCAACGCCGTCAACCGCCAGAGCCGGCTCCGTATCGTCATCCTGGGTGCCGAACTGTTTGGTCCAGAGCTCGTTGCCCTGGGCGTCGTATCTACGCAGGAAGATGTCTCTAGCGCCGGCGTTGTTTTGGCCAGGGAAAGCGGCCTCAGTGTCCCCCGCCACGTAAACGTTGCCATCCGTATCGACGGCCACCCAGGAGGCCGAGGTGTCCCGGCCCTCGAAGTCGGGGACCCCGAACTGCCTGATCCAGAGCTCGCTCCCGCCGATGTCGTACTTGACTATTTAGGCGTCACGCCCGGATAGCGAATACTTGGTCTGGCCCGGAAGGATGCCCTCGGTCTGGCCGACCACGTAAACGTTACCCTCCTGGTCGACCGCCGCGCGCCTGGCTGTGTCCCAGAGCTCGGTGCCGAATTGCCTCGTCCAGGTTTCATTTCCATCGCCGTCGTAATTGATCAAGTAGGCGTCGCCCAGACCCAGGTTGGCTTGGCCGGGAAGGGCGCTCCAGGTATGGCCAACCACATATACGTGTCCCGCGCTGTCCACCTCCAGGTCCACTGCGGTGATGTACCCATCGCCCCCGAACTGCCGGGTCCAGAGCTCGTTACCTCCGCTGTTGTACTTGCGGAGGAAGCCGTCCTGTCCGGCCCGGTCGGTCTGTCCTGGGAATAATCCCAGGGTGTGGCCCACTACGTACAGGTCCCCTTTACCGTCCACCTCCATATCCAGTACGAAGTCATCCGCCGCGGTGCCAAACTGGCGAGTCCAGGCGATCTCCGGCGCCGTTTCACGAATTACCCTCGTACCGGGGGATGCGGTGGGCGAAGGGGCCCCAGACATCTTCAGCACGAAGGCGTCGGCCAGCCTGGAGCTGGTTTGCCCGGGGAGTGCGCCTTGGGTGTGCCCGATCAGGTAAAGGTCTCCCTCCGCGTCAACGAGTACCCGGCGGGCCTGGTCGGTCTCTTCGGTGCCGAACTGCTGGGACCAGAGATGGTTACCTTCTCCGTCGTAGCCGGACACGAAGGCGTCGAAGTTTCCCAGGTGGGCCTGGCCGGGAAAGCTGCCCCGAGTCCAACCTGCAACATAGACATTTCCGCCGCCTTCCACCACGTCCCAGGGGAGGTCGAAGTGCTGGCTCCCGAACTGACGGGTCCAGAGCTGGCGGCCCTGGTCATCATACTTCCGTAGATAGGCGTCGTATCTTCCCAGGTTTGTCTGTCCCGGAAGGCTCCCAGGGGTATCGCCAATTACATACAGATTCCCCGAGCCGTCCAAGGCCACCGCTGTGGCGTCGTCCCGGCCGTTGGTGCCGAACTGGTGAGTCCAGGCCTCGTTTCCATCTGAGTCGTACTTCCGAAGGTAGGCATCGCGGCCGCCAATGTTGGTCTGTCCGGGAAAGTCCCCCCAGGTCCCCCCCACCACGTAAATGTTTCCCCCGGCATCCACCTCCACGGCCAATGCGTCGTCATCAAAGGCGGTGCCGAACTGTTGGGTCCAGATCTCCTTCCCGTCGCCGTCGTACTTGCGGAGGTAGGAGTCCTCCCGGCCGAGGGAGAGATGGCCTGGTAAAGCGCCGTTGGTCTTACCGGCCACGTAGATACCTCCAGCGCCATCTACCCCTACGTCGTGGGGCGGGTCGTCACGCGGGGTCCCAAACTGACGAGTCCAAACCTCGTTGCCGCCGTTGTTGTATTTGCAAAGGTAGGCATCTTGGCCTCCGATGCTGGCCTGGCCAGGTTGAGAGCCAAGGTAGTGCCTATAACGTAGAGGCTGCCCTCGCCATCCATAGCCACAGCCGCGCCGCTGTCCCAGAGCTCGGTGCCGAACTGGCGTACCCAGAGCTCGTTACCCTGCCCATCGTACTTCTTGAGGTAGGCGTCCTGACTCCCCAGGTGGCTTTGTCCCGCCAGCGGGCCATCCGTCGAGCCCACCACGTACAGGTTGCCCGCCCCGTCAATAACCATGTCCTCGGCGGTGTCGTCGCCCTCAGTACCGAACTGGCGGGTCCATGATATGTCCTGCCCCATGGCGCTTTCTGGGGCGATTGCTGTCAGAGAGCCGGCAGCCAGCAGGACCAGGAGGTACACAAACAGCCCGGGTCCCCTTCTGGTCAAACTCCGCCTCCTGCCGTTGAAAAGTTATCGCCATGATACGATTGCCTATGTAACCGGTCAAGGATGCCGCGCCGGCGGAGCAGGAGGCTACCCTTGGTCACTGGCCAAGTGTCGAAGCTGGTGGGTGCCAGGGTGAAGAGGAAGGAGGAACCCCGCTTCTTGGTGGGCGAGGGGAAATACACCGGCGGAGTGCAGCGCTGGCACATGAGCTATCTGGCGGTGCTGGACGCCCTGGCGCATTTGGGCATGACCGAGATAGACATCCCCATCAGGCCGGTGAAGGTCTGGCGTATCCTCTGGGACAGCGGCATCACTACCTGACTTTTGGGGCGTCTATATCAGATGCTTCTCGAAGAAGGCCAGCGTCCGGGGCCACGAGGCCTCCACCGCGGCGGGCCGGTGGGTGGCGGCGTTGGTGTGGTCCATGAAGGAGTGGCCGGCATTTTGATAGGTAAAGAATTCATGGGGCTTGCCCAGCCGGTTTAATTCGGCGTCCAGCTTGGCCATGTCCTCCTGGGAAGGGTTAGCGTCCTCCGCGCCGAAGTGGAACATCACCGAGCCCGCGATCCAGGCGGCTCGGTCGAAGGCACTGCGGGAAACGCCCTTCCCCCATGGCTCCATGATATTGCCGCCGTAGTAAGGCACCGCCGCCTTGAAGTGGCTGTTGGCGGTGGCCATGAGCCAGACCACCCGGCCTCCCATGCAGAACCCGATGATCCCGAAGTTATCGCCTCGGATGTTGGGATGTTTGAGCATGAAGCCCACTGTGGCGTTCACGTCCGCCTCGATCTGAGGGTCGGCCAGGCGCTCCCTGGGATGGCCAGAGCGCAGGGGGGAGTCCTCGGATAGCCGGTGGATCAGGTCTGGTGCGACGGCGGCATATCCACCCGCCGCCACTTTGTCGGCCATGTCGCGGCTAAACTTGTCCAGGCCCGCGCCATGGTGGATCACCACGACCCCGGGAAAAGGTCCGGCGCCGTCTGGCACGCTGCAATACATCCTCATCTCGCTGCCGTCTACTTGAAGGTTTTCCCAGAAATTCGGCATCTCATATCCTCCTCGAATCAAGACCACCCTATGGCCTGGGTTTTCAGCAGGGATTCTACCCGAGGCCGCCGGACCCCGCATTCAGCCGGCCTTTATCACCCTGGCTCTCGGTAAACTGGGAAGCTGGGCCTTGATCAGATCGGAGGCCCTTTCAGCGATCATAATTGTGGTGGCGTTGGTGTTGGCGCGGATCACGTCGGGCATAACCGACGCGTCCACTACCCGCAATCCCTCCAGACCGTGGACCCGGCAATACTGGTCGACCACCGCCATTGGATCGGAGACGGGTCCCATTTTGCAGGTTCCCGAGATGTGCTGGCTGGTGGTGGCGTTGCCCAGCAACCAGGCATCCAGGGCTTCATCGGAGGCCAGTTCCTGGCCCGTCGGGGATATGCGCCCAGCGATAAAGTCCTTAAACACCGCTTCCTGGGCCAACCGGGCGCACAGGCGTACCGCCTCCCGCAGCCGCTGCCGGTCCCAGGGCTCCGCCAGAAAATTGTAGTTCAGGAGCGGTTGTACGTTGGAATCGGCCGAGGCGAGGCTCAGCTCTCCAGAGCTGACGGCCAGCTCCAGGCTGGCGGCAAGGAGAGCCACCTGGCCCTCCACTGGGACGGACCGCAGCGGGATGGATGTGGCCCAGAAAACGGGAGTGACCAAAAGGTCGTTCCTCGTTTTTGAGCCATGGGCCGTGAAGCGAAGGGCCGCCCGGGTCCTGGGTCCGCCCTGGATTTCAAAATAGGAGCCCTCGGTCAGCTGGAACTGCACGGGCACGTTTGGATGGTCCCTGAGGTTCTGTCCCATACCTGGGAGGTTGTGGACCGTCTGAATGCCCAGGCTCCGCATATGGTTTTCCGGACCCACGCCCGAGAGCATCAGCAGCTGGGGAGACGCAACAGCCCCGGCGCTCAATATTATCTCTTCACCTTCCACAGTGAAGCTCTCTCCGCCGCTCTCCACTTCCAGTGCGGTAGCCCTTTTGCCTTCGAATACGACCCGCTTGGCCAGCACGTCACCCCTGACAGTCAGGTTCAGCCTGTGGCGCACTGGGTCGAGATAGGTCAGGGCGGTGCTCATGCGGACGCCCTCAAGGTTGTTAAAGGGCAAGGGGCTTACCCCCGCCGAATCGGGACTGTTCATGTCCGGATGCTGGGGAAAACCCGCCGCCACGCAGGCTTGGTAGAAGGCCTCCTGGAAAGGTAGCCACATCTCCCGGTCGGGCCGAGTCACCGGTATCGGGCCATCGGACCCATGGAAGTCGTCGCGGATGTCCCTGTCGTTCTCCAGTTTCCTGAAATAGGACAGAACCTTCTGAAAACTCCACTCATCGTTGCCCTGGGCTGCCCAGCTGTCGTAATCTTCAGGGACGCCCCGGAGGAAGATCTGCCCGTTAATGGCGCTGGAGCCGCCGACCAGCTTTCCCCGGGGAACTGGCATCTGCCCGGCCCGGTTTGGTGTCGGGGTGCCTACCAGGGACCAGTTGTGGGGGGCCCCAGGCACGGCGGCGATCTGGTTATAGCCATTCTTGATCTCGTCGGGCAGCTGGTCGTAAACGGGGTGGTCCGGGCCGGCCTCCAGGAGCAGCACCGAGCGGTCCGATTCCTCGGACAGGCGGGCGGCCAGGACACATCCCGCGGAACCGGCCCCGACTATTATCACGCCGTATCTCATCGCTGTCCTGTCCCCTCTTTCAGAAATCACGGAGTAGGGAACCGAAGCCCTCCAGCTTGTCGTTGATGCCGTTGTCCCGGAGGGCCATCCACCAGGTGGCCGCGTTGACGGCGATGACCGGCTTGTTCAACCAGCGCTCCGCTTCGTCGGCCAGACGCACCATGCTCAAATTGGTGCCGGCTTGTACCAGGACGTCCACTTTGTCCGAGTTGACCTCCTGCAGGGCCTGGCGTAGAGTGGCTTCATCCACCTCGGCGATGGAAGCCGGTGTGGGACACTTCAGCCCCTTCACGGCCACCACCTCGAACCCCATTTCTGTGAAAAACTGGACCACGTTCTGGTCGCCTATGGGCTGATATGGGGTGACCACCCCGATGCGTTTGGCGTTGAACTTTTTCAGGGCCCGCTCGCAGGCCTCGGCCCCGTTGGCCACATCGAGGCCGCTAAGCTCCTTCAGGTTCTGTTTAAACTGGCGGTTCCCTTCCATTCCGCCCCAGAAAGTCTCGGCGCTCATCCCCATCACCAGGTAGTCGGGCTTGGCAGTCATCACCCGCTGGACCGCGGCGCCCATCTCACTCCTGAGCTGCGTCAGGAAGGCCTGGATGCCCTCGTCGGTGGTCACATCGAAGGTGGTGATGTGGATGCGGGAGATATGGGCCGTGACTCCGGGGACCGACATCTGATAGTATTCCGGCTCCACGATGGTGTTTGTGCTGGGCACCAGGACTCCCAGTTTCTTTCTCCAGCCGAGGGCGTCGGCCATATAACTCCTCCGCATTAAAGTATATTCCCGGATTAAATGGCCTAAACCGGGCCTGATGGCTGGGACTGCCCCGGGACTCTCCGGGAAACAGAGTCAGCCTTTGATCAGGTCGGCGGCCCGTTCGCCGATCATAATGGTGGTGGCGTTGGTGTTGGCGCGGATCACGTTGGGCATTATGGAGGCGTCCACCACCCGAAGCCCCTCAACCCCGTGGACCCGGCAATTCTGGTCGACCACCGCCATGGGGTCCGAGGCCGGTCCCATCTTGCAGGTGCCGGAGATGTGCTGGCAGGAGGAAACGTTTTTCAGGAGCCAGGAGTCCAGCGCATCCTCCGAGGCCAGGTCCTCCCGTGTGGGTGAAATGATACTGTTCGCAATTTCACTGTATGAACCGTGCTCCGTGAGGGCGATAGTAAAGCGTATCGCCTCCCGCAACCTCTGGCGGTCCCAGGGGTCCGTCAGGTACCTGTAGTCCAGGTGGGGCTGTATGTGGGGGTCAGAAGAAGTGAGTTTGAGCTCCCCAGCCCCCCTGGCCATCTCGAGAACACAAATAAGCTGCAAGGCATGTCCGTCCTGGGGGTGCTCGCCCACCGGGAATGGCATGGCATGGGCCAAAATCTGTAAGTCATTCCTGTCGGTGGAGCCCTCGGCCGTATAGCGCAGGCCAATCTGTGTCTTCATCGTGATTGGTGCCAGCGGGAACCCCTTTTTCATAAGTAGAAGGCAGTCCACTTTGGGATGGTCCCTCAAGTTCTGTCCTACGCCAGGCAGGTCAAGTAGGGACTGGATGCCCAGGCTCCGCAGATGGTCCGCCGGGCCCACGCCCGAGAGCATCAGCAGATGGGGCGATGCGACTGCGCCGGCGCTCAATATGACCTGATCTCCTTCCACGGTGAAAGCCTCTCCGCCGCTCTCCACTTCCACCCCCGTCGCCCTTTTGCCTTGGAACAGGATCCTTCTGGCCAGGACGTCGGACCGGATGGTCAGGTTGAGCCTGTGGCGGTTGGGGTTGATATAGGTCAGGGCTGTGCTCATCCGGACGCCGTCGATGTTGTTCAGGGGGAAATTGCCCACTCCCCATGTTTCCGGGTGGTTCATGTCGCCGTCTTCCGGGTAGCCGGCGGCTAGACATGCACGATAGAATGCTTCCTGGTAGGGAGGCCACTCTTCCCTCTTGGGCCGGCGCACGGGAATGGGGCCGTCGGAACCGTGGAAGTCGTCACGGATGTCCCTGTCCGTTTCCAGTTTCCGGAAGTAAGGCAGCACCTTCAGGTATGCCCACTCGCCGTTCCCCTGGGAAGCCCAATTGTCGTAGTCTTCGGGGACTCCACGGATGAACATCTGGCCGTTGATGGCGCTGGAGCCGCCCACCACCTTCCCCCGGGGTACGGGCATTGGCTCGGCTTGTTGAGGGGTAGCGGTGCCCACGAAAGACCAGTTGTGGGGTGCGCCTATCTCAAAGGCGGCCTGGTCGTTGCCCCATTTTACGTCGTCGGGTAGATAGGCCGGGTCGGGATAATCGGGCCCGGCCTCCAGCAGCAGCACCGACCGCTTGGGGTCCTCTGACAGCCTGGTAGCCAGCACACAGCCCGCGGAGCCAGCTCCGATTACGATAACGTCGTATTTCATGGTCCACCCTCCGAAGCTAGAACTTGCTTTCCCTTGCCTCCCACTTAGCCCTCGACGTGATCCACAAGGAAAGCAGTATGAGGCGGATATCCAGCCAGAGGCTACGGCTACCGGAATAGATGGCGTCGGTTTGGTACTTCTGCGGCCTGGGTATGTCTCTGGGTGCGAAAATCTGGGTTATGCCTGTGAGGCCAGGCTGGAGCCTGGACCTGGCTTCGAAGCCCGGGATGGCTTCGTCGGGAAGCTCACCTTCCTCCTGAACCTGGATCTCGTCAATGGGCAATGCCCTGGGCCCGACCCAGCTCATGTCGCCTTTGGCGATGTTCAAGAGCTGGGGCATCTCGTCCAGGCTGGTGGCCCGTAAAAGCCGCCCCACCTTGGTCACCCGGGGGTCGTTTTCCGTGGCCTGCATGTGGCCGAATTTCTCCACCGCATTGGGGACCATGGTACGAAACTTGTATGCCCGAAACCTTGTCTTGTCCTTGCCCCATCTGTCCTGAAGAAAGAAGACCGGGCCCCTGTCCTCCAGCTTGATTACTATAGAGGCGATGATCCATATGGGGGAGGCGATGGCCAGGCCCACGATCACGACGATGATGTCGAAGGGCCTCTTTAGCGGGTAGGACCTTGGTTTTTCATACTGACTGCCAGAGGTCTCTTCCCCCGGGCCATAGACCCACGAAGGTAGGGAGAAACCGGCTTGGTCCCCTGAAGCATCTAATGGGGTAGCCGATTGGGTGTCAGCCTCGCGAAGCCTATCACCTTCGCTCTTCCCCACTATTCGGGCTCCTTCCGGGCCGGTAAATTCGTTATTGCTGGATGGAAGCTCCTAATATCCTACTCCACATCCTGATTGGAAAAAAGACATCGGGGAAAATAGACATTGGGGGAAAGCCATCGGCCCGCCGGGTCCTTGAACATAAAGAACCCTGGTTATTCAGGCCGGGCCTCATCGAGGCTTGGATGCCCGCCGACTCAGCCGCTGCCCCGCGCGCCGGGCCTTCACATACGCTGTGACCAGGTGCACTAGGGGAATGGAGCGGCCTCCGACTATCCTTCCCCCTCTGGCCGCCTCCTTCAGGGAGGGGGCCGAGCCGTCGAAACCATCCACCTCCAGGTAGGCGGAGCCCAGCTCACCCAGGGTATGGGCATCGCTGACCGCCAGGGGCGTGATGGATGTCTCTGAAGCCAGCCTCCGGCATCTCTTGATGTCCCACGGCAGAATGGTACGGGCATTGAGCACTTCGATAAGGTCTACGTAGGGCAGGATCTCCTGAAGGGCTGTTTTGGGCAGGGGGCCTCTTCTAATGGCGTCGAAGGGATGTGGGACCACCACCAGCCCTCCCTGGTCCCTGATGCTGCGGACCGTCTCCAGTGGCGACAGGCCCCTGGGTATCTCCTCTTCCAGGAACAGACCGATGATGTCTCCCCGGCTGGACTTGACCTCTTCGCCGACGATCACCTCAAGGCCGTCGAGGGCGCGGGCTAGCCTCCGGACTTCCAGAGCCCCATTGATGCTATTGTGGTCCGTAATGGCGATGCAGTTGAGCCCGGCTTCGAGGCACCTCTTGACCACCAGTTCAGGTGGTGTGGCGCAATCTCCCGAGAAGGAGGTATGCATGTGGAAGTCGCACCTTAACAACGTCTACATCCTCGGCGTGTTTAAAATACACTTCTTAGCAACCTGAGGGCCCTCTGCCGGACCGCCTGGCGGTGAGTTGATCCGTAGGCGGCTGCGGAGTCCTTGAAGTGGTTTATATACCAGTCATAGGAGGCGTTGAACATCTCTTCATTGCTGTCCTGGGGCTGCCATCCCAGGTGGGTCTTGGCCTTGGTGATATCGAAGTAGAATGGTTTGTCGGCAACTTTGTATTGCCAGTCCATTAGCGGAGAAAGCCTGAAGATGTCCAGAACTTGCAGGCTGGCTTTGGCCAGCGGCGCCGGAATGGATACCACCTTGGAGCCGGAACCGGTGTGTCTGATCAGGGCTTCAAGGTCGGCCCGGACTGTCGAATAGATTTCGGCTCCGATGTTGAACTCGTCGTTGCTTTCTTTCTCGGCAGCCAGCAAGGACGCCTCAACCACGTCCCGGGCGCTGATGAACTGGAAGAGGCCGTCCCCCCGGCCGATTACGGGGATGCGCTTGCCGTTCTTGATCCAGTCGAAGAGTATGTGAAATATCCCCAGCCGTTCGGTTCCTATTATGGTCCGGGGCCTTAAGATGCAAACCTTCAGGCCCTGCTGGCGGTAACGCCGGATTTCTTCTTCGGCCCTAGCTTTGGCGTTTCCATAGTAACCCATTGGCTGGAACTGCGTGTCTTCGGTCACAGGCAGCCGGTCCGGCGCGCCGTAGACGGCGCTGGTGGAGATATGCACCACCTGGTCCACACGATGTTGAAGGGCTGCCTGGAGCAGGTTACGGGTGCCGCCCGTATTGATGGAGGCGTAGGTCTTCTTGCCTCGGGCGGGAAGAACGGCCGCCGCCAGGTGGAAAACGGTATCCATATCCCGGCATGCTTCCTCAACGGCCCGGGGATCCCTGATGTCGGCCTTTATGAACTCGATCTCGCCCTCTAATTCGGGATCGTTGGGGTCGTTGAGGTCCAACACTCTTGGGCGGTGGCCAATTTCCAGCAGCCGCCGTACCAGAGATATGCCCAGGAATCCCGTGCCGCCAGTGACCAAGACGTTTTTCAAATAGACACCTCTAGATTATCTGGAATATGCAGGGAGCCTCATCAGCCGGTATAGCAACGCAGCCAGCAAGCCCCCACAACCGGCCCCCAGTATGTCCGTTAACAAGTCCAGGAATGATGCAGCCCTGCTTGGCACGAAGGCTTGGTACCCCTCAGTGACCAGCCCCCAGAAAAACCCCACCAACAACGCTAACGTCAATGCGGCGCGGTGATAACGGCGTCCCTTGATGTAATAAACATTGTAAGAGGCCAGCAAGCCCAAAACCCCGAAAAGGAGGAGGTGGGCCAGAAACGAAATCGGTATGGAACTCTGGCTCGGAACCAAGTCGGGGGTGGTGAGATTCCGCCAGGCTATAAGAAACATTACTAGTGCCATCCATCCAAAGGTGGCAGTTAGTAGCACTACTGCGAATATACGCTGTCCGATACTTTGGGCTCGCGCCTCGTTTGCTGTCGTTGCCATCCTATCTGGTGATTGGAATCGGAGGCCTGGGACCGATTCTCTGGGAATCCCAGCAAGCCCTGGGTGCGTTATGGGCCGACCGTCTGGAGGGCGGCCTCCAGCTTGGGCGGACTGTATCCGACCACTCTCTGGTCATTGATCACCGTCACAGGGGTGCTGCGGTACCCCATGTCCAGGAGGTCCTTCCGGGCGTCCTCTTCCAGTGAGACGTTTCGTTCAGTGAATGGGATCTCTTTGCGTGAAAGATACACTTTCACCATGTGGCAGGGGCCTCAACCAACCGACGTATAGACCGTGACATCCATTACTGGCTTTCCCCCTTTTCGCTCTGCCGATTTTCCCGGCTGTCCGCCTTTGATTTGTAATCCTGATCGAATAGCCCTTGGCCGGGCGCCACTACTTCATCTATAGTCTGCACGAAGTCTTCACCCTGTTCGTACTTGCGAAGAAACTCTTCGCTGACGAAGAACATTCAAATACAGAACCCGTCCCTTTCGATGTCCTCGTGGTGGCGGTCACAGGGGCAGATCTTTTTGCGGTCCTCCACGGGATCGCCGCTGAGGGGCATTCAAGGGCAGTAACGGTACCCATGGTTGACCTGGTTTTCCGCCAGCCCCTGCTGCACCAGCTCCACCACCTCGGCCTCGGGGAAGAACACGTAGGGGCTCCGCTCCACATAGCGCTCTGAAAAACGTTTGGCCCCCTTCTGAGCATCTTCAAGGCTAATCTTGCGCTTCACCCGTGTTCTCCCATTCCTCTGGTCTGACGTTAGCTGAGCCTGATCAGGCCAGGGTCCCCAGCCGGCCGCCGGTTCTCATCTGTTGGTGCATCTCGCAGGACATGCTGTTGAACTGGTGCACCTTTGACTTTAGATGCTCAACGAGGCTGGGAAGTGCATCCTTTGTCTGGGACAGGCTCTTCGATTTTGCCAGCTCCACGCTCAGCAACGCCGCCGTCCCACAGTCACACCGCACCGAGAAAAACAATTTGTGGAAATCTTTGTTCCCCGAGAAGTCTAGCTTGAATCCTTTCAGCAGGGTCAGCTTCGGCTCATCGGCCACAGCTTTGCTGAAAAGGTCTCTGACCTCCTCCAGGCTAATGGCGCACTCCGCTACCGATTCCTGAGTCTTTTCACTGCCCGTTTCTTGACTCACCAGGCATACTTACTCCGACACTATTCAGTTACAAGTCTACCCCAGTCACCGGATGGTGACAAGGGGCGCTCCTTGTCGAGAGAGTGCAGGGTTGACACGCTCATGCTCTTGGGCTATGTTGCTAGGTAGATATGGGTGGCGCTGGCGCCGGCTATGGGATCACCCGGTCTTCCTAAATAAGCATTCCAGATGGATGAAGAATGAGCACCATACGGTCGCTGAAGCAGAAATACGAGAGCCTGGACCGGGCAATCTCCGCCAAGGGAGAGGAGGCCATAGACCCGGCCTGTCTACTGGCCTTTGACTACGAATACGTTGAGCAGCCCGGAGATGTGTCTATTGATACCGACGAGTTCACCGCCCTGTGTCCCTGGACGGGCCTGCCCGATTACGGCACACTCACCATCAACTACGTACCCTCCAGCCTGTGTGTCGAGTTGAAGTCACTGAAGTATTACCTGCTCTCTTATCGTGACGTGGGTATCGTCCAGGAACACGCCGCCAGCCGCATCCTCAATTACCTGGTATCCCTGTGCCGTCCCAGGTGGATGAAGCTGGTCCTGGACTACAAGGTCCGCGGCGGACTCCATACCACCGTTTCCGTTGAGCATGGGACAAGACAGGAGTGAGGCTTGGCAGGGACCTATCATGTCGGGATCGAGCTATCCTTCGCCAGCGGCCATCGCCTGATGGGTCATGACGGTAAATGCATCTATCCCCACGGCCACACCTACAAAGCGGAGATCCAGGTGGCTTCGGAGGTCCTGAATGAGCTGGGGTTGGTGGTGGACTTTGGGGTGCTCAAACAGAAGGTCAACGGCTGGATAGAGGAACATTGGGACTACGTTTTTCTGGTCAACAGCAAAGATGGGGAGCTTCTCGATGCTTTGAAGGCCGTCAGGGGCAGCCGGGTCTTCACATTCGAAGGAGAGAACCCCTCGGCTGAGGTGATGGCCAGGGAGCTATATCACAGGGCCCGGGAGCTATGCGGAATCACACCCCTCAAGGTCAGGGTCTGGGAGTCCGACTCCCAGTACGCCGAGTTCTCCTCGGGCTGAGCTTGTTAAGGGAGTCTCAGTCCACCCTGCCTGACCGGCGTCCCCAGATAATTGGCCTGCGTGGCTAAAATATGGAACGTATAGGCGTAACCCTGCTTTCCGGAGGCCTGGACTCCACCACGGTCACCGCCCTTGCCAAAGACAAGGTTGAAAACCTTACCGCCCTTACCTTTTATTACGGTCAGACCCACGGCAAGGAGTTGGACTGCGCCAGAGAGGTAGCCCGGCTCCTGGGCGTCGGCCATGAGCTGGTTGACATCGGTGGCTTCCGGCAAGTGGCCTGGTACTTGTCGCTGACGAATCCGGACCGTTTCCCCTTGCCCAAGGACCGGACCATCGGCGATATAGGCTCATTCTCCGGCGGAACCGGCGGCGGAACTGGGGCAGATGTCCCTTTGAGCTACGTTCCCCTACGTAATACCTTTTTCCTGGCCATGGCCGCGGCTTACCTGGAGAGCGTGGTCCTCCACGCCATCGAGGTCCAGCATGTGGCGCGACAGGAGGTTGAGGCCTATATTTATCTGGCCCCCAATTCCTTAGATTACAGCTGGTATCCCGATTGCAGGCCCGAGTATTATGAGAAGATGGCTGAAGCGCTGATATATGGCAGCAAGCTGTGGACCCAATACAAAGTTCCATTTCAGATAGAGACCCCAATAATTCATCTTTCCAAAGCAGAGATTGTCAGGCTGGCGATGGAGCTGAAGGCCCACTTGGAGCACATCTGGAGCTGCTATGAGGGAGGGGAGCTGCCCTGTGCCCGGTGCGACAGCTGCGTCCTCCGGGCCAAGGGCTTCGCCGAGGCGGGCCACAGGGACCCACTTTTGGTCCGGCTGGTGGAGACGCCGTGAGCCCTTCGGTTCAAGGAGCCGGCCCATCGTTGAAGCTGAACAGAAAGCCCGGCGGAGAGCCTGAAATATTCGGGAACTATATACTTGAATTCTCAGGAGGGATATGGATACTTATGTAGTTCGTAACCAATCGATGGTTAAAGCAGTTTGGGAGGTCGTGGAAGACCGTAGGCATCCGGGAGACTGGCGAGTGGAGTTTATTGGCTCCGATGGGGAGTGTTACGTTACCATCTTCTGCAACGAGACGGCGGAGCAGAGGGCTAGAGACTACGCGGCCTGGATGCATTCTAGGGCGTAGCCCAGTCGATCTCCACATCAACTAAGTCAACACAAGTCTGTGCCTGGGAGTGCATGTCGATGGTGTACCATTGACCCGACCTTACCGACACGTCGGACAATTCATCAATAAAGACGCAACGCCACTTCGGTGAGTCTGCAGTGACTAAGCCGGCGCTTTCACTGGTTCCACCAAATTGGCAAAACAAGGCTTGTTCTCTGGTGCCCTTTCGTCCAATGACGTGAGGGCTCATCTCACGTCGATGGCCCTTGTAGACAGCAATCACCTGTGCTTTATCAATGATCGCTTGGCGAACTAGGCTATAGTTTGACGAAAGCATTGGGTTTCCCCTTTCACTGGTGAGTGTTGCCCCACTATACCACGACAGCATAGACCGCGCACCAGTCTTGTGATATAGTAACCGCATCACCGCAAGTTAGTGCCGCAAGGAGCCACCCTATGCTCAAGTGGCTATGCGCTGGTTTGACGGCGCTGGTCTTGTTGGCGTCGATCGCTTGTGGCCCAAGCGAAGAAGAAGAGGCAGAAGCGCGCCGCCAAGGGCAACACTGCCTGAATCTTGGCGATACTAATGAAAGTTTTTACGCAAAAGTATATTCCAGCGTGGTTGACCCAGGCAGTCTAAAAGAGGAGCTGACGGTGATAGGCCCCGTCATTGATGGCGAACACCGAATCAAAATGGATTTTACTACTCGCAACGCATTAGGACAGACAGTGCGGAGTGCTGCTATCGGATGGGTTGACCACGAAACGTGCATGGCGTCATTAGAATCCATTAGTTGATCTGCTATCCCAATGTAAGGAGGCGGTATGGTGACTACAGACCAGCACGCACCAGCAACGAAGGCGGACTTGGACGCCAGTTTTGAGGATATGCGAGGCTACGTTGATACTGCCGTGGACACGTTGACCGAGGAAATGGACCGGCAATTCAAGAAGGTATCCACCAAGTTAGACACCAAATTTGCCGAAGTGCTGACGGCCATACGGGAGCATAAACATGGTCCGTAAAGAGGAAGAATCCAAGATAGACTTCAAGGTCCTGGATGCAGCAGTCAAGAAGGTGCTGGCCTACAAGCCCAAGAAGAAGAAGGACAAGCCCGACCCCAAGGATTAAAGCAGGAGGGGCAGCCGCACACGAATGAACGTTCGTGCTTGTTAGAGCGACTGCCCCTCCCCTACATCACAGGACTGTTGATTATCGCTTTCGCGGCTTCATCTGCCTGTTTCATGGAGCACCTCCCACCTGCGAGACCTACAGAAAAGCCACGCTAGAAGTTCCAGCGGGGCCTTGATATATTAGGGCTTGTGGTGTACGATAAGTCTATCGACATTGGCTCATCGGAACCCCGCTGGACGCCCCAGTGCTTCTAACACTGGGGTTTCTGCTTTTGTGATTATATCACACTAACTAATCAACTCCTTGTAGGTGAGCCGCTTGCCGACCGCGCCCTTGACCAGGCTATTCAGCCTGTCCATCGTGTGAATCTTGACGTTCCCTTCGTTCAGCCGAAAGGTGAATTCGTCCACGTACCTACCTAGGTGTTTCACCGAGACGTGGTGATAGGTTCCATGCAGTCCACGCTTCAACACGCTCCAGAAGCTTTCTATCCCGTTAGTGTGGGCCATACCCTTGACGTACTCGTTGGCGCTATGCTTGACCGTCCAGTGGGAGCGGTGTTTCATGCCTTGGTATGCCGCTGCCTCGTCGGTGTAGACCACGCTCCCAACATCGGTAACGCTCTCGACGAACTGTTGTAGGTCCTCTTTGTCGGTGAAGGGCATGGGCTTCGCTACTACGCGCCCTGTCTCTCTGTCCCTAGCGCCCACGATTGCCGTCTTACCAACAGGCCCGCGCCCGGCGTGGAGCTTCTTGTTGGAGTGCTTGTTGCGTTCCTTGCCGCCGATGTAGGTCTCGTCTATCTCCGCCACTCCTTCTATCGGTAGAACCTCCATGTTGCCGCAGGCTATCCTCAATCGGTGAAGCATGAACCAGGTGGCCTTTTGGGTGAGTCCCAACTCCTTGGAAAGTTGCAGACTGCTGACACCCTTTCGGGCGGTCTGGAGGATGTAAATGGAGTAGAGCCACTTGTCCAAGGGAATATGAGAGCGCTCGAACACGGTGCCAGTGCGAACGGTGAACTTCTGGCGGCAATCCTTGCACTGGTGGTACTGGCGAGTCTTCAAGCGACTGGTGCGGTCGCTATCACACATCGGGCAGACAACACCATCGGGCCATCGTAGTTGTTCGATATGCTCAATAGCGGTCCATTCGTTCGGGAACTCTTTGAAGAACTGGTATGCACTGATGGTTACGTGGTCATTGTGAGCCATGTCAATCACTCCATGTATGCTATAATCCTATTATAGAGCCTTTAGCTTGGGAAGTCAAGTATATAATTCCCAAATATTCCATTCCCTCCAGGGTGAGGGGGCCGCTATAGGGACACCGTCGGTCTTTCTCCGGCTGGCCCTGTGCAACCTGATCTGCACCTGGTGCGACACCAAATACACCTGGGACTGGCGTCATTACGACTATAAAAAGGAGGTGGTGGAGCTTCCATTGGACCAGGTAAAGGAGCGTATCATGGCGTACGGCTGCCGCCACCTGGTCATAACGGGTGGAGAGCCCTTGCTCCAGCAGCGGGGGCTGGCGCCTCTGGTCCGGGAGTTAAAGGGTGAGGGGTTCTTCTTTGAGGTGGAGACCAACGGCGCCATCGCCCCGAGTTCTGAGCTGGCCCGGCATATAGACCAATGGAACGTCTCTCCCAAGCTCGGGAACTCGGGGAATAGCCCTCACCGAAGGGAGGTCCCGACTGCCCTGAAGCTCTTCAGCAGGCTGCAAAACGCCTACTTCAAGTTCGTGGTTGCGGCGGGTCCTGACCTGGAGGAGGTCAGCTCCCTGGTCGAGAAGCACGAAATTTCCAGGGACAGAGTAATCCTGATGCCCGAGGGCAGCGATGCGGGCGCTCTCCGCGAGAAAAGCCAGTGGCTCAGCAAGCTGTGCGTTGAAGCAGGGTTCAGGTTCACCCCCAGGCTGCATATTCTATTGTGGGGCGACACTAGGGGGACGTAGTAGCGTTATTTGGGAGGCCCCACCAGAATGTCGCCGCCCTCTATGCGGACGGGGTAGACGGTGAGAGGCTCGTCGGCGGGAGGAGTAGTCGGCTCACCGGTCTTGACGCTGAAGACGCTCCCGTGGAGGGGGCACTCCACCTCCTCGCCCATGAAGTCCCCTTCGCTCAGGCCGTAATAGGCGTGGCTGCAGATCTCGCTGACTGCGTGGTATTCGCCCTCCACGTTGGCCAGAAGAATCCTCTCATCACCCTCCAGCTCCACCAGCTTCATCTGTCCTGGAGCCAGCTCGCCGGTGGTGGCCACCTTGATAAAATCCTGGGGCATTAGTTTCTCCTTCTCGTCTCGAAATGGATATTTATATATCTAGACAAGCTGATAAATAAACCTTGCTAAAAAATAGCCTCTACCTAACGGGTCGCCATGGCCAGTATCTCCCGGGCCAGCCTTGCCACACGGTCTATCGCCATGTCAATGTCTTCCGCGGTGACGTGGCGGTGGGTGACCATTCGGAACCTGCGGTCTCCGGGGTAGGACACCTTGATACCTTCCTGGGCAAGCCTTCCCATGAATTCCTGTACCGGACCCAACCTGGGGTCCACCTCCACAAAGACAATGTTGGTCTTACAGAGCTCGGGGTCCACCTTTATCCCTGGTATTTCCGCGAGACCCACTGCCAGGCGGTGGGCAACGGCGTGGTCCTCAGCCAGCCTGTCTACCATGGTCTCCAGGGCGACAATCCCCGCCGCCGCCAGGACGCCGGCCTGCCGCATGCCACCCCCTACCATTTTCCGCCATTTATTCGCCCTGTCGACGAAATCCTGGGTGCCGCAGAGGAGGGAGCCGGCGGGAGCGCTCAGACCCTTGGACAGGCAGAAGGAGACATCGTCCACCTCTTTAACCAGCTCCGCCGCCGGTGTTTCCAGGCAAACGGCGGCGTTGAATATGCGGGCCCCATCCAGGTGGACGGCGAGGCCGCTGGCGTGGGCTACATCGGCTACGGCCTTAGTGTCCCCTTCAGTGAGGACCCCACCATTGCAGCGGTTGTGGGTGTTTTCTATGCAGACGAGAGAGGTCGGGGGGTAATGGAGGTTGCCTTTGGGCCTGATTGCCGCCGCCACATCCGCCGGGTCCAACCTTCCCTGGTCGTCATTGGGTATCAGGCGTATCTGAACCCCTGCCAAAGTGGCGGCCCCACCTACCTCGTTCCAGAACATGTGGCCCTCGCTGCCCATAATCACCTCATCCCCCCGGCTGCAGTGGGTCAGGGCCGCTATCAGGTTGCTCATGGTGCCGCTGGCGGTGAAAAGGGCCGCCTCTTTGCCCAACATCTCCGCCGTCATCTGCTGCAGGCGGTTGACAGTGGGGTCTTCGCCCAGGACGTCGTCGCCCAACTCCGCATCGGCCATTGCCCGTCTCATAGCCTCGGTGGGCTGGGTGAGCGTATCACTGCGCAGGTCGATGAGATTCAAATGCCGCCTCCTCCCTCCGACGTTCACCGACTATTCTAGCAGCACTTCTTGCCAAACACTACCGTGGCTCCTAATATGGAAAGAGGATATGGGCCAGTCAGCTATAGCATTCAAAAGTAAGGGCGTGACTCTTGATGGGGTGGTGGCTTCACCAGATGGAACCGCCGGTCCATTCCCAGGCGTGGTTGTCTGTCATCCCCATCCCGCCTTTGGCGGGGACATGGATAACGGCCTTGTCATGGCGGTCTGCCGGGCTCTGGTGGATGAAGGGTTCGTAACCTGCCGATTTAACTTCAGGGGAGTTGGCGGCAGCGGAGGCAGCGTCACCAACGGCGAGGAGGAGCACAAGGACGTACGGGCTGCGTTGGAGCTGCTGAAGGTCTGGCCTGGCGTGGACGGTGGACGGTTGGGTCTGGCCGGCTATTCCTTCGGAGCCTCCATGGTCGCCACGGGCCTTTCCGGATACAAACGGGCCAGGGGTTTCGTGATGATATCTCCTCCCCCCAACTGCCTGAATAGTCCAGAGATGGAGACGGATAAAAGACCGAAGTTCGTCATCGTGGGCGATAGGGACCGATTGGCGCCCTACCATTCATTGAAGGAGAAGTTGGATTCCCTTACCGTTCCGGTGGTTTTAAGCACCGTGCCGGGAGCGGACCATTCTTGGAGGGGTTACGAAGGGGATGCGGCCCTGGCGGCGACTCGGTTCCTTGCGTCTATACTTCAGAATTAGGAGACGTGGCAAAGCTGGAAAAAGAGAGAAGAGCGGAGTTACCCTTCTGGCTGTCTTGGTACAGGGACCCGGTGCTCATTGTGGCTATAGCTGTGGTCTTCAGCCTGGACCAGATCACCAAGGCGTTGGTGCGACACAGCCTGTTGCTGTATGAGTCTGTACCACGAGAGGGAGTGGTACGCATAACCCATATCTCCAACACGGGAAGCGCATTCGGACTCTTCACAGACCAGACAATGTTCCTCATCCTGGGATCCTTCGTGGGAATAGCCATCCTGCTTCTGGTGTACCGAAACCAAACCCTCCCCAGTCTACCCCTGAGGTTGAGCCTGGGCATGCAGGTGGGTGGGGCGGTGGGCAATCTGGTGGACCGGCTGCGCATGGGGCTGGTGACCGATTTCATCGATCTGGGCTTCTGGCCTGTCTTTAATATCGCCGACTCCTCCATAGTCATAGGGCTGGCCATCATAGTTTGGCTATTCCTGTCTGGTGGGCGGGAGGCGAGACGCCCCGGCACTACGCTGGATTCTGGCTATACCCAGGGGGGTGAGCGACGGGCAGTCGCCGCCTTTATGAATGAAACTGGCGGTGATACTGGGGCGCCCGGCGGTTCTCAGCCGGTAGGGGTGCATGTTGTGGACGGCGGCCCGTGTCCGATATGTGGCGTTGCCATGGAGGAGGCGCCCGGAGGGTGGCGATGCCCCGGTTGCGGCGTCAGGGAATGGGTGGAGGAGACGGAGCAGTGGTGACCAGAGAAGAGTTCGTAGTTGATGGTGAGGAAGAGCGGGTCGACGTGTACCTTGCCGGCCGGCGCACCGGCTTGACCCGTTCCCAGGTGCGGCGGCTGACTGACCGGGGCTACGTTGTACTGAATGGTGTAGTGCCGAAGGCCAGCCGGAAGCTCAGGCCGGGAGACCGGATTTTGGTTACCGTGCCTCCACCGGTGGCCATGGACCTGGCGCCCGAGGTCATGCCGGTGAACGTTGTGTATCAGGACGAGGACCTGCTGGTGATAGACAAGCCCGCCGGCATTCCTGTCCACCCCTCCCCCGGACATCCATCCCACACATTGGTGAACGGGCTGCTGGCTTTGTGCCCAGATCTGAAAGGTATTGGCGGGGTGATACGCCCGGGCATCGTCCACAGGCTGGACAAGGACACCTCGGGGCTGATGGTGGTGGCAAAGAGCTCCCGGGCCCATCTCCACATATCGGCCCAGATCAAGGCCCGGACTGTCAGAAAAGGCTATTTGGCCCTGGCCTCGGGACGGGTGGAACCTTCCGAAGGCATCATCGAGGCCGCCATCGGGCGGGACCCCCGAAACCGCAAGCGCATGGCCGTGGTCCCGGAGGGCCGGCAGGCGTCGACCGGGTATCGCGTGTTGAAATATTTTAGCTTCGGTGCAGTAAACTATTCTTATCTGGAGGTATTCCCCAAGACGGGCCGTACCCACCAGATAAGGGTCCATTTCGCCTCCATGGGCCATCCCCTGGCCGGGGACGCCCTGTATGGCAACAAGAGGGCTCCGGTGGCTGGAGCAGGCGCCATAGTGGAGCGTCAGTTCCTTCACGCCAATGTACTGGAGTTCCGCCACCCGGTCACCGAAGCAATTCTGGAGCTGAACTGTCCCCTCGCCCCGGACTTGGAACGGGCACTGGGACTCCTCGAAAACATGGAGAAGACAGCGGGCAGCAGGGGACGACATGACCGCCAGTGAACCGAATCCCCCAGCGGACTTTGTCAGGCAGATAATCGCCGAGGACTTGAGGAACAATAAAAACGGTGGCAAGGTGGTAACCCGGTTTCCGCCGGAGCCCAACGGCTATTTGCACATCGGCCACGCCAAGTCCATCTGCCTAAATTTCGGCGCCGCCGCCGAACACCACGGAGGCGTCTGTCACCTTCGGTTCGACGACACCAATCCCAGCAAGGAAGGCGTCGAGTATGTCGAGGCAATTAAACAAGACGTGCGGTGGTTGGGTTTCGACTGGGGGGACCACCTTTATTACGCCTCGGACCACTTCGACAAGCTATATGAGTACGCCGTGCAACTGATCAAGGGGGGCAAAGCCTTCGTTGATAGCGTCAGCGCTCAGGATATCAAGGACTACCGGGGACCCTTGACCGGCCCAGGCAAAGAGAGCCCTTACCGCGGGCGTACGGTTGAGGAGAACCTGGACCTGTTCCAGAGGATGAGGGCTGGAGAGTTCGAGGAGGGGGCCCATGTGCTCCGGGCGAAGATCGACATGGCGTCGCCCAACCTGAACATGCGGGACCCGGTCCTATATAGAATTCTCCACGTAGAGCACCATCGTACCGGCGGCGCCTGGTGTGTTTACCCGACCTACGATTTCGCCCATGGCCTTTCGGATTCCATCGAAGGGGTCACCCATTCGATATGCACTCTGGAGTTCGAAGACCATAGGCCGCTTTACGACTGGATGCTGGGCGAATTAGAGGTGGGGTGGCATCCTCAACAGATCGAGTTCGCCCGCCTCAATCTTAGCTATACGTTTATGAGCAAGAGAAGGCTGCTGGAGCTGGTGGAGGAAGGCTACGTCTCAGGGTGGGACGACCCGCGCATGCCCACCATATCGGGTCTTCGCAGGCGGGGCTACACCCCCGAGTCCATCCGCAACTTCTGTGAGCGGGTGGGAGTGGCCAAGAGGGACGCTACGGTGGAAGTGGCGCTGCTCGAGCACAGTGTCCGGGAAGACCTTAACAAACGGGCCCCCAGGGTGATGGCCGTCTTGCACCCCCTTCGCTTGGTGATCGACAACTACCCGGAAGGGCAGGTGGAGCAGCTCGACGCTGTGAATAACCCGGAGGACCCCGGTATGGGTTTGAGGAAACTGCCCTTCTCGAAGGTCCTGTATATCGAGGAGGAGGACTTCCTCGAGGACCCGCCAAATAAATATTTCCGCCTGGCTCCAGGCCGTGAGGTGCGCCTCAAGGATGCCTACTACGTCACCTGCGTGGGGGTGACGAAAGACGAGGGGACGGGAAGGGTGTTGGAACTGCACTGCACTTATGACCCGGAGACCCGGGGCGGTTCCTCGGTGGACAGGCGCAAGGTGCAGGGGACGCTGCACTGGGTTTCGGCTGCACACTCAGTGAGCGCCGAGGTCCGCCTTTATGACCAGCTCTTCCTGAAACCGGACCCCGCCGATGATACCGACTTCAGGGCCTGCCTTAATCCGGACTCGCTACAGACCCTGGGCTTATGCCAGGTGGAGCCCAGCCTGGCCGGCGCGACACCCGGCAGCCGGTACCAGTTCCTGAGGCAGGGCTACTTCTGCGTAGATTCCGTTGACTCTAAGGTTGGATGTCTGGTTTTCAACCGTACCGTACCGCTGCGGGATTCCTGGGCCAAATCCGAGAAGGGGAGCCGGAACGGCTGATGTTGCTTCGAGGTGATGCGGGTTGAAAGATAACGTCCGCGTTCGATTCGCGCCAAGCCCCACCGGGGAGCCCCACGTGGGCAATCTGCGCACCGCCCTGTTCAACTGGCTATTCGCCCGCAGGTACGGGGGGAAGTTTGTGCTCCGGGTGGAGGACACGGACAGGGAGAGATACGTGGAGGGCGCCCTGGATGCGATCCTGGACTCCCTCAGGTGGCTTCGGCTGGACTGGGACGAAGGGCCGGGTGTGGAGGGCCCTTACGGACCATATTTCCAGTCGCAACGTTTGCCCATTTATCAGGAGACGGCGGAGCAGCTAATCCACAGTGGTCACGCTTACCATTGCTATTGCTCCAGGGACAGGCTTCAGAACTTACGCCTGGAACAGCAGAAGCGGGGAGCCGCTACGGGCTACGACCGGCGGTGCCGGGATGGGTCCGCAGTTTCAAAGACGGACCGGAGTGACGTTCCGGTGGTGCGTTTCAAAATGCCCCTTTCCGGCGAGACAAGTATCGACGACCTTATCCGCGATGAAGTGACGTGGCAGAACGGGTTGCTGGACGACTTTATTCTGCTGAAGTCCGATGTGTATCCCACCTACCATCTGGCCAACGTGGTGGATGACCACCTGATGGAGATAACCCACGTATTGCGGGCGGAGGAGTGGCTTCCAAGCACCCCTAGGCATCTACAGCTCTACACGGCGCTGGGCTACGACCCGCCCTTCTTCGCCCATCTCCCCATGATACTGGGTCCGGACCGGGACAAGCTTTCCAAGCGCCACGGTGCCACATCGATAATCGAATACCGGGACGGCGGTTACCTCCCCGAGGCCATGGTCAACTTCATGGTTCTGCTGGGTTGGTCTCTGGATGATAAGACGGATATTATATCGAGGGATTCTCTGGTGGAGAACTTCTCCTTGAAAAGAGTGGGCAAGGCGGGGGCCATCTTCGACCATGACAAGCTGCTATGGGTGAATGGAGTCTACATCAGGCAGCTCAGCCGGGAGGAGCTGGTGCAGGGGATGGGGGCTGTCCTACAGGGCCGTATCCCAGATGGGACCGGCGAAGTGGACCAGGAGTACCTGGGTCGTATAGCGCCCCTCGTTCAGGAGAGGCTCAGGTCTTTCGGGGAAGTACCGGAGATAACCTCTTACTTCTTCCAGGATGCCATCGAATACGACCCCGGTCTGCTGGTCCAGAAGGGTGTTGACTCCAATGCGACCATTGGCGCGTTGAGGCGCGCCCATGAGGCGCTGAGCGGGTTGAAGGTGTTCGACTCTGCTTCCGTCGAGGAGACGTTGAGGGCAACCGGCGCGGAGCTGGGCCTTTCAGGGCGGCAGCTATTCGGCGCGCTGCGGGTGGCGGTCACCGGCCGGAGTTCGGCGCCGCCGCTGTTCGAGACCATGGATGTGCTGGGTAGGGAGCGCTGCCTGGACCGCATAGGGGCGGCGGCGCGGAAACTTGCTGAAAGCAAATAATCGTAATGGCGAGGCATGCCTCGCCCCCACTGGCGCCCAACATCGACTTTCGCCCCACCGCGTTTTCACTTGCGGTGTCGTTGTGCCTGTGGTATATTCCCCTCGGTAAAAAGCCCGGCGGCTGAAGGAGACCCGGTTGGACGATTATTTTAGGCAATATGGGCTAATCGCCATACTGGCCGTGGTTGCCTTCGTCGTTCCCGCCAGCATGATGACGGTCTCGTGGCTAGCTTCCAAGGTTCGGATCCGTCCCTATAAGCCCGATCCGGTCAAGCTGGACGTGTATGAGTGCGGGATGCAGACCATCGGCGGCAAGTGGGGACAGTTCAACTTCCGCTACTATATGTACGCCCTTCTCTTCGTGATATTCGATGTGGAAGTGATCTTCATCTTCCCCTGGGCTGTCCGGTTCAACAAGCTGGGCCTGTTCGCCCTGATAGAGATGATGGTGTTCATCCTTATCCTGGTGGTCGGCTGGGTGTACGCCTGGCGCAAGCAAGACCTGGAGTGGAGGTAAAAATGGCGCCCGAAATCGCGGGAGGAGAAGGTCCTCTCTACACTAGGACCCTGGCGCTCGACCAGGAGGAGGGGCTGGCGGTGGCCAACATGCGGGAGACTCACACCTCTCCCTATCCGGAGCCGTTAATCCAGGTCCCTGCTGACCTGGAACGGAACGTCATGGTCAGCTCGGTGGACGCACTACTCAACTGGAGCAGAAAATCGGCCGTCTGGCCCGTCGCCTTCGGCCTGGCCTGTTGTGCCTTCGAGATGATGGCCACGGCCATGGGCAGGTTCGATATAGCCCGCTTCGGGATGGAGGCCTTCAGGGCCACTCCCCGCCAGGCGGACCTCATGATCGTGGCCGGCACCGTAACCTGGAAGATGGCCCCCGCCATCAAGCGCATCTACGACCAGATGGGCGAGCCGAAGTGGGTGATATCAATGGGAGTTTGCGCCACCAGCGGGGGGCCCTACTACTCCTGCTACAGCGTCGTCCCGGGCGTCAACCATATCGTGCCCGTGGATGTGTACGTGCCGGGCTGCCCGCCCCGCCCCGATGCCCTTCTCTACGGGATCATGCAGCTCCACGAGAAGATAAAGAACTACAGCCTTAGGGGTCAGGCGGCGGGTGCTTGATGACCAAGGTCCTTGGGGGTGAGGAGATCGCCATTCGTCTCCGCCTGCGCCATCCCGACGTGGTGGAGGATACGGCGGGTCCGGCATTGTGGGTCCGGCCGGAGAGCATCCTGGATGTGGTGACCTTCTTGAAAGATGACCCGGGGCTTCATTTGAACTACCTCAATGCCATCTCAGCCGTCGACTATGTGGACCACTTCGAGGTGGTGTACCAACTGACCTCCTTTGAGCATAATCACAGCGCCGTCGTTAAGGCCAGGGTGTACGGGAGGGAAGACCCCACCATACCCTCGGTGGTGGAAGTCTGGCCGGGCGCCGATTTTCAGGAACGAGAAATTTGGGACCTCATGGGAGTCCGCTTCTCGGGCCACCCCAACCCCAAGCGGATCATGTTGTGGGAAGGATTCGCCGGCCACCCTTTGCGCAAAGACTTTCAGGACACCGTGGAGTATTAGACGGCCATGCCGATAAAGACCGAGCCGGTAACGGTAAACATCGGACCCCAGCATCCCAGCACCCACGGGGTCTTCAGGCTCCGCGTCACCTTCGACGGCGAGCTGATAGTGGATGTCGAGCCCATATTCGGATACCTCCACCGGGGCACGGAAAAATTGGCTGAGGAGCGTAATTACGTACAGGTCGTAACCCTCACCGACCGGCTGGACTACGTGGCATCCATGACCAATAACCAGGCCTACTGCCTGGCCGTGGAAAAGCTGATGGGTATCGAGGTGCCCGAAAGGGCCCAATACCTTCGGGTAATCGCGGCGGAGCTCCAGCGCATTGCCAGCCATCTTGTAGCCACCGGCTTCTTTCTCCAGGACCTGGGGGCCCTGGGGACCCCGCTGATGTACTGTTTCCGTGAGCGGGAACGGATACTGGACCTGTTCGAGATGCTTTGCGGGGCCCGGATTACCGTCAGCTATCTGCGTCCGGGGGGCGTCTATTTCGACACACCCCAGGAATTCTGGCCCGCCCTCTCCCGATTCCTTCAGGACATGCCTTCCTATATCGGGGAGCTGGAGCAGCTGCTGATCGAGAACGAAATAATCCTGATACGGGCGAAGGGCGTGAGTCCCCTGCCCCTGGAGCGGGCAATCGCCTGCTCCACCAGCGGGCCGGTTCTGAGAGCCAGCGGCCTCGCTTGGGACTGGCGCAAGGCGGACCCGTACGACGTTTACGACCGGATGGATTTCGATGTCCCGGTGGGGACCAACGGCGACAATCTGGACCGGTTCTGGGTACGGATTCAAGAGACGTACCAGAGCCTGCGGATCATAGAACAGTGCGTGGAGCAGATACCGGAGGGCCCTGTACGGCCGGAACTGCCCCTGGTGCTTAGGCCGCCAGCGGGCGCCGAGGCCTATGGTAGGGTCGAGGCTCCCAAGGGAGAGTTGGGCTTTTACCTGGTCAGCGATGGCGGCATTGCACCTTACCGCTGTAAGATCCGCTCCCCCTCGCTGCTGAACCTGACGGTGACCAGGGACCTGTTGGTGGGCTGGAAGCTGGCTGACATGATAGTCAGTCTGGGCAGTGTTGACATAAATATGGGAGAGGTTGACCGATGAACTGTCACCTCGGCCCCGACACCAATCCCGTCTTCTACAATAATGTCCTCTTCCGCCACATATACAACGGCATAGGCGAAGTATTCCCCAACGAGCTCTGCGCCCTGGACTATTTCATATCTGGATTCATCATCATACTCATCCTGGTCAACGGGCTTCTCCTGGGAGCCGCCCTTTACGTTTGGGCCGAGAGGCGCGTGCTGGGCAGGTTCCAGAACCGGGTGGGCCCCAACCGCTGGGGTCCCTTCGGGCTGCTCCAACCCATCGCGGACCTTGTCAAGCTCATCACCAAAGAAGACCTTATACCCCGGGGCGCCGATAAGATCGCCTTTTCTTTGGTGCCCATAGTAATGGTGGTGCCGCTGATCCTAATGCTGGCGGTAATACCCATAGCCAAGAACACCTTTCTGGCCGACCTGAACGTGGGCGTCCTCTACATTCTGGCGGTGACCTCCGTCACCACTTTGGGCATCTTCATGGCGGGCTGGTCCTCGGGCAACAGGTACGCCATGTTCGGGGCTATGCGGGGCGTGGCCATGCTCATAAGCTACGAGATCCCCGCGGTGCTGTCCTTGGTGGGTGTGGTCCTTATCGCCGGCTCCATGCAGATGACCCAGGTTGTCGAAGCCCAGTGGCTGCCCTTTATCCTCGTACAGCCTCTGGGTGTCCTGGTCTTCCTTCTGGGGGTCTCGGCGGAGCTGAACCGCACCCCCTTCGACATTGTGGAAGCGGAGTCGGAGCTTACGGCGGGGTTTCACACGGAGTACAGCGGGACCAAGTTCCTGCTTATACAGACAGCGGAATTCGGAGGAGTGCTGGCGGCGTCGGCGGTGATGGCCACTCTGTTCCTGGGTGGCTGGTCGGGGCCATTCCTCTCCGGGCAGATTGGGGCCGTCTGGTTCCTTCTGAAGGTGGTCTTCTTCGTGTTCCTTTTCATCTGGGTCAGGGCCACCTTTCCCCGCCTGCGAATCGACCAAATCATGGCCTTCGCCTGGAAGTTCCTCTTCCCGCTGAGCCTGATAAATCTGTTCGCCACCACCCTAGAGGTGTACTTCCTCAGGGACGACGTAACGGGGGAGATATCCAGGGGCGACCTGGGGATTATGACTGGAATCAACATGGCGCTGGCCGTGGCCGCTTTGTCCCTTTTCGGGAGCATGATAAAGGAACGTGTGAGGCCGCCCGTCAGGACCGTCGGCATTGGGCCTGGCCCCGTGGCCCCCGCGCCGGAAATTTGTGAACCGATCGCGGCCTCCGGCTCGGGTAGCCAGAGAGAGGGGGGATAGAGTGTACGGTCTTGGTCTGGTCAAGGGGCTGGCGGTGACCATGAAGAACCTGTTCAGGAAGCCATTTACCATTCAATACCCCGAGGAGAGGGTGCCCCAGCATCCCCGCTTCCGTGGAGAGGAGTTCGTCTGGTATGAGGAGCGCTGCACCGGGTGCGCCTCCTGCGCCAAGTACTGCCCTCTGGGCATAATCCGCATCGTCACCGAGCCCAGCGGTTCGGCCCCCCAGGAAGGGGATAAGTACAACCTGGAGGTTTTCGACATAGACATCGGCCGGTGTATGTTCTGCGGGTTGTGCGTCGAGGCCTGCCCCTACGACGCCCTTTTTATGGGCAGCGGCTTCGAGCGAGGCCGCTACGAGCGGAAGGACCTGGTAATTAACATCGACGAGCTCCGGCAGGCGGAGAAGCGTCCCTCCACCTGGTTCCGCCCTCAGTTGGAGGGGAAATACGACCCCCAAGAGGGGAAGCCCCTGTCGTGGCGGGAGGCGGGCCGGGAGAACTGGAGGTGGCACGAAGGTGAGAAGGCCGGTGCACGTTTTCCCAGGCCGACCGGCTCCTCATCCCCAGAAGAAGCGGCGCCGGAGGATGGAGGGAAGTCACCCTCACCCAACCTGTCGGATCAAGATGAAGGGCCCGGGGAGGAGAACCTGTAGATGGTCTTCGAGGATGTGATTTTCTGGGTCCTGGCCGTGGTGAGCGTGGCGGCGGCGATCGGCGTTGTGACGCTCAAAGACGTCTTCCGGGGCGCCCTTCTGCTGGTTCTGGTGTTCCTGGCAGTGGCCGGATTCTTCGTGATGATGAACGCCGAATTCCTGGCGGTGGTGCAGGTGCTTATCTACGCGGGTGCCATAGCCATACTCATTATATTCGCCATAATGCTCACCCGTGAGGTGCAGCGGGGCAACCTTCCCAACCGGCTCCAGCCCTTTGCGGTGGTGCTGCCGGCACTTCTCCTGGCGGCCCTGGTCTTCGTGGCCGTGGACACCGACTGGAACCTGGTGGAAGATCAGCCGGAGCAGCTCCGGGAGAAGATTGAGTTGGTGCAGACCAATTCGTTAGGGGGAATTCCAGACGATCTGCGGGCGGAGGTCCCAGGGTCCGAGAGGTCCAGCCTGGGAGAGCTGCTGATTAACGACTTCGTGCTTCCCTTCGAGGCGGCCTCGGTGCTGCTCCTGGCCGCCGTACTGGGAGCCCTGGTGCTGGTAAGAGAAAGGTCGGCTGGCTCTTAACATGGCGTCCGGAGTGTATACCTTGGAATCAGCCGGGGAATCAGCCTGGGAAACAGCCGGGTTTTGGTGGTTAGGGTAAAAAGATGGACCTAGAACGATTCCTGGTCCTTTCGGCAGTGCTATTTTGCATTGGGCTGTATGGGGCGCTGGCCCGGCGCAACGTTATCATCGTGCTCATGTCCATAGAGCTGATGTTCAACGCCGTAAACATCGCCCTTGTGGCCATGGCCAAGTACGTTGTGCCCGTTGGCGTCGAGGAGCAGCTTGGGCGTATGCTCACGGGGCAGGTGTTTGTCATCTTCATCATAACGGTATCCGCCGCCGAGATCGCCCTGGGGCTGGGCATCGTCATTGCCCTGTACCGCAATCGTGAGACCGTGGATTTGAGTGAGGTCAGCCTGTTGCGGCGATAATGGTTGCCACAGAGGCTCAGAGGCACGGAGAGGTTAATATTTTAATTTATCTCTGTGCCTCTGAGCCTCTGTGGCTAAGAGGGTATCATGTGGACGGAATTTAAGCGGGTGCCTAACCTGATAACCGCCGAGATGTGGAAAGAGGTCTTGGAGGGGGAGGGCCTGCCCACAAGAATACTGCCTGATGGAGACATCCTCGACTGGGGAGAGCGTGTCCCCTTTCGCATAATGGTGCCCAAGGGAAGGGAACACGTGGCAGAGGAGATATTGCGGAAGCTATGAGATGGTCCCTGGTCCAGGTGTCATTAAAGCCCCCCGGAACTACGACACGGGCTCATCTGTTGGGTAAAAAATGATCCCTGAAGAGGCCGTATGGGCAAGCTTATTTCTTCCTCTTGGTGCTTTTCTATTTATTGCCCTCATAGTTAGGCCATTCTTTAACGATTACCGTCAACAGGCAGGGCTTATTGCCATAGTCGCCATCGGCGGCGCACTTGCTCTTGCCGCCTGGACGTTGCAGTCGGTCATCTCGGAGCCGCGCCACGAGTTAGGCTTTGCCTCCCATGAGTGGCTCACCGTGGGGGACCTGGAAATTCGGGTCGGGTTGATGGTGGACCGCCTGACGGCCGTAATGCTGGTGGTGGCCACCGGAGTGAGCCTGATGGTCCAGGTCTACTCGGTGGGGTACATGAGGGGTGACCCGGGATACTGTCGCTACTTCTCACTTATGTGCCTCTTTACGGCTGCCATGGTGGGGCTTGTGATCTCCAGCAGTATAATCCAGCTCTATGTGTTCTGGGAGCTCGTGGGGGTATGCTCGTATCTGCTGATAGGCTTCTGGTACAACCGCCCCGCTGCGGCGGCGGCGGCAAAGAAGGCCTTCATTGTGACCAGGATAGGGGACCTGGGATTTCTTCTGGCCATTCTCTATCTGTTCTTCAATCGGGCGGCTTTCCAGGAGCAGGGCTTGAGTCCCCTGGAGATTCGAGATATTTATATCGCGGTTCCCCTGGCCCAGGCGGGAACCCTGGCCGCCCTGGGCGGGATGGGGATGACCTGGCTGGCAGTGGGAATATTTGCCGGGGCCGCGGGGAAGTCGGCCCAGTTCCCTCTGCATACGTGGCTCCCCGATGCCATGGAGGGCCCGACTCCCGTCAGCGCCCTGATACACGCGGCTACAATGGTCGCCGCCGGGGTTTTCCTAGTGGCCCGCTTCTTCCCCGTTTTTGAGGCTTCCACCGACGCCATGGCCGCCGTTGCCATCGTGGGTGCCTTCACCGCCCTCTTCGCGGCTACCATGGCCCTGGTGAGCAACGACATCAAGCGGGTGCTGGCCTACTCCACCATAAGCCAGCTGGGGTACATGATGGCGGCCCTGGGAATCGGGGCCTACGGCGCGGCCATATTTCACCTGTTTAACCATGCCTTTTTCAAAGCGTTGCTGTTCATGGGCGCTGGCAGTGTGAACCACGCCACGGGCACCTTTGATATGCGCTACATGGGCGGGCTGAGAAAGGTCATGCCCTGGACATACGTGACCATGGTGATAGGCGCCCTTAGCCTGGCGGGCATCTTTCCCCTGGCGGGGTTCTGGAGTAAGGACGAGATCCTGCTCCACGCCTGGAAGGGCAATTCCATCGTGGACGGAGCAGTTTTCTGGCTCCTGGCCATCGGCGTCTTTGTCACGGCCGTGTACGCGTCCCGAATGGTGTACATGACCTTCCACGGCGAGTTCAAAGGCGGTGTCGACAAGGAGCGGCAGGAGGGGGTGGAGGGAAGTCCGGCAGTGGCGTCCCAAGGCGTGCACCTAGCTGAGTCCCCTGTTGTGATGCTCCTGCCCATGGTGGTCCTTGGAGTAGCTGCCGTGGTGTCCGGCTATTTGGCCAACCCCCTGGGGTTCCGCGACGGGTTCCTGGGGATAGACCCCCACTGGTTTACCCATTTCGCCATCGCTCCCGGGGTGCTGCTCCTCGAAGCGGAGAAGTTCAGCCTCGGCCTCGCCATCGTTTCGGTGGCGGTGGCCGCCATCGGCATAGTCCTGGCCACCGCAGTCTACATCAAGCCCAAGGTGTCTCTGGAAGCGATGAAGCGCCGCATCCAACCGGTCCACCAACTGGTGTCCGAGAGGTACTACTTGGACCACCTCTACGAGGGGCAAATTGTGTACAAGGGTGTCTACCGTATAGTCGGCGGGTCGCTGGACTGGTTTGACCGGAAAATTGTGGACAATGTGGCTGAATTCGTGGGCTGGATTTCCCGCAACCTGGGGCGGGCCGTCAGCGTGCTTCAGACGGGCCAGGTGCAGGGGTATGGCGTTACCGTAGCCATAGGAGTGGCCGTGATCGTGGGTGCTTTCCTGATATGGGGATAAAGGACTAGCGTGGGATTCGAAGGCTTGCTGACGGCGACGGTATTCCTGCCTCTGGCAGGGGCCCTGGCTATCGCCTTGATAATAAAGGGCGACGGCCGGATACGGGTGTTTGCCGCCGCCGTGGTCCTGGCCGACATGGCCCTGGCCATAACCGTGTTCGCCCTCTTTGACCACGGTGAGGGCGCTCAGCAGTTCCAGATGGTGGACAAGATCGCCTGGATCGGCGATGGAACATTCTTCAATAACCAGAGCTTCGAAGCCAGCTACCATCTGGGGGTTGACGGCCTCAGCGCTCCCATGGTCCTGCTTACCGGGCTGCTCGGTTTTTGCGCGGTGATGGCCTCCTGGAAAATCGGCACAAGGGTAAAGGAGTACTTCATCTGGCTACTGGTCCTGCAGACGGCCGTCATGGGTGTCTTCACAGCCCTGGACTTCCTGCTTTTCTTCCTCTTCTGGGAGCTGGAGCTGCTGCCAATGTTCCTGCTCATCTCCATTTGGGGCAGTGGGCGCAAAGAGTACTCGGCCATGAAATTCCTGATGTTCACCATTCTGGGCAGCGCCTTCATGCTGGTGGGCATCGTCGCCATATTCCTCACGCCCGGAGCGTTGGGTACATTCGACATGACGGTGCTGGCCGAGGAAGGCATTGATGCCTCTCGCGTGATCATACCCATCAACGTACTCTTCTGGTTCTTCGTGGCCGCCTTCGCCATAAAGCTGCCTGTATTTCCAGTTCATACCTGGCTCCCCGACGCCCATACCGATGCTCCGACGGCGGTGAGTGTGATGCTGGCGGGGGTGCTGCTGAAGATGGGCGGCTACGGCCTGATCAGGATTTCAGTGGGAATGTTCCCCGACATGGACCTTGCCGGGGATTTCGCGTGGGCGTTGGTGGCCCTGGCGGTAATTAGCGTGCTGTACGGTGCCATCGTGACTCTCAGGCAAACGGACCTGAAACGGCTCATCGCCTACAGCAGCATCAGCCACATGGGCCTGGTACTGCTGGGGGTTGCCGTGGGAGTTGGAGGCGGCAACGCTTCCACCGTGGCTCTCACCGGAGCCAGCATGCAGATGTTCGCCCATGGCACCATTACCGGCCTCCTTTTCCTGGTGGTGGGTCTGGTGTACGACAAGACCCATACCCGATACATCCCCGATCTGGGCGGCCTGGCCAGCCGTATGCCCATCGTGGCGGCGGTATTCTTGATCGCAGGTCTGGCCTCCCTGGGGCTACCCGGACTGAGCGGCTTCGTCGCTGAAATACTGATATTTCTGGGCTCTTTCAAGGCCTTCCCCTGGCCCACGGCCCTGGCCGCAGTGGGCATCGTCCTCGCCGCCGGGTATATCCTCTGGATGATAGAGCGGGTATTCTTCGGCCCCGCAAGAGAGCGATTCTCTACGATAAAGGACGCAGGAGTAATGGAGGCCATTCCCCTGGGGTTACTGGTGATAAGCATTGCTGTAATTGGCTTCTACCCGGCCTTTTTGACCGACGTGTTCAGAGCAGGTGTCCGATGGATATAGACGAATTCTGTTGCACAGGCAGTGAAGGTTCGAAGGGCTTCTCAGGCGATGGAGGACCATAAGTGACGGCTGAAGACGTACGTCTGCTGTCGCCGGAGCTGGCTATGGCTGGCGTTGCGCTCCTAGTGGTCCTGTTGGACCTGGTGGTGAAGCGGAAGGGATTTTTGGCCCTGGCCTCGGGGTTGGGGCTGCTGATACCCTTTGGACTTTGCATCTGGCTGTGGACCGGCGTGGATGACGAGCCGGGACAGCAGCTGGTGGGCATATTCCAGACATTCATGGTGGACCAGTTTGCCCTGTTCTTCAAGTTCCTGGTGCTGGGAGTGGTTGCCCTCATCGTGATGGCGTCGACGGACTATGTCCGCAAGATGGAACGCCACCAAGGGGAGTACTACGCCCTGATCCTCTTCTCGGCCACTGGGATGATGTTGCTGGCCGCCGCCGGCGAGTTAATTACCATATACATCTCCCTTGAGCTTACAACCTTGCCCCTGGCAGCTTTGTCCGCCTTCTTGATGACCGCCAGGTCCAGCGAAGCCGGGCTGAAATTCCTCATCTTGAGCGCCATAAGCTCGGCCCTGCTCCTTTACGGGATGGCCCTGGTCTTCGGGTTCACCGGCAGCACCTTCCTGACGGATATAGCGGCCGAGGTGAGGTCCATCGCGGGGGCGTCGGCCGGGGGAGAGTCGTTTGGCGGAAGTTTCGCTCTTCTACTGGGAATTGTCCTGATGGTGGTCGGCTTCGGGTTCAAGATATCCTCGGTGCCCTTCCATATGTGGGTGCCCGATGTCTACGAGGGCGCCCCCACGCCCATAACCGCCTATTTGTCGGTGGCCAGCAAGGCGGCGGGGTTCGCCATACTCCTGAGGATCTTCTACACTGGTTTCGACGCCTTTGACATTGACTGGGGGATCTTATTCGCCGTGCTGGCCGCCGCCTCGATGACCTTGGGCAACGTGGTGGCCATCGCCCAGAGCAACATCAAGCGGATGTTGGGATACAGCACTATCGCTCATGCAGGATACCTGTTGGTGGGGCTTGCAGCCATCGCCGCCAGTTCCCGGGAGCTGACGGGAGGGCCCACCCTGGGTCCCAGCAGCATTTTGTTCTACCTTGGGGCCTACGCCGCCACAAACCTGGCCGCCTTTTTCGCCATTATCGCCATCTCCAACAAGATCGACAGTGACCAGATCGACGACTTTGCCGGCATGGGCCGCCGCGCTCCTTATCTGGCCTTCGCCCTCGCCCTGGCCCTGGTGTCGCTTATTGGGGTTCCTCCCACTGGGATATTCATTGCCAAGCTATACATCTTCAGCGCAGCAGTGAATAGCGACCTCCTGTGGCTGGCATTGGTGGGAGTGTTGAACAGCGTACTATCGGCCTATTACTATCTGAAGGTGATCCGGGTGATGTACCTTTCGCCGGTCGCCTCGGATGAACCGGTGCCTTCATCCTACGCCTTTCGAGCGGCCCTGGGCCTCTCGGCCCTGGGGGTGCTGGTCATAGGCATCGTGCCCGGCCCGCTGTTGAGGTTCGCCGAGGTGGCTGTAAACGTATTGCCGGGCGCCGCCGCGATAAACGTCCCGCTTCCCTGACCGAGGTCCTTCTTTGTAGCTGCGAGAGTTCAATTATGGTAGACCTGGGGAGACCTGGAATTTATTGACACTGAACCTGAGCGATGCTAAACTTCCCGTGCCCTGGCCCTATTCTCACATCGTCTCGACGGGAGTGGACCGGATCCACCGCAACGGGTCTAGCCAGCCCCCAAGAATCCCTGAATCCCAATGTTGGAGCGCGCCGAAATCATCGGAATCGTCTATAACTCCAGAGTACCCGAAGCCAAGGCGATGAGCGGGGCGCTGATGGATCGTCTCGATTTGCGGGACAAGGGGTGGTCCTGCTCAACGTCGGACGTGGACCCCGACATGCCCGTTGCTAAAGATACCGAACTTGTAATCACTGTGGGCGGCGACGGAACCATCATTCGAGCCGCCAGGCTGACGGTGCCTCAGGAGGTCCCCATACTGGGGATCAACATGGGCCGCCTGGGTTTTATGACCGAGCTGGAGGCCGACGAGGCCCTGGACAGGGTACCCGAGTATCTTGAGGGAGACGCCCGGGTGGAGGAGCGCTCAATGCTCCAGGTGGATATAGTGCCTGTGAACGGGAATGGCAGAAGGGAATCGCCCGCCTTCCCGGAGGTCCTCTGTTACCATGCATTGAACGATGCAGTGGTCGCCAGGGGGGCCGTCTCCAGGCTGGTAAGGATAGGCGCCAGCATAGATGGGGCACATCTCACCGATTTTCGGGCGGACGCCGTAATGGTGTCCACCGCCACCGGCAGCACCGGCTATAACCTCGCCGTTGGCGGCCCCATTCTGTCTCCCCAATCAAGCGAGATGATCCTCAAGGCCGTGGCGCCACATGTGGGGCTGGCTCCGGCTCTAGTGCTTCCTTCAACCGCCGTGGTGGAGCTGACAGTACAGACGGACCGCCAGGCCATACTCAGCGTGGACGGCCACATCGACATGGAGCTGGCAACCGGCGACGGCATCAAGGTCCAGAGCAGCCCTTATAAAGCCCGCTTCCTCCGGGCCTATCCCAAGACCCATTATTACGAGACGCTCACCCGGCGCCTGGGGTTCGGGGGCGGGCAGAGCAGCACCAGGGCGATTCAGTACTAGGGATGGACATGGCTACTCCACAGAGCGAAACCACTGTAGAGAGCAGCTTCGCTTACCGGGGAAGGGTAGTGAACCTACGGGTGGACACTGTACGCTTCTTCAGCGGTGCCCTGGGGACCAGGGAGGTGGTGGAGCACAGCGATTGCGTGTGTGTAGTTCCCGTGGACGGGGACGATAACGTGGTGCTGGTGAAGCAGTACCGTAAACCAGCCGAGGCGGTCCTTCTCGAGATACCCGCCGGCGGTGTGGAGTAGGGGGAAGTCTCCCAGGAAGCGGTGCTGAGGGAGCTTCAGGAGGAAACGGGATATACCGCCGATAGCCTGGAGCACCTTGCCAGCTTCTGGACTACCCCGGGGTTTTGCACCGAGCTGATGCACTCCTACCTGGCCACCGGGCTGCGCCCCGGCTCCGGCCAGCCGGACGAGGACGAGGACATCCAGGTGGTGAAGGTCCCACTGAGTGATACACCGGACATGATCCGCCGGGGCGAGATTAACGATGCAAAGAGCATCGCTTCGCTGCTCATGGCCCTCTACCTGGTCCGCGGCGGCTAGGACTGGCGCGGCAGCGGACATCGCGGCCATCAATGAAGAGTAAGATAGGGAAGAGTATGACAAGGAACGCCAGAGAGGGATGTTAAAACAGGAAGTCAACACCCGCTCAGAAATTTCCTCGGCGACACTATGGTAGGTGAAAAGTGCTGGAGCATGATGTATTGATAGTAGGGGCAGGCCTGGCGGGGATGCGTGCCGCTTTGGCCGCCTTTCAGAGCGGTGCCAACACGGGGATAATCAGCAAGGTGCATCCCGTCCGCAGCCATTCCAATGCTGCTCAGGGAGGTGTGAACGCCGCCCTGGTTGACCGGGGAGACAGCTGGGAGGACCACGCCTACGATACGGTGAAGGGCAGCGATTACCTGGGGGACCAGGACGCCATAGAGCTGATGTGCAGAGTTGCCGGGGAAGAGCTCATCTCCATGGAGCATATGGGGGTGATCTTCAACCGGGATGATGAAGGTCACCTGGGCACTAGGGCCTTCGGCGGGCAGCGCCGCGCCAGGACATTCTTTGTGGCCGACTTCACGGGCCAGGCCATGCTCCATGTGCTCCACGAACAGCTGACGAAGTCCGGCCTTACCAGCTACGAGGAATGGTTCGTGACCGATCTGGTGATCGAGGACGGCGAATGCTGCGGCGTGGTGGCCATCGAGATACGCACCGGCAGGATCTACGTCATCAGGGCCAAGACGGTGATCCTTTGCACCGGAGGGCTGGGGAGGGTCTACGAGCCCAGCACCAACGCCTTGATAGTCACCGGCGATGGGATTGCCCTGGCCTACCGGGGTGGGGCGCCCTTGATGGACATGGAGATGGTCCAATACCATCCTACAACCCTGAAGGGAAGCGGCGTCCTTATCACCGAGGGGGCCAGGGGAGAAGGGGCCTACCTCATCAACAAGGACGGTCAGCGGTTCATGGAGAAGTACGCCCCCAGCATGATGGAGCTGGCGTCCAGGGACGTGGTCTCCCGGTCCGAGTCGACGGAGATAGGAGAGGGGAACGGGGTGGACGGCTGTGTGTTCCTGGACTGCCGCCACCTGGGGGAGAGTCTGATAAAAGAGAAGCTTTCCCAGATATATGAAATAGGCCTGGACCTGGTGGGTGTTGACATAACCAAAACGCCCATTTCCGTACAACCGGGCATGCACTACCAGATGGGGGGCATCAAGACCGATGTGGATGGCCGGACTAGGATTCCCGGGGTTTATGCCGCCGGGGAATGCGCCTGCGTCAGCGTTCACGGGGGTAACCGCCTGGGGGCCAACTCCCTTCTGGACACCATAGTCTTCGGCCATCGTGCCGGCAACCATGCCGCTGAGGTGGCCACAGGAATGCCGTACAAGTCCTTCAACGTGGAGGCCTGGGCCGAAAAGGAAGAGCAGAGAATAGCACAGATGCTGGCGCGGGAGGGCAATGGCGACAGGGTGGCCCGGATAAGGCGTGAGATGGGCGACACCATGAACCAATATCTGGGAGTTTACCGTGATGAGGCCGGTATGACCCAGGCCCTGGGCGCCATAAGGCAGTTGAAGGAACGGTACGCGATGGTCCCCGTTGAGCACAAGGGGCGTATCTTCAACACCGACCTGATCTTTGCCCTTGAGCTTGGGCTGATGCTGGACTGTGCCGAGACCATCGTCGTCAGCGCCCTGGAGCGAAAAGAGAGCAGGGGGGCACAGTCCAGGCAGGACTATCCCAAGCGGGACGACGCGAACTGGCTGAAGCATATATCGGTAGCCAGCTCGGAGGATGGGCCACAGGTCTCATACCAGCCCGTGGTCATTACCCAGTGGACGCCCGAGGAGAGGAAATACTGATGGAAGTCACGGTCCGAGTGAAACGTTTCGATCCCGAGGCTGAGGACCCCGCTCCATACTGGGGCGAATACACTGTTGACGTGGACCCCTTCACCACCGTCCTGGACATGCTTATCCAGGCCCGGGAAGACCTGGACGGCAGCCTGGCCCTCCGGTGCTCCTGCCGCAGCGCCATATGCGGCTCCTGCGCCATGCGCATCAACGGCCACGCCGGGCTGGCATGCAAGACCAGGGTCACCGAGATTTCTCCGGCCGGAGAGACGGTTACCGTGGAGCCGGTGGGGGTGATGCCCGTCATAAAGGACCTGGTGGTGGACATGGGCCTCTTCTGGGAAAAGGTAAAGACGGTGGAGCCCTGGCTTCAGCCCGAGGGCCCCGAGCCCGTGGGGGAGTATATCGCCCCCAACCAGGACATGCTGCACCTGGCGGGAGTCATGGACTGCATCATGTGCGGCGCCTGTGTCTCCGACTGCACCGTGCTGGAGGTGGACGGCAATTTCCTCGGTCCTGCCGCCCTGGCCAAGGCGTACCGCTTCGTGGCCGACCCCAGGGATTCCCAGGCCAAGGGCCGCCTGGAGGCCCTGAGCAAGTACACGGGCATCTGGGACTGCACCCGGTGCTTCGAATGCGTACAGGTATGCCCCAAGGGAGTGGCCCCGATGGACAGGATCATGGCCATGAGGGACAAGGCCATGAGCGCGGGCTACGACGAGCCCACCGGCGCGCGCCACACCGACGCCTTCGTTGAGCTCGTGGGCCATAGCGGCTGGTTGGATGAGCTGAAGCTGCCTATAAAAACGGTGGGCATGTTCAACCTGCCCGGTATGCTCAACATGGCCCCGGTGGGACTCAGGGCCCTGATCAGAGGGAAGATGCCCCCGATTTTCCACAAAATGCTGCCCAACGTGGAGAACGTGAGGCGCATCTTCAAGAAGCTGGAACCCGAGGATTAAAGCACAGGTGAGGCCCCTGCCGTAGTGGGAGGTAGAGGCGAGGCATGCCCCGCCCCTACAGAGCGAGATGGAAGGCAGCCTCACCCTGACCCTGTCCCATCAATGGAAAGAGAATCTGGTTACGAAGGAAGAGGAGATATGCCCAAATACGCATTCTTCCCTGGTTGCGTGTCCAGGGGCGGCTGCCCCGAGCTATATCCCGCGGTTATACAGGTCTGCCAGAAACTCGGTATAGAGTTGGAGGAGCTCACCGGTGCCTCATGCACAGGCGCGGGAGTGCTCCAGGAGAAGAACCAGTTGCTGGGGGACGTGCTCAACGCCCGCACCTTCGCCATGGCGGAGCGGCTGGGCCTTCAAATAATGACCATTTGCAGCACCTGCCAGGGAGTGATGAGCCAGGCCAACAAGCGGCTGAGGGAGGACGAGGAGTACCTGGCCAAGGTGAACACCCACCTGGAGGAGGAGGGCCTGCATTACAGCGGCAAGGCAGTGCCCAAGCACCTGCTATGGATTATCATCGAAGACATCGGCCTCGAGACCCTGCGGAGCCACGTAACCCTCCCTCTGACCCACCTGAAGGTCGCTCCCTTTTACGGGTGCTACATCATCCGGCCCAGTGACGCCCTGGGCTTCGGCGAACGGCCGGAGCGCCAGACTTCCCTGGAAGAGGTGATTACCGCCCTGGGAGGCGAGGTTGTGGACTTTCCCGGCAAGAGCCGCTGCTGTGGCTTCCCCATTCTGACAATCAACGAGCGAAACTCGGTGGCCATGGTGGGCAAGCATACCACCGAGGCCTTGGACCTGGGCGCCGACGCCATGGTCACCCCCTGTCCACTGTGCCATCTGAATCTGGACGGCTACCAGCCCAAGGCCATGGCCCAGACTCAGCGCCGGATAGACCTGCCCATCCTTCATCTGCCCCAGCTCATAGGCATGGCCATGGGGATCTCTGCGGGGGACCTGGGCCTGCCCAGGCACATAATCTCCCCCAAGGCTATGTACAACAAGACGGGATCAGCGCCCTACCCAAGATGGTCGTGAAGCCTTTCCCTATCAGCCCTTCAGTTTCTCCAGGGTAGCCGCGAAGACCTCGATGGTCCGGTCTACGTCCTCGGAGCTATGGGCCAAGGATGGGTAGAATTTGTCGGGCCAGCTTTTCAGTATCCCCTGCTCCAGCAACAAGCGGTTGAACTTGGCCATCATACCGGTGTCCGCCTTCAAAGAGGAGCGGTAATCGAATACAGGCTGGCCGGTGAAGAAGAAGCCGAAGATCGGGTCCTCCCCCGAGGGCTGCATCGGGATTTCCGCTTCTCTGCATAGACGTTCCAGGGCCTCCCTGAGCCGCCGTCCCGTGGAGTGAAGCCGCTGGTATGCCCCCTCTTTTCGCAGCTCCGCCAAAGTAGCCAGACCGGCGGCGCAGGCCACCGGGCTGCCGTTCAGGGTGCCTATCTGGGGAACGAAGCTGTCAGCCTCCGCCTGGGATGAGTCATAGTAGGACATGATCTCCTCCCTGCCTGCTATCACGGCCAGGGGGTATCCTCCACCAACGATCTTGCCCAGGGCCGCCAGGTCCGGCGTGACGCCGTAGTATTCCTGGGCGCCGCCGTAGGCCAGCCGGAAGCCTGTCACCATTTCATCGAAGATCAGGGGAATCTGGTAATGGGACGTGGCCTCTCGCAGCCCCTGGAGGAAGCCGGGCTTGGGCGGGAGGACCCGTTGCATTGGCTCGACTATCACGGCGGCCAGCTCATCGTGATATTTCTCCATCAGGTCGTTGAATGTCTCCAGGTCGTTGTAAGGAGCTGCCAGCACCGTGTCTCCGACTGCCTTGGGGATTCCCCCGGACCCCGGAGCGGGCTGGGGAAAGTCCGTTAAGTTTTCGGGGCTGGGGGCCAGGCTCATCAACGAGTAGTCGCTGCTCCCGTGGTAGCCCCCCTCGAATTTCAGTATCTTGTCCCTTTTTCGGAAGCTGCGGGCGATGCGAAGGCACTGGAAGCAGGCGTCGGTGCCGCTGGTGGTGAAGCGCACTTTCTCGGCGCAGGGGACCGCATTCACGATCTCCTCGGCCAGCAGCACGGCCCTCTCGCTGGTGGCGAAAAAGGTGCTACCCTGTTCCACCGCCTCGATCACCGCCGCCACCACGGCGGGGTGGCAGTGGCCCAGCACCAGAGGCCCGGAGCCCACCAGGTAGTCGATGTACTCCCGGCCTCCTACATCCCACACCCTGGCGCCCTTGCCCTCTCTCAGGATGAAGGGCTCGCTCCGGCCTACCTCCAGGTTGCCAGTGCCGGCCCCAGGCAGATAGCGGGCCGCCTTCTCCAGTAGTTTCTTCTCTTCGGTGGAAGGTCTCATGGTGTCCTCATCTACGCCCGGTCTTGGGGGATACTCCAGAAGGTGTCAACCTGCATGAACACTTAGATGCCGGCATTCACTACGACCTGCCCTGGCATACCATCCGCCTCGTCAACGGCGTCCATGACCTATGTGCCCGGAGTGGTCTCCTCTATCTCAACGCACTCGATGATGATATCCTCTATCGGTCTATTTAGATTATCGGTTGGGACTTTGGAGATAGCATCTACAACATCCCGTCCCTCAAGTACACGGCCCAATATGGTATTTTGGCCATTCAGGAACTGAGTTGGGACTGTCGTGATAAAGAACTGGCTGCCGTTGGTGTTTGCCCCCGCATTGGCCATTGCTAAAAGGCCAGGGCTGTCAAATACCAGCGAGGGGACCAACTCATCCTCAAACGTGTAACCCGGGCCTCCCGTTCCCGTACCAGTGGGGTCTCCCCCTTGAATCATGAAGTCCTCGATCACCCTATGGAAGATTAGCCCATTGTAGAAGCCATCCCTGGAAAGAAACACAAAGTTGTTCACTGTCAGAGGTGTTTCCTTGGGGAGCAATTCAATGACGATTGTTCCCTTGTTTGTGGTCACCCTTGCAATGTATAGGTTCTCCACCTGTATCGTCATAAGCGGCGGCTGTGAAAACTGTCTGGTATTGTTTACCTGTTATGGCTCCCAGGCCTACACACCCGGCCACCTGTTCCTCTAGCCAGGGACTCTCTATCTTACCCAGATTCTTGGCCGGGGCCGTCAGGTCCTTCACGTCTACGCCATCCCCGTTGACGTCTCCCCACAGGAGCTTCACCCCTGGCAGAGACATTTCCTGATTTAATACGACACCTGCCCTCGTTGCCGGAAGGAACCCATCCTTCTCCGCTTTAACGTCATAGATGCCCGAGGTGAGCTGTAACTCAAAGCTGCCATCCTCAGGATTGCTGAATACGCGGCCTATAGTTTGGCCGCCGCTGGAGAAGGCTATGCGGGCCCCGCTGATGGGGTTGGGCATCCCCTCCAGAGTCACGGTGCCCTGGACCATGGGCCCGTTCACCAGAATGGTGACGGTGGCTATGTTGCCCTCCGCCGCACCGTCACTGGCCTTGAAGCTGAACCTGTCCGTACCGGCGAAGCCAAGCCTGGCCTTATAGGTCACTGTGTCCCCGGTGATGGGCCTGTCCCTGGTGGTGAGCTTATCACCTGCCACGCTATTCCCCATGAACAGGTCCCCGCTGGCAGGCGGGGAGACGATGATAAAGCTCAGGGTGTCGCCTGTGTCCGGGTCCGAAGCCGCCAGCGTGATGATCACGGGTCTATCCCCCGTGGTGGTAACCGCCTGGTTGGATGCCGTGGGCGGGAAGTTTGCGCCGGGGGCGAACTCGAAGGCCCCGATGTCGCAGTGAGCGCCCTGGGGGCGGGCGACTCCCCTCTGGTCAGTAGCGGGACAGGCAGCATCGTCTCCGCTGTCGATGGCCGGGCTGCCAGGTAGCAGGGCGTGGGTGAGGGTGGGCCCGCCGTTGTCCCGCAATGGCCCCAAGAGCGGGTCGACATTCACCAGGTCTCCGGTGGCGGGGGTAAACGCGCACGCCGAAGTGTTTCCGATCAGGTTGTGGCCAAGTGACGTGAAGAGGCCAAAGCAGTCTGGGCGAGTAGCCGCTGTGTTCCCAGCGATAATCCCATTAACCAGGTTCACCGTGCCATTATCGCCATTTAAAACTCCACCTGCTCTGTTGTTGGCTGTGTTACCGGTAATGGTGCTGTTGGTCATGTTGAAAGTGGCGTCGTTGTTGATTCCACCGCCGTCGGAGACTGCCGCGTTGCCACTGATGGTGCTGTTGGCAAGATTAACTGTGCCGAAGTTCCTGATGCCACTCCCGTCACCCCCACTGTTGCCACTGATTCTGCTAAGCGTCAGATTTAACATGCCATTGGTGCTGATGCCACCACCGGCGTTGTCTCCCGTATTACCTCTGACGGTGCTGTTAGTGATGGTCAGAGTGCCAGTATTGCGAATGCCGCCACCATTGCCGCCGACCGCCCTGTTCCCACTGATAATACTATCGGTCAGATTAAGCATTCCGTCATTGCTGATCCCGCCGGCATGCTGTGCTCTGTTCCCTCCGACCTTAGTGTTAGTGATGGTCAGAGTGCCAGTATTCCGAATGCCGCCACCAAGGCCAATATCAAGCTGCCCGTGCCTGATAACTACGCTCGAGATGGCTACTTCGCCATTGGTAATATTAAAGACGCGGAAGTCTGCAATACCCTCGCCTGTGGCCGCCTGGATGATGGTATCGTCTGACCCTGCGCCAGTCAGTGTCAGGCTCTTGTCGATGGCAAGCTCGAAGAGGGAGGTCAGGGTGAAGGTCCCGGCAGGGATGATGATCGTGTCGCCGGAGCCGGCAGCCGCTATGGCCCCCCTGAGAGAGCAGGGGGTGCCGCAGGTGGTAGTGTCAGCGGTAGTGGTGACGTTGTTGAGGGTGGCAGCTAGCGGGCGCGCCACGGGCTGGGTGCTGGGCGCCGCCAGCACCAGTGCGGCCCAGGTTAGGCCCGCCGCTATCAGTAAGGCGGCTGCAATAGAGGACCACCATGCACGTTTTCTGGCCATAGCTTTTCTTCTTCAGCCGCCTGAAGATTCCAGTTGGCTGGCTTGCATCGCCTGACGGGCCGCTATGCCCCGATCCCTTCCGTTCCCTTTAGCTTCCCCCTTAGGGACGCCCATGAACCTTTTGAGTACTCCGTCAACTTGTAGTTGATCTGGGGTCTCACCCCCACTCTAGTTCTCCCCGTCGAGGGAGAGAGAATTCCTTCTCCCTTGATGGGGGAAGGTCAGGATGGGGGTGATGCCCCCCATCTCAATCCTCCCCCACTAAGGGGGGAGGAGGCTGGACCGGCCTACTTTCGTAGCAATGACAGGGATGGAAGGCTTTAGAATGAAGGGGAGGGAAGGGCTCTGCTTCATTCGGACCGAAGGGCTCGAAATGACATTCCAGCCTCGACCTGAAGAAGCACTACGCCCCGGCTGCGACTGATTTGCGCATTACATCCACCAGCTCCCGCACGCTCTCGGCGGACTTGTTTAGGGCGGCTTGCTCCTCTGACGTGAGGGTGACCTCGATTATCTGCTCCAGGCCATTGGCCCCCAGCTTCACGGGCACCCCCACGAACAGGCCGTCGATGCCGTACTCCCCCTGGAGATAGGCGCAGCAGGGAAGTATCCGCTTCTTGTCCAGTAGCACCGCCTCGGCCATCTGGGTGGCGGCGGCGGAGGGGGCGTAGAAGGCGCTGCCCGTCTTGAGGAGCTGTACTATCTCCCCTCCCCCCTTGCGGGTGCGCTGGACCAGGCGGTCTATGGCCTCTCCAGATAAAAGCTCGGATATGGGTATCCCGCCAACGGTGGTGTAGCGTACCAGGGGGACCATGTCGTCGCCATGGCTGCCCAGGACGTAGGCCTGGACGTCCTCCACCGACACATCCAGCTCCCGGGCGATGAAGGTGCGGAAACGGGATGTGTCCAGAATGCCGGCCATGCCGAATACCCGTTGTCGGGGGAAGCCGCTGACCTTGAAGGCGTGCTGGGCCATGGCGTCCAGCGGGTTGGTCACAATTATAATGATGCACTGGGGGGAGAGAGCGGCAATCTGCCTGGTCACCTCGCCCACGATCTTCATGTTGGTGAGCAGCAGGTCGTCACGGCTCATGCCCGGTTTGCGGGCTATTCCCGCGGTGATGATGGCCAGGTCGGAACCCGCCGTCTCCTGGTAGCCGTTGGCCCCGGTGATTATGGAATCCGTGCCCAGCACCGGGCCCGATTCCAGCATGTCCAGGGCTTTGCCCTGGGGTAGGTCCTCCACGACATCCACAAGCACCACGTCGGCGTAACCCAGCGCGTGGATTCTCTGGGCCGTGGTTGCTCCCACGTTGCCGGCGCCTACAACCGTTACCTTCTTGCGCATATGTAACTCACTCCTCCATGTTGTGGTTTATCCACTGGCTAGGCGCGGACGTACTCTTCCCAGCGGGACTCCAGCTTTGGGTCCACGATAGTCTCCATCAAGTACCGGCCTAGCTCCTGGCCCGTGCAGCCGGTGTCCCGGCCCGTTATGGCGATTTTCTTCTCGTACTGGACGCAGATGTCCAGCGCCTGGTGCAGCTGGTTGCCCTGTTCCTCGAAGCCTATGTGGGTGAGGAGCATGGCCCCGGCGCGCATCATGGAGCTGGGGTCGGCGTACTGGGCGCGGCCTTCCTTCACCATCCTGGGAGCGCTGCCGTGGATGGCCTCGAACATCCCGTACCTTTTGCCCACGTTGGCGCTGCCTGCGGTGCCCACCCCACCCTGAATCTGGGCGGCCTCGTCGGTGAGGATGTCTCCGTACAGGTTGGGCAGCACCAGCACCTGGAACTGCTTCTGGCGGGCCGGGTTGATGAGGGCTGCCGTCATGATGTCGATGTACCATCCCTCCCACTTGATTTTGGGGTAATTGGCAGACACCTTCCTGGCTATGTCCAGGAACTTGCCGTCGGTGGTCTTGACGATGTTGGCCTTGGTGACCACCGTAACCGTGTCCTTGCCCGTGCGCTGGGCGTGGGCAAAGGCGGCATTCATGATTCTCTCGGAGCCCTGGGAGGTGATCACCCGGAAGTCGATGCCCAGGTCTTCGGTGACGTTGGTGCCTTGGCTGCCCACCGCATACATGTCCTCGGTGTTCTCCCGGAAGAAGGTCCAGTCTATCCCCTGCTTGGGGATACGGACGGGGCGAATATTGGCGAAAAGGTCCAGCTCTTTGCGCATGGCCACGTTGGCGGATTCCAGGTTGGGCCAGCCGTCACCCCGTTCCGGGGTGTGGGTGGGGCCCTTGAGGGTGACATGGCAGTCTTTGATCTGCACAAGGACATCGTCAGGGATGCTCTTCAGCTTCTCCGCCCTGTTCTCGATGGTAAGCCCTTCGATGGTCCTGAACTCGACCTTGCCCTTTGCAACCTGGTCTTTCAGCAAAAACTCCAGCACGCGCTGGGACTCGGCGGCGATATAGGGGCCAATGCCGTCGCCGCCTATCATGCCGACGATTATTGGACTGACCTTGGAGTAGTCAAGCCAGTCCTCCTCCGCCTTGAGGCGTTCCACCCGCTCAAGCTGCTCCTCCAGCATCTTGCCGAAGTGCTCCTTTGCGGCTTCAATCGCACGGGTGTCTACCATGCTGGCTCCTTTCTTTGCGTTGACTGGTGGATTACGGCACCGGGCCCTGGAAGGTCATCGTGAGGGTGGGTGCTCCCAGTTAAGACAACGGCCATTATACCCCGATTTGCCACATGGGGATAGCCTTGGAAACGCCGGCGTCCCTACCCCTTCAGCTGGCCGGCCAGGGCATCGGGCTCGGTGACGGGAAGCTGGCATACATAGTTCTGGCATACGTAGGCGGTCGGCTTCCCATCGCTCATCCCACGGCCTTCGAGTAGGGGCATATCCTGGGAGGGTTGGGGGGACTGTGAAGGGTCGGCGCCGGCCAGCACCTTGTTGGGCAGGTAACGGCCGTGGACCACCTCTAGGAGGGACCTGGTAGCCGGGTCGGACGGACTCCCTACGATGGCCACCTCCCTGGGGGTGGACAGGTAGAAGTCCAGGGCGCATAGCCAGTGTCCCATGCCCATGGGCGCCTGGGCCAGGTAGGGCTGTACGGAGCGAAGGGCGGCGGTCCCTATGCGGGAGTACTCCGAATTCCCCGTGAGGATGGAAAGGTGGAGCAGCATGTCCACGGCCACGGAGCTTCCGCAGGGGGTGGCGTTGTCGAACACGTCCCTGGGCCGGACCACCAGGGTCTCGTGGTCCTTGCCCGTGTCGTAAAAGCCTGCGTCTCCTTCATCCCAGAAGAGCTCAATCATACCCTCGGCCAGCGACCGGGCTTCCTCCAGCCAGCGGGGGTCGAAGGTGGCCTCGTAGAGGGAGAGGAGCCCGTCGGCCAGAAAGGCGTAGTCTTCCAGATAGCCATTAAGGTGGGCCCTGCCATCCCGGAATGTGCGGAGGAGCCGGCCTTCCTTTTTCAATGCCTCAAGCAAGAAGGATGCGTTGGCCACTGCAGCCCTGCGATAGGCCTCCCGGCCAAGGATGGAGGCCGCTTCGGCGAAGCTTTTCATCATTAGACCGTTCCACGCCGATAGGACCTTCTCATCCCGGGCGGGGTGCACCCGGCGCTCTCGGACTTCAAGCAGGGTGGCTTTGGCCCTATCTATGGCCTCGGCCAGCTCCTCCAGGCTCATACCGGCCTCAGCGGCCAGGGAGCCGGCGTCCCTTGGAACATTCAGGATGTTGCTCCCCTCGTAGTTGCCGGACTCAGTCACGCCGAAATAGCTGGCCGCCAGTGCGCCGTCATCGGGGCCCAGCGCCTGATGAATCTGGTCTTCCGTCCAGAGGAAGAACTTTCCCTCCTCGCCCTCGCTGTCGGCGTCCTGGCTGGAAAAGAACCCGCCCAAGGGACCGGTCATCTCACGGAGCACATAGTCCAGCGTCTCCTCGGCGATGCGCCGGAATAAGGGGTCTCCGGTGGCCTGATAAGTGTGAAGATAGAGACGGCTGAGCAGAGCGTTGTCGTAAAGCATCTTCTCAAAGTGGGGAACCAACCAGTGGGCGTCGGTGGAATAGCGGTGGAAGCCCCCGCCGACCTGGTCGTAGATGCCCCCCGTGGCCATTCTCCGGGCGGTCAAATCGACCATCTCCAGGGCCGCCGGGTTGCCAGCCAGGTGGTAGTAGTGAAGGGAGAACTCGTAGGTCATGGGCTGGGGGAACTTGGGGGCCGAGCCGAAGCCGCCGTCCTGGAAGTCGAAGCTCTGAGCCAAGGCCCGGTAGGACTGGTGGATCATATCGGGAGTCAGCAGCTCTCCGCTTCGGAAGCCCTGGGTCAAATGCTGGAGATGGCCTACCAGCTTCTGGGTGGTCTGTAGCACGTCACCCCGGCGGCTACGGTACGCTTCTGACACGCCCAGCAGCACCCTGGGGAAGCCGGGCATGCCTCGGGAGTCATCGGGAGGGAAATATGTACCTCCGTAAAATGGCTTGCCCTCGGGGGTGAGAAAAACCGTCATCGGCCAACCCCCGCTGCCGGTGAGGGCCTGCACGGCGTTCATGTAAATGCTGTCCAGGTCGGGGCGTTCCTCCCGGTCCACCTTGATGTTGACGAAATGCTGGTTCATAATGCCGGCGATTTCCGGGTCTTCGAAGGACTCCCGTTCCATGACGTGGCACCAGTGGCAGGCGGAATAGCCAATGCTCAGCAGGATCGGTTTATCCTCGCCCCTGGCCCGCTGAAGGGCTTCCTCCCCCCAGGGGTACCAGTCTACGGGATTATGGGCGTGCTGCTGAAGGTAGGGACTCGTCTCGTTGATCAACCGGTTAGACACTGGGTTCCCCCTTTCCGTCCCCCAGCGACAACGAAGGCGTCGCCGGTAATGGTTCGCTCCTATTCTGCCTGACTTGGCTATCGATTGCCAGTCCCCCGGGCGCATAATGGGGGTTCCGATATTTTGGGACCGGCATTCGGAGGGCTGGGGACATTCATGCCTGTGCCCTGGTTTTTGAAGGTGCCGCTGTTTAACGGGTCTGGTATACTATGCGTAGCGTTTGGTCGTCGGGTTCGTAGGATCCGTACCGGGCGCCATTATGGTGGAGGTGCAGGCCATGAAGTGGGCATCGGCAGTGTCGGACCAGGAGATTCTGGAGCAAGGGATGGATCAGTGCGTTGAATCAGCACTCCAGAGCATGGGCGGCTCTGCCATCGACCTAGCCGTGGTCTTCGTCTCCGGCCATTTCTCTGACCAGTACCCGGACCTACCGGCGATGTTACGGGATAAGATAGAGGCAGCCGGGGGAAGTGCTTCGCCTCTTGTGTATGGTTGCTCGGCGGGAGGTGTGATCGGAGGAGGCCAAGAGGTGGAGCAGAGGCACGGGTTCTCCCTTACCGTGGCCCACCTTCCCGGTGTAAAGCTGTCCACCTTCCACCTGGATGGGGATGAGCTTCCCGACATGGATGCCAGTCCCACCGCCTGGGAAACAGTCCTTAAAATCGCTTCGGAGAATCAACCCGGATTTTTGCTCCTGTTGGACCCTTTCAGCTTCCCGGCCCAGGAATTCCTCACGGGTCTGGATTACGCCTACAGCGGGAGCGTTAAGATAGGCGGACTGGCCAGTAGCGGCCGACAGAGGGGCGACAATGCTCTCTTCCTTGGGGGAGAGGTGCACCGGTCTGGCGCCATCGGCATTGCCATGGAAGGCAACATCGCCGTGGACACCATCGTGGCCCAGGGTTGCAGGCCCATCGGCCAGCTAATGAGCATTACAAAATGTCAGCAAAACCTGCTGCTGTCGTTGGATCAACGCCCGCCCATCGAGGTAGTGCGGGAGCTGTACGGCGCCTCTAGCCAACGTGACCAGGAGATGATGCAGAATTCTCTTTTCCTGGGTGTCGTCATGGACGACTTCACAGAGGAGCCCCGGCAAGGGGACTTCCTGATCCGGAACGTCATAGGGCTGGACGCCCGCACCGGGACCATGGCCATTGGCGAGATGCTCCGGGAGGGCCAGCGGGTCCAGTTTCACCTGCGCGATGCCATCACGTCGGCGGATGACCTGGCGGCGTTGCTCAGCAGGTACGCCGGCGAGGAGAGGGCCAGCCAGTGCCAGGGCGCCCTTCTGTTTTCCTGCCTGGGCCGTGGCCAATACCTGTATGGACGCCCGGACCACGACACTGAGCTGTTCCAGACCAACGTCGGCTCCATCCCCCTTGGCGGCTTCTTCTGCAATGGGGAGATAGGCCCGGTGGGCGGGACCACCTTCCTTCACGGCTATACCAGCTCATTCGGGATATTCCGGGCGATCCAGGATATCCAGATCGACTAGCAACCGCCTCGCCCATGGCGGAAGATGGCCGGGATGGTCTGTAAGATTCATCCGTACTTTGTCCCCCTCCCTAGATGGGAGGGGGATTTCTATGAAAGGTCGGAATATATGCCGGGGGACAGTGTGAAAGTGGGGATGGTGGCCTCTCTGACGGGCCAGTTCAGTGGCCAGGGAAGTCAGGCGCTGGCGGGCGCCGCAGCATGGTCCAGGGACGTCAACGAGACCGGGGGAGTCTTTGTCGGCAGCTACGGTGGGAAGCTGCCGGTATCCCTGAAGCACTACGACGATGAGAGCAAGGCCCAAGTCGCCCGGTCCATGACTGAAAGGCTCATCATAGAAGACCGGGTCGACCTGCTACTGGGACCCTATTCCAGTGTCCTGACCCTGGCGGCAGCCCCCGTCGCCGAGGAGCACCACCGGGTGCTGTGGAACCACGGGGGCGCCTCGGACCAGATTTACTCCAAAGGGTACCGATGGGTAGTGGGCGTCCTGACTCCCGCCAGCAGGTATCTCCACGGCCTGGTGGACCTGGTAAGAAAGAGGGACCCGGGTCCGCGGAGGGTGGCCATACTCCACTCCAGTAGGGGGTCTTTCCCTGAAAGTGTGGCGTCGGGGGTGGAGACATACGCCGTGGGGAAGGGCTTCCAGATATCCTTCAAGGGCCGGTACCAGCCTCCTGTGACAGACTTCTCGCCTCTTTTGGAAGAGATGGACCGGAGCGGTCCGGAGCTCATCATAGAGGTTGGCCGTATCCAGGACGACCTGCTCCTGGCCAGCCAGATTGCGCAGAGGGGGACGAAGGCCAACGCGGTGGCCCTGGTAGCCGCGGGAATAAACCAGTTTGGCGAAGAGCTGGGAGACCGGGCGCTGGGGTTCATGGGCCCCAGCCAGTGGGAGCCGGCGGGTGTTGATACCCCAGACTATGGTCCCTCTGCAGGGGAACTGGGGGAAAGGCTGGCGGCTTTCAGGCCCGGAGGCGGCGACTACGCCATGGCCCAGGCTTACGCCGCGGGCCTGGTGGCCCAGCGGTGCGTGGAGGAGGCGGGCACTCTGGACAACCGCGTGCTGAGGGAGACGGCGGGCAGGGCGGACTTCACCACTTTCTACGGCCGTTTCAAGATCGATCCGGCGACGGGATGCCAGGTGGGCCGCTCTGTTGTGATCGTCCAGTGGCAAAGTGGCGGCAAGGTTGTAGTCTGGCCCAGGGAAATGTGTCAAGGGGAGCTTATTTACCCCGCACCGATTGGCGCGGGATAGGATTCAGAGGCCGGATGGCCCCATCATCCCCCAGTACCGGCCCAACAGGCATCCACAGGAGCCGCAGAAAATAAAATTGAGGAGGCCTGAGCTGTCCACCCCTGGGGAGGCTTCGGCGGGTGTGGGGCTTGCCCCGCATTCGGGACAGGATTCCTCCAGTTGAGCGCCGGGGGCCAGCAAGGGAATCTGGTAGGAGCAGGCGGCGCACCGGTATTCTATCACTCTGTCGGGCATTAGCCGCTCTTTGGGTACGTCCAGGGGCTCTTTGCACTCGGGGTAGTGGGTCCGGGCAGCCATTCTAGTAGTCCGGGGTGATCAAGGACTCGGGCTCCTCGCCGGCCAGAGTCCGTTGGATGTTGGCAAAAGCGAACTTGGCGGCCCGAAGATTGGTCTCGTGGCTGAAGCCCGCCATGTGAGGGGTGATGACCACGTTGTCCAGGTCCAGTAGGGGGTTATCCGTAGGCGTGGGTTCCTGCTCCAGCACGTCCAGGGCCGCCCCGGCGATGCGATTGTTCTTCAACGCTTGGAAGAGGGCCTTCTCGTCTATGACGGGGCCGCGGCAGGTGCTTATGAGATAGGCGCTCGGCTTCATCATCTCCAACTCTCGTTCCCCCATCATCCCTCGGGTACTGGGAGTAAGGGGCACGTGCAGCGTCACCAAGTCCGAACGGCCCAGCAGCTCCTCCAGGGTCACTGGCTGGGCATTCAGCTCTTCCTGGACCTCCACCGGCATCCCCCCACGATGTCGTGGTAGATGGTCTGTATGTCGAAGCCCTTTAGCCGCTTGGCCACCTGCTTACCTATGCGGCCCAGCCCTACGATGCCTACAGTCTTATTGGTGATCTCCACCATCTCCAGGTTGGCCAAAGGCTCCCGCCACCGGCGCTGGTTGACGGTGGCATGCCACTGGACCATAACCTTCTTACAGATGGAGATCATCAAGGCGATGGTCTGCTCGGCCACCGAGATGGCGTTGGCCCCGCCGTTATTGGCGATGGGGATCCCCATCTCGCCGATGGCCTTGACATCCTGGCGGTCGTATCCGGCGCTCAGGGTCTGAATGAGTTTTAATTTGTGGCAATGACTTAAGAGCTCGGTCGAGACGTGGGCGGGCATCAAGATTATGGCCTGGGCATCCTCGCACAGGGGAATTTTTTCATGGTCGGGAAGGGCCTGGTCCCCCCAGACTACTTCCAGGTCCGGAGGGGCCAGGCTCATCATGAACTCCGCCCTCTCCTTCATCATGGCTGAGGTCAGGAATGCGACCTTGGCACTTCTGGTGGTCATGGCAGTCCTTAGTACTCCTATTTCTTGAATAGGTCTTTGACCTTGTCCATGAACGACCGGGAATTGACATTCGCGAGAAATTTGCCCCACTCAACCTCTGCGCCGGCCGACCGCTTCAGGTCCTTGATCCTCTGCTCCATGATCTCCAGGACCTTCTTCTCCTCCCCTTTGTCCAGCCAGAAGCCGTGCTCGGCCTCGCAAAAGTCCAGCTCCATGTCGTAGTGCCGGTATCTGAACCACCTCATGGGGCTGCTGCATCTGGGGCACAGGAGATCGCTGCCCTCGGACTTGAAGAATATTGAACCCTTCGAACGGTCATCATCCATGACCGTGTCTTCCAGCTGGTCCAGCTCGTGGTAGTCAAGCCACATGCCTTCGCAGCGGGGACACTTGTCCACCTCTATCCCCTTGTACTTCTCGATTTTCAGTCCGGTGCTACATCGAGGGCAATTCATTGGCATTTCTCCTCGTCCGGGGGTAACAGGCATTACGGATTCATTCCTGGCCGAACTTCCACAGGGTTAGGGCTGTTTTACCGAAAACCCAATCCTTGTCATCCTCGCTCCTGAAGGAGACGTGCTCCATGGGGAACCGGAGGGCGTGCCGGTAGCCTTCCCGAGCGGCCACCGGCGTAAAGTCGCTGCCCCACATCAGCCGGCTGGGACCGAAGGCGTCGATTAGCCATCTCGATCAGGGGATGGATGTCTTTGAAGGGGAAGGGTTGCCGGAAGGGCATGGGACGGGGACACAGCTCTCCCAGGCCCGGCACCTTCATGAAAGTGTTGCTGTAGCGGGCCAGGCCCAACACCTTTCTGTACTTATTGTAGGGCGGCGTGGGATCCAAGCCGCCGCTGCCCAGATGCTCGATGACGATGTTGAGGCTGGAAAACTCCTTGATGATCTCCTCGAATCCCGGGGTTCCGTAGTCTTCCATTGTGCCGACGGCGCTGACCGGCACTCCCAGCTGGGCGGCCTTGCGCCAGATCGCCAGACTGTCGCTGCCGGGAGATCGGTCCGTCGGGTTGAGGCGGATCCCCTCGGCTCCCTCCTTGGCCAAACTCTCCAGGGCTTCGGGTGCATCGGCCCTATCGGTGTCCAAAACCACCACCGCCGAAAACCTGCCCGGGAAGCGGCGAACGCACTCGATGAGATACGAGTTGTCGTAAAAGGTCCTGATTTGGATTAGCACTGCATGGTCGACATCGTTCCGGGTCATCTCGTGCAGCAGCACCTCTATAGGCTCGAACCAGTAGGGCGATGCGTGGGTGTGGGTATCCACGATGACCATCTTTCCACTCCTTAAGCCTGGCAGCCTGGCGGGCGCTTCCATTCTCCAGGGAAGTTGCCCGTAAATTGCCCTGAAGTTGCCCGGAAGTTCCAATTCGGCTATTGACCACAGTTGGCAGTGTAGTCCGGGTCGGTTTCCCAGTCAATCCCCCGGAGCTGCCGGTAGTGGGTCAGCTTCAAACGGCACAGTGTGGGTAACCAAAACCGTCACACCGGCGGAAGCCGGTGTCCAGGTACCTAGCCTGTTCAGACGCCCTATGGATTCCAGCCTTCGCCGGAATGACGGGTCCGAAACTGATACACTACCGAGCTGCCGGCTATCTAATGCGCGGATTGAGCCCGGAAAGCGCTTTTACTTGGATTCCATATCTAATTTGGATGACGACGGCGGCCCTTCTGGTCTATAATGTTATCCGTGGGCCGAGTTCTGATGATAATCTTCGTGGTGCTGCTACTGGCGGCCTGTGGCGATGAGCTTCAGGTCACGTTGATACCACCGCCTACCTCCACCACAACGCCTATACCGGCGGCGGTGTCCGCTTCAACACCTGCGACCACATCGGCCCCGACCGTCGCTCCGACGCCCGCAGGCGGTGCGACCCAGGCTCCTACATCCATCCCAGCGGTCGAACCCGCCGCAGAAGAGGAGACCGATATCAAACAGTATCCAGAAGCGCCCCAGTTGACCATAGACCCGGAGAACCGGTTCGTGGCCGTTATGAACACGACCAAAGGCGCCATCGTGATCGAGCTGTTTCCCAAAGAAGCCCCCAATACTGTCAACAATTTCGTCTTCCTGGCCAAGGATGGGTTCTACGACGGAGTTATATTTCACAGGGTGATACAGGGCTTCATGATCCAGGGGGGAGACCCCTTGGGTACGGGGACCGGAGGACCCGGCTACAAGTTCGAGGACGAGTTCGACCCGTCTCTGGTCTTCGACAGCCCAGGGTTGTTGGCCATGGCCAACTCGGGCCCCGGCACCAACGGCAGCCAGTTCTTCATCACTGTCGCGCCCACCCCCCATCTGAACAACCGCCACACAATATTCGGTCGGGTAATACTGGGCCAGGACGTGGCGGATGCCATCTCCGTTACCCCCGCCTCACAAGACAGGCCGTCGGAGGACGTGGTCATCCATAACATCAAGATCCAGGAGACGGTGCCCGGAGGTTAAAATGGCAGGCCGAGGCACAGCCACGGCTCCGGTCTTATTGGGCTGAATCAAGAAATAGGGAGGAGCCATGAAGTTCGCACGCTACCGGGCCCATGGACAGGTCAGCTACGGGGTGTTGGACGGAGGCATCCTCCGGGAGATCACCACCACTCCTTTCGAGGAGTACAGCGTTACGGACCACACCCACAGCCTCTCGGACGTGAAGCTGCTGCCTCCCACTGCTCCTTCCAAGATATTCGCCGTGGGACTGAACTATGCCAGCCACCTCCACGACCGGCCTCCCCTGGAGCAGCCGCTGATATTCCTGAAGACGCCATCTTCTCTCGCCGCCCACGGAGAGGCCATAGTTCGCCCCCAGGGGGTGGAAACCCTGGACGAAGAGGGGGAGCTGGTGGTGGTCATTAAGAAACTGTGCAAAAACGTCACCAGGGAAGCGGCACTGGACTACGTGCTGGGCTACACCTGCGGCAACGATGTCAGCGCCAGGGAATGGCAGCGAGGGGACGGCCAGTGGTGGAGGGCCAAGTCCTCCGACACTTTCTCTCCCGTGGGCCCGGTCATTTCCGACGAGCTGGACCCGGGGAACGTCATGCTCAGGGCACGGGTTAACGGGAAGGAAGTCCAGGCCGAGAACACCTCCACGTTCATCTTCGACGTACCCACTGTAATAAGCTGGATATCCCGGTGCCAGACCCTGGAACCTGGGGACCTGATTTTCACCGGCACTCCGGGCACCCCCGCCCACCTGAACACCGGAGACACGGTGGAGATAGATATAGAGGGCATCGGCGTACTCACCAACTCTGTCGGGGCGGAAGAGTAGGTGGGGCTGGTTCTGATAGTCAGGAGGTAGGCCATGGCCACTAGTGGGAAAGCCGACGTGCTGGTCAAGGGTGGCCTGCTGGTCACCGGGCAGGACATTTCCAGGCGGGACGTGCTCATCAAGGATGGCCGAATACAGGAGCTGGGAGAGGACCTCTCCCAGAGAGAGGCCTCTCGGGTAATAGATGCCTCGGGAAAGTACGTGCTGCCGGGGGCCATCGATGCCCACTGCCACCCTGTTTATACGGACAAGATGGACCAGTATACCGTCTGCGCCGCCTATGGGGGCATAACCACCGTCATCGCATTCGTGGGTAACGTGAACGCCTGGGGATTCAGTGGCTACACCCCCGAAATCATCAAGGGGTTTATCGAAGAAGGGGAACGCCTATCTTACCTGGATTTCTCGGTCCACGGCACCTACACGGCGGCGGACGAGGAGAGCCTTAAGAGCTCGGTGCCCGAGCTGATGCGCATGGGTGTCATCTCCTTCAAGTTCTTCCTGGCGTACCGGCGCCGGGGCATGATGATCTCCGAAGATGGGATGATGCAAGTTATGGACCTGGCGGCCCACGAGGGCAGCCTGGCCATGGTCCACGCGGAAAACGGCTGCTGTATCGACTACCTGATCGACAAGTATAGCTCCCAGGGCAAGACCTCAGCGGAGTGGTTTCTTCCATCTCAACCCAACTTACTTGAGGCCGAGGGGCTGCACCGGGCCGCCGTATTTTCCCAGATCGCGGGCTCTCCCCTGTACCCCGTCCACCTCAGCACCCGCCAGTCCATGCGGGTGGTTAGGGGGCTCAGGGAGGAGGGCATCCCCCTCTTCACCGAGACCTGCCCCCACTACCTTACCCTCACCAACGATGAGGTTATAAACAAGGGCGCGCTGGGCAAGGTTGGGCCTCCCCTGAGGGAGCAGGAGGACTGCGAGGCCCTGTGGCTGGCCCTGGCCGACGGGACCATCGACGTGGTGGCCAGCGATTCGGGGGGGATGACCAGGCGGCAGAAACTGGCGGGCGGAATGACCGCCGAGCTGTCCGACAGCCCCGCCGATGCCACCGGAGCGAACATCTTCGAGGCCCGTTACGGTCTCAACACCATAGAGTTCATGTTGCCGGTGGTGTGGAGCTACGGGGTCAATAATGGCCGTATCACCCTCCCCCGGCTGGTGCAGGTCTTCTGTGAGAACCCCGCCAAGATATTCGGACTTTATCCGAAGAAAGGTGTCCTGCAGCCCGACTCCGACGCAGACCTGGCTATATGGGACCCCGCCAAGACCCACCTGGTGGACCGTCAGCACGGAAACACTGATTTTTCCAGCTTCGAAGGTTTCCAGCTCCTGGGGATGCCCGAGCTGGCCATGCAGCGGGGAGAGGTCATAATGGAGAATGGCCAGGTGGTGGGCAAGCCGGGACGAGGCCGGTTTCTGCCCGGCGACCCCAACTCCGCCGCCTACGCCCCCCGGGGACACAAACTTCGATAAACGGGGCGCCAGCCGGCTCTATGACCCCAATGGGCCTTCTGCGGACTGGTGGACTGGATGAAGGGCCCCTCCGCCTAGAATTTCTCCGTGAATAAGGAGGCTATCTGATGCGTATCTGTTCCTTCCTGCCCAGCGCCACGGAGATCGTCTATGCTCTTGGCCTGGGCGAGCAGCTATACGGCGCCAGTCACGAGTGTGACTATCCCTCCCAAGCCCGGAGCCTGCCCCGGGTGGTGCACAGCATCTTCGAGGACCGGGAATACGCCAGCGGTGAGATACACCAGATAATAGAGGCGCGGCTGAGAGAGGGCAAGGGCATCTACGACATAGATTACGAGGTGCTCTCGGCGGCCGATGCGGACCTGTTGCTGACACAAGAACTCTGTGCGGAGTGAGCGATCACCGCGGGGCAGGTTGCCACCGCAACGGAGAAGCTGGCCAAGAAGCCAACAATCCTATCTCTGGACCCCACGACGGTGGACGATGTTGCGGGAGACGTGCTGCGGGTAGGGGAAGCCGCCGGCACCGGGGAAGCTGCCGAGCGCCTGGCGGCCTCACTGAGGGCCAGGATAGATTCAGTTAAACAGAAGGCATCACTTGCCCGGACCAGACCCAGAGTGGCCTGCTTGGAGTGGATGGAGCCTGTCCTGTGCGCTGGGCACTGGGTGCCGGAGATGGTGGAGCTGGCCGGGGGCGAGGACTGCCTGGGGGATAAAAACCTGGCCTCCTTCAGGGTGGAATGGCAACAGGTCCTGGACCAGCGCCCGGAGGTGATAGTGGTCCTCCCCTGCGGATTCGACGTGAAGCGCGGCCTGAAGGAAGTCCAATTACTCACGTCACGGGAGGGCTGGGAGTCTTTGCCCGCGGTGGAAAACGGGCGGGTGTATGTAGTGGACGCCAGCGCCTACTTCAGCCGCTCGGGTCCCAGGCTGGTTGACGGCCTGGAGATTATGGCTGAAATGCTCCACCCAGAGCTTTTTATAGGTCTTGCCCCAGAAGGGGCGGCCTCCCGTCTTTATACGGGAGGATTGTAAGTCAATTAAGCCAGGGGCCCTTGTACGGGCTTCGCTTGACCAGCTCCTCCTTGATGCGCTTGTTGGCTCCTTCAAGGAGGGGTATCTCGTAATGCAACCGCTCGCCGGTGACCGGAAGCTCCAGAAAGCGTTGCTTGGCCATGGCGGGCAGGTCCAGATAGTGGGCGATTGAGTAGGAGAGCTGGCCGGGCTCCTGGGGGATTTTTGCCTCGCGGGTCCAGCCGCCCTGGAGCCCAGCGAGAGACCGGGCATATTCAGAAAAGAGCTCCTTTGCCCGGTCCAGGGTAGCTTCGGTGAGGTCGCCCGTCTCTTCGGGCAGTAATTCCACGATGGCCTTGAGGTAAGGCTGCTCTTGCACTGTATCCACGATACGGAAGCGCCGCTCGCCGGCGGTGGCGAGGTTCAAGCGGCCTCCTTCCAGCCGTTCGACGTTGGTGATCCGGGCTGTGGTGCCTATCTCGTGGGGGGTGGCGCCCGCTCCCACTTCCCTACCCTCTTTGATCATTACCACCCCGAAGGGAGCACCGGCCTCCAGGCACTCTCCGATCATCAACTTATAACGCTCTTCGAAGATGCGCAGGGGCAGCGCCATGCCTGGGAAAAGGACCACATTCAATGGGAACAGACGGAGCTCTTCGCGTGTTTCGCTGGTTTGAGCTTGCTCCTCTTGCATTACAACGCAAAGTATAGTATTCAGAACCGTGGAAGACAAGTATTCAAAGGCCTTATGGTACAATAGGCTGCTTGTGGCGGAAGTGGACTTGGGATGGAGGTTATGGTATTTAACGTAGCTGGAGACGTAGCCGGTCTGAGGGACCAGCTTATTGCAACGCGGCGGGACTTCCACCGTAATCCAGAACTCTCTTTTCAGGAGCGCCGGACAGGGGAGATCGTGGCAGACCGGCTGGAGTCATGGGGCTGGAAGGTGACCCGGGGCGTGGCCGAGACCGGCGTGGTGGGGCTTCTCGACAGCGGCCGGGGTGGCAGGACGCTGATGATACGGGTCGATATAGATGCCCTGCCCATACAGGAGCCAGGGGACAGGGCCTATTCCTCCCTGACGGATGGGGTTATGCATGCCTGCGGCCACGACGGTCATACGGCCGTGGGCCTGGCGGTGGGGGAGCTCCTCAGCCGGTATAGGGACTCGCTGAAGGGCCAGGTCAAGCTGATATTCCAGCCCGCCGAGGAGATCATGAGCGGAGCCCTCCGTATGATAGAGGAGGGGGTGATGACCAATCCGACTGTGGACTGGGTGTTGAGCTTTCACCTCTGGAGCGGGCTGCCCGTGGGGCAGGTGGTAGCCCAACCGGGCCCCATCTTCTCCAGCGCCGACGAGATAAGAATCTCCGTGAAAGGTAAGGGGGGCCACGGAGGCATGCCCCATCTCTCGGTGGACCCCATTGTCGTCGCCTCCCACGTGGTGACGGCCCTCCAGACCGTATTGAGCCGCGAGATCGCCCCTACCCAGACAGCCGTCCTCGGGTTCGGTACGGTGCACGGCGGCACCGCCTTCAACGTGGTGTCCGACCAGGTTGAGCTGACGGGAACCATAAGGACGCTGGATGACTCGGTGAGGGAGTTTATCCTAAAGAGGGCGGAGGAGATAGCCGCGGGGGTGGCCAGGTCCCTCCGGGGCGAGGCCGAGTTCCTCCACGCACGGGGGGCCCCGGCGGTGGTGAATGACGTGGAGGTGGCCGAGCTGGTGGCGGATGTAGCTATTCCCATAGTCGGCCGGGAGAACGTGGTGACAATACAGCCGCCCCAGGTGGGGGACGACGCTACCTTCTTCCTCAGACAGGCGCCGGGTTGCTACTTCCTGGTCGGCTGTGCCAACGCCCAGCGTGGGATAACTGCCCCCCACCATAGCGCGCACTTCGACATAGATGAGGAGTCCCTTCCCGTGGCCACACAGGTGCTCACCGAGGCGGCGTTACGTTACGTGACCTAGGCCGCGGGTAGCCGGGAAGGCGCCTACTGCTCGGCCATTACATAATTCCTCAGGACGCCGATTCCGCTGATATCCACCTCGACCACGTCCTCGGGTCTCATTGCGCGGGTTGCGCCGGTGGCCCCTGAGAAGATCAGGTCGCCGCTGTGAAGGGTTACGTGCTGGCTGATGTAGCTGATTATCTGGGGGAAATCGTGGATCATTCCCCGGGTATTGGCCCGCTGGACCTCTTCACCGTTAATCCTGACCACCATATCCAGGTCCGAAGGGTCCAATTCGGTCTCTATCCATGGGCCCACGGGGGCAAAGGTATCGGACCCCTTGGCTCGCCAGAGAGACCAGTCATCTTTTTGCCATGTACGCTCACTGACGTCGTTGCCGCATGTGTAGCCCAGGACGTACCTGCGGGCCCTTTCCGGGCTCACCCTCCGGCAGCTCGTGGATATCACTGCCACCACCTCGCCCTCATAGTGGACTTCTCCGCCGGAGTCCATTGGGATAATGATAGTGTCCTCGTGCCCGATCAGGGAGTTTCGTCCCTTGTGCCAGGGCTCCGGGTGCTGGGTGCCCGGGGTTTTCTGGGCGCCCAGGAGTTTCCCGGCAAATTCCTTATGGTCGGCGAAGTTCAACCCGGGGCACCATATCTGCTGAGGATCGGTGGGTGGCAGGAGCTTCACCTTATCCAGATCGTGCCTGGTATCGGTGATTCTGAACCTGGTATAGATGCTCCCCCGAATCTCGGCGATCTGGTCGCCGTCCAACACCCCAAAGGCAACCCTTTTATCGTCCCGGAACCTCGCTATCTTCATTCAACCTCCCGCCTTTAATCGGTTGCCTGGGGGAATTTTATCCGCTGAGCACTTCCTTCGCAAGAAGGTATAGTGCCTAATTATATATTTGCAAAATAGTGATTAGTTGCCATCGAGAAAATGTTCAAGGGATGCCACATGACCAGGAAAAGCCGATGGTACGTCGCGAAGGGGTGCTTGAGCCACGGGCCTTCAGGTGATAGAATCCCTATAGTCAAGACCCTAAGATTTCCTGCTTTCTCCCTCCTCTGTTCCCCGGTAGCTCAGCGGTAGAGCGGGCGGCTGTTAACCGCTAGGTCGTAGGTTCGAATCCTACCCGGGGAGCCACTTTTTATAGCTAAATCAGGGTCAAAGTAGTACCAGGTACTACTTTGATTACACCAGGAGGTCAACCAATGGCATCAATTCAAGACGGTTACTCAATCAACCCCGATCCCGGCCCGCCTACAATCGTTATCACGATTCAACTTCGTGAGTTTGATTGGAGTAGGTCGGGAGAGCTAAAGGACAAATTGGAAGAAGACGCCAAAAAATGGGCCAAGGAAGTGCTGGGGGACGGTATCGAATTTCAGGTAGACGTAAAGGTGAGTTGATCGCGTAGGGCAAGGTCACGGTCAACGTACATCCGCCCGCCGCAGGTCTTACATATCATTCTCCTTCCACCATAAGGCCCGCGACCGCTACCGCTTGGGATACCTCCATCCCGCCGTTCACCATCGATTGCATCGCTCTAGCTCTACCTGAGAGGTCAGATGCTCTTAATTCTTGCCAGGATAGCGTCACGCTATCTTCCAGCTTGTCTTGTAGTTCGCTTTCCACCATCCGCCCCAGGGGTGATAGGACACCGAAAAGGCAAAGCCGCCATGCTTCCCTTGTGCTGGCCGCATCACCCTCACCGAATAGACTAGAGTTCATGCCACACGCCGCGAAGATTTCACGGCTGGCCAGTTGCGCCAACAACACAAGGTGTTCCCCAGGGTTAGCACCAAAGCGCCGGGGTTGGATGTCGGTGTAGCCTTCGCCGGTGTTGCCCTAATCGCCGGTTTGCAAAAACGCCATTCTTCCCTTAGCTTTGCCTATATCCGACTTCAAAGCCGACATTGTTGGATCGTTTCCGTCAACGGGTAGGCCAAGCAATTGACCGCGTGGACCGCTGGATTCATTGGCCAAGGCGTTGATAGTCTCCGCGCTTAGACGGCCAGCCAACCGCGCTACGTCAAGCGGACTGTTGTCCCGCCATGGCCGCTCAGGGTCAATGGCGTACTTGAAGTGCAACACCGACGTTGCCGGGACATTGTTGTGGGTTTCGGTTTCGCTCGGTCCACCAACCGTTACCTGATACTCCCATCTTGTAGGGTCGGGACCACCAACTATGTCATGGGTCTGTGCTGGCAATAGCCGCAGCATACCCGCCTGGGTATCTATCAGAAAGACCACCTCATCGCTAGACCGCAATATCTGTGGTCACTCAGTTGGGGACTATGGGTGATATGAGGTTCTGTGGAGTCCCTTCGGTAGCCTTCAAGACCCTCGAAATGCACATCTCACCTTGGTATTAGCGAACATGAATCCGTGGTTCACCACCACTGATGAAAATCCCCGGACTTTCATAGCAGTTTAGGGGGCCATAAATCCCGGAAATGGGCCATCTGGACAAATTCCGCGCAGTCCATCCGGAACCGGACTTGCGTGGGCAGCAGGCCATACCTTCGAGTTTGCCCTCTCATTGCCGGAACCGAGAAGGCTACTCCAAAGGCCCGTCGGTTGAAAGCAGAGGGTTACCTGAACGGCTTGAAGCAGAACGCGGGGGACACCGAAGTAATACTTTACGCCTCCGCAGGAACGGCCAGTGCGGTAGAGTATAATCCGTACATGCCTTCTTACCTGCATATTGAAAAGTACCGTGCCAAGCTGCAGGAGCTGATAGAGTTCGGCGGCTCAGACAACGAGGAGAACATTCGCCCGGCGTTCCAGAACTGCCTGGATGCCTACTGCCACGACCACCGGGAACAACTGGTGCTGATCCCGGAACTGAAGACCTCTCCAAGCAACAAACCCGACGGCACGGTGAAGGACTCGCTGCGGATGGCGCGGGGCTACTGGGAGGCGAAGGACTCCCACGACGACCTGGACGCGGAGATAAAGGTCAAGTTCAACCGGGGCTACCCGAGGGACAACATCATCTTCGAGGACTCGCAGACCGCCGTCCTAGTCCAGAACGGCAACGAGGCGATGCGGGTGGATATGTCCCGGGATGGGGAACTGCACCGGCTGATCCGCATCTTCCTGGACTATGAGCTTCCGGAGATCCAGGAGTTCCGGCACGCCCAGAGCCAGTTCAAGACCGACCTGCCCACGGTGCTGGAGAACCTGCGGGCCACCGTCGCGGAAGCCGAGGCGGACAACCCGGAATACCAGGAAGCGGCGTCATCCTTCCTGGACCTGTGCCGCCGGACCATCGGCCCCGCCGTCTCCCCGGCCGACGTACGGGAGATGCTGCTCCAGCACATCCTGACCAAGGACATTTTCCTGAGTATATTCCGGGAGGACCAGTTCCACCGGGAGAACAACGTGGCGCGGCAGCTGGACAGGCTGGAGCGCACCTTCTTCACCGGCGACGTGCGGCGGCAGGCCATCGACCGGCTGCGGGCCTACTACGGAGTCATCGGAAGGGCCGCCGACGAGATCGCCGATTACGCCGAGAAGCAACAGTTCCTCAAGGCGATCTACGAGGACTTCTATACCGCCTACAACCCGGCAGCCGCCGACCGGCTGGGGGTGGTCTACACGCCCAACGAGGTGGTGGACTTCATCATCCGGGGCGCGGACCACCTGCTCCAGAAGCACTTCGGTAAGACCCTGGCCGACGACAACGTCCAGATCCTGGACCCAGCCACCGGGACGGGCACCTTCATCACGACCCTCATCAACCACCTGCCCGCCGACCGGCTGGAGCACAAATACCTCAACGAAATCCACGCCAACGAAGTCGCCATCCTGCCCTACTACATCGCCAACCTGAACATCGAGTACACCTACCAGCAGCGGACGGGCCGCTACCTGGAGTTCCCCAACCTCTGCTTCGTGGACACGCTGGACAACCTGGACTGGCAGCAGCAGGGAGCGACGGGGGGAGCGGTGACGCGGCAGGGGTCCTTCAACTTGGGAGGCCTGTCCGAGGAGAACTGGATACGCATCCAGGAGCAGAACGAGAAGCCGATCAGCGTGATCATCGGGAACCCGCCTTATAACTCGCATCAGAGCAATTGGAACGACTTCAACCCGAACCGGGGATACCCAGCGATTGATCGCCGCATAAGAGAGACGTATGTAGCGGCTAGCGCGGCGCATAAGACCAAGCAGTACGACATGTACAAGCGGTTCATCCGATGGGCTTCGGACCGGCTGGCAGATGACGGGATCATCGCCTTCATCACCAACCGGGCCTACCTGGAAGCAAGGCAGGACGATGGGTTCCGCCAAGTGGCCTCGGGGGAGTTCACCGACATTTACTTCATGGACCTGGGGTCGGACGTTCGGCGCAACCCCAAGATTTCCGGCACCACCCACAACGTATTCGGGATACAGACGGGCGTCGCCGTGGCCTTCTTCGTGCGGGAAAAGTCCCGGCTGGGAGAATGCAATATCCACTACGCCCGCCGGGAAGATGCGGAGGTTGCCAGGGACAAGCTGGCTTATCTCAAGGGAACCGGCTTGGAAAGCGTCCCGTTCGAGAGCATCATGCCCGACGCCAAGAACAACTGGCTCAACCAGTCCAACAGCAACTTCGAGAGCCTGATACCGTTGGCCGACCGTCAAACCAAGCTGGCGAAATCCGTGGATGAAGAGCAGGCAGTCTTTAAGCTTAACGCACTAGGAATCAACACAGCGCGGGATGAATGGGTGTATGAATTCGACGTGCCAAGTCTTCGAGAAAAAGTTCTTTTCTTCGCTGACGCATATAACGGTTTCCTCGACGCCGATGACAAGTCCTATCCTCCGGTGATTAAGTGGAGCAGGGATCTGCGTAACGAGTTTAACAGGGGCAGGCGCATAGTCTACAACGACGCCCACCGGGTTCGGTTGCTATATCGGCCTTTCGTCGTAAAGCACCATTTTGCAAACTCCACAATGAACGATGTGCTTACACGAAATCACTACGAAATGTTCGGAGAGGACTTTACCCAACAGAACCGAGTCCTAAACCTATGTAGTAATGGAAAATATTTCTACACGTTGGCATCCGACAAGCTGACAGATTGGCACTTCACGGGGGACACCCAATGCCTCCCCCTCTACCGATACACCGGGGACGGGGAGCGGGTGAGCAACATCACCCAGTGGGGCATCGACCACATCAACGGGCACTACCGGCAGGAGTGGGGCGACGACTTCCAGATGCTGGCCGGAGAGAGCGGCATCACCGCCGAGGAGATTTTCGCCTACACCTACGCCGTGCTCCATGATCCCGCCTACCGGCACGAATACGCCGTGGACCTGCTGCGGGAGTTCCCCCGCCTGCCCCTGTACCCGGACTTTCACCACTGGGCCGGAATGGGCCAGAAGCTGCTGGACCTGCACATCGGGTTCGAGTCCGCCGAGCCGTACCCGCTGGAGCGGCACGACCGAAAGGAAGTTGATCCGACCCGGGCTATCCTGCGGGCCGACAAGGAGCGGGGGACGATCACCCTGGACGAGCGCACCACGCTGGCGGGCATTCCGGACCAAGCCTGGGAGTACCGGCTGGGGAGCCGCTCCGCCCTGGAGTGGGTGCTGGACCAGTACAAGGAGAGGAAGCCCCGGGACCCGACCATCCGGGAGAAGTTCAACACCTACCGCTTCTCCGACCACAAGGAGCAGGTCATCGACTTGCTGCGCCGGGTATGCACGGTGAGCGTAGCCACCATGGAGGTAGTGGACAGCATGGCCCAGCATGAGGCCCTGGGCCGGTAGTAGACACTCGATCTGCTCATCCGTATCTGCTAGGCGGCATGGAGTTCACCCGGCCCAACCAGGTGTGGGCAGCGGATATCACCTACGTCCCGATGGCCCGGGGCTTCCTTAACCTGGGACACTCTGAAACTGAATCCCTTGAACGTAGTGCTTAGAGTAGGTAAGGACCCAGAGGTAATTGTAGCTCCACAACTCGCAGCCCGTGTTCACGAACCCCGGTCCGAGTACATTAAGGATGCGGAGGACCGAAAGTTGGCGTTTGTGTGGTATGCCTTGTCTTCCACGAGGGACAGCTCGCTAAATCAGTCGTATCCGAACCAGGTCTGGAAGGACAAAGCACGCACCGCCATCAGGGGGTGTGACGCGGTAGTCGTCCTGGTCGGCCAGGATACCCACAACGCCCAGGGTGTCATAGTGGAAACGGACATGGCCCGTAGTCTGAACAATAGTTTAGGCGTTTCGGGCGAAATTATCGCCCAAGCGGGAGGCGGTCCTGCCGAGGGGGTTGATTCCCTACAGGTTCTGTTGTCCATTGTCTGACCGTATCCTGCGCATTATCTCCTGACGTTCCATGTCCTAGGAATTGTCTTTGAACGGATGTAAAAGCTCAAAGCCAGATCTCAGCTCGAAAGGGAGCGACGGGCCAACTACATAATCTCTAAGGACGTGTGTGACAAATCGGCATCAGGACGGGGTTAGCGTTTCAGCAGCTCTTCATTGTCATTGCTCGGGCACCGGCCCAGCCAGGCCAGGGTCCTCTCCGCCGCTCATCTCCGTGGCAGCAAACAACACCACCATCGTGATAGAGAACTTCATGCCGGGTGCGATGGCCGGATATCCGGGTCCGCAATGCGGGCACTTGGCCGCCATTTCCGCCACTGCCCCGCCGCACTCCTTGCATTTAGTCAGTGCCATGTTCCGCCTCCCCAATGTTATTATCCACCTTGACGCCAAACTGGATGATGATTTGCGGCACCGCCGTTCCGGTGTTCTGCCTGGTGAAGGTGTCGCTGAACATACCGATGTGTTTCCCGATCAGTTCTTGAGCCCTGATACGTGCCGAATTGGGCACGTCCAAGTCTCCAGCAGCGGCTTCACGTTGCAACATTTTCAGCACATCAACTGCGGTGATTTCGGCACGCTCCGCCAATGCCGCCTTGCGAATCACCAACGCCTCTTGCACCTCAACATTTTTCAACAGCCTTTGGCCTTGAGAGTAAGCAGTTTTGGGAGAATAGCCAGCATCCAAAGCCGATTGAGTGACGTTCAAGGATGCGACGTAATACCCAATAAACAGCGATTGGCGCGTATTCATGCTCGCCTCGCCCGTGCTTCTTGGACTCTCACCGCAAGCGGTACGTTCACCAATCCAAATGACGTTTTCGCGTTCGAGCTTATGGCCCGCAGTTTCGTGTTGGATGGCTTGTGCGTCGCGCCCAGGCGCGTTGTCGAATCAATCCACGAGTACTGCCCGCTAGGTTCTAACGCTTGCCTGATGAAACTGAAAACCAAACGGGCTTGCTCTATGGAACCGGCTACGCTGACATACTCTTTACCCGGCTGATTCAGCACGTCCCCAGGTGTTAGACACCTCGTGAGGATATGCGCCGCTAGAAAACTCTTACCGTTGCCCCGGCTGAGGCTCAGTGCCGCCACGTCTATACCTGGTGCTAGTGCCCTGTCTAGGAATTCTTTCTGGAATCGTCTTAGCTGCATAACACTCCTTTTACACTGAAAGGCCCCACCATCGCTAATGGTACCCGGTGCCCCAAAATCGTGGTAGGGGTCCCCATCTATCGTACTCCCTGTCATGTTCATCAACGTCCCCCTAAAGGGGGGGGACACGTTGATAATAACAATGACGCATCTATCAACTTGTCCCGGACACGTTGGGACACGATGATAACGTTAGTCTTTTACGCTGGTGTATACCCATGCCTTGCCATCCTTCACCCTCTCCACGATGCCCACCTGGAGCAGTTCATCACGAGCCTTGTCTATGTCTTTACCCCGCTTGCCCTTGAGCAGACCACGTACCCCTTGGCTACCCCTTATCCCATCCGCGCCCACCTGGTCGAACGCTTCCATTAGTTCGTCCTGCAAGTCCTCACCCTCAGTCTTAGCGTTGGGTAGGCCGATGGTGTAGTCCAGTGTAGGCCCGTTCCAGTCAGCCGATATAGTGGACACCACGCTAAACTTTGGTGCCGGTAGCTGGCCGTGTGCGTCCTTGTGTATGGTGAGGTGGATTGCCCCCCCATTCTTGCTATCCCATGCTATACCGTGAACATATAGGGCAGCGCCCCGAATGAAGGACAGCTTTTCATAGCTGCCTACTGCGCCCGCTGGCCTTTCCTTCCTCTGTTTCGGTACATGGTCTAGGGTTAGGGTAGTATGACCAACATCTATCCAAGGTTTGACGTGACTTGCCATCCACGGGTGAACGTCAGCGCCGTCCTTCGGGCAGGTAAAGGCAGTTGCGGAGTCTATCACCACCAGCCCAGGCCCGTTGCCCTTGTCCAGGAATTCCAGCGCCTCATACATGGCCCTTTCGCTTAGGTGCATATCGCCTTTACGGAAAGCCAGTTCCGGCGCTCCGATTAGGTCTGTGGCGCGGAGTAGTTGCAGCCGAGTCGCCACAGTGGTACCCCTATCCTCGTTATCCCACCAGATCACGCGCCGACCGGCCCGTAACCGTTGAATGGCGGCCATGAGTCCACCCCAGCTTTTGCCGGACGATGGTTCACCGAAGGCGGTATTCGCTACACCCTCATACAGCAGCGTCTCCCCATCATCGCGCACAAACGCCGATGGTAGCCGTTCAACGTCCAGTAGGGTGATTTCCTCCCCGAAGGATGCGAAGTCGGGCTGGGTATCTTCTTCGGTATCTTCGGCCTCGGTTGCGGCCTCGAAGTTGTCTAGACGCCGCTCACTGCGGGTAAGTTCCCGCCCCTTGACGGCTTGCTCACGGTCACGCAATGCGGTGTCAAGTTGGTCACGCCGATTATCCTTACGTTGAGCGTCCAACATCCGCCGCATGCCCTTTTCTTGCTGCTCATTCTCTTTGTGGAGCTTGTCTTCACGTTCCTTTTCAAACAGCACATGCCGTTCGTTGTCTTCCTTAGTCTTCTTGTCGGCGGCGTCGGCGTCGGCCTTGCGCTGAGCGATATCCGCCGGGCAGTCGCAATGGCTAGGGCCGGTAACTTTACCGCAGTGTTGGCAGGTGATCTTGGCTTGTTCCGCCTCACGCTTCCCCATGAAACACTCGTGAAGCTCGTATAGCTTTTGCCCAGGTAGAGGCGGCGTAGTGGATAAGAATTCATTCCCGCAAGCGTCGCAATCGTACCACTGAGGCTTTTGAACTTCTTGATTTTCTTCCTCTTTAGGTATAGACTCTATGGTAGTCATTCCATACTCCTTAAAGTCCCTGGGTCACACCAACCCAAGGGCTTTTTAATTTAGCGTTACGCCTTTAATCGACCGTCTACCCACTTCACGCTCACCTCGCCGATCTTGTGGAATTCGATTAGCGCCTGAAATGCCGACGACATTACCCTTTGCACCGATAGGTCACTATCCTTGACGCCAAGGCTTAACAGGATGTCCCTGCAAGCCTCAAACTCCCCTAGACGCTCCCCCGTCAAACAAGTCTGTAACCTCGTGTTTAGGTTAGCCATGTTCCACCTCCGTTTAGTTATTTCCATAAGACTTTACCACGCAAACGGAAAACGTGTCAAATGATGGTATAAACAGAGGGAATTCGTAACCTGGATGGTATAGACGGGGTGAAAGGGGTGAGTCTGTGTGGGACTCCCTAGAACGGCAACGGGTCCACGTAGGTGCCCCACTGTTCCATAAGAACCCTTCGCTTTTCGTAGTAGTCAGTTCTGCGGTATGCCAGTTCAGCCGCGCTGCCCTCAACGTGGCCTAGTGCAAACTCCGCGATCTCGCGCGGAACGTCGGAACATTCAGCCGCCCAAGTTCGGAAGCTGGCCCGGAACCCGTGCGGAACGGCGCGTATGCCGTTTTCTCGCACCAGCTTCGAGAGCGTTGAATCGGATAGCGGTTTGCCCTTGTCAGACGGGAATATCAACCCAATGCCGCCGGTCATTTCGCGGGCGCTTTCCAGTACCGCCATTGCCGCGCAAGACAGAGGTACTCGGTGAACGCGCTTGCCTTTCATCCTTGAGGCTGGCACTGTCCACGTCCGGTTATCCAAATCAATCTCGCTCCAGTCGGCCAGCCGAACCTCACCGCTACGCGCAGCGGTCAAGACTAGGTACTCGAACGCCGCCTTGGTGGTTAACCCTGCCGACGTTTCCCGTACAGTTCGGATTGCCGCGCCGACTTCGCTATGTGCTAGTGATTCCTGATTCTTGCCATTGTCTTTCAACTGGCCTAGCCCTTTCTTGGCGCGTTCCCACGGATCGGCGTCAATCAATTCTCTGGATATGGCGTTGTCAAATGTCGCCTTGAGTACCTGATTCAGCTTTTTTGCCGTCGCTGGCTTTTCGCGCCAAACGACTGCCGCGCAAGCGTGCAAGTCCCTTGACGTTACTTCCTCAATCGCGCGATCTGCTAGGAAGCGCGGGATATATGCGTCAAACAGATTCTTCCATTGCTTTTCAGTTTTGGAGCCTTCCGCGTATCCCCTTGCCCGCACTTCCACGGTTTCAATGAACGTCTGCCGGAACGTCGGCAACCGCAACTCACGGTCAACTGCCACCTCGGCGGTCATCGCCGCGAAGGTTTTATCCGTCTTTAACTCGATTCGCTTTGGCGTCAACCGTTCCGCTAACTGTTCCTCTGTTGCGCCCAGGATCGCGCGCACAATGGAAGGCTTGCCTTCGTGAGCGTAGAAAAAGGCGAGTTCCCTTGCCTGTTCGAGCGTCACCGCCGGATAGACGCCAAGCCCTCGGCTGGAATACTTGCCATTCTTCCGATACCGTTGCTGCCAATGCTTTCCGGATGGTCTCACCAGCAACGACAAGCCGAAGGAACCACGCCCTCCGTCACCATAACGCCCCGGTTTCGAGACCGCTCTTACGAACGCCGCCACCAGTCTTTGGTTCGCCATTTCCGCCCTCCAAGGTACTACTTAGGTACTATCTTCGCAGCTTTGGAGGGCGTTTGTCAAGGCTAAAATAGCGAGTCTGAATCCTACCCGGGGAGCCAACCATACCCTATTTTAGCTATGAACTCCCCAACATCCAGAAATAGTTATCACTTTCAGTATCACAACACTATTGGCCAATAAAAAGCCGCCCACGCTGGACGAAACGTGGGCGGCTGAAGTTGGGGAGGAGTGCCGGGTACTCCTCGCTTCTTCTTCGGAGTATTCAGAGCTACAGGAAAGGCTGACTTGAAGACCAGTTGCCGACATTGGCTCTTCGCAATAACCTTAGCCAACGCCACCGCTGGCCCGAAGTCTGAATCCTTGCTCACGATGAGGGCCACTTCGTACCGCTTTTCGTATGTGGCTTGGATAAGATCGATCGCTAGGCTCACGTCCACACCCTTCTCTTGCTTCCAAAACAGGTGGCCGTGTGGGCTTTAGGATAATAGAAGAGTGCCATTCGAGCAGTGGTTCCCTATGGTAGGCGGAATTGCGGGACTCCTCTCCTTCTTCATGGTATTTTTTTCAAGTTCTTCCCGTCGATGGAAGGCGCGGGGGAGCGCCTTCTGGGCTGGCTGTGCACCCACGGCCCTTTGTGGCCCATGAACCGGGTGATACGCGCCAGAGCCCTTGGACGCTCGATCGACCCACCTCTTTCCTACGTTGATTTCGACACATCGCAAGTGCGAGTGCGTACTTCTTTGGAGCGGTGGGCACTGCTTAACCCCGTTATAGAGAGGCACCTAACGTGGTTCACACACGATAAACACAGGTTCGTGGAGTTCAGGATAGCGTGGTGCCTGTTCTGGCGAGGGGAATCCTACGCGAAATTTCAAGCTAAGCGGAAAGAATTCGAACGGCTCGGCAGGTGAGAGACCCCCGCGAACAGGCATGGGGAACCGTTCAGGCAACACCCGTCAGTCCGGCCAGGCCCGCCGCCCGCTCAACTTCCATGCCGCCGCCCACCATGGATTGAAAGGCCCGCGCCCGCCCGCTGAGGTCCGACGCCCTCAGCTCCTGCCAGGAGAGTGTCACGGTGTCTTCTAGCTTCTCCTGTAGCTCCGTTTCCACCAGCCGCCCCAGGGGTGAGAGTACGCCGAATAGACACAGACGCCATGCTTCCCTCACCGCCGCCGCCTGTGAGCCGCCCCACAAGCCAGCATTCAGCCCACACGCGCTGTAGACTTCCTGGCTGGCTACTGACAGCAGCTCCACCATCGACGCCGGCGGCTCCGCGCCGAAGCGTGAGGTCTTCAGGTTCACCATCGCGTCGCCCGCGTTGTCCCAATCGCCCGTCTCTAGGAGCGCCATTTTACCCCGAGCGTTGGCAATGTCCGTCTTCAGGCCCTCGACTGTGGCATCCGCCCCATCAACGGGTATCCACAGGAGTCTACCGACTGGCCCACTCGCTTCGTCGCCCAGGGCCTTCACCGTCGAGGCGGAGAGCTTACCGGCCAGGGCCGCAACCTCGATAGGCCCATTGCCTCTCCATGGCGTCGAAGGGTCCACGCCATAGCGGAAGTGAAGCACCGATTGAGCCGGGACGACATCGTAGGTCACTGTCCGGCTTGGCCCGCCCAACGTCAAGCGGTACTCCCATTCATCCGGGAATGGCCCGCCCTCAACGTCGTGTGTCTCCGCAGGTATCAGCCGCAGCCGTCCGCTCGTGGTGTCAATCAGGAAGACCACCTCACCACGTCGGATTAGCGACCGCCCCACCAGCTCCAATACTCCCGGCGTCAAGGCCCGGGCCAGGGTATCCGGCCCGGGGAGACTTCCGAGGCCGCAAAGCCCCGGCCCACGGTACCCGCGCACGCTTCGAGCGCCGCCGTTGCCGTGGGTATGCTCAGGCTCTTGCCCTGGGCGGGGCCAACAGCGCCGCTATTAAAACGTCGGAGTACGAATCGTCCCGAGTCTCTAGCTTGTTTCCAAAAGGCCAGAATTTCATTAGCCGTGTATCCCTTGAAGGTCTAGGAACCTTCGGCGTAGGTCCGGCGCTCCGCCCCGTTGCGCCGTGACTTCAACCATTCTTCAGAAGGCTGGCTCTGCCAGAAGCGATAAAGAGCTGGTCCCTGACAAGTATTCAGACGAGACTCATCAAGATAGGCGGGCGACTGGTGCGTCATGCGAGGAGGCTTGTGTTCCAGCTTGCCGAGGTGATGGTGACCAGGGAGATGTTCGATGAAATGCTGGAGCGGATAGGGAGACTTCGTTTCAATCCTGGATAGGAGCATGTGTCTGTTAGGGAATCGTGATCATATCGAGGTTGCCCTGAGCAAGGTGCGCGACTTGCAGCGTGAGGTTCGGTCTGAATAATTCGTTTAGAGCCTTTCCAAGTGGTTTGGAGACCCTGTTTCTCTAGATGAAGTGATATTAGCGCGGTTGGTGGCAGTTGACAACTTCAGCAGGCGATCTTATAACTTGGACTGTCTCAGGATGGTGTGTTTATGAAAGCACTGGATTCCATCTGGGAAATATCGGCTGAGGGGAAGTCAGCCGGCAAGGCATTTTGTGCAGTTGTCGGCTGCGCTGCTCGCGGTGATCGGAGCGGTCTGGGCCCTGCCCCAAAGCGCACTGGCCGCGCCGGACCGGCCCTCGGGCCTGACAGCAGAATGCAGCCACGAAGACAGTTTGGAGCAGCTTCAGGAAGCTAAAAGGGAAGAACCAATTCACAAGCACGGAGGGCGAGGCACAATGCGATCACGGTACCAGTTTGACACGGGAGTTGATACGGGAAGAAAAGACACCGCTTTGATGAGAGCCGAACCGAGGTGGCCGGGACGTTTGCGTCTTCGACTCCTGGTGGCCGTGCTCATCGCCGCTTTCGCCGCGCTCACGATCTACGCGTATACGGCGAACGTGTCGGTCGTGTCGGCGGCGAGTCCCTGTCCCGCGGTCAACGACTGGTGCACGACGATGACGGTGGCAGACGCCGATGGTGACGGAATATTAAACGGGTATGAATTTGACAAGTTCGGCTCGATCGTCGACAACACGATCCAACCCGGCGGCGCAAACATCAACGTCTGGACCGTGCACACCTTTGCGCACCCGCTCCCGCAACTGACCGATTACATTTACTTCGGCTCTAACCCGAAAGTGCCGCGCGGCACGCAGGTCACCATTGAAGGGCACACGTTCATAGCGGACGCGGAGTCGTCCGACGGCGTCGAGAGCGATAAATGGGAATTTCCCTCCGGCGAGTTGCCCGCCAGCCTGGTCTGGTCGGCAGGCCAGGAGGTCACGGTAAGCGTGAAGCTTGCCTCCCCGTGCGACAACCTGGACAACCTGGTCAACGCCATCGTCGTCAAGAACCTGACCGGTGAGATCACCCAAGCGGGAGACACCAACCTCCACAAGATCAGGCTCGACCCCTACAAGAGCTACCTCATCGAGGCCATCGGAGTGGACGGCAGCGACATGCTCGGCGTCGAGGAACACCCCAACCTCACCCTGGAGGACCCTGAAATCCCCGCCATCTGGAACGCCAGAGGCAAATCCAAGTTGATTACCTACGGTTCCAAGAGTGACGGCAACGCCATCAGGCGCATCTTGCGAACCGACCACCGCACCTACAAGATCGAGGTTTCCTCAGGCAACAACGGCACCGGCACCTACCAGCTCAAGGTCCGGGTCAACAACATCTGCCGGATCAACGACGACGGCGACGCACAGTACCAGTGGGCAGGAGGCCCCGAGGGATACCCCGCCCACTCCGACCTCCCCGCCGGAACGGGCGGACGCCATGTCCTTTTAGCCGGCACCGAGTACAGCAACTTCGTATCGCGGCCGGAACTCCACCACGTTCTCGGCGACAACTGGGACTCCAACCCCGACGAGGACTGGATCGGGGTAGACCTCCAGCAGGGTGAGGAGTACACCGTCAGACTAAGGACCAAGACCAGCCTGCCGGAGAGGCTGCAAGCCACCCAGCTCAAGATCCTGGGCATCAAAGGCGCCGACGGGAACACGATCAGCGGCACCGCCAGCGCGGGAGACGCCGGAAAGAAGGTCTTCGTCACCAACTGGGATGCGCCCAGCACCGGCCGTCACTACATCGCCGTGGGGACGGAGGGCACCGACCGGACCGGGATCTACTGGATAAGCATCACGAGGAAGGTCTCGAACTGACGACAACCCACGACAGCAGCGTCTCCGCCACCTTGGACACGACATCGGCAGTCGCCGTTATGACGGCCCTCATCAGGGGCATGTCGTCCTCAACTCCAGGGAAGAATCGCGGGACACGCGGACGTATCTCATCTTCGAGGTGACCCTGAACCGGGAAGCGAACAAGGAAGTGCGCGTGGACTACGTCACCGTGGACGGTACTGCGGTGGCGGGCCGGGACTACGAGCCGAAGTCAGGGACGCTGGTGTTTGGCAGGCGCGATCTTACGAAGACGATATAGGTGCCGGTAGAGTTCGACGCGGCGTACGAGGACACCGAGACTATGACGCTGCGGCTGTCGAACCCACGTGGCGGGCAGATCGAGGACGGCACGGCGACCGGCTCCATTTACGATTACTCGACTAGCAGATAGGGATCGCGGACTTGCTGCTGCCGTGCAGCTAAACGGTTCGGTGGCATACCCCTGAAGCGGAACCGGCAGGCTGTACTCGCAGACCAACAGCCTCAGCGGTACAGGACAGACCGCAACGAGCTAATCAAATGGCTCCTGGCGGACGAATGCGAGATGTGCGGCTCAACGGTGGATGTCGAAGTCCACCACATCCGTGCGCTCCGCATGGGACTATTCGGCTTGCCCAGGGCCGTCACGATGGCGTCGTACATGAGAGTACCGCCCGCCACTTCCCAACTCCCAGGCTCATCCGCCACTAGGAGCGGGCAATTCACGATGCCCATGGCCGTCTTCCCGTTGCTGGATAGTACCCTCAGACGGGTATTAGATCGCCGGTGAGTGATTCCAATTCGCGTTGTGCTGTCGATAAAGCTGTACTCGCCCGTCGGCTCAAGCTCAGTGCGAATGAAGCGATAGCACAACCTGGCTTGCTCGATACTGGCCGCACACAGCAGGTACTCGCTGCCTGGGACGTGCAGATCATCTCCAGGGGTGAGGCACCGCGCGAGTAGATGCGCTGCCAGCCAAGACTTGCCATTGCCCCTCGGGATGCTGAGGGCCGCCACGTCAATCCCAGGGGCCAGCGCACCCCTGATAAACTGCTTCTGAAACGTCCTTAGTCCCTCATTCACAGAAAAACTCCTTTTACACGGAAAGCCCCCCCTGCGATAGCCCCCCGAGGGCATCCTCTCCCGGACAGGGGTCCCCTTACCCATCGGGGTCAACGCCAAGGTCAAGTAGCATCTCCCGCAGTCGCTTGATCTCGTACACAGCATCGTCCAGATCGTCCACCTTCGGAGCGGCCCGGCGTGTGCGCTCCAGCCCTGCGTCGGCATAGCACTGTGCGATAGTCCAGCCCTGATTGATCTTGTCCTCGTAGCCCATGGCCCTGAGCTTCAACGAGTTCTTCATGGTACGGACAGACGCATTAGCCAGCTTCGCCATAGCCCCGACTGACTGGGTGTACCTGAGGCCGTAGTACCGATAGCCCTTCTCTTGTGGTGCAACGGTTGCACTTTATAGGCCCTGTTGACTGCATCCTGAGCCAGCACCAGGGCCACGGCCTCACGGTAGGCGCTGACCCGGCTGCCGCCACTTTCCGGCCAGATTTCTAGGGCCTGTTTACATTCAGATTGGCTGTCACGTTTGTAGTTTCGGCTTTGCTGCATCCACTATCGAGAGCCACTCTTCTGATCCCTTCTCTAGCAGCCTATCCTCCACGCTGTTTTCCTGCAGCAAGGTCCAGAGCAACCCGTCTTCATAGCTTTTCACTCCGGAACCACTGGCCTGGATATCTATCTCTTCAGAGTAAACGTAGACGGTAACACGTCCGTACTGCAGAGTGATGACGTCTTCATCTTCATTCTGTATAGATAGCTGGTCGTTCTGTTTTTCCTCCCGCATGATGGCGGCGATCTCTTGCACCAACTGCGCGCACCACACTACTTCATCGGCGGACAGATGTTCATTCACCACTTTGGCCTCCTTGGGCACTGGTTTGGTTTATAGTTGGTAGTTGGGTTTGGGTCCACAGGGCCAACGCCAAGGCAGCCTTGACGCCTGATTCAGTCCTTTCGTTCGATAGCCTAATAAGTGCCCTTCTCAAACGAGTCTCGCTGTCCATGCTCATTCCTTCCCTCCCTTGCTGATTCGTTTCCTGCTTAGCGCCCGGTCGCTCATTCGCTTTTCCCTGGGGTCCATCCCATCCGCTTCGCTTCCTTTTGGGCTGCGGCCGCCCGCCGTTGCTCATGGACTAACTGGGTTTGCAAGTCCGCTACCTACCGCGGGTACCAAAGCACTTCTATTATAGCTATCAATTGACCTACCCGCCGTACTTGTTACCACTTCCAGCACCACAAGTTTGCTTCCCTTCAGGCAACACCCGTCAGTCCGGCCAGGCCCGCCGCCCGCTCAACTTCCATGCCGCCGCCCACCATGCTTTGAAAGGCCCGGGCCCGACCGCTCAGGTCTGAGGCCCTTAGCTCTTGCCAGGATAGCGTCACGCTGTCCTCAAGCTTGTCTTGCAGCTCGGCTTGCACCAGCCGCCCCAGGGGTGATAAGACACCGAATAGGGCCCGCCGCCATGCTTCCCGGACTGAGGCCGCCTGAGAGCCGCCCCATAGGGCCGCGTTGAAGCCGCAGGCTGCGTAAATCTCCCGGCTGGATACATCCACCAGGTCCACCAGTGACGCCGGCGGCTCTGCCCCAAAGCGTTCGGCTTTCAGGTCAACCTTGGCGTCTCCGCCCGCGTTGCCCCAGTCTCCCGTCTCCAGGAGCGCCACACGGCCCGCCGCGTTCTTGATATCAGCCTTGAGGCCCTCGACCGTGGCATCGGCGCCGTCGACCGGGATCCCCAGGAGTCTACCGACTGGACCGCTGGCCTCGTTCGCCAACGCGTTCACCGTCTCTGCGGAGAGCTTACCGGCCAGCGCCGCCACTTCAACCGGCCCGTTGCCTCTCCAGGGCGTCGACGCGTCCGCAGCATAGCGAAAGTGAAGCACTGAGGCCGCCGGTACAAAGTCGTAGGTCACGGTCCGGCTTGGCCCGCCGAGCGTCAAGCGGTACTCCCATTCCTCTGGAAACGGCCCGCCCTCAACGTCGTGCGTCTCGGCGGGTATCAGCCTCAGCTTGCCCGCCTGGGTGTCAATCAAGAACACCACTTGACCACGGCGGATTAGCGACCGCCCCACCAGCTCAAGACAGCCCGGTGTCAATGCCCGGGTGAGAGAGTCCGGCCCCGTGACTTCCGCAGCGGCAAAGCCCCGGCCAGTCAGCCCCGCGCACGCTTCCAGCGCCGACGTTGCCGAAGGGATGGCCAGGCTTTTGCCCTGGGCGCGGGCTACCAACGCCGCTATCAAAACGTCGGAGTACGAGTCGTCTCGAGTCTCTAGCTTGCCGTTGCCAAAAGGCCAGAATTTCATTACCCGTGTATCCCTTGAAAGTCTAGGAACTTTCGGCGTATGTCGGGCGCTCGCCGTTGCTCCGTGACTTCAACCATGTTGATGACTGTGAAGGTCTCCCCCCCGTCTTCAACTTTCAGTATCACTGGTCAGATAAGCCAACGCGATTTCGGCGGATGATGGATCTAAGCCGGCGTGGGAAACCAGCGCCAGCGCGGATTTCACCAGCGATTTGTAATGGTCGGGCCCCCAAGAGGGGTCGAAGAGCAAGTAAGGCTCGTCAATATACCTTGAGCTAACCGTGGCGGCTTCCACGAAGGCCTCTATATCCAAGTCTAAGTTCCGTCTATCTTTGATCTTTTGAACTGACTTGCGCAGTTCGTCTTTCGATGCCGCTGTTATGCGCAGGATCTTCCTGTTTCCTTCAGTGATTTCTTGTTCGGTTGTGTGGCCGAACACCACACGGTTTCCGGGTAGTACCCGGATGGGTGTGCCATCAGATGTGTCTGTGACCCGGGCCCGAGGTAGGGGCTTTTGTCGCGAGATATCGAGGAGTCTGGTCAGGCCTTCAAAACTCTGTGCAAGAGCCGCGTCACATGAGCGACCCGCATCGCTGTTGCATTTTTGGCAGATGAACCCCGAGACGGTTAGGGTACCGCCGAGGGCGGCTAGGACGATGTGCTCACTGGAACGGTTATTGCCGGTTGCGGAGTTTCCACACAGTAGGCAAGGGTTGGTATTAGCTGCCGTGTTCATCAGGTTCCTCAACGGTTGGTTGCGGTTGTGAAATGCTGCCTCAGGGCCTGGTCCAAGGAAGATGCGCCGGCGAATCTTCCTCAATTTGGCCGTTTACAGAAAGGACAGGGAACCGAGTTCTTGCTCGAACTAGACTAACGTATCAGCGTTGGTTGCCCCAGCGCTACCAGGTTCCTGCTCGATACACACCTGGACGTTGGGGCCATCTATCTCCGCCTGACTCCTGACGCGAACCTCAACCTCAGCGGGGCCCACGCGGAACCGCTGCACGTCCTGCACTTGGTAAGCCCCATCCTCCACCCCCATGAGCACGCCAGCCGTCCAGTCGGGGTCAACGCCCTCTTTCTGTTCCGTCGCGGCGAAGTCCCAATACCGAACCCTCTGGCTGAACTCGCCGGCGCTAAAGTATTTCAGCTTCGTCACGTCCAGCACCCCACCGGACAGCTGCACATCCCAATCGCCTTCCTCCAACTGCTTGCGCGTCACCGGGTCCAGGTGGGACAACTGCTTCCGGTACTCCTCCACGTCTAGGCCGGGATTATCGGTCATCAGGCCAGGCAGGTACACGACACGATGCCCGTCCGCACCCCTGACGTAGGTGTCCTTGAGCCAGTCGTGGGATACGTCGCCAGGATTGCTGGCCAGCCGATAGCGCAGAGGAATGGGATCGGCCATGGCCTTCCGGATACGGGAATGAAGGTACCTCAGTTGATGGCTGGGTATCTGGCTCGCCTCGTCGATGCCAACAAAGTGAACCTCAGCTCCCTGGTAGCGCAAGTGGTCTCTCACGCTGGCTAGATAGCCAAACGCAACGCGAGCCCCCGAGGGGAAATAGCAGCACTTATCGGCGTGGCTAAATCGAGCGCCCTCAACCCCGTCCCACCAGGATATCGCACGGTCCATGATGGCACCCGGCAGACTGAGATCGGCATAGGTCTTGCGGAGTATCAGCGCCCGGTAGTGAGGATATTGGACGTACTGGACGGCAGCCATGAGCAGATAACTCGTCTTACCCGGGCCAGCGGCGCCACCGTAAAACAGATCGGGGCATTCCTCGTAGGACCAGAGCGCCTTAAGCTGCTTGTCCGACGGGTCATGCCCCCACCACGGATTAGAGAGTGTCAGAGGCGGTATCTTCGTCTGTGTCGCCATCTCGTAGCCTCTCGTACTCGGCCCGCTCCCGCAATATATCGTCCCATACTTCCTTAGACGGCTGAAAGATGTGATCGGTCTTGACCGGCCCGCCGTCCTTGCCCGTGAGCTCCGTTTTGACCGGGCCGCCGTCCTTGCCTGTAAGCGCCACCCTATCCTCGTAGCCCAGGACCTTGAACTCAAGTTCAATCAGCGTCCGCAGCGCCGCCGGTATCTGCCCCACCGCCAACTCCTCTGCGTCCATCCCCTGGATGCGCTCAGCGACCTTGGCCAGCGCCGCCCGAATCAGTATCAGCGCATCGTCCTGGGACCGCTCCAGCTCCTTCGCCGTGTGCTCGCGGCGCCGGGAGGCAAGGTCGGAATCATGCTCGGCGGCGCGGTTCACCCAGCCATTGCGCATACTCCAACCCTTCCATTGGCGGAGTGTCCCTTTGGTGTCCTTTTGGTGCCTCTCCCGCGCCGCCGGAACGGAGCGATCGATGGCAGGAAGATCGCGGTAGAGAAGAAACGCGGCGTAGGCTTTAGCCGTCTCGCTCGGTTGTCGTTCCCAGAGGTTCATCGCTTGGCCACCGCGCCCCAGTAGTGCATCCCGGCACGCTCGAAGTGCTTCGTCATGATAATGGAATAGCCGTCCGGCGCAACGAGGGCCGCCAGCCAGGGTTTAATCAAGCGCACCCAATACGTCGCTTCGTGTCCGGCTCCGGTCCTTCGGGAGCACATTGTGGACAGAACGACCGTCTGGGTGGCGAAAGTACGCATTGAGGCCATGCTGCTGCATCTGCGCATCCGTGCCCAGTAACCCCACAGCTTCCGCCTTGCGAGCGTGCTTCCAGAAGGCTCGAATCGCGCCGTAGGGATAGGCGTAGGCGTCAGCGTCGCATAGCACGAAGTGTCGTCAACGCCGGGGAACGGCCAGCCCTCGTCACAATCCCCAACGATAACCGAAGCGAACGCCAGGGCTGCCCGAGCATCGGCCACCCGTGCCGGGTCCAGGTCGATGCCGTAGATCGTGCGCTCCGGGTAGCAGGCCAAAGGAATGTCCCTACTGCCAATGAACGGCACGTAGGCCGCACCGTCTCCTACCTCAGCGAGAACAGCCCGGCGCAGCCACATTTTACGCGCCGGGTGTTCTCCGTGCTGCTTCTGGACGCTCGAGGGGCTCAAATCGCCATGGCCTCCTGCTGGTGCTTCACCTCGGGATAGTCATCATGGGTCCGTCCGTCAAGGATACGATCTTGTCCAGGACGGAAGGCTGACCCCTGCTTATGGTAGAATTCTACACCCTCGGCCGCCTCACACGCATCACGGATATCCCGGAACCAGTCCCCATCGGAAGGCCGGTATCCAGGCCCGGACTCCCCACCACTCACGATCCACCGCAAACCTCCGTCGCCAAGATAGGGACGGAAGTCCACAGGGCCAAGCAACGGCTCGGCGCTGACCCAAGGCATGGGGCTGCCGATAGACAGTAGGGCCGGGATACGGCTATCCGCCATCTCCTGATTCTCCGCCGATACTCCGAGCCAGATATGCGCCGGCGTTGGAAGGCGAAGGGTCTCGATCTTGTGCGCCATGCGGTGCGCTCGCTTGGTGAGCACTTGGTACACATGCCAATCGGCAACCAGCATCGTATCCCATATCTGACGGAGATAATCGTCGGGTATCTCGCGGTGAAAGAGATCACTCATCGAGTTCACGAATATCTTGGCCGGTGTCTTCCACTTGATCGGGTCCCGGATCTTATGCGGGCGCAGCGTCACGCCGAACCCGTTGGGGAACGCGATGCCACCCATTCTCTCCGCAATGCCCTTGGCGTAGCAATGGTCGCAGCCAGGGGAGACCTGGGTGCATCCAGTAACCGGATTCCATGTATGCGTAGTCCAGCTTATCCCCGTGTAGTCCGTAGGTCTCGCAGATGGTGGAGTCCAGGTCAATGGTCAGGGGCCCGTCGCCGGGTCCCGCCCCGGCCTGCCAGGCCCGGGCCAGCAACTGGCGGCTCACCCGGTCGAGTTGACGGACGTGGCCCCACCGGAAGCTGCGCAGGAAGGTGCCCAGGGTGGAGGGCGCCTTGACCGTGCCGCCCAGGGTGCAGGCCGTCCCCCCGGTGCGCAACACATCGGCGTCGTCAATGCAGTCGCCCCCAGCCAGCGCTGAGGCCACCAGCGTCATCATCTTGTAGCCCGTGTTCGCTCGACCTGGGGCATTGCCCAGGTCGGGCGTTGCCGGACGAGTTCGGGCAGGCCGAGGCGCAGGGCCAGGGTGGCCGGAAGGAGCAGCCCGGCATTGGCCACCAGGCGGCGGTCGTCGAAGGTGATTTGGATCCGGTCGGGGTGGTTGCGTGGTAGCATCTATCTGGGTGCTCCTTTTCTGGGGTCGGTTTTTTGTTACAAAACCATTATCCCAGAAGCACAGGAGCACCTTCTTGCCGCTTCAGGACGCTAACCCCACGCCCTCATTCGGTGGATTCGGGCTTCGCATGAGTAGTGAATGGGGAACATGCCCACGCGGCTAGTGGTTCCTGATTGGTTCACGATCAGCCAGGGGAGGTGGCTGGAAACCCTCACTTCCCGTAGCTGAGGGGGCGGCTGGAAACCCTAGTTGCAGAACCTGTGGCAGAATCCTATACTTCAGGTATTCCAGCCAGGGATAGAGCAGGATGACGGTGTACGGCTATGCCAGGGTCTCGATCAGGGAGCCCGAGGACAAGAATCTGGACCTGCAGGTGGAGCGGCTGGTCCGCGCCGGCTGCTCCATGGGCAATATTCGCGCCGAGAAGGCCAGCGGGGCCAAGGACGACCGCGGCGGCCTCCTCGAACTGCTGGACCTGGTGGTCGAAGGGGACACCCTGGTGGTCACCCACATCGACCGGCTCTCCAGAGGCCTGACCTACGGGCTGCAGGTGATCGAGGGCCTGCACCATGCGGGAGTTGAGTTCCGGTCCCTGTCGGAGGACTTCGACACCTCGACGGCCACCGGCAAGCTCCAACTCGCGATGGTGCTCGCCTTCAGCGAGTGGTGGCGCAACTCGATCAGGGACCGCTCGGTCGCCGGCCAGGCGAAGGCGCGGGCCGAGGGGCGTTTCCCCGGCCGGAGGCCGAGCCTGACCGCGCAACAAAGGGACTACATCCGGGTGGAGCGGTCGAAGGGAGTGAGCCAGCGGGAACTGGCCAAACTCCTGGAGGTCAGCCGTTGGACCATCCAGCAGGTGGACAGGTAGGGGTTGGGTGGGCAATGCAGCCTCTGCACGGAGCATGGCCAGTTGGCAGCCTACCCAGCTACGCTTTCAGGACCCTGCCGGCGAACGGCCAAACGCTCCGGCGGCGCCCCCTCGAATCATCGCGATCCCAATCCGGCCAAGTCTTCCCCCATCTAATGGCTCGCCCGCAGATAACATACAATTTCCATCATTACCTTGCAGTCAACTTCGTTATAGTGAGCAATCTCATTCATCAGAGGCAACTGGCCCATCGGCACGGCTTGCTCCTTGGCTTCCTCGTCGCAGCGCCACGCGCCTACCATCGCCCCCAATCCGTCAATAGGACTATCGGCCCAGTCCGTTTCGATGAGGCCGAGTGAATGGAAGGCGGTCGCCACCGCCTTCAAGCCAAAACCCAGCGCGCCCCGAACTGTCACAGGCTCCTCTCGCATCACTTTCGTCAGGAAATCGTACCAGCCCAGTTCAGGCCAATCTGCATGCTCCTGGTGCCTTGCCTTTGCCGAATTGTAAGCTTTGTTCAGCACGGTTGGTTCAGCGGCTGACCAGTGGAAAACCCGCGGCATGCCGTTTTGCGAGTCCAGCCTGTCTCGGACCGAACCCATATGGTCAACCCATTCCTTGATTATGCGAATTTCCTCCCCTGCGGAGAGGTGTTCGGCGACCAGAGACTTGAACTGCCACTCCCCATTTTCCACGTGTCCGCAACCAATCATAAAGATGAGTGGCTGCCCGCCCTTCTCCGGCAGTTTGGAAAAATCATCATTCAGGTCGCTGCAAAACTCGAAGTCAACGTAGAACTCCACCCCGGGTGTCGGGTGCCATTCGCCCCTGGTTTTTTCGATTCGCAAGGGGAGAAGCGACGGGCCACCATCAGTATTGACAGTCAATAACTGGGCAAACGTAGGACCAGTTTTTTGACCGTTCACCCCCACGGCCGCCGGTGTAACCTGCGGGTCGTCCCACCGGTAGATACCGGAACTGTGGGCCTCTTTGCGCTTGCGGACTCCCACTTGCCACAATTGGGTCAGCTCTTTTATTTCACCAGCCAACCACTTTTTCGCTCCGATCCATCGGCCGGCCGGCTCTTCCTCTCCGAAGCCCGATTCCAGCTCGGCGGGTCCGGTTTCCAGCACCATACCAGCGTCGTCAGCGTTGCTCATATTTGGATAAAGCTCGGGCACTGACGGTTTCGGCAGAAGCTGCCAGTCTTTGCCCTCGGTGCGGACCTTTCGTATCCAGCCAAGGGCGTCTTCCACGGCATTTGCGATGAGGACTCCGTTGGCGACAGTTCCATTTTGGGGAACCGGTCCCAGTCGGCCTAAAGCGTTGGTACCACGATAAGTGTCCCCCTTTTGCGTCCGCTGCCAGCCACGCCCCAGCAAATAGGAGTTGGGCGGCTCGAAATCCTGCAGGCGGCCCAGCATCCGGTTATAGATATATACCTGCGCCTTATAAGCCGAGGCGCTGCCCTCATTGGACAGCTCAGTGCCACTGGCGTTCAGGTGCAGCGTCGTAAACTTGGTGTCCACCACAAGGTAGTGCCAGCCATTGGATCCTAAGCCAGGCGCGGATATCGCCGCATCCCCTTCCGAAACCGATTCAGGGAACAGACAGCGCAGGACATCGCTTCGCACTAGGAAATCGGGCGAGCCGTAGGTCATATTGTGCGCGTCCCATAATACTGCCTGGTAGATGATGGGCAGACCTTGCTTCATCGCTTCAAAGGTCTCTTCAGCCTTATCAAGGCTGCTGATTTCTCGGTAGTCCTGGGCAACCGTAGCCACAACGAACTGATCTTGAAACAGCCGGAGTATGCCGGCCTCGAATTCTCTACTTTTATCGAAAATAAACTCAAGGAAGTCGAGGTCCTTGTCGTAGCCGGCCAATTCTGGCTTGAGCATGTAATCGCGGCTTTTCCCGTACAGTTGCAACCAGTCTATCAGTGGGTCGTCCAGCATCCAGTTCCGGGTTCTGCCTGCGCTCACCCACTGCTGCCAATCGTCGGTGGAAACAGGAACCGCGACTCTGGAACCATCGTCCCGGTGCGTTAGCGAGTTAATGCCCATGTCATACCTCTTTTATCGCGTGCATGGCCTTCTTCCGGTGTGTTCTTAGCAGAATTCTTTGAGAGGGGTGCTTTCAACCACAGGGTGTTCTGCTCTTTACAGGATCTGGGGACGACCGAGCCAAAGCTGGACCCAGTGGCCGACTCCGGTCTAGCTCGACGAGGCTTGAAAACGATCTCTGACCCATCAAACGGCACGCGGACGCCGTCAATGGGGACACGACTGGGGTGCAATCTGGAAACAGCGAAGATAGCTGCCGGTTTTCTGGCGCTGAAGTAATCAGGTCATCTGGATGGCCGAATGTTGGGCGACGGCAATTGGCCTTGCCGGTCCTGATGGCACAGTGGAGTCAATTCAATGCGGCACACGTCCTCGTTGCCAACCCAGACGTGCACGTGCGGAGGTTCGAATCCGTTCTCCCTGGTGTTGACCACGAAGCGGAACCGCCCCTCCATCGCTACGGTCGGCATTCGAAGTCACTGAACAGGGAATTACCCTGTGTATCAGCATCGTGGCCCTGAAGAGCTCGGCGGCCAAGGTATCATACAGCGATACAATAAATCAAACCCGGAATTCCGGGGATCCGCTGCCCACATCCTCGAAGACCTGCTCGCAGTCGGCCAGCACCCGGCGCTGCGTGCTGAGGTTGTTGGCGTCGGCGTTGCTGGCTACTGACACGCGGGCGCATACGTGGAGTTTTCCGCTCGTCTTTCGCTGGCCCCCGGTTCTGGCATAACGGCGTGATGCTACGGCGGGCGGAGTTCTGGCTATGCTGGAAAGCGTCCCCTTTCTGGCAGGGTTGGCCACCAAGCTGGGCCGGCCCGGCGCTGAGGGTGATGTAGACCACAGTTTCCCAGCACCGACTACTGAGTGAACCGAACGGGCTGAGCCGTTCCCGATCAAAAGAGCTACTACTTCCCAGTATGTTGCGTGGATGAACGTTCGCTGTATCCACTGGACATAACTGGATCGCCATTGCACCGGTGCTCCTCATAACCTTTGCACCATATCACCACACAGTCTTGCCTAACGGCCTCGCCTCTCAAGACCCTCCTGGATCATCTCAATCACCTTGGCCGTCACGCTGGAGTCTTCGTCCACCACCAGGTGTCGCAGCCGCCGGTGCAGTTCAGACGGGATTCGACAATGCAGCACAGTAACATCCGGTGCCGCGGCCTGTTCACGGAAGGCCTCCCTCCGCTCTTGGTTATCCGGTGACTCTGGTCTTCGTGAGAAGGTCATCACACATCTCCATGATCTCGTCGCAAATGCCGCTTATCTCATCCTTGGCCACTCGGTCCCGGCCGTCCAGCACCGATTGGCCCTCGCCGGCCGCCACCGCATAGGACTCCCTTTCCGTGGTGCGCGACTGATATATGGGCAACCCCAGTTCAGCCAGGGCTGCACCAATCTGCTGGCTGAAACGCGTTCGGGGGCGCCCCATAGTGATGATGAAAGCGGCCTTGGGCCAACCGCAATTGGCATCCTGCCTTAGCTTTACGGCTGCGACGATATCCTCGCAGGCCCATGCATCCCAAACGCGGGGCTTGCAGGGAATCAGCACCACGTCGGCCACGCGTATGGCGTCCGCATTCACCCGGGTGATTCCAGGCGGACAATCTATGACGATCCAGTGTTGTTCATCGATTGCCGTCCGTACCCGCCGGACCAATGCCCCAGCCTCCACGCCTTCAACCGAAAGATTCAGACGTGGCTGGGGACCCAAGGCAGCCCAGCCCGATGCACTGCCTTGAGGATCGCAGTCCAGTAGAAACACCGGTCCCTGGCTCCGTAGAGCTGAAGCCAGGTTGGTGGCCAAACACGTTTTCCCCACCCCGCCCTTCTGGTTGATTATGGCGATCACCGGCATAACCGCTGCACTCCTACGTACCACCATATTACCCAAGTACTTATGCACCTATGCACCATAACACCATTTACGGGGCGGCGCCCTGGACAATCCTGCGATGCCTCTGGAAGTTCCTCAGGCTGAGGATGTTGTGGGCGTCCTCAGGGGTCAGTCTAACCACTGTGGCCTTGATGTTGCTGCCGTCGGTTGGCGGCGTGAGCGCCAGTTCCAAGTCTGCCTCTTCCAATATCATGTCTATCTACCTCTCGTCTGGAGTTTTGTCCGGGGTTCCTGGTAATCATTGTGCCCCGTGTTTGGCATTTGCGTTGTGGCGGTGGGGACCACGGGTCGCTGGCGGCCCTGAAGCTCCTGGCGGACCCCATACGGCGGCGTCGGCCCGCACTGTCTCCCCGGCGCTGAGCGCCACAACCAGCGGCAGATCCCGCACTCGCCGACCTCCGGGGACGGATGGGCAAAATGAAGGACAAGACACGGCTTTGCACATAAAAGGCGTCCTGCACAAATAATTCTTAATGGGAACGGCGGCCTTGGACAAAAAACTCTGCGACGGGTATTATTTGTGCGTGTACGCTCCCTACAAGGATCGACCCCTCAACGGCCGGGAACTAGAGAGGCTGCGCCTCACCCTGAGTGGTTTCAGGGACGGGAGCGGCCAGGTAACCTTAAAGGCTGGCGGGTCAATGCCTGGGTTCCGTGATTACGAGCGGGCATTAGCTGCTGTGCTTGAGGGCACCACGCCCGAGCCGAAGAACGGATCGACGTAATGATAGTGTGGCCGGAATAGCTCGATGATCCGGTCGGCAAGGCTCCATTTCGATCCTGGATACCGGATGGCAGCAGCGTGGGTGCCCCCACGGCGTTCACTGGATGGCATTAGCGGTGCTTCGATTATCATGCCAGTCTATGCCTCACCTTGTGGAAGTTGCCTCTGGTCGCCTCTCTCGGGAAGGAAATTGCTGCTTGAGACAACAGGTCGGCCCAGTTGCGTCTCAAAGTTCTCCCTCGCGTCACCAGCAATTTTGCCTCCAGCATGAGCAGTTTCTTTATTTTCACTAAATCCTTGTGAGTCTCTCGCACGGGCCAGCTCGGCAGTAGATGTTTCACCTAGCATGGTCAAGACCAACTCCATGTCGGTCATATGGTCTCTAAGATTGTGCCCCTTGGCCAGACTTTTCACCTCTTTGTGCGTTTTGATGGCGATATTGAACGTCTCCTGGGAAATCACGTTGGTTAATACTGCGTATTCCTTGCCCTCTGTCACCCCACGACTAGCCCACTCGCTGGTTAGTTCCTTGCGACTTAGAACAGTCCAGATACGCGCTTTTATCCAGTCGTCTGAATGTCCTTGAATTTGGTAGTCGAGTATTGCCCTCTGGATGCCGAGTTCTGGATTCTGGAATTCCTGAATCCTCTCAAACGCTACCTTGGCGAGCCATCTCTTGAATAGCTCCGCTCTGGGCGACTCGATAGACTGGATGATGCGGAACATTGTTTCGGCGTTTGCTGCATCAGTTGGGTACTCCTTGCCGTTTGGACCGGTCATTTTCAGTTGTCCGATATTTTCGGACAACTGACCGGAGCCCTCTTTTGTCAGCTTGCGCTTGAGGTCTGACCAATACTTGGAGGGCCTGTCGGTTTCAACGATTGCGCCGACCACATCGCTAATGGAGAAAAACCATTCCCCTTCCTCGAAAACCTTCCGGATTGGCTTTCCTTTGAACTCGTTGATTCCCATTTCACCAGGGAACGGGATCATCTCTTCGCCTTTCTTTGCCATGCTTGCCTCCTAGCCGGTCTTGGTTGCTTTGCGAGGAGTGTTCCAATAAGGACTCTTGCACTTCGGGCATACCTTCGGCTCCTGGCCTAATGCCCTGGGTGCCCACTTATGCTCACATCGCTCACACGCATACCCCTTCATCGCAATAATAGCCATTCTGAACCCCTAGTAGTAATCCCTTTGTAGTATATGCGCACAAGGTTGACATTGCAAGCCCTTGGTGGTAATATACTGCTAGGTAAGTTAAGGGGGGAAGCAGACATGGACGCTAGGCAGCAAAGAGGATTGGAGATAGCGGCTAAGAGCAGGATACGTAGATAGGATGATACCTGGTTGGTGCCGTCTCAAGCCAAGGACGGCGAGAGGTACACCGTTATACCTGGGCTCCGATGTTCGTGCCCCGATCATGAAACCCGCCAAGTGAAGTGCAAGCACCTGTGGGCGGTCGAGTATGTCATGGAGCGCGAGACTGACGAGAACGGAATGGTTACGGAGACTGAAGCGGTCCGGGTGACCAAGGTCACGCGCAAGACTTACCCTCAGAACTGGACGGCTTACAATGCAGCGCAATCCGAGGAAAAGACTCGGTTCGGCGTCCTGTTGGCTGATCTCTGTAGGGGTATCCAGCAGCCTATCCACGAAGGCAGAGGCCGTCCAGCACTCCCGTTGGCAGACATGCTCTTTGCTTCGGCCTACAAGGTTTACACCGGCTTCTCTTCCCGACGTTTTACCAGCGACCTTCGGGACGCTAAATCTGAGGGTCTGGTCGTCAGCACTCCTCACTTCAACTCGGTCACAAACTACTTTTCCAATCCCGATATGACACCGATCCTCAAGCACTTGGTCACCGTAAGCAGCCTCCCGCTCAAAGCCGTGGAGACTCAATTCGCCATTGACTCTAGCGGTTTCACCACGTCCCGCTTCATCCGCTGGTACAACAAAAAGTACGGGCGAGACATCGACAACCGCGAGTGGGTCAAGGTGCATCTGATGTGCGGAGTCAACACGCATATTGTCACCAGCGTCGATGTGAGCGGATGGGAAGCTCACGATACCACCTACTTCGTGCCTCTCTTGGAGCAGACCGCCAGGAACTTTCACATGTCCGAAATCTCGGCGGACAAGGCGTACCTGAGCCACAAGAACTTGGCAGCGGTCGAGACCATTGACGCAACGCCGTTCGTTCCGTTCAAGAGCAATACGCTCCCGACCACGGAAAACTCGGCGTGGGGCCGCATGTACCATTACTTTATGCTTAACCGGGAAGCGTTTATGACTCATTACCACCGTCGTTCCAATGTGGAGACGGTGTTCTCGATGTGCAAGGCAAAATTCGGAGATTCGGTCCGCAGCAAGAGCGACAGCGGCATGGTCAACGAAGTCCTCTGTAAGGTTCTATGCCATAATATCTGCGTGCTGATCCAAGCGATTCACGAGTTTGGAGTCGAACCTAATTTTTGTGCACAACTCGGTCTTGCACAGAAAGTAGCCTGAAAACGGGGTTTATTGTGCAAAGCCGACAAGACACCATTCTCCGACAGGACTTTCGGGTTGAAAGACCTCCAGAAAGCGACTTAAGTTAAACTGCTGATAAGGGAATTTATCGGAAATATAACCGGAGCGTGAGATGGACGAAGACGTCGCCCTAGCCCCCACCGCCGACGACAACACCGGGCTCGCTCCCGAGGTCCGGGCCGAACTCCTGGCCCTGGCCCAGGGCGCCAGGGAGACCATCGGCAAGAAGTGGTCCCCGCACACCCACCGGGCCTACGCCGGGGCCTGGAGCCGGTTCCGGGAGTGGACCGCGGGCCGGGGACTCTCATCCCTGCCGGCCGACCCGGCCATCCTCATCCTGTACCTCGAACACCTGGTGCAGGAGGGCCGGGCCAAGACCACCATCCGGACCGCCGCCAGCGCCGTCTCCGCGGCGCACCGGGCGGCGGGGTTCAGTGGCGGCAACCCGTCGGCCCACGAGGACGTGAAGGACTTCCTGCGGGGCTTCGAGAGGGAAGCGCCGCCCCAGCGGCAGGTGGCCGCGATGATGCCCGACGTGATCTCGGCCATCCGGGCCACCGCCCGGACCCCCAGGAGGGGCCGGGGAGGACGGATGGAAAACTCGGAGACGGCGGAGGCCCGGGCCCGAGTGGACGTGGCCCTGGCGCTCACCCTCCGGGACGGCGGCCTCCGGGTATCCGAGGCCGCGGCCCTCACCTGGAAGGACGTGGAGCGCTGGGCCGACGGGTCGGGCAGGCTGACCATCCTCCGGTCAAAGACCGACCAGGAGGGCAAGGGCGCCGTGGTGGCCGTCACCCCGGCCTGCCTTCGGGCCCTGGACGCCATCCGGCCGGAGAACCCGGGGGATGGAGACCGGGTGTTCCGGCTCTCGATCCGCCAGATGGCCAACCGGATCAAGGATGCGGTCGCTGCCGCCGGCTTCGATGGCGACGTCTTCTCCGGCCACAGCGGGAGGGTTGGGCTGGCCCGGATGATGAGCGGCGCCGGAGCACCCACCGAGACCACCATGCGCCAGGGTCGGTGGAAGTCGGCCGAGATGGTCAGGCGGTACACCAGGGCCGAGACGGCCGGGGCAGCCCTCCAGTGGATGGACGGGGGGACGTAAAGCGTACGGGGGGCTCCCAGGAAGGAGACGGGCATGATCCGGGGCGAAAGGGGGCGGAAACGCCCTGACACCCCGTTTTTGGCCGGAAGTCCCGCCGACCGCCGGATGTTTGGCCGCGAAGGGGGTTGAGGGGGACCGGGAGTCCTCTCATTTGCTCAGAGGGTTTTCCGCAGGAGCTGGTCCCCAGTGCCCCGAACAGAGACGGAAATGCTGTGGCATGTGAAAGGTGAATTTTCACCATCTCAGTCCTTGTGGAAGCTCATCCGGAACTCTCAAGAGAGGACCCTGTTTATGGCGACAGAACCAAAGACCACAACGAAGACAGCAGGCACCCCTGCCGAAACGGGCGTGTCCGGATCGGAACTTTGGAGGTTGGCAGATACCCTCCGAGGCAACATGGACGCAGCCGAGTACAAGCACATCGTCCTGCCCCTCATGTTTCTGAAGTACATCTCCGACGCCTTCGAAGAACTCCACCAAGAGCTGGAATCGAAGGCCGATGAGGGCTACGACGCCGAACAGCCCGACGAGTACGCCGAAAGAAACGTGTTCTGGGTCCCCATGGAAGCCCGGTGGTCCAACATCCAGTCCAAGGCCCGTCAGGAGGACATAGGAGCAACCATCGACCGGGCGATGGACGTGATAGAAAGGGAGAACAAACCCCTGCAGGGCGTCCTCCCCAAGAACTACGGCAGAGACGACCTGGACAAGCAGGTACTGGGTCAAGTGGTGGACCTGGTGAGCAACATCAAGGTTGGCGGCACCCAGGCCCAGGCCACTGACGTGCTAGGGCAGGTCTACGAGTATTTCCTGGAACAGTTCGCCATAGCTGAAGGCCGGAAGGGCGGAGAGTTCTACACTCCCCGCTCGGTGGTAAGACTGCTGGTGGAAATGATTGAACCCTACGAGGGACGAGTCTTCGACCCCTGCTGCGGATCCGCCGGCATGTTCGTCCAGTCAGTGAAATTCATCGAAGCCCACGCCACCGGAAACGGAAACGGCAAAAAGGCGCTCAGTAACCTGTCCATCTACGGGCAGGAGTCCAACCAGACGACACTCCGGCTTGCCAAGATGAACCTGGCCATTCGGGGCATAGATGCCCAGATCGAGTTCGGAGACAGTTTCCGGAACGACCAGCATCCCGACCTGAGAGCCGACTACATCCTAGCGAATCCTCCGTTCAACATCTCCGAGTGGAACGGTGACCAACTCAGGGAAGACAATAGGTGGGCCCACGGGACTCCCCCAGTGGGGAACGCCAACTTCGCCTGGATGCAGCACTTCCTCCACCACCTGGCACCCCGGGGAATAGCCGGGTTCGTGCTGGCAAACGGGTCCATGTCCTCCAACACGTCGGGGGAGGGTGAGATCCGGAAGAACATCGTCGAGGCTGATCTGGTGGACTGCATCATCGCCCTGCCAGGGCAGTTGTTCCGGTCGACCCAGATACCGGCCTGCCTGTGGTTCCTGTCCAAGGGCCGGAGCCGGCGGGAGAACTGGGACAGGCAGGGGGAGACCCTGTTCATCGACGCCCGGAAGATGGGCCACATGACGACCCGTACCTTCAAAGACCTATCGGAAGAGGATGTAGAGAGAATCTCCGGCACATACCACGCTTGGCGTGACGGAGAGGAGTACGAAGACGAACCCGGGTTCTGTAAGAGTGCCACGCTGGAGGAAATCCAGAAGCACGGCCACGTCCTGACACCGGGCAGGTACGTCGGGGCGGCTCCGCAGGAAGACGACGGGGAACCCTTCCAAGAGAAGATAAGGTGGACCCCATTATTAAGACAGCACGAGGGCTAAATTAAGAGAGTCTCCCACCCCTGCGCTAGGTTTCACCAAGCCCGATGGCAGCCCTGCTTCTTCAGCTGCTGCTCCCCTTTCTTCCTGGCCATGTTGGTACACCTCTGCTGGGGTCCGGTAGCCCAAAGCCTGGTGAGGCCTCTGCCGGTTGTAGAACTCCAGGTAGGCATTGATCCCAGTTCGGGCCTCGGCGACGGTCTGGTAAGCTTTCAGATACACCTCCTCGTACTTGATGCTCCGCCACAGCCGCTCCACGAAGATGTTGTCCAGGTACCTACCCTTACCATCCATGCTGACCTGGACCCTCTGCTCCTGCAACGTCTGGGTAAAGGCCTCACTGGTGAACTGACTCCCCTGGTCGGTGTTGAATATCTCCGGTCGTCCCTTACCCAGGGCTTCCTCCAACGCCGCCACGCAGAAGCTGGTGTCCATGGTGTTGGAGAGCTTCCAGGCCAGCACGTGCCGGCTGTGCCAGTCCATGATGGCCACCAGGTACAGGAAGCCCTTCGCCATGGGGATGTAGGTGATGTCCGCGGCCCAGACCTTGTCGACCCGATTAACCTCCACTCCCTTCAGCAGATAGGGAAAGATCCGGTGTCCCGGCGCTGGTTTGCTGGTGTTGGGACGCCGGTAGATGGCTTCCAGACCCGGAAAGATCCGGTGTCCCGGCGCTGGTTTGCTGGTGTTGGGACGCCGGTAGATGGCTTCCAGAATCAACCGCATCAGCCTTCGAACCCTTTTTCGGCTCACCAGATAGCCCTGTTGCAGCAGCCAGGCCTTCATCTTCCTGGAGCCGTAGAAGGGGGTCTTCAGGTACTGTTGGTCTATGAGGGCCATCAACTCCAGGTCTTCTGCCCTGGTCGGTACCGGCCGGTAGTACACCGAGGCCCGGCTGACGTCCAGCAGGATACATTGACGCACCAAAGACAGCTGCTGGTGGTCTCGGTCTATCATGGCTCGCCGTATGCTGCGACTCATAGACCGGACCTTTCCGACAAAAAATCGCGTTCCACCTTCAGCTGGCCGATGTGCCGGTAGAGGTGGTTAATCTGAGCTTCCTTGGCTTTCTCCTGGGATTTCTGATTGGTGGCAAATAGCTCCGGGGCTCCTTCCACCAGGGCCCTTTTCCAGGCGTGAATCTGACTGGGATGGACCTCAAATCGGCTGGCCAGCTGGGCGATGGTCTCTTCCCCCGCAAGGGCGGCCAGGGCCACCTTGGCCTTGAACGCCGGACTGTGCTTATTCCTCGTCTGCTTCATGTCCTGCTCCTTCACGTCGGTTAGTTGCCGGTTATTTTAGGAGCTGGACTCTCTCTTAGCCAGTTGTCTAGTTTTTGGGTACCACCTCAATAGCTACTGGGCTCAAGGGGTTCGGGGCTTCCTCTCTACTATTCTTGCGTCAGATTGAGGAAGTCGAGTGGCATATCGATGATGGACGTAGCGGCCACTATTTGCGGGAATCCGAGCATTTAGACGAAGGTGTCCGGCGGGTAACGGTTATTGGTCAAATGTTCGGCGAGCAAAATGTCAGTACAGAGTGGCTCGTGTTCTCACGCTCTGTGACTCGTCATGACGGCAGCGCTGCTGGTCACGTAGAAATAGCCTTCTTCCTCGACCCAAACAACCAGAACATTCAACCAGTCAGCGATTCTCGACTGGTGGTCTTCTTCCCCACCATAGCGAGCAGATAGTACTTGAGTGAGATTGAAAAGAGGAGTCTCCCTCCGCCAAGACCCCCGGGTCCGATGCCGCCTCCACCACCTCCACCACCAAGGACATGATGGGAAACGGTGTCTTTAGTATTCAGTCAAGTTAGGAATGGCAGGGATAGAGGCGATGCAGTTTGGCCCTGGCCTGCTGGGCGGTGAACCGCCAGTTAATGGACGCTCCCGCCACGTTGCGTTCTTCCTCGTAGGCACCGATGGCCCTTCGCAAGGCATCCTCATCGGGGTTGTGTCCCCGGAGACAGGCCCGGGCCAGCACGCTGAACTCGATCTCTGCCATCCCTTCGACAAGCTCAGGACAGGATTGAGCCAGAGGAGGAGTCTTTCATTTCTTCCAGGCACCTTGGGGCCAGAGGGTGTTTGGGCCAAGAAAGCCCCGGTCACGGGCCGGTACGATGGGTCTCCGGTGGAAGTCCGGGGTCTATGCTTGGAAGTCTATGCTTCCACAGTTGCGGAGCCCCCCGGGCGGTGCCGGTGAGGGTGTTTGGACAGGTTCGGTCCGGTCGGCGATAGCTGCCATTGTGTTGGCTCAACCTCCCTGGAGTGCCGGGGTGGCCCTTCGGGTGAGCGCATGCGGCATTTCTGTCCTTCCCTGTCGGCTGTTGACGAAGCGCCGGCTTTCTCTCCATGTGGGCCTGTTGGATCAGGAGTGCAGCGACGGTGACGTCGTGGGCTGCGGACATAGCGCAGTATATTGTGGGGGTGATGTCGGGGACCGTTCCGGCCGGGTTTCCAGCATTTCGTGGACATAAACTTCGAAGTCAGTTTGGCTGTGGGGATGTTCTTCTTTGGCGAGGATACGGGCGAAGGTTCCGGAATTTCCTGGCTGGCCCGCCGCCATCATAGCTTGGCGGTTCTCCACCCAGGACGCTCGCAGTAAGCTCAAACATGTCTATCCAATAGAATTAAATTGAAACGGTACTAGAGGGACCTCTTCTCTAGGAGCCTAATGTCTGTTACAAATGTAGTGGTGCTCGTGCATGTACAGAATTAAACCATCGATAGCAACGTTCATCGTCGTCCTGATTGTCGTCGCCTGTGGAGGCCCTACCGATGTTGAGCCTCCGGCGAGCACCGGAACCACCTTCACAATACCAGTTGATTCAGAGTGGCAGGTTCCATCCGGTTTCAGCGACGAGTTTCGCCTCGTCGGCTTTGATCTTTTTTCGCAATGAGTAGAACCCGCTCCAATTTATGTACCAGCCAGCGGAATGGGTGCGCCTCACGAAGGGGGAACAAGGGGCCTTGGATGAACTGGCGAAGGATCGAGAACAACTTGTGCCCGGCTTTCTTGGTTATAACCGGGCTGTCATGCGGCATAGGAGAAGGAGCAAATTCACAATGAGTCAAGCTTTTCCGGGGGCGAGGCGTAATGAACAGTCCAGGTGAGAAAGCCCAGGCGCGTCTGGGGGCTCTGCTGCGCGACTTTGAATCGTTGAGTCAACATCAGGTAGGCTATCCCTGCAATCAAAACTTCGACTACTCCGAACTGCTCCCCTTTCTGCAATATTGCGCCAACAACGTCGGAGACCCTTTTCACGACAGCAATTTCCGCAGCAATACCCACGAGATAGAGCGCGAAGTCATCGGGCATTTCGCTGACATGATGCGCTTGGCCCGGGAGGAGGCATGGGGCTACGTCACCTCCGGCGGGACCGAGGGCAATATGTACGGCCTGTACCTGGGGCGCGAGCTCTTCCCCGACGGCGTGGTCTACTTTTCCCAGGACACCCACTACAGCGTTGTCAAGATATTGAGCGTGCTGAAAGCGCGCAATATTATGATAAGGAGTCAAGACCACGGCGAGATTGACTACGATGACCTCTACGAGACCATCCGAATCAATCGGGACGCGCCGGTCGTTTTCGTGGCGAACATAGGCACCACTATGAAGGGCGCCGTGGATGACGTGGCGAAGGTGCGCGCCATCCTGGACGACCTGGCGATTACCCAATCCTACCTTCACGCCGACGCCGCCCTCAGCGGTATGATCCTGCCATTCGTGGAAGAGTCGCAGCCCTTCGGGTTTGACTTCGGATTCGACAGCGTCGCCATTAGCGGGCATAAAATGATCGGCTCGCCGATACCCTGCGGCGTCGCACTGACCCGGCGCAAGCACGTAGCGCGTATCGCGCGGTCCATCGAGTACGTGGGCGTACTGGATACTACGCTTACGGGGTCGCGCAACGCCCTGACGCCCCTCATGCTGTGGTACGCCTTCGAAAGCTGCGGGCTGGAAGGGTTCAGGAACATGGTCAGGGAATGCCTCGAGGTTGCTGACTATGCCGTCCACCGCTTCAATGACAACGGCATCCCCGCATGGCGCAATAAAAACTCGGTCACCGTAGTACTCCCGAAACCGGCGGCGGAAGTAGTCCGCAAGTGGCAACTCGCTCCCTACGGCGACATCGCCCACGTCATCACAATGCCCCACGTCACCCGCGAGACCATCGATGCGGTAGTTGACGACTGTCTCAAGCAAAATTAGCCGGAAGCAGGACTGAGGAGGATCGCTGGATGAACCGAATCATCATCATGGCCAACAACGAAGTGGGGGTCATTGCGGATATCAGCCGCGTAATGGCTGATAACGACATCAATATCGAGACTATGACCGCTCAAGGCCCCGGGGAAAACGGCGTCGTTACCCTGACGACCGACGACAATGACGCTGCTCTACGAGCGCTAACCGACGCCGGTTTCAAGGTGGTCACCGACGACGCGCTAATCCTCCAACTCCCCGACGAGCCTGGAGCCCTTGCTAAAGTCGCGCAGAGGTTCAAGGACACCGGCGTCAACATACAAAGCCTACATATCTTGGCCCGCCACCACGGCTACACCACCGTCGCCCTATCCGCCAACGACCGCACCAGGGCCGAAACGCTGGTTGACCGGGACTCCATAGTCTAGTCCGGATGACGAAGCGGGAGACGTCGGCCGCGGACCTGTTTTCAAGAACTTTTGACAATGCCCTCCCGCTGCTCGCCCGTCCCTGGGGCGTCGCTCATTGCGAATATCGGTTAATCGGCGTGCGCCGGCATATGCAGCGCCCTACAACGCGACCACCAGTTCTAAGGTTTGTAATTTCCAAAGGAAGTCCGGAAACGACGCTCTACTGACACCCTGTGCAGATAACCCCGGTCCTCTTGGTATCCGACTAGGACCGCGAGCCGTCGTCCTTGAGTGCGAGGAGCTACGGCCGTCGTTTGCGCTGGGCGTGTTGCTTGACGTACGGCCGGTGAAGATCGGCGGATCGGTCTGGAGATCGTCTACTAGCCGTAGGCCCTTGCGTAGCTCCCCAGGTCGGGCAACACAGCGTGGAGTTGGCTAATTCTCTCGCCTGAAGTCATTCCGACATGGCCTCCTCCCTGCTGCGGGCAGATGCCGCTGTGAGGACCCTATCCGCGATTGGTGAGGGAACAAATCGCGTGATTCTTTCGTCTTACACTATGGAACGCATCTGAAACGGTCATTACTAGAGGGAGGTCGCTGGACCATGCTTTTGAGAATTAGCCGATTCCCAATCCCAATTATGCTCGTCGCACTGCTGGCTGTGACCGCGTGCGGTGGCTCGGACGAATCCACAGGATGGGATTTGCTTCCCAGCAGTGACGAATCTGCTGGGCATCCGGGTGCGCCGGGTGTGCCGGGTGCGCCAGGTGAGCTGGGGGCCGGAGCCGCTGCTGCTGCAGGTGCTGCTGCTGCCGCCCCTAGGGAAGTAGTCGTGGAGGAGGCCATGGCGGTGCTGGCGGCCCCTGCCGCTGCACCGGCCGATATCGAGGCTTCGTCGGAGATACACGCTCAGCTGGTGAATCAGGAACGAATCATCGTCCGCACTGTCGAGGCTTCGTCGGAGACACACGCTCAGCTGGTGAATCAGGAACGAATCATCGTCCGCACTGTCGAGGCTACGATCGTGGTGACGGACGTGCAGGGCTCCATGGATCGGATCACGGCGCTGGCCAGAGAACTGGGCGGTTGGGTCGTATCCACCAATCGATTCGAGAAGCACCGTGGGTTCATCTCGTTCCGTGTTCCGGCTGAAGCCCTGGATGAGGCGACCGCGCGTCTGAGGGAGATGGCCATCGAGGTCAAAGCGGAGGTCTCTGACAGCCGAGACGTGACCGATGAGTACTTCGACCTGAGGGCGCGGCTGGACAATCAGGAGGCCACGGAAGAGGCGCTGCTCAAGCTATTGGGGCGCGCCGAGACCGTCGAGGCCGCTTTGAAGGTCCAGCAGACCTTGACCGGAGTCCAGGAAGAGGTTGAGCGCCTGCAGGGTAAGATCAAGCTTCTTGAGGAGACTTCGGCATTTTCGCTGGTGAGCGTCAACTTAGAGCTTGAGCCAGTTGACATGGCGGTGGAGGAGATAGCAGACAAGACGACCGGTGTCGGCGAGAGGGTCAGGTTCCGTGCCTTTTTCAAGCCGCCCGAGGGGATCGAGGACTTCAGCTACACGTGGGACTTCGGTGACGGTGAGAGCATTCGCGGCCATCAGACGGCGCCAACGGAGAAAGAAGATACCCGGGTCGCGGCGACTGTGACCCATAGGTACAGAGACGAAGAGGACTCCCCATACATCGTTCAGTTCGAGATACAGGGCAGCGGTGAAGCGGGTGCCGCCGAAGGCGATATGACCCTGATGGTCGAGGTCACCAGGATTCCCGACATCGTTGTCTTCGCCGGCGAGAGTATCGCTGTGGACGAGGGCGAGGAGGTCGAGTTCAGTGGGTCCTTCACTCGGCCGCCGGGTCTGAACGAGGTAGAGTACAGGTGGGACTTCGGCGACGGCTCCGAGCCTGCCACGGGAATGCTGGGAGTGGAGATCACCACCGCCGTAGCGACTCATGTCTATGAGCACCACCGGCCTTTCTCGTATCAGGCGACGCTTACGATAACGGCCGAGAGTGAGGCTGGTACTGTGGAGGACTCCAGCTCGCTCGACGTAAGGGTTAGAGAGATGCCGGGCTGGGTCATCACGGGTTTGAGCTTCAGCGACCAGGGCAAGACCGCTGTGAGGACCCTGTCCGCGGTTGGTCAGGGGGCACTGATCGGAGTCATCTGGGTGGCCATACTCAGTCCTGCGTGGCTGGTCGTTGGAGGCGGAGGCTACTGGCTGATACGCAGGTACAAGGGCCGGCGGCGTAGCACGTCCGCTGGCTCCTCCGACGTTCGCGAATCGCAGGGCGAGCAGTAGGTGGCTCTAGAGATGTGGGTTAGCAAGTTCGAGGTGACCCGAGTCAGCGAGGTGTCGACATGCTTATAGTTTTGTCACTCAACGTGATCGTGTTTATTGCGATCGCCGTTGCACTCTTCTGGAAGTACCGCCTCACTCGAGACGCTGGCTTCCTCTGGTTCAGTAAGGTGGACCCCATTATTAAGACAGCACGAGGGCTAAATTAAGAGAGTCTCCCACCCCTGCGCTAGGTTTCACCAAGCCCGATGGCAGCCCTGCTTCTTCAGCTGCTGCTCCCCTTTCTTCCTGGCCATGTTGGTACACCTCTGCTGGGGTCCGGTAGCCCAAAGCCTGGTGAGGCCTCTGCCGGTTGTAGAACTCCAGGTAGGCATTGATCCCAGTTCGGGCCTCGGCGACGGTCTGGTAAGCTTTCAGATACACCTCCTCGTACTTGATGCTCCGCCACAGCCGCTCCACGAAGATGTTGTCCAGGTACCTACCCTTACCATCCATGCTGACCTGGACCCTCTGCTCCTGCAACGTCTGGGTAAAGGCCTCACTGGTGAACTGACTCCCCTGGTCGGTGTTGAATATCTCCGGTCGTCCCTTACCCAGGGCTTCCTCCAACGCCGCCACGCAGAAGCTGGTGTCCATGGTGTTGGAGAGCTTCCAGGCCAGCACGTGCCGGCTGTGCCAGTCCATGATGGCCACCAGGTACAGGAAGCCCTTCGCCATGGGGATGTAGGTGATGTCCGCGGCCCAGACCTGGTCGACCCGATTAACCTCCACTCCCTTCAGCAGATAGGGAAAGATCCGGTGTCCCGGCGCTGGTTTGCTGGTGTTGGGACGCCGGCAGATGGCTTCCAGACCCATCAACCGCATCAGCCTTCGAACCCTTTTTCGGCTCACCAGATAGCCCTGTTGCAGCAGCCAGGCCTTCATCTTCCTGGAGCCGTAGAAGGGGGTCTTCAAATACTGACGGTCCATCAGGGCCATCAACTCCAGGTCTTCTGCCCTGGTCGGTACCGGCCGGTAGTACACCGAGGCCCGGCTGACGTCCAGCAGGATACATTGACGCACCAAAGACAGCTGCTGGTGGTCTCGGTCTATCATGGCTCGCCGTATGCTGCGACTCATAGACCGGACCTTTCCGACAAAAAATCGCGTTCCACCTTCAGCTGGCCGATGTGCCGGTAGAGGTGGTTAATCTGAGCTTCCTTGGCTTTCTCCTGGGATTTCTGATTGGTGGCAAATAGCTCCGGGGCTCCTTCCACCAGGGCCCTTTTCCAGGCGTGAATCTGACTGGGATGGACCTCAAATCGGCTGGCCAGCTGGGCGATGGTCTCTTCCCCCGCAAGGGCGGCCAGGGCCACCTTGGCCTTGAACGCCGGACTGTGCTTATTCCTCGTCTGCTTCATGTCCTGCTCCTTCACGTCGGTTAGTTGCCGGTTATTTTAGGAGCTGGACTCTCTCTTAGCCAGTTGTCTAGTTTTTGGGTACCACCTCACAGCGCCGCGATCGTCGTGTGGCCGCTCGTTAGTGCTGGGTTGAGATCGCTGGCGAAGGGGTCCACCACCAGTGGTGTCTCCTCCGGGTGGGGCGGCCCGTGCCGGTCCCAGTCCGGTTTCCAGGTACGCCGCTTTGGCCGCGTTGTCCCAGTTGGCGAAGTCGGAGATGAACTTGAGCGAAGTCTGCCGTAGTCCTTCGCCTCCCTTGACACGTTCCACTGTGGCGCTGGCGATCTCGAGGGACCGGCGCTGGGCTAAGGTGCTTTTTCATCGCTACGGATTGTCGGATGATGATGCCCTATACGTAGAGAAGCGGCTCGCGGAGATGTTGTGAAAAAATTATCAAACGAGGTCAAGGCACACGTTAACAAAGCTCGGGAGTCCGCCATCCTGGCAGTTGAGACTTACAACAGACCTGGGACGCTTTTTCGCTCCGGCGGGTACGTTGTCTTGATGGTAATAGCTTGGACTGCTTTGTTCCATTCCATTTTCTTAAGGGGCAAGGTAAAGCCATTCTATGTTAAGGCAAGAAGGGGCCGGTATGTCAGATACGAAAAGATAGATGGAGACTACAAAGCTTGGGAATTGTCGGAGTGTCTGAGGTGGTACCCAAAA
>CBDDBY010000001.1:0-100729 GCA_965225925.1 Dehalococcoidia bacterium | reverse complement strand
TGTGGCCTGAGAGATACGACACGGCTTCCCTGGCGGCGCTGCGGGTCAGCGTAGGTCCCCAGGAATGGCCGGGGCTTTTCCAGCAGAGACCTTCCCATGAAGGCGGGAGCGTCTTCAAGGACCACTGGTGGGTCATGGCCGAAACGGTGAGCCCGGGAGACCGGGTGTTCCAGTTCTGGGACACGGCCTTCAAGACGGGCCAGCAGAACGACTACTCGGTGTGTTGCACGATGACGACGACTCCCAACGGCTACGCGGTGCTGGACGTATGGCGAAACCGTGTCGAGTACCCGGACCTGCTGAAGGCTATGAAAAGCCTGGCCGAAAGGCACCCGAAGGTTTCGGCGATCTTCGTTGAGGATGCGGCCAGTGGGCAGTCTGTGGTCCAGAGCCTCCGGCGGGAGACCAGGCTTCCGGTGCTCCCGGCGAAACCCATCGGAGACAAGGTGCTCCGGGCCAATAAGGTGACTGGCACAGTGGAGGCCCACAATGTGATGCTGCCGAGGACGGCCCCGTGGCTTCAGGCTTTCCGCGAGGAGATAGCGGCCTTTCCCAAGGGAGTCCATGACGACCAGGTGGACGCCTTCGTGGGATGTCTTACCCAGTTGATGCAGCGGGCCGGAGGTATCGGCGGCATCTACTTTATAGGAGAGCTTCAACTTCGTCCTCCCGTAGGACGAAGTTGTTTCAGCGCTTCGACGTATAGGAGGAACACAGAGATGATTCTAGAACGGCAGTTGCTAGCGATGCGGGGCATGTTGGGTTTGGTGAGACGGCCCCTCCAGGGCGTCCAGCGGGCCAACGAACCCTATGCCGCCATGGCCCAGGTGGGTAGAGCGGTACAGGGCTCACGACGGAGCGGATCATGGAGTGGATGAACATGCGAGGCAAGGCCCCGTCCGGGGGAGCGTCGGGCTACTACCGCACCTCGGTGCCCATCTACCGTGCCGTCAAGCTCCGTTCCGACGCCGTGGCTAGAGCCCGGCTCAAGGTCTACCGGCTCAATCGGGACGGCGAGCAGGAGTGGGTCGGCGAGGCTGATCCTGTGCAGGGGCTCCTTGATCGTGTAAATCAGGATTGGACCAGGAGCCGGATGTGGCGTGCGGTAGAGACCTACCTGTGCCTGTGGGGACAGTCCTTCCGGTGGGTGAACAGGGCCGAATCTCCCAATCCGGCTATGTGGGAGATATGGCCGCTATGTCCCGACAAGGTGAAGGTGGTGGTGGGCAAGGACGGTACTATCGCTGGCTACGTCCACGATCCTACGGGCTCCAGGTTCGCCATGCTGCCCGACGAAGTGATCTGGGACCGCTACTTCAACCCCACCGATCACTTCAAGGGCCAGTCGCCGTTACTGGCTGGGCTGAGCTCGGTGCAGATGCAGCTTGACATGCTGGAGTCCAACCACCAGCTCTTCAAGCACGGCATCCTGGCCAGCAACCTGGCCTTCTTCCTGGACGCGATGAGCTCCGATGACGATATTGCCCTGTTCCATGAGCGGATAGCGGACCGCTACAGCGGGATAGGCAACGCCCAGCGCCCTTTCGTGGTAAAGGCACCAGCCAGCGTACAGAACCTTGGGATATCGAACCGGGACATGGAGTTCATCCAGGGCATCCAGCTAGCGAAGGAGCACGTGGCGGATGTCTACGGCGTACCGGAGGAGCTGATGGCCGGGGCCCAGCACCCCACCTTTTCCAACCGGGACGCCGCCATCAAGGGTTTCTACGCCAACACGGTGACCCAGGAATGGGACCTACTGGCTTCGGAGATGCAGGAGCAGTTCGTCCCAATGCTGCCCAGGGCCTACCGGGATGTGATCCTGCGGTTCGACACCAAGGAGATCGCCGAGATGCAGGAGTCGCTCACCGACCGCTCGAACCGGGAGGTCGCTCAGGCGACGGCGGCCAAGCTACGCGCCGAGGCGGTAAACGTTGCGGTTCAAGGAGGCATTATCGACGAGCCAGAGGGCCGCGTCATCCTGAGCGGAGACCCGATCTTTGGCGAGCTTGGGGAGATGGAATAGTCGATGGCACGGAAGGTCAACGGCGTAGGACCCAGACGGCTGGACGAGCGGGTGTATGACAGGAACCTGCGAAGGCTTGCACTTACTCCGCTCATGGCCCAGCTTCGCTCTGGCCTATCCGAGGCTTCAGCCGCATCGCTGGCCCTGGAGATTATCGACGGGGTGTTTCGTCGCTGGCGCATGGGGGGATTGGTCGAAGAGGAGGTGGTGGCCCACTCTACCAGGGTGTCGAGCTACCACAGGCGCCGACTCATTCAGACCTTCCGGGCGGCCCTTGGGGTGGACATACGGCCCGTGTTGTCCGACGCCGCCATTGAGCCCCTGATGACGGCATGGCGTCGGGAGAACGTCTCCCTCATTCAGACGGTTCCTGAGCGGTTCCACGGGGCGCTGTACCAGCGGGTGAGCGAGACGTTCGCGCAGCAGCCCTTTGACCAGCAGGCGCTATCGAAGGTGCTGAACCGAGAGTTCAAGGTATCGGGCAGCAACCTTCGGCGCATCACAAGAGACCAGACCAGCAAGGCCGTTGGTCAGTTGACCCATGCGAGACACCGCCAGCTAGGGATACAGGAGTACACCTGGCGGACCGCCCAAGACGAAAGGGTCCGCGTGACGCACCAGGCACTGGAAGGCAGCCGACAGAAGTGGGACAGCCCTCCGGCGGTAGGCCACCCTGGTGAAGACATCATGTGTCGATGCGTGGCGATTCCGGTCATCGAGGAAGCCGATGGTTGAGCGGACGGCGGCGCCTCAGACGGACTACAAGCCCCGATGCTGGCGATGCAACCGGGTGCTGGCGATACGGCTGTCGAGGCCCTGGGAGATGCGTTGCAGGCGGTGCAAGGCCGCGAACGTCCGCGAGGTGGGAGTCTCATTGCAGCAGGATCCAATGGCAGGCGGTGGGCCGACACCTGGAGCTTGACAAATTGTTCCATATATGAGACAATAGGAGCGTGGTAGGGATAGTCCGGAGCGAGACGTTTGACCGGTGGCTAGGCGGCCTGGGAGACCGGCGAGCGGTGGCCAGAATCATTCAGCGGTTGGAACGGGTCGCAAACGGTATTCTCGGGGATGTCCGGTCAGTCGGCGAGGGTGTTTCAGAAATGCGCATCCACTATGGTCCTGGCTATCGTCTCTACTACGTCCGTGAGGGCGAGAATACCATCGTCCTGCTATGCGGCGGCGATAAGAGCAGCCAACGACGAGATATCGAGTGGGCCAAACAGATGGCTAGCGCACGGGAAAGGGAGACCAATCGATGACACAGGATAGACCGGAGACATTCGCCCCCTGGGATGCGGCGGACTACATCCAGACCGTAGAGGACGCGGCCTACATCCTGGAGGCGGCATCAGAGGAAGATGGACAGGTTCTGCTTGCCACGCTGCGCGACATCGCCCGGTCTGGGAGCATGAGCGCACTGGCACGTGAGGCGGGTATCGGCCGGGCCAGCCTCTACCGCATCCTTACGGGTGAATGCAACCCCACATTGGACACACTGCTGAAAATCGCCCGCGCCCTGCGGCTGCGACTGAAAGTGCAGCCAGCCGAGGTCACAGGGCCATCACCGGCGGATGCGTACACATACCGCGTGGTCTGGTCCACCGAGGAGCCTGCCTACCTCGGCCTGTGCGTGGAATATCCTGAACTGTCATTCCTGGACTCCACGTCCGAGGGAGCGTTTGCCGGTATCCGGCGGCTGGTGAGTCAGCACGTTGGGAATGCCGCACACACGCCCGCATTAGCCTCAGATAAGGGATTACGTACCCCTATGGCCGAGCGAAGGACATGAGCCGGGATTCCTATAGCAACCCAAGAAACCACCACATCGTCTGTGCCTGCGCTAGCGATGAGCACACGTTGCGACTGATGCATTTCAAGGGCGACCCCGAGAAGGCAGACGATTTCGATGAGGTCTACTGGTCCGTCTATCTGAATCCCTTTCCCTGGTACAAGCGGCTGTGGATAGCGATGCGTTACGTCTTGGGCCATCGTTCTAAGTTTGGCAGCTGGGATAGCGGCCCGATGATGGACGCAGATGCGGTCCACCAGTTACGGGAATTTCTGAGGGATGTTGACACCACGAGGTTGTGAATATTCATGATGCGCAACGTCCCCACACGGAGGCGGTCCTGCTGTGTATGGCATAGGCCAACTGCCCCATCATGTCGTGGGGGCATTGACATCACTCCCCATATGTAGTAGCCTTAACTCAAAGAGTGGCATAACGCTCTAGTACAATTGAACAGACGTCGCAGCCCTTAGCGGCCCCGCACATCGCGGACCCTTGCATCCCCGTGCATTCTAAATGTGCGGGTTTTTTTGCGTTCAAGAGGAGGTGTTGATGGCCAGTACAGCCTACAAAGAGCAGCGCCGGGTGATGGTGGTGACGGAAGCCCGTCAGACAAAAGACGGGAGCGCCCACCGGATGGTGATTGCTGCCAACGAGCTAAGCCGCAACGGGGACGAGCTGAATCTGCGTGGCATCAGCTTCAAGAACTACCGGAAGAACCCGGTGGTTCTCTGGGCTCATGACTCGTACCAGGGAATCCCCATAGCCAAGACCGTCAAGATCGGCCATGACGAACAAGGAAGGATCGAGGCGGACTTCCAGTTCAACTCCGACGACGAGTTTGCGGCCCGCGTGGAGAACGGCTGGAACAACGGATTCATACGGAGTGCCTCGATTCGTTACCTGCCCACCAAAGTCGTTGAGGTGCGGAACGAGGAGGGGAAAGTGGAGCGGCTGCGGGTAGAGGAGTCGGAGCTTCTAGAGTGGAGCCTGGTGCCGGTTCCCGCCGATCCGGACTCGGTGAGGGCAGCGGCCCGCGCCCTGAACCTGCCGGAGGAAATATTCCGTGGGCTTGAACCGGAGCCACAGCCCGAACCGTCCGCCGATCCGGTTACTGAAAAACCGGAGCCTGAACCCAACCAGGATGACCCCATAGAGGCTCTGAGAGAGCGTGTGGACGCCCTGGAGCAGCTTAATGAGTTGGCTGCCAGAGACTCCACGGCTAAGCCAGAATCCACCGAAGGACGGCCTTGGGGACAGCCCTTGAAGAAGCCAGCGGGTGCTCCTCTGAATCTGGGATAATCGTTTTGGAACAGAAACCAGCCCGGAAACAAGGAGCACCCAATAGATGCTGCCACAGAACAAACCCGACCGTATGCGCATCCTCTTTGACGACCATCGCCTGGTAGGCCAATGCCGGCCTGCTCCTGCCGGCCACCCTAGCCCGGCACCTGGGCCTGCGGGAACTCGTCGACCATCACCTTGACCTCGGCGGAGCGCCGGGACGGGCGAACACTGGGGACAAGATGCTGACGCTGGTCGCTTCCGCGCTGGCAGGCGGCGACTGCATCGACGACGCCGATGCGCTGCGCGCTGGTGGGACGGTCGGTGTTCTAGGCTGCGTGGTCAAGGCGTCATCCACCCTGGGGACCTTCCTGCGCAGCTTCCGGTGGTGGCATGTCCGTCAACTCGACCGCGTGAGCCGCCAGTTGTTGGCCCGGGCCTGGGCCGCTGGGGCCGGACCCGGCGACTCGCCCCTGACCATCGACCTGGACTCGACCATCTGCGAGACCTATGGACTGGCCAAGGAGGGAGCGCGCCACCACGGCTATACCGGCGCCCGCGGCTATCACCCGCTGCTGGCCATTGCCGCCGGCACCGGCGAGGTGCTGATGTCCCGGCTGCGCGAGGGCCGGGCCAACACCGCCCGTGGCGCGGCCCACTTCCTGCGTGAGACGGTGGGGCGGGTGCGCTACGGCGGGGCCAGGGGACAACTCACGGTGCGGGCCGACAGCGGCTTCTACGCCCACACTGTCGTTGCCGCCTGCCGGGAAATGGATGTCCGCTTCTCTATCACCATCCGCCAGCGCGCCAGCCTGCGGGACCTGATCGAGGCGATACCAGAGGAGGACTGGACTCCCATTCCCTACTGGATGGACGGCGCCGCCGATGTCGCCGAGACGACTTACACCCCGTTCCAGACCAAGCCGGACGCCCCGCCGGTGCGGCTCATTGTCCGGCGGGTGAAGCCGACGCCCGGTTCCCAGCTCGCCCTCTTCGCCAGATACAGCTATCACGCCTTCATCACCGACCGCGATGGGGAGACGCTGGAACTGGAGGCCGATCATCGCCGCCACGCCGAGGTCGAGAACGCCATACGCGACCTCAAGTACGGCGTCGGGCTGAACCACATGCCGTCGGGGCGCTTCGCCGCCAACGGCGCCTGGCTGGCGGTACAGGTGATGGCGCATAACCTGGCCCGCTGGACGGCGCGGATTGGTCTGGGCGAGGGGACCGTGATCACCAAGACCCTCAGGCGGCGGGTCTTCGCTCTGGTGGGACGGATCACCCGCTCGGCGCGCTGCCTCACTTTGCATCTCCCCCGGCGCTGGCCTTGGGAAACCCAGTTCAGTCGCGCCTTGGCCCGGCTGCAAGCCATTCCGTTCCCGGCCTGACGGCCAGCCTGTAACTGACCCAACTTCCCCGCAATCTCGCGCCACCCCGGTCGCGAGAGTCCCCTGCTGCGTATCCTCTCGCCATCCCGCGCATCGCAACTCCCGCATAGGGCCTTAGGGGCCCTGTGCGGCGACTGAAGACCCTCCGCCGGCCTCCCATCTACCCCAAGACCCCAGGCCATCTCCCCTGTAGCTCCCTCACCCACCCCCTTCCGCTGTCCTCACGCCGTCCATCCGTGTCCTTCGGTGGATTCGGGCTTAATCATGGACGTACATCGCATCATCTTTACCTTTCCCCCTAAAGGGGGGGGAAAGGGGAAAGTTGTTATGCTCGAACTTTACCATCGCGTGGGTAAAGTTGGTAAAGTTGGGAAAAAATGGGAAAAGATGCTACTCACCACCCTGCTCCAACGCTATAATGCCAGCATCCGTAATGGTATGAACCTGTGCCCTACCGTCTTTGGTTTGTACAACGAAGCCCGTCTGTATCAGCCGGAGGAGTTCCAACTGTTTATTTCCAGTCTTGCCCTTCACCTTGCCATAGAACACCCCAACACCACGTACACCCTCATCACCAGCAGCGCCTAGGACTTCAAGTAGCAACTGGAACACGTCTAGTCCCTCATCATCGTTGTCCGTAGGTGGGTCTATGGTGATAGTCAATCTCCCATCCACTGTACGGCCCGTGATAGTGGCTACCCTAGACCCCATGTGTCCTGGTACATCGCCTGGTCTGTCCTTCTCTAGCCTGAGCGTCATAACGCCGTCCTCTGTCTTGGTCCATGGTCTGCCACTTAGCCCGAATGCAGCACCGTCTACCCTTGCAAGCTTATGCTGACTGCCTATGGCCCCTCTTGGACGGTCTTGACGCCTCTTAGGTACGTGGTCAAGGAGCAACACCCCCACGCTACGCGTGCGACGCTGGAATGGGTCAATCATCGTCTTAAACCATTCCGTGACAGGAGAGCCATCGCTAGGAGCGCCGGAAGACTCGGCGGCGTCGATAACCACCAAAGAGTACTGTCCGGCCTCTGCAAGCCACTCTATGGCGTTAGCGAGGCCCTTGGTAGCTGCGCCTAAGTCGTCAAGCTCTTGAAGACTGTAATCAACGAACGCCACATTAGGCCCCTTGATTAGGCCCAACTCACCTAGCGCCTCAACCCTACGGTAGAGGGTATCAGGCTTGTCCTCGAAGTCCCACCATAATACCCGCCCGCCGTGTTTCAGCACTTCTAGCGCCGCCTTAATGCCTATCCACGTCTTACCCATACCCGGCTCACCGAATATGGTATTAAACTTGCGAAGGTACAGGATGGTTGCGCCGTCTGACCGTGTTAGGAGCGCCGGAAGCGCCTCTCCCTTTTGTTCGATAGTCCTAACGTATTCCTCGAAGCCTGGGTAAGGTGATGGGTCTGGCGGGAATGGTAGTACTGGAAGGCGGAAGGCGGAAGGCGCCGGATTCAACCTCAGCGCGCCAATCTACCTCGTAGTCATCGTGATTACAGTTTGAATGGTCGTTTTTGAACCTCTCTACCGCCTCAGCCTCAGCCCGTCCCTCTGTAAGGCGCTCTATAAGCCATTCGTCCTCTTCCTTTATTATCTCGTCAACGGTTCGCCCTCTAGGAGGTTCGGGACACACGCTACGGCCACAACCTTGACACTCTAGGCCCTCACACTCCGGCAGCGGTGGTTGGCTAGCTGCAACACGCTCCAGGAGTTCACGCCGCTCCACATGGCATACTTCGCAAGGGCAGGTGAAGGTATGCCACTCAATCACGTTACCGTCTGCGTCTTTGTAGCAGTAGCCGCCCTCGTCGTCTGGGTCATCAGGGTCTAAGCCCGAATCCACCGAAGGACGGCCTTGGGGACAGTCCTTGAAGAAGCCAGAGGGTGCTCCTCTGAAGCTGGGATAATGGTTTTGGAACAGAAACCAGCCCGGAAACAAGGAGCACCCAATAGATGCTGCCACAGAACAAACCCGACCGTATGCGCATCCTCTTTGACGACCATCGCCTGGTGGCCAATGCCGGCCTGCTCCTGCCGGCCACCCTAGCCCGGCACCTGGGCCTGCGGGAACTCGTCGACCATCACCTTGACCTCGGCGGAGCGCCGGGACGGGCGAACACTGGGGACAAGATGCTGACGCTGGTCGCTTCCGCGCTGGCTGGCGGCGACTGCATCGACGACGCCGATGCGCTGCGCGCTGGTGGGACGGTCGGTGTTCTAGGCTGCGTGGTCAAGGCGCCATCCACCCTGGGGACCTTCCTGCGCAGCTTCCGGTGGGGGCATGTCCGTCAACTCGACCGCGTGAGCCGCCAGTTGTTGGCCCGGGCCTGGGCCGCTGGGGCCGGACCCGGCGACTCGCCCCTGAGCATCGACCTGGACTCGACCATCTGCGAGACCTATGGACTGGCCAAGGAGGGAGCGCGCCACCACGGCTATACCGGCGCCCGCGGCTATCACCCGCTGCTGGCCATTGCCGCCGGCACCGGCGAGGTGCTGATGTCCCGGCTGCGCGAGGGCCGGGCCAACACCGCCCGTGGCGCCGCCCACTTCCTGCGTGAGACGGTGGGGCGGGTGCGCTACGGCGGGGCCAGGGGACAACTCACGGTGCGGGCCGACAGCGGCTTCTACGCCCACACTGTCGTTGCCGCCTGCCGGGAAATGGATGTCCGCTTCTCTATCACCATCCGCCAGCGCGCCAGCCTGCGGGACCTGATCGAGGCGATACCAGAGGAGGACTGGACTCCCATTTCCTACTGGATGGACGGCGCCGCCGATGTCGCCGAGACGACTTACACCCCGTTCCAGACCAAGCCGGACGCCCCGCCGGCGCGGCTCATTGTCCGGCGGGTGAAGCCGACGCCCGGTTCCCAGCTCGCCCTCTTCGCCAGATACAGCTATCACGCCTTCATCACCGACCGCGATGGGGAGACGCTGGAACTGGAGGCCGATCATCGCCGCCACGCCGAGGTCGAGAACGCCATACGCGACCTCAAGTACGGCGTCGGGCTGAACCACATGCCGTCGGGGCGCTTCGCCGCCAACGGCGCCTGGCTGGCGGGCCAGGTTATGCGCCATCACCTGGCCCGCTGGACGGCGCGGATTGGTCTGGGCGAGCGGACCGTGATCACCAAGACCCTCAGGCGGCGGGTCTTCGCTCTGGTGGGGCGGATCACCCGCTCGGCGCGCCGCCTCACTTTGCATCTCCCCCGGCGCTGGCCTTGGGAAACCCAGTTCAGTCGCGCCTTGGCCCGGCTGCAAGCCATTCCGTTCCCGGCCTGACGGCCAGCCTGCAACTGACCCAACGTCCCCGCAATCTCGCGCCACCCCGGTCGCGAGAGTCCCCTGCTGCGTATCCTCTCGCCATCCCGCGCATCGCAACTCCCGCATAGGGCCTTAGGGGCCCTGTGCGGCGACTGAAGACCCTCCGCCGCCCTCCCATCTACCCCAAGACCTCAGGCCATCTCCCCTGTAGCTCCCTCACCCACCCCCTTCCGCTGTCCTCACGCCGTCCATCGGTGTCCTTCGGTGGATTCGGGCTAAGACAAGGACAACTTGCCTATCCTCTTGACCTTCCTCGTCCGTTAGTGTAGACTTGTTATGGTTCATCAATCCTCCCGAATCCGTGGCCCCGCGGTCTCTTCAACCGTGTGGGCGCTCTCATTTAGTTCCATGACAGCTTTTCCTTATGGCCCGTGACCATTTCCCTACTGATAGCGGCGCTTAGGCCCGGATGCCAGCCCTCCACCTGTAGACGTTCACCCACGCGCTGCGCCACCACCTTCCGTATCTCTACCATGCAATCGTCATCGTGAATGGCCGCGTTAGTGGCTAGCGCACATATAGCCGCCGAGTAGCTTAACCCTTCCTTTCGCATTACCACCTTGACGGCTGTATCTGTTATCACGTCCACTGATACCGCAACACTACGGATTCCCTGATTGTCGCGCCTTTTACCCATGCGTTAACCCTCCCATAGTTGATGTGAGTATAATATATATTTACTAATATCTACTAGTCAAGAGGCAAAAGGTAACTAAGGTGTTGGAAGGGGTGAGTGTGTGGGACTCCCTAGAACGGCAACGGGTCAAGATAATCGGCCCACCTCTGGAGGAGAGGGCCGCGCTCGCTGAGCAGGTCCGACCGGAAGTAAGCCGCCTCAACACTGGTGCCTACCTTGTGGGCAAGGGATAGCTCAATAGCGGCCCACGATGCCCCGCTTTGTTCTTGCGCCCAATCTCGGAAGCTGGAGCGGAACCCGTGAGGAACGCAATCTAGCTCGGTTTTCTTAGCCCGCATACTCAAGGCGTTTTCCGACAATGGCGAGTCGTGGTCTGGGTGCGGGAATATCCAACCATCCGACGGAACGGCTGGCGGCAGGTCTGGATCATCGGCCCGCTTGCGGTAAAGTTCCTTGGCCTTGCGCAGTACCATTTGTGCTTGAATCGACAAAGCCACTTTGTGCGAACGCGCCATTTTCATACGCTTCGCCGGTATTTCCCAAACATCGCCCTTGATTTCGTTCCAAGTTGCGCCCCTAGCTTCCCAAGACCTCGCCCCTGTGAAAATCAGCCACTCGAAACATAGCTTGGTGGTTTCCCACGCCTCGGATTCACGGATTGCCCGAATCGCGCCGCCAACTTGCGAGTAGTGTAGGGCCGCCCGATGTTCAACCGCCTTGTCAACTTCGGGCAACAGTAAGGCCAGAGCATCATCAGCTGGGTTATCCATCCGGTAATCATTAGCTACCGCCCAACGAAAAACCAACCGTAGGGCTTGGCGAAGCTTCCGCGCCGTTTCAACCAATGTTCGGCATATCGGAGACAGGATAGCCGCAAGCTCCCGGCGTGTTATGCCATCCACGTCACGGTCTCCAATGACGGGGATAATGTGGACATTCAGACGCTCAATCCATTTGCGGGCATACGCCTCAGACCATTTGCCAGCCTTGTTTTCGTGGACGATGTACGCCGCTTGCCGGAACGTGGGCATTGCAACAATGGGCGCGAGTTTGGGAGTAGGCTTTGGTTCGATCCAAGGATTGCGACCCGCCGATACAGCCGCCTTATTCGCTACCGCCAACTTACGGGCAGAGGCTAGGGTAACTTTGGGGAAACCACCGAGGCCCTTATCAGCCCGCTTGCCGTCAACGTGGATACGCTGTACCCATTGTTTCGTCTTGGCTTTGGTGATTACGAGGAATAGGCCGTTGCCGTCACCATACCGCCCCGGCTCTTTGAGGATTCTTACCCTGTCAGCCGTCAAACTTGCCATTTCTATACTACCCCTTTAGCGTCTATACCACCTGCTTTATACCACGCTAAAGGAATTGTACAGGGCAAGGTTAGCTAATGTCAAGGAGAATAGGTGGTATATTGGTACCCCTGGAGGGACTCGAACCCCCGACGCGCGACTTAGGACGCCGCCGCTCTATCCAACTGAGCTACAGGGGCACATTGGTGGAGATAGGGGGGCTCGAACCCCCAACCTCGGCATTGCGAACGCCGCGCTCTCCCAATTGAGCTATATCCCCGATGTTCCGCTTTCAGGCTGGACCCGACGGGGGCCCACACGAAAAATGGTATCTCAAGGCCAATTCCGTGTCAAGCTGAGCCGGACGGCCCCCCCACTGTTGGGATCCTGATGCCCTTCTAGCTTCCCAGCCTCGGCGTATGGGGCCGGGCAATACCAGCAGTTTTTCTCATTGCCAGAAAGACCAGGAGCAAGGCGCCGGCCCCGGTCTGGGCCGCAGTCATCCACCAGGCGATGGCATAGGAGCCTGTGTGGTCCACCAGGAAGCCGAACAAGGGGATGAATCCGACGCCCCCAAATATCCCAATGGTGGAAAAGAACCCCATGGCCGTTCCCGTTAGACCTGGGCCGGCCAGCTCGGCGATGATAACCACCATCAGGCCCGACCGGCCCACGGTGCTGGCCCCAACGATGAAAACAAGCACCGATACCAGCACCAATGGAGTATCCGATGGCAGCAGGGCCAGGAACGCCAAGGTGACCACTGCCACGGTACTCACCGAAGCCAGGAGCCCCAAATGCCGTCCCCGCAACAGCAGCTCGCTGACCATGCCCCAGCATAGACGCCCTACCGCCCCGCCGGCCATGGCCACCGCCAGCAGACCCCCCGCCCCTCCCGCGGACATGTGCAGGTCTTCCCTGAAGAACAGGACCAGATAGCTCACCAGGACGTTCTGGGCCCCACCAAAGGTAATGCCGGCGAAGGCCACCATCCAGAGAGTCCGGTTGGTGGCCACTTCCGCCAGCTTCCCGCTCGACTTGATATTCTTAACCCCGTTAGCAGGGGGGCCTGGCTTGTCCCGGTATAGGGAGAAGAAGACCACACCCAATACAGCGACTATGATGGCCACTACCATGACGCCGGTGCGCCAGCCGAAGGTTACGGCCATAAAGGTCAACAGTACCGCTGCAACGATACCGCCGACGGCGATGGCTGACTCGGTGGCGCCCAGGGCCGCGGCCCGGGCTCGCCGCGGCACCCAATCTATGATCGCCCTGGTAAATGCCGGCGGGGAAGCGACCAAGGCCGCTCCGATTAGTGCCGACAGAAGGATTCCCTGTACCACCGACTGGATCATGGAGAACAAAAAGATAGAGGCTGTCATCCACACCAACACTGCCGTCTGGACACGGCGTACCCCCATCACGTCCACCAGCCAGCCCAGCAAAAGCACCGAAACCCCTCCGCCCACGTACATCCCAGCCGCGATGAGCCCTAGTTGGACCCGGGTGGTGTTCAGGTCCTCCTGGATAAAGGGGAACAGGGCGCCCATCCCCTGGGAGGGGATGGAAAGGGCCGTGGTTATCACCACGCATAAGGTCACCACCACCCATGGGTAAGGGACGGGTCGATGAATAAAAAGGCGTTGCACTATCTCCGCCGCGTGGTCAAACCAAGGCCAACAGAACTGGGACCACAGGGTTAAGAAGTTGGGCCAAGGATCTCCCGGGAATATCCCCGGAATAGGTGCTCAACTACCGGCATCTGGTTCAAATCGGTAAGGCCGGTGTGGAGGGGTGTTATCGAAATATGGTTTCGTTGCAAGGCGGATATGTCCGTGTCCTGTGCCTGCTCGGGAGCGGGGCCTACATTACGGGATATCCAATAATACTTGCGCCTGCCGTCGTTCCCCTCGGTCACCGACTCGCTGTAGCTACGCAGGCCAAGCCGGGTTACCTCCACTCCCTCCAGCTTCTCTGAAGGCTCGTTGGGTATGTTCACGTTGATCAAACAAAGGGGCAGCGGGTCCCTCTGGGCGAGGCGGTTGCCCAAAATCTTTAGGAAGGCGGCTGCCACGTCGAAGCGGGTGTCCTTTACGGCTGCGACGGAGATCGCTACCGAGGGATGCCCCCTCATGTAGCCCTGAAGGGCGGCCCCGACGGTGCCGGAAAGCAGGACATCCTGCCCCAGATTGGAGCCCGGATTTATGCCGGAGACCACCAGGTCCACTGGACCCACCAGGTTTTCCAGCGCCAGGACGCAGCAGTCGCCCGGGGTCCCTTCCACAGCATAGGCCTTGACCCCATTCACCCCTCCCTCCGCCAGAGGAGAGACCTCACCGGCCCTTATCGGCGCGTGTAGGGTAAGGGAAGAGCCGACTCCGCTCTGTTCGCGGTCGGGGGCGACGACAAATATCTCACCCGCCTCCTTCAGGGCTTCCACGGCCGCCCAGAGTCCTGGGGCACGAATCCCGTCGTCGTTGGTGATAAGGATCTTCAATGCGCAGTCATCCAGATAATTGGGGTGGTCATTTTCCGGGACCGGATCACGCCGGGAATTGCAGATAGCGCTCGCCCGTATCGCCTAGAACCGTAACCACTACCTTGTCCTCTCCCAGACGCCGGGCGATGATCAAAGAAGCCACAACGTTGGCCCCAGAAGAAATCCCTACCAGCAACCCTTCCTCTCGGGCCAACCGGAAGGACATCTGGTGGGCCTGGTCGTCTGTGACTGGGACAATCTCGTCTATAATGTCCCGGTTCAGCAGCGGCGGTACGAAATTGGCGCCTATCCCCGGGATGGAATGGGGTCCCGCCGTTCCCTTGCCCAGCATCTGGGAGGATGCTGGCTCCACTGCTACGATGGCCACCGATGGGATAGTTTCTTTCAGCTTTTCACCCACGCCCGTAAGGGTACCCCCAGTTCCTACACCGGCCACGAAAGCGTCCACTCTCCCCTGAGTGGCCTGAAGGATTTCCAGGGCGGTAGTCTCACGGTGAACCCTCACCACCGAGTGGTTCTTAAACATATCAAGACGCACACAACTAGGATTGGACCCGACATACGCCTCGGCAGCCTGGTGGCATCCCTCCATACCCAGGTCCGCCGGCGTCAACCGCACCTCCGCTCCATATCTCTCCAGGAGCCTCCGCCTTTCGAGGGGCGTGTGCTCCGGCATGAATATCACCAGCCCGTAGCCCTTGGCCGCAGCGGCCATGGCCAGGGAGACGCCGGCATTGCCGCTGGTCGCCTCGACGATGGTGCAGCCCGGTTGCAGGGCGTCGCTGGCTTCCCCATCCTCCACCATGGCGTGGGCCAGGCGGTCCTTGATACTCCCCCCCGGGTTGAGGCCCTCCATCTTGGCCAGGACCTGGGCATCCGTCCCTTCCACCACCCTCCGCAGCCTCACCAAAGGGGTGTTGCCCACCAGTTCCAACACGCTCCCGGCCACCCCTTCCATCCTGCCCTCCTTACCAGACCGCCGTAAGGCAAGTCATTGTGTCATAGAGGGGTAGAGCCGTCAAGATAATCGGGGGAAGCCATCCCATCAGGAAATGGTATCTGTGGGTATCACTCTTGGGCACAGGAACACCTCTCCATTTGGCGATGAAGGGCCATTCCGCCCACTTGAATTTCGCAGCCTCGAGCCTGTACTCTTCAGTTGGAAACCAGGTGTTCCCAAATATTGGGGTTGGCGGGCAGGGCGATCAGCCAAATTCTGCCGCCTGCTGGAGTAGGCTCATGAGACCATTGAAAGACAGTAGGTTCGTTTCCGGCCTTAGGCGATGGAAAGCCATTTTCGAACACTCCCCGGCCCGGGCCGCAGGTATCCCAGGGTCGGCCGAGAGTTATAACGGTCCGGAAGATGGCGGGTCCCGGCGCAGGCACGGGGCGTCCATTGCCTTCAGGCTGTCCATCGGCGCTCTCTTTCTTGCCGTGCTGCTCCTGGTTTCTTGCGGTGGCAGAGGACCAACCGAAACGCCTACGGTGTCTCCTCGCCCCACGGCCATACCTACTGCCATCTCCCCCACGCCTACGTCGACGCCTAGACCCACGCCGACACCCGTGGTAATTGTCATTCCTACATCCACCCCAAGGGCGACCCCTACACCTGCTCCCACTCCGACTCCAAGCTTTCCTACACCCACTCCAACCTCCACCGCAACTCCCCGAACGCCCACGCCCACGCCAGCACCCGTGGTTCCTCAACCCAGAGAGCTTCTACTGGATGTCACCTCTCCTCAAGACAACGGGGTAGTGGTCTCGCCGGACGTCCGGGCGACGGGAACGGCCTCCCCAGATGCCACCGTCACGGTGAACGGCGTTCTGGCGGAGATAGACTCCTCAGGCAAATTTCAGGCCACCGTTGTACTGGGGGCTGGCACCAACACCATAGAGATCATCGCCAGCGACCTCGCGGGCGATGTGCGTTCTCAGGTCCTGACGGTGGTAACCCTCCGGCCCCAGCAGGAAGCCGAAGCGGGCCTTTTCGGAGAGGTCATCGCCATTGATACATCTTCCCTGGGAGTAACTCGAATCACCCTGGACACCACGTCTGAAGGGATCCAGGCAGTGGAGGCCGCGGAGAACACGGCGGTAATGATCCCAGGCAGGGAGACGGCCTCAGCCGAGGATATATCCGTGGGAGATTTTCTCGCCGTCCTGGCAACCGCCGCTGGGGCCCCAAAGGACGCCCTGAGCATACTGGTGAAGCCCAAAGGACCAGTCTCTTACGCTCATTTCACCGGCTCAATAGTCGGTGCCGTGGGAGACCAGATCAGCCTAATGGACGGAGACGGGAACCTGTTAACCGTGGATATGTTTATCGAAGGAGATGGGATAAAGCCTGGAGAAGTGGTAACTGCCCTGGTACACCAGGACCTGAAGGCAGGGAACCTTTCCGTAGTGGCTGCGGAGCTGGCCGACACCAAGATGGGGCGTCTCGCAGAAGCGCTGAATAACTCGCTACGTTCAGGCGCCAGGGATAACCTCCAAAACCTAACGGACCGAGGAAAGGCCGGAATCACCGGCCACTTGACCACCCTGGAACGGATACTCAACCGGGTGGACCCGAATATCAGGTTCGTTTTTGCAGACGCTCTCCAGGATTCTCTCCAGGGGTACAGTACCTCACAGTCGTTGGTCGATCTGGGAACGCCCGCGCTGAAGCTCAAGGGAGTTATCGCAATTATAGACCGTGAGGGAGGCCTTTTATTCGTCACCCCGCGGGAGGGGCCACAAATAGAACTTCAGCTCAATGAATCCACTTTCATTCGGGACGTGTTCGGCGCAGCGGCCCTGCCGATAACCCTTCAGGTAGGCCACTCCATAGAGGCCCTATACGACCCCCAGAGTGGCGAGGCGCAGACCGTAGACGTGATTTTCCCATCGCTTGCAAGGAACGTGGCCGGGGCTTTGCTTCCCCAGGCGGAGATGGGAGAACTGGAGGGCACCATTGCCGAGGGCACCAACCCTTCAGTGGTCCCTCCGGTAGCAGTGGTGCGACTAGCCAGCGGTCGAAAGGTCACGTTGGCTGTGACACCTGAAACCAGGGTAGTGGTGGAGGGACAGCCGTCGGACCTGGGGCGTTTGGCTGAGGCCATAGGGAAGACGGTGAAGGTGAGATACGACATCTCGGCCATGGCAGCCATCGCCATCGACACTTTCGATCCGGGCCAGTCCTTCTTCTCGGGGGTGGTAAAGAGCTTCATCCCCAAGTTTGGAGTAAGCATACCTAGGAACTCGGAGGCCGGCAACATCGTAGTGACCACCCCTGAAGGGGAAACAATAACCCTCGACATTACCAAGAACAGCATCATCCAGCGGGAGGGACAGAGGCTGGACCGAAGCACCATACAATTGGGTGACCTTGTAAGGCCCACCTCCCGTTACAACGCCGCGACCGGTGAGGTGGAAAAGCTGGTCCTGAAGGCCCCCCAACTGCTGGGGAGCATACGTGGCACCTACGTTACCCCAGGAGGAAAAGACTACCTCACCCTCTCCACCGACCAGCTAAACCTGGTAACGGTCCGGGTCCCCTCCGCTGCCCCGGTTACCCGGCAGGGGGAGGAAGCGAGTATCGCAGGTTTGATCGCCGGCGAGAGGCTGGTATCCGGCGGGTACAACCCTCTGGCGTTGCAGGCACTGGAGCTGGCCGTGGCCGCCCCCAAATCCCTGAAAGCCTCAGGGACTGTCGCCGCCATCGACCAGCAGCTATTCATCCTGACAGTGACACCGGCGCAGGGTCAGGCTCTGGAGCTTCTGGTATCCAGCAAGCCCGGGATAATTACTAGAGACGGGGACTCCAGGGCGGCTTTCAGTGAGCTGAAGGTGGGGGACAAAGTGGTGGCCGCCTTCTTCACGCCCGTTGGGCCAAAGGTGGTCCTCAGGCTAGTGATAAGTTCCCAGTAGGGGCGAATCCTGCCTCGCCTCTGGTCCTGCGGGCTCGAAAGCAGCCTCATTCTACGTACTATAATCCGTACTATAATCGGCGTGCTATAATTGGCGTGGCATGGCTGCGCTGCTGCGACTGGCAAGCTATACGCTGCCGTATAAGCGGCGGCTCGTACTGGTATATGTCTCCCTGGTGGGCTCTACCCTCCTCTCTCTGGCCATACCCAGGATTCTCGGCAGAACCATAGACACTGCCCTGGAAAAGGGTCAGAGCAGCGACCTGACTTTGCTTGCCCTTCTGGTAGTGGCCGTGGCCTTGGCCCGTGGAGCCCTGTCATACGGAGAAGGCTACCTGGCGGAGTTCGTCTCCCAACATGTCGCCTACGATATCAGGCACGCCTTTCTGGCCCGCCTTCAATCCCTCAGCTTCGCCTTCCACGACCGGCAAAAGACAGGCGACCTGATGTCCCGGGCGACTTCGGACGTGGAGAGCATCCGGTGGTTCGTGAGCTTCGGCCTGATCTTTTCCCTCCATATTCTGGTACTGGTGGTGGGTGTGGCCGTGCTGCTGATGACCACCCACTTGAGCCTGGGCCTGATAAGCCTTGCCGCCGTGCCCGTCGCTGCCTTTATCGCCATCAGAATGTCCCTCAGGTTTACCCGGCTTTGGAGGGATGTGCAGGCCGAAACCGGCCGTATGACCACTTTGCTCCAGGAGAACCTTTCGGGAATGCGGGTGGTTAAGGCTTTCGGTGGGGAGGACTACGAGAAGGGCAAGTTCGGGGAGTCCGCCCATGCCCTGGCCGACAAGTCATTCACCGTCAACCGGCTCCTCGCCACCAACGGCTCCCTCCTCAATCTGCTCTTCGCTCTGGTCACGGCTCTGGTGATCTGGTACGGGGGGTCTCAAATTATTGACGTACGCCTCACCGCCGGCGAGGTAACCGAGTTCGTCCTCTACCTGGGCCTCCTGGTCTTTCCCATCAGGATGTCCGGATGGGTGGTGAATTCCTGTGCCAGGGCCGCATCAGCCGGTGAACGTATCTTCCAGGTGCTGGATGCCCGCTCCACGGTGGAAGAAAGGCAAAACGCCATCAGCCTGGGCAGGGCGCGGGGAGAGGTGGCCTTCGAGGGGGTCAGCTTCAGCTACTCCCTGCCCCCTGCCAATGAGAACACTGGGAATGGAGTTGACGCCCTCCGCTCCGATCATCTCACCAGGGAGTTGGGGAAGTCAGGACTACGCAATATCAACCTGAAAGTCCTTCCCGGCCAGAAGGTCGCCATGCTAGGCGCTCCAGGCAGTGGCAAGACCAGCATGGTCAACCTTATCCCCCGGTTCTACGACGTCACGGGTGGCAAAGTGACCATAGACGGTTTCGACGTACGGGAAATCACCCTTGAATCCTGCAGGTCCAACGTGGGCGTCGTGTTCCAGGACGTGTTCCTGTTCATGGCCACCATCCGGGAAAATGTGTCCTACGGTGTGACCGGCGCCACCGATGAACAGGTTGTGGCAGCCGCCCGGTCGGCCCACATCCACGACTTCATCATGGGCCTGCCCGATGGGTACGATTCATTGGTGGGGGAGCGGGGAGTGACCCTTTCGGGAGGCCAGAGGCAACGGATGGCCATCGCCCGCACCTTGCTCCTGGACCCGCCCATCCTTGTGTTGGACGACTCCACCTCCAGCGTGGACGCCGAGACCGAGTACATTATCCAGGATGCCTTGGCGAAGGTAATGAAGGGCCGCACAACCTTTATCATCGCTCACCGGGTGAGCAGCGTCCGGCGGGCAGACCTCATTCTGGTAATGAAGGATGGGGAGATCGGAGAGATGGGGACCCATCAGCAGCTTTTGTCCCAAAAAGGGTTGTACGACGAGATTTACAGGCTACAACTCCTCCCGGAGGGGGATGTTCTGGCGGAAACTCCGGCGGATGGCGACCCCTAGGGACGCCGAAATCCCGCACGGTCGATGGCGAGGTTAGGGCAAAGGTAAGGTCCATGGCTACGCACCGGTTTATGAGACGATTCGGCGCCGATGAGGACGAGGCTAATCGCGTCCCCGACCATCGCCTGGTCCTCCGCCTGCTGGAATATGTCCGGCCTTACAAGCTCCTGGCCCTGGTCAGCGTACTGGCCATGCTCCTGTATTCAGCCACCATAGTCGCCAACCCCTGGCTCATCCAAAGGGCCGTGGACAGCGCCGTCACCTCCCGGAGCGCGTCGGCGCTGGCTACATATGCCATTTTCCTGGCTATAAATGCTCTGGTGGGGTACGGGACCAACTACCTGCGTCTCATCACCCTGTCCAGGGTGGGGCAGCACATGCTTTTCGGCCTGAGGACGGCCATTTTCGGCCACATCCAACGGCTGTCCCTTTCCTACTTTGACAGGACAGAGGTGGGAAGCACCATGTCCCGGGTGCAGAACGATGTTCAACAGATGCAGGAATTCCTCGCCATCTTTATCCTGGCGCTGGGAGACCTGCTGGCCCTGGTGGGGATCATACTGGCCATGCTCCTGATGGACTGGCAGCTCGCCCTGATTACCCTGGGGGTCATCCCCCTGCTATTCGGGTTGATGATATTCTGGCAGCAGTACGCCTGGGGCACCTTCATGGGCGTGAGGAGGGCCATGGCGGATGTCAACTCCGGGCTTCAGGAGAACATCTCCGGCGTTCGGGTTATCCAGGCCCTGAACCGCCAGGAGGAGAACCTTCGCCACTTTGACGAGGTGAGCACCCGCTATCTGAACACGACCCTCCGGGCCAGCAGGCTTTCCTCGGCCCTGATCCCCTCGGTGGAGCTGCTCACCGGCGCAGCCACGGTCCTGGTGATCCTCTTCGGCGGCCTGATGGTACTGAGGGGAGAGATGGCCGTAGGCGTATTGGTGGCCTTCGCGCTGTACATCCAACGGTTCTTCGACCCTATCCACAGCCTTACATCCCAGTATGGGCAGTTGCAGAGGGCCGTTACATCCGGCCAGCACATATTCGAAATCCTGGACAAGGAACCTCAGATAGAGGACAAGCCGGGAGCAATAGAACTCCCGCCCATAAAGGGAGAGGTCTCCTTCGAAGACGTGAGCTTCAGCTATACCCCTGAGATCCCTGTCATCAAAGACATGAATTTGCGCATCCGGCCTGGGGCGACGGTGGCGCTGGTGGGGCCCACGGGAGGGGGCAAGACAACTTTGGTATCCCTCCTTTCCAGGTTTTACGAAGTGGGCCAGGGAAGGATAAGGGTTGACGGGTATGACCTGAGAGATGTGTCCAGGAACTCCCTCAACCGCCAGATAGGCATGGTGCCTCAGGAGCCTTTCCTCTTTACCGGCTCCATCAGAGAAAACATCCGCTACTGCCGCCGGGAGATCGAGGATGGAGCGATCGCTGAGGTGTGCGGGATGATCGGGGCCCACGAATTCATCGAGGATTTGGAGGATGGCTACGACTCTCAGGTGGAAGAGCGGGGACTGAATTTCAGCCCCGGCCAGCGCCAGCTTATATCTCTGGCCAGGGCCCTGGTGACGGACCCTCGCATACTGATCCTAGACGAGGCCACCGCCACCGTGGACAGCCATACGGAGATGCTGGTCCAGCAAGCAATTGGCCAAGCGTTGCGTGACCGGACGGCTATTATAATCGCCCACAGGCTGTCAACGGTCCGCGACGCCCACCGGATTCTGGTAATCGACCAGGGGGCCATCGTCGAAGAGGGCACGCATCAAAAGCTGCTGGCAAAGAAGGGCCGCTACGCCCGGCTGTACGCCGCAGCCACGGCATCCAGGGAGTGACCATTTTTGACATCCCCTTACCTCCTTGCTATAGTGAGGCCCTGAAAATTCCTCCTAAAATGCCCAAAGAGGATGCCTTATGAGCTGGGCCGAACGCTTGGTGGAGTGCCTCAGGGAGAGCCAGATATCCCTGGTGGCCTACGTTTCCGACGCCAACATTGCCGCCCCCATCGCCCTGATGGAGAAGGACCCCTTCTTCCACGTGGTACCGGCCACCCGGGAAGAGGAGGCCATAGGCATCGCCGTGGGCGCTTACGCGGCGGGACGCAACTCTTCGGTGTTCATGCAGTCCAGCGGCTTCGGCAACTGCATCAACGCCATCGGAAGCCTTTGCATTCCTTTTCGCGTACCCATACCCTTCTTCATCAACCTGAGGGGCCACCTGGGTGAATTCAACATCTCCCAGGTGGCCGGGGGCCGGGCCACAGTGCCCATCCTGGACATCCTGGGCTTGCCCCACTACACCCTGAACGGGGACGAGGACCTGGATAGGATAGTAAAAGGGGCCATCCAGCTTTGTTACGCCAGCCGGCAGCCCCTGGCCGTCTGCCTGACCCCCCTGCTCCACGGAGGCAAGAGTGTTTAGGCCCGAAGCCACCAAGCTGATATTGGAGCACGCCGGGGATTCACCCATAGTCGGCAACCTGGGCCCCACCAGCAACGACCTCTGGCATATGGGCAACAGGGCACGGAACTTCTACACCTACGGCGGAATGGGGCTTTGCTCCTCAATCGCCCTGGGGATGGCCCTGTCCACTCCGGAGAAGGTCGTCTCCCTGGACGGCGACGGCTCCCTGTTGATGAACATGGGTACCATCGCCACCATAGGCCGGGAGAAGCCGCCTAACCTGATCGTCGTGGTATGGGACAACTAGGAGTGGGGCCAGACGGGCCACCAGCCCAGCCACACGGCCATGGGCACCGACCTGGAGCCGGTGGCCCAGGGTTGCGACATCCAAAGGACGGCCACCGTTTCCACCATCCAGGAGCTGGAAAAGGTCTTCAAAATGGCCATGGAGTCCGAGGGGCCCTGGTTCATCGTGGCCAAAATCCAGGAGTCCGAGGCACTTCCCTTCGCGCCCATCGAGCCGGAGGTCACCCTGCACCGGTTCCGCGAGAGCTTCCTGGGCCCAGCCCGTCCTTTGGGCCACTAGCAGGGGTTGCAAATTACCAGGCCGTCATCCTTCGACGGGCTCACCACGAGCGGTCCAATCGGTCAGGGAGTAGCTGGCAAATTTCCAATTGCTACGGAGACCGCGTCAGGTGTACCGCCCGATACATCCGCTGAACCCATAGTGGGGGCCTTCGGGCCACTTTTGCGCACAGCAGCCCCGACCGGATCCTGCAATGAATCCGACGTCCCGAATCCGCCCTTCTCGCCGAAGCCCTTTCGGGAGACGAGGATCTCTTCCTTGAGCCCGGCTAAGGCGACGAGCACCGCCGCAAGGAGGGGGCAAAGAAGGTCGCCGCGCAAGTTGACCACGAATTTGTGCTCAGATATAATGAACCTGAATATTATCTGGAGAGCATGGGGGCGGATCTGACGATGCCCAACCAAATGGGAAAACGGTACGCATGTCCCAAGTGCGGCGCAGAGTTTATCGTGACCAAAGCCGGCGACGGCGCCATCGTATGTTGCAATGAGCCGTTGCCAATTAAAAAATAACCTCAGGATCCGGCGTTCTGATAATCAGGGGGGGACCATTGGCCAACCAGCTAGGCAAACGCTACGTCTGCGCCACCTGCGGCACGATGGTGCTGTGCACCAAGGCGGGCGTTGGCGAGATACTGTGTTGTGACGCCGGCATGGAGTTGCAGCAGCCGAGGACGTTGCCCTCATCGGACTGAAGCCGGGTCAGGGCCAGCTCAGTGCAGCAAACGGATAACACCCATCACCCGGCCCTGTACTTCCACATTATCCGCCGGGGAGTAGATGGGCTCCATCTGACTGTTGGCCGGCTGAAGTCTTACTCTATCGCCTTCTTGATAAAACCGTTTCAGAGTAGTCTCGTTCTCCAGCTTAAGCCTTGCCACCACCATATCCCCGTTTGGCGCCTGGTGCGAAGGCTCAATCAGAACGATGTCACCGTCGTCCACCAGGGCATCTATCATCGAAGACCCCTTTACTTTGAGAGCGTAAAGGTTGCGCCCGTTCTTGACTAAGTAAGGGGGTATGTCAATGGTCTCCAGGGGCTCCTCCGGGGCCCATCCATCGGACCCCAGAAGGGGAAGGGGCTCTCCGGCAGCTATATAAGCCACCACGGGTACGCGGCGCATAGCAGAAGCCGGGTTGCCCATCTCGTCCAGGAGCTCGATACCGCGGGCCACGTCGGGCCTGCGGCGGAGGTGGCCCTCTCTCTGCAAGACTCGAAGGTTATAGTCCACCACCGAGGTTGAGCTGATCCCGCAGTCCCCTTGAATGTCCCGCACCGTGGGGGGCAGGCCGTTGTCCTGTATGAACCCGCGGATGAAGTCCAGTATGCGCACCTGTTTGCCCGAGAGCTTTTTCTTCTGCTGCATACTTGTCCCTATAAAACTTGCGTTCTAGTTCGGAGAGTATCAGACCGATATAACCCTGTCAACAGGATGATGCCACAGGCATCACTTCCGGGCTCTCCACCACGAGCATACTGGTCTTAGCCCGAATCCACCGAAGGACACCGATGGACGGCGTGAGGGCAGCGGACGGGGGTGGGTGAGGGAGCTACAGGGGAGATGGCCTGGGCTCTTGGGGTAGATGGGAGGGCGGCGGACGGTCTTCAGTCGCCGCACAGGGCCCCTAAGGCCCTATGCGGGAGTTGCGATGCGCGGGATGGCGAGAGGATACGCAGCAGGGGACTCTCGCGACCGGGGTGGCGCGAGATTGCGGGGACGTTGGGTCAGTTGCAGGCTGGCCGTCAGGCCGGGAACGGAATGGCTTGCAGCCGGGCCAAGGCGCGACTGAACTGGGTTTCCCAAGGCCAGCGCCGGGGGAGATGCAAAGTGAGGCGGCGCGCCGAGCGGGTGATCCGTCCCACCAGAGCGAAGACCCGCCGCCTGAGGGTCTTGGTGATCAGGGTCCCCTCGCCCAGACCAATCCGAGCCGCGTCCAGCGGGCCAGGTTATGCGCCATCACCTGTACCGCCAGCCAGGCGCCGTTGGCGGCGAAGCGCCCCGACGGCATGTGGTTCAGCCCGACGCCGTACTTGAGGTCGCGTATGGCGTTCTCGACCTCGGCGTGGCGGCGATGATCGGCCTCCAGTTCCAGCGTCTCCCCATCGCGGTCGGTGATGAAGGCGTGATAGCTGTATCTGGCGAAGAGGGCGCGCTGGGAACCGGGCGTCGGCTTCACCCGCCGGACAATGAGCCGCACCGGCGGGGCGTCCGGCTTGGTCTGGAACGGGGTGTAAGTCGTCTCGGCGACATCGGCGGCGCCGTCCATCCAGTAGGGGATGGGAGTCCAGTCCTCCTCTGGTATCGCCTCGATCAGGTCCCGCAGGCTGGCGCGCTGGCGGATGGTGATAGAGAAGCGGACATCCATTTCCCGGCAGGCGGCAACGACAGTGTGGGCGTAGAAGCCGCTGTCGGCCCGCACCGTGAGTTGTCCCCTGGCCCCGCCGTAGCGCACCCGCCCCACCGTCTCACGCAGGAAGTGGGCGGCGCCACGGGCGGTGTTGGCCCGGCCCTCGCGCAGCCGGGACATCAGCACCTCGCCGGTGCCGGCGGCAATGGCCAGCAGCGGGTGATAGCCGCGGGCGCCGGTATAGCCGTGGTGGCGCGCTCCCTCCTTGGCCAGTCCATAGGTCTCGCAGATGGTCGAGTCCAGGTCGATGCTCAGGGGCGAGTCGCCGGGTCCGGCCCCAGCGGCCCAGGCCCGGGCCAACAACTGGCGGCTCACGCGGTCGAGTTGACGGACATGCCCCCACCGGAAGCTGCGCAGGAAGGTCCCCAGGGTGGATGGCGCCTTGACCACGCAGCCTAGAACACCGACCGTCCCACCAGCGCGCAGCGCATCGGCGTCGTCGATGCAGTCGCCGCCTGCCAGCGCGGAAGCGACCAGCGTCAGCATCTTGTCCCCAGTGTTCGCCCGTCCCGGCGCTCCGCCTAGGTCAAGGTGATGGTCGACGAGTTCCCGCAGGCCCAGGTGCCGGGCTAGGGTGGCCGGCAGGAGCAGGCCGGCATTGGCCACCAGGCGATGGTCGTCAAAGAGGATGCGCATACGGTCGGGTTTGTTCTGTGGCAGCATCTATTGGGTGCTCCTTGTTTCCGGGCTGGTTTCTGTTCCAAAACCATTATCCCAGATTCAGAGGAGCACCCTCTGGCTTCTTCAAGGACTGTCCCCAAGGACGTCCTTCGGTGGATTCGGGCTTAGGCCCCGGCTCAAGGCCGATGGATAATGCGAGGCATTTTAGACCGCGGCCGTCCATGGAGAGGTGGGAGGAGGCGCCGAATCTTTCTCACTCGATCCTGAGCCTTCAGGTTACTCCAGGTAGGCCCGCTTGGGCCTGATGCTCAGGAAGTCTTCAGTTTCTTTAACTTAGTCACTAATCGGGACTTCTTTCGGGCCGCGTTGTTCCGGTGGAGGATACCCTTGGTCACCGCCTTGTCCAGGGCCCGCACCGCCTGGGTTATGGCCGGCTCCGCATTTTGGGCCTCACCCTTCTGCAGCTCGGCTCCAGCCTTGGCTACGATAGTCCGGGTGGCGCTGCGAATACTGCGGTTCCTTATTCGCTTCCTCTCGGAGGAACGGGCCGTTTTCTCACTGGGCAAAGGGACCCTCCTATCTCTAATTCAGGCTCAAATTCAGGTGTGCGACTGTAACAGTATAATACTACGCCACTATCCGGGGGAAGCACTCACGCCATCGGAGGTGCTACGGATTGCGCTTGTCACTCCTCGCACTCCCTCCAACTTGGAAAAGAGGCGGCTGAGCTGGCCCACGCCTGTGGTATAGAGGGTGAGGGATATGGTGGCCGTACCGTCAATGTTCTCCGTAGTTACCACCGAAGAGATATTCACGCCCTGCTCGGAGACCAGGGTGGTCATGTCCCGCAGAAGCCCCACCCGGTCCCACGCCTGGACTGTGACCCGCACAGGGTAGAGCTCCTTGGTCTGACCCCATTCCACATCCACAAAGCGCTCGGGTTCATCTTCGTTACGCATGTTTGGACAGGTCCTCTTATGCACCGTGACGCCACGGGTGCGCGTGATATACCCAATGATCTCTTCGCCCGGTAGCGGGTTGCAACAGCGGCCTATCCGTATCAGCAGGTCTCCAACTCCCAAAACCGATACGCCACTGGTGGGACTGGATAGAGGCAGTAACGGCTTTTGCTGTTCCGGGGGTTTTTCCTGCTGGGCCGCCAGCCTGGCGGCCACCTGGTTCTCGGTGACTCCCCCAGAGCCCAGGGCCGCCAAGAAGTCATCGGCGGTATCGTACCTGAACAACTCCGCTACCTGGGTCTCGTCGAGGGCCATGTTGAGACGTTTGAGCTCCTTCCTCAGGAAGTCCCGACCCCTCAGGATATTGGCGCCGCGCTCCTGCCTACGGAACCATTGACGTACACTTTGCCGGGCGCCGGCGGAGCGCACATAACCCAGATCCGGGTTGAGCCAGTCGAGACTAGGCCCTCTCTCGGATTTGGTGGCTACGATCTCGACGGTGTCTCCATTGTTTAGCTGAGAGTCCAGCGGGACAAGCCGGCTGTTGACCTTGCTCCCGGTGCACCGATGGCCCAGCTCTGTGTGAATCTTGTAGGCGAAGTCTATAGGAGTGGCGCCGCTGGGAAGCTCGATAATGTCGCCCTTGGGGGTGTATACGAAGACCTGGTCCAGGAAAAGGTCGGTCTTCACCGATTCCAGGAACTCCTCGGTGCCGCTGACCTCCCGCTGCCAGTCCAGGAGCTGACGCAGCCAGGTCATCTTATTCTCAAAGTGGAGGTCCCCCGACGCTCCCTCTTTGTACCGCCAATGGGCGGCCACGCCATATTCAGCGGTCTCGTGCATTTTGTATGTCCGTATCTGGACCTCTAGAGGCATGCCTTCCTCGCACATGACAGTTGTGTGGATGGACTGGTACAGGTTTTTATTGGGATTGGCGATGTAGTCGTCGAACTGGCCGGGAAGGGGACGCCACAAGCTATGCACCAATCCCAGGGCGTTGTAGCAGTCGGCCTTGGTCTCCACCAGCACCCTCAGGGCGTAGAGATCATAAATCTGGCTCAGCTTCTTACCCTGGGCTGCGTATTTCTGCATCTTTTTGTGGATGCTATATATATGCTTGGGCCTGCCCATAACCTGGGCATCCAGCCCTGCGCCATCCAGCTCCCGCTTAAAGATTTCCGTGATGCGGGTGACATAGGACTCCCTCTCATCCCGCCGCACGGCCAGCATTTTGGAGATTTCCCGGTACTTGGCAGGCTCCAGATGCCTGAAGGCCATGTCCTCGAGGCGCCATTTTATATCCCACATACCCAGCTGGTGGGCCAGTGGGGTGTAGATGTCCAACGTCTCCTGGGAAATTGCCCTACGCCGATCAAGCTCAAGGGCGCCCAAGGTAAGCATGTTGTGCAGCCTATCCGCCAGCTTGATCAGCACCACTCGTATGTCCTCGGCCATGGCGACCAGCATTTTGCGGAGGCTTTCGGCCTGGAGACGGTCTTCTTGGAATGGTGAATCTTGCTGGGGGTCGTCATTGCCTGCGAGCCGGATGTCCAGCCTTGTCAGCTTAGTAACGCCGTCCACCAGTTTGGCCACATCCTCCCCGAATCGCTCCTGCAACTGGTCATAGGTGACACCGCAATCTTCTATGACGTCATGGAGCAGCGCGGCTGCAATGGTGGTGACGTCCAAACGGAGGTTGGCAAGAAGCAGTGCGCTCTGAATGGGGTGCTCGACGTAGGGTTCGCCCGAGGCCCGGGTCTGGCCTTCGTGGCACTCGATGGCGAAAAGGTAAGCTTCGTCCACCAAAGCTACCTTATCGTCAGGAAGGTAGTCTTGGACCCGCCGAATCAACTCTTTAGACTTGACAGTCACTACCCCATATCCTGTTCAAAGATTATACTTATAATAATTATATTGCACCCGATAGTCCAGAGGATTGCCACCCTTCCGGTGAAATCATTAGGATGTTGCCGCAAGGTCCCCTTCCTGGTATTCTTCGAAACGAATACTTTGGCGAAACGAATACTCTGGCGGGACGAATACTCCCGCCGCCATCCCGGCGCAATCAAGTGGCCTCCATATTCTACCAGAAGAGGCTCCCAATGCCATATAAAGCTCCCCGGGGCACCAATGACCTGCTTCCGGTGGACCAGAAGTACTGGCGCTATATAGAGACCACTGCCGTGGCGCTCTGCCGCAGGTACGGCGTATCCCGTCTGGATACTCCGGCCTTCGAGGATTCCGGGCTTTTTGTGCGATCGGTGGGTGCGGGCACCGATATCGTCGAGAAAGAGATGTACACCTTCCGGGACCGGGGGGACGATTCCATGACCCTTCGTCCCGAGGGGACTGCTCCTGTTTGCCGGGCTTACATGGAGCACGGCATGTCCAATCTCCCCCAGCCGGTGCGCTTGTACTACTTTTGCCCGGTCTTCCGCTACGAGCGACCCCAGGCGGGGCGCTACCGGCAGCACCATCAGTTTGGTGTGGAGGTGCTGGGGGACGGCGACCCGTCGGTGGACGCAGAGGTAATTGAACTGGCCTGGCAGCTTATGTCATCCCTGGGGTTGGTGGGACTATCTTTGGTGGTGAACAGCATTGGTGACCCAGAGTGTAGGCCGGCATACATAGAGGAGCTTCGGAATTACTATTCGAAGCACCTTTCTGAGCTATGCCGGGACTGCCCCACAAGACTGGAGCACAACCCCTTGCGTCTTCTTGACTGCAAACAACCCTCCTGCCAGGAGCTGGGAACAGGCGCCCCTCAGTCCGTGGAACACCTGTGTACTCCATGCCAGGACCATTGGGACCAGCTTCGCCGGTACCTTGAGGTCATAGGGATTCCCTACAGGACCGACCACCGGCTGGTCCGGGGCCTGGACTATTACACCAGGACCGTTTTCGAAATACAACCGGCGGAGGAGGGGAGCCAGAGCACCATTTGCGGTGGAGGGCGGTATGACAGCCTCATAGAACAGCTGGACGGCAGACCCACTCCCGGCATCGGGTTCGCCACGGGGATGGAGCGGATGGTGCTAAACTTGAAGCGTCAGGATGTGGATGTGCCAGATGAACCCAAACTCCTGTATCTGGTGGCAGGCATAGGAGAGGACACAAGGGATGCAGCCCTTCACATCGCCTTCCGGATACGCCAGGCAGGCGTTGGCGCCATCCTGGCCGGTGGCTCACGGAGCCTCAGAGGACAGTTGAGGCAAGCCAACGCCCTTGGGGTCCACTATGCGGTCATAGTTGGGGAGAATGAGCTGGCCAACAACCAGATAACCCTCCGTGATATGGTTAAGGGAGGGCAGGAATTGAAGCCATTAGCCCAGTTCCTGGAGGAGCTCGACGGATCGAGGTAAAGTAAAGGCCGGAAGAGTTCTTCTTGACAGCCACCGGGAACTGACCTAAATTATAGTCACCAAAAGCAATTGCAAATGCCGAGGGCCAAATGTCCAGACACCATGAAATCCTAGAAGTGGTAAAAGCTCAGGGACTACGCCTAACGCCCCAGCGGATGATCATCCTCTCAGCCATAGCCGAGGGCGAAGGCCATATGAACGTGGACGAGGTCTTCCGCCGGGCCAGGGAAGCGTACCCCTACATGGACATCGCCACGGTGTACCGCACCCTCCACCTCTTCAAGAAACTCCGGCTGGTGACCGAGGTCGGTATGGGGGACCGGCTCCATTATGAGCTGACCGACCCTCATACCCGGCACCACCACATGGTATGTGAAAGATGCGGGAAAGCCTTTAACCTAAGCCCCGCCTACCTTGACGAGTTCCGCACGCGGTTGGTCAAAGAGTTTCACTTCGAGCCAGATCTGGATAACTTCACTGTGACGGGCATCTGTTCAGAATGTCAGTCATCCGCCTAGCGCCGGGGTCTCAGGGACCTGGCTTCTCTTCATATTGGGAGGTGGTAATCCCTGGTCCTATCCGAGCCTGGCAATCTGATCAACCAGCTTCGAGAAGCCCGTGGCTCCAGTCTATCGAGTAAGCCTGGGAAGAACGGGAGCAGGCCGATGCGAGCTCGGACGGTCATCAAAGTGGTGATCCAGACCGGGGCCTCCAAGAACGAAATCCTGGGAATGCGCGGGGACGTGCTCCAGGTAAAGGTAACCACCCCACCGGAGAGCGGGAAGGCCAATGAGGCCATGTTGACCCTCCTCGCCCGCACCCTCAAAGTCGCCAAAAGCAGAATCAAGATACTTAGAGGCCACTCCTCCCGGGAAAAAGTGCTCGCCATGGATGATTTCTCCCCCGAAGACCTGCGCAGCCGGCTGAGAGGCGGGCAAACATCAGGTCCAATGGCCAAGGATGAAGAAATTCTATGAACAGCCAGGGAATTGGCCCGCCTCCCGGCCCATCAAGCAGCCCAACCTTGGAGCAACAGGCCGAGATGCTGCGAGGCTATCGACACGGCTTTCAGGCATCCCATGTCATCGTCACCGGAGTGGAGGCCGGCTTATTCGGCCATCTTGCCCAACATCCAGAGGGTCTCACCTACCATGAGTTGGCCCAGATGACTGGATGCCATGCCCCCTACTTACGCATCTGGTGCTCCACCGCTTACCCCGAATCCACCGAAGGACAGCCTTGGGGACAGTCCTTGAAGAAGCCAGAGGGTGCTCCTCTGAATCTGGGATAATGGTTTTGGAACAGAAACCAGCCCGGAAACAAGGAGCACCCAATAGATGCTGCCACAGAACAAACCCGACCGTATGCGCATCCTCTTTGACGACCATCGCCTGGTGGCCAATGCCGGCCTGCTCCTGCCGGCCACCCTAGCCCGGCACCTGGGCCTGCGGGAACTCGTCGACCATCACCTTGACCTAGGCGGAGCGCCGGGACGGGCGAACACTGGGGACAAGATGCTGACGCTGGTCGCTTCCGCGCTGGCAGGCGGCGACTGCATCGACGACGCCGATGCGCTGCGCGCTGGTGGGACGGTCGGTGTTCTAGGCTGCGTGGTCAAGGCGCCATCCACCCTGGGGACCTTCCTGCGCAGCTTCCGGTGGGGGCATGTCCGTCAACTCGACCGCGTGAGCCGCCAGTTGTTGGCCCGGGCCTGGGCCGCTGGGGCCGGACCCGGCGACTCGCCCCTGACCATCGACCTGGACTCGACCATCTGCGAGACCTATGGACTGGCCAAGGAGGGAGCGCGCCACCACGGCTATACCGGCGCCCGCGGCTATCACCCGCTGCTGGCCATTGCCGCCGGCACCGGCGAGGTGCTGATGTCCCGGCTGCGCGAGGGCCGGGCCAACACCGCCCGTGGCGCCGCCCACTTCCTGCGTGAGACGGTGGGGCGGGTGCGCTACGGCGGGGCCAGGGGACAACTCACGGTGCGGGCCGACAGCGGCTTCTACGCCCACACTGTCGTTGCCGCCTGCCGGGAAATGGATGTCCGCTTCTCTATCACCATCCGCCAGCGCGCCAGCCTGCGGGACCTGATCGAGGCGATACCAGAGGAGGACTGGACTCCCATTCCCTACTGGATGGACGGCGCCGCCGATGTCGCCGAGACGACTTACACCCCGTTCCAGACCAAGCCGGACGCCCCGCCGGCGCGGCTCATTGTCCGGCGGGTGAAGCCGACACCCGGTTCCCAGCTCGCCCTCTTCGCCAGATACAGCTATCACGCCTTCATCACCGACCGCGATGGGGAGACGCTGGAACTGGAGGCCGATCATCGCCGCCACGCCGAGGTCGAGAACGCCATACGCGACCTCAAGTACGGCGTCGGGCTGAACCACATGCCGTCGGCGCGCTTCGCCGCCAACGGCGCCTGGCTGGCGGTCCAGGTGATGGCGCATAACCTGGCCCGCTGGACGGCGCGGATTGGTCTGGGCTAGGGGACCCTGATCACCAAGACCCTCAGGCGGCGGGTCTTCGCTCTGGTGGGACGGATCACCCGCTCGGCGCGCCGCCTCACTTTGCATCTCCCCCGGCGCTGGCCTTGGGAAACCCAGTTCAGTCGCGCCTTGGCCCGGCTGCAAGCCATTCCATTCCCGGCCTGACGGCCAGCCTGCAACTGACCCAACGTCCCCGCAATCTCGCGCCACCCCGGTCGCGAGAGTCCCCTGCTGCGTATCCTCTCGCCATCCCGCGCATCGCAACTCCCGCATAGGGCCTTAGGGGCCCTGTGCGGCGACTGAAGACCCTCCGCCGGCCTCCCATCTACCCCAAGACCCCAGGCCATCTCCCCTGTAGCTCCCTCACCCACCCCCTTCCGCTGCCCTCACGCCGTCCATCCGTGTCCTTCGGTGGATTCGGGCTTACACCATTTCCTGGGACTCTACTGGCGGCGACCTCCTCTACCGTTGCCTCAGCGGCGATTCCATCGACATATTGGGCGCCGAGATAGACCTCCTCCATCAACTCAGGGGCATTCAGACGCCTGAAGCGCTGTTCGGCGATCATCAACATCTTCCACATCACCGCCATGGCTCGGTCGACCCGCTTGTAGCGCTTCGCCGCGTCGGTTCGAAGTCTCAGCGCGGCGAAGTGCGACTCGACTGGGTTTGTCGTGCGAAGGTGAACCCAGTGCTCCTTGGGGAAGCCATAAAAGATGGTCATGCGGTCCCAGTCCCGCTCCAGGGTCTCTGAGGCCGCATCGTAGGAGCGGTCCCGGCACCACTTGCTGAACGCCGTCCTGAGTCGTTCAGCATCGGCCCGGGTCTCGGCGTATGGGATGGCGCGCAGCATGAGCTTGGCCCCGCCCTGCTGTCGCTTGGGTAGCTTGTCCGGCACATTCATCATCTTGTGGTTCCAACAGCGTTGCTCCGCCGCTTGGGGATAGACGTTGCGCAGAGCTCTCCAGATGCCCAGATGTCCGTCTCCAGTCACCAGCCTTGGGCACTCCAGCCCGCGGCGCTTCATGTCTCTGAGCACCTCGGACCAGCTCTCTGTCGACTCCCTGTAGCCGGGAACGGAGCTCACCACCACCTTCCTCCCGTCGCTCAGGGCTGCCATCACCACCAGGATCGCCGCCTTCTCCTTCTCGAGACCAGCCTTCACGTACACCCCGTCCACCCACATGTACACCACTTCGAGGTCGTCCAAGGACCTGGCGTGCCACTCGGCAAGCTCGGCGTTCCACTTGTCCTTGAGCCGCGCGACTGTGCTCGCCGACACCGGCGCCTCTTCTCCCAGCAGTCCCCGCACCGCCAGATCGAAGTCGCCCTCTGAAAGGCCATGCAGGTACAGCTCAGGGATCAACTCGGATACCTTCCTGGTCCTGTGGACGAACAGCCGCAGCAACCGGCTCTCGAATCGCTCCTCGGTGTCGCGCACCCGCGGCCTCCTCAGCTGTATCGTTCCCGAAGAGAGTGTCAGCCTCCGGGGTTTGGCGTATCCGTTCCGATAGCCGGCGTCTGAGTCCGACTCAGACCGGCGGGCCGACTTCGCCCTTCCCAGGAACTCCGTCACCTCTTCCTCCAGCAACTCTTGGATCAATCTCTGAACCTGGCCTCGCACCCAATCCTCCAACTGCTCCCACTCGGGCCTTGACTCCGACCCGCTCCCGGTGATTTCCTTGCTCATGGGCGGTGTATCTCCTCTCTTGGGCTCCGAGCCCGTCTTGTTCAAAGAGAGGGTACACTGCCTGACTGTTTACACACCCTTTGAGGATACCTCAGTGCTTCCTTTGCAGAGTGCGTGAGTGCGTCGGTCACACGAACACGCAATAATTGCAACCACGGACGAGGTATGGAGCTATTTAAGTAGGTCCGGTATTAGGCGGGAAGGCCTGGCGCGTTTGCCCTGCCACCGGCCGCCGGCTCAATTGCGGACTTGCGCCCCACCACCCTACAACTCTCCCGACGGGTAAACAGACGCCTGGCTGACGACGGAGAGCGCCCTACACCAATGAAGTAGTATAATTGAGCAAAGCAACCCGGGCTGCAAGAAGGAGTACAGTGATGGCGGCAGGTGCGTTCCTCTCTGATGTCAGGACTCTGCGGGAGCGAGCGCGGCGACATATCGAGCAAGGCGCGGTTACACCTAGTTACAAAGCAGACGTTCAAACAGTCGTAAAGTTATTGAATCAAGCCCTTGCGACGGAAATCGTTTGCGTGTTGCGGTACAAGCGCCACTAGTACATGGCGACAGGGATAAACGCACCTCAGGCCCAACAGGAGTTCCTCCAGCACGCCAACGACGAGCAGATGCACGCAGACCAAATTGCCGCTCGGATAGTCCAACTGGGGGGAGAGCCGAATTTCTCCCCCGAAGGCCTAGCATCTCGCAGCCACGCAGAATATGTCGAGGGCGAAAGCCTGGGAGAAATGATCAAAGAAGACCTCGTGGCCGAACGAGTCGCTATCGACCCATATGGCGAGATGATCCGCTACCTGGGCGACAGAGACCCGACAACCCGGCGCATGCTTGAGACTATCCTGGCTGCCGAAGAGGAACACGCGGAGGACTTGGCTAGCCTCCTTGCTCAAATTGGGTAGGTCTCTTATCCACCTGCTCAGGCCCGCTAGCATGCTGCGGAAAAACTCATCTGTGAGGTAGGATACCACCACGACGGAATGGAGGTGTCTGACTCATGCGCGGAAGACTGGACGCCCAGGCGGCAATGCTGGCTTTTGTGGACCTGAAAGAGCGAGTTCCCAGGCCTGTTCCTCCTCACCATCAAGATCATGGCCGATGGGGCGTTGGAGCGCCTGTCGCCGGAGAGAGCGCCGGTGTACGCCTCGTTGGTGTGGATGGTGGTCTTCAGCCACCGCTTGCCGTTGGAAGTGGGGATGCCCTCAGCATTGAGGGTCTTGGTAATGTCGAGGATGCTCCTGCCCAGGAGGGCTGCGGCGGACCACGACGTCGGCGGGCGGGTTCAGCTCCAGCCTGGGCCGCTTCTTGGCCTAGGCTGGGACGTAGACCTTCCGGTAACCGTAGGTGGTGACCCAGAAGCCTCTTGAAGCGACCTCTCGCATCCCCCGCGTGACCTCCTAGGCCAATATCCCACAGCAGGTGCCGTTGGCGGTTGAAACGGAACCCGGTGCGGAGTACACTATAGCAGCGCTGGCCATCAACGTACCGCTGGCCACGCGCCCGGCGGCGTCATTTTCGTGAGACATGCCACATTGGCCTTTGAATGGCGCGGAGAGGGGTACTAGCATCACCATGTACCTGAAGTCCGGTCTGCTCATTTCGACCTGCCTGCTAGGCGTGTTTCTAGCAGCCAGTGTCGCCACAGGCTGCACCGAGGAGACCGAGCCGACGGTCTCCGGTCCGGCAATGATCTCGCCTCCTACGGATACGCCTGTTCCCTCCGTCGGTGGGGACTCAACTCCGGACAGTTCAATGCAGTCGAAGCCAACCCACGGGACGGAAGAGCCCGGCGAGACAACGGCTAACACGCCCACTCCAGCAACCCCCGTTCCGTCATCGACCACTCCGGTGCCCACAGCAACACCGGTACCCGAACCCACTTCTACCCTGTCACTTAAAGTAGGGCCGAAAGTTGGCCAGGCGGCCCCGGATTTCACGGTCACCACGGTAGATGGAGAAGTGCTAGCCCTGTCCAACTTCCTAGGCAACAAACCCTTTATACTCTATTTCTTTGCCACCTGGTGACCCCACTGCCGCGCCGAGTTACGGACGCTGCATGAGTTGACAAGCCAGTTCGGTGACGTGGCAGTTGTGGCTGTGGGCACCGACCCCAACGAGGGGCTGGAGAAGATCAGATCATATAGAGATTCGCAAGGGTATACCTTCCCAATGGCCGTGACCGACTCGGATACCATCCGTTCCTACCAAGTAACAAGCCAGTCAACGAAAATCGCCATAGATAGAAACGGAGTCGTCCGAGTACGGTCCGGCTTCGGTACCCAGGGCAAGGGGTGGTGGCGGGACTTGTTCACCAAGCTGAATCAGGACTCCAGCTAGACCCCAGGGGGCTACGCTTCTACGGATACCTAGATGTTGCGCTGGGGTGGGTGGGGTTGCGTTCAGTACAAGGACCGCTCATGGAAGAGTGGCAGATTAGTCTGGCCCGATCTGCCGCCGGGGCAGGTGGACACGACAACCCGACATTCCACGTCGGCGGCGTGACTGACCTTCCCTTCGAGGACGACTCCTTCGATGCAGCTCACTGCCATGCCGTTCTCATGCACGTTCTGGATACACAGGCTGTACTGGCCGAGGTGAAGAGGATCTTGAAACCTGGCGGCATCATCTCCAGTCGTGAAATGACTGTCGCATTCTCGTTCCTGGAACCCCTCTTAGGGAGCACCGAGGCTGCATGGGACACGTTCTCAGAACTTTATCGCAGCCAATGGCGGCCACCCTCAGATGGAGAAGGAACTGAAAACACGTTCCTTGGAGCCGGGTTCTCGGACATTCGGGCTAGTGCTTCCTTTGATTTCTTCAGCACGACCGAAGATATTGCCTTCCTTCACACCTTCATGAGTGACTGGTTCTACTCACCAGATGTCATAGCAGAGGCGACGAAATACCGGCTGGCGACCCGGCAGCAGTTCGACGATTGGTGCCTTGCCCTCGACCAGTGGAAGAGTCATGCCGGGGCTCTCGCCGAAGGCGAGGGTATAGCCTTTAAGCCGTAATCCTGGCCAACGTGTCACATCACCCAGTTTGCGCGCCAGGTGAGTTGGACGCCTCTTGAGGGCTGCCGACCGGTTGAGCATTCGTCCTCCCGGCTACAATGAGTCCGTAAGCTCGAAGCCTTACAGTCTACCAGGTGCCGGAGGTCATCGACCCCGACGACGACCCGCTTACCTACAACGTTTCTCAGGGGGCAGGCTTCAACCCGCTGCCATCGTGGCTCAGGTTCAACCAGGACACCCGTACGTTCACCGGTAGGCAGCGCGCCTCCCACATCGGCGAGTACTCCGTCCGAGTCGCAGTGCACGATGGCTCGCTCGAAAGCTGGGCCAACTTTACGCTGACGGTGGTTGAAGCGCCTCCGAACCAACCTCCGATAGCACCCTCGCTGACAGACCAAGCTGCCGTCGAGGAGCAGCTCTTCAGCTACGTCGTGCCGGAGTTCACCGACCCGCTCACCTACGCTGCTACCCTTGCCGATGGCGGGTCGCTGCCAGCGTGGCTCACCTTCAATCCAACAACCCGCACGCTCAGCGGCACACCCTCGGAACCCGACACGCCGGCGACCCTCACCATCCGCGTCACCGCCACGGACGACGGCGAGCCACCGGCCTCCGCCATTACGGACTTCGCCCTGGCGGTGAGCGAGCGCAACGACGCGCCCATCGCTGCCAATGACACCGCGACAGTCGCCGAGGGCGGCGACGTGAGCATACCAGCCTCAACGCTGCTCGCCAACGACTCCGACCCTGAGGACGATGCCCTGACCATCACCGCTGTAGGCAGCGCGTTCAATGGCACAGTCACACTATCCGAGGACAAGGCCACGGTCACCTACACCCACGACGGCTCGGAGACTACCTCCGGCAGCTTCACCTACACCGTCAGCGACGGCTCGGCCGCGGACACCGCGACGGTCAAAGTCACCTTTACGCCAGTGAACGATGCGCCGGTTACAGTCGATGACACCGCGACAGTCGCCGAGGGCAGTACCGTCGACATCACGGCGTCAACGCTGCTCGCCAACGATTCCGATGCCGAGGACGATACCCTCAGCATCACCGCTGTAGGCAGCGCGGTCAATGGCACGGTTACGCTATCCGAGGACAAGGCCACGATCACCTACGCCCACGACGGCTCGGAGACCACGTCAGGCAGCTTCACCTACGGCGCAGCTCCGGCCGCACGTCACATGGCTCACTCGCACACCACACCATCGCCGTCGGCGTCATTCATGTACTCGTATGCGGGATGTCCACGGCGAACAGGGGCAATGCCGTGATTACGCGCTTCTGCGCAGGTGATGCGGCCATTCCCATTGTCATCGTACATCTCAAGTGCGCTTGCTGGCGTTGCCGTGCTGGCCTCCTCGTTATTTGGCGCAGGGGTTGCTGTCGAGTCCGAAACAGATTCTCGTACATTCATTTCCGTGGACGTGCAGCCCGACAAGATACTCTCCAGCACGTCACGCTCTCGCTCATCGATGGTGAGATTGTACTGTTGGCGTACCTCCACTGTGCGATTTGTGAACCAGCAGCGATTCAGTTCTGGAAGCCATTCGGCTGCGTCCTTACCACTCTTCTGCGAGCGATTGACCGCAGGACTAGCCAGGGTAAGATTGAGAAGATCAGAGGCAAACTGTCGCCTAGTTTCAGCGTCCGCTGCACAGAGGCCGCTGTCGTGAGCCTCGGAACGGGCGACGATGTGCTCAATGTCAGTATCAGAAGTGCTATCGAACCAGCTACCCGTGTATGGGCCGTAGATGATACCACCCATGCTCGCAACGATTTGTTGCTCAACAGACTGCGAATAAGGGTAGTCGTCAGGGTCATACGGAGAGCATCGATCCTCTGGAGCGACCACCAGCCCACGCCAGTAATCTGCGCCAATTGTAGTCCCTGAGGTAGTAGTTTGATCAGGTTCAAGCGCGCAACTGGTCCTGACATACTTGTCGGCATCGAAGACCTCCACGTAGAACTGCCCCATGGGGTTGTCGATAGCGATGATGTCCGCAATCTCGCCTGACACGCCACGCAGCCGCTGCCACGAACAGGAGTCCAATATTCCAGTTCCTGCCCTACCCGCATATATGCCAGGTGAGATTTCTCGCCCCACGATATATGTGCCGATCTCGATCTTTGAAAATGGCTCATCGGGCGCAGGCCATTCGGCGAGAGGAGTTAGGACGCAACTGGTCTTGAAATATTTGTCAGTATCGAAGACCTCCACGTAGAACTGCCCCATGGGGTTGTCGATGGCAATAATGTCCGCAATCTCGCCTGACACGCCACTTAGCCGCTGCCACGAACACGAATCCAATATTCCAGTTCCTGCCCTACCCGCATATATGCCAGGTGAGATTTCTCGCCCCACGATATATGTGCCGATCTCGATCTTTGAAAATGGCTCATCGGGCGCAGGCCATTCGGTGAGAGGAGTTAGGACGCAACTGGTCTTGAAATACTTGTCAGTATCGAAGACCTCCACGTAGAACTGCCCCATGGGGTTGTCGATGGCAATAATGTCCGCAATCTCGCCTGACACGCCACTTAGCCGCTGCCACGAACACGAATCCAATATTCCAATTCCCGCCCTACCCGCATATATGCCAGATTGGATGTCTTTACCGACCTGATATGTTCCAGGACCGAAGCCAAGTAGGCTCGTGGGCGTGGGTTCAGGTGCCAGCGTTGGCGTCAGAGCCTGGGTTACCATGGGTGCAGGTGCCTGAGTTGGGGTAGACGCAGCCCCATCCGCCGGCTCACCGGAGCCGCCGCAGGCCACCAGCAGCAACGAAAGAATCAGTGCAAGGGCAAATGTTCCCAAGAAAAGACGTGGCGTTCTCATCTCAATTCACTTCCTATCGTTGATTCGTCGGCCAATCGCTCAGCATCGCTGGCATCATAGCAGCCTACCAGATGACTGTACACCGAGTCATCGTGAGCGTCTTTGGCGGGGATGCCTTGGGGGTCGTTGACGGCGAACGGTTTGCGGTCAACGACCCGCCCGCAACTCCATCGCTATCGGACCAGACCGCGTTTGTGGGCCAGTTGTTCAACTACACCGTGCCGGAGGCGCTCGACCCCGACAGTAGCGCCCTCACCTACGACGCATTCTAAGCCCGAATCCACCGAAGGACGGCCTTGGGGACAGCCCTTGAAGAAGCCAGAAGGTGCTCCTCTGAATCTGGGATAATGGTTTTGGAACAGAAACCAGCCCGGAAACAAGGAGCACCCAATAGATGCTGCCACAGAACAAACCCGACCGTATGCGCATCCTCTTTGACGACCATCTCCTGGTGGCCAATGCCGGCCTGCTCCTGCCGGCCACCCTAGCCCGGCACCTGGGCCTGCGGGAACTCGTCGACCATCACCTTGACCTCGGCGGAGCGCCGGGACGGGCGAACACTGGGGACAAGATGCTGACGCTGGTCGCTTCCGCGCTGGCAGGCGGCGACTGCATCGACGACGCCGATGCGCTGCGCGCTGGTGGGACGGTCGGTGTTCTAGGCTGCGTGGTCAAGGCGTCATCCACCCTGGGGACCTTCCTGCGCAGCTTCCGGTGGGGGCATGTCCGTCAACTCGACCGCGTGAGCCGCCAGTTGTTGGCCCGGGCCTGGGCCGCTGGGGCCGGACCCGGCGACTCGCCCCTGAGCATCGACCTGGACTCGACCATCTGCGAGACCTATGGACTGGCCAAGGAGGGAGCGCGCCACCACGGCTATACCGGCGCCCGCGGCTATCACCCGCTGCTGGCCATTGCCGCCGGCACCGGCGAGGTGCTGATGTCCCGGCTGCGCGAGGGCCGGGCCAACACCGCCCGTGGCGCGGCCCACTTCCTGCGTGAGACGGTGGGGCGGGTGCGCTACGGCGGGGCCAGGGGACAACTCACGGTGCGGGCCGACAGCGGCTTCTACGCCCACACTGTCGTTGCCGCCTGCCGGGAAATGGATGTCCGCTTCTCTATCACCATCCGCCAGCGCGCCAGCCTGCGGGACCTGATCGAGGCGATACCAGAGGAGGACTGGACTCCCATTCCCTACTGGATGGACGGCGCCGCCGATGTCGCCGAGACGACTTACACCCCGTTCCAGACCAAGCCGGACGCCCCGCCGGTGCGGCTCATTGTCCGGCGGGTGAAGCCGACACCCGGTTCCCAGCTCGCCCTCTTCGCCAGATACAGCTATCACGCCTTCATCACCGACCGCGATGGGGAGACGCTGGAACTGGAGGCCGATCATCGCCGCCACGCCGAGGTCGAGAACGCCATACGCGACCTCAAGTACGGCGTCGGGCTGAACCACATGCCGTCGGGGCGCTTCGCCGCCAACGGCGCCTGGCTGGCGGTACAGGTGATGGCGCATAACCTGGCCCGCTGGACGGCGCGGATTGGTCTGGGCGAGGGGACCCTGATCACCAAGACCCTCAGGCGGCGGGTCTTCGCTCTGGTGGGGCGGATCACCCGCTCGGCGCGCCGCCTCACTTTGCATCTCCCCCGGCGCTGGCCTTGGGAAACCCAGTTCAGTCGCGCCTTGGCCCGGCTGCAAGCCATTCCATTCCCGGCCTGACGGCCAGCCTGCAACTGACCCAACGTCCCCGCAATCTCGCGCCACCCCGGTCGCGAGAGTCCCCTGCTGCGTATCCTCTCGCCATCCCGCGCATCGCAACTCCCGCATAGGGCCTTAGGGGCCCTGTGCGGCGACTGAAGACCCTCCGCCGGCCTCCCATCTACCCCAAGAGCCCAGGCCATCTCCCCTGTAGCTCCCTCACCCACCCCCTTCCGCTGCCCTCACGCCGTCCATCCGTGTCCTTCGGTGGATTCGGGCTAAACCAAAGAGTTGACAGGGATTCCGTCACTACAGAACCGTGGGTAGGAGGCACTTAAATGCGGGCGATACAGCCGCCACACATCAAGTACGTCATTTCCGGAGGATTGGCAGTCGTCCTGGGTCTGGCCCTCCTGCTGACCCTGGTGGTGTTCCAGGGCGCTGCCCAGGCGACCACCCTCACTGTGACCAACACCAACGACTCCGGCGCCGGCTCCCGAGGCAGGCGATCGCAGACGCGGCCTCTGGTGACACCATCGATTGCAGCGTCACCGGCACGATCCTTCTCACTTCAGGCCCGCTCTCCGTGAGCAACAAGACAATCAACGGGCCGGGGCCTGCCGCGTTGTCCATCGACGGCAACGCCACCAGCCGCGTCTTCAACCTCAGTGGCGGTGCCATCATTTCAGGCCTCACTATCAAGAATGGAAACGCTTCTGCCGCCGGCGGCGTCTCCGCCAGTGGAGGCGTGATGACCATCACCGGCAGCACCATCAGCGGGAATTCGGCTACCTTCGGCGCCGCCATAAAAATCCAGTCCGGTACGTTGACCATCACCGGCAGCACCATCAGCGGGAATTCGGCTACCTTCGGCGCCGCCATAAAAATCCAGTCCGGTACGTTGACCATCACCGACAGCACCATCAGCGAGAATTTTAATGGCGGGAGTGTGTCCGACATCGAAGTTAGCGGCACTGCCACGATGAACCTAATCAACAGTACCATAAGCGGGAATGCGAGGGCCGGCGTCCAAGCCGCCCACGATGCCACCGTGACCCTGATCAACAGCACCGTCAGTGGGAATGCGGGCGGCGGCGCCAGCGGCAGCGGGGGTGGCGGCGGCATCATTAACACCAGCGGCGGCACACTGACCCTGACCAACAGCACGGTCAGCGGCAACACGGCTATCGGTTTCGGCGGCGGCATCTTTAACGCCACCAGTGGCGGCTCGGTGGATCTCCTCAACTCGATTATCGCCAACAACACCGGCGATGATTGCTCCGGGTCTATCACCTCACTAGGTCACAACCTGGACAGCGACAGCACCTGCTCATTCAACGCAACGGGGGACCTGAAAAGCGTTGACCCCAAGCTTGGCCCCCTCCAGGACAACGGCGGCCCGACGGAGACCCATGCACTTCTAACCGGCAGCCCGGCGATAGATACCGGCGACGACAGTGTCCTGGGCTCTCCGCTGTTCCTGACCACAGACCAGCGGGGCGCAGGCTTCCCCCGGCTCCAGGGCGCCCACGTGGACATCGGCGCCTTCGAGGCCGCCCCTGCACCCAACACTCCACCGGTGGCGGACCCTCAGACTGTCAACACCACTCAGGACACTCCTGTGCTAATAACTCTGACGGGCTCGGACTCAGATACCGGGGACATCCTGAGCTTTAAGATCACCAGGTTGCCCAACAGCGGGGACCTTGACGACGGGGCCCCATTGACAGCTCCCCGCGCGATCGCTGGAGACACAGTGACCTACGCGCCCAACGCCGGCATCATCGGCGTCGATAGCTTCGAGTTCATCGCCAACGACGGCACGGCGGATAGCCCCGTTATCACGATCATGGTCGAAGTTAGTTCTGGTGGGACCTTTCACGCCACTCTCCAGCGAATGCCTTCCTTCCAGATTCAGTTGGACATCCTGAGCGGTGACGGCGTGCCACCGGAGCTGGCCCATTCGGCCATCGACCAGCTACCCGCCATGCTCATGGGCACGCCGGTAGTGCTGCCTACCTCGGGAGGCCAGGTCAGCATGGAGACCTGGATGGAGTCCATACGCTTCTTTGACCGGGCGTCAGTGGACCTGGAGGACGCAATCAAGGCCCTTACCGGCGTGAAGATGGACAACGCCACCGACGCCGGCGTAAGAGCCCACGCCAACCAGGTCAGCGTGCTCCTGGAGGCTACCCTCAGCGTGATCCGGGGCATAGCCCGCCAGGTAGGCGGGGTTGATCCGGCGGGGACCATCCCTCCCCACCTGAGGTCCGACAGACAGAAGATCGAGGGACCCTTCCTGCCCATGGCACCCATGAGGTTCCCTAATGTCCCCATAGAGCGCACCGAGGTGTGCAACATAGAGAGCGGCGAGAGCAGCGGCGGCGGGACGGACGCAGGCGGCTCCTTCAGCGAGTTCAGCAGCGCCTGTATCATTACCAAGGAGAGCTTCGGCGTGAAGGCCGTCCTCTTCCACCGCGTCATCTCCGTCTACCAGGAGCCCTGGGACGTGCGGGAGAGCCCCATCATAGGTCACGAGGTGGTCTGGTACATCCGCTGGATGCCTGCCGAGCACATCAAGACTATCATCTATGAAAGGGACGCCAGCGGCCGCGTTAAGATGCGGATAAGGCAAAACGACATCTTGATGCCCGGCCTATCGAAGTTCTGGAGCTTCTACCCGCAATAGGTCCAACATTGCTAGATACGGCGATGTAGAGCGCGGGCTGGTCGACCAGGTGGTCCGAGGGATGACTGATCAGCAGGCAGCCCGACGTATTCAGAAGCCGGCGGATGGCCCTGAGGGCTTCGACCTGGTCGTGGAAGTTGGCGAAGCAGGCGTTGCAGGGGCGCGAGAGAGTAGGGAGCCCCCGTCCAGACCCTGATGGCCTAAAGGTCCGGGCGGCGAAGGTGCCAGTCGGTGGCTTCCTCGAATGCCGCGGCTGCCTTGAACACTGTCCCTTCCTGGAAGGCCATACCCCCAATCTGAAGGCCGATGGGCATCCCCGAGTCGGTGAAGCCGCAGGGAAGGGTGAGGGCCGGAAGAGCCGCCAGGCTGTATGGGGTAGTAAACGAGCGGGCCCCGAAGTGCAATTTGATGTACTCTTCTTTGCTGTCGAAGCTGGGGTTCTCCTCCCCGATTTTTGGAGAGGGGCCGTTGGACATGGGGGATAGCAGCACGTCCACACGGTCCAATACAGCTATCATCTGGTCACGCAGGACGGTCCGCGCCTGCTGTGCCTTGTTGTAAATGCCCGCGGATACCAAAGAGGCGGAGGTAAGCCTGTTCCTGGTGGCCGAATCGTAGTCATGGGGCCTTGTCCTGAGAAGATCATAGTGGACGTGGGCGGCGTCCGTGTCACAGATCGCGGTGAAAAATGGGGAAGATAGGGGAATGTTGGGTACCGAGACCTCCTCCACCGAGGCTCCCAGCTTCTCGAACACCTCGATGCCACTCTGGAAAGCGGTCCTTACATCGGGGTGGGCCGAATCTGGAGGCAGCAACTCCTTTATCACACCCACTCGCATCCCCTTGATCCCCGCTTTCATGCCGTCCATGTAATCGGGCACAGGCAGCTTGCTGGACATACGGTCCCCGGGATCATGCCCCGCGATGACCTGAAGCATGATTGCGCAGTCTTCCACGCTCTTGGTCATGGGTGAAGCGGTGTCCATGGACCAGCAGGCAGGGAAGACGCCGTGGCGGCTCACCCTCCCGTAGGTAGGCCGGATGGCCACGATTCCGCACGCCGCGGCGGGAATTCTGCCGGAACCTCCCGTATCTTCACCCAGGGCGGCTGCGCACAGAGAGGCGGCCACGGCGGCCCCGGACCCGCTGCTGGAATGGCCGGGAATCCTATTCTGGTCCCAGGGGTTCCTCGGCTCGCCGTAAGGGTGCTTCCTGGTCCCCCCCAGGGCGAATTCCGCCTGATTATGCTTACCCAGTAGGATGGCCCCTGCATGCTGTAGGCGGGACATTACCGTGGCGTCTTCCTCGGGAACGAAATCAGCGAAAATCCTGGAGCCCACGGTGGTGCGAATACCCTTGGTGTAAAACTGGTCCTTCACCCCTATGGGGATGCCGTGCAGGGGGCTTCGGTACTGACCCCGGGAGATCTCGGATTCCGCTACGCGGGCGGCGGCCAACGCCTCATCGCGGCATACTGTGATATAGGCCCGGAGCTGCCCGTCGAACTTGTGGATGCGTTCCAGGTATGCTTCAGTCAATTCCACCGGCGAGATCCGCTTCTCTTGGATTAGCTTCGCCAGCTTGGACACAGGCTCCAGCACCAGGTCGCCCACTGTCATTCCTTTTTCCCTCCCTCTACAGCGTAGATGGGTAACGGGTCGCCCGACCCGAAGCCGGTCTGGTTCAGCTTGTTAAGCTCCATCATCAGTGCGGTAAACCTGTATGTGACCTCGGAGAGGTCTGCGTCTTCGATATTGAGGCCCAGCCCGCGGGCAAGGCCCTTCACATCTTCCTTTGTCAAGTCAGAGGGCAGCTTCGCCGGGGACGCCAATGCTGTCACCCAAACACCTCCTTTGAGACCCGGTTTTATGCATTCCCTGGGGGGTATTGCTGGAGCCACCAGCGGGCGATGTCGATGCGGCGGGCGAACCAGACGTCCGGGAAGCTTTTGGCGTATTCGAGGAACCGGTCCACGGCCATTGACCGGGGCGGACGCCCGGCGATGCGGCAATGGAGGCCCACCGACATCATCTTGGGGACATCCGCTCCCTCCTCATAGAGGCAGTCGAAGGAGTCCTTCATATAGTTGTAAAAGTCCTCGGTGCTCGTCAGACCACCGCGCCAGAAACGGGCGTCGTTGACTTCTATGCTATAAGGCACAACCAGCCAGGGGCGGCCATTATAATCCGCATAGTATGGAAGGTCGTCGTTTATGGCGTTGCTGTCGTAGACCATTCCTCCCAATTCATTCATGAGGTCTCTGGTATTGACACTCAGGCCATACCTGACGAACCAGCTCTCCGGGCGCTGTCCCGTCGTCCTCGTCAGAGAGTCCAGGGCCTTCTTCATAGTGGCCCGCTCGTCCTCTTTCTCGAATTTGTAATACTCCTCCCACCGGTAGCCGTGGCCGCACACCTCGTGGCCCAGGCGCACTATCTCTTTACCCACCTCCGGGTTCCGCTCCACTGCCAGGGCGCAGCAGAAAAAGGTGGACTTGACGTCGTATTTGTCCAGCAATCTAAGTAAGCGCCAGACACCCACGCGGCTCCCGTACTCGAACATGGACTCATTGAGCAGGTCCCTGGCATCCATGGGCATGGGGGAAGGCACCTCGCCGTTGGTCTCGCGGTGAGCGTCTCCATCCAAGATGGAATACTCAGAACCCTCCTCATAGTTCACCACCACTGAAATCGCGATACGCGCGTTTTCCGGCCAGCGTACCTTGGGCAGGTTCATCCCGTATCCAACCAGATCCCGGTTCATCATATTGTCATCTCCGATCAATGATATTGGGTTTAAGGGCCTGGCCATGGAGACCACCGGGATACCCCGTCAGGGCCTCCGGGCGCTAGAATGGCCTCGATTAGCGATGGGATTATAGCACCGGCCCAGGGCATTGGCAATTCAGATGGCCCGGCCCCATGCCTGAAACGGGGCCGGAAGAAACCTGCGTACTGCTTTGTGGCGAAAGCAGTGGGTGAAGGGACTGGGCTTTATTTTGAGGCATCCCATGGCCCATTCCCTCAGCTTGACACCCCTGAGGAGCGATGGTAGAATCCCACTAAATATCCAGGCCGGTCACGCCTGTCCCGTGTCACCGTAGAGTCAACCATATACCTATCCCAGGCGCGGCGGTTACCTACCGGATGGGCTTGATGGAAGGACCATTTTTATAGCTGGTTACCCGGCTGGATGCCTGTTGGCATGGCAGGCCGGGGGGACTACAGCCCTCCTGAGGGTCTCTGGTAGAGATCGGGTACCTCCAAGGAGGATTGGCCATGGCAGCCCAGAGGCCAGAAATAAAACGCGGGTTAAAAGATGTCTACCTGGACACCAGCCAGGGCAGCTTTGTGGATGGGCAGGCCGGGAAGCTATTATATCGCGGCTATAACATCCACGACCTGGCCGAGAAGTCGACATTTGAAGAAGTAGTCTACCTGCTTCTCTTTGGTTCCTTGCCCACCCGGAAGCAGTTGGACGATCTTGACTCTACCCTCCGCTCCAGCAGGGGAATTCCCGATGATATTGTCCAGGTCCTCAGTATAGTCAAAAATAGCCATCCCATAGACGCTCTGCGCACCGGCGTTTCCGCCCTGGCGGCCTTCGAGCCGGAGGTGGAGGACAACTCGGCGGAGGCCACGGTTCGTAAAGGGGTGAAGCTTACGGCCCAAACTCCTACAGTCGTAGCAGCCCACCATCGCATCAGGAACGGTCTCAAACCGGTGCCTCCGAATCCCGACCTCGACCACGCCAGTAACTTCCTCTACATGCTTACGGGGGAGGCCCCCGATGCCGATACGGGAAAGTTGATGGACGTGGACTTTATCCTCCACGCCGAGCACAGCTCCAACGCCTCGGCTTTCGCCTCCAGGGTAGTAGCCTCGACCCGCTCCGATTTGCACTCTGCCGTGGTCACCGGCATAGGGGTCCTTAAAGGCCCCTGGCATGGCGGGGCAGCGGAAGAGGTGATGAAAATGGCGGTGGAGATCGGCCAGCCGGAAAAAGCCGAAGAATATGCCAGAAAGATCCTGGATACCAAGGGCAGGATAATGGGTTTCGGCCACCGCGTGTACAAGGCAGAGGACCCCCGCGCCCGTCACCTGAGGAAGAGGTCCCAGGAGCTTGGTGAGAAGAATGGCCAGCCCCACTGGTTCCAGATACTGAGGTACCTTGAGGAGAAGGTGATGGTCCCTTACAGGGCCAAGGGAATATTCGTGAACGTGGACTTCTTCGCCGGCTCCATCTACCATCTGATGGGTATCCCCGAGAACCTCTTCGTGCCCATATTCGCCCTGGGAAGGATACCCGGCTGGACCTTGCAGTGTATTGAGCAGTACTCGAATAACGTTCTGATACGCCCCCTGCTGGAATATACAGGCCCCATGGACTTGGAGTACACGCCCATCGAGCAGCGGGGTTAGGCTCATACCCAAAGCCGACCGGACACCATTAATTGATAAAATCCCGTCGAGAGGGGGTCATATGACCCCCTCGTATTTCTTATAGGGAGCTGTTCGTGGGCCCGGACACGGAGATACGGCGGCGTATACGTAGGCAGGGAAAGATCACCTTCGCCGAGTTCATGAAGGTGGCCCTTTTCTGGCAGCCGGGCGGTTATTACAGCCACCCCGGCAACTTTGGACCCGGAGGCGACTATTATACGGCGCCTGGCACCCACCCTGCCTTTGGCGCCCTGCTCTCCCTCCAGACGTTCCAGATGTGGAAGCTGCTGGACTGTCCATCTCCATTCTGGCTGGTGGAGATGGGGGCAGGCGGCGGCCACCTATGTCATGACCTGATTGCGTACAGCGTTCATCTGCCCCAGCCCTTCCAAGACTCGCTGAAGTACCTTTGCCTTGACCGCACCCCGTCCCACGGCGTGGAGAAGGTTCTGCCTTCCGGAATAACCACGAGGATAGATCGCCTTGCCGCCCAGGGCATCCCGCTCCACGGGTTAACCGGCTGCTTCCTTTCCAACGAGCTGGTGGACTGCTTCCCCGTCCACAGGGTCGTAGTCCAGGGGGGCGCCCTGAAGGAGATTTATCTGACCCTTAAGGACGGAAACTTGGTGGAGGCGCCTGACTCCCCTTCCACGCCGGCGCTGGAGCAGCGGCTGGATTCTCTGGGTCTATCGCTGCCCAAGGGCTGCCGCGCCGAGATAAACCTGGGTATCGACCCCTGGATGGATGAAGTGTCCCATGCCCTGACCCGGGGCTTCCTTCTCACCGTGGATTACGGCCATCTGGCCGAAGAGCTTTACTCCCACCGCCGGCGCCAAGGCACCCTCGCATGTTTCTACAGGCACACTCAGACCAACGACCCTTACATCAGGATTGGGACGCAGGACCTCACCGCCCACGTAGATTTTACATCCTTGATGAAGCTGGGAAGTGAGCGCGGGCTGGAACCCCTGGGTCTGGCTACCCAGAGGGAGTTCTTGTACAACCTCGGCCTGGGGCGGTTCATGGCCCGTCTGCCTACCGCTGGCCTCGGCCAGAGGGAATTGGAGGCTAACCGGTTCGGGATGCTGGAGATCGGAAGGCCGGGTGGCATGGGCGATTTCAAGGTCCTGATCCAGGGCAAGGGAGTGGGCAGCCTTAACCTCTGGGGATTTGGGAAATCAGATGAGGTCGAAGCCCTGGTCGAGCAGGGCCCGACCCCCCTGCTGACCGCTCTCCATATGCCCATTCTGGAGGGCCGCTACTCCCAGCCGGCCTTCGATTGGGAAGGTTTGGTTGAGAACTACTGAATACATCGACCTGCCCCTCTACCCGTCACGGGGTAACCGCCGGGAGCTGGAGGAGCTATGGCTTCAGAATCTTGAGCTTCAGGGCCGCCCGGTCTTTATCGCCTCGCCATCCGGCGATGCGCCCCCGGAGCTGTCGAAAGCCATAATTGAATTCAACGGCGGGCTCTTCTGGGAATGTCACGAGACCCTTGAGGCCCTGTGGCGCGATACCCCCTACCCCGCCCGATTTTTCTACCACGCCATCATCAAGCTGGCCGTCGGCTTCCACCACCTGTCCCGGCACAACCGTCGCGGCGCCCGTCTGAAGCTATCCGATGGGGTGCGCCTGCTCCGCCTATTTCCACCCCGCGTCCTCGGCATCCAGACCGGACTGCTCTCCCGGGATGCCACCGCCTGGCTCCAGCGGCTGGAAGGTGAGGCCCCCCTTGACTGGAAGGAGCTCGACAGGCTTCAAAAACCGCAAATTCGCTAGCCGGGGTCCGGCTACCCCTATTTCCTACGACGCCTGGCCCAGGCTTCTCTCCCTATCCTTCATCCTCGGACTCCTCTTCCGGGCCTGGCCCGGGTCCTTCGGCGGCGGGCTCTGGGGCGGGTAAATTAGCGGGCGCACATCTGCGGGCGGTGGTTATGAAGCCGGTGTGGGCCACCATGCGGTGAGCGGGCCGGACGCTGCGTCGCGTTACGCTCCAGGGCCTAAGCAGCACCTCCACCGTCTCGATCAGCTGAAAGCGCGTGTCCGAGGTCAGGGCTTCCACCAGTTGATGGATCTGGAGCACCGTGGGCAGGAAGCTGAGGAAAATCCCTCCCATGCTCAGCGCCTGGCCGGCCCAGGGGACAACGTGCCACGGCTCGGGGACGTCCAGGACTATTCTGTCGACTTCCGATTCCTGAATACCCTGGTATATATCCCCCACATTCAACTGGTGTCGGCTGGTATCGGGGACCAAGGACGCCACGTTCTTCAGGCCACCGGCGACCATATCCTCCCTGACCTCGTAGGTTATGACCATCCCCTTCTCACCCACGGCCCTTAGCAGCGTCGCCGTCAGGGCACCGGAGCCCAGTCCTGCCTCCACCACAGTGGCGCCGGGGAAGATGTCGGCCAGAATTAAAATATTGCCCAGGTCCTTGGGATATATCACCTGGCTGCCCCGGGGCATTTTCAGCACGTGGTCGGCCAGGGTGGGTTTGATGGCCAGGAGGCTCTGGCCGAGGCTGGTGCGGAACCATGTTCCCTGATCTCCCCCGATTATCTCTTTGTGGGGCAGAATTCCAACGTGGGTATGGAAGGTCTTTGCCATATCCAGGGTCAGCAGGTATCGTCTCTCCTTGCGGTCAATCAGGAGGGCCAGGTCGCCATCCTCGAATTTGCCTTTTGTACTCATCCTTGGCCTACGTATCTCCGGCTCATTCCGGCAATTTTCCTATACACCCAACTGAAGGCGGGGCGTCATGCCGTAACCTGAAGGCTGCGGTGGCAGGCTGCGGTGGGTGGAAGAATCCCGGAGCGGCTCTTCGGATAGATTAAAAAAGGCCCGCCGAGAAGCGCTCAACGGCGGGCCTGAATTGGCGGTCTAAATGGGTCTATCTGAGCTTCTCCACCTCGGCCAGGATTTCCACCGGGTCGGGAAGGGTGGGTGCCGGGTAGTCCCTCCTGTATTTTACGATGCCGTCCTTGCCCACGATGATGACCGCGCGGTTGGGGGCTCCCCGCTCTTCGTTCCACAGGCCGTAGGCCTTGATCATCTCTCCCTTGGGGTGGAAGTCTGACACCAGTGGATAGGTGATATTACCCAGACTCGAAGAATAGGCCTTATGGGAGAACTGGCTGTCGCAGCTAATGCCCAGCACCTGGGCATCCTTCTCCTCGAACTGAGCGTTGTATTGCCTGAACGAGGAGACCTGGTTGGTTCAACCACCTGTAAAGTCGAATACGTGGAAAGAGAGGACTACTAATTTCTTGCCCTTGTACTGGCTAAGGCTTACCCGGTCAGCCAGGTGTGATGGAAGGTCAAAGTCCGGGGCCGGCTGTCCTACTTCTGCCGCCATCTATCCAACCTCCTTGCATAAGATTCGACGCCTCCGGTCCATTTGGGGCGGCGCAGGCATCATTATAACCTATCCGCCGAGGCGATTCTACTGATGAAAAGCCAGTTTCTACAAGTAGGGCAATAGGTGTGGCATAATATTCAAAGGCATGAACAGTCTGAAGGAACGGGTAAAAGAGTACGCGCTGGAACTGGGCTTCGACCTAGTGGGGATAGCCTCCGCCGAGGCCTTCGGTGACCACGAGGCTGTCACCCTGGAGCGGATGCGCAAGAGGCTGATGGACGGCCTTCCCTGGTTCACCGAGGCCAGGGTGCGGAGAGGCTGTAATCCGTAGGAGCTGCTGCCCGGCGCCAGGTCCATCATTACCCTGGGCATGAGTTACTACGTGCCCGAAGGAGACGGCGGCTCAGAGACTCCTGCCGGCCCGAAGGGAAGTACAGGGCTTGGGAAGGTGGCCCGCTACGCCTGGGGAGATGACTACCACAGGGTCATGAAGGAGCGGATGAAGGCCCTGGTCGAAGGCCTCGCCCGGCATCTCGACCTCCCCATCCGGGCCCGGTGGTACGTGGACGACGGGCCCATGCTGGACAGGGCCGCGGCCCAGCGTGCCGGATTGGGCTGGTTCGGCAAGAACACCAACATACTTTCCCCTTCCCACGGCTCCTGGATTTTTCTGGGACAGATGGTCACCGACCTGGAGATGGCGCCCGACCCCGCTTCGAAAAAGACCTGTGGCAGCTGCGTCAGATGCGTCGACTCCTGCCCTACAGGAGCGATAGTTGCCCCTTACGTGATTGACAACACCAGGTGCATTTCCTACCTGACCATAGAGAACAGGGGACCCATACCCAGGGAGTTGCGGCCTTTAATGTTTGACTGGATATTCGGCTGCGACATCTGCCAGGACGTGTGTCCCGTGAACCGGAAGGCCGCCCCCACTGAGGAGCCGGCCTTCCAAAAGACAAGTCTCACCACCGTCGACCTGGAGGCCATCCTTGAAATTACCGAGGATGCGTTCAGGGTCCGTTTCCGCAACAGCCCCATCAAACGGGCCAAGCTGGTCGGCCTACAGAGGAACGCCTGCGTGGCCCTGGGCAACTCCGGGGACCCGCCTCAATGCCCATCTTGGCCCGTGCCCTCAAGGCTGGAGAGCCATTGGTCCGCGGACACGCCGCCTGGGCTTTCGGAAAGTTCGGGGGAGGGGAGGCTACCCGAGCCCTTCATGAGGCCATGCTACTGGAGCAAGACCCCCAGGTGTTGCAGGAGATACCTGAGGCTCTGGAAGAGGCCTCAGGTAGACAGGCTACCTCTCGGACAGGGCCCTCAGGCAGCGCTGCCCCGAGTTAATCCACGGAAACTTCGGGGTGCTCCGATCCCATTCCGTCTCCGGCAACGGCGTCCAAACCCGGACTCGAAGGTTCGAGAGTAGCTGCCGCGCCCCCATTAATGGGAGCAGGGGGAGCGGGGCCATTCCGACGGTGCCGTGAGCTACGGGATTTGACCTTGTGCATCTCCGCCTCCAACAGTATGAAGTCCTTCTTAGGCAGAAGATGCAGGTTTGTCTGGGCGAAAGCTATGTACCAGTCCTCTGGAGTCCACCTGCGCACGTAGTCGAGCCTGGGAGCTATCTGGCAGGCATCCATGAAATCCTTCTCATCCAGGACTATCTCAGGATGGATGCGTATCTTCAGGGGGGGTCCGCCAGCCCCGTCTTTTCTGCGCTGGGAAGAACGGTCCTCAAAGTACCTGGAGGTCGCCGTGGCTGTAGCGGCGAAATACCGCTTTCCCCCGATATAGTAGAGGATGCGGTCGCCTGGCTCTATCCGCTGCACCTTGCGCTGATGCTGGGACTTGAGTGCCTGGACTTTGAACCCATGGCTCCGGGTAAATCGATATTCCTCAGGACTGGTAACCACCATCCAGTAATTTTTGGGCATTTTCACCTCTGGAACCGCCGTAGACTAGCGGCACTTTAATTCTAGCATACTCAGCACTTCACACAAGGTGAAGTTATCCCGCGGTTCCACTCTTTACCAAACCCATACCACCCAGTCAGTTACACATCAAGCGGCCACTCGGAGGATGCGATAGGTGTAGCGGAAAAGCTTGAAGGCTTCTTTTACGAAGCCAAAGGCCCCCACCCGCTTGCCGGGGGTTACGTGGGAGAAGAAGGAGAACTCCGTATGGCTGGAACGCCGCCGGCCCGACAGCGCATCCGCCAGCCTCCGGGACTCCTCCGCTGGAACAGCATCATCCTCCCTGTCGTGGGCGATCATCACCCGCGCTTTCAGATCCTCTATGCGGCTGCTGGGGGACATGGTGTTCAGGTCTTCGAGAACCCTGGCAGGTAGTGCGTTTATCAGACTTGCGGCCTCCTCCAGGCTCAACCGGGCAGAATCATCCTCTGCAGCCAGAGATGAGAGGAGCCGGTAGACCGCCTGGCCCGGTGGCGATAACCGCTCGGGGACCGGGCCGGTGGTTTCCCTCTTCTCGACGAAACGCCCCATCAGAGCATCCCGTTCCGTCTCATCCTCCACCGATTCGGTCAGCAGTTGGTTGAACACAGCCTGGGTATTCTGGCTCGGCTGCCAGGGTTCCCTTGTCTGCCGGTAGAACCGGCTTTTTGTTGCTAGCTGGCTTAGCAGGTCCGGCAAATCGTGATAGGCGCCGAAGGAGGCAACGAAACTTACGTCGTCGCTAATCCGGGGATCCGAGGCGGCGGCCAGGGCCAGGGATGCGCCTACGCAAAATCCTCCCATCCCCACCCTATCGGGGTCCACATAGTCCGTGCCCCTGAGTTGCTTGAATGCCCATACCAGGTTATCCGGCTCTGCCGGTTCCACACGCATTTCCATCAAGGAGGGGGACCAGGGGAACATTGCAACGAATCCGGACCTGGCAAGCGCCTTCCCCAGGTTCATAATACGGGGGTCATCCTTGGGCGCTCTATGCACCCCGACCACCACGGCCACCGCCGGCATTTTCTTCGTTCCAGGAAGGCGGTAGATGTCAGCCGAGCCATCTCCGTTGGTCATTGGGAAGGCGACCTCCTCCCGCACTGGGTCAGGCGACAGCCATTCCTGAGGCTTCAATGGCAGGGGAAGAATCTGAGTTACAAATAGGACCGACTTAACCACCGCCCTGGGTTGTGGAGCGATCATCAGGATGTTTAGCACCGTGAATAACCATACCCCCAAACGGTTGCCTGTCTTACGTTGCTGTTGCCCCATACTCATCCCTTTCTTTCAGATTCCAATATGGCGAGATAATCCATTGAGGATTCTATCACCGCCGCTCCCAATATCCTATGGAGGTTACTGGGACCAGGTGGAATCAAAGGAGAGTACAAGGGGTTCCCCATTCCAGTTGGGCAAGGTACAATTGACAGGTACATTTTGCCGCAGTCAAAAGACTGAATGATATTTCAGAGAGGTGGTAGCGATTGATAACCACGGTGATAGGCAACTATCCGAAGCTGTCCGGCAGGCCCCAGGCGCCCAGCCTCCGGCGGGCCATTTCCCAGTTTGATACTGAGAGAATAACCAAGCAGGATCTGGAATCGGTGGCCGACGAGGCAACCAAGGAAGCGTTACAGGAACAAATTGAAGCGGGATTGGACCTGGTAACCGATGGCCAGATCCGTTGGGATGACGGCCAGACCTACTTCGCCCAGCGCATCGATGGATTTGGGATAAACGGGCTTCTCCGGTACTTCGATACCAATACCTATTTCCGCCAGCCTGTTCCCGAGAAAAAGCTGGAATGGAAGGGCCCTATTACGGTCAAGGATTTCAAACTTGCCCAGGAGAACAGCACCACGCCGGTGAAGGCCGTAATCACCGGGCCCTTTACCTTGGGATACCTCTCCCAACAGGGGTGCTACAGCGACCGGAAGTCTCTGGTCCTGGATCTGGCCTCCATCCTGAATCAGGAAGCCCTTGCCCTTCAAGAGGCAGGAGCTACCACCATTCAGTTCGACGAACCCGCATTTTTAAAATACAAACAGGACTCCGACATTCTCCAACAGGCCTGTCCAATCGTTACAAGTGGCCTGAGGGTGAAGACAGCCATCTCCACCTATTTCGGGGACCTGTCGGGCGTTCACAAGGAGTTTTTCCAGCTGCCCTTCCAGGTTTTCGGCCTGGACTTCGTCATGGGAAAGGGCAACTACGATTTGACGAAAGACCTGCCTTCCGGCAAGGAACTGGCGGCGGGTATCATGGATGCCCGCAATACCAAGCTAGAGACCGTGGGCGAGATTGTGGAATCCGTAAGGAAAATATCCCGGCACGTTTCGATGGACCGGCTGCATATAAATCCCAGCGCCGGCCTCGAATTTCTGCCCAGGGTTGCGGCCCAAACTAAGTTGGCCCGCCTGGTTGAAGGCGCCAAGAAAGCCCAGGAGGTTCTAGCATGACCCGAGGACTGTTGACGACGGCGGTAGGCAGCTACCCTAAACCCGACTACGTTAACAAGGCCCGCACTCAGGTTACCCAAAGAAAAATGGACCCTTTGGAACTCAAAGAATTGGAGAAGCAAGCGACCGCCCACTGGCTCCAAATACAGGAGGAGCTAGGGATGGACATCCTGGTGGACGGCGAGATGTCCCGGGGGGACATGGTTACCTATTTCTCCGAAAACCTGGAGGGGTTCGAGATCAGCGGCCTGGTCCGGTCCTATGGCAACCGCTACTATCGGAAGCCTATAAGCGTTGGGCCGGTGGGGCGGCGGGCCTCCATAAGCCTGGAGTCGTGGCAGCACGCCCAGGGCCTTACCAGCAAACCCGTGAAGGGCATGCTCACCGGTCCTTATACCATGGCCGACTGGTCCTTCAACGAATATTATCCGACCTTCAAGGATTTTGTACTGGCCATGGCCCAGGTGGTGCGCGAGGAAGCCCTGGACCTGGAAAGGGCGGGAGCCAAATACATACAAATCGATGAGCCTGCCGTCTCCACACGCCCGGAGGAGATGGAGCTGGCGTCCAGGGCCCTGGGCGTTGTAACCAAGGGTCTAAATGCCTTCACCATAACCCATATCTGCTATGGCGATTTTGCCCTGGTCTACGACCACCTGGCAAATCTTCCGGTAAGCAACTTAGACCTGGAAATGACCAATAGCAACTTCGACCTCATAGAGCAGTTCCGGAAAAAGCCGCTGCCCCAGGACAAGTCCATATCCATGGGGGTAACCGACGTACACACCCACGAAGTGGAGGGGATCGAGGATATCAAAGCGGCTATAAAACGGGGGCTGACCGTCTTGCCGCCCGAAAGACTTTACATAGACCCGGACTGCGGGCTGAAGACACGACTGGAAGACCAAGCGGTGGGTAAGCTAAAAAATATGATGCAGGCGGTGAGTGAAGTAAAGCAGGAGCTCGGCATCGAGTAGAGGGGCTGCCTACGTAGGAGTCGAGCCTAACTGCGATGGGGCCGGAGGAGACTCAATGACCCGGTGCCGCGCGCACCGATTGGGCCCTTTTCTCCACTATGGAGTCTGCTATACTCTCGACGATCCGCCACAGAATCTTGAAAAGATCACTGCCGGCCCTGTAGTCGGCGGTATAGGGCCCTACCGTGAGCCTCTCCCCTTCGGCCAGCTCGTAGGGCCTTCTGAGTTCCAGGTCCTCCGGCGGCATCACCCCAATGGCCCTCCCTCCCAGTTTCTTGATCATGGAGAAACAAGGGATGTCGCTCGGGCCGTCCCCTATGTACACCATGTGCTCAAAGGACACCCGGCGGTCGTCTTCCCCCACGGCATCGTTCACCCGGTAGGGTTTCCTGCGGACCTCCTCGCCTGAGATCCCCTTGTTTATGGCGAAGATGAACTTGGTCTTCTCCGTGAAGGTGACGGACCGTTTCACGGCGACGGCCCGGCCCCCAGCGGCGTATTCGAAGGCGCAGCCGAATATCTCCGTGGTGCGACTACCCAGGGAAGTCGCCTTGAGAAGCTCCTCGATGCCGCTGCTCACCACGTACCATTCCAGGGCTATCCCCGCTTCACGGTACTCAACCGTCTCGTTCAATCTGCTCCTGAGCCGGTCAATAAAGTCCATGGCCCCTGAGTAAAACTTGACCGCGTTACCTGTTGCCAGGAGTTTCTCCTTCGTGAGGGGCTCGATCTGACCATCCTGGGATAGCTGAAGGAGTTGGTTCAGATAGGCCAGAGGCGGGTCCCACCCATCCTCTACCAGCAGGGACACACCCTTCCAGAATTTTCTCAGGTCCAGGCCCAGCGCGGATACCAGCCTGTCGGTGGTATCAGGACAGAGAGTGCCGTCGCAGTCACAGATTATGGCAATTATATTTTGGGCCATCCAACACCCCTAACCCATTTACGAAGAAGCGTAAGGCCAACCACGGTATTATTCTCAGCGCCTCTGACCTCCAGCGGTACTGGGACGCTAACGGTTTCCTTCCGCAGATTCAGGCGTGCCCTCCAGGGCCGCCTGGGCCGCGGCTAGGCGGGCCACAGGTACGCGGAAGGGCGAGCAGCTCACATAGTCCAGGCCCTCACGGTGGCAGAAGGCTATGCTGGCCGGGTCTCCCCCGTGCTCCCCGCATATCCCCACCTCTAAGGCGGGGCGGGTCCGCCTCCCCTGCTCCACCGCCATGCGTATGAGGGCTCCCACACCATCGGCGTCCAGGGTAGCGAAGGGGTTGGAGGGGAGAATCTCATCCTGGACATAGCGGTTGAGGAATTTGCCTTCTGCGTCGTCCCGGCTGAAGCCGTAGGTAGTCTGGGTGAGGTCGTTAGTGCCAAAGCTGAAGAAGTCCGAGACTGTGGCCACCTCTCCGGCGGTCAGCGCCGCCCGGGGGACCTCGATCATGGTCCCGAAGAGGTACCCCACTTCGGCGCCCATCTCTCGCTGGACTCTCTCGGCCACCTTAGAGAGCCCATCCCTCAGCTTTCTCATCTCGTTGACGTGGGAGGTAAGGGGTATCATTATCTCGGGGTGGACGTTCACCCCATCCTGGATGAGGCGGGCGCTGGCGGTCATTATGGCCTCCACCTGCATATCGTAGATGGCCGGGAATGTCAGACCTATCCGGCATCCCCTGTGCCCGAGCATGGGGTTTACCTCTCGAAGCGACTCCACCAGCCGCAGGAACTCCTGGCGTGGCCGGAGCTCCTCCTGCGGGGCGCCTCTCGCCTCCATCCCCACCACCTCCCTCAACAGGGTTTCATATGGGGGCAAGAATTCGTGAAGGGGGGCGTCCAGCAGCCGGATGATCACGGGCCTCTCTCCCATGGCCCGAAGAATTCCCACGAAGTCGTCAATCTGGAGCCGCTTCAAGTGGGCCAGCGCCTCCAGGAACTCGGTTACTCCCGGAGTTAGCTCTGAGGCAGAGTCACCTTCCGGGGAGGCATCTCTGCGCTGACCCTCCCAGCGTTCGGCCTCCTGGGCGTTGATGAGCATACTCTGGACCACGGGCACCCTCTCTGGGCCCAGGAACATATGCTCGGTGCGGCAGAGACCGATGCCCTCGGCCCCCATCGAGATCGCCCGCTGGGCGTCGGTGGGGGTGTCGGCATTGGCCCACACGCCCAACCGGCGTGTGCTGTCGGCCCAGGAGAGGAGCATCTGGGCCTCCTCCAGCTCATCCATCTCTGGCTGGAAGGTGGGGATGGAGCCGGCGAATACCTCTCCGGTTGCGCCGTCTACGCTCAGTTCGTCCCCCTCCCGGATGGTGCGTCCGTTGGCCATGAAATACTGGCCCTGGACGTCCACCTGTATCTCCTCGCACCCCACGACACAGGGTATCCCAAGCCCCCGTGTGACCACCGCCGCGTGGCTGGTGACTCCCCCCCGGCTGGTGAGGACTCCCTTGGATTCCAGAATGCCGTGAATATCATCGGGCTTCGTCTCGGGCCGGACCAGAATGACGGGCGTGCCCGTTTTCCCAGCCTCGGCGGCCCTGGTGGCGTCGAAGATTGCTTTGCCAGTGGCGGCGCCTGGGGAAGCGCCGAAGCCCTGGGCCAGAAAAGCTTTCGTGGATACCGCCTCGGCCCTGGCCGGGCCATCGAAACGGGGAACAAATAGCTGGGAAAGCTCCTCCGCGTTCACCCGTTTGAGGGCATCCCTCTGGGTTATAAGTCCCTCCTGGACCATGTCCACCGCTGTTTTAACGGCTGCCTGGACCGTCCGCTGGGCATTACGGGTCTGCAACAGGTAGAGGCGCCCGGCCTCCACCGTGAACTCCATATCCTGCACATCCCGGTAGTGCCCCTCCAGCTGCTGGGCCATGCCCGAAAGCTGCTTATGGACATCCGGATGCCTGTCCGCCAGGCTCGATATAGGCTCGGGGGTTCGGATTCCGGCCACCACGTCCTCGCCCTGCCCGTTTGACAGATATTCGCCATACAATTCTCTCTTGCCGTTGCCGGGGTTACGCGTGAAAAGAACTCCGGTGCCGCTGTCCTCCCCCAGATTGCCGAAAACCATGGCTAATATGTTCACTGCGGTACCCCAATTATGGGAAAAACCGTAGTGGTCCCGATAGCGTATGGCACGGGGGCTGTTCCAGCTTTGGAATACCGCGCGTATGGCCTGTTCAAGCTGCTGCCAGGGATCGTCGGGCACATCGGCGCCGGTGGTGTCGTGTATCTCCCTCTTGAAGTCCCGAATCACCTCTTCCAATTGGCCGTGGTTGAGCTCGTGGTCCAACCGGACCCCCGCCGCCCCCTTGTGCCGGGCCAAGATGCCTTCGAATATCGACGAATCCACGCCCAGGACAACGCTGCCGAATATCTGTATAAATCGTCGGTAGGCATCGAAGGCGGGCCTTTCGTTTCCCATCAGCCTGGCCAATCCGGAAACGATCTCATCGTTGATGCCCAGATTCAATATCGTGTCCATCATACCTGGCATGGAGACCCTGGCTCCAGACCGTACCGACACCAGCAGAGGGTTGGCAGGAGAGCCGAACTCCCGCCCGATGGACTCTTCCAGCCAGCCCATGTGCCTCTGCACCTCCTCCCAAAGCCCCTGGGGGAGCTGGCCGTCCCCTCTGTAGTAATCCAGACATGCTTCGGTGGTAATGATTGACCCAGGCGGCACCGGCAGACCCAGCTTGGCCATCTCGCACAGGTTCGCTCCCTTACCGCCCAGCAAATCCCGCATCCCGGCGTTGCCCTCGTCGAAACGATAAACCCATTTCTTCCCTTCCCGCACCATAACCTGTAACCGCCCTTTCTTGCCTATGGGTTATAGATTTCCATCACTGTACAGAATACATCAGAAGCCCCGGGTGGGGCCCCTGTTTACGTGGCTAACCTCTTGCCATTCTGTTGGCGGGACTCGGGTGCCTCAGCTGGGTGCGGCGGAGGCTTCCTCCAGATAGAAGCCATTCTCCCAAAGTTCATCCAGCTGCTGATTCTCGTCGTCCGTCAGGTCCGGCGTCTCGGTAGCGGAGGCGTACCCCGTGAGGTCGCCAGCGTTGGTTATATTGGGCAGCACGGATATGATGCTCCCCTGGGCCAGGCAGAATTTGATGGCCGCCTGGGACAGGGTCCTGTCGGTATCCTCCGCCAAAAACTTGACCTGGTCCACTTTTTTCAGGGCCTGGACCATCCAATCATGCTTTCGATGGGCCCGGTGGTCGCTGGGGTCGAAGGCCGGCGGCTCCGAGTACCGGCCGGTGAACACTTCCGAGGCATGGGGAACCCGGGAGATAAGCCCCACCTGTTCGTCCTCGGCGATGGGGAAGAACCGGCGGGCGGGCTCCTGCTCCAGGATACTGTAGATGATCTGGAGGGAATGGACCTGCCTGCCACGCATGGAGGCCTCGCCCTCTTCGAACCAGCCTATGTCCGGCCCCAGGGCGGAGCCGTAGTAGCGCAGCTTCCCTTCTGCCACCAGGTCGTCCAGCACAGCGAAGACCTCGTCCTTTTCGATGGTGTCTATACGGGGGTTATGTAGCTGGTAGATATCTATGAAGTCGGTCTTTAGCCGCCGCAGGCTCTGCTCGCAGGCGAATCGAATGAAATCGGGCTCGAACCTTTGGATCCTCTCCTGGTGGCCGATGCGCTCTATTTTGTTATAAAAATCGTAGCCGAACTTGGTGGCCACGATGATGCTATGCCGCTGATGCCCTAGGGCCTTGGCCAGTATCTCTTCCCCGTATCCCTCGCCATAGGTGTCGGCGGTGTCGAAAAAGTTGATCCCCAGGTCAACCGCCTTCTCCAGGAGCAGGACTTTGTCCTGCTCCTCGATCTTTCCCCACCAATCGGTCCCCAGCGTCCACAGGCCAAAGCCGACTTCGGAAAGGTCCAGGTCTGTCCTTGGTAATCGGCGGTATTTCAACGGTTGTCCCTCATAGCCCTCCTAAAGTTCCAGAGCGGCCTTGACATCGCCCACCTTGGCCCGGAATTCCCGGTCGCTCAACACGGGGGTCAGACGCCCCAGGGCCACATCCTCGGACAGGTCCACCCAGGACTTGCAGCCGCCGTATACTTGCGAGTAGGGCAGAGTTGCCGGCTCCTCCATCCTGTACAGCCGCAGCAGAACGATGGACAGCGGGTGCCTGGGTTTCCAATGCAGGCGCTTCTGGGCATAGTCCTCCGTCCAGATGTATTGGGGGGAAAGGGTATCCACCTTTTCCTGGTCCGTGAGCTCTATTATCTCTTCCAATTTTGCCCAGTGGGAGAAGGTGATAGTTTCCCCATTCTCGGCCTCTGAAAGCACATGGCGCAACTCGTCGTGATAACTCTCTTTGAGCAACTCTTCTTTCTGGTGCTCGAAGGTCGGGTACAGGAGGAACTCGGGATGAACCACCCGAAAGTCCTTACCATCCTCGCTGATGCCGCCCTTGCGCAGCAACAATACTTGTTCGCCACGGTCCATGGCGCTTACCACCACGGCCCATTCCTTTAACGCGACCTGACACACATTGGGAAACGCGTTCATAATCGCCTCAAATTCAGGATATTTTCCGGCGTACTCATGGTATCACCAAAACCCCAAGGGCTCAAGGACGTGCTGTGGGCGGTAGTGTAACAGTTTCGGATCCGTCAATCCGGCGAAGGCCGGAATTCCTAGGGCGTCTGAACAGGTTAAATACCTGGATACCGGCTTCGGCCGGTGTGACGGTTTAGGTTCCCCACGCTGTGCCGTTTGAAGCTGACCCACGACCCTGCGGGCCATCGTTGTTAGAACATCAAGGCGGATGGTAGTATTTACCGAGGCTTCGAATAGATTCCGGGTTTCCTCTCAAGGGCCGTGCATGATTGGCCCTAACCCAATTAGGACCGTTATAGTACTGTGCGGGACCGATACGATGTAGTTATCATAGGCGCCGGGCCTGCGGGCAGCACCTTGGCCTACCAGTTGGCCCGACGGGGCGTGGCCACGTTGATGGTTGAGCGGGAGAGTCTCCCGCGCTACAAGACCTGAGGCGGCGGCATCAACGAAAGGGCCGTTCGGCTCTTGGATTTCCCCATCACATCGGTGGTGGAGCGGGTGATCAATAAGGGCCGGCTGACCTACAGGATGCGGGATGGATTCACCCGCAGCTTCCCCAAGCCCTTCTCTTACATGACCATGCGGCAGAGGTTCGATAGCCTCCTGGTGGAGAGAGCCGTCTCCGCCGGGGCCGAGCTGGCCGACGGATTCAAGGTCGACCGCATATCGACTGACGATGGCGTTTCCGGCATATACGGCCAGAAGGGAAGAATGAAGGGGTCAGTCCTGGTTGGTGCGGACGGCGCGAACAGCGTGGTCGCACACCAGATGGGACTGCTCCGAGATGCCGAGATAGGGGCGGGCCTGGAGAGCGAGGTGTATGCCGAGCCCCGCTTCATGGAGCCCTGGTCCTCCACCGCCAGCCTGGACTTCGGTACCCTCCGGGGCGGGTATATGTGGGTCTTCCCCAAGGAGGACCACCTCTCCATAGGGGTGGCCAGCTTCGTGAGAAACAGCGCCAAGTTCCGCCCTTTGCTGGCGCGTTACCTCGACTTCCTGGAGCTTGGAAAATATGAAGAAAGGCTGACCAAAGGGCACAGGCTCCCCCGCAGGAGGGAGGGCATGCCTATCCAGAAGGGCTCCACGCTGCTCATCGGCGACGCGGCGGGACTGGTGGACTTCTGGACGGGGGAGGGCATCTACTACGCTCTGAGGAGCGCTCATATAGCCGCCCCAGTCATCTGCGATTACCTGGAAGGGAAGGCGGAGCTTCAAAGCTATGAGAGGTCCATTGACGAGGACTTGATGCCCGAGCTGCACATTGCCCGCACCTTCACCCGAATAGGGGTCTGGTTCCCCCGGCTGGCCTACTCTCTGATGAAGAATTCAGAGCGGACGTGGAACGCCGGATGCCAGTTACTGAGGGGAGAACGCTCCTACCACGACGTCCGTGGGAAGATGGGCCGTCTCAGCTTCCTCTTTGATCTTGTGGGAAGGGGGACGTAGCTATCAATATCCGTGAAAGATCTGGTCTTCGGTAGGTTCCAAGTAAAGCTCTACGGCCTCGCGGATATTGGCCAGAGCCTCCTCATCTTAAAAAGGCTCAACAAACAAAAGGCCCCCTCCGCACGATGTCCCGCCTACCACGGCTGTTATACTGATCGCTGCCAAGTGTTGAACCATTTCGCTGGCTATCGCAGCGGGCCCAGAACCCACTGGCTCGATACACAAACCGACGAACCCATCAGCAAACCCAGCATCGGCCATCAACTGATTGGCTTGTTCGAGATCGAAGGACTGTATTGGTCCCTCCAGGGAAGGCCAGTTTGCCAAGAAGAAAAAGTTGGGATCAATCGCAGCTTCGTTGATAGCCAAGTCGATGGCGGTGCGTACCCTCACGTCATCCAAGGCAGGTCCGAGAGCTGAGGGAGAGTCAAAATGCCAGCCATGGAAAGGCAAAGTCGGCTTGATCTTCCCCGCGCTCCCCGCGTCGAAGATGGCCCTGATCTCGGCTTCGCTGAGGGCGCGGTTGAATATCTCCACCTCGTCTATGACCCCACGTAAGGGGGCGGCGAAATCTTCGGGGTTCGGATCGGACTGGAACGATCCTATGATGAGGGGGCGACCAGTCGTATCGCCCGGCCTGCCAGTAAAACTATCAGCCGTGATCACGACACCGTCCCTGAACACCTTGTGGGTGTCGCCGCTCCGCACGTAGGCATAATGGTGGAACTCGGTGTCCGCCTTTGCGAAGCCCAATATCGCAACATCTGACCCATCGGCCCGTTCGAAGAAAGCCCCAACTAGATCACCGGTAAATAGGAACAGCCCATAGGCCGTAGGGACATCCGCCGTCCCCGTAAAACCACCTCCCTTACTGATCAGGTCGGCTGCGTTCAGGTTTTTCCGCTTCGCCCACAGGTCAACTGTGACATCTCCTGTGATGTTCAGGCGAGGGTGGTCGGGCACCAGGACAAAGTCATCAACACCGTCCAAGCCGAAACCTTCTCCAACTATGCCCATGGCGAAGGTAGTACCGTTCTCAAGGGTACCGTCGTTGCCTGCCAGGATGTCCGACGCGTTGCCATCCCCCGGCCACCACCCTACCATGCCGGCAGGCGGTTGTACGGGCCCGTCTCCGCTGGAACCCACCGCGCCGGACACCGTAGTGAAGGTGTGGTCCCCTGCCGCAAGGCCCCGCTCCAGGTCGTGGATATCAACAATAACCTTCACCATCTCTCCGGGCACGAGCCTTTTATTTGGGAATTATATACTTTTCTACCCAAGAAAGCACGAGGCCCCGGAGAATGCCGGGGCCTCGTGAGCTAATCGAATGAAGAGCCTTTCTACCCATGTATATGGCCAGGCGTGGTTAATGTTCGTCAGTTATTGAACGGATTAACTGTTCTGCTTCTCCAACGGTATTGGTGGTTGCTGTTAATCGCTTGGTACTACCATCGGGACGTTCTATTTCAACCGTAATGGGAATTGAGTAGTGTTGCGTGCTAGACCACCCCAAACTATTACTAATCCAATTTAACATCAGAGTCACTCCGACGGTTTTCACTATCTCGCATGAGATAAATGCTAACGCAGAGATGGTATCAACTTCAAATGCTCTATATTCTATGTTATCATCATTGTCTAGTAACTTACAAGGAATTTCTTGTTCTTCCAATTGGCGTAGAACATATTTAACCATGCCTGGCCAGTCAACGTCTGATATGTCACGTGCTCGCCAAAACTTGGGTTCTGGCACAATGATAATTTTACTGTCTATAGTGTCGCGGGTTACCCCCAACAGAGCACATTGGTGCCGAAAATCCGAAGTGCTTATCATAGCCTGGTGATTATACCATGTCAGTATAGACAGCCGGGAGATGCTAGAGGTATACTGGCATTACTCTACCACGAGTATATAGGCCATTGGATGTAAGCCAAAGCGCAAGGGGGCATCACTGTTGGGTCCGATAACCTAAGGAGAACATTTGATGGCTACGCAAGAGGAACGCTTAACGGCTGTTGAAGATACCAATAGCCACACCAAGGAACTGACGGAGAAAGTGGCTCAGTTAGTTCTAGCCCACGAGTCAGACCTAGAAGTGACTAAGCGGGAGGCCCGCCAGTTTCGACGTTGGATGGTGCTTATTGCCAAGAAGATGAATTGGTTGGATGACGAGGACTTGAAGGAGTTTGAAAGTGAGGACTAAGCGGAAGAAGCCACTAGGCCGCCCACCCAAGCCGGAGCCGGAACGTATCCCCGACACTTTTGACGATATCTTGAAGGGATTGGTGACGCCTGTTAAGAAGTCTTAGCCGTTAGTTCCTTGTACGTCAACCGCTTGCCTTCCATGCCACGAATCAGTCCTTTTACCTGGTCTATGGTGTCGGAGGGTCTGTTATTGTGCCGCCCCTCAAACTCCGCAGCGTAGCGCCCTGTATGCTTCTCGCTAACGTGATGATAGACGCCATAAATGCCTCTCTTCATCATTGCCCAAAGGGATTCAATCCCATTGGTGTGGACTTCGCCAGCCACGTACTCCCCGGCCCCATGTCGGATAGCCACGTGATTCATCAACCCTTGATAACTTGCGTGTTCATCAGTGAACACCATCGTCTTGTCCGCCGTGTGTTCCTGAACAAAGCCCTGAAGTGTTTGCCTGTCGGTAGCGGGCGGGACCATTAGGGATACGTGGCCGGTCTCCCTATCCTTCACCCCGACAACAGCCGTCTTGCCCACTGTACCGCGCCCGGACTTGAGTTTCTTGCTGGCGTGCTTGTTCTTTTCCTTGCCTCCTATGTACGTCTCATCTACCTCGATAGGCCCAGCGAAGATGCCCTTATTGGACTCCCAACCTTTGCGGATACGGTGTGCCAAGTGCCAAGCGGACTTCTGAGTGATGCCCAAGTCCCTATGGAGTTTCATACTGGAAACGCCCTTCAGGTTGGTACTCAGGAGGTAGGATGCCAACGCCCACTTGGACAAGGGCAGATTAGAACCTTGCATGACGGTGCCAGTCTTGACGGAGAAATCGTTACGGCAATCGTTGCATCGGAAGGGAGCGGGCTTGCGGGATTCCCGACTCTTGACGTTGAGTGACCCGCACGTGGTACAAGCTATGCCATTGGGCCATCGTGCGTCTAGGAACAGTTGTTCAACTGTTTCCTCGTCGTCAAAATACCTTATGGCTTCTGCCAGTGTGAGGCCTGTTCTGTAGTGTTTGCCCGGTGCTTTCGTTGCCATCGTACCCACTCCCCATACTCTAGTCTATGGGTAGTATTGTACCAGAAATCCTAGCTAAAGTCAAGGGTGTTAGGCACAAAGACGCACAGAGGGGAGATGCAATATGGAAGAAAAGAAACCACAACAACCAACACCCGGAACGGTTAGACCACGACCGTCAGAACCCAATTGGACAGAAGAGACTAGGTCTACCCCTCCGCTATCGCCTAAAACAAAAGAATCCCACAAGCCCAAATTACCCAACAAACTGTTTCAACGAGAAAGGCCCAGACCGCTAAATCTGCCATATGGGATTTTTGCCTACAAGATTGCTATTCGCTGTATGGTGTTCCCCTGCGGTCTTGATAGCCATATCACGGAAATAATCTGGCAGGGTTCTGAGCCATTCGTCTGGGAGTTTACCAACATTTGGGAATCGAATAGCACCGTACTGTCTTGCATAGAGGCATTGCCATACAAGATATACGAATGAGAACACGGCAAGTATCGCAAACACGTTCCACCATGCAACGAAAGGAGTAATATCTTGTTGCAAACTAGCAACGGCAATCGGTACTCCCAACGTGACTGTAGAAGCGAATATCAAGAAATTCTGGATTCTGGTTTCTATAGACTCTAGACGCTTTAGCATCCATTCATAAGAGTAGAAAACGAACCCATAAGCTAACTCTTGAGAAGAGTTGAATTCCTCAGTGACTTGCGTATTATCCACACTTCTATTATAACATAACCCATAATGAGAGGCAGTAGTCTAAGGGTCTGGGTAGAAAAGTATATAATTCCCCTTCCAAAGGCGTTTCTGGTAGGTCGCGGCTCTGGCCAGGTCCCTGGGGCTGGCGTTCTTGGCATCGGGGTTGACCAGAGTGACGCGAAGGCCCATATCGTCCCGCACGTACCGCATCGCACCGGCGAAGTCCGCATCGTTGGACACCACGACCGCCTGCTCGTACTCTCCGCTGTAACCCTCCACCAGGAGACGTGTTGCCAGGTTCACGTCCGATCCCTTCTCCTCCGAGTCCCTGACCAGGACGTGGGTGGGAAGCCCTGGCACCGGCTCGGCTAGTGGGCGGCGCTTGGTGCCGGAACGGAACTGACCGTAGTGGATTTCCACCCCGGGCAAGCTAGCTATGGCCCTCAAGTAGATGAGTTGGCGCTGAGCTTGTCCTGGGTTGGTGGGGCGTACATCGAGTCGTGCGGTGAAGCAGCAGACTTTGTTGATATGGTCTTGGGGAAAGAGGGTCTCGGCGAGTTTGCGCAGGTCGAGCCACCTGAAGGGAGTGTCCTTGAGGGCGCGGTAATAGAGGTTGAAGCCGTCAATATAGATGTTGGTTCTCAATCGTTACCCTGCTGAAAAAAACAGAGACCGCCTCGGAGGGCGGTCTCGACCCTACCGTCGAATCGGTAGGGGTGGTAGGTAGAATATAGCACCAAGAGCCGTCTGTCGTCAATGGTCCGAGGGTTGATTGTCCCTTGGCCTTCATCTCCTTACAACCCCCTGGTGGTCCCGCCTCGACGCCTGTCTATTGAGGGCCACGTCGAGGATGGAAAAGGCCCCATTTATCCCCATGTCCTCCACCCTGGGGACGGGGGCCTCCTCCTGCTTCAGCAGGGCATGAGTGATGAAGTCCGCCATCTGAAGCAGGTAGTCGTCCTTGGAGCTGCGGAAGGCGGGGCCACCGATGACCTTCTCTATGGGGATGTTCCTGGTCTTCTCGCCGTCCTCCCACAGGTCGTAGCGGCTGGGGACGTGGTTGCGCACCTTGAGCCGACCGTAGAGCCGGGCGATCATCTGCTCCTTGCCCTCGTCGAAGATGAGGAAAGCGTGGCGGTCGACAGCCGTCACGGAGGTGTTGATGCGGTTGAGGAGGCGGTCAAGGCTGGCCTGCTCGTACCTCCTGCTCTCCGGCTTGTGGAGGCAGACGTTGATGACCTCGATGCCGCCCATGCGCCTGGCGGCATCCTCCAGGCGGCACAGACCCTCCAGAAAGACACTGGCGCCCTGTGCCACGGACACCCGGTCGCTGGTGGTTCCGTTCTTGGCGAGCAGCCCCCGGCCCGCCAGCAGGTCGCAGGCGTGAAGCTCCCTGGACAGGGGGATTCCGTACCGCTCCATTAGCTCCAGACGCCAGGTGTGGATGTCGGCAAAGAGCCGGTTCCAGACCTCGCCATCCACTCCCAGGGCGGAGCGGACGTAGTAGCGGGGGCCTTCGGACTCGTCGATGTAGTACAGACGCATGATTCTTCTCCCGTCTCTTATAGGTGTTTAGGGGTCGTTGAAAGGATGGATAGGCTCCCAGCGGTCAGGGGTGCGCCAGGCCGGACCCAGCGGCCCCACCCTCTCCAACAGGTTTCTGGGAGCCACGAACAGGGGCACCTGCACCTTCGCGGTGTCCATCTCCTCTTTGGCGATGCGGAGAAAGTGGGTCTCGGCCACGTCGTCGTCGAAGACGACCAATACGGCAGGCTGAGCGCCGTGGTCGTCGGTGGGCCGGTGGGTGGAGTAGTAGCGCAAGTAGGGGGCGATCCTGGCCGCCATGGTGACAGGGCGTACCGCCCGGCGCTCTCATTCCAGGAAGAAGGGCCAGATCGCCTGTCCGTTGTGCAGCAGGCCGAAGGCGTCGGGACGGACCGAGTGGAGCCTCTCTGCGTAGCGGAAGTACCTGGAGGCCCGTCCAGGGGAGTCGAACTGCGCCAGCTCCCGTCCCCGGCTGCGGGCCTGCTTCGCCAGGACGGCTATGAACCAGTGCACCGCATCGGTGTGCTCGATGTTCCTGAGCAGCTGACGGGCTCTTGCTCCGGAGACGTTTCGCCAGGTAGCGGCACGGTCCGGGTCTGTAAGGGAGGCGCTCCATCGCTTCTTCATCGCGCCCACGGAGGTGCGATCGCGCCTTGCGAGGACAGAGAGCCCCAGGTCGGAAAGGACGAGGCGGCGACGGCCCTCTACAACGTCGTCGATGACAAGACCCAGGCTTGTGAGCCGTTGCAGAAGCTGGGAGATCCTCGACCGCTTCACCTCCAGGACCCCACCCAGGTGAGCGGGCGTCATCCAGGGCCAATCGGAGAGCAGGTCGAGGCAGCGCTTCTCCGTCGATCTGAGCAGCGCAGGCAGTAGGTGGTCGGGTGCGGAGTCGTCCTGCCCGTCCACGTTGAGGTGTTCGGGGAGGGAGACCCGCTCGGGCGGCTCCTCGGTAGGAAGCTGTCCGCCGGGTTTGGTGTGCTTCAAGGCCCTACTGAGGTCGAGGGATACCGAGCCCGAGGGTATGCGCCATACGGGCGTGGATGGGTCTGCCGACACAGAGTCCCGCTCAAGGGCGAGGAACGAAGCGGCCGGCGCTCCTGCCAGCAGCCTCCTCGCCTGTCGGAGGCGCACCTCGTCGGGAAGCAGGACAAGGATGGCGCTGGGCGACGGGCCGTCCCTGAGCCTCCAGAGCCGCTTGGAGAAGCTCGTCCTGTCGGAGGTGAGTCCCTGCCTGACGACGCCGATGATGCGTTCATCGGGAAGGACGATGGCGGCGTCCATAGGCATGGCCCGGTACCAGCGGAAGCGGATGGGGTGGGCGATGTTGGAGATAGTGGCAGCGAGCCGGTAGATGACTGCGGCGGCATCCAGCCGCTCCAGCAGGACGCGCTGCCACCGGGCGGAGACGGGATAGAGGTTCAGAAGCTCATCCACCGTCATGCCCTCGACCCGTGCCAGCCGGTGCAGCCCAGCTGCTTTGAGATAGAAACGCCTGGTAGAGGGGATGACGTCCGTGGCGTGGGGGACGGAGGCGGCGAGGCCCTCGGCCTCACATTTCTCGACGCTCTCGTAGATCGAGCCCCGAGACCAGCCGGAGACGGCGACCAGCTCCAGCCGGTCGAGAAAGGGCATGGCTGCCAGATGTCCCAGTAGCTCTTCCTGGCACTCGGTGAGCCTCATGTGCCCTGCTCCTCTTCAGGAGCGTCTTGCTCCTTCTTCGTCTCGGTTGCGCCAGCCGCCTTGTCCCGCTTGGTTCGCTGATTGCGCCGCTTGGAGGTCTTGTCCCGTTTCTTGAGAGCCGCGCCATTGCTGGGCGGGGTCTTATTGCCCCTCTCCAGGGCCGCAATCGCCGCCCGGTACTGCTCCACCAGCCGCTCCGACTCGCCCTGGCCAGCGGCGATCTCCTTTACCGGGGTGGCGTAGCCGCCAGTGACGGCGCGGATGCGGGCGGCGGTGATGGTGGGGACGGTGGGGACGGTGGGGACGGTGGGGACGGTGGCGATGGCGATGGCGGTGGCGACGGCGACGGCGGTCCGTAAAATTTCGCCTCGTTCCTTAGGGGACAGGTGAGCGAACTACCGCTGATTATTAAGTAAAATCAGTTAGGTTTTAACCCGAATCCACCGAAGGACACGGATGGACGGCGTGAGGACAGCGGAAGGGGGTGGGTGAGGGAGCTACAGGGGAGATGGCCTGGGGTCTTGGGGTAGATGGGAGGCCGGCGGACGGTCTTCAGTCGCCGCACAGGGCCCCTAAGGCCCTATGCGGGAGTTGCGATGCGCGGGATGGCGAGAGGATACGCAGCAGGGGACTCTCGCGACCGGGGTGGCGCGAGATTGCGGGGACGTTGGGTCAGTTGCAGGCTGGCCGTCAGGCCGGGAATGGAATGGCTTGCAGCCGGGCCAAGGCGCGACTGAACTGGGTTTCCCAAGGCTAGCGCCGGGGGAGATGCAAAGTGAGGCGGCGCGCCGAGCGGGTGATCCGTCCCACCAGAGCGAAGACCCGCCGCCTGAGGGTCTTGGTGATCACGGTCCGCTCGCCCAGACCAATCCGCGCCGTCCAGCGGGCCAGGTTATGCGCCATCACCTGGACCGCCAGCCAGACGCCGTTGGCGGCGAAGCGCGCCGACGGCATGTGGTTCAGCCCGACGCCGTACTTGAGGTCGCGTATGGCGTTCTCGACCTCGGCGTGGCGGCGATGATCGGCCTCCAGTTCCAGCGTCTCCCCATCGCGGTCGGTGATGAAGGCGTGATAGCTGTATCTGGCGAAGAGGGCGAGCTGGGAACCGGGTGTCGGCTTCACCCGCCGGACAATGAGCCGCACCGGCGCGGCGTCCGGCTTGGTCTGGAACGGGGTGTAAGTCGTCTCGGCGACATCGGCGGCGCCGTCCATCCAGTAGGGGATGGGAGTCCAGTCCTCCTCTGGTATCGCCTCGATCAGGTCCCGCAGGCTGGCGCGCTGGCGGATGGTGATAGAGAAGCGGACATCCATTTCCCGGCAGGCGGCAACGACAGTGTGGGCGTAGAAGCCGCTGTCGGCCCGCACCGTGAGTTGTCCCCTGGCCCCGCCGTAGCGCACCCGCCCCACCGTCTCACGCAGGAAGTGGGCGGCGCCACGGGCGGTGTTGGCCCGGCCCTCGCGCAGCCGGGACATCAGCACCTCGCCGGTGCCGGCGGCAATGGCCAGCAGCGGGTGATAGCCGCGGGCGCCGGTATAGCCGTGGTGGCGCGCTCCCTCCTTGGCCAGTCCATAGGTCTCGCAGATGGTCGAGTCCAGGTCGATGCTCAGGGGCGAGTCGCCGGGTCCGGCCCCAGCGGCCCAGGCCCGGGCCAACAACTGGCGGCTCACGCGGTCGAGTTGACGGACATGCCCCCACCGGAAGCTGCGCAGGAAGGTCCCCAGGGTGGATGGCGCCTTGACCACGCAGCCTAGAACACCGACCGTCCCACCAGCGCGCAGCGCATCGGCGTCGTCGATGCAGTCGCCGCCTGCCAGCGCGGAAGCGACCAGCGTCAGCATCTTGTCCCCAGTGTTCGCCCGTCCCGGCGCTCCGCCGAGGTCAAGGTGATGGTCGACGAGTTCCCGCAGGCCCAGGTGCCGGGCTAGGGTGGCCGGCAGGAGCAGGCCGGCATTGGCCACCAGGCGATGGTCGTCAAAGAGGATGCGGATACGGTCGGGTTTGTTCTGTGGCAGCATCTATTGGGTGCTCCTTGTTTCCGGGCGGGTTTCTGTTCCAAAACCATTATCCCAGATTCAGAGGAGCACCCGCTGGCTTCTTCAAGGACTGTCCCCAAGGACGTCCTTCGGTGGATTCGGGCTTAGTACTAGGCCTTCCGTCATCCGCCGCATTCCAGACCGGCCAGGTTCTTCACCTCCGGAGACGCCCGCCCAGGCTCCCCAGGATGCCTCTCAGCCGCGGGAATACAACAGTCTTCAGCACCACTAGCCGGACCTCCTCAGGCGAGGCTATAGCCCCTTCCACCGAGAAGGTATCGCGCACCGCATCGAAGCTCACGTCGGACACTCCCGGAAGCCCCTCCAGGGCCTTTCTCACCCGCCGGACTCAAAGGCTGTGGCAAAGCAGCCCTTCCACCATGACAGAGGTCGCCGGCGACCCTATATTCATCCGCGTCAACGGATTCAACGATACCTGGGCCTCCGGCTTTACCCCGATATTTCTGAGTGACGGCATTTCCCTGCCTACTTCAGCTTTAGTTTATATACCACTATAACATTTATATGCCTGGCCTTATTAACACGTTTCCCTAACCCAATCCGGAGGCCTATACTTGAGACAACAGGCTACCCGACGGGTCTTCGGAGGCGACAACGAAAACCGAACTGAACTTTCATCAGCTCCGTATATTCTACACCGTCGCCCGGCGCCGGAGCTTCTCCCGGGCCGCCGAGGCCCTGGATATAAGCCAGCCGGCCGTCTCCATCCAGGTGCAGGAGTTGGAGAAGGCCCTGGGTATAGAGCTGCTCCACCGGAGGGCCCGAGGGCTCCCCCTCACGGAGATGGGAGAGACGGTCTATTCCTACGCCCACAGGATCTTCTCCCTGTCCACCGAGATGGATGAGGCCATCCAGGACTTGAAGGGTCTCAAGACCGGCCACCTGACCTTGGGCGCCAGCACGACCCCGGGGGAGTACATTCTACCGGTGGCCATAGGCCGGTTCCGGCAGCGCCACCCGGACATCCAGGTCCAGCTGAAAATCTCCAACACCCGCACTATCGTCAACCAGATACTCCAAAGGGAGCTGGACCTGGGAATGATCGGCAGCCGGCCCGAGGATGGGGCAGAAGAGCTGGAGATGTCCACCTATGTGATGGACGAGATCGTGCTGATCACCGGGCCGGACCATTCCCTGGCCAAGCAACGGAGGGTGACCCTGGAGGATGTGATGAACGAGGGGCTGGTGACCAGAGAGGAGGGCTCCGCCACCAGGCAGACGTCGGAGGAGTGCTTCGCCCAACTGGGAGTCCTGCCCAGGGTCTCCATCGAGCTGGGCAGCAACCAGGCGGTCAAGCTGGCGGCACAGGCGGGCATGGGTGTCGGCATAGTCTCGCGCTACGGCATCGGGGCCGAGGTGAAGGCCGGTCTTCTCCAGGTCCTGGAGGTGGAGGGCTGGAGCTGCAACAGGCCCTTGACTTTGGTCTACCTGAAAGAACGGCGCCTCTCGCCGGCCCAGCGGGAGTTCCTCCAACTTCTGGAAACGGAGCATCCGCTGCCGTCCGCCCCGTAAACTGGACCTCATCCTTGAACTTCCCTAACTCCCACCACCTGGCCGTCAATGTACAGATTATTTGCACGGCTAGACCGTGCCTACCCACGCCGATAGTATAGTCGGTAACCCAGGAAAGGGGGCCCGTTGTGAAGATAATGAAGATGACGAAGACCCGGTGGATAGGACTCATCCTAGCCGTGTCCGTCTTTCTGGCAGCCTTTGGTGTGGGCCTTGCGGTTACCCTGACCCAGGTGATGCGGGAGGTGCCATCCACCTTCACCTTAGCCCGAATCCACCGAAGGACACGGATGGACGGCGTGAGGACAGCGGAAGGGGGTGGGTGAGGGAGCTACAGGGGAGATGGCCTGGGGTCTTGGGGTAGATGAGAGGGCGGCGGAGAGTCTTCAGTCGCCGCACAGGGCCCCTAAGGCCCTATGCGGGAGTTGCGATGCGCGGGATGGCGAGAGGATACGCAGCAGGGGACTCTCGCGACCGGGGTGGCGCGAGATTGCGGGGACGTTGGGTCAGTTGCAGGCTGGCCGTCAGGCCGGGAACGGAATGGCTTGCAGCCGGGCCAAGGCGCGACTGAACTGGGTTTCCCAAGGCCAGCGCCGGGGGAGATGCAAAGTGAGGCGGCGCGCCGAGCGGGTGATCCGCCCCACCAGAGCGAAGACCCGTCGCCTGAGGGTCTTGGTGATCACGGTCCCCTCGCCCAGACCAATCCGAGCCGCGTCCAGCGGGCCAGGTTATGCGCCATCACCTGTACCGCCAGCCAGGCGCCGTTGGCGGCGAAGCGCCCCGACGGCATGTGGTTCAGCCCGACGCCGTACTTGAGGTCGCGTATGGCGTTCTCGACCTCGGCGTGGCGGCGATGATCGGCCTCCAGTTCCAGCGTCTCCCCATCGCGGTCGGTGATGAAGGCGTGATAGCTGTATCTGGCGAAGAGGGCGAGCTGGGAACCGGGCGTCGGCTTCACCCGCCGGACAATGAGCCGCACCGGCGGGGCGTCCGGCTTGGTCTGGAACGGGGTGTAAGTCGTCTCGGCGACATCGGCGGCGCCGTCCATCCAGTAGGGAATGGGAGTCCAGTCCTCCTCTGGTATCGCCTCGATCAGGTCCCGCAGGCTGGCGCGCTGGCGGATGGTGATAGAGAAGCGGACATCCATTTCCCGGCAGGCGGCAACGACAGTGTGGGCGTAGAAGCCGCTGTCGGCCCGCACCGTGAGTTGTCCCCTGGCCCCGCCGTAGCGCACCCGCCCCACCGTCTCACGCAGGAAGTGGGCGGCGCCACGGGCGGTGTTGGCCCGGCCCTCGCGCAGCCGGGACATCAGCACCTCGCCGGTGCCGGCGGCAATGGCCAGCAGCGGGTGATAGCCGCGGGCGCCGGTATAGCCGTGGTGGCGCGCTCCCTCCTTGGCCAGTCCATAGGTCTCGCAGATGGTCGAGTCCAGGTCGATGGTCAGGGGCGAGTCGCCGGGTCCGGCCCCAGCGGCCCAGGCCCGGGCCAACAACTGGCGGCTCACGCGGTCGAGTTGACGGACATGCCCCCACCGGAAGCTGCGCAGGAAGGTCCCCAGGGTGGATGACGCCTTGACCACGCAGCCTAGAACACCGACCGTCCCACCAGCGCGCAGCGCATCGGCGTCGTCGATGCAGTCGCCGCCTGCCAGCGCGGAAGCGACCAGCGTCAGCATCTTGTCCCCAGTGTTCGCCCGTCCCGGCGCTCCGCCGAGGTCAAGGTGATGGTCGACGAGTTCCCGCAGGCCCAGGTGCCGGGCTAGGGTGGCCGGCAGGAGCAGGCCGGCATTGGCCACCAGGCGATGGTCGTCAAAGAAGATGCGAATACGGTCGGGTTTGTTCTGTGGCAGCATCTATTGGGTGCTCCTTGTTTCCGGGCTGGTTTCTGTTCCAAAACCATTATCCCAGATTCAGAGGAGCACTCTCTGGCTTCTTCAAGGACTGTCCCCAAGGACGTCCTTCGGTGGATTCGGGCTACGGTAGCACACAAATTTACTGGATGCAACAGTGATACGGCCGGGTCCCGGTAATGCAAGTTAGGCTCTATTGACAAGGCTAAGCGAGACTGATACAATCCAATCAAATATATGATCACCGCTAGGAAGGGGAGTAGTAGGGGTACACTGCCATAGAGAGTCGGCCTGAGGCAGGCCCTGGGCACGCCGAAGTGTGGAAGGCCGGTGGCAGCAAGGCCCTGAACTCGCCCCGGAGCGGCCCGCCTGAATATAGCTGATAGCGAAGTAGGGCGCGGCGGAGGACTCCGTTAAAGTCGTTAAGATGTCCCGATGTGGCGCCGTATCCCGGAGTGCGTAGGCCGCCTCACTCGGTTAAGGGTGGGGTAAGTCGGGGAAAAAGGGTGGTACCGCGGGAAGCTAGACCCGTCCCTTGTGGGATGGGTTATTTTATTTTGTAAGGGCGGCGTCTTGCCGCAGGGCCGAGGTAAAGACATGAAACTGACGGGCGCTCAGATAGTGTGTGAAAGCCTTCTTCGCGAGGGGGTAGAGGTAGCCTTCGGGCTTCCCGGTGGCGCGGTGCTGCCCCTCTACGGGGCTATGCCCCAGTACCCCCAGTTGCGGCACATCCTCGTGAGGCACGAGCAGACCGCCGCTATGGCCGCCGACGGTTACGCCAGGGCCACTGGGCGGGTTGGGGTGTGCATCGCCACCTCGGGGCCCGGCGCCACGAACCTGATTACAGGGATAGCCAGCGCCCAGATGGACTCGGTCCCCATCGTCGCCATAACCGGCCAGGTGCCACGGGCGGCCATCGGCCGGGACGCCTTCCAGGAAACCGACGTCACCGGGATAACGCTGCCCATAACCAAACATAACTACTTGATAATGAACGCCTCGGAGATTCCAGCCGCCATCAAAGAGGCCTTCCACATCGCCAACACGGGCAGACCCGGGCCTGTCCTGATAGACATACCGAAGGATGTGCTCCTGACCGATACCGCCGAATTTATCTATCCCGAAGAAGTGAACCTGCCCGGCTATAAACCGACCCTGGAGGGCCACCCCAGCCAGATACAGAAGGCGGCCCGTCTTATCGCCGAGGCGGAAAGACCATTGATCCTGTCAGGACACGGGGTTATCCTCTCCCGGGCCTATGAGGAGACCCTGGAGCTGGCGGAGAAGGCCCAGATACCGGTGGTCACCACCCTGCTGGGCATAAGCTCCTTCCCCACAGACCACTTCCTGAACGTGGGAATGCCCGGTATGCACGGCATGGCCTACGCCAGCATGGCCATAGACCAGGCCGACCTGCTGATCTCCCTGGGGATGCGGTTCGACGACAGAGTCACTGGGAAGCTGGGGTCCTTCGCCCCCCTGGCCAAGGTCATACACGTGGACGTGGACCCATCGGAGATCAGCAAGAACGTCAAGGCCACCGTCCCCATCGTGGGGGACCTGAAACGGGTATTGCGGGCACTGGTGCCCCAAGTACAACCTGCCCTTCATACCGATTGGGTGCAGCATATAGAGCAGATGCGCGTCGAGCATCCCTCCCACAAGATCAGAGAAACGGACCACCTCACCCAGCAATTCGTGATCAAATCAATCTCGGATATTACCGACGGCAGGGCGATTATCGTGACCGGAGTGGGCCAGCACCAGATGTGGGCGGCCCAGCACTGCTCTTTCAAGGAGTTCAACAGCCTGATCACTTCAGGGGGCCTGGGCGCCATGGGATTCGAGGTGCCCGCCGCCCTGGGGGTCAAGGTGGCGAGGCCGGATAAGCATGTCTGGTCCATAGCCGGGGACGGCGGCTTCCAGATGACACTGTGCGACCTTGCCACCGCCGTGGAGAACAACATAGCCGTGAAGTTCGCCATCATGAACAACAACTTCCTGGGTATGGTGCGACAGTGGCAGGACTTCTTCTACAACAAGGAATACACGGCCACCGGGTACAGCCACAACCCGGACTTTGTTAAGCTGGCCGAAGCCTACGGGATTCCAGGGATGCGGGTAACCGATAAAGACCAAGTTGCGACGGCCATCCGGTGGGCCATGGAAGAGCCGGGACCGGTGTTGCTGGATTTCATGGTGGAGCGCGAGGAGAACGTCTATCCCATGATACCTGCGGGGGAGAGCCTGGCGGAGATGATAGAGGAACCCCAGCAGGAGTCGGCTTTCAGTCTCGAGAACGAGGGGACAGCAACGTGACGACCACTCCGCGACGCACCATAGTTGCCCTGGTGGAAGACAGGCCCGGGGTGCTGAACCGGGTATCCAGCCTCTTCCGCCGGAGGGGTTTCAACATAGCCAGCTTGGCCGTGGGCAAGAGCGAGCAGCCAAACCTCTCCCGAATGACCTTCGTGGTGGAGGGAGACGAGGCGACGATAGAGCAGGTCACCAAGCAGCTGAACAAGCTGATAGAGGTGATCAGGGTGTCGGAGCTGGAAGAAGAGGATATCGTGGCCCGGGAGCTTGCGTTGATCAAGGTGCGCTCCACCCCTGCCACTCGAAGCGAGATCATGCAGCTCGTGGATATTTTCCGGGCAAGCATTGTGGACGTCGGCCCCAACTCTCTGATCATCGAGATAACGGGCGAAGAGGACAAGATTAACGCCCTCTACAACCTGCTCCGGCCCTTCGGGATCCGGGAACTGATGCGCACCGGTCGAATAGCCATTGTCCGGGGGACCGAACGGGTCAAGGACGAGAAGAGCAGGCCGTCAACCGACGGCGCCAACGAAAACGGCAGCAGCTAGAGACCCAGGGGCCCTCGGCTCCATGGTCAACCAGAATCCTGAAAAGGGGTATCAGCATAATGCCTAAGGTTTACTACGACAAAGACGCGAATCTGGACATCTTGGAAGGCAAGACCGTCGGCATCATCGGCTACGGAAGCCAGGGACATTGCCATGCCCTGAACCTCAAAGACAACGGCCAGAAGGTTATGGTGGGGCTTCCCTCCACCAGCAAGAGCCGGGCCATTGCACAAGAAGCGGGGCTGGAGGTGGGCGACGTGGCCGACGTGACCAGGGAGTCCGACCTGGTGATGATGGTCATCCCGGACCACGTCCAGGGGGCCGTGTATAAGGAGTCCATCGGGCCGAACCTGAAGCCCGGGAGCTCCTTGCTGTTCGCCCACGGATTCAATATCCATTACCGCCAGATCGTTCCCGACACCGGCGTCAACGTCTCGATGGTGGCGCCCAAGGCGCCGGGGCACCGGATGCGGGAGATGTTCATGGACGGAATCGGCGTCCCCGCACTGATGGCTATCCAGCAGGACGCAACGGGTAACGCCGAGGAGATAACCCTTGCCTACGCCAAGGGGATCGGATGCACAAACGCGGGCGTCCTGGAGACCACCTTCAAGGACGAGACGGAGACGGACCTTTTCGGCGAACAGAACGTTCTCTGTGGCGGGGTCACCTCTCTTATAAAGATGGCCTTCGAGACCCTGGTGGAAGCAGGATACCCGCCGGAGCTGGCCTACTTCGAGTGTCTACACGAGATGAAGCTCATCGTGGACCTGATCTTCCAGGGCGGTTTCAAGTACATGCGCTACTCGGTCAGCGATACCGCAGAGTACGGAGACTACAGCCGGGGCCCCAGGGTCATAGACGACCATGTGCGGGAGAACATGCGCCGCACCCTGAGGGACATCCAGGACGGCACTTTCGCCAAGGAGTGGATGGCGGAAAACGACGAGGGGCGGAAGCGCTTTCTCCAGATGCGCCAGGAGGCCAACGACCATCAGATAGAGGATGTAGGTAGAGAGCTCCGGCGGATGATGCCCTGGATGAAACCCGTCGAGTAAGAGCGGGTAGAAACTATAGAGGACCCGCGAAATATTCTTTCAGAATATCGCTGGTTAACTGAAGGCAAGTACTGATGACTAAAGAGGAAATGGTGAGCGTAGTTCACCGCCGAACCTGGGTCCTGGTAGGGCTTGGGACGGCGGACTACGGCACCCTGGGTCCCCTTCTGAGTTGCACTTTAGGATAATGCTGGACGGACACTAATCCAATGAAAATTCAGACCAGAGGGGGTTAAATCATGGCCGAGAAGAGAATAACAATATTCGACACGACGCTCAGGGATGGCGAGCAGTCCGCGGGCATAGGCATGACCGGCGAAGAGAAACTGGAGATCGCCAGGCAGCTCGCCCGCCTGCGGGTAGACGTCATAGAGGCGGGATTTGCCGCCAGCTCTCCCGGGGACTTCCAGGCGGTTAAGACCATCGCTCGGGAGATCAAAGGCCCTGTCATCGCCTCTTTGGCCCGCGCCCATCCTGCAGACGTGGACCAGGCGTGGGAGGCCCTTAAAGGCGGAGAGAACCCCCGTATCCACGTCTTCCTCTCCAGCTCGGATATCCACCTGACGCACCAGATCCGCAAGAACCGGGAGGAAGTGATGGACATGGCGGTGTCCATGGTAAGCCGGGCCAGGGGCTACTGCGACAACATCGAGTTCTCTCCCATGGACGCCACCAGGACCAACCCCGAGTACCTTTACCAGCTCATCAAGGCGGTAATAGATGCCGGCGCGACTACGGTAAACATAGCGGATACCGTGGGTTACGCCATCCCTTCCCAGTTCGCCCAGCTGTTGAGGGACATCCAGGAGAACGTTCCCAACATCCACAGGGCGGTGATCAGCGTACACTGCCACAACGACCTGGGCCTTTCAGTGGCCAACAGCATCGCCGCCGTGGAGGCAGGGGCGGGCCAGGTAGAAGGCTGCATCAACGGGATCGGCGAGAGGGCGGGTAATGCCTCCCTGGAAGAGATAATTATGGGGCTTCACACCCGGAGGGACCTGCTCGGAGTTACCACCAACGTCGATACCACCCAGATATATCCCACCAGCCGGCTGGTGAGCCGGATCACAGGAATGCCCATCCAGCCCAACAAGTCGGTGGTTGGGGAGAACGCCTTCCGCCACGCTTCGGGGATACACCAGGACGGCGTTCTCAAGGAGCGCACGACCTACGAGCTCATGGACCCCGTCTCCATAGGATGGCCCGGGAATACATTGGTGCTGGGCAAGCTCAGCGGCCGCGCCGGGCTGCGGGCACGGCTGGAGGACCTGGGTTACGTGATTTCCAAGGAAAATCTCGATCACGTGTTCGAGGCCTTCAAGCTGTTGGCGGACAGGAAGCACGAGGTGACGGACCGGGACCTGGAGACCCTCATGGACGAGGAGAAACGAGTAACCATGGAACCCGTCACCTACACCCTGGACAACCTCGAGTTCTCCGGAGGAGACCACGACGTAGCCACCGCCACGGTACGGGTGTTGGGCCCCGGTGGGCAGCTCTACAGCGATGCCGCCACGGGCAACGGTCCAGTGGACGCCGTGTGCAAAGCAATCGAGCGGGCATCGGGGGTGACTGCCAAGCTGGTGGACTTCAACGTCTCCTCCGTCACCGCGGGTCTGGACTCCTTGGGTGAAGTGGTCATCCGTGTGGAGCAAGAGGGCAATGTCTACACGGGCCGGGGTGCATCGACGGACATCATCGTCGCCAGCGCCAAGGCATACCTGAGCGCCGTTAACCGCGCCATCGCCCAGGAAGGTATCGGCGACATTCCCGCCCCCTTGACCACCCCCGACTAGCTTCAGGCGATGGCGGTGGTGGGATGACATTGTCGGGAATGACGTAACTATGGCCCAGCGGACGACTGAAATACCCTATCTGTACATGGACAGCTACATATCGTAATGAGGTGTTCAAATGCCGCCCAAGACCATGTTCGAGAAGCTCTGGGAGAGCCACGTGGTGCACGAGGAGGCCGGCCAGCCTACCATTCTGTACGTAGACCTGCACCTGGTCCATGAGGTCACCTCGGCCCAGGCCTTCGAAGGTCTGCGGATGGCGGGCCGAAAGGTGAGGCGTACCGACCTGACTGTGGCCACCGTCGATCACAACACCCCCACCTGGGACCGGTCCCTGCCCGTCACCGACGAATTATCCCGGAAACAGCTGGAAGCCCTGTCCCGCAACGCCCCCGAGTTCGGCGTGACGCTGTACGACATGCACAGCCCCCTTCAGGGCATAGTCCACATAATCGGACCCGAGCAGGGCTACACCCAGCCCGGCAAGACTATAGTCTGCGGAGACAGCCACACCGCCACCCATGGCGCATTTGGGGCCCTGGCCATAGGGATCGGCACCTCGGAGGTGGAGCATGTTCTGGCAACTCAGACGCTGCGCCAGTTCAAGCCGAAGACTATGGAGGTACGCGTCAATGGATCTTTGCCCCTGGGGGTCACGGCCAAGGACGTTATACTGGGGATAATAGGTCAGATTGGCGTCAACGGAGGCGTCGGCCACATGATCGAGTACGCCGGGGAGGGGATTCGCTCCCTGTCGATGGAAGGCCGGATGACGGTGTGCAACATGAGCATCGAAGCCGGGGCCAGGGCCGGAATGATCGCCCCCGATGACGTCACCTTCGAATACGTGAAGGGCCGTCCCCAGGCTCCCCAGGGTAAGGATTGCGATGCTGCGGTGGAGCGGTGGCGTAGCCTCCTGACGGACCCCGGAGCGGTCTTCGATAAGCTGGTGGAGATCGACGCCGGGTCCCTGGCGCCCTTCGTAACCTGGGGCACCAACCCTGGCATGGTGGCGCCGGTGACGGGCCGGGTGCCCGATCCGGCCTCCTATACCACGGCCACAGAGCGGGCAGGCGCAGAAGCGGCCCTAAAGTACATGGCCCTCGAGCCCAACACACCGATCCAGGACATAAAAATTGACCGAGTGTTCGTGGGTTCCTGCACCAACGCCCGGATCGAAGACCTTCGGAATGCCGCCGAGGTCGTCAAGGGACGAAAGGTACACGGGGATGTCTCCGCCATGGTGGTGCCGGGGTCCACTGCCTTGAAAAGGCAGGCGGAAGCCGAGGGGCTGGACGGTATATTCAAAGACGCCGGTTTCGACTGGCGCGAGTCGGGCTGCTCCATGTGCCTGGGAATGAACCCGGACATACTCCAGCCAGGTCAGCGCTGCGCCTCCACCTCCAACCGTAATTTCGAAGGACGGCAGGGGAAGGGCGGACGCACCCACCTGGTAAGTCCCCAGATGGCTGCGGCAGCCGCCATCGCCGGGCATTTCGTCGACATCCGGGAGTGGTAGAGGAAGGAGCTGCAAATATGGAGCCATTCACCAAGGTCAACGGCGTCGTCGCACCCATGGACCGGGCAAACGTGGACACGGACCAGATTATTCCCGCCCAGTTCCTCAAGAGCATCAAGCGCACCGGGTACGGCGAATCCCTGTTCTTCGCCTCCCGCTACGATGCCGACGGCAGCCCCAGGCCCGATTTCGTGCTGAACGTGCCCGAATACAAGAGCGCATCCATTCTGGTCACGGGCCCCAACTTCGGCTGCGGCTCCTCCAGGGAACATGCTCCCTGGGCGTTGCACGATTTCGGCATTCGCTGCGTCGTGGCGGCCAGCTTCGCCGACATCTTCTACAACAACTGCTTCCAGAACGGTCTCTTGCCAGTGATTTTGCCCGAGGACCAGGTGCGCCGGTTCATGGACATGGCCATTGCCAATCCAGGCTACCGGCTAAACGTGGACCTGGAGTCACAGCGGCTGTGGGACGACTGGGGGCTAGAGACCAGCTTCGAGATCGACGCCTTCCGGCGCCACGCCCTGCTCCACGGCCTGGACGACATCGGCCTGACCCTGCAGTACGAGGCTCAGATAACGGCCTACGAAGCGCGGCACGGCCTGTAAGATTAGGGCGATGAGTGAAAGGGGCGAAATTTTCACTTCTAAGCCCGAATCCACCGAAGGACACGGATGGACGGCGTGAGGACAGCGGAAGGGGGTGGGTGAGGGAGCTACAGGGGAGATGGCCTGGGGTCTTGGGGTAGATGGGAGGCCGGCGGACGGTCTTCAGTCGCCGCACAGGGCCCCTAAGGCCCTATGCGGGAGTTGCGATGCGCGGGATGGCGAGAGGATACGCAGCAGGGGACTCTCGCGACCGGGGTGGCGCGAGATTGCGGGGACGTTGGGTCAGTTGCAGGCTGGCCGTCAGGCCGGGAATGGAATGGCTTGCAGCCGGGCCAAGGCGCGACTGAACTGGGTTTCCCAAGGCCAGCGCCGGGGGAGATGCAAAGTGAGGCGGCGCGCCGAGCGGGTGATCCGCCCCACCAGAGCGAAGACCCGCCGCCTGAGGGTCTTGGTGATCAGGGTCCCCTCGCCCAGACCAATCCGCGCCGCGTCCAGCGGGCCAGGTTATGCGCCATCACCTGTACCGCCAGCCAGGCGCCGTTGGCGGCGAAGCGCCCCGACGGCATGTGGTTCAGCCCGACGCCGTACTTGAGGTCGCGTATGGCGTTCTCGACCTCGGCGTGGCGGCGATGATCGGCCTCCAGTTCCAGCGTCTCCCCATCGCGGTCGGTGATGAAGGCGTGATAGCTGTATCTGGCGAAGAGGGCGAGCTGGGAACCGGGTGTCGGCTTCACCCGCCGGACAATGAGCCGCGCCGGCGGGGCGTCCGGCTTGGTCTGGAACGGGGTGTAAGTCGTCTCGGCGACATCGGCGGCGCCGTCCATCCAGTAGGGAATGGGAGTCCAGTCCTCCTCTGGTATCGCCTCGATCAGGTCCCGCAGGCTGGCGCGCTGGCGGATGGTGATAGAGAAGCGGACATCCATTTCCCGGCAGGCGGCAACGACAGTGTGGGCGTAGAAGCCGCTGTCGGCCCGCACCGTGAGTTGTCCCCTGGCCCCGCCGTAGCGCACCCGCCCCACCGTCTCACGCAGGAAGTGGGCCGCGCCACGGGCGGTGTTGGCCCGGCCCTCGCGCAGCCGGGACATCAGCACCTCGCCGGTGCCGGCGGCAATGGCCAGCAGCGGGTGATAGCCGCGGGCGCCGGTATAGCCGTGGTGGCGCGCTCCCTCCTTGGCCAGTCCATAGGTCTCGCAGATGGTCGAGTCCAGGTCGATGGTCAGGGGCGAGTCGCCGGGTCCGGCCCCAGCGGCCCAGGCCCGGGCCAACAACTGGCGGCTCACGCGGTCGAGTTGACGGACATGCCCCCACCGGAAGCTGCGCAGGAAGGTCCCCAGGGTGGATGACGCCTTGACCACGCAGCCTAGAACACCGACCGTCCCACCAGCGCGCAGCGCATCGGCGTCGTCGATGCAGTCGCCGCCTGCCAGCGCGGAAGCGACCAGCGTCAGCATCTTGTCCCCAGTGTTCGCCCGTCCCGGCGCTCCGCCGAGGTCAAGGTGATGGTCGACGAGTTCCCGCAGGCCCAGGTGCCGGGCTAGGGTGGCCGGCAGGAGCAGGCCGGCATTGGCCACCAGGCGATGGTCGTCAAAGAGGATGCGCATACGGTCGGGTTTGTTCTGTGGCAGCATCTATTGGGTGCTCCTTGTTTCCGGGCTGGTTTCTGTTCCAAAACCATTATCCCAGATTCAGAGGAGCACCCTCTGGCTTCTTCAAGGGCTGTCCCCAAGGCCGTCCTTCGGTGGATTCGGGCTAAGCAACTGGGCACCCCGAACCTTCTTCAAGTCTTGGAGATCACAGAGGAGCTTCGCTCTAAATAAGGGAGCGCTACGGTCCTCGTTTCAAGGGAATAATACTTTATGGGTCCTACGCCCGCGGGGAATCTTAACAGGGCTGGGTGGCGTTAGGTTCAGCGGTAGACGCCCCTAATCCGTCAACCTTGTGTATGCCGGGGACAAACTCCAACCCTACCCCTCGGCTTCGCTTGCCTTCTGCCCCTCCAGGACTATCTCGCCGCTCTTACCGCCCCGTTTCCGCACCAGCCGGATGTCCTGGATGCGCATTCCCCTGTCCACCGACTTGCACATATCGTAAAGGGTCAGAGCGGCTATGGACACCGCGGTCAGGGCCTCCATCTCCACACCCGTCTTGGCCTCGGTCTTCGCCGTGGCCTGAATATGAACGCCACACCGGGCTTCGTCCAGCTCAAGGTCCACCGCCACCTGGTTCAATGGAATGGGATGACACAGGGGGATGAGCTGGGGGGTCGATTTAGCTCCCATTATGCCTGCCAGCCTTGCGGTGGTAAGCACGTCGCCCTTCTTCACCAGGCCGTCTTTGATGAGCCGGAGGGTGTCCGGCTTCATGGCCACGAATCCCCTGGCGACGGCCTCCCGCTCCGTGTCCGGCTTCTGCCCTACGTCCACCATCCCCGCCCTCCCCTGCTCGTCCAGGTGGGTGAGGCTTTTTGCGGTCGCATCGTCCCCTGAGCCCCGCTCATGCCCGGCGCTGGATCCATCCTCCATAGGTCACCAATTCCTTCACCAGGTTATATCTGCTTCGCGGCCGGATTGAACTTGGGCGTGGCGGTCACCGGGACATCCGGGCCGGCTTCGTAGGCCTCGTCAACCAGGAGGCCTTTTTGGTGGGCTGCTTCCACGGCCAGTTTATCGCAACGCTCGTTTTCAGGGTTGCCCGAGTGACCCCGGACCCAATGGAACTTCACATCGTGATGCTCACAGAGGCCCAGGAGCCTGTCCCACAGGTCGGGATTCAGCGCTTTTCCCCGCTTACCACGCCGCCAGCCGTTCGCTCGCCACTTTTCGGCCCAGCCCTTCTCCATGGCGTTGACCAGGTACTGGGAATCGCTGTGGAGGGTCACCCTGCAGCGTCCTTTGAGGGCTTCCAGACCCACGATTGCGGCCAGCAACTCCATCCGGTTGTTGGTGGTCCTGCGGTAGCCACCGGACAGCTCCCTCCGACGGTCCCCGTGCAGGAGCACGGTACCGTAGCCACCGGGGCCGGGGTTCCCGACGCAGGCGCCATCGGTGTAGATAGTCACTGGCTTGGGGTCCCTTAAGATTTCTTCCGGCACCGGTTCTACCGTGTCCCCCACTTGAGAATCAGGAATAGCGCTCGTATCTCCGCTGGAAGCCAGTTTGTCCGCCGTCCAGATGATGACCCAACCTGAGCACTCCTACCCCCCGATCTGGTACATCTCTATTTTTTTGGAAGGGTTTTTCAGCTTTGTAGCGTTGGTCCTCAGCTCGGAGTAACGGTCCTCTCTGACGCCCCAAATACCCGATATCAGGTCTCTGAGGTCCTCGTCGCTGGCGCCTGCCCTCAGGGGGCTCCTGAGGTCCGTCCCGCGGGTGGCGAATAGGCAGGTGTAGAGCTTTCCATCGGTGGATAGCCTGGCGCGGGTGCAGTCCCCGCAGAAGGGCTTGGTGACCGACGCGATGATGCCTATCTCGCCCTCCCCGTCTCGGTATCTGTAGCGTAACGCCACCTCTCCCCTGTAGTTGGGCTCTATGGGCTCCAGGGGCATCTCGGCGTCGATCATATTAAAGATATCATCCGCCGGCGCCACGTCATCCAGCTTCCAGCCGTTCAGGTTCCCCACGTCCATGTATTCGATGAACCGCATGATGTGGCCGGTGCCCTTGAAATGCCTGGCCAGGTCGACGATGGTGTGGTCGTTGACGCCCTTCTGGACGACGGCGTTGATCTTTATGGGGCCCAGGCCCACCTCATGCGCCTTCTCGATCCCTTCCAGGACCCTCTCAGGCCCGTAACCGAGGCCGTTCATCTGCTTGAATACGTTCTCGTTCAGTGAGTCCAGGCTCACCGTGATCCTCTGCAGCCCCGCGTCCTTCAGGGCTTGTGCTTTCTGGGCCAGAAGGTAGCCGTTGGTGGTGAGAGTCAGGTCCTCGATACCCCCGATCCCGGCAATTTCCGCAACAAGCCGCTCGAAGCCGTTCCTGACCAGCGGTTCTCCGCCTGTGAGCCTTAATTTGGTCACACCCAGGCCTACGAATATCCTGGTCAGCCGGGCGATCTCCTCGAAAGTCAGCAGCTCTGCCTTCGGAAGAAACCGGTATTTTTCGCCGTATATCTCGGAGGGCATGCAATAGGGGCACCGGAAGTTACACCGGTCGGTAACCGATACCCGGAGGTCATGGATGGACCTGCCGAATTTATCTCTGATCCCCGCCTCGCCTTTGGGCATTGGTCCTTCTTTCATGGGGCTAATGTTCCAGGGAGCGGGCCGCGTTAGCTGCCCGCCACGCCCTGGTTAACTAAAGATTCGAGAAGAGTCACGGCCTTCTCCGCCGCCCGGGACCTGTGGCTGATGGCGTTTTTCTCATCCAGAGGCAGCTCGGCCATGGTCCTCCCCAGGTTGGGCACGAAGAATATCGGGTCGTACCCGAAGCCGTTGGCGCCATGGGGTTCGTACTGTATGAATCCCTCTACCAATCCATCAACGGTTTCCACTGGTCCCGAAGGACGGAGGACGGCTATCACACAGCGGAAGCGGGCGGTCCTATCCTCCCATGGAACGTCCTTAATCCTGTCCAGGAGAAGGGCCACCCTGCCTTCGTCGGTGAGCCCGGGCCCGCCGTACCGTGCGGACTCCACTCCTGGTCTACCATCCAGGGCGTCCACTTCGAGACCCGAATCGTCGGCCAATGTGAGCAGACCGGCCAGGTCTGAGTAGGCCCGCGCCTTGATGCAGGCGTTCTCATGGAAGGTTGCGCCTGTCTCTTCCACGTCTTCCTTAACGCCCACCTCGTCTAGAGAGGTGCATTGGAACGGGATGCCACGAAGCAGCTCCCTGTATTCCCGTACCTTGCCCTGGTTCCGGGTGGCGATCAGCAGCTTTTCAAAGGCCACTTAGGACTCCTCTTCTATCTGTTTGGGAGGGCACCTCACGTCCGAATAGGAACAGAAGATACAGCAGTCCCCAAGTTTGGGACTCAGGGAAGTTTTGCAGCCGCTGCATTCATGGAAAATCTGGCAGGCATCGATGGGCATCTCCATGTCTTCGGCGAAACCGCACGAAGGACATGTTAGCCTGCCTTTGGTTATAACTTCCACTTACTTCTCGCTCCGTTCGATGTATATTCTATCCTCTCAGGGCGCGCCGGGTAAAGCTGAAGGGCCCGTGAAGGCCGATTACGGCAGCCTCACAGGTCCTTCGTAGCCGGGTTTCGACCTAGACAGCGGCCAGGTCTTTTCCCATCTCCGGTTTATATAAGCCCTGCCTAGCGGCGCTGGCGAGGTATGCCCGATGATGGAAGGCCTTCTGGGCGAGTGGTACATTGGACGCCAGTCCGGCCCACGCCTTCTGGGGGGCTGCCTGGAGACCACGGCCGTAGGAGAAGCTGAGCTGCCAGGGGGCGCCCTCGGAGGCGGCTCGCTGGTTGATGGCATTCAGGTTCATGGTAGCTTCGTCGTCATTCTGGCCACCCGAAAGAAAGACAATGCCAGGCACGGCGGCGGGCACAGTCCTGTTGAAGCAAACTATAGTCTTCCGGGCAATTTCCTCCGGCCCGGTCCGGCCATCCGCGGACTTACCGGAGAGCACCATATTAGGCTTCAGCAGCATCCCCTCCAGAGATACGCCTTGCCGGCCCAGCTCGTAGAACACTTCCCGCAGGGTGGACTCGGTGGCCTCGAAGCAGCGGTCGATGGTGTGGTCACCGTCCATCAATACCTCGGGCTCCACAATTGGGACCAGCCCGGCTTCCTGGCTCAGAGCGGCGTACCGGGCCAGAGCGTGGGCGTTGGTCTGAATGCAGTTCCTGCTGGGGATGTCCTGGCCGATGGTTATCACAGCCCGCCATTTGGCGAAGCGCGCCCCCAGCTCGCGGTACTCATCCAGGCGTTCACGGAGACCATCCAGACCCTCGGTTACGGTCTCACCGGGCGCGCCCGGGAGAGCTTTCGCCCCGGCGTCAACCTTGATGCCCGGTATGATGCCCCGGCCGGTCAGCACTTTCACCATGGGGGTGCCATCGGCCGCCGCCTGCCGGATAGTCTCGTCAAAGAGTATCACGCCGCTTATGTACGCCTCCACTCCACCGGTGCGAAAGAGCATCTCTCTGTAATTCCGCCGGTTCTCCTCGGTGGATTCGGTGTTGATTGCGTCGAATCGCCTCTTAATAGTCCCTGAGCTTTCATCCGCCGCCAGAATTCCTTTTCCCGGTGAAACCAGGGCTCTGGCGGTGCCGGTCAGCCGCTGGGTATCCATTGCCCTCCTCCTTACGCTGGACTTTTAATACTTAACTATTACTCGGGCGGGCCCAAAATCGTCATGGCGCCGGGGCATACTGACATAGGGCGCCGAGCTTAGGGGACGCCGGGTTAATCGCACATTTTGTGGGATACGACATTCAGGAAACGGCCCCGGCATTACTGATCACGGAACCGGACCTTATCCAGCCGGGAGAAGTCATGAAACGCATCTATCCAGCGTATGGTGCCGGAGCGGGAGCGCATCACCAACGACTGAGTCTGGGCGCCACCACCGAAGAACCTCACACCTTTCAGGAGCTCCCCGCTGCTCGCGCCGGTGGCGGAGAAGAAAACGTCCTCTCCGCCGACCAGGTCCTCGGTGGAGTACACAATTTCCAGGTCGATCCCGGCGTCCAGTGCCAGCTTCCGGTCCTCATCATTCCGTGGCCAGGGCTTGCATTGAATGCTACCTTCTGTGCATCTTATGGCCGCCGCCGTGAGTACAGCCTCCGGCGTCCCTCCGATGCCCATGAGCACGTCGACGCCCGAGTCGGGCATCGCCGCCTGTATGCCGGCTGCCACGTCACCGTCGGATATAAGTTTGACGCGGGCCCCGGCACTATGGATGTCCTTCAGCAGTTGGTCGTGGCGGGGACGGTCCAGCGCCACCACCGTCAGCTCCCCTACTCGCCGGCCGGTGGCACTAGCGATGTTCTCCAGGTTCACAGCCACCGGGGCATTGATATCTATAACATCCTTTGCAGCACGGCCCACCGCAATTTTATTCATATACACAAGCTCCCTGGGGCAGTTCATAGTTCCCTGCGCCGATAGGGCCACGACAGCGATGGCGCCGGGAAGCCCCTTGGAAAGAAGGGTTGTGCCATCGATGGGGTCCACGGCGATGTCCACCTTTGGCGCGGACCCATCGCCTATACGTTCCCCGATGTACAGCATGGGAGCCTTGTCCTTCTCCCCCTCGCCAATGACCACGACCCCATCCATGGAAACACCGCCCAGGGTGAAGCGCATTGCGTCCACCGCCGCCTGGTCAACCAGCTCTTTGTCGCCGAAACCCATGTACCGGGCGGCCGATATGGCGGCAGCCTCGGTTACCCGGACCAACTCCATCGCGATATTCCGCTCGATGGGAGCTCGGACTCGTTCCGTCAACATCTCAATCCTCCCCTATCACAGACTGCCATGACATCAAGGTGTCACGATCCACAAGCGTTTGTTTTTTGCCGGGAGCCGGGGCTTTTAACGGAACTGCCCTTCCCCCGGCGAAGGTAGTCATCGGGGATGGTCCCAGTTTAACAGATTGGTGGCCTAGCTTTTAATGATTATAAATTAACCGCATTTTGGCTATTACCGCAATATCCAACAAAATAATGGCCTGAATAATGCCACTGGATAGCTTAGAGGTACCTGAAACCGTATACAAGTACGGGACCGGTCCCACCGGTTCATCCTGGACCGACTATCTAGCGCCAAGAGAGCCTAGGCGGATTACTCGTCGCTGTTCACGGTCTGATGGGCTGCCATACCCTCGGGGGGGAGCCTGACCACTTCCTTTACCCGCCGCTCCAGGTAGGAGCGCTGGAGGAGCACCTGCCTGTGGCATTTCCGGCACTTTATGCCTATATCCGCCCCCAGGCGCACCACCTCCCAGAGGTTGTTGCCGCAGGGATGGGTCTTCTTCAGCCGTAGCACGTATCCAAGCTTGAGCTCTAAGACCATCCCTTGCCTTCCAGAACCAGAACATCGTTGATCTCGGCCCTCAACTTCAAGGCTTCTTTACGGGCAGCCGAGGAAAAATCAACCCCTTTGGATGCATAAAGCACCTGCCGGGAGGAGTTGATTAAGGCCAGCCTCCCCCTGCTATCGGTCCCCCCCAGCACTGCTTTGGCCAGGTCTCCTCCCTGGGCGCCCACTCCCGGTATGAGAATGGGCATGCCGGGGCAGAATTCCCGCACCAGCTTCAGCTCCTCGGGATAGGTGGCCCCGACCACCAGGCCCAAATTTCCCGCCCTATTCCACTCCTGGCACTTCTTTGCTACCAGCTGGTAAACCGGACGCTCTTCTCCATCAGAGGCCACTATCACATCCTGGAAGTCGACGGCGCTGGGGTTGGATGTACGGCAGAGCACGAAGACCCCCTTGTCACGATAGTCCTCTAGAGGGAGGACGGACTCGCCGCCGAGATAGGGGCTCACTGTTATGGCGTCAAAGCCCCACACGTCGAACATGGCCTTATGATAGGCCGCCATGGAAGAGCCGATGTCGCCCCTCTTGCAGTCGCCGATTATGACAACGGCTTGGGACACTTTCCGAATATGGGTGATAGTGTCCCCGAGGGCTTTAAGACCTTCAATGCCCAGGGCCTCGTAGAATGCCGTGTTGGGCTTGTAGGCACACACCAGGTCGGCGGTGGAATCTATAACGGCCCGGTTGAACTCAAACACGTCCGGTATCGCCATCCGCTGGGGGTCCGGGTCCAGCCCCACGCAGAGCAGGCTTTTCCTGGACTCGCAGGCCCGTTCGAGCTTATCGATGAAGGAAGACATCGGTGGCCCAAAGTGTACATCCTTTCTTATCGACACGCCACAGCCGCTCGGGGGCGGACCATAGGGTCACGGGTTGAAGGCCTAAGCCCGAATCCACCGAAGGACACCGATGGACGGCGTGAGGGCAGCGGAAGGGGGTGGGTGAGGAAGCTACAGGGGAGATGGCCTGGGCTCTTGGGGTAGATGTGGGAGGCCGGCGGAGGGTCTTCAGTCGCCGCACAGGGCCCCTAAGGCCCTATGCGGGAGTTGCGATGCGCGGGATGGCGAGAGGATACGCAGCAGGGGACTCTCGAGACCGGGGTGGCGCGAGATTGCGGGGACGTTGGGTCAGTTGCAGGCTGGCCGTCAGGCCGGGAATGGAATGGCTTGCAGCCGGGCCAAGGCGCGACTGAACTGGGTTTCCCAAGGCCAGCGCCGGGGGAGATGCAAAGTGAGGCGGCGCGCCGAGCGGGTGATCCGTCCCACCAGAGCGAAGACCCGCCGCCTGAGGGTCTTGGTGATCAGGGTCCCCTCGCCCAGACCAATCCGCGCCGTCCAGCGGGCCAGGTTATGCGCCATCACCTGTACCGCCAGCCAGGCGCCGTTGGCGGCGAAGCGCCCCGACGGCATGTGGTTCAGCCCGACGCCGTACTTGAGGTCGCGTATGGCGTTCTCGACCTCGGCGTGGCGGCGATGATCGGCCTCCAGTTCCAGCGTCTCCCCATCGCGGTCGGTGATGAAGGCGTGATAGCTGTATCTGGCGAAGAGGGCGAGCTGGGAACCGGGCGTCGGCTTCACCCGCCGGACAATGAGCCGCGCCGGCGGGGCGTCCGACTTGGTCTGGAACGGGGTGTAAGTCGTCTCGGCGACATCGGCGGCGCCGTCCATCCAGTAGGGAATGGGAGTCCAGTCCTCCTCTGGTATCGCCTCGATCAGGTCCCGCAGGCTGGCGCGCTGGCGGATGGTGATAGAGAAGCGGACATCCATTTCCCGGCAGGCGGCAACGACAGTGTGGGCGTAGAAGCCGCTGTCGGCCCGCACCGTGAGTTGTCCCCTGGCCCCGCCGTAGCGCACCCGCCCCACCGTCTCACGCAGGAAGTGGGCCGCGCCACGGGCGGTGTTGGCCCGGCCCTCGCGCAGCCGGGACATCAGCACCTCGCCGGTGCCGGCGGCAATGGCCAGCAGCGGGTGATAGCCGCGGGCGCCGGTATAGCCGTGGTGGCGCGCTCCCTCCTTGGCCAGTCCATAGGTCTCGCAGATGGTCGAGTCCAGGTCGATGCTCAGGGGCGAGTCGCCGGGTCCGGCCCCAGCGGCCCAGGCCCGGGCCAACAACTGGCGGCTCACGCGGTCGAGTTGACGGACATGCCCCCACCGGAAGCTGCGCAGGAAGGTCCCCAGGGTGGATGACGCCTTGACCACGCAGCCTAGAACACCGACCGTCCCACCAGCGCGCAGCGCATCGGCATCGTCGATGCAGTCGCCGCCTGCCAGCGCGGAAGCGACCAGCGTCAGCATCTTGTCCCCAGTGTTCGCCCGTCCCGGCGCTCCGCCGAGGTCAAGGTGATGGTCGACGAGTTCCCGCAGGCCCAGGTGCCGGGCTAGGGTGGCCGGCAGGAGCAGGCCGGCATTGGCCACCAGGCAATGGTCGTCAAAGAGGATGCGGATACGGTCGGGTTTGTTCTGTGGCAGCATCTATTGGGTGCTCCTTGTTTCCGGGCTGGTTTCTGTTCCAAAACCATTATCCCAGATTCAGAGGAGCACCCGCTGGCTTCTTCAAGGGCTGTCCCCAAGGACGTCCTTCGGTGGATTCGGGCTTAAGGATTGATAAAAACCTATTTGACACCCCATCCCATTGCCACCCGGCCTCCAGCTTGCTAGGATTGACGCAACCTGTTGTTAGGTGGGTGCTGGCAAAGGATGCGCTTCGACGGTTTGGTGGAGGGCCGGTTCATCAGCCGGCTGAACCGCTTCGCTGGCCTGGTTGATATAGATGGCCGGGCGTTGATGGTCCATGTCGCCAACTCGGGGCGGATGCGGGAGCTGCTGGTGGAGGGGAACCGGGTATGGCTCAGGCCGGCGTTGGGAGACCACCGGAAGACCGCCTTCGACCTGGCCCTGGTGGACCTGGGCAATTCCCTGGCCTCCGCCGACGCCCGCCTCCCCAACTCTCTGGTCCACGAAGCCCTGGATGAGAACCGGATACCCCAGTTCGCGGGCTACGACAGCATCCGGAGAGAGGTCGTGTACGGAGAGAGCCGGTTGGACCTGTTGTTGAAAGGACTTTGGAGGCGCCTGCTACATTGAGACCAAGTCGGTTACCTTGGTGGTAGATGGAGTGGGGCTGTTCCCCGACGCTCCCACCATCCGCGGCGCCAAACACGTGGGCAGCCTGGCTAAGGCCGTGGGGGAGGGGCACCGTGCCGCGGCGGTGTTCGTGGTCCAGCGGGACGACGCTGTGGCAATGGCCCCCAACGATATTGCCGACCCTCAGTTCGGCGTTGCCCTGCGGCAGGCTGTGGCCGAGGGCGTAGAGGTATATGCCTACAGCTGCCATGTCGACGTGGAGCATATCGTACTGGCGGACAGGCTTCCCGTGAGGCTTTGACAGAGATGCCCGATGGCAAACCCGCCATCCTGCCTGAACCGCCAGCCAACGGCCTTCGGGCGGGGGATAACTGCGGGATACTAATGGATGTGTATCTGCGGCTGGCGGCGCGCTACGGTCCCCAGCAATGGTGGCCTGGGGAGAGCCGACTGGAGATTATCCTGGGGGCGATACTCACCCAGGCGACGGCCTGGACCAACGTCGAAAAGGCCATGCTCAACCTCAAGAATGCAGGGCTTCTGTCAATTCAGGCCCTGAGGGACATACCCGAGGCAGAGCTGGCCGATATACTGCGGCCGTCGGGCTTTTTCAACGCCAAGGCCCGGAAAGTGAAGGCCTTCGTGGACCATCTGTGGGACAACTACGGCGGGGACCTGAATTATTTCTTGACTAAAGACGCATCCGAACTCAGGAGGGAACTGCTGTCCATACACGGCATCGGAGAGGAGACAGCCGACGACATAATCGTGTATGCAGCGGAGAAGCCATCTTTCGTAATCGACGCTTACACCCGGCGCATACTCAAGCGGCTGGATTTGGCGCCTCGTGCTAACAGCTACGGGGCTCACCAGCAGCTATTTCACCAGGGCATGCCGGCGGACCCGGTATTATTTAACGAGTTCCACGCTCTCCTGAACAGGCACGGGAAAGAGACCTGCAAGAAAGAGCCCCGGTGTGGCGGTTGCTGCCTCCTGGAGCTGTGCCCAACCGGCAGGCACTATATTGACACGGCCAGCCACTGGAACCTATAATTACGATGAAAAATCGAGTAAAGCTAGGCACGTAGGGGAGCTTGGTTGAGCCAGGCTGAGAGGGTGACCGCCAAATGTCGCCGACCCTTGCGAACCTGATCTGGGTAATTCCAGCGGAGGGAGCGTGGTTCCAACTCAACAGATATCGGAGTCGTGAGCCGCCAACCTCAACGGGAATGGCGGCTTTGATTTGGCCCGTCGAGGAAGAGCCGGTGAACGGGCCCAGCCAGGAGGTGAACGATGACCCAAACAAGCCAGGATAGCACTAACGCCCTGAATACCTTTCCCCATCCATCCAGCAAGAAGGTGTACGTTGAAGGGTCCCGGCCGGACCTCAGGGTCCCCATGCGAGAGGTCAGCCTGACGCCCACTTCTGGCCGCTTCGGCGACGAGGAAAATCCTCCTCTCAGACTCTACGACACCTCAGGCCCCTACACCGACCCATTGGTGGAGACCGATTTTCGACGGGGTCTTGCTGCCCTCCGCCGGGACTGGATCCTGGAGCGGGGCGATACCGAGGAGTACGAAGGGATCGGCCCAAGGGTTAAAGGCAACGGCAAGACTCCCACGGCCGCGAGCAATGGCCAGCCCATGCCGGGCTTGAGGCGTCGTCCCCTCAAGGCTAGACAGGGCCGTGCCGTGACTCAGATGCACTATGCCAGGAAGGGGACAGTCACTCCGGAGATGGAGTTCATCGCCATCCGTGAAGGGGTCTCTCCCGAGCTGGTCCGGGACGAAGTGGCCCGCGGGAGGGCCATCATCCCTGCCAATATCAACCACCCGGAAACCGAGCCTATGATCATCGGCCGCAATTTCCTGGTCAAGATCAACGCCAACATCGGGAACTCGGTGGTAACCTCCTCCATCGATGAGGAAGTAGAGAAGATGGTGTGGGCCACCCACTGGGGCACCGACAACGTCATGGACCTGTCCACCGGAAAAAACATTCACCAAACCCGGGAGTGGATCATCCGCAACTCGCCGGTGCCCATCGGGACCGTTCCCATCTACCAGGCAATGGAAAAGGTGGGAGGCAAGGCCGAGGAACTGACCTGGGAAATATATCGGGACACCCTCATCGAGCAGGCCGAACAGGGCGTGGACTATTTCACCATCCATGCCGGCGTGCGCCTGCCCTACATCCCACTGACAGCGAAACGGCTGACGGGCATCGTGTCCCGGGGCGGGGCCATCCTGGCCGCATGGTGCTTGGCCCACCACCAGGAGAACTTTCTATATACCCACTTCGAAGACATCTGCGAGATCATGCAGGCCTACGACATCTCCTTCTCCCTGGGCGACGGGCTCAGGCCCGGCTCCATCGCCGACGCCAACGACGAGGCACAGTTCGCGGAACTGGAGACGCTGGGAGAACTGACCGAGATAGCCTGGAAACACGACGTACAGGTGATGATCGAGGGGCCGGGCCACGTGCCCATGCACGAGATCAAGAGGAACATGGACAAACAGCTGGAGGTCTGCCACGAGGCCCCCTTCTACACCTTGGGCCCTCTGACCACCGACGTCGCCCCCGGCTACGACCACATCACCTCGGCCATCGGCGCGGCCATGATTGGCTGGTTCGGGACCGCCATGCTCTGCTACGTCACCCCTAAGGAGCACCTCGGCCTGCCCAACAAGCAGGACGTCAAGGACGGGGTTATCGCTTACAAAATCGCCGCCCACGCCGCCGACATCGCCAAGGGGCACCCCAGCGCTCATCTGTGGGACGATGCCCTCTCCAAGGCCCGCTTCGAGTTCCGGTGGCAGGACCAGTTCAACCTCTCCCTGGACCCGGAAACTGCCCGGGAGTTCCACGACCAGACCCTACCCGCCGAGCCCGCAAAGACGTCCCATTTCTGCTCAATGTGTGGCCCTCACTTCTGCAGCATGAAGATTACCCAGGACGTCCGGGAATACGCCCAGAAGAAGGGCATTGACGCCGAGGCTGCAATCCAAGTCGGTATGGATGAGAAGGCCCGGGAGTTCCGGGAATCGGGCGGTAAAGTATACACCAAGTCCTGACGCCCAGACGCCATATCCTGCGATGGTCACGAAGGACCCGTTATAGGGAACAGGTCTCGGGGATGAAAAGCTAACCCCGTGTCCTAATGCCCTTAATGCTGTAATGGGCGAATGCAAAGGGTTTCAACAAATCCTGAAACGGGAGATGGGGTCATAGATAAGAAACGGATACCGACGGCCATGACCATAGCGGGCTCCGACTCGGGGGGCGGCGCCGGTATTCAGGCCGACCTCAAGACCTTCGCCGCCCTGGGGGTCTACGGCACCTCTGTGCTCACCGCCGTGACCGCTCAGAACACAGCAGGTGTGACTAGGGTGCACGAGGTGCCTGCGGAGATGGTGGCCGCCCAGATCGAGGCGGTGCTCTCCGATATTGGGGCCAATGCGGTAAAGACGGGCATGCTCTCCAGCAGCGACATAATAGAGACGGTGGCAAGAGAGATGAATCATTTCCGGGTGGACCGCCTGGTGGTGGACCCCGTAATGGTGGCCAAGAGCGGCGACAGGCTGCTGAGGGAGGATGCGGTGGATGCCATGCGCCGCAGTCTGATCCCATGGGCCACGGTGGTTACTCCCAACATACCCGAGGCGGAAACCCTCACGGGCATGAGGATCGAATCGGAGGAGGACATCCGCCGGGCCGCGGAGAGAATAGTAGACATGGGGGCGCGGGCCGTGGTAGTCAAGGGGGGGCACCTACCGGGGCCTGCGGTGGACCTTCTTTACGATGGCCGGGAGTTCCGGCGGTACGAAGCGCCCCGCATAGATACCAGGAACACCCACGGCACTGGCTGCACCTTCGCATCGGCCATAGCCGCCGGGCTTGCCAGAGGAATGGAGCTGGAGGAGGCCGTGGCCGCCGCCAAGGAGTACGTGACCGAGGCGATACGCTGGTCCTTGGACGTCGGACGAGGCCACGGGCCGCTGAATCACTTCTTCAAGATGGCGACCTGAGGAACGTCAACCGTTGCGAGCAGACGCACGCTGCGGCCCGATGAGAACCCGGAGTAGTATTGGGAATCAAGCCGTTGACGGTGTAGCGGG